>OY970195.1:0-1437033 GCA_963708185.1 Candidatus Peregrinibacteria bacterium | reverse complement strand
GCTGAAGGACGTTGAAGAGCACCTTCAGCTTTCACGCCGTTACTACAATGCGACGGTCCGCGATTTCAACGTAAAAATCGAAGTTTTCCCCAACAATATTTTTGCGGGAATATTCAACTTCAAACGCCGCGACTTCTTCCAGACCGACAGTGAGGAAGAACGACAGAACGTCAAAGTTTCTTTCAGCGACGACAAGAAAGCTTCCGACGACAAATAACAACGGCCTTTTATTTCTTTTGATAATCCAGCCCTTATGACTCAGAACTTCAAGCAACTCATCCAAAGATTCACGCTTGGAGTTTTTGTGCTGCTCCAATTCATAAGCGTATCGACGGTTCACGCCTACGGCTGGAGCTGGGATATCAAGGATTTCAATACGACCGTTAACATCAACAAGGACAGTACCGTCGACGTCAATGAACACATCGTGGTGGATTTCACCCAGGAGGAACATCACGGCATTTACCGTGACATTCCCGTCCAATATACCGATACGAGCGGAATCCAGTCCCAGATCCCCATCCATATCAAAAGCGTCACCGATCAAAACGGCAAAGCGTGGAACTATGAAATCAACGACCAGGGCGATTACATCGAAATCAAAATCGGCGACCCGGACATCCTCCTCAACGACGTTGAAACCTACAACATCACCTACAGCGCCGAACGCGCCCTCACCAACTACGACGACCACGACGAACTCTACTGGAACGCCACAGGCGACAAATGGGACGTTCCCATCGAACAGGCTGAAGCGACGGTCATCATGCCAGAAACCGTCGATGTCAAAAAACTCAAATCGACCTGCTACACCGGCAGCTACGGTTCGACCCAGAAAAACTGTGATGCAAAAATCGTTGACGGAAAAACCTTCCAGTACAGCGTCACGCCCATCGCCAAAGGAGAACCGGCACTCAACGAATACGAAGGCCTGACGATCGTTGCGGGTTATCCCACCGGAATAATCCAGCCCACGCCCCCTTCACCCGAACAGATTTTCGCCAAAGCTCCATGGTACGAAAAAATCTACCTTTTCTTCATCTTCAACTGGGGACTTCTGATTCCTTTGGTCGTCACCGGTCTCATGTTTTTCCTCTGGTACACCAGGGGTCGCGATCCCGAAACCGGAAAAACGGCTATCATGCCTATTTATACTCCTCCCGACGACCTCAAACCCACCGAAGTCGGAACGATCATCGATGAAAGCGTGGATATCCACGACATCACTTCGGCCATCGTCGATTTGGCAGTCCGCGGATACCTCAAGATCATCGAGAAAAAAGACAAAGCGCTCTTCATGAACATCACCACGTACACCTTCAAACTGCTCAAGGAGGACTACTCCTCAGACGACTCGCTCCGCGACTATGAGAAAGCGTTGCTGGACTCCATTTTTGACGGCGGCACTGAACGCGACCTCGACGATCTGCAAAATGAATTCTACAAAGACATTCCCGACATCAAGAAGAAAGTCTACGAAGGGCTCGTCAAAAAAAACTACTTTCCGACGTCTCCGGACAAAGTCCGCCAGGCCTACCAGGGAACCGGTTTCGTATTGCTGTTCGGTCCGCTCTTCCTTATGGGATTGCTTATTACGTTAGCACCATGGTCGCTCACCGTGGGGCTGATGGTCAGTGGCCTCATCATCATCATTTTCGGCAAATACATGCCGGCACGCACCCTCAAGGGACGCGAAACCCGCTACAAGATCCTCGGACTCGAAGAGTTCATCAAAACAGCTGAAGCCGACCGCATCAAGTTCCAAGAAAAGGAGAACATCTTTGAAAAACTCCTGCCCTACGCCATGACCCTCAAGATCGCCGACAAATGGACGAAGGCATTTCAGGGAATTTACAAGACCCCTCCTTCCTGGTACTCCAGCAACGACCCGAACTTCGCGTCCAACTTCAGCACCTTCTACTTCCTTAACAGCATCAACTCCCTCAACACCAGCATGAGCACGACCTTCCAGTCGTCCCCCCGTTCTTCCGGAAGCGGTTTCGGAGGCGGCGGGTTCAGCGGCGGTGGCGGTGGTGGTGGAGGTGGTGGAGCCTGGTAAAACGGTCGGAGAAAGATCCGGGCGGGGTTAAAAACTCCGATAGTAGTCCTCAACCGTCGTCATACAGTATTGCTGCATGGTTTTATCTTCGACAGACTGGCAGAGCTGTTTGGCTTTGACGTCGCTGTGGTAGTAAGAGATGAAATCCTTCACCGCACCGACGAGACATTCCGACTGCTGGGTATAATCGTTCCCCGACATGCAGATGTCGTGGGTCTTTTGAAGATCGCTCACCGTTGAACCGCTGGCATCGCGACCGAGGCTGCGGTAACAGGTTACCCTGAAACCTTCATCCACATGCGCGCAGATATCGAAGGTCTTTTTGAAATCGTAGTTGTTCATTTTGAGCATATACGACGTCTGCATCAGATAGCACTGGTCTTTATACTGCTGATCGACGGCATTACAGGGGTAAACGGTATCTTCCGGTTTCAAATAGGGACTGACGAAAGGGACATCGTCGTTGATGATGTTCTGCATGAAAACCCCGCTATAACAGGATTGCCGTTCCCAGTCCCCTCCAAAATTGTCGCACATCTTCAGGGCATCAAAAAGATTGCCGCCCATGACCTCCATAAGGCCGTGGCCGACGCCGTGAACGCAGTTATAGTACATGAATGAATACGACTCCCAACCGGGAATGGTGACGCACATAGTGTTCAGTTTTCCGGCAAGATCGTCTTTGCCGATCCGGCCCATAAGCTCTTCCATCACCCCGTGATAATACCCGGACCAGCAAAAATCATCGCCGTGCTGGTAAGCTTCAGCGACGGTGGGATATTTATCCACGGCGGCGTGACCGATCTCGTGCGCCAACGGATGGCAGTAGTAACGGACGTCGTCGGAAACATCATAAAGGGTTTTCAGGGCCTTGAACGCCTGCTCGGGACCTCCCGCTTCCGTCTGTTTTTTTAAAAAATCCTCATAGCAAAGATCCGCTTTGATGCCGCTTTCCTGAAGACAATCCTTCACCGGACCGTTAAGGAGCTGCTGTTTATATTCCTCCGGCGGAAGTTGCTGCTGGGTCTCTCCCATATAGTATTGCGGAGCACCGGCGTCCTGTTCCTGCTGACTGTAAATCGAGCGCATCATACCCGTCCGGACCAGCTGGTCTTCGGGGGTACTGCCCACGAACTCGCCCGATTGGACAAAGGGCTGCGGGACATTCTGCTGTGAATTCTGCTGCGAGGACACATCGTTCCTTACCCCGGACTGTTGAGGAATCTGACAGCCGCCCAGAACAAAACATAAACCAACGATCGCAAAAAACTTTTTCATACGTAATGGCAACGGAATAACTTGATATAAACTGATATTAAAGCTAGTATGCGCCAAAATCAATTTCAATAAACACCAATGAACGAATTCACAAAACCGAAATTCCCGGAAAAAACCGGGAAATATTCCAAAACTCCCCGGGAAGCCATCACCAAACCTGAAATGGCAAAAATCAATCCGCTGATCCAGGCAACGGCACGTGAAGTGAACGACAGCCTTGAACCTGACCTTTTGGACAAGAAAAAAGTGGTTCTGGCAAAAACCGTCATCGAGATAGGAGAGAAAATCCAGAAATTGAACACTCGCCGACTGAAAATCACCGTCGACATCCAGAAATCGATACTGTTACTCCGAACCTACATCAATAAAGGATACGACAACCTGACAACGAAAGAACTCGACGAAGCGGAAAAAATCGCGGCAAGACTTTCCGGGATGCTTGATGAAGTGAGAAGAAAAGAACTCTAAAGCTTGTACTTTTCCTTGATCTCCCCGATCTCATCACGGAGATCGGCAGCTTTTTCGAATTCGAGATTCTGTGAAGCCATATCCATCTGCTCCTCCAGCTCGCGGATGAACCGTCCGAGCTCTTCGCGGGGGATCTTCTTGGCGTCGATGTGTCGTTCCCCTCTCGCCTCCTTTTTGCTGTGCTCCATGGCGATGTCCTTGATGGCTTTGACGATGGACTGGGGAGTGATGCCGTGTTTTTTGTTGTAAGCAACCTGGATCTTGCGGCGGCGCTCCGTCTCGCTCAGGGCTTTCTTCATGGCGTCGGTGGTGCGGTCAGCATACATGATGACGAAACCTTTCACGTTGCGCGCCGCCCTTCCGATGGTCTGGATCAAGGCACCTTCCGAACGTAAAAACCCTTCTTTATCCGCATCCAGAATTCCGATCAACGAAACTTCCGGGAGATCCAGACCTTCACGAAGAAGATTGATACCCACGAGCACGTCGAACTTTCCGATGCGCAGATCGCGCAAAATCTCGATACGTTCGAGGGTGTCGATATCGGAATGCAGATAGCGGACCTTGATGCCCGCGTCCGTCAAATAATCCGTCAAATCTTCTGCCGAACGTTTCGTCAGGGTTGTGACCAGCACGCGGTCCTTGTCCTTGATGCGCTTCTGGATTTCATGAAGAAGATCGTCGATCTGATGCACGCTTGGACGAACGACCACTTCGGGATCAATAAGACCCGTCGGACGGATGATCTGCTCGACGATATTTTCCTTCCCCTTTTCCATTTCATATTTCCCGGGGGTCGCGGACACGTAAATCGCCTGGTTGACGTTCTTTTCAAACTCCTCAAAGCGCAATGGACGGTTATCATGCGCGGAAGGCAGACGGAAGCCGTAATCCACAAGCGTCTGTTTGCGCGAAAAGTTCCCGTTATACATCCCCCCGATCTGGGGAATCGTCATGTGCGACTCATCCACGAACAACAGAAAATCATCCGGAAAATAGTCGAACAATGTAGCGGGCGGTTGACCCGGACCTCGTCCGTTGAGGTATCTCGTATAGTTTTCAATACCGGTCACGTAGCCGGTCTCCTGCAGGATTTCCAGATCGTATTCGGTCCGGGTCTTGATACGCTCGGCCTCAAGAAGCTTTCCCTGCTTCAACAGTTCGTTATAGCGGATCTCAAGATCATGGCGGATCGCCGAGACAGCCCCCTCGATCTTCTCACGGCTCGTCACGTCGTGCTTTGCCGGAAAGATTTTGATCGATTCCAGTTCGCGAAGTTCCTCTCCCGTAAACGAATCGGCCTCGGCAATGCGGTCGATCTCGTCACCGAAAAACTCCAGACGGAAAATCGTATCGCGGTCCGGTGGGAAAATTTCCACGGTGTCGCCAAGAACGTGGAACATTCCCTGTTTGAATTCGATCATCGAGCGGGCGTACTGGATGTCCGTAAGCTGACGGAGCAATCGATCGCGCTTGTACTGGGATCCGCTTTTGATCTCAATAGCAAATTTCGAGTAGTCCTCGACGTCACCCAAACCGTAAATACAAGAGACGGAAGCTACAATCAAAACATCCCTTCGCGTCAGAAGGTTGACGGTGGCGGCGTGACGGAATTTATTGATTTCCTCGTTGATGGAAGAGTCTTTTTCAATATAGGTGTCCGTGGTCGGGATGTAAGCTTCCGGCTGATAATAATCGTAGTATGAAACGAAATAACTGATGGAGTTGTTGGGGAAAAACTCCTTGAACTCCGCGCAGAGCTGGGCGGCAAGCGTCTTATTGTGGGCAATAACGAGCGTCGGACGCTGCATCTGCTCGACGATATTGGCCATCGTAAACGTTTTTCCGGAACCGGTGACCCCCAAAAGCACCTGGTGTTTCTCTTTTTTCTTCAGTCCTGCGAGCAGGCTTTCAATAGCCGCGGGCTGATCACCAGTGGGTTTAAATTTCGATGCGAGCTGGAATTTATTCATACATATCCTTCATTATAGCCTGTATATTTTAAGAATATTTTTAAAATAAAGCAAGCCTGAGAAATACCAAACGGTTTTTCAAAGATCAATTCAAAACAAAAAAGTTTCTTTTCAAGGTCGTTTGCCCTATAATGGCTAGTAAGATACCTCAACCCCCTAACCCTCTCTTTCTTATGGTACAACATAAACCCATGTGCTGGATCGTAAACCTTCTGGTTTTCATCGGCGCGTTAAACTGGGGTCTCGTCGGCCTCGGTGGATTGCTCAATATGGACCTCAACGTGGTCAATATGATTCTCGGTTCACTCCCGACCGTGGAATGGATCGTCTATCTGCTCGTCGGTATCGCCGGCCTGATGATGGGATACATGTTCCTCACCGCAAAATCATGCGGTTGCCAGAGCATGGACAAAATGGACATGAAAAAATAAGTATTTCAGGTTCAAACACAAAAGTACTCAAAGAAGCCCCGCCGTTCCGGCGGGGCTGTCATATTCAATATCAACAGGCAAGCCTCCGGTCGGTCAAATTTCCTCCAAAAGATCGAGGTCTGATTTCAGGTCAAACGAAGGTCCTCACCATAAATTCTCCGGCCCAAAGCATAAAAATCTACCGTACGTTTTGGTCTGGAATCAAAACCCAAAATTTTCGAAACCATCTGAGACCCAATTCCAAAAAATCTCAATTTGTTAAATCCAGTCATCCCGAGCTTTATCCAGTCGGCCGGCGTCGGATAAAGTCTTTTTACTTCAGCGACCAGCTCCTCCGCAGTATAATTTTTCACCTCAAACAGAGGATCATCACCATAAATCCTCCGGCCAAGCTCATAATAGACATCCTGTCTGTTTTGCGGATTTCCTTCAACCCCGAATTTCTTTGCCAGCGACCTCACCCCGACTCCAGACACCATGAGATGTTGGCGTTTTCCGCCGCGGACTGCAACCCAATCTGCAGCCGTGGGATATAACTTTTTCACCTCTGCAATCAATTCTTCATTCGTATACTCCATGATTTCAAAAACAGGATCGTTGCCGTAAATAGCTCTCCCCAAAACATAAAATTCCATCTTACTTCTTGGTCTGGAATCAAGACCCAGCATTTTAGAAACCACTTGGGAACCCATGCCAAAAAACTTCAATTGGTTGAACCCGCCCTGCCCGAGCTTTATCCAGTCTGCCGGTGTCGGATATTCTCTTTTGATCTCATCAATAAGTTCTTCGGAAGTATATTTCTTCATTTCAAACAAAGGATCTTCTCCATAAATTTTCTTCCCCCACTCGCAATACCCTTCAATAGTTGAAGGACGACTCGCCATCCCAAACTTTCTGGCAACCTTCGATGTTCCCATTCCGAAAATCTTTAATGAAAAACCATTTTCATCGGTTCTTTTAGTTCTTCTAACAGCGGCAAGCCAATCTCGAGGAGTCGGATAGAGAGCCATGATCTCCCCACGGATCGCCTCGATGCTCTTCACGTCGACTTTCGTACCGATTTTTGAAGAAAATATCGCATCATTAAGTTCTTTTTCCCACTGAACCTCATTGTGTTTTTCTATTCTTATAACTTTCCCACCAAAACGTTCAATCAGCTGAACCTTACTCAACTTCATCAAAAGCGCCCTGGGAAACATTCCTTGCACAACATAGGTTGCCTCACCAATGGCGTCACAAATCAATATCTGTCGGTTTAAACGGGGAACTTCCACCAGCCGGTAAGTTTCATGCCTTTGAATATCATGAGGCAGCTCACCGTCACAGACAACCAAATCATCAGTATAAATTCCACGACGATTCAAAAAAGCTATAAGCTTGTCAAAACGCGGCTCGGAATGTTTCTCGCGACCCGTCTCTTTTTCCGGTGATTTACGCGATGGCATAGATCCCGGAGGCAGCAATATACCGGGAAGATGGATTTCAACTATTCCCATCTTCGCGAGTTCCGTGCTCAAAGGCTCATCTCCGTGCATCACTTTCTCCAAACGTTTGGAAAGCATGGACAACAAATCACCAATAGCTCGGTCAGGATGCCCGTAGTTAAAAAAATTCGCTATCTGACGTTCTTCCTCGTCACTTAAGCGAAGCTGGCTGCCTTTCCCGAAGTGTTGTATTTTCCAATGTTCAAGATCGACCAAATCCTGCATGACGTCTTTGTACTGGACCTCCGAACCACGATAAGCGCGAACCTTCACTAAAATTTTTGCCATCATCTGACGATATTGACGTTTCAGTGAAAACAAATCCGGACTTTCACCCTCATGATGTTCCCAAATATCTTCATTCATAGAAAAAAGTAAGAACAAATATATTATACCATAATTTAACGATAACGGAACGGTTTCCTTCACTTGCACGAGATATACCTAAATTGATAACCCAGTCAAAAACTTTACAAAAACAATAAAATATGTAAAAATCGCAACCTTTTTATAGAAAATATGCCACTCAAAAATCTTCGCATATTGCTGGAATCCTCCGACGATCAACCGTCGGCAGCCTCATGGGAATTTTTCCACCAGAAAGACCTCGGCGAAATCGCGGCCCGAGGAAACGCCGAACTCTACCGGACCATGCCCGGAAACATCAGGGAGCAGCTGCTCCTGTTTTTGAGAAAAATCGGCTTGAGCGAAACTCACGTCGTCCTCTTCAACATGCTTGTTGAAGACAAACATCCCAACGTGTCCACGTTGAGAAAACTCGAGGAAATATCCGACGTCATCAGGACGAGAGCCATAAAAAGCATCATGGCCGCGGACCAGATCGAAAAAAAACCCGCCACTTCTCAACCGAAAAAAGAAAACAGGGAAATGTCCCGGAATCCGCACCGTCTGCTCGGCGCCGAGGAAATTTCTGCAAGATTCCTTAAACTGGGAGTGAACGTCGAAAAACTTGTCCAGGATTGGGAAGAGTTTTACGCCACAACCCATTTCAGCAAAGCGGTCCAAAAAAGTATGGTCATTGAAGAATACACCCTGGACCTTCCCGCCGTGACGGACCGGGCCATGGAGGCTTTCGAAAAGGCCTATCGAACGGGAAAAATAGACTGCTTCATGATCGATGACGCCAGAATCGGAGACGGAACGACCCTGCGCTCTCTCGAAAAAAAAACACTCAAAAGGTTTGCCCGGAAATACAACTATACATCCAACTATGAAGCCGAAATATTCCTGAACCGCACGACGACCACCCCTCCCATCGCCCGCATCGTGGGATTCAGTACGCGAAGAGTCGTCTTCAACAAAAACGGTGGCGAAAAAACGTTACAGGATTACCTCCCCAAAGAACTCTATCATGAAACCATGGGCCTCGGCACATATCTTCGCCTCTTCCATTGCTTCGACTATCACGACCCCGAAACCATGGAAATGGTCAGGACCTACACCGTGAAAGGCTGCAACGCCGCCCTCGAACGGACCATTCTCCTCAGCAACCGCAACCATGAAAACCATGTGCTCACCATCGGCCCGGACCCACAGGACTTGAGCGTTGACCACAGCGTGGAGGTCGGTCCGGGCATCACCCAGGTTCCGAAGCTTTACGAAACCCCCGTCACCGTCGTCACCTCCGCCGATTTCAGCACCCTTCAAAACAACAACGACTTCCGTTCCCTCGCGTTCATGAACACCTGGCCCGCTCCGCCCATCGGCGAAGAAGGAGAAGACGACATCCCTTTCTAAAAGCCCAAACCCCGGACAATGTCGGGAATGACCATCCAGCGGATTTTCCAGCTTTCTTCAACGTTTTCCAGACACACCACACCTCCCTGCTGGAACTCGACGGCTTCATGATCGCCCGAACCCACCAGCTTTGACGTTAGCCTGCTCATGTACGGCAGATGTCCAACGAGCATCATGTCCTCTTCGGCCGAATCCAGATCAAGGAGAAAAGGTTCAACCGGGTCCATCGGTTCAATGCCGGGAAGTTTGAACGCTTCCTTTTTTGGATGCACCGCCCTCGCCAGAATGTGCGCGGTCTGTTCGGCGCGGGCTTTACCGCTATGATAGATCTGTTCGACCACCACCCCGGCTTTTTCCAGAAAGAGCGCGACTTTTTTCACATCGTCGCGCCCTTTCTGGGACAGGCCTTTCTCCGGGTCGATCTCGACCGGATTGGCCTGCCCGTGTTGTACAAGATAAAGCTTCATGGCTTTTTAGCTGCAACCGGATGTCTCACCGCAATCAAGACACTTGTAGCATGATCCGTTGCGGACCATCACGGCACCGCAGGCGGTACACATAGCCGCATCCTCGTTATTCAGCTGAAGGGCCTTGTCCTTTTGCATCTTGGCAAAAGCTTCCATGGAAAGATTGGCGGCTTCGGACGTGACGGAAACCTTTTCTACTTCCCGGACCGTGGTCTCAGTAAACATGGAGACTTTTTCCGGTTGGTGGGTGCGTTCCATCATCCCGGTGGCGGCGATAAGGTCGGCATGTTCGGTTTCCACCGGAACGCGTGGCAACAAAAGGTTGTTGCCTTCGTTATAGGCACGATCGACAAGATCGGCGTTGTGGTATTTCTTGGCGGTTTCACGGGGCAGGAACTTGAGCGCGAGCCAGCGGCCGATGTAATCCATGATGGATTTGACCATCGGGATGTCACGGTTACCGGTCATGCCCGCAGGTTCAAAACGTGAATGGGTGAACTTGGAAACAAGCACTTCGAGCGGCACGCCATACTGGAGATTCATCGAAACAGAGAGCGCCAGGGCATCCATGATGCCGGACAGGGTCGATCCTTCCTTGCTGATCTTGATGAAGATTTCGCCGGGCTGACCGTCATCGTAAAGACCCACGGTGATGTAGCCTTCATGGCCGGAAATGGAGAACTTATGGGTGATGCTGTGGCGTTCCGAAGGAAGCTTGCGGCGCATCGGGCGTTCAACGATCTTTTCAATGACCTCATGAACTCGTTCAGGTCCGATGGTATCGTCGGCGTTCTCAAAGTCTCCGAAGTTGAAGAGTTCGGCATACACGCCGTCGGCGCTGGAGGTATTGAGCGGTTGGCTGAGCTTGGAGCTGTCGCGGTAGATGGCGTTACACTTGAGCATGAGCTCCCAGCTTTCCATATAAGCTTTCTGGATATCACCCACCGTGCACTCTTCCGGCATATTGATGGTCTTGGAGATCGAACCGCTGATGAACGGCTGGGCCGAAGCCATCTGGCGGAGATGTCCGTTGTAAGGGATGAAACGTTTGCCTTTCTTGCCGCACTTGTTGGCGCAATCGAACACCGGATAATGTTCGGCCTTCAAATGAGGAGCGTCTTCAATCGTCATGGTTCCGCAGACGTACTCGTTGGCGGCGTCAACCTGCTCTTTATCGAAACCCAGAGCGGTCAGCATGTCGAAATCGATGTCGTTGAGTTCGTTATCGCTGAGCCCCAAAACGTCACGGCAGAAATCGTCGCCGAGCGTAAAGCGGTTGAACGCGAACTTGAGCTCGAACACTCCGGAAAGCTGCGTTTCGATGGCCGCGATCTCTTTGTCACCGAAACCTTTCTCGCGCAGGGAGTCCGGATTGATATGCGGACAGCCGTTGAGAGAAGCGTGCCCGCGGGCGTAGTTGATGATGTCTTCAATCTGTTCGTCGTTGTAACCGAGCGTTTCAAGAGCAGGTTTGAGCGATTGGTTCACGATCTTGAAATAGCCTCCGCCCACGAGTTTCTTGAATTTCACGAGAGCGAAATCGGGCTCAATGCCGGTGGTGTCGCAATCCATGAGTAAACCGATCGTTCCGGTCGGAGCGATCACCGTCACCTGTGCATTACGGAAACCGTATTGTTCACCCCATTCCAAAGCCATATCCCAGGCTTCGCGGGCGGCATCCAGAAGATATTCCGGACAGTGCACGGAGTTGATCCCCTGGGGCTTGGCCGTCAGACCTTCGTACTCCTCCTTGCTGCTGTTGTACGCGGCGCGGCGGTGGTTGCGGATAACACGGAGCATGTGCTCTTTGTTCTTTTCGTATTTGGAGAAGGGACCGAGAACTTTGGATATCTCGGCGGAGGTGGCATAGGATTCACCGCATAAAATAGCCGTGACGGCGCCGGTGATGGCGTAGGCCTCCTCGGAAGTATAAGGAATACCCATGCGCATGAGCACCGTAGCGATGTTGGCGTACCCGAGGCCCAACGTTCGGAAATCGTAGCTGAGCTGGGCGATCTGTTTGGACGGGAACTGTGCCATTAACACGGAGATTTCCAGCACTGTCGTCCACAGACGGATGGCGTGGCGGAAAGACTCGACGTCAAAGGCCTTGGTTTCATGATTGTAAAACTTGATGAGATTGAGTGAAGCAAGGTTGCAGGCCGTATCATCAAGGAACATATATTCGGAGCACGGGTTGCTCGCGTTGATGCGTCCGTCTTCAGGACAGGTGTGCCATTCATTGATGGTACTGTCGTACTGGATGCCCGGATCGGCGCAGGACCAGGCCGCAAAAGCGATCTTATCCCAGAGTTGCTTGGCCGGAATGGTCTTGTAGGTCTTGCCGTCCTTACGGTTCTTGAGATCCCAGCCGGTATCTTTTTTGACGGCTTCGATAAAGCTGTTGGGAACGCGTACAGAGTTGTTGGAGTTCTGCCCGCCCACCGTGAGGTACGCTTCGGAACGGAAATCCGTATCGTAGCGGCGGAAGCTGAACTCTTCCGGCTTCATGCCGTCTTCCACGAGCATGAGCGTTCGCTTGATGTAGTTCAGAGGAACGTGATTCTTGTCGGCTTCATAAATTTTCTGTTTGAGCTCAGGATTCTTTTCAGGATCAAGTCCGCCGGAATACGCGCAGTCCACGACCTTCTTAAGATTTTCGTAACAGACGTGCGAACCGGCATGGAGCGCGGCCACCTTCTGTTCCTCAATATATTTCCAGTCAATAAAACTCTCCACTTCGGGATGGTCCATGTCCAGGCACACCATCTTGGCCGCACGGCGCGTGGTGCCGCCGGACTTGATGGCTCCCGCTGCGCGGTCGAAGACCGCCAGAAAGCTCATCAGACCGGAAGATTTTCCTCCTCCGGAAAGATTCTCGTTCACTCCGCGGAGTCTGGAAAAGTTGGTTCCGGTTCCGGAACCGTACTTGAAGAGCCTCGCTTCACGGGTCACCAGGTCGAAGATACCCCCTTCGTTCACCAGATCGTCGTTGACGGACTGGATGAAGCAGGCATGAGGCTGTGGACGGGTATAAGCGTCTTTGGATTTGGCAAGCTTGCCAGTCTCCGGGTCTACATAATAGTGACCCTGGGCATCGCCGGTGATGCCGTAGGCATGGGCGAGCCCGGTATTGAACCACTGCGGGCTGTTCGGAGCCGCCATCTGTCCCACGAGCATGTATTTCATCTCATCCTCAAATGCGTCGGCATCCTCTTCCGTTTCAAAATAACCGTATTTCTCTCCCCAATGTCTCCAGGTGGAAGCCAGACGTCCGACGACCATTTTCACGGAAGTCTCGGCTCCGGTCACAACGCTTCCCTCCTTGTCCCTCAAGAGTTTGCCGTTCTTGTCCCGCTGGGGTACGCCCTTCTTGCGGCAGTATTTCTGCGCCAAAATATCCGTCGCAACCTGGGACCAGCCCCTGGGGACTTCGACATCTTTCATTTCAAAAACCACTGAACCGTCGGGATTGGTAATTCTGGAAGTCCTCAGCTCATATTCAAAATATGAAAAAGGATCTTTACCTTTTTCAGTGAACATGCGCTGGATTTTGAGACCCTTTCCAGTGCGGTCTTTGAGGGAAGTCGGGTGGTGCCCGGACTTGGGACGTGACGCAGTCGCCATAGGGGGATAAGGTTAAAAAATGGGGAGCAGTATATATAGAGCGGAAAAGGTGTGCCTTTCTTCCGTCTAAAAAGAAGAGCAGAAGTAATGGTGAAAACCCCGGAAACCATGGAAAAATGGGGAGAAATCACGCATTACAGGGAATAACAGGGACACACAATATATTGGGTGCCCTAGAAAAAACACCTACTATATATACGAAAAAGCATCCCTAACGATAGACTCTTCCCCCCCGCCCCGTCAAGAATAGAAATTGAAAAATTCTTTCGTGTTTAAACAGTTTGTATTGTGATATACAAAAAACAAATCAACAGAATAAAACGATGCTAACGACAAGAGTTGTTGGCGAAAATTCTTTGCGTTTTAAAACGGAAAAATGCTAGGTTGAAAAATTTAAGAGGTCCAGGACGTATTTCCCCACATCCCTGTTCTCACCTTCGTAGGGGAAATTATGAAAATACAGCACGGGGTTATAGTTGAGTTCAATGATGGCGTAGTTGGAAGAGGTCGGCTTTTTTTCGAAATCGCTGCCAATGATATCAACTCCGCAGATCCTGGCATCAACGGCTTTCGCGGCCTTTTCGGCAATACGCTTATAGCCTTCATCAACCACGTCGGTAAAATCGATGCTGTCGCCGCCGGTGCTGATGTTGGAGTTCCATCGCAGGAACACCTGGTGACCTTCCTTGAGCACGCTTTCAGGGGTCAATTTCTGTTCTCGCAAGACTTCGATCTCCTCCTCGTTGAGTTCAATATTTTCCAAAGGAGTCTTATGGCCTTTCCCCCTGATCGGGCTGTCGTTCTTTTCATTCACGAGCTGTTGGATCGTATGCGCGCCGTCACCGACCACATTGGCCGGAATACGCTGGAGCACGGCGACGCACTTGCCGTCGATGACGAGAAAACGACACTCTATGCCCGGCATGAACTCTTCAACCAGAATCGAAACGTCGTGTCCGAAGGCCGTGGTGACGGCGCGGGCGAGTTCGGCTTCATCGAAATCCCTATGCAGGATGGTGATACCGATGCCGTAATTGGTGGTATTGGGTTTCACCACGATGCTCTTCCCCTTTCCGATGAAAGACTCCGACCCGGACAGCGCATCGTGATAGTTTTCATAATGCTTTCCTTTGGGAACGCTCAGTCCGTGTTCCGTCAGAAAAATTTTCGTCACGATCTTGTTGCCAAGGATAACGCTGGTGATATACGTATCGCGCGACGTCTTGGTGGCGGACTCCACGTACTCGACGTGTTTTCCCTTTTTGAGACGGATAAACTGGCTGTGCTGATCCAGCACTTCCACTTCCACCCCTCTTTTCAGCGCTTCAGCAATGATGATCTGCGTTGAAAGCTCCATATGTTCGTACCCCGGAGTTTGGAAAGGCAAAGGCATAGGTTAACGTTTACGTTGTGAATACGTGCGGGCCAGATCGAGTCCGAACTCCAGAAAATTCTCATGGGTCTCTTCCATCTCCCTGGCGATACGGAACGCGGGAAGATCTTTCGGATCGTCAACTTCCTTCGCAAAATATTCTAACACGGGACCGTACACGGGTTTACTGAAAGCTTTGTCCATCATCCCAGCAAAAAGCCGCAGCTCCGAAAGAATATCCCCGGCCCATTCCGTCATGAGCACGCTCTTCCCTTCACGCTTCAGGTAAAGCGACGGGCTGCGGCCGTACAGCGCCGCATCCTGCTGGTTGGTCGTCGCGACGTCGAGGACCTTTTCATCGACGGGCCGGCTCGGCATCAACAAACAGTAAAGAAGAAAAAGATGAGCGAAGTAAAGCTGCCGCGCGCTGACGCCGCTGTACTCGAAAGGATTCACGTCAAAAATGCGGACTTCAACATATTTCACCCCGTCGCTGGCCAGCGCGCGCACCATGTCGCCATAAGGCTTCGGCGGCTTGAGACGGATCGAAAAATAGTATTCGTTGCCGACCTGCAAGATGTGATCGTTGAGCTGCACCCGCTCGCCGTGATCTTCAAGACCCAGCTCTGTATAAGGAGTGTGGACCGTATCCACCGCGAACTGCAGGTCCGCCAGATGCCGACTGAAACTGTTGTAGGTGATGGGCAACTTGGCCGGATTGGAATATCCACAGCGGCTGGAACGCAGAGACACGGCATGTCCTTTATCCTTCGCCATGAGCTTGCAGCGGTACGTTTCGTCCTTGTACGGCGACGCTCCGAACAAAAACACGAAGAGCCAGCGGTAGCGGATAAAATTCCTTACCATGTTAAGATAAATTTCATTGATGAAATCCTGACGCTTCATTCCTTTGCCGTATCCGTTGAAGAGAACGTCCCAGAACTCGTCGTCGAAAGAAAAATTGTAATGAACCCCGCAAATGGTCTGCATATATTTCCCGTACCTCAGCGCCAGACCTCTGCGGTAAATTTCCTTTTCCTGCCCTTCAGGCGAATCGCCGTACCTGGCGATGGGGATGTCTTTTTCCGCGGGCAGCCTGGCAGGCATGCTCATCGGCCAAAGCAGTTCGTGATGCTCCAGTCTGCGGTAGGTGAACCTCGTCAGCTTTTCCAGGAACTTGATGGCTTCTTCGATCTTCTCGAACGGCGGAGTGATGAACTCCGGCTGACTTTCCGAAAAATCCGTAATGATATAGGGGTCGGTCAGTTTGTCACCGAGCGCCTTCGGATGGGGGGTAAGGGCCAGATTCCCCTGGGGATCAACGCGTAAAGACTCTTTTTCGAGACCGTGGCGTGCCTTGGCGAAAACACCTTCCTTCCCCCGGAAGAAACTCAAAATATCCTGCACTTTCCATGGAACATCGAACTGTTCAGCCATACAAGGACGTTAGGATTTGAGACCGATGCCCTTCTTTAATAAATACCAGCAGATTCCCGCAAACAGGACCGTAAAGGCGATCAGCATGAAAATACTGAAACGCACGTCAACGTCGGAAATACCGAAAAAACCGTAACGGAAACCGTCGACCATATACAAAATCGGATTGAACCTCGTCAGCACTTGCCAGAAAGGAGGCAGATCCTTGATCGAATAAAACACGCCGCCGAAATAGGTCAGCGGCGTGAGGACGAACGTCGGAAAAATGCTGATGTCATCGAACTTGGTCGCAAAAATGGCGTTAATGAGACCTCCCAACGAAAACACCACGGCGGTCAGGAACACGAACAGCGCCACGATGAAAATATTGTAGACGACGGGGTGCGTAAAAAAGGCCGAAATCAAATAGACGATCGCGCCGACCAAAATGCCGCGCACCACGCCGCCCATGGTATAGCCGGAAATGATGACCCAGTTCGGCGTCGGTGACACCATCAGCTCCTCGATGTTGCGCTGGAACTTTGACCCGAAAAAAGAACTGACGACGTTGGAAAAAGAGCTGTTGATGACCGCCATCATGATCAAGCCCGGCACGATGAAGGCCATGTACTGGATCCCTTCGATGTTACGGATCTGGGAACCAATGAACGCGCCGAAAATGACAAAATAGAGCGACTGGTTGATGACCGGCGGAAGCAGGGTCTGCGTCCAGATGCGGAGGAACCTTCCGATCTCTTTACGGACGATGGTGGAAAACGATATCCAGGTGTCGTGTGCGTTCATGGGGAATTATTTACTTTGAAGAATATTCAAAAACAACTGTTCCAGACGGTTGCCCTTGGGGCGGATGTCGCGGACAACGTAGCCCTGTTCATGGAGTTCGTGGATGAATTTGGACATGGTCTGTTCGCGGGTGAGATTGGCTTCAAGCGTGGTGTCGTCGATGACCTTCACTTCAAAACCGTGGATTTTTTTATGATCCTTGATGCTTTCGACCGTGAGGATATACGCCTGACGTTCCAACGACCCTAGGAGATTTTTGACGCTGTCGTTTTTGACGATTTCACCTTCCTTGATGATGGCAACGTTGCGGCAAAGCTGTTCCGCTTCTTCAAGATAATGCGTCGTGAGAAAGATCGTCGTGCCTGCGGCATTGAGCTTGTTGAGGTAGTCCCACATGCCGTGGCGGAGTTCCACGTCCACCCCCGCGGTCGGTTCGTCGAGGAACAACAGTTTCGGATGGTGAATGAGCGCGCGGGCGATCATCAGACGGCGCTTCATCCCTCCGGACAAAGACCTCGCGGGCATATCTTTCTTGTTCCAGAGTTCAAGGGTTTTCAGGATTTGCTCGGCCCGGTCTTCGGCCACCTGCCTCGGCACGCCGAAGTATCCGCCCTGGGCCACCACGATATCGATGACCTTCTCAAAAATACTGAAATTGAACTCCTGAGGAACCACGCCGACTCGCTGTTTGGCCCGATTCATGTCGGTATCGATATCATGATCGAAAATCCTGGCTTTCCCCCCGCTTTTATTGACGAGACCGGTCAGAATGCCGATGATGGTCGTTTTGCCGGCGCCGTTGGCTCCGAGCAGACCGAAAAAATCTCCCTGTTTCACTTCAAGATCGACCCCTTTCAACGCGCGGGTGCCGTTGGCGTAGGTCTTGGTAAGATGTTTGATGTTGATGGCGTCCATGGAAAAACGGAAAAAATAAGGACTATGCCTCCGCTCTCGCGGCCTTGAATGAGGGGCGTTTGCGCAGTGAGGTCAACCACTTCCGGGTATTTTCATAAGGAGACATATCATAATCTCCACGGTCATTATAGGTAAAAACAGAACTCGCGTTAATGTCAGCGAGGGTAAAATGATCTCCGACCAGAAACCCTTTCTCTTTCAAAGCTCCCTCAAGGACGGCGATGAAACGGTCCAGATTCTCTTTCGCCTCCGCCATGGTTTTTTCATCTTTTACGCCGGTCCAGTGATGGCGGGTCAGCATACCGAAATAACGCTGCAGATTGAACCCCGACCACAAGCCCCACTGGAGCACCAGCGCTTTTTCGACAGGCGTGGAACCGGCGAGGGACGGTTTGAATTTTTCGGCAATGTAATGGTTGATGGCAATGGATTCCGTCAGCACGAAATCGCCGTCAATAAGCACGGGAACCTGCCCGTTCGGATTCAACTTCAAAAATTTGGGCTGCTTGTGCTCGCGCTCCTTCATGTTTACGGGAACACTTTCATATTCAGCTCCCGCCTCTTCCAAAGTCCAGTGGCAGCGAAGCGAAGATCCCATTCTTCCTCCATAGAGTTTCAATGTAGCCATACGTATCACGGTTAAAATATCGTTCGAGTCAAAATACTAAATCAAAACATCCAAAAATACAAGTATTCACAAAAAAGACAGTTAGTATATAAAGTATACCATCTACTTTTTTGCCACTTTTGCCCCGCCGAAAACCGGCCAGGCCACATCGTAATTGTTTCCTGCGTTCCAGAGCGAGAACGTGTTCACCCCTTCATCGTGAGCGGCGACAACCTGCTGATGGACGTAATCCTCGTTGTAACGGCTGACCCTGTAGGGAAAAGCCTGCAGCCACGGACGCACGATGACGGGATAATCGGCCACGAGCTTATTGAAAAGCTTCAGACTCTCGTCCACAAAATAGTAGGGAGCGTCACCGGGACTTTTATACCCCGCGAACCCCGGCCCGAAATGCGAAGGATAGATCATGGGGTAGACCACATCGATAAAGGGAGCGAGCTTCTCGATGCGCTGCCCGGTTGAACCGGAATCGTATTCGTTGTTCCAGGCCACCACGCCAAAGACGTCGATGCCGATTTTTACGCCCAAAGGCGCGAGTTCACGGTGGGCCTTCTGGAGAAAATCGCGGATAACCTCGTAATGCTGGGTGTTTTTTTCGTCGAAACTGTAGTCGGCGTTGGAAACGTTGCCCTGGGTCGGGAACCTCACGTAATCAAACTGGACCTCGTCCACGCCGTAGGCCGCGGCTTCCTTGGCCACGCTGATGACGTAATCCTGAACCGCCGGGAGTGAAGGGTCGAGCCAGACCTGCCTTTCCGGACTCTGCCAGATTTTCCCCTGGAAATTGTGGATGGCCCATTCCGGTTTCTGCTTGGCCATGAGATCATCTTTGAAACAGACGATGCGGGCAACCATATGGAGCCCCATGGCTTTTCCTTCGGCGATGAACTTTTGAGGATCCTGCAGGAGAATCTTGTCGTTGCCACCGGCGGCTTTGTTGACCTCGATACTCGTGGGGTAGTACAGGTGCCCGTCGGTCTCCTTCATGTCAAAAACGACCATATTCCCGCCGGCGGCCTTCAACTTTTCCATCAAATTCAGCCCGTTCTGCGACCCCGCCGAGTACGCCGTCAGATAAATCCCCTGATAATCCGGAGTTTGCGCTTTAACCGCCAGCACATCCATCCGGCGATAGAGCAAAACCAATGACCCGTTGTGAAAAACGCCGCTCCAGACACGTCCGGCCAAATCCGCTCCCCTCTGCCCCACCGAAGCCTGCGTTGTTCCTTCAGGACGAATAAAAACCACAGCACGGACCGTACCGCTCAACATTCCCCAAACCATCATGATGACCAAAAACCTGCGCATAGTTCATAAAAAGAATCAGCCCTCATCTTACGGACAATTTCTTTACAAAGCCACCCGTCGCAAGTACATTTGAGCCATGGACACGAAAACCTATCTTGATTTTGCAGTGAAAATCGCCGAAAAAGCGGGAGAAATCCTGCTGGAGTACTATCGGACGAACATCAAGATCAACTATAAAGGGGGAGACAAACGCAACCTCGTCACCGAAGTCGACGTGATGTCGGAACAGTACCTTGTGGAAGCCATCAAAAAAGAGTTTCCCGGACACTGTTTTTTGTCCGAAGAAGGCGGCGACTGCGGCATCAAACCGTCGGAATACAAATGGGTCATCGACCCCATCGACGGCACCACCAACTACGCCCACGGCTACAACTTCTATGCCGTCTCCATCGGCCTGATGCACAAGCACGAAGTCATCGCCGGGGTCATCTACGCCCCCATGCTCAAAGAGCTTTTCTCGGGCGGCAAAGGACTCGGAGCTTTCCTCAACGGCAAACCCATTCACGTTTCCAATGCAACGACCCTGGAAACCTCGCTGCTTTCCACGGGATTCAACATGAACGAAAAAGGCCGCAACATCCCCATCTTTCAACACATTCTTCCCAAGGCCCAGGGCATCCGCCGCGCCGGCTCCGCCGCCCTCGACATGGCCTATACCGCCGCCGGACGTCTGGACGGTTACTGGGAATACGCCATTTATCCATGGGATATCGCGGCAGGGGTCATCATTCTTCGCGAAGCCGGCGGCAAAATCACCGACCTTGAAGGCAACGATATCGATCTGACCCATTCCAACGTCATGCCCATCCTCAGCACCAACGGCAAAATCCACGACCAGATCGTCAAAGACATCGCCATCGGAAAGAACCGATTTTAGATTGTCAAACCGACAAAAATGCGATACATTAGCGCCTGCCTTAGGCAAAAGCGCGCATTTGACGCGCAGGTGAGAGCCCGTAGCTCAGATGGATAGAGCGTTGGTTTGCGGAGCCAAAGGTCGCGCGTTCGACTCGCGCCGGGCTCACCATGCTCCATGCGAGAATTGCGGTCCAGAGCGCAGGACGCCGAGACGAAAATAAGAAACTTATTTTCGATCGAGGCGAGCAATTCCCTTGTGGTAGTTCAGCAACTTCAAAAGCAGACGGGCAATTAGCTCAGTTGGTTAGAGCGTTCGATTCACATTCGAAAGGCCACTGGTTCGAGTCCAGTATTGCCCACCAGAATTGCTAAAAACTTGTAACAAACGTTGGGAAAAAACGTAATAACCATCGTATGGACAAACGAAAACTCACAATCTGTAAACCTCACGCATGGTGGAACGCTCTGAAATCTTTTCAGAAGCGTTGGTGACCCATACTCAAATATTCCACAAATGTATGCAGGACGTTTCTGAAAAGAACGTCTTTTTTTGTATCCTTAAGAATAAACCTATGATATTCACACCATCAGAAACTATTATTTTCGACACCTATGATTATAGGGAAATAGAAAGGCCCAATTTCCCGGAAAAAATTCTGGGTATCGAAAAAAAGATTCGGGCATATCTCTCCGAAACACTCCCGCTGCAAACGGCCCATCACCACGACATTCCACCGATTTGCGTGAACGTTGATGATACGGAACCGGAGAACCTCAACCTGGAAAGACATATGCCCACGCTCATGAAAAACTTCATGGTTACATCTTTGATGGGGCGGACAAAGAGAATGATGCAAATCATTGATGATGAGCTGATTCAGGGCAGAGATGCCGACCAACAAGAAGTCATTATCGGATCCGAACATATTTTGTCCGATGGAACACTCAGTATGGAGGTTTTCGAACATCCGGAATGCCTGGACTCCGAATTCTCGAAAAAACTGGAAGAAGCAAGGAAACGCTATTTTGAGTTCTTCGGGAGCATTGGCCTCATGTTGCAGCCTTTCCACCCTCAACAGCCTTGCCGAAACATTGAGGGAATACCGCCCACATTGAGTCTGCGCAGAATGCACCCGGGGGACAGAATATTCCTGCCAACGACACAAGAACGAACCCTCCACGGATCATTGTTCGGACAAACAACCCTGAACTGACGAAAAACACAACTGCTGGACAAAATGGCCCCCAAAGAAGACTCGATGGGGGCCGGCAGCAGAAGCTGCAAGAATGGAATCGTCAGTAATATTATAAGCCTTCTCCTTTTTAACGGTCAACTTATTAAGGCTGGCCCGTGGTGGAGATAAGGGGACTTGAACCCCTAAGAATCGGAATGACGATTCCATTCTTGCAAACCTGCTATCCCCACCAAAGGCCAGCTGTTTCAACAATACCTATCCTCCATGAAATTTTTCTAAAAACCTCATAAATTCACAGCGGACTTTTAAGATTTTTGAGTGCCAGCGCGGTCACCTGGGTATAGCGCTGGGTCGTGCGGATATTGCGGTGCCCGAGAAGCTCCTGGATGTAGCGGATGTCCACGCCGTTTTCCAGCATATGGGTGGCAAAACTGTGGCGCAGGCTGTGAAACGTGGCGGCTTTCAGAATACCCGCGCGGCGCAGCGCCGATTCAAAAACCTTCTGGGCGGATCGTGACGTCAGCCTGCCTCCCCGTTCGCTTTCAAAAACAAACGCATCCGGCTCCCTGCCCCCGCAAAAAATCTTCAAAGAGTTTTCAAGTTTTTCCGGGAGCAGTGTGGTCCGGTCACGCCGCCCCTTGCCCTGGCGGACATACAAAAGCTTCGCCTCAAAATCAACATTCCCGACCCGCAGATGGACCACCTCGCTAACACGGAGCCCGGCGCCATAGGCAAGAGCAATAAGCAGTTTGTGTTTCAAATTCTTCAAAGATCCGATCACCCGCAACACCTCCTCATGAGTAAGAACAACGGGAAGCCTTTGCGGCCGCTTGGCAAACCGAAGCGGAATTTCCACATTGGCACGGATCACATGACGGTAAAAAAACTTGATGGCGTTCAAATACAGATTCACCGTCTGCGGGGCGGCGCCAAGCCGCTGCCGGTGGAGCAAAAAAGCTTTGATCTTCTCAACATCCAAAACATCAAAATCCTTCAGCAAAAAACGCAAAAAATGCCGGACACACAAACGGTAGGCCTTCATGGTCTGGGGGCTCAAACCACGAAGCTTGAGCTCATCAACAAGTTTATCCAGCAAATGCTCCATAAAAATATCAAAAAATGGCCCCCAAAGAAGACTCGATGGGGGCCGGCAGCAGAAGCTGCGAGAGTGGAATTGCCACCCGAATTATACCCGCCTTCAAGATTTACCGTCAATTCATCGCCGAGGGCTAGCCCGTGGACCCCTTACGCCCACCAAAGGCCAGCTATAAACCACGGTACACACAGCAGCATGAAAAAAATCTCAACCAAACCTAAAAAATCCCCCTGCTTCACATAAACCCCGCATTCCTGCTACAATCTGCCCAGCCAGACCAAAAGAAAGGAGTTAGCTGAAATATTCCTTTTCTTTTCTGGGCTATCGCCCAATTGTTTTAAAAAATTTTCAAATTTCTTTTTCTTTTTTATAAGGGGAAATATGGTGTTTCCTCCGCTCCGCTGCGGAAACGCTTTTTTGATGAGGGGAATATATGGAGTTCCGCCTATCGGCGGAACATTAACCTATTTTGGGTTATCCTGTAATAGGTTATACAATTTAAATCATGAATAAAACTATCTATTCAAAAAAATACAAGGAAATAATCAGTAGGCTCTCAAAAGCTAGAGAAGCTCTGAAGCTGACTCAAGCAGATGTTGCAAGTGCTTTGGGCAAGCCACAATCATATATATCAAAAATTGAGAGATGCGAAAGAAGGCTCGATATTGCAGAATTGATAGAACTTTCCAAAATTTATAAAAAAGATCCTAAATACTTTTTTGAAATATGACAGAAAAAAAGATGACTGCCAGCGGGCGAAATGAAGCAGTTTATAAAATTCTCAAACTACTCCTATCTGATGAGAAAACAGTGACTACTTTTAATAAACCATTTTCATCTGATTTAGTAGAACCACTTTTTCAAACTCCTATATGGGGCCATCGTGAAATTGTACTTACAATAATACTTGCCAGATTATTTGAACCAAAATTCAAAGCTTCACAAGATTTTTACGCCTGCAATCCACGGTCACTTTTTGAAAAACCTATTAGAAAAGCACTGCGAGAATATGGCATCCCACACAGAAAATCAGGCCCTTTAAATGTCGCAAAAAATACCAAAAAAATAAACGAAGATTGGGCATCTGATAAACATGGCGGTGAGATTGCCATGCATGTCGTGAAGCTCGTGAAACTAATTGAAAAAGTAAGCAAACCAGACCTCAAAAAATTTGCCGCTGCATACGTGAGTCGCTATAAACAAGAAGCAAAAAAGGTGAAGGAACTTCGCGTTAATTTACCACCAGAAGAAAACCCAATTATTATCTCTAAATTGTGTATAGACCTAATCAATAACGTTCCGGATGGAGGTGCCACAGCACAGATCATTGTAGGTCTACTAATGGAGACATATGGTAAGGATAGACGAAGTAAAGTCGAAGTTTCTGGCCATAGAGATAGCGTTTCTACAACAAATACCACCAGTAAGAAAGCGGGTGATATTATTGAAAAAATCAATGAAGGCACGGAGCTTATTTATGAGATCACAACAAAACTTTTTAGTGATGACCGTCTCTTAGAATCTCACGAAGCCGTAATGGCATACAACAATAGTATAAAAAATGTATTTGTTATCTGTAGACCAAAAGATGTACCAGAAACACTGACCCATGAAGGCTATGGTTCCTTTATTCTCGCTCACACGCAATACAAAGAATTGGCATACTTTTTTATAGACATTTATGAATACCTACAATCAATGATACTGTTCATGTCTCCAAATGGGAAAAAAGCTTTTTACAAAAATTTAATATCCTATGTAAACGACTTAAACACCTCAGAAAAAGTAAAAAAGTACTTTAAAAAATGGCACAACGAAAATAAGCTATAACGCCCTGAGTTGCCCTAACGCATCAAACAAGCCAGAACTTACAGCATATGCTAACTCACATGGCACAGCATTGCCAATTTGTTTGTAGATAGAGTTTTGTCTTCCGTAAAATTTATAATCTTCTGGAAAAGTTTGGATTTCTGCTGCCTCATTAAGTGTTATTCTTCGTAAATGTTTCGGAACTTCAAAATTTTGGGGATCCTTACCACTTACGATTTCTTTGTGATATTCCTCAATCCAACTTTTTGTCCCATTAAAAACATGATGTTCATCAATTATTGGGGTTCTATTACCGCCCATGCTGGCCGGAAGTGTATTTGAGTAGCCATTCGGATCAAGCGGTCTACCAGCTCCATTGAATAACATGCCTGCATAAGGAGACTTTCTTAATATTGGTTTCTTTGCAATTGTTATTTTAGCCTTGCATGTAGCAGGATTATTTTCCGACCCCACTGGACCCAGCTTTTTAAGAATGCTTTTCACAGGAGGAGCCTTTTTCTTGTATTTTTGTATATAACTACTCATCCCTAACATGCCAGCCGGTATCTTATTTCCCCCCTTAATTCCTATTAAAAACATTCTCTCCCTCTTTTGTGGAACACCATATTCTGTAGCATTCAAAACAACTATTTCTACGAAATCAAATCCAAGAGATTTAGCACGCTCAAAGAGAGCATTTCTAACTGGCTCCCATCTGCCTAGCACGGCTAAAGCTTTTACATTCTCCAGTACAAAAGCCTTAGGCTGTACTGCCTCCACAACATCCATAAAACTAAAAATAAGCTTGCTACGTTCATCGTTTGGATCCATTTTCCCAGCAACCGAAAATCCCTGACATGGCGGCCCCCCAAAAACAACATCGATATTGGAAAACTTTGATAATTTTTCTATGTTGTCACGCAAATCACCACGAACGATCGTAGAGTCATGATTGAGTGAATATGTGTTACAAGCGTCTTCATCCAGTTCATTTGCCCAAACAACATTAAAACCGGCTTTCTTGAAGCCTACGTCCAAACCACCTGCACCAGTGAACAATGATATTGCGTTAAAAATTGTCATAGTTTACTTTTTTATAATATCAAATATCTTTCCATTTATCATAAAGTCGTCATAACTTGATACGAAAATTGGCTTATGTTTCAAATTGGTCGATTCTGACATTAGCACAACCCCTTCTTCTTCGTTTTTCTTTAACTTCTTTAGATTGGCACAACCATCTATCACAGATAAAACATAATCATTGTTATCTGCATCATTGTTCGTTGAGTCAATCAAAACATAATCGCCTTCTTCAATATTTTTTCCGTTAATTTTCGCTTTATTCATCGAATCTCCAATAACGCGCAATGCAAACACTCCTTCCGTTCTAGGAAGTTGACTCCTTGAAATTTTCAAGTAACCCTGAATATTTTCCTCAGCAAATAAAGTAGCAGGCCCCGCATTGGCCGCACCTAAAATTGGAATTCTAACCGCATCCATACCCTTTTGGGTCAAAACAGGACTTTTAATGGTTTTATCATCATAAAGTGCGATTGAGCGTGGACGGTTCGTTTCCTTTTCTAAAAGACCTTCTTCCTGGAGCTTTTTTACATGATAGTGTGCTGACGATGGATATGCTAAAAATTCGGAGAAGTGTTCAGCAATCTCATCCAAAGATGGCGATATTCCATTCTTTTCAACGTATTCACGTATGAAATCGTAGATTAATTTTTGCTTCTTGGTTAGCATAGTTTGACTTTCAAATTTCTTTCAAGTACACTTCAATCATAATTGAAACACTTACAAATTGCAAATCTTTTTATCCACAATCAAAATTTATCAATAACTCTTTCTAGAATATGCTTGAACAGATACTAAATTTTTATAGCCACCCCATTTTTATAATTTTTGGTGGAATATCTGCAACCCTCCTCCTAATCGGAATTTTACTAAATTTTGTGTTTTGGCTAATGGGTATAACCCCTCTACTTTTGCGCTTAGGTCATGGACGTTGGTTTAGAAAAATTGCAATAGTAGCAAAGCCCGATATGTATTCTGTCCTCAAAAAGGACTTAACCGATTCGGGGATTTTTAGAGAAAAAAATATTAGCTCCGCAATAACAGAGGCATCAATTTCAGATGTTAAAAACCACGATTTACTACTGGTTCACTATCAATCATTCAATGAAGACCAGATAAAAAGCATTCTTTCAAATAAAAAAAGTAGCGCGGGTATGATTTTCTACTTTCCTGAATTCTCCCAAGAAAATAGAATCTCAGATCACATTCGTGATGAAATAAGCAATACGCCAAATACAACGCTGGTTAATTTTCGCGGGAGACTTTTGAATGACATTATTACAACTCTGATAACGACAAGTTATGAAAAAAGATAAACTTAATTCACAATTTAGAGAGCAAGCGAGAAAACTCTCTCCCAAAATAGGAGAGCAGACTTTGATCAGCAAGGTCTATGAATCTTTTAACAAATTATTAGGCGTAAACAACTGTATACAGATTGGCTCGTATCCTCGATTTACTTCCATTACCCCAGTACATGATCTTGATATCCTCTATATTTTAGGCTCTTGGGATGAAGTCAATCACAGTCCTGCATATGCGTTGCAAAGTTTATATGATCAAATTGAAAGAGATTATGAAAATCCAACAGACTATAATATTGAAGCCGGTCTCCAAACACATTCTGTAACAATAACGTATTATCATAATGGCAAAGAAATTCTTTCTGTAGATATTGTTCCGGCTTTTAAATATTCGAAAAATGAATTTCAGCAAGACACCTATAAAGTCCCCGAAGTACTTAAGAAAAAGCATGGTGAGCGTAGAAATGCTTTTTATAAAGAATTATCAGAAGCACATAAACAAATGGATTGGATAATTTCTGATCCGCGCGGCTATATCAAAGTCGCCACCGACACCGACCAGACTTCAAAAGGTGACTTCAGAAAAACTGTAAAAATACTCAAAGCATGGAAGATGAACCTTGCAGAACATAATGAGAATTTAAAGTTAAAATCATTTCATATAGAACAAATCATAACAAAATATTTCCAAGAAAATAGCGGCCTAGAAATATTTGATGCCATTTTTGGATTTTTCATTGATCTACCAAGCATCATTGAAAATCCAAACAAAATCGCCGACCGGGCCAATAATGGCAAATTCATTGATGATTATCTCGCCAAATTAACAATCAACCAAAAACAACAAATTATAAAAGCAAGAGACCATTTTTTGATGCAACTTGAAGAAATTACTGACACAAATCAATTTAGTACATTACTCCATGTTGATTTTTATGTGAGAAAGAGCGAGGAAAAATTCTTATTTGATTTTGGTATTCCAGTTTGCATTGACGACACACTAAGCTTTGAAATTGATGGCTATTTACGAAAGAAAGATGGATTTAGAGAATACGCTTACAAAATAAGTACAAATGGCGGACGAGTAGGTAAAAAAAATTCTATTAAATTCCGTATAGAAGCAAATTCCACAAGCGCAAATCAATACAAATGGAAAGTTAAGAATGATAACTCTTGTTCTCAGCCACGTGGTGAAATCACTGACGGTAAAACCAGAAATGACCCAGAATCAACTGCATATGCCGGGAATCATCATGTTGAATGCTTCGCAATAATTGACAATCTTTGTATTGCTAGATCTAAACAAGATGTAATTATAAGCTAAGATGATCTATTTGAGGAAGGGGCAATTCACCCCTTTTGTTCCCCTCTTGCCCCTTCCTCAAACGAAAAAGAAATAGGAGTTTTGGGTGGCGGGCATTCACCCCTTTAATTCCCCTCTGCCCACCACCCAAAACGGAAAAAGAAATTTGAAAATTTTTAAAACAACCGACTATCGTCGGAAAAGAAAAGGAATACATCAGCTAACACGCACTAGGCGGTTCCGTTCGATGACTCACTCCACCCAAATTTTGCGCTGGTGGCCTTCGGCACATTATACCAGCACAAAACTTCGCCCAGTGCGAAACGTTATATGAAATACATTTTTCTCTTCTTTCCTTCGATCAGTTTTTTAAAAGAACAATATGTTGTCCATTAGTACCCGAGATATTTGATTTCTTCTTTCAGTTCGACACCAAACCTTTCAGTGACCTTTTGTTTGATCAGTTCAATCAACTCTTTCACATTGGCACTCGTCGCTTCGCCCATATTGATGAGATAATTTGGATGCATTTCACTGCTCCTGGCACCACCAATACGCACACCGCGAAGGCCCGCCTTTTCTATGAGCCAACCGGCCGGCACACGGCCGCCATGGGAGATAACATTTTTTTCTGTTTCAAATTGTTTCCTTAGTCCACCGTTCACCACGGGGTTAATAAATGTTGAACCGGCACTCTGTATATTTTGAATCTGCTTGGCGTTTCTCCGTGCCAGAATTGAAGCACCATCAGCAAGTATCTTTCTCCGATTGCCGACATGAAGAGTAATGGTTGCTTCGAGAATAACCCACTCGGGGTGTGCCTTAAAATAACTATCCCGGTATCCAAATTCACACATCTGAACGGTAAATGTCTTTATTTTGCCCGTGAACTGATGTAAGGCAATAACTTCGGAGACAATATCTTTCATCTCCACCCCAAATGCACCAGCATTGCCACGGACAGCGCCACCGACCGTGCCAGGGACACCGGTTAGGTTTTGCAATCCCGACAGGCCGGACGCCCCAGCGAAATTTACCAGATCCAAAAGCAAACAACCTGAAGCCACGTGAATCATGGTATTGTCGATATTCATAGACTTGTTCGTATATTGAATAACCGTTCCTCTGAAACCTGAATCACTGACGAGGAGATTACTCCCTCCGCCAAATATAAAAACCTGCTGTTGCCGCTCGCGCGCCCAAACGAGCGCCTCGTGTAAGATTTCAGGATTACCAGCTGAAATAAAATAGTCGGCAACACCCCCAAGCTTAAAAGTTGTGAGCTCTTTGAGCGAAACGTTTTTTTGAATGGAAATCATGCTTCAATATGTACTTTTCCGTTATGATACAAGATCCCTCAATACAACTGCTTCGTTATGTTCCTCATCTTTAGCTGCATAAAGGAGCGTGACATTTTTTCTCTTTTTAATAATACTTTTCAGCTCGCCAAAAACAACATTGGTCGCAAGTTCTTTTTCATACCGTTTTTTAAATTCCGACCATTTTTGTGGGTCATGCCCAAACCATGCGCGGAGTTCATTTGACGGCGCAACATCTTTGAGCCACAAATTCAAAGCGGCCTTCTCTTTCGAAACACCTCGTGGCCACAATCTATCAACCAAAATTCTATAACCATCACCCATTTCGGATTTTTCATATATTCGTTTGAGAGCAACCATATTTTTTACATTAATACAACAGCAATATACTATTGCTGGAGGCAGTAAATCAATAGAGTTAAGTGGCTCCCGTACTCAAAAGATTTCATAAAGAAATGTACACCCGCTAACACGGCATATACGGTTCGCTCATTGCACTTCGCTCACCCATATTTGCTGGTGGTGGCTCACTTCATTCGCTATTATACCACCAGCAAATATCGCATATGCTGAAACGTTAGGCGACATATTTTGATTGTCATAGTATAATAAAAAACTTTAATGTATTACCAACATCATGAAAACTTCCTGGTTTAAAAAAACAGGCTGGACATATATACCCACATCATGGCAGGGCATTATTATTACCGTCGTGTTTATATTTTTCTGCGTGCGTATTTTCTTATTCGTGGACAGCACTTCCCATTCAGTGAGTGATACTTTGTATGGAATTTTTCCATATATTGTTCCGGCCTTTTTGATGTATCTTTGGATAGCATCTGAAAAAAATAAATAAAAATTTTATGGAGAAAGTTACTGAAACCCCCATTAAATCGTTTCCATCCTCAAAGCAATGGAAGGAATGGCTTGCAATAAATTATGCCATATCCAATAATGGTATTTGGCTTCGAATTTTCAAGAAAAATTCCGCCGAGGCAACGATCACCTATGACGAGGCATTGGATGAAGCGCTTTGCTTTGGCTGGATCGACGGCCAGAAAAAAGCCTATGATGAAAAATCCTGGCTTCAAAAATTTACGCCGCGCAGATCAAAGAGCATATGGTCAAAACGAAATAAAACACGAGCGATCCAGCTTATCGAAGAAAAGCGCATGCAACCATCCGGACTCAAAGAAATAGAGACCGCGAAAAAAGATGGCAGATGGGACAAGGCCTACGATTCCCCCGGCCAAATGGAAATTCCCGCTGATTTCCTGGCGATACTTAAAAAAGACCGGAAGGCCTACGAATTTTTTAAAACACTGAATAAGGCAAACATATATGCAATTGCCTGGCGATTACAAACAGCAAAGAAGCCGGAGACCAGAGAAAAACGGATGCAAATTCTTCTGGAAATGATGAAGAAACAACAAAAATTACACTAATTTCCCTTACACTGCCGGCGGAATTATATACTGTTTACCCGATGATCCGTGCAGATAACACCAAAATACATGAAAATATTATTAATTAAAAAATTCTATTATGAGAAAAATCATCGTCATAACAATGATGACCCTGGACGGGGTGATGCAAGCACCCGGCGGATCCAAGGAAGATACGGCAGAAGGTTTCAAATATGGCGGCTGGACGGCCCCGTATACGAATGCCAACGGGAGTGAGTTCTTCCAAAAAAATATGCAGCCCGCAGAGTATCTGCTGGGCAGAAAAACGTTTGAAATTTTTGCCGGCTACTGGCCGGAGCACGCAGATGTGTGGCCGGGTATCAATGACGGCATGAAGTACGTTCTGAGCAACACTCTTGAAAAATCGGACTGGAAAAACACCACGTTTCTCAAAAGCCTGGAAGACATCAAGAAACTCAAAAACTCAGACGGCTCCGACCTCAATGTTTGGGGCAGCAGCAAGCTCATTCAGCTGCTGCTAAAAAACGACCTCGTTGACGAACTCCGGCTTGTAACCTACCCGTTAACACTTGGCCAGGGCAAAAAGCTGTTTGCGGAGGGCACGATCCCTGCAGCCTTTACTCTCACGGAGAGCACCGTCACCCCGGGCGGCGTGATTATGGCGAACTACAAGCGGGCCGGAGAAGTAAAGACGGGAAATGTTGGGGATGAATGAAAGCCATGCTGCACTCTCACTCCGATCAATGGTATATTAAAGTCCATGACTAAAACTGACCTCGTCACCGCATACATCGCCGCGTTTCACGGCAACACCCAGAAAATGCTCAAACAGCTGCGTGCAACGATAAAAAAAGCCGCGCCGAAGGCCGAAGAGGTCATCAGCTACGGCATGCCCGGCTACAAATTGAACGGCATGCTGGTGTGGTTCGCCGGCTACGCGAAACACATTGGATTTTACCCGAAACCTTCGGCGATCAAAGCGTTCAAGAAGGAACTTTCTCCGTATAAAATGTCGAAAGGCGCGATCCAATTCCCTCTGGACAAACCGCTTCCCCTGGAACTGATCGCCAAAATGGTGAAGTTCAGGGCAAAGGAAAATTTGCAAAAGTAAAACGCATTCAATCCTCTCACCTCAACCACTATGAAAATCGCAGTACTCGGCACCGGAATCGTTGGCCGTTCCCACGCTGAAAAACTTGCCTCGCTTGGCCACGACGTCATGATCGGAACCGAAGACGTGGCTAAAAAAATGGCCGACACCAAAACCGACGCCATGAACAACGTGCCGTTCCCGGAATGGCAGAAGAAAAACCCCTCGGTCAAACTCGCAACCTTCAGGGACGCGGCCGCCCACGGCGAAATCGTCTATGACGCCCTCAAAGGAGACTGCGCTTTGGACGTACTCAAAAGCGTGGGAGCCGAGAACCTCAACGGCAAGATCATCGTGGACATCGCCAACCCCCTGGATTTTTCCAAAGGCATGCCGCCCACCCTCACGGTGTGCAATACCGACTCCCTTGGGGAAGAGGTCCAGCGGACGTTTCCGGAAGCCAAAGTCGTCAAAACGTTCAACACCACGAACGCCCTGCTCCAGGTGAACCCTCAGCAGCTTGCGAATGCCGATCACGACATGTTTCTCTGCGGCAACGACGCCGACGCAAAGGCCAAAGTCACGGAAATCCTCAAGAGCTACGGCTGGAAAAACATCAACGACCTTGGCGACATCACCGCGGCACGCGGCATGGAAATGATGCTCCCCGTCTGGCTCCGTCTGTGGGGTGCGCTCAAAACACCGATGTTCAACTTCAAGATCGTCAAGCAATAAGGCAAAAACGCGCTTGATTTTTCCGCTGAAGAGTCATAAAGTTGAGCCTTCCGTTCAACGACTTTTGCTTCTGCTTGAGTGTGTTGCCCGGAGACTTCCCCTTGTCTTTGTTTCTTTGAAAAAACACCGTCAACCGACGTAAGCCCTATGGAAGGAGGTAAACCCATGGGTTCTTCCGAACCGTTTGATCTCCCCGTTGAGTTCAAGCCGCTGTTCTACCTCGCTGTGGGGTTGATCATCGGTCTGATGCTGCTGGGAATGCCCGAAAAAGTACTGCAGAAAACCGGCAAGCTGCCCGGGTTGTCCCCGAACTGGATCACCTTCTGGCGCCTGCCCGCGACGATGATCGGATACCTGATCTACTTTCGCATGAACGTCTTCATCGGGTACTGTATTGTCGTCTTTGCCTGCGTCCTGGACCGCATGGACGGGAAGGTCGCAAACGCTCTCGCGAACCTCAATGACCCCCAACACCCGGGAAAGACCGAAACGGGGCAATGGCTCGATCCTTTGATCGACAAGCTGACGTTTCTGCCCCCGATCGTCTTCTTCTGGTGGAAAGGCATCTTCATCGGACACTTCGTCGCCGTCATGATCGCCGCTGAAGTCAGCGGCACGCTCATCCGTCGTCCGTTCAGTCTTTTCGAAAACAGCGTCCGCACCAATTCCGCGTCCGGATTCAGCAAGCTGAAGGCGTTGATCCAACTCTTCTGCCTTCTCACCTGCCTGCCTCTGGACCAGCACTGGATGAACTACGGCACCATGGTCCCGAACACCCTGCTCGGCATCGCCATGGTCATGGCAATCCTGAGCGTTATCGCCCGGCTCAAGCTCGGCAAAAAAACGGAGAAAATCGTCGACTCCCTGACGGGGGCATTTCAACACTACAAAGAATAAGGGCATTGGTCCGGCCCGCGTGTGTACGCGGGCCGGATCTTTCCCAAGAAATCTCAAATAACTACGGCCGCAGACTTTCGATCGCCTTTTTTCGATCCTCGGCGCCAAAAATATACGAACCCGCAACCAAAATATTCGCGCCGCCTTCCACGCACTGCCTGGCGGTTTCAGCGTTGATGCCGCCGTCAACCTCAATGTCCAGATCCGGCTTCAACTTGCGCAGTTCACGAATTTTCCCGAGCACGTGCTCAATGAATTTCTGCCCCCCGAAACCGGGATTCACGCTCATGATCAGCACCATATCCACGTCGTCCAACACCTCCTCGATCATTTCCAGCGGCGTGGCGGGATTGATCGACACCGCGGCTTTGACGCCTAAAGATTTGATCTGCTGAACCACCCGGTGCAAATGAACACAGGCTTCCTGATGCACGGTGATACTGGCGGCTCCCGCTTTCACAAAATCTTCCAGGAATCTTTCCGGATGTTGGATCATCAAATGCAGATCCAGCGGCAGTTTGCTCTTGATGCAGCGCACCACCGGAGCGCCAATGGTGATGTTCGGAACAAAATGCCCGTCCATGACGTCCACGTGGAGCAAATCCACGTACGGTTCAACCGAAGCAATCTCTTCATTGAGCTTGCCGAAGTCCGCAGACAGAATGGATGGAGCGATTTTTATATTCATGATGGTAAGTGATCGTTGCCTCTATTATACCCTAAAAACCTTGTTTTGGGTGGACCAAACTTCCCAGAACCCGAAACAGAAAAAGGCTGTATTCTCTTCCCGTACCGTCTTCCCGGATATCAATAACCGGATCAACGTACCCTTTTTCTATGTCTTCACAGGAAACGACCGTCCAGAGCGTCTTCCCATGCTCGTTTCCCGGAAGACCGTTTTTATCAAGTGAAAAGCGCATTTTTTGGTTAATGAGGCGCTTGGCGAGACGTTGGGGAAAATCACGGTATTTTTTTGTATACTGGGCGTACTTTTTGGCAAAACCCGCTTCATCTCCGCGCGCGCCGATCCTCAACAAATTCGTCAAGCAGCCCTGAAAATCGTAATCCTTTCCCTCTTTCTGCAGCCGGGCTTTCCCTTCGAGGATGCCATAGACGGCTTCCGCGTTCTCCACCCTTTCCGCTTTCAGATCGTTGTGGTGATAACGGCCGCTCCCTTTTGGCAGTGATTTTTGCTTGTCCAATCCCGCCGGCAGATGAAATTTTTCGTCCATAATGTATTTTTTATTTTCTCACTATTATAACAAAAAAACGGCCTTTCGCCCAGCCGCCAAGCAACGATTTCCTGAAATCACTCCGGAATTTATTTTTTCATCATCACCTTTGGACCTTTTTCCGTTCCCACAATCACCACATTGGCCATATCCAAAAAGAGGCCGTGTTCAACGATCCCCGGCCACTGTGCCAGTTCCGAAGCCAGAATGTTGGCGTCCTCAATGCCGTCCTTGAACGTACAATGCGCAAAATAGTTGCCGTTATCGCTCACCGCGGGTTTGCCGTCTTCTTCCAGCAACAGTTTGGCTTCACAGCCCAGGGAATTCAGCCAGCGTACGTTGGCACCCGCCGCGAATTTTACGATTTCCACCGGCAAGGCCACATGTTGCCCCAGACGATCGACAAGTTTGGACTCATCCACGATAACGACAAACTGCTTGGCGTGGACCTCCACAATTTTTTCACGGAGCAAAGCTCTCCCCAGACCCTTGATCAGATTCAGCCTGGGATCAACTTCGTCCGCGCCGTCCACCACGAGGTCAAGCGCGTCATGCTCATCCAGCGTCGTCAAAGGAATACCAAGTTCACGCACCAGTGCCGCGGTGTCTTCAGAAGTCGGCACGGCCACGATGTCTTTGAGTTCGCCTTGTTGTAAAGCCTTGCCGAGCATTTGGGTAAAAAACCTGGTCGTCGAACCCGTGCCGACCCCCAAAATCATACCGCTTTTCACGTACTTTAAAGCCTCCGCCGCTGCCTGTTCTTTAAGGTTCATAAAATATTATTCTTCTTACCGAACATCAAAACACCAAGTGGATTGGTTTCCTCGCGGACCTTTTCGCCGAGTTCCCTCTTGATGATGGCAAAATCCGTATCGTCATCTTTGAACTTGCCGAGATCCACGAACTTGATCCCCTTTTCTTCAAGGAACTCCTTGAAAAGTTTTTTGATCTCATGACTATCGTCGTCACTGCCAAAATAAACGGTCTGTTGAGTATTGTTGTCCATAACGAAAAAATTAAAAAACAGATGAAACGGATTTGGATTCGTGAACGTTGCGAATCGTTTTTGCGAGAAGTGGCGCAACGGAAAGAATATTCAGCCCCGGGAACATCTTGTCTCTGGGAAGAGGAATCGTATCAGTCACGACGACCTCCTTGAACTTGGCTGCCCGAAGCCGTTCTACGGCCGGATGTGAAAACACCGCATGGGTTGCCACGAGATAAACTTCATCGCGAGCGCCTTTTTTCAAAAGCGCCTCTTTGCCTGCAATCACGGTTCCCGCTGTATCGATAAGATCGTCGAAAATAAGACAGGTTTTATCGGCAACGTCACCCACGACATGCAGTACTTCGGCAACGTTGTGTTCCGGTCTGACTTTATGGATGATGGCGAGTTCGGCACCAATGGTATCGGAAAAACGCTTGGCGACTTTGGCGGCGCCGGCGTCCGGTGCGACCACCACAAGGTCCTTGAGCTTCTTGCGTTTGAAGTAATCCACGAACAGTTTCTTGGCCGTGAGGTTGTCCACCGGAAAGTCGAAAAAACCCTGCTCCTGGTCGGAATGCAGGTTGATCGTAATGACGTGACCGGCGCCGGCGGCTGAAATAAGATTGGCCACGAGCTTAGCACTGATCGGTTCGCGGGGCGTCGCTACACGATCCTGACGCGCGTAACCGTAATGCGGAATAATCACGTGAATCCTTTCGGCGAAAGACCGCTTGAGCGAATCGATCATGATGAAAAGCTCCATCAGATCCTCATTGACGCTTGCCGTAGCCGTCTGGACGATGTAGACGTCACAGCCGCGGACAGTTTCCAACGGTTTCGCGTAAATTTCATTGCAGGCAAAACGCTTCAACTCCATCTCCGAAAGCTTCATATGCAGGTTCTTCGCAATGGCATGCGCCAGTTCGGGATGTGAGGAGCCTGAAAAAAGTTTGAGTGGAAGTGCCATACGGAAGTTATCAACTGTTTTCGAAAACTTTACGGACTTCATCATACGTCAGGTAGGAAGCTCTTTCAACCTCATCTGGCCGTAAAGATTCAACAAATTCAGCGACAAGCTTGCTGACAAACTGCTCACAATCTTCCGTCTGATACATCTGGGCAAGCAAAGCCGAGGGATTATAAAGATACTTTTTCACGAAAGATTGAACGGTCGCGTCAGCGCGTTTGACGAATCCTTCAAACCACTGCTGATAGCGCTCGCTGATCTTATCAATGACAAAACAGGCATACGTATTGTATTCCTGGTGAGGAACACATTCCGCCAGCTGGTCGGCTAGAAAAGCAATCAATGTCCTTTGGACGGTCATTCGCTCAGGAGATTCTTCGGTGAGTCTTTCGGATAAAGTCGGGACGACCTGAGCTATATTGCGTTCCATAGGGTGCCGGAAAAAAATTAAAAAGTAATGACACGCACACTATAGCACAAATTGCCGTAAATAAAATATTATGGTATAATGTAATAACAAAAAATAAAGACAAATTATGGCTATCAAAGGACTCATTTTCGACCTCGACGGCACCGTAACAATGACACAGCAGTTTCACGCCCAAGCGTTTGCTGAAATCTTCAAAAAACACGGTCTCACATACACTCCTCAAGACGACGCCCGGTATTCGGGTCGAGGATCGCACTGCACCTTCCCCGAATTCTTCAAGGAAAACGGCATCACCCTCACGCCCCAACAGGTAGAGCAGTATTCGGCGGAAAAAAGAGAACTCTACATGAAGATCATCAAAGACGCGCCCATCCAAAACGTGCCGGGCGTCGAACAGTTCCTCAAAAAACAAAAAAACAAAGGCATGAGCATCGCCATGGCGACCGGCAACCACATTGAACCCGCAAAACTCCTGCTTGATCATGTCGGGCTCCAGGAATATTTTCAATATATCGTCACCAACAAAGACGTCAAAAACTCCAAACCCGCGCCCGACATTTTTCTCAAGGCCGCGGAAGAGCTCAAACTCATGCCGGAGGAATGCATCGTCTTCGAGGACGCGGTCAACGGCGTGGAAGCGGCCAAGAACGCCGGCATGAAATGCATCGCCCTCCTCACCACCACGCCGCGTGAAAAACTCCTCGCTGCGGGCGCGGACCACATCGTCAAAAGCTACGACGAAATCGCGGATGACTTCCTTCAATAAACAAAAAAATTTAACCACACCAAAATTATGGCAAACAAAGCACCCCGAACCAAAGTCTTCAAGGCTTCCGGCCTGAGCGCACAGGATAAACGCGCCGTGGCCTGGATGAAAAAATACCTCCGCTACGTGGACTATCTCAGTGCCGCACAGCTCTACCTCAAGGACAACTTCCTGCTTCGCGAAGAACTGAAAACCGAACACATCAAGGACCGCATCCTCGGACACTGGGGAACCGTTCCGGGATTGAACTTCATTTACGCGAACCTCGACTATCTCATTTACAAACACAAACCCTCCATGCTGTACGTGGTGGGCCCGGGGCACGGTGCGCCGGCGGTTATCTCGAACGTTTTCGCGGAAAAAACGATGGTGGAGTACTACCCCGAACTCACCTGCGACGAAGAAGGCACCGGCAAGCTCATCAAAATGTTCAGCTGGCCTGACGGATTCCCAAGCCACGTGAACCCGGGCACTCCGGGCGCCATCGTGGAAGGCGGTGAACTCGGGTATTCCCTTTCGACCTCCTTCGGAGCCGTTCTCGACAATCCGGACCTCATTGTCACCTGTGTGGTCGGTGACGGCGAAGCCGAAACCGGACCGATGGCTACCGCATGGCACGCCAACAAGTACCTCAATCCCAAAACTTCCGGCGCCGTTCTCCCCATTTTACACGCCAACGGCTACAAAATCACCGGACCGACCATTTTCGCCAGCATGAGCAACGAGGAACTCATCGATCTTTTCAACGGGTACGGCTATGAACCGCTCATCGTCGACATCAGCGACCCTTACGACGAAGACGTCTACGGCAAACTCATCCAGCCCCTTGAATACTGCTACCAGAGAATCCGCGCCATCCAGAAAAAAGCGCGCAGTTCCAAAAAACCTCTCCTCAAGCCGCGCTGGCCGATGATCATCCTCCGTTCGCTCAAAGGATGGACCGGCATCAAACGTGCCGACGGCCACCGCGTGGAAGGTTCATACCATTCCCACGGCATCCCCATCAACGATCCCAAGGAGAATCCCGAACATTTTCAGCTCGTCAAAAAATGGCTCGAAAGCTATAAAGTCACCGAGCTCGTCAGCGCACACGGCTGCCCGCTTCCGGAAATTCTTGAGTTTGTGCCAAAAGGAGACCTTCGCATGGGCATGAACAAATACTCCCTCGGCGGAGAAATGATGAAAAAGCTCAAACTCCCCGACCTCAAAAAATACCGCGTTTACCTCACCAAACGCGGCGAACCCCAGATGAGGAACACCGGAGTCAGCGCGGAATACATGCGTGACATTTTCAAGACTTCGGCCAAGGACAAAAATTTTCGCTTCTTCTGCCCGGACGAAACCGAATCCAACAAGTTCGGAGCGCTGTTCGAAGTCACCAAACGCGCCTTCATGTGGCCGCTCCACAACTGGGACGAAAACATCGGACCTGAAGGCCGCGTCATGGAAGTGTTGAGTGAACACAACCTCCAGGGTTGGATGCAGGGCTACGCCCTCACCGGCCGCTACGGCATCTTTGCCACGTACGAAGCGTTCGCCACCATCATTTCAAGCATGGTGGATCAGTACGCCAAATTCATCAAACAGTCCCAGGCCATTCCATGGAGAAAACCAATACCGGCGCTTAATTACCTGCTCACCAGCGTAGGCTGGAGACAGGAACATAACGGCTATTCCCACCAGAACCCGAGCTTTATCAGCAGCATTCTGGAAAAGCACGGCAAATTCTGCAGCGTTTACTTCCCCGCCGACGCCAACCAGTTGCTTGTAATTCTGGAAGACTGCTTCATGCGCAAGGACAGCATCAACGTCATCGTGGCCGGCAAACAGTACATGCCGCAATGGCTCACCCTGGACGAAGCCCGCGAAGAACTCAAGACCGGAGTAGGAATCTGGTACTGGATCGATCCTGAAGGTGCCAAGAATCCTGACGTCGTGCTCGCCGCATCCGGTGACGCGCTCGTCCACGAAACCATGGCCGCCATTTCGCTTTTGCGCAAACTCATGCCGGAACTCAAACTCCGCTTCGTCAACGTTTCCGAACTTACAGCACTCGGTGTCGGCGACGAAAAACACCCGTTAAGTCTGAGCCATGAAGATTTTTGCTGCTACTTCACCGAAGACAAACCCATCATCTACAACTTCCACGGGTACCCCGAAGCCATCCGCAAACTCATCTTCGGGCGCGATGCCATGGACCGCATCAGCGTCCACGGCTACGAAGAGGAAGGGACCACCACCACCCCGTTCAACATGATGGTGGTCAACAAAACCGACCGCTACCATCTCTGCATGGACGTCCTGGAAAAAGCCGCAAAACAGAATCCAAAATTCAAAAAAAAGGCCGACGAACTTACCGCCTACTTCATGCAGGAGCTCGACAAGCACGCCAAATACATCGTTCAATACGGCAAAGACATGCCGGAAATCGAAAACTGGCACTGGACAAGACCGTTCGAACCCATGGAAATTCCCGAAGGCATGGTGTGCGAACCTCACATGAAAAAACCGGCGAAAGGTTCCAAAAAACCTGCATCGAAACACAAGCATAAAAAAATGAAAAAATGATTCCCGAAAGCCATAACCGCCAGGAAGAAAGAATTGAATACAGTGAACGGCATGGAGTAAAAGCCCTCCAAAAAGCTTTGGCGTCATTGTTTGAAAAACTCGGTGATCCGGTCGAAAAAATCATGAATTCTCAGAACGGCCACGACTTCTTCATGACAACGAAAGAGGTCCACCTCAAAATCACGACAGCCGGCGACGAAGGCAGCCGCTTGATAAAGGGAGAAATGGACGTGATGAAAGTACTCGATCCCAACGAAGAAAAAAAAAAATTTTGCCGACGAAATCGAACCTTCGCCAAAAAGCATCGAAACGATCAGAAAACTCATGGAATTGAAGCCTCAAAAGGAACGCCGAATCCTGGAAGCCATGCGAAAAGGTATTTTTAAAGTTCTCGGGGCTCCTTCGAACGGCAGTGTTTTTAGAAAATTCTGGTTCGAGTTCGAGCTTCCCGGCAATCATGACCGCATGACCGGCATGACGAACGACATCAGTGAGAAAGTGCGTGCGAACCTTCAAAACCAGAAATCCGCTTCAGCACAAAACGCCGATGATGAAGAACAGCTTTCCTGGACCGTCGAACAGTGATGGCTAGCGCTGAAGCAAACCTTTGACCTGCTCATAAATCCCCTGTGGATCCAGCCGGTATTTTCTGTACAGATCGGCGGATTTTCCCGATTCGCCGAAACCGTCCGTCCCGAGCCGGGTAACTTTCACGGGATAGTTTGAACTGAGAACTTCGGAAACGGCGGAACCCAGTCCTCCGGTAATCTGATGGTCTTCAACCGTCACCACATGTGAAGCCTGTTTGGCGCATTCGGTGATGAGGTTATCATCCATCGGCTTGATAGAGGAAACGTTCACGACCATGGTGGAAACACCGTCGCGTTCCAGCATTTCCGCAGCCTTCAGACTGGAATGAAAAGTGTCGCCGCAGGAAAAAATGCAGACATCGGTGCCGGCCTTGTAGATGGAACTCTTCCCGAACTGGAAAGCGTGCGTTTCGTCATACAGGTTCATGGTCGGTTTGTTCGTGAGCCGGATGTAGGTAGGACCGTAGTCGTTCATGCTCGCTTCCACAACCTGTTTGGTTTCCACGCCGTCCGCCGGCGCCGCGACCTTCATGTTGGGAATGGCGCGCATGATGGCGATATCTTCAAGCGATTGGTACGTTGCTCCGTCTTCTCCGCACAGTATCCCGCTGAACGCCCCCACGACCTTCACGTTCAAATGCGGGTAGGCCACGGCATTGCGGATCTGCTCCCAGGCGCGGCCGGTAATGAACATCGAAAATGAACAGAGAAAAGGAACCTTGCCGCGCACGGTAAATCCGGCGGCCGCGCCGATCATATTGGATTCGGCGTTGCCGAAATTGAAATACCGGTCAGGAAACGCTCTGGCAAAACCCCCCAGGTTCAAAAAGCGGCCTGCATTGGCGTCCAGCACCACCACGTTTTTGTACTTCGAACCGAACCTGAGCATGGCGTCGCCAAAAGCCTTGGCCGTTGAAGCCACTTCGTCATAGACCGGTTTGTTAAAAAGTCCTAAGGTCATACTCTTCGCGCATTGGGCGCATTAAGGTTGGAACTGTATCATCGATCCCTGTCGTATTCCTAGTTTATCACTCAAACCGCCGTTAATTTCAAGCACATATTGGGCATCTTGCATGGAAGGATACAGAACACAGGGGTCTGCCGTGCATGGCTGGGCCTGTTTCTGGATCGAAACCACTTTCCAGTCCTTGTCCATGTAAATCATATCAAGCGGAATGAGCGTGTTCTTCATCCAGAAGGTTAACGGCTGCTCTTTATCGAAAAGGAAAATCATGCCTTCGTTCATGGGCATGTCCTGACGGTACATCAGGCCCTCGGCCCTGGTCTGTTCGTCCCTGGCCACCTGCACGCTGAAGGCAACGTCGCCGTCCGGCGTACTGACCGTCAGCTGCTGTGTTGGAAGCTGCTGGGGCCGGCCGGCTGCTGAAGCAGGATCACCGGCCTGCTGTGTCTGAAAGATTTCCCCCGTTTGTTGAGAATTGGCGATGTAGGACAAGGTTGAAGCTGAAGGTTGATTGGCGGTACACCCAGCATAGGTGCAAAGCGCCAAAATGCAAAGTGTCGTCCGTAAGATTTTCATGGAAAATTGATAAAATTTCAAAGTATTTTCGCCAAGTCGTCGATTTCAAAACCGAATTCCCCAACGATATTCTTGCGCGGAATGAACGGATTGGCAAAATATCTGGAATCTTTGCTGTGCTCGCGGTTGTCTCCAAGGACAAAATAACTGTCCTGCGGCACGGTAAAATCCTGCCCCAGTTCATTGGTGTCGGACAAAAACTTATCGGGCGGATTGGGATCGGAAAGAACAAACGGTTCGCTGAGCCTGTGGCGAACGCCTGTCCGCGGATCCACGAGGTACACGCCGTCTTTTTCAAGATGAATGTGATCTCCGGGAAGCCCGATCACTCTTTTGACGTAGTAATACGTCGGGGCTTCATCCAGAGAAAACACCACAATATCGTCGCGTTGGGGATCGGACTCGCGATAAGTCAGACGGTCCACCATGAAAAACTCGCCGTTATGGAGCGTCGGCATCATCGAAATCCCGTCCACCAGAAACGGCGAAAAGAAAAATGTCTTGATGATCGCGTAAAACACGAAAGGACCGAAAACCATAGCATGCTTTTACAAATCCAGAAGCGCCATCTCCTGTTCCAGGGCCGGAATGGCAACGGCCATCTCTTCGTCGCTCAAGGGAACGCCGTGGTAGAAAGACTTGTTTTCCGCGAACCCGACGCCTTTCCCTTTCACGGTACGGGCAATGACGACTGAAGGTCTTCGTTGGACCTCAATCGCGCGTTCCAGCCCGGAAAGCAGCTCCTCAAAATTATGACCGTCACGGACCGGCACGGTTTTCCAACCGAAAGATTCAAACTTGTCCACGATCGGATCGACGTTCATGACCGAACGCGTTGGACCTTCGATCTGCAGACCGTTATCGTCCACGAGCAGGACGAGGTTATCCAGTTTATAATGAGCCGCCGCCATGGCGGCCTCCCACACCTGGCCCTCCTGAAGCTCTCCGTCACCCATAAAGCAAAACACGCGGTTGTAATGCTTCTCGGCTTTCAGCACCATGGCCAGTCCCAGCGCCCCCGAAAATCCGTGGGCCAGTGAACCGGCATTCAGGACGATCCCGGGAATTTTCTTGACCGGATGCCCCTGAAGCAGGCTGTTCATCTGGAAAAGATGGTTAAGTTCCTCTTTCGGGAAAAAACCGAAATCCGCCAGAATGGCATAAAGAGCGGGGCAGGCATGTCCTTTGGAAAGAATAAAATAATCCTGACCGTCCCAACCGGGTTTCTGCGGGTCGAACTGCATCACCGGACGGTCATGGAACTTCCCGTAGTAAAGCGTCACCAGGATATCCACGGCCGAAAGAGCGCTCCCGGTATGCCCGAACTGCGCTTTGTTCGTCATCTTCAGGAATTCGATGCGCATCTCCAGTGACTTCTTGCGAAGGAACTTCAAATGGTCGCGAAAAGATTCAATGGTTGGAACGACGGCGTCCATGGATAAAAACTTAAGAAAGCAGGGTCACTGTACCTTTATCCGTGCACTCCTTCAAGAGCTGCTCAACGGTTTTTTTGAGAACAGGATGAACAAAACCCGGGGCTATCTCCGCGAGCGGCTCCAGGACGAACCTGCGATCAGCAAGATGGCGGTGCGGAATGGTGAGATGGTCGTCGTTTTTGACCTTATCGCCGTAAAAAAGAATATCGAGGTCTATGGTGCGCGGCCCCCACGGCTCCTTGCGTTCCCTCCCCATGCTGCGCTCGATGGCATGAAGCACCATCAAAAGGTCTTCGGGCGTCCGGTCGGTTTTAACCTGAACCGCAAGATTGAAAAAATTCCCCTGATCCTTCTTCCCGAAGGGCTCGGTCTCGTAAATGGAAGAACTCCGCAGCACCCGAACCTCCCACTGCTCCAGATTCACCAAAGCGGTCTGGAGGTTCGCCCCTCGGTTACCGACGTTCGATCCCAGACTTAAAAAAATGTCGTTCATGACGGTTGAAAAACTATTCTCCGCGGTACGTGACGCAGCTCGACGCGGTTTCCCAGAGTTTGACCTCATGGAGACGCAGCGCCTGGTCAAATGGGAAAGGTGCCAGCTCTTGTTCCGAATGTTTCTTATCGAAATATTTTTTGAGATCTTCCCCGAGGTTCGGATCATCGAACTCTTTCTCGAGCAGTTTGCGCAGATCTTTCAACTGATCCCAGATCCAGACGACGAGTCTTTCCGCGGAAGGATTTCCCACGATGTCGTTGAGGAGATGATGGTCGAGCTTATCAAGAACCTGCCGTTTGACGATACGTTTGAGCACCACAAAATCGATCACCAGGCCGTTGCTCTGGACTTTCCCGTCCACCGTCACCTGCAGCCGGAACGTATGCCCGTGAACACGCTCACACTTACCGTAATAGTTGGTGAGAAAATGGGCGGAATCAAAAGTGAACTCTTTGGTAACGAACATAATGGCGGTTAGGAAGTCATGATGGCGCGGATCATATCCACCGTGCGCCGAGTTTCTTGTACATCATGAACGCGTAAAATGGAAGCCCCGTTCATCACGGCAGCCGCGCAGGCTGCAAGCGTTCCTTCCAGGCGCTGATGCAAAGGAACAGCCAGCACCTGCCCGATGAAAGATTTCCGTGAAGGACCGACCAGAACCGGCAAACCGAACGGATCAAACTCACGAAGCCTTTTTAAGAGCTGCAGGCTGTACTTTGGGTCGGCGCTGACGAAAGCCCCCATCCCCGGATCAAGAATCAAACGGCTTTTTGCCAGACCCGATTCCTCGGCATACTTCAGGCGTTCTTCAAAAAATTTCTTCACCGTTGCCACAACGTCATCGTAATGCGTTTCTTCACGCGTCGTCCGAGCCGTTGAATCCTTGGAATACATCAGCACCACGGGAACGTCGCCGGCGGCAAGAAGCTCTGCCATCTTCGAATCCCCTCGCAAAGCCGTGACGTCATTGATCATATCCGCTCCACCGTCCAGAACCGCCTTGGCCACACCGGATTTATACGTATCAACGGAAATCCACGCCTCCGTCCGTTTGCGTAAAGCTTCAAACACCGGCATAACGCGGAAAAGCTCTTCATCCATGCTGACGTCTTTGGAACCCGGCCCGGTGGACTCACCGCCCATATCAATGATGTCGGCCCCTTCTTCAATCATCTTCAAAGCATGCTCAACCGCTTCACCGGCATTATGGAATTGACCGCCGTCGGAAAAAGAATCGGGAGTGACGTTCAAAATCCCCATCACCAGAGGCTTCTCGAAAGAAAGCTTTTTTTCGCGGCTTATCAGCAAATGATCCATAAACATAAAAACAGGATCAGATGATACCCGAAATCAGGACTGTCCAGCAATAAACTCTTCAATCTTGGCTTGAAAAGCCTTCATGAGCATTTTCGTCACAGGTCCGGGACATTTCACGGCTTTCCATTTTTCGGAGCCTATCGCATAACCTTTCACTCTGCGCACCGGCACGATGCCGCGCGGCGCGTTGGTGATAAAAAGCTCTTCGGCATGGTACATTTCGCGGAGTTTGATGTCCCGCACCCGTACTTTCAAACGCAGGCGCCGCGCCACCTTCAACAAAACATCACGCGTCGTTCCCGCAAGTATGCCCTTCCCCGGAGTCACGAGTACGCCCTTGCGGACCATAAAAATATTCGTGACCGTTCCCTCTTTCACATTCCCTTTCCCGTCAACAAAAAAAGCTTCATACGCGTTGTGTTCTTTCATGAAACGCTGAGCCATGACCATCGGCAGCAGATTGAGCGTTTTTGCTTCGGGCAAAATCCTTTTCCCGCGGAAAACCACCGCGTCCACACCCTTTTGATACACCGACCCGGGTTGCGGAACCAGCTTCTGGACCTGAATACAGATCGTCGGCTTCATCGCTTTGCCGAAATCAAAACCGTTCTCGCCGCGCGTCACCGTAACGCGAATTCTCGATTCCCTGAAACCGTTGCGTTTGACGGCCTCCAGGATCCATCGCTCCATCTGTTCGAGCGTCCACGGCACATCAAGGCCGATCATCTTCGCGGATCTCCGCATCCTTCCCAAATGTTCACCGGGCTGCCACACAAAACCACCGTACGTGCGCAAGGTCTCGTAGACCCCGTCGGCATACAAAAAACCGTGATCAAAAACAGAAACTTTCGCTGTTCGGACGTCCACGAACCGACCGTTCAAAAAAACAACCATAGAGATTTTTTATCAGAACCCCCTCTTTTTCTTTTCTGCTTTTATTTTATCATCTTCCAGGAACATGGCGTCAATGACTCCCAAAAAATCTTCGGCAGATCTGCAATGCTCGATTTTTTCAAGAAGCTCCTGGCTCGGGAAAACCACCTCTTCTTCACGTTCCAGTTCCCGCCTGCTCACTTCCCGAATCTCTTTCATGCGGATGACCCTGGCAATTTTTATGCGAACCGGTTTGCTCACGTCAACGTGGGCTTTGATAAAATCCTCGGCGGCATGAACTCCCGATTTACAGGTCTCCGGAACCTCCACTTTCGTAGACCCCGGATCATTTTCCGTTGGTTCCCGGAGGTATGCCGGCGGCGTTGAACTTGCCATAGAAAAAAAACAAAAATTTAATCGACGTCTTCCAAATCCGGACGGACCAGATCGATGTTCTCTTCTTCGTCAGTGGAGCTCTCCGCAACAACCTTGAAGGGAGCCTGGGTGACCTCGGTCGTTTCCGAAAAATCGTCGGGGTCGCGCATAAACATTTCGACAAAAACATTCGCATCAACCTCCTCGTCCATATCCGGCACGGGCTGGGGTTTAAGCGCAGCAGAAGCTAAAAGATGAATCTGCCCGGCAACGCCTTCCACCGACCCGTCTTCGAGTGAAGGTTCAAGATCCTGAACCGTGTCGTGAGGCTCCGGAGAAATCGGTGAAATAAGCCTGACCCCCGTATTGAGGGGTTCATCAGGCAATAGATTTTCCTGCGGAGCCGGTGCTGGTGTACTTGAAGGCATAAACAAAACTTACCACCAAGCATACTACAGCAGGAAAATCAAAATGCAATAGCTGAATTAGTCAATATAAATGACGGCAGCATCTTTTTATGACATTATCATGATTTCCCTAAAGCCTCATTGATGGCCAAAGCTTTTCGAAAACTTTCCTCATACTCTTTCCCGGCATCCGAATCGATGACGATGCCTCCTCCAGCCTGAAAATACAACCGGCCGTCCTTCACGAGCAGAGTCCTGATAAGAATGTTCATCTCGCCGTTTCCGTCAAATCCCAGATATCCGGCCGAGCCGGTGTAAATGCCCCGCCTGAAATCCTCAAGCTCGTCGATGATCTCCATGGTCCGCTTTTTGGGACAACCGGTAATGGACCCCCCGGGGAACAGTGCCTCGAAAGCATCAAGAAAGTCTCTGTTGTGGTGAAGCTTCCCTTCAACGGTCGAGAGCGTGTGAATAACCCGCGCCAGTTTTTTCACTTCCCGATGCGATTTTACTCTTACAGTACCGGGTTCACATACCTTTCCGATATCGTTGCGTTCAAGATCGACGATCATCGCCAGCTCCGCCGCATCTTTTTTCGACCTTCTGAGAACCTCAATGTTTTCCTCATCTTCCCGATTGTTTTTCCCTTTCGCCACGGTCCCCTTGATAGGTTTCGTCACGATCGAAGACCCGTTTTTTTTCAGCAGCAGTTCGGGTGAGGAACTTACGATCTGAAAATCTTCGAAATCGAAAAAACAGCCGTAATCCGCCGGATTGATCTTATCCAGAGATTTATAAACGGACCAGGGATCACGAGTACTCGACGCGGAAAAACGCTGGGAAAAATTTACCTGATACGTCTCCCCTTCCTCCAGATAGTGGCGGATCTTCGCAAGTTTCAAAGAGTACTTTTCGAAACTGAGATTGGACTGGATCTCGCCGATATCCCCGGCAGCGATAAGGTCGGAAGTCCCTTCAAGGTCAGCCTCCATAGATTTCAAAACGTATTCCGCCCTTGCGTCCGTCGGAGCGAGCGCCAGCAAATGAAGCTCGGAAAGTTCATGATCTATCGCCAGCAGCTTATTGACGAAACAGAAAACGAAATCCGGAAGCTCGAGGTCGTCGAAAACTTTCTGACGGACACCGCCCATGGAAGCTCCGAAATCGTAGCTGAAATATCCGGCCAAACCTCCGCAAAACGGAACCGGGGACTTGCCGTTATAACGAAAATGCGCCGACAGTTTACGTAAAACTCCGATGGGATCCCCTTCGAACATCTGGATGGAATCTGACTTTTTCCAATCATAGAAATCTTTGAGCTTTTCAAGCTGGGTCACCCCTTTCCTGCTCCAGATTTTTGCGAAAGGATCGTATCCGATAAAACTGTATCTTCCTTCGGCGCCGTGCAACAGAAAAGCTGACCTGCCGCGCACGCTTTCAAAAATACTGATATCATTCTCGCCTTGCGAAAGCTTCCGCTTAAGGGAGGCGAGCTTTAAAAAAGGCATACAAAAGAACTAGGACTTTTCATCCTCCATGTAGACATGCTCGTACTCGGATTTCTTGTATTCAAAAACTTCATCGGGATTGAAGAAACGCGGGACCTCCTTCATCGCCGTTTCAACGGAATCGGACGCATGGATGACGTTGCATGCCACGCTCATGGCGAAATCACCGCGGATGGAACCTGCATCGGCCGCGCGCGACTTGGTGACACCGCACAAAATTCTCACTGCCTGCACGACTTCAAGACCTTCCCAACACATGGCCACAACCGGAGAACTCTGCATGAACTGGCTGACGCCCGGGAAGAAAGGCTTGTCAGCGATATGAGCGTAATGTTCACGTAATACGGCTTCATCCAGGGTCATCATCTTCAAGCCCGCGAGTTTCAGACCTTTCCGTTCAAAACGCGCCATGACTTCTCCCACCAGACCGCGCTGAATGCCGTCCGGCTTGATAAGCACCAATGTTTTCTCTTTGACTCCCTTAAAATCCATAGCCATAGAATATGAATCGATTAATGAATAAACCTTAAACACGCACTATAATACTGATGATCAGGAGAATTTCAACAGTTTCAAAAAGCGTTCCTGATCTTCATAGGGCCCGATCACGGCAAGACGGACCGCATCTTCCTTGAAAAGATCCTGTGCGACGCGCTGCAGGTCTTTCACCGTGACCTTGTCGATCTGCTTCATGATCTCTTCCGGACTTCTCATTTTGGAGTAGAGAAGTTCGTATTTTCCCAGCAAATGGGCGTACTCTTCCGAATCCTCAAGCCTCAGCACCATTTTCCCTTTCAGGAATTCCTGGGCTTTTTTCAGTTCAGCCGGAGGCACGGGTTCATCCATGATTTTCTTGTACTCCTTCATGATGGCCACGATCGCCTTGTCTATGCCGTCCAAAGAGACGCCGGCATTCGTGGTGAACGTCCCGGTATCCGTATATTCGTCGGTGGTCGAATTGATGTAGTAGGCAAGGCCCTGCTGTTCACGGACGGAAAGGAACATGCGCGAACTCATGTTTCCGCCGAGGGCGACGGCCAACAGTCTGGCTGTGTAGTGGTCCTTATGTTGTTCAGGGTATCCCGGGAAACCGAGCATCAGGTGAGCCTGTTCCGTCTTCTTGGTTCTCAAATAAAGCCTGGAGCCCGTATTGAACTCCTTCACCGGAAGAAAGTTGTAATCTTTTTTCTTTTTTTCGAACTCAAAAAGTTTTTCGATCTGTTCGACGACGTTGTCATGATCGACGTTACCGGCGATGGCGATGACGGTATTTTCCGGAGTATAGAGTTCGCTGCGATATTTCAAAAAATCCTTTTGCTGGACGCCCATGATCACCTCTTTGGTGCCGACCTGGTCCCATCCGATGGGCTGATCCCCGTAGATGAGCCGTTCAAAATCCCATCCGATCTGGTACATCGGCGTGTCCTGATACATGTTGTACTCCTCCATGATGACGCCGCGTTCCTTGTCGATCTCAACGGGATCAAATTTGGAATGGATAAGCATGTCTCCGAGCACGTCGAGGGCCAAACCGACATGCTTGTCCGCGACCTTCACGTAGTAACCGGCATACTCTTTACCCGTAAAAGCATTGAAATCCCCGCCGACCCCGTCGATCGCTTCGGAAACCTCTTTCGTATTTTTATACTTCTTCGCGCCTTTAAAAAACATGTGCTCCAAGAAATGTGAGATGCCGTTGATCTCCTTCACCTCATAGCGGGAGCCCGCTCCCACAAGAATGAGCACCGTCACCGATTTGGTATTATCAAGTTCTTTTGTGACTATCCGCAAGCCGTTTTCAAGGGTGGTCTTCCGTGACATTTTCGTAATAATAAGGGCTAAAACTCTGGGGTATTATACCACGTTGGAAATTTTATAAAAATCCCTCTATAATACCATCCCGCAATCACTTTCACTGTTATGGCAAAAAAAAGAGCACAGCGACCTTCAAAACCCGGAAGCCGGCTGGCGTGGCTGATGGCCTTCATGATCTTCATGACGGCGGTGATCCTCGTGAGACTTTTCTACCTGCAGGTCATGCGTTACGATTACTACGAAACCGTGGCCGCAAAGGAACACTACGGCTACAGCGAACTCCCTGCCAGACGCGGTGAAATCTTCATCAAAGATTACGCTTCGGGAGATCAGGTCCGCGTGGCGACGAACATCACCCTGGATCTTCTCTATGCCGACCCGACGCTTATCACCAACAAAAAACTGGTCGCCGACAGGATAGCTCCGATGATTTTCGACCTCAAGGAGGCCCGCGACACAGACGCAAAAAGAGTCCAGGTCGACCTCGCCAAAGCCAAAACCCCTGAAGAAAAAGCGCAGGTCAAATCGTTGACCGATGAAGAGCTTTTCCAGCAGTTTTCGGCCGACCTTCTGGATAAAATCAGTCAGGAAACGCGTTCGCAGATTTTGCTGAGCAACGACCTTGACCAACAGACCCTGGAACAGATCGACGGCATGAAACTCACCGGAATAGAAGTCAACGAAGGCCAACTGAACGCCTACCCGGCGCAGATCGCCGACCGTCACGCCGTAGCCGTCGCGCTGAGTCCGATCCTTGAACTTCCTCCTTCCGAACTGGAAAGCATCCTCAAAGGACTGAACCGTTACGTCATTCTGAAACGCAAACTCAGTCCCGAAATTTCCGCGCAGATCAAAAAGCTCATCACCGACGACAAGACGAAAAGCTTCAGCGGACTGGGGCTTCAGGAAGAATATTTCCGTTATTACCCCGAAGGGCAGCTCGCCGCCAACGTCCTGGGCTTCGTCACTCCCCAGGGCATCGGACAGTACGGCATCGAAAGCAAATACAACACGCAGCTTCAGGGGAAAAAAGGCGTCTTCCAGACGCAGAAAGACAGTATCGGACGCCAGATCACCGTCGGCGACAACAACATCATCCAGCCCGCCGTTGACGGCGACGACATCGTCCTGACCATCGACCGTTCCATCCAGATGGAGGTCGAACAGCTCCTTGCAAAATACGTCCAGGACTTCAGGGCAAACGACGGACAGGTCATCGTCATGGATCCCAAAACCGGAAATATCATCGCCATGGCAGACTACCCGACCTTCGACCCCAACGACTACAGCGCGGTCTACGACACCGAACCCGTCAACCTGAGCGCCGACGACATCAAGAACCTGGTGCCCATCGCCGGGACCGACAATGCCTTCTGGTTCTATCGCAACGTCCAGCAGGACGACCGTTTCGAAGTCTTTAAAGAAACTGAATCGGACGGGAGCGTCATTTACAAGAAATACAAGAACAACGTCGGGCCTTCGGCCTATCAGAACCTAGCCGTATCGCTCCCTTATGAACCCGGGTCGGTCTATAAAATCATCACCATGTCTTCCGCCATCGACGACGGCGACGTCAAACCGTCGACGAGTTTCACCGACCCCGGAGTGCTCTATCTCGACAAGAACCCCAACGGTCCGCACGTTGGACCCGACGGTCAGCATTACGACGCCATGATCAAAAACGTTTCCTCAAAATGTACCGGACGCTCCACCATGACCTGGGTCATCCAGAACTCCTGTAACACCGGTATCTCCTTCGTGGCGCGCAAGATGGGCCGCAACCTTTTCTATAATTATATGCTCAAGTTCGGATTCAACGAAAGAACCGGTATCGAATTCGACGACGAAAGCCCGGGAAAGATCACCCAGTTCGACACCTGGACGGACAGTGAACTTGCCAACCACGCCTTCGGCCAGGGTATTCTTGCCACACCGATCCAGATGGTCACCGCCTACGCGGCGGTCGCCAACAAAGGCGTACTCATGGAACCCCACATCGTCGACAGTATCGTGCAAAAAGGCGGCAAAACCACCAAAACGGACCCGGTTGCCGTTCAGAGGGTCATCAGCGAAGAAACCGCCAACACCATGACGGCCATGCTCGTCAACAATGTTGAAAACGGAGACAGTTACGGGAAAATCAAACTTCCGGATCACTACATCGGGGCCAAAACCGGAACGGCCCAGACCTATAAATACGGAGCCGCTGTCAGCGGTGTAGGTACGACGGTGGTCACCGTCCTCGGCTTCGCTCCCATCAACGATCCTAAGTTCGTCATTCTCGTCAAAATGACCCGACCCAGAACGTCAGAATGGGCCGACTCGACGACTGCGGTTCTCTATCACGACCTCGCCGAATACCTCTTCAACTATTACAGCATCCCTCCGGACAAAAAATAATCGTATTGATTAGTAGGGCTTGATCTTGGTGCAGGCTTTCATTTTCTGATCAAGTTTCATCAGTTTGGTGACGTCTTCGGCGGTGATGCTCGCGAGTTCAGGATCACGTTCCGTTTCCAGATACAGGATGTGATAAAACTCGGGCATAAGCGAATACACACCTTCCTGAAGCGAAATGAGCCTGGACTGTTCAACGAGACACGGCCAGGTTTCATCGGTCCCGTAGAGCATCAAATCCAGGCCCGTCGAAGGAACGAGTTCGCCGTTTGGACCTTCCATGAAAGCGAGCGTGAAATCCCCTCCCATCTCTTTGGTCTGGGAACGCGCGCAGACTTCGATACTGCGGTAGTTCCCGCGATCGACCTGCATCTTGATGTATGCGTTCTTCATGAAGGTCAGGTAGTTCACCTGGCTGAATCCGCCGAGACATTTCAACCCGTAGTAAAAAGCCAGCACGATATAACAGAGCATCATGCTTGGAATGATCTCCTTGGCTTCAAGCGCCTTTTTGATGTTCGCCGGAGTCAGTTCCAGGCTGTAAGACCCGTCTTCAGTGACAAGTTTGCTGCCCTGTTTCCACATCTGAACACGGTATTTTCCGCCCTTCGGCAACGCCCAGAAAAGATAGGTTCCATAGTCCGCCTTGCGGTCGAAAGCTCCCTGAATACCTTCAAAATAGTTCGAGAGGAGAAGTTCGTAAGCCGGATCAAAAAGGATGTGCGTAATCGTGGTATCGCTCTCAAGATGATGCTGAACGATAAGTTTCGAGACGAGACTTTCCTGCTCGAGATAAATAAGATTCGGAGCCTCGCTCTCATACTTCTGGCCGAAAAAACGCTTCCACAGATGGAAATTCGTCTTGGTCACCTGGTCAGAGAAATTGTCGCATTCGAGCATTTCCGGCCGCAGGTAAATTTCGTCGAGCAAAGCTTCAACCTTCTTCCCCTCATCGGCGGGAACCTGCCCTTCCTTGATCATCGTCAACAGGGATGCGCGCGCCCTTTCAATATCCTCTTTGGTATAGGAACGGTAGTTGAAGACGGGGCACAAACGGTCTTTTGCAGGAAAAAACGACAGACGCTGGGTCTGGATCTTGTTGTCCATGCAGGTATTAAATAAAAGCCCGCGGGGCCAGGATGAGTTATTGAGGGAGATGCTGCCGCAGGCAAAGACGATGACGTTCTTGAGGACCGGGTCCGAATGTTCAAAAAACGGCGCAGCGGTCAGTAAATTGGAATTAATGAAAAACGGATGGGTAACCGGACCGTGATGGTCCGCCGTCGAAACGTAATAGTGCGCCGCCAGCTGGTCCGCGGCCTCCTGGGCGATCTGTTTCCCCAAAAGCCTTTCAACCTCAGACTGAAAAGTCCCGATGATCTCATCCTGACGCTGCTGAATCGGAGGATTCAAATTCACGTTGATATAATCTTTGGCGTAATCGTAAAGATTTTTTTGCCCACGTTTCTGGATGATTTCACGGAGGACGGGACGTTTCTCAAGAACTTTCTCAACAAGCGTATCGAACCTCTCCTCCAAGCTGATTGACATAAATTAAAATATGTGGTTGAGAGATAGTTTATCACTTCCCGCCAAAATTGCAAGAGTATCAAAAATTGTGACATTTGAAGCCGAGCTCTTTGACTGGAAAAAAAAAGAGAGAATTGCTATAGTGCGCAAGCAAAACCCCTGAACTTAGGGCCATCGTATAGTGGCAATACAGCGGTCTCCAAAACCGTTAACGAGGGTTCGATTCCTTCTGGCCCTGCCATGTTAAAACCCTCTCATACAAAAGGGGGTTATTTTCTTTTATGGAAGGCAAATCTTTAGGTTCGATCCGAGTATCAACGTCATCTTGAAGCTCTCGAAAGGCTAAATAGGCTTTTTGGGTATCTAAAGTAAGTATTCGGTCCTTTAGAAGAAAGTTCGAGCCAACCTTCATAAAAATATATTTCTTGTCACGGACGGAGCCTTCCCTAAAGCGTTTCTGGATACCTTGGATAAATCCAAGCGCCTCTTCAATCTCCGCTAATGATTGATTCCTTGTCTTCTCAGCCTCGCTCAATTTGCTTTTCCAATGGGCAAGGTCAGTTTCCGCTTCAGCTTTGGAAGCAATAAAACGATCTTTATCAATCTCACCATCAGCCCGCATATCAACTAACCGCTTTATTTTCTCCTCAGCTTTTTGATAATTGCTGTAAAATAATTCGTTCTGCCCCTGTTTCTCATCAAAGGAGTTTTGATTGAGGAATTTATACCACTGCAAAGCCCAACGCTCAAAATCGGGGTCTATTTCAATCTTGGAGAGAGTATCAACAAATTGCCCTTCCAGAGCATCAGCAGTAAAGCATTTCTGTGAACATGCACCTTTCTTTTTTGTGCAGCGATAATATTTATACCAATGACCATGTGCTACGTCTTCTTTGGCAATACTGTAACCACAACGTCCGCAACGATGCGGATTTTTAGCCGAATTCTGTTTTCTACAACCAGGACAAGCATATTTCACTTTCTCCTCAGCTGTTATTGAAGCACTGCACTCTCCGCATTTAATACAACCCGTAAATGAAAACTCGTAACTTGTTTCCCCTTTCCTCCCCTGTCTTCTCAATAGTTCTTGAACTTTCTCAAACTCAGCTATGGTAATCATTGGCTTATGAATGCCATAGTTTGCATTTTCACCAGATTGAATCCATCCATAATAAAAACGATTTGTGAAAATTGTGTAAAGGCTCGAAATACACAATTTTGCACCACCCGTTTGTTTTCTTCGATATGTTAGGAACCCCCACTCTTCATTTGCAATTTTGCATATTTGATTTAAAGAATACGTTCCTTTCAAATAGAGGTCCCACATTTTTCGGACCAGATCAAAGCGGTCAGGATCTGGAAGAATGGTATGGTTAATAAGATCGTTCAAATAACCATGAGGAGCAACGCCTGTATAACCGCCATTGGCAACTTTAGTTTTATTACCTCTTTTCACATTCTTAGAAAGATCAAGACTGTATTGATTCGCCATTCCAAGCTCAATCGTTAAAGGCAGAGTGTTATCTGTTGGTAAATATCGACTGTAAGGGGTTTGGATGACCTTCAATTTGCTGTTCTGCAAAAGATAGGTGATATTCCCCCCTTCAAGGGGATTCCGTGCTAAACGGTCCGCTTTCCAGCAAAGCACTCCCTGGATTTCTCCACTATCAATCGCTGCAATCATTTTCATAAATTCAGGCCTCAAATATGGCTTGTGAGCAGTTTGAGAGTCGGTAAACACCTGATAATTTCTAATCCCAAGTTTTTGCGCCAAATCCTTCATCTCATCCAATTGAGATTCTATAGAAAGTACCTGACGGTCCTCACCTGTTGAGGATTTACGAGCGTAAATTGCAAATTTAATATTTTCCATAAAAGATAAAGTAAATGACCTCAAAGAGGAGCAACCGTGGCAGTCCAATTCAGTTTCCTTGAGGGATTCTTTATTGGCACAGTTGCCCCACTAAAGGCAACAAAACAAATACTCCCTCAACAAATTAACTGAATTTTGGACTGCGAGCATATATTAGCACTTAGTTAGATAATAATCTATTCATCCTTTCAGCAAGAAGCGGAGCGGCGTGATTGAACTCCTGAACACATTGCAGATACCTTTTATATTTTTTTGTCATCCTGCCGTTGTAATATTTTCTTTTGACCACATCTTTCAACTTCTCCATCTTTGCTTCGTAATCAAGAACCTTGCCGAATTCAGCAAACCGTCCATCATATTTATTTCTCGTGTTATAGCTCAAATCATAGCATTGTCTACACCCAAAATACTTTCCTCCAGGTGGCAAATAGAGCTTCGCCACACGCCTTTCACATGGACGATCACCTTTCAAAAGAGGACAAAGAAACCAAAATCTCCTTCCTTTGAAATTACACCTAGAAGTAACAATCCTTACAACATAATTGTAATTCTCTTTCTTCTCATTTTGGGTCAATGTGTAATTGAACCGAAGGAATTTATAATCTATGCAGGTGGAAACCGTGATCCCAATGGTACTTTGACTTCCAGAGCCAGAGGTCCAAGTGATTCCGCCATGCTTGTAACCATCAAGATACCCATTTCTCTTCAACCAAAAGACACCCACAATAAGACAATCTTCGACCGTATCCTTTTTACTATAATAGTGTCTACCCATAAAAAATAATTTTACGAAACGAACCCATTTATTCTTCCTTATTCATTTCCACGTCTATAACAACGGGTAGAGGTACTTGTTGACCTTTCCGTTGCGCCTGCATCCTTTGTAATTCATGGAGCGCACGATAGAGTCCTCTCTCAATACTGGTCTCATAGCGAATAAGTTTGCCGTAAGTATCATTATTCGCAAAATCGTAACTTAAAGCAGTGCCCAAGCCCTTTTTCTCATTTTCCATAAATCCAGGCTTACAATCGTTCTCAATCATTTCGGTTTCAATTTTAAGCACCCTTTTAAGTCTCCAAACATTGGCAATGATTCGATCCACCAAGATTTGCTCCATGCCTGTTTCGGGCTGGAAATAGTCATTTAATTGTTGACGTAAAGTGGCAAGCTCAGGTTTGTTTTCATCTTTTAACAAAACTTCCTGGCTCAATAAGCCATGCTTCGTAGAGTTTAACTTGCTGACTTCCTTGCCAGTTTCCGTCTTTACGCCACCAAGTTTGGCGTTTTGTTGATTCGCAAGAAGCTGTTTTTTTGATGTTGTCATGAAGGTTAGAATTAAAAAATATTCAAATTTTTTGCCGAAATCATTAGAGATTGAACCGAAGCCCTAAATCCAACTGAATAAGAGCTTCCATGCAGGTTTCATTCAGTAGATATTATTACGTAATTGGCCTTGCATTCAGGGTTTCTTTCTTCAGGTCTTCAACAATAAGTGACCTGATATAGACACTGAAATTCATGAACTGACTTTTGGCTTTCTTCTCAGCAAAAGCGCACAGCTCCTTTGGAAGATAAACGTTCTTGGACTGATAGTGGTTTGGATTATAGGACATAGTTTTTAAGCGTAAAAGATATAAAGTTAATTGTTACAGACGGTATTAACATATGGTGACCTCAACGGTGATAGTGTTTCCATTTTTCGTGATTGAATCTGGAGTGATGTATGCCCCATGTTTAGCCGCTAAAGCCAAAAAAGGTTGAAGCCTACATAGATCAACAAATGCTCCATCATCACCTTTTATTTCGGCTGATGCATGTAAAGTCAAAGCTTCACAGTAAAAGAAAGAAGGCACACAATTTGCTTCTACCGCATAACGCGTACATGTTTGCAGGCATTCGGCTAGTTTATGAGAAAGGGCATTACAAAGTGTGCAAACTTCCTTGATGGTTGATGGTGTCATAAAGTGAAAAAAATAAAAAATAATAGGTTGTGTTAAGCGCCCACGAATTAAAAAGGCAATTTCTCTTTAGTTTCCGCTGAATTTTCAGGCGAATTGGCTTGGACCGTTTCTGTTTGCTGAATACTAAAACCCAAAACATCCGCATACTCTTCCTTCATAAAATATGCTTTTGCCTGAGTATCGCTTTCCTTCACAGTATCAAGGACACCCAACGACACCAGTTCATCCAAATTGCGCCTGACAGTCTTGTTGTTCTTATCAAGCTTTTCCGCCGCTTCTTTCACGGTAAACAAAATTCCTTTTTCAAAAACCCGCAATATATCGGCTCTTCGAACTGGCATAGAAGAAAGAACAACCCGCTGCACGATTGATATTTCCTCCTCGCCAACAACATTTGAACCATTCACAATAGCCAAACATTCAGCGAATTTCTTGAGCTGTTTTAAGGCCCTGAAAGGCTCTTCAATCTGAATATCATCAACCTCATAATGAATCCGCTTTTTACCGTCATTCCCTTCATAACTCACTGGATTTGTAATAACGATTCCCCTCGCTCGCGCCATCAATCTGGCAAACACTTTTAACTTGCTGAACACTTCGGAAGGTATCTGTGGAATGTTGCCCTGCTGAATAACATCCTTTATAACGCGACAATATGCGGAAACAACATCTACAATTTCGGCGTTACTTTTTCTTGAATTAGAGAAAATTTCATTCATCGAATCGTCTCTTTCTTCATCAGAAAGTGAATCAATCCTTAAAAAAAGAAAACGTGCCCCGACCGCACTCATATAGACTTGCCGTGAATTTAAAGCCATGGGTGTCACGCATCCTACATGAGAAAAAAACGATTTATAACGAATCGTGCCGCGTGTCGGAGAATGCTTTGCGTATTCACCGTCATAAATAGCGACAAGGTCGCTAATGAGCTGCTTAACCATTTCATCGCTTCTACCAAAGATAGTCGCATATTCTTTGATTACAAAACACTTTCCATCCAATAATGGCAAAAGATCTTTCGGTTTCTCTTTCTCCCTCTGCCCAGAACTGAAAGGATTAGCAGTGAGCGTATCAAGTCGATAAACATCAACATGCCCAGAAATCAAATCGACAAGAGTTGTTTTATTTGAGGAAGGATTACCAACAATCAAAAGCCAAATCGGGTCTTTGCGTACAAGAAAAGTTGACGCGAAAACAGCAAGAATAGCCTTGATAACATAATCATGTTTTTCTCCCGTTTGTCTGACAGCTTCAAGAACACTCTCTATACCAGGCGGAGTTTGTGTCCCTGTTACTTGAGGAGGGACAGAGAGTCCGCTGGGTATAGGGTCTTGTTTCCCCTCCTTTGTAGAATCGGATAAATCGGGCGGACCTGAAGAAATGGCATTTTCTGCCATCTCTTCTTTTAAGTTCTGAATAGTATTTTTGACATATTTATTGGTCATAACTAAAATGGAATTACAGATTAGAAAGAAACAGAACTGCTTCGCGGAAGGAGCAGTTTTTGTGATACATAACAAAATCAATTGGAGAGCCACGAATACCACATCCAAAACACACAAAACGGTTGTTTTTCACGTAAACTTTCAATGAAGCTTTACCGTCATCATGGAAAGGACACTTAATATTGCGATTGAAACGATCAATACCTAACAAAAAGCTCACTACCCGATCAATACTAACGCCGCATGTAGCATGTTCATAAGCACGGTCCCAGTCGGTTATATTTTTATGGTCCGTTTTATTGCTGTTCAAGGCATAGCACATGTTCGCCAGATCAATTTCAAGCCGTTTAATCTCCAAATCAGCCTCAAATCGCTCAAAAATAAGCCGTATGTCCGCTTCGGTCGCTGGACCACTTAAAATTTGATCAATTTTGCTATCAGGACAGCCTTGAACAACCTTTAAAACCGCCTCATGCCTGCTCGCCTTCTCCAAAATAAGGGACTTTAAAAGCACGACAATTTCAGAATCTTTCATAAGCTGGATTTCAAGCTCTCTATTCATAAAAAATGTTTTTATTTTGTGACAATGCGTATAAATTCAGTAATTCGCGCGCCTCAATCTCAGCCTCCTCAAAAGTCAGCTCCTTACCGTATTTCACACGGTAAAGCTCTTGAAACTGGCTAACTGCTTCTTTGGGGATTTTCATATTTCAAATAGATTACCGACCTTCGCCAAAATCGCCCGCGTGATGGCTTCACAGGCCTCTTTGTTGATAGGGTTAAAAACGTTCACGTTAAAACCTTCCCGCCCGACCTTTTTTGTCGGGAACGTAATACGATACCCAGAACCATCCAACTTCGTAAAAACACCAATCGAACTTAAAAGAAGCTTGCCATCAATAACGCAGCTCGCAAAAGCTATGAGGCCATTAGTGGGCTTCACAGGTATTATTTGGACCTCAGTGACTTGAGTTTGAGTGGTCGTTACTTCGTTCATTTAAAATACAGATAGTGTTGTTCACTATCTGGAAAATATGGACAAAGCCATGATGGATTTAAGCCATTTAAATGACTTGGTGTTTTTGTCTTCGCTCTTTTAGAGCTTTGATTCTTCGAGCTTCAGGAATCTGACTTTCAATATAGCAGCGAATGCCTTTCTTGCCTCTTGTTCTCCTATGAGGAGTGAATGAGTCTTCTTTATCCCACCGTCTCAAAGTTTTTGGGGCTACTTCAATTATTTCTGCAAATTTATCAATATACCACTCATTATCTTGAGTATCACAAGGTGGATACGCATAGTCATTTGAATCTTCTTCTTGATCTTCAGAAACTAAATCTTTCTCAAAAGCCAAAATATCTTCTAATGTTAGATCATCCTGGTCACTCGATATGCTTTGATCTAATGACAATTTTCTTTTATTTTTCCATTCTTTAAGACCGATAAATTCTTTCACCAAAGTGCGTATTTTTGCCTTAATATAAGCTATAAAAGCAAAACCACGTCCCTCACTCAAATTCCCGAGTAAAAATAACTTTCCGTTTTTTCCTATAGGCGCAAACAATCCATCATCAAAACCTTTCAAGCGCTTTGAAGATTTTGCCTCAAATAAGAGAAAAAATGGATCGTAATCATTAACAATTTTCGCCAATGGCTTTAAAAATTCTTCATCTTTTTCAAGGTCAGAAACTTGTCTTTGGGGTTTTAAATTTTTTGCAACTTTTTTAAGAAACGGTTTGACGTACCTTTTTTCGATAAAAATTATCAGTCGGTTGATTATATATTCATAATATGGCTTGTTATAAGGATTTTTAGAAAAAACATCATAGGTCAAAAAATCCAAAACCTGATAAGCAACAGCCTGTTTTTCAACGTTTTCGACAGCTACCAAAGTGAATTCTAAATATCGAAAATAATCAGCTGGATTTATAAATGGGACCACCCAAAATCCATAGCTGCTATTTTGATATAGCTTTAGGTCTTGCCATTTTTTTTCAAACGCGATTTTAAAATCATCCCTTTCACCTAAAATTGGAGATATAGAAAAAATGTTATTCTGAAAAATTTCTTCAAAATAAAATCGCTTAAAGGATTCTTGAAGTATGACCCCTATTGATCCGACTTTATAGTCATATTCATCTTTCAACTCACCCAAGACTTTAAGATTTTTTTTGAGATCGGTAGCGAATGTCTGTATTTTCTGCAAAATACTGTTGAAGTCTTCAACAGGAAAAGCAACCAATACTTTACGTAAAACGGCAGAAATACAGTTTATTCTTTGGAGATATTCGGGAATATATTTTTCATAATAGAGATCAGCGCGCTGGATTAAAGCACTAATAAGATCATGAAAAACATCAAAGAAAAGCCATAAAATCACCATTTGCTGTTTGCGAGGAATGTGTTCTTTTAATTTTTGGCTGCAATAAAGTACAAATTTTAGCTTTTCCTCTGCGGAAAAATCATGATTGATTCCTAAAAGAATCCACCGATTATAAAAATTCCATAAGGTTTTGTCATTTTGTATTTCTCGAAAATAGAAATCTTCATATCGCGGATTTGCATAAAAAGAGTCCCCATCAATTGCGTATGTAGCCCCAATTAAACCCAAAATCACCTCTTCTCCCGTGGAGGTAGTAACGGTGTGGGGTTTTTCTCTGTTCTGAATTGCTGCATCAATGAGCTTTCGACGAACAGATACTCTGTATTGTTTAGGGTTTACATCTTTCATTACATCTAAATTTACTTTAAACCTTTTCTCCCGAATTTTAGCCCTATTTAGGCTTATAGCAACAACTTTTCCGAAAGAAAATTACTCAGGATTGTTTCTTGAATAGAACTCTCGTTTAACGTATATTTCAATCGCACCAACAATTCGTAAGTTATAAGGCAAAAACTCGTTTTTTTGCTCTCCAAATGAACAAGCTGGGGTTACCTAGCGTACAACATTTGGAGAGCCTTACGGCTTGCTAATTGTTGGTGCTACGTCTAGGTGGCCCTTTTTGTATTATTTTGACTTCAGGACTTTTTAAAAATAAGGCTATCAAAGCCAAACTCGAAGGATATGAGATTCCCGATTTTGATTTAAAATTAGCCAAAGTCAAAGCGTGGCATGAAGCCTATGAAAACAAGTCACTTCATAAAAAATCTGAAAGCCAGTGCGAACAAGCCTTCAATCAAAGTTTCTTCATTGAAATCCTTGGATACAAGGGGTTTCCCAATGAAATCTATACTATCGACCCAAAAGGAAATGTTGAGGCAGGCGGACAAAAGCCTGACGCTATTCTTGGCTATTTTAGCGAAGAAAAACGGCGCGTCATTGCCGTTGTAGAAATTAAGGACGTAAACACTTCTCTCGACAAATCTCAAAAGCGCGAGGGAAGTTTGAGTCCAGTTCAACAGGCCTTTAAATATAAGCCACAATACAAGGAATGTGACTTTGTGATTGCCACAAACTTTTTTGAAATCCGCCTCCTCAAAGATAACCAGCTCGATTTTGAAAGTTTCACGCTTGAAAGCCTTGTTGACCCAAAAGACAATTATTTCCAGTTTCGCAAATTTTACTACCTCCTCAATGCTGAAAATTTCATTGCCAAAAGTGGCGAAACGAACACGCTCAAGCTTCTTTCCGACATTCGTATTGAGCAGGAACAAATCACCAAGGAATTTTACCGAAAATATCGAGATTTAAGACAAGAGCTCATCAAGAACATTCTGAAAAACAACCAGGAAGCGCGGCTCCGAGAAAGCTTCTATGTTCTAGCTGTTGAAAAAGCTCAAAAGATCATTGATCGCCTTGTCTTTGTTTGCTTTTGTGAAGACTTGGACCTTTTGCCAGACGACAAATTGCAGGAGGTTGTTTTCCATACGGAAAAGCTTGGTTTGACCATTCCAATTTGGGATATTATGAAAAGCTTTTTTACGGCCATTGATCGCGGAAGTGAAAAACTTGGCATTCCCGACGGTTACAACGGCGAACTTTTCAAAGAAGATGAAGCATTAAATGGCCTGAAAATTGATGATGAAATCTGCAAAAAATTTGTTGAGCTTGGAAAGTATGATTTTGGCGAAGACCTGAGCGTCAACATCCTTGGTCATATATTTGAACAATCCATTAGCGACCTTGAAGAACTCAAAAGTATTGCTGAAAAAACAACCGAAGAGCCTGAAGCCCATTTAAAAACGTCCAAACGTAAGAAGGATGGAATTTACTATACTCCCGATTATATCGTCGATTACATCGTTAAAAACTCACTTGGGAGGTATCTGGAAGAACAGGAACAGTTCATTTTAACCAAACACGGAGTTAATACCGATTTAACAGATGAAAATTACTATAAGCGCATGAGAACGGCTTACGAAGAATACAGAGAAAAATTAAGAAACATCAAGGTTCTTGACCCCGCTTGCGGAAGCGGCGCATTCCTTGTTAAAGTTTATGATTATTTTTTGGCTGAAAATAAAAGAATTGGGGCTATTTTAACCGACATTTCAGGGGGGAAGGGTGACTTATTCAATGTTGAAAGTTACATCAAGTCACTCCTCCAAAACAATATTTACGGTGTTGATTTGAATCCTGAAAGCGTTGAAATCACAAAGCTTTCATTGTGGCTCAAAACAGCCAGAAAAGGAGAAAAACTTGTTAGCCTCAAAAACAATATTAAATGCGGGAATAGTTTAATTGATGACCCCACTATTGCAGGTAAGCGTGAGTTTAAATGGGAATCAGAATTTTCGGAAATCATTAAAAATGGAGGATTTGATGTGATTGTTGGGAATCCGCCGTACGTAACAAGCAAGTACGAAAAGATAAACAAAAAACTTAAAGAAACTTTTCTTTCTAAATTTGAAACAGCTTACGACAAAATTGACCTTTATACTTTATTCATTGAGAAATCAATAAAGCTCACAAAAAATGGAGGAAAAATTGGACTCATTACTCCATGGAATTTTATGAAAAATTTTTATTCTTTCAAAATCAGAAAATTTATTCTAGATAATTGCCAAATTGAATTTTTCTTTAAGCCTCATTCAAAAGTATTTGAAAATGTTGTTGTAGATAGCGTTATTTCCATTTTTAAGAAAGAAACAGGAATCAAAAATGGACTGATTTCATTTGAAGGTGACAGTGAAAAAGGCAAGAAGATGCAGCAAGGTAAATATTATACGAATGAAAATTTTATCTTTGATTTTCCAGCAGAGGAAAACGAAGACAAAATATTGCAAAAAATGAAGATTGGATCGATTCAATTAGGGGAAATAGCATTAAATTACATCGGCATAATGACCGGTGACCAAGATACGATGCTTGCCACTTCTCCAATTTTTTCAAATAGTAAAAAGGTATTAAGTGGAAAAGATATTGAAAAATGGCATTATTTTGATGCTGGGATGTACATCAATTTCGATAAATCAAAAATTCACAGCAATGACAATGAAGAAGTTTTTTTAGCAAAAAAGAAAATTCTTTTAAGAAAAACAGGGCGAAAATTGATAGCAACACTTGATACTAATCAATATTTTACCATCCAGTCGCTTTATAATATCGTTTTAAAATCTGAGAAATACGATGAAAACTACATATTGTCACTGTTAAATTCCAGTCTGTTTACATATATTTACAATAAATTTTTCATCACCAATGCTGAAGTTTTCCCTTATATAAAACGAAAACATTTAGATCAATTTTCTATAAAAATAATACCACGTGGATCTCAAAATCCATTTATAGAGAAGGCCAACATCATGCTATCGTTATCGGAAAACTTTTATGAAAAACTCCAAAAATCCCTCAAACTCCTTCAACAAGAATTCCAGCTCCAAAAAGTAAGCACAAAGCTTGAAAAATTCTATGAACTCGATTTTGACAGCTTCATCAAGGCCCTCGGTATCAAAAAATTGGACCTTAAAAAGAAAGGTGAGCTTCTTGATTTCTTTGAAAAAAACAAACAAGAAATTTTGAATCTCAAAACTAAAATCGAACAAGAAGACCAGACTATTGACAACATGGTTTTTGACCTCTATGACCTCACTCCCGAAGAGAGAGAGATCGTTTTGAAGTCTTAATTTCTTTGTAAATTTATATGGCCAGAAAGTTTGGATTTTCTTTCTCTTGGAAACGTGCGCTCGGCATTTCAGCCGCAAAGGGCAAACTATCACGCGCTATTGGTGTTCCACTCACCAAGCAGGGCAGGCAAAGGAAATTCGGCCGCATGATGGGTTGTACTTTTCTTTTAGTCATTGTCCCAGTTTTTGGCTTTTTAATGACACGATTTCATCATTTAATTTTTTAAAATCTCCCCATGCCAATTCCGAAATACCATGAATTTATGTTTCCTCTGCTCAAAAAACTGGAGGATGGAAAGCAAAAAAGCATGAAGGAGATCTCCGAGGAGCTGTTAAGCGATTTGAAGCTATCCGAAGCGGAAAAGACAGCAATGTACCCAAGTGGTAATGGTTTAATTGCGAAAGATAGAGTGTCTTGGGCTAGGACTTATCTGAAACAAGCTGGGCTAATAATTTCTCCAAACAGAGGGATGGTACAAATAACGGATGATGGCATGCGTGTTTTGAAAACAGGAATTAAAGCTATCAACGCTAAATATTTGGAACAATTTCCTGATTTTCTGGAAGTTAGAAATGTATCAAAACAAGATGAAAAAGAAGAACCAAAAACTATCAATGAAACCGAAACACCTGATGAACTGCTGGAAGAGGGCTATCTGCGATTAAGGGCTGCCCTAGCCTCAAACTTGCTTGAAAGACTCAAAGCCAATTCGCCAGCATTTTTTGAGCAGGTTGTTTTGGATTTGCTGACTGCCATGGGATACGGGAAGGGACGAGTTACTGGAAGATCAGGGGATGGCGGAGTTGACGGTTTAATAACTCAGGACAAATTAGGCTTAGATACGATCTTATTTCAGGCAAAACGCTTCAAGGAGGGCAATCCAGTGTCTGCTTCCATGGTTCGTGATTTTGTCGGCACGTTGGAACTAAACGGCGTCAGCAAAGGCGTGTTTATCACGACCTCACGTTTTCCCAGGGATGCCGAAAATCTCCTGAAAATTGCCCGTAAAAATATTGTCATCATTGACGGGCAAAAGCTTGTTGACCTGATGATTGACCACGATTTGGGTGTTACGACCAAGAAAACTTACCAGATCAAAGATATTGATACGGATTATTTTACTGAGGAATGAAACTAAACCCTAAATCTGTTCAAGAATTCATAGAAATCTATAAAAAGGAGTTTGGCAAAGAATTAACCTTTGCAGAAGCAGAAGAAATGGGGCAAGAGCTTCTCAGTTTTTATAGCCTAATTAGCAAAAAGCCAAATGACTTGTAGTTGCACTTCCTTCAAAATTTTGAAAGAAAATGATAGGAAAATTTTATTCCTTCTTTTGCAAGTAGTAGGTTGGCTTGCGCCTCATCTCGTTCTAGAACTCGACCAGTAGGATGTCCTGCTTCATTACGAGTAATACGAATGAGGTTAACAATAGACGGGAGAAGAGCCCTTAATTTCTCTTGATCTGATATAGGAAAACTATTATCAAGTTGATTCGTATCAATAAAGTGTATGAACTTTTCTGTTCTTTTGCCGACTTTTTCGTAATGTAATACATTTTTTTGATAGTTTGTCTGTAGACTTGGATCAATTTTTTTAAAAAATTCCTCGGTTAAAAAGATAACCATTCTCTCAATGGAGCATCCTGTTAAGACAGCGCTTGCTAGATAACTCATATTTGTAAAACAATTAACGGATTCCTCAAAATACAGCATTATTATGTCATCTATGCCTGGGATGGCAGCAACGAGTGAATTTATGAAATGATCAGGATCATAGGGTAAAATTTTCCCTTCTTCAAAACATTTTATGCCATATTCCGTAATTGATACGAAGGGGAGTCGAGCCACGCCACCTTTTTCATTACCAGGAGCCACTAAATCGCGTGAGACTAGCCGCCAAAATGCTTCACGAAATCTAGATGAGTCTGAGTCATCAATAGTTAGTCCCTTTTTATTAACAAACTGACGAAATTCTTCAGGAATCCCCGTACTATTAAAAAATTGGCTGGAATAGGCTCGTTTATCATAAAGAAATTCGGGTATCAGATTAGAAAGTTCGCCATTGGTCATTGAAATAATTTAGATAATAATTTTATAAAATCACACGTAAAATGGGCTTATTAGAAAGAAATTTGGAGATCATTTTTTATCCACCATGTAATCCCCTTCTCCATTTTTAATGCCCCTTTTAGCTCTAAAATAAGCCCAAAAAGGTATTTGAGGATGTTTTTTATTCAAATTGTCCTTTTGTTCTGAAAAGTATTTCAATTTTTCTGTTAAGACTTGTTCAGATTCATCACGCCAACAATCAATAGACGAAAATATTCTAACTTTGTTCATCAATGAATCGTAATCATTGCCCGCTTCCAGATGAATACTCGTCTTTTCATTTGGATTTAAGAATGTCATTACCCCCGATAATGCTGCAACTAATATTGAAATGCTACCAGCGTATACATGGGAGGGATCAAATTGTACAAGAGCTGATGCCCCCGCAATGCCAGAAAGTAAAACCATTGGTATTCCAATAATTAGATGAAAATGGCTCCAAGTATGAGCTGCAGCAAAATGTCCCTTAGATGAATGTAGCAGGCTTTCTTCAATACGCTTTGCTTCTTTAATGATTTCTTTTTTGGTTTTTGAAACAGCCCTCTCGGCAGTTGTGCGGGTTTGATTATCCATAGGAAGGGAAGTAATTACCAAATATTTTAATCCACATTTCAATATTATCTCTTGTGTTTCCACGAAGGCCAAACTCTTCGGCTTTAATTGCTCTACTGTATGCGAGTTGAAATTTCGCAATGGATTCTTGTAGTTTTTCTTGTGTATTGATATAGCCTCCAATATTACCGCTGTAACCTGCAGGATCAGGTGTTCTTTGGGCAATCATTGTCCGTCCTTTATCAAAATAATAGCGCATTCCAGTCCAAAAGTTTGAAATAGTGACGCCTTGTAAAATTTGGAGAGCCAATACTTCCAAATGAAATGAGCTAAAATATTTCCCGTTATTTCTGTTCCAGCATTTGATCATTTTGACTAAAGGGACAAGGTCGCCATTGTGTGTTTGGTTTGCGGCAACCATAATATCAACATGTTTTTTAGGATCTGTCTCAATCCAGCTTTGATTTATGGAATTTGGTATTAAAAAACCACCACCTTGCCTATGAAAACTTGGCACAACATCAACTACAAAATCTTCAAATCTAATTGTTACAGCTTGTCCGTTTCTGCTTATATCAGGTGTATTGGTATACGTTTTCCGCAAAGTACCTTTTACTAAATCGAGCAAACCGCCTTGTCCCCCATTTTGTCCATTGTTGTAGTGAAAATAATATTTAGGGTCCAAGACTATAAAAATATCCACATCTGCTTCTTTTAAAGGAGCAATCATCGTACTGCGTGCGTATGAACCTGTAAGGAATGAATCAAGTACTTGCATTCCCGCTTCCATTACCTTACGGACATTTTGTTGTCGTGTTGAAACTGTCGTACCTTGCAAATCAGTAATTTCAAGGTTTTGCTTTAATTTTTGAAATGATTGAGGGATATTGGTTGCCATAGATTATTGTCTGATTTGGAATTTTTTTCCAATAATATTCTCTAATAATTCAAGTGTGATTTTTACTGATGGGTTCTTAGTATAATCAAGAAATACTCTCCCTGGAAACATGTTCTCAAGAGGTGTCAAAAATTCAGCTCCCCAGGAAGGTGAAAATGTATTTACACCTTCAAAATCTACTTCAATAATTTCACTTTCATTGATATTTTCGAGTATAGGTCGAAATGCTGCGAATGCTTCTTTGCCAAGTTGCCTTGAAGTAAGTGTCGTACCGAATTTTTTAAGATCAATTTTCATATTTTAGTAAGATTAAAATCTTATAAGAGCTAAGCATCCATGGAAATTGTCTCCACTTTTTTGTAAATGGATATCATACGAATGTGGTTTTTGTTCAAGTTGAGCATCTCCAGTTTCAAAAAATAGACTCATTGAACTTTTTTCAATAACTTTTCTTACATATTTAAGTCCATTCCCACGATCTTCTGGAGCTCTACCTGTAATTATTTCGGTAAACGCAACTTCAAGCGCAGCTTTATCGTCTGTTAAACTTTCCCTTACCCTTTTCAGACTTTGCAATATTCCAATTCCACGATCAGCCAAAACGACCATTCGTTTATTGATATCGTAAGCAAAAAATATTCCGTTTATGTCAGGCCAGTTCCCAAGGTTGTGGTCAAAAGAGTTATTGCCAATTTCACCAGTAATGGATGTTATAAGGGAAAAATCTGTTTCAAGTTCTTTCGTTTTTTGCAGTATTGCTTCTAGTTTTGTAAGCCTTCCTTGAAAAACTGAGCTATTTGGACAATAAAATTCCTTCTCAGGCTCAAATGGATTTGGGCTAAATGCCCATGACTTTGCTAGACTAAAGGGGTCTTTTAAGAAAAGCTCTAAATCGGATTTTCTATAAAATCTATGCGTGCCTTTTCCGCCTGCACGAATAGCTATTACTTTTCCATCTTTATCCCACCTTCTAAGCGTATCAACCGATACACCTATGAATTGAGCCGCCTCTGTAATATTTAATAAGATTTTATCCATGATACTAATAAATGATTGTAGCCTTATACTATCAAACTATGCAAAACTATGCAAGTTTTTATGAAACTATGCAAAATTATGCATAAATACATGAGACTATGCAGTTGTTTATGGCTATAACTATACCCAGCGGACTCTCTGTCCCTCATCTAAACACAGGGACACAAACTCCGCCCCGTGGTAAAATAGGTTCGAATTTCCTCCAGCCGCCCCTGCCAACTTCAAAAACCATCCACTGGGACCCTACAGCTTGCCCCGCCGGTTGAAGATGAGATATTGTTTGATACATGAAGCGAGTCATTCTGACAACATGTGCCGTTTTAATATCTCTGCTCCTCTTTGGACAGCCGTTATTCGCTCACGAAGCGTACGTACTCCCGGCGAGTGAATTCAACGCCGGCCTTTCCGTATTCGCACAAAACCCATTTGCCCCGCTGATCGACCCGACGCACTGGCAAACATTCCTTTTGATCTCAGTCCTCGTGGCGCTTGCGTATTTTCTTGTGGCCTGGTGGTCGACGAGCAAAGCGTCGGATGCCCTTGATAAACTCGCAAGGAAAGCTGCTGTGGTGGGACCCATATTGATCCGCCTGGCGGTGAGCGCGGCGTTCTTTTACTCAGCGCTCAGCAATGTCATCCTCGGTCCGGAACTCCAACTGGACGGCCTGTCTTATGCCCCCCTCTTCCGGTTCCTGCTCTTTTTAACCTCACTCATGATCCTGACGGGCACGCTCACCGAACTTGCCGCCTTGATCGGCATTGCCATGTTCGCCGTCGTCACTGCTCATTTCGGGTTATATATGTTTACCTACAGCAACTACCTGGGCGAACTCATTGTCCTGCTCCTGTTCGGTTCCCGCACCTGGTCGGTCGACGGCTTCATTTTTAAAAAACGGCTATGGATCAAAAAACTCAAAAAATACAAGGACCTGGAAGTTCCGATCGTGCGGATACTCTACGGAATCGCACTGACGTACGCCGGCTATTCGATAAAATTCGCCCATCAACAGCTCACCATCGATGTCTATAATCAATATCACCTCGTTGACTTCTTCCACGCATCGGCGGGTTTTATTGCCGCAGGAGCGGGGCTTGCCGAAATCATGATCGGTGTGTTTATTCTCGTAGGATTTTTCGTCCGCTGGACGGTCTTCATTTCCCTGGTCTTCATCACGCTTTCTCTCATCTATTTCCAGGAAATGCTCTGGCCTCACCTCATCCTGTACGGCATTTCAATATCTTTAATGATCAACTCACGCGATCGTTTCACCATCGACGCAAAAATCCGACCTTTGCTCAAACGTATTTTTCACGCAAAAAAATAAAAAACGGTTATCGATAATCAACCGAAATCGTTTCGTTTGCCCGCAACGGAGTATCGGCCAATGTTGAAACCTGAACCCCATCCACCGTGACGGTCAGTTTATGTTGATCGTTCAAAGGAGAACCCATGAAATTGTCGCCGCTGAATTCTTTGTGCCAAACGTTGAAAAACTGACCAAGAGTATACGTCATCGAATCATTCGACTGCACGCGGACCTGTCCGCTTGAGTCATCGGCATGAATGACCCTCAGACATTTCCCGGGATCATGACCAACCATAGAATCCAAAGCAAAAGGCTTCCCTTCCACCGTCACATTGAGCGTAAACGTAAAATCCTGGACAACGGATAACGTCGGATCGATACATGAAACCACCGGAAGCCCCAAGTATTGCGACTGAGTGAGCGAAAATTGATAAACCCAATACGATAGGCCTCCCAAAACAATAAGTACGATCGGAATGAGAAAAAATTTATTTTTCATGCTCAATAGAGTAACATACTCTCAGCATAAACGGTAATGCATTCAACATGAAAATACATAAAACGGTTTTCCTCCTCGTCGTCCTGGCTTTCATCGTCTTGGCAAGCATCCTGCTCGTTGAAATATACAATGTAAACTCTTTAGTGCTGCCGTATGAGGTCGGGGTACCTGTAACGCCCGCGTCTCAGTTACCACTGGGGATGACACTGAAAACCTTTGACGTCCAGCCGGACGAACCAACCCCCTCGATCTCGTTCGATATCAACGAAGATTCGATGAACTCCTGGGAAGTCCGCGTCACAACGACCAATTTCACGTTCACTCCCGAACACATAAACGGAGCCCCCATTCCCGGAGAGGGGCACGTTCACCTCTATATCGACAACCATCTTATCATCATGCTCGGCCCCTGGTATCACATTCATGCGCTTTCCCCCGGGGTCCATACCATCAAAGTAGGGCTGTTCAACAACGACCACAGCGTCTATTCAGTCAACGGTACCTACATGGAGACGTCCAGAACGATTGATGTAAAATAACACTTAGTCATTTTGCATGAAAATCTCTTCTGTCTTGATCCATTTTTTGCACGCCATCTTCAGGGGCATGAGTCCGACAAAATATAACAGATCCAATACGCGTCTCATCATCCATGGGAGGATGCCCCCAAAAGTAACAAAACCTTTATAAACAAAATACTTGCCCCCCATGGCGATAATAAATCCTTTAAAATGGGGCTTATAAACCTTTTGAGGTCCGGTTTCAATGGCCGCGCGAATGTTATGGGCAATCGTAATCCCTTCCTGCATCGCCAACTGTGCGAGCTTCGGCAAAAAACTGTGATGTTCTGGATCAAAGATATCCGCGTTATCCCCTCCCGCAAAAACCTGGGGGTAGTGGGCGGCCTCCAGCGTCGGCAGGACTTCAAGCGCCCCGCTCGGATTCAAGATCTTGAATGAACGCAAAACGGGATTCGGATGAACCCCCGCCGTCCAGACCAGAACATCCGCGGGAATAAACTCGGTATGATTCTTCCCTTTTACCGAAAGTTCGAGTTTTTTGTCTTTATACGAAGCAATTCTGGAATTGAAAATCGCCCGGATCCCGAGTTTCTTGAAACGTTTGAGGGCAATATTGGAAATCTTTTTCCCGAGTCCGATGAGCTCGTCCCTTCCCTGGACAACCGAAATATCAACCTCGTTTTCTTGAAAACCGTATTTCCCTTCGAGTTTCCTGATGAATTCTCTCAGTTCACAGGCGAATTCGACACCGGTAAAACCGCCTCCTCCAACGACCAGATGCACTTTGTTGTGGTGTTTTTTCTCCCAGCGATCTTTAAAAAACTGTTCGAGATAACAGTTCAGATCAAGTGCGTCTTGAATCGTTTTGAGCGGAAAAGAGTTCTCTTCAACCCCCGGAAGGTGATAGAAATTCGTGACGCTGCCGAGCGTGACGGCCAAATATTCAAAATCCAGCGATCCGTTTTTCTTCAAAGAAACTTTCTTCGACTCATAATCAATCGATTCGACGTTGTCTTCCAAAAAAACAACGTCCAGATTCTTCATAATGACATGCAAAGGGATGTATGACGTATCCGCCAACTCTTTCATGCAGGAGTTTGTGATCTTCGGATAATAAGCAGTCGCCACTTCGTAAAGATCAGGGCTGCAAACGTGCATCAATCCTGAATTCACGAGTACGATCTGATAATCACGACGATTTTGAAATGATTTCGCCAACTCTTTCACGATTTGGACTCCGCAGTAGCCGGCGCCAAGGACCACAATATTCTTTTTGTTGGGATGAAGTTTCGTATGCATGAATTTCCTCAAAGATTTTATGACTCACTTTTATTGTAAAATTATATCATTTTTTTTAAAAAAGGGCCATCTTTGCGGATGGCCCCTTTTGTCCCCTGCCCAAATCTTCCCCTGTCCCATAAGATGTTTAAAGACTGGCCTCAAAGTTCAGTACAAAGATTACATTGCACCTAGCTTCGCAATCGAACTTCTCCCCGTGACGACCGTAACTTGCGCTACAGCGATCCGCGAATAATCAATACTGCCAAGATACGAACCCATGGAAAGACTTTCTTCCCAGATATCCATACCTCCATGATCTTTGCTTGAAAACCGTTACCGGTGTTCTTGCTGCAATCACAGAATGTCTTCTTCCTTAAAACCTTGCGACAATAAGGATCGTTGACACCCTCACAATACCAACCAGTTCAAATTCAACTCTTTTTACGGCCATCCTTCAGGCCCTCCCGAAAACAACCATAAAAAGGAACAATCCCTGATGAACGTCCTTTATGATCCCTTTCGAAACCACAAAAGCGAGTAAGCACGAAGCTTAATTTTAACACCAGGTTCTCTTATGAAACCTACCCATATTACTGAGGAGGAAAATTTTAGGAAGGGTTGAATGGTCAACGGTTAATGTTAACCTCTCGACTCTTCCCAAAACTTTTTTTTGCCTTGTTTTCAATGAACGTATCATTAAATGATACACCCATTTATCCTCCGGCGTCAATCCGCTGGAAGAAAAAATTGATGATAAATCAGTTTCCACAAAAACCCGGCCCGCAGCTCACTTGCCATACCTGAAAAATTGCACTATAACTTAAACAAGAGAAGAAAAAACAAAGACGGCTTTTTGAGTGCCCAAACTGTTAAGGGATTCCATGAGACTCATCATTGTATCAAACAGGATACCTGTTTCGATTGTCCAGCGGGACGGAAAGCCCCGACTGGGAAAAAGTAACGGAGGGCTCGTCACCGGGCTGAACTCGTATCTTCATAATCCTCCGAAAAACGCGCCGTTCCGTGATTACCGCTGGTTTGGATGGAACGGCACCGACACAAAAAAAATCACTCCGGAAATCGTCCGCCAGATTTCCCAGCAAAAACTCGTGGGAGTCCCCCTTGAAAAAAAAGAGGTGGAAGATTTCTACAACGGTTTCTGCAACGACACCATCTGGCCGCTCTTCCATTATTTTTCCTCGTACGTCTCCTACAATACCCGGCAGTGGGAAGCCTACAAAAAAATCAACGAAAAGTACTGCGAAACGCTTATCAAGAAGCTTAAACCGGACGACACTGTCTGGATCCACGACTACCACTTGATGCTCCTGCCGGGAATGCTTCGCAAAAAAATGCCGGGGCTGACGATCGGATTTTTCCTTCACATCCCTTTTCCCGTTTTCGAGATATTCCGTCTGCTGCCGGTCAAATGGCGCCGTGAAATCCTGGAAGGAATGCTGGGGGCAGACCTGGTGGGGTTCCATACCTACGACTATTCGCGTTACTTCATCGGCTGCGTCCAGAGGCTTTTGGGCTTCGAACACCACATGGGCGTCATCAGCGCGGTCGATCACAACGTCAAAGTCGACGTTATTCCCATGGGAATCGATTACAAAAAATTTCACCAGGGAGCGATCTCCGCGGGGACACTTAAAAAAAAGAAAGAGCTCAAAAAAGTCACAAAAGAGCTCAAGATCATTCTGTCGATCGACCGCCTGGATTACACGAAAGGCATTCCGAAACGGCTGGAGGCCTACGAACTGTTCCTTAAAAAAAACCCTCAGTGGCGCGGCAAGGCCGTGCTCATGCTGACCATCATTCCCTCGAGAACCGGAGTGGACCGTTACCAGAAAATGAAAAAAATCATTGATGGCATGATCGGAAAGATCAACGGCACCTACAGCACCCTGACTTGGACGCCGATTATCTACCAATACCGGACGCTGCCCTTCCACGAACTTTCTGCGATGTACAACATGAGCGACGTCGCCCTGGTAACGCCGCTCCGCGACGGCATGAATCTCATCGCAAAAGAGTATCTGGCGTCACAGACCGAAAAAAACGGCACCCTTATTCTCAGCGAAATGGCCGGCGCGGCGCAGGAATTGGGAGAAGCCTTCATCATCAATCCCCTTGACGTCGAACAGGTCGCGAACACCATCAAGAGATCCCTGACCGAAAAACCCAAGGAACAACGCGAACGCAATACCGCCATGCAGGAAAGGCTCAAAGCATATTCCGTCCAGCGCTGGGCGGATGACTTCATCTATGAACTGCAGGATTTCAAACTCAAGCAGAACAAGGAACGCGAACGTAAATTCATCACGGCTGCGGCACGGAAAAGCATCATGAAAAAATTTTATGAAAGCAGCAAAAGACTGATCGTTCTCGATTATGACGGCACTCTTGTCCCTTTCAGCAGACATCCTCAACTGGCGAAACCTGACGACGGCCTTAAAAAAATCCTGACAAAAATCGCCAAAATGCCGGACACGAACGTCGTCCTCATCAGCGGCCGGGACAGAACGACCCTCTCAAAATGGTTTAAAGCCGCCAACATCGACCTTATCGCCGAACACGGCATCTGGAAACGAGAAAAAAAAGACCGATGGAAGATGATCAAGCCGTTCGACAATACCTGGAAAAAAATCGTCATTCCCATCCTCCGGCGTTACCGGGACAGACTTCCGGGATCGATCATCGAAGAAAAAGAGTTTTCGGTGGCCTGGCACTACCGCGCGGCGGACCCCGAGCTGGCGCTCCAGCGAGCCCAGGACCTTGCCAACGTTCTACTGCATCTCACCGTGAATCTGGATTTGCACATTATCCAGGGCAACAGGGTCATTGAAATCAGGAACGCGGGAGCGGACAAAGGCAATGCCATGCTCCATTACCTGAAAGATCATCACTGCGACTTCATTCTCTGCATCGGCGACGACACGACGGACGAAGACATGTTCAAATCCTTACCTGCCAGCGCCGACACCATAAAAGTCGGCGGAGGGCAGTCCTCCGCCAAATTTTTCGTCAACAATCACCAGGATGTCCGTGAACTTCTTAAGGCCTTGAGCAAAGGGCAATGACTTGAAGAAAAATTTATGATATAAAAAGTGAAGATATACTTTCTTTTCTTTTTTACGCAATGCTGGGACTTTTCGAAAACTTCAAGGAAAACGACAAAACCGACGCGGTGGAACAGGTCATAAGCAAAAGCTCTCCAAAAAAAGACTTTTTCCTTTTCGTCATTCTGGCCATTCTCATGGCGACCTTCGGTTTACTCAAGAACAACATCGCCATCATCATCGGCAGCATGCTCATCGCGCCGGTGCTTTACCCCATCCTGGGACTTGCCATGGGCATCGTCATGTCGGATTCGCACGTCATCTTCCGCTCTCTCAAAACGCTCGGCCTGGCCATACTCGTCGGCCTCATCGCCTCGTCGATCGTGGGACTCTTCGCACTGGAAATGGACTTCACGAGCCTGACTGAAATTGCCGCACGTGAAAGCATCAGCATCATGGACCTCGCCATAGCCTTCATCGCAGGCGCCGCGGCTTCGTTCGCCATGGTCAAACCCGAATTGAACGAAACTTTCCCCGGCATCGCCATCTCTGCGGCGATCATTCCGCCGCTCGCCGTCGTGGGAATCGGCACCGCCAGACTCGACTGGCATATGATCAGCAACGCATTTCTCCTTTTCGCGGGCAACATCGTCGGCATCATGTTTGCCGCCATCCTCGTATTTTCACTGATGAATTTCCACGTCAAAAGGAACGTCGCCAACAAACAGATCAAAAAAGAGGAGAAGGAAGAAAAAGCTGAAAACAACAAACTGCTTTAGGAGAGCAGATACCCTCCGTCGACGACGATCTGGGCTCCCGTCATGTAGGACGAAAGTCCCGAAGCCAGGAACAGAGCCGCACGCCCGATATCGTCAGGCTCCCCCATTCGCCGCATGGGAATTTTCTGCATGAACGATTCAAGGACCTTGCCCATGTCCACCGGCTTGCCTTTGGTGTCTTTTTGCATTTCCTGCACGCCCGGAGTGGCAATGGCGCCCGGCGCGATGGCGTTGACCCAGATCTTATGCTGGGCAAGCTCTAGAGCACTGTTTTTGGTAAAACCCCAGACTCCGTGCTTGGACGCGTCGTAATGTGCCAGACCGATCGATGACGGATGAAGCGCGTCAATCGACGAAATATTGATGATCTTGCCTCCCTTCCCCTGCTTGATCATCTGTTCGCTCACGTATTTGGTGCACAGGAACACACCTTCGAGGTTCACGGAAATGACCTTTTCAAAATCCTGCTTTGTCATTTTCGCGATGGAGACGGACGGGAAAATTCCCGCATTATTGACGAGAATATCGATGGAACCAAAACTCTTCACCGCAAATTCGACCATCTTTTCAACGTCCTCTTCTTTTGAAACATCGACTTTCACGAACCCTGCCTTCCACCCTTTTGCGTTGATTTCTTTGACTGCATGTTCCATTTCATCCTCGTGAAGACTGGCGACGACGACGTTCGCGCCGGCTTCCGCCAGACGATAGGCTATGCCGAATCCGATCCCGCGAGACCCTCCGGTAACGACGGCGGTCAAGCCCGAGAGCTCAAAAAGTTCCTGAAGTGTTTCCATAAATTTATTATGAAAAAATTGTACAATGAAAAACTACTCCCGTTCTCGAGTGAAATCAATTTCGCGGTGTTTCCGGGACCAGCGAAAAATAAACCGCAAGAAAAGAATTTCCTTCTCGGGTATTAGTGGTATAATTCAAAAAAGACCGGAGATTCCCTGTGCTGAAATATGTCAAAAAAAGGTCAATTTAAGATACTTTACGCACTGTCTTTCGCCTGGCAACTCGGATTTTTGATCGCGGCGCCGCTGACCATCCTGATCCTCTTGGGCTTCTGGCTTGATCAGATCTTCCATACCTCTCCGATGCTTGTCATAAGCGGCGTCATCGGAGGAATCGCCATTAACATTTACGAAGTGTACAGCTATCTGGTTCCGTTGATATCCAAAAACGAGAAACATGATTAACATCACGCTACAACCGGAATACGTCCTTGCCATCGGGAACTTCCAGATCACAAACACGTTCCTGACCTCCGTCGTGGTGAGCGTCATCCTCATCATCCTTTCGCTGACGTTCTACTTCAAGAAAAACAAATGGAAGCACAACATCATCATCAACAGCATCCGCGTCCTTATCTACGAACTGATGCAGCTCACGGACGTCGTCACCAGAGACCGTGAACTCACCAAAAAAATTCTCCCGCTCATATCAACGTTTTTCATTTTTATCGTCACCGCAAACCTCATCTCACTGATTCCGGGGTTTTTGGGATCGCTTTTCGTCATGAACGGCGGACACGCGGTACCTCTCCTCAGATCGCCGAACAGCGATCTGACGACGACGCTTGCGCTTGCGATTTTTTCAGTCATAGCCATCCAGTTTTTTTCGTTACAAAGCCTCGGCCTGAAAAAATACATCAGCCGCTTTCTGAATTTTGCCAATCCGATTAAATTTATTCTCGGTTTCTTTGAAATGATTTCCGAAGGGGTCAAAGTACTTTCCTTTTCATTCAGGTTGTTTGGAAATATCTTTGCGGGGGAGGTACTGCTCCTCGTCATCGCATTCCTCGTACCCTATATCATCCCGCTCCCCTTCATGTTCCTGGAAGTGTTCGTCGGGGTCATCCAGGCCTTCATCTTTGCCATGCTGACGCTCTCTTTCATCAAATCAAGCACCATCAATCACGTCGAACCAACAAAAAAAACTACTAATTCTTAACCATTCAACCCTATGAATCCCTCCGCATTCGCCATGGGCATCGGAACGATCGGCCCGGGCCTCGCCATCGGAGCCATCGGAGCCGCCGCCCTTCTCGCCATGGCGAGAAATCCGGAAAACTCCGACAAAATCCAGATCGCCATGATCATTGCGATCGCATTTGCCGAAGCCATCGCCATTTACGCCCTCGTCGTCGCACTCATTCTTAAATTTGTACCCTGATGGATCAATTTATCAAAATCCTCGGACAGGTCGGCATCGACGTTTATCTGCTCATCGCCCAAATCGTCAATTTCGGGATACTGCTCTTCATCCTGAAAAAATTCATCTACAAACCTATCGTCGACAAAATTGAGAACGACGAAAAAGAGCTTGAAGAAGCCAAAGACCTCCAGGATCAGCTTGCCCAGGACAAGGAAGCCTTTGCCGCACAAAAAAAATCCGAACTCGCCAAGGCGAAAAAATCCACCCGCTCAAAAATCGTCGAGGCGGAAAAAGTCGCCGAAGATATCAAGACCCAGGCGAAAACCGAAGCGGAAAAAGAGGTCAACACCATGATCACGCAAATGAAAAAACAGCTGAAATCGAGGCAAACCAGCCTCAAAAACGAACTGCTCACGACCACCAAAAAACAGATTTTCAACAACGTCATTGAAACCGCAAAAAAAATAGTCGGCGCGTCTCCGTCGGCGGGACAGGAGTTCCAGAAATACTTTACCAGGAACATCCCGCAAGACATCGACAACTTTCCCCCCGAAACCTTTAAGGAAGACAATCCCTCCGTTACGCTGGAAACGGCCTATCCTCTTGAAGAAAGCCAAAAATCGCAACTCGAACAAGCCCTTTCCAAAAAATTCAGCAAAGAGGTCAAAATTACCGAAAAAACAACCCCCGACCTCATCAGCGGATACCGTCTCGAAATCAACGGACGGGAAATCGAAAACAATCTTTTTGTAGAACTCGCCAATGCCACAGAAACTTCGGAGTAAAATCAAGGAAATAGGACATCTTATTTCGTACTATTCCGGCGTGGGAAAAATCGTGGGCCTCCCCAATGTCTTTCTTCACGAAACCCTCGTCAACGCAAAGGACGAACCGATCGGCATCGTCGTCGGTTTCGATGAAAAACACGTGGAGGCGGTTTTCTTCGACGAAAAAATTGACGCCAACCAGCCTATCTTCCGCAGCAAAAAAATCTTCTCGATCCCTTTTTCCGCAGACTACGCCGGAAGAACGGTCAACGGCATCGGCAAACCGATCGACGAGCTCGGTGAGATCGAAGGAGACCTTATGCCTGTCTTCAGGCCCGCTCCGACCATCATCAACCGCCAACCGGTGCTCGTCCCCGTTTCCACCGGAATAAAACTTGTCGACACCACACTTCCCATCGGACGCGGACAGCGCGAACTCATCATCGGCGACAGGAAACTCGGCAAAAGCACCATTGCCGTCGACACCATCCTCAACCAGATCAACGCGGATCCACCCATCCATTGCGTCTACGTCATCTGCGGGCAGAAAAAGAAGCAGCTCCAGGAGCTGCTGGAACTTCTGCGCCAGCAAAACGCTTTCAGCTACACCACCGTCGTCGCAGCGACGGCGAACGACTCTTTCGCTTCGCAGTACCTCGCTCCCTTCGTAGGATCCACTATCGCCGAGTACTATCGCGACAACGGCCAGGACGCCCTCGTCATTTACGATGACCTTTCCAAACACGCCAAAACCTACCGCGATATCGCGCTCCTCCTGGAAAGAGCTCCGGGACGCGAGGCCTATCCCGGAGACATTTTTTCATTGCACGGCCAACTCCTCGAAAGACCTTCCAAGCTTTCCAAAGAGAACGGCGGCGGATCACTGACCGCACTGCCCATCGTGGAAACGCAGGAAGGAGACATCAGCGCCTATATTTCAACCAACCTCATTTCCATCACCGACGGACAGATCTACCTTGAACGCGGACTTTTCCAGAACGATTTCCTTCCGGCCGTCAACGTGGGACTTTCCGTATCACGCATCGGCTCCAAAGTGCAACCGCCGCCGTTGAAAGAAGTCACCAACGGGATACGCCTCGCGCTGTCGCAGCACAAAGAACTTCAAAAACTTGCCCAGCTGGAAACCAAGGTCAGTGAAGAAGCCAAGAAAAAAATCCACCGCGGCGACCTGACGCTCGAACTGCTCAAGCAGGAAAAACACGTTCAGGTCATTTGGGAAAAACAGGTCATCCTCTTTTTCGCCGTCCAGGAAGGATATTTTGACGACATTGGCAAGGACAAATGGGTCAAAGCTGAAAAATTTCTCCTGGATTTCATCAAGAACCGTTACAAAGACGTTCTCCTCAAAATCAAAAAAGGAAAGTTCGATGATGACGTCAAAGCAAAAATCCATGAAATCGTCGAAGATTTCAAAAATAATTTTTACCTCGAAACCGAACCTAACGAAACAACCGATGAAAACGTACCTGAAATTTAAGGATGACATCAGCGGCTACCAGGATGTGCTCGAGACGGTGAGAACGGTGGAAAAAATCGCCGCATCGTCCATCCACAACCTCAAATTAAAGGTAAAATCACTGCAGCTTTTCAAGAACAGCCTGGAAACGACGCTTCACCGCATATCGATGTTCGAGGTCAAAAACACCCATCCGCTTCTCGCATACAGCGAAAACGGGGATAAAGCGCTCATCGTGGTGGGGGGAGACAAGGGTCTGGTCGGAGGACTCCACCACAACCTTGCCAACACCTGCGTCGAAAACATCGGATACTACGAACACCTCATCGTCATCGGCAAAAAAATCGCTTCGTTCGTCGAGGAAGAAGGCCTCAAAATAGAAAAAACATTCACCTACTCCACCGACCTCCCGACGCCGGACGACATCAACGCCTGGACCTCGTACCTTTTCAATTTTTTCAGGGAAAAACGTCTTTCGGGTATCGACATCATCTACTCTTCCTTCGTGTCCCTGGCCGAGCAGCAGCCCAAAACCGTGGCCTTCCTCCCCTTCAGATTCAAAAAACACACCCCGGGGGAAGCTCCGGAGATGACGGCCATGGACGAACCGTACGGCATCCCCATCTTTGAACCGACCAAACAGGAAATATTCGACTGGCTGCTTGAACAGTACATCGGTGTATACTTCTACGAGATCGTCATGGAAGCAAAACTTTCCGAACTGAGCGCCAGGACCGTATCCATGGAACACGCCTCCGAAAAAACCAAGGAGTACATCAAAAAAATCCACCTGACTTACCTCAAAGAAAGAAGAAAAAACGTCACCCAGAAACAGCTCGAAAGTTTCATTGTCCATAAAGTCACATGAAAAATACCTCAGGAATCATTACGTCGATCAAGGGAGGAACAGCGGAAATCTACTTCCCCGAACAAACTCCTTCCATCCACGCATTGCTGGAAAGCGAAAAACAGCATGCCATGCTCGAAGTCATCGAAAAGAAAAACCCCACCACGGTGGGAGCCATCGCCCTTTCTTCGCTTGACCAGGTCGAACGCGGCGAAAAAGTGAACATCAAAAACGACAAAATCTCCGTCCAGCTCAACAAAAAAATCCTCGGGAGAATGTTCGACGTTTTCGGCAACCCCATCGACAATAAACCTTTTACCCCCGACACCTCCTGGCCTCTCTACCATGAACAGGAAATCAGCGAAATACTTGATGGCACGCAGAACAAAGTCCTTGAAACGGGCATCAAAACCATCGACCTGCTGGCCCCTTTCAGGTTCGGCGACAAAATCGGGCTCTTCGGAGGAGCGGGCGTGGGAAAAACCGTGCTCGTGACGGAACTCATCCATAATTTTTCACTGAAAAAAATCGGTTACTCCATTTTTGCCGGAATCGGTGAACGCATCCGTGAAGGGAACGATCTCTACGAAACGCTCAGAGATTTGAAAGTCCTGCCCTCGACCGCGCTGTATTTCGGGGAAATGGACAAAGCCCCCGGCGTTCGCGCCCGTGTCGGACTCGCCGCGGTTACTGCCGCCGAATATCTCCGCAAAACCTACAAAAAAAACGTGCTGCTCTACATCGACAACATTTACCGTTACGCCATGGCCAACATGGAAATCGGGGCGATCCTGGGGAAAGTCCCTTCCGAACTCGGTTACCAGGCAACCCTCGAAAAAGACATCGCCGTTCTGGAAGAACGTATTTCCGGAAAAAAGGGAAACGCCATCACTTCGGTGCAGGCCGTCTACGTTCCCGCCGATGACCTGACGGACCCGGCGGTCTCCACGATCTTTTCGCACCTCGACGCCTCGCTGGTGCTCTCCAGAGAAATCGCCGAAAAAGGCATCTACCCGGCGCTCGACGCCTTGAGGACCAACTCGCTCAGCCTCGACAAAGACATCATCGGAGAAAGACATTACCGCATCGCCACGACGGTGAAAAAAATCTTTCAACAATATCAGCAGCTTGCGCACATTATTTCCATTCTCGGCATCGAAGAACTCTCCAGGACCGACCGTATCGTCGCCAAAAGAGCGGAGAGACTCCAGCGCTTCCTCACCCAGCCGTTCTTCACCACGGCTTCGTTCAGCAACCGTAAAGGCGTCTACGTTCCGCTCAAAAAAACGCTCGATGGGTGTGAACAGATCATCAACGGCGATTTCGACGACGTGGACCTTGAAAAACTCTACATGATCGGCGACATTGACGAAGCAAAACCCGAATAATTTTTTGATGCTTTTGACCATGACCTGTCAGATCCTCACCACCGGCGCCTGCATAACCTACAACGACATCCGCTCCGTCACTCTCCCGGGAGCAAAAGGAGAAATCCAGGTCCTTTCGAAACACGCCGAGCTCTTCCAACTCTTGAAAAAAGGCATCATCAGCATCCGAAAAGACGATGAAGAACCGGAAACCATGGACATCTCGAGCGGTTTCTGCCACTTTGCCCACGACACGTTGACGGTTATACTCACGGCATCCATCTGAAAAACGACACCTTACTTATCTCTTTTATTATTTCTTATGAAAAAATCCAGGTTGATCGCACCGGCACTGTTTCTTTCACTCACCCTCGTCATGGCGGGATGCGCCCCGGGAACGGACTCTTCCCAGAACACGGCGGGCACGGACAATACTGGCTCTACGCAGGCACAGGGAAGCCAACAAAAAATGAACATGGAACCCCAAACGCCTCCTGATCTCACGGCTGAACAGTCACAGCAGCTCGAAGACGGAGCGTCCGACCATTCGCCAAAAACCCTGACCTTCACGGTTGACGGAGGAAACTTCTACTTTGTTCCCAATATGATCAAGGTGAAGAAAGGCGATACGGTTATCATCAATTTCAAAAATGACGGCGGAAAGCACGATTTCATTCTCGACGAATTCAACCTCACCACGGAACCCAGCATGACCCCGGAGGTCACTCCCCTTCAGTTCGTAGCCGATAAAGCCGGGACATTCGAATACTACTGTAACGTCGGAAAACACCGCCAGATGGGCATGAAAGGCACCCTTATCGTGGAATAACGCATCGCATCCATTCAAAGATATCAAAAAAGGGGCCTTCCGGCCCCTTTTGAAGTCAACCGTGGCACATGAACGTTGACAAAATCTAAAAAAAATCTATTATTACTTTCCTTAACAGCAAGGCCATGAACGCCGAAAAAGCTACTCCCTCAAGCTCCGCACCAGCCGCAACCGACCCGAAAAAATCGAAAGGAAACAACCTGAGAAAATTTGCCGTCCCGGCGATGATCATCCTCGGCGTTGTTTTGATCGGCGGCGGAATCTGGTATTGGTTGGACCAAAGTCAGTATATCTATACCGAAGACGCTTCCATAAGCGCCCCGCTGATCCAATTAACCCCCCAGACTCCAGGGGTGCTCAAAGCCGTGCTCGTCCGGGAAGGAGACGGCCTCCGGGCCCACGAACCCGTTGCCAGAGTCGGAAACGAAATGATCACCACCGAGGTCGCGGGCACTGCTATTACCGTAAAACACGATATCGGCGCGGTATATAATCCCGGACAACCGGTCGTCACCATGATCGAGCCTCAAGCGATGAGGGTCGTGGCGAGTATTGAAGAAGACAAAGGACTGACGGATATCCACATCGGCCAGAAAGCGCGCTTCACCGTGGACGCCTACGGCTCACGCCAGTTCGATGGAACGGTCGAAGAAGTTTCCCCGACCAACAAGGCCGGCGACGTGGTCTTCAATATTTCCGACAAACGCCAGGAACAGCAGTACGAAATAAAAATCGCCTATGACCGGGCGACAACGCCGCCTTTTCAAAACGGAATGTCAGCCAGGGTCTGGATTATCAAGTAACCAACCGCCCGATGGCTGAAGCTGAAACCAAAAAAGGCCCTCCAAAAGGACTGATTTTGCTTACCGTCATCATCGGGACATTTTTGGGAAGACTGGACCAGACCATCGTCAACCTCGCGCTTCCGAAGATCATCCAGGACTTCAGTATCACTGTGACATCCGCGGGATGGATAGCCACGGCCTACATTCTCGCCAATGCGGTTTTCGTTCCGGTCTGGGGAAAACTCGGTGACACCCTCGGAAGAAAAAAAATCTACATCCTCGGCTTCACCATTTTCATCATCGGATCGATCCTCGCAGGTTTTGCCTGGAACCTGGAATCCATGATCGTTTTTCGCGTCATCCAGGCCATCGCCGGATCGGCTGACTACCCGACGGCCATGGCCATCCTGGCCATTACCTATACGGACGACCGCGAACGGGCCCAGGCCCTCGGAATCTGGTCGGCATCGTTTGCCGCGGCGGCCGTCTTCGGCCCTTTGATCGGCGGTCCGCTCATCGACTACTTCGGATGGCGCTCCGTCTTTCTCATCAACCTGCCGATCGGCATCATCGGACTATTGATGGCCATGGCCTTTGTTGCCGAATCAAAATCAAAGGTTCAGAACCAGTCGTTCGACATCAAGGGAGCCATCGTGCTCGGCATATCCCTCTCTTCGCTCGTCCTGGTACTGGATAAAGGACAAGACTGGGGATGGCTTTCCCTCAACAGCGTCACCTCGTACATCGTGACGATCGCAAGCCTCCTGTACTTTTTGAAAATCGAAAAAAATCACAAGGAACCGATCATCGACCTCAAATTTTTCAAGAACCCCATTTTCGTCCAGACGCTTCTGAACAACTTCATTATTTTCATGGGAATGATGGGGAGCATTTTCCTTATTCCCATTTTCGCGCAGACCTTCCTGGGATACGACGCCACGGCCACCGGCTACCTCTTCATCCCCATGGCGGCGGCGCTCATGATCGGCGCGCCGCTCGGGGGAAGATATACCGGATCCATACAACCCAGATATGTCATCATTGCCAGCACCGCCGTGGCGGCCGTGGGGCTGTACCTTTTCTCGGCACTCGATCCCCGTTCGACGAGCCTCGACATCATCATTCCTCTGAGCATCATGGCCTTCGGCATGGGTTTCGGCATGGCGCAACGGACGAACATCATCGCGGCGGTCGTCCCAATACACGAAGTAGGGATCGCTTCCTCGATTCTCGCACTGGCGCGGAACATCGCCGGAGCGTTCGGTATTGCCATCTTCGGAACGCTGCTCAACAACTCAATCGAAGATAACGTCATCCAGATATCGAAACTCAGTCATTTCAACGGCGGAAACATCGCAGACTACCAGCAGTACGTGGGGCTCATTTCTCTGAAAGCCCAGATCTTCGGCTACCACACGGTGTTCCTGGTTTCCGCGGCCATCGTGTTCATCGGTGCGATCCTGGCCTTCGGCATCGGGGACATCACCATGAACAAAAACGTCACGGTGCACGTGGAAGCTTAACGTTGACAGAACAAAAACGATCTTCTAGAAAGTATTAGAAAAGCCATTTCCATTTTCCACATGCCGCTGAAGCCTGAAATATCAATAGGCCCCAATCGCGAAAACACGGATAATGTTCTTTCAAAAGAAGAACGCTGCCTTTCAGAAGCCAAAGCAAAATCAGGCGAAATCCAAAAAGTGAACGACGAAACCAAGCTGAGGCTCGCGATAACGAAAACGATTATTGTTGATCCTTACATCTCAGACAGAAACGCGGAACTTGGCGTCTCGTTCGCGAACCTGATTTTCGAAGCCCAAAAAGAAGGTGCGACCGAAGCATCGTTTCATGCGGCGCTCAAAGAAATAAAAGAAAGCGACTCAGGGAGAAACACGAAACAAAGCCTGTATTTTATTTCCCATCTTTCCCGCTGGCTCCCAAGGAAAAAATTCGTCGTGGACGGAGAAGAATGGCAGGTCATCAACAGCGACCTCGGAAAACTCATGATCCCGAAACCGGGGGTCATTACAAGAAAAACAAACGACAGTACGGTAAAAACAACCAGGATTTTCGAAGTATTCAGGGGGTTGAAACTGTAAGAGCCAAACGAATGGCCGGCTAAGCTTCCGGAGGAATGAGAGATTTCTTGACAACCTCGTCAAAAGAAAAATCCGGATATTTCATTCGCAATTCCTTTTTGAGAAGATCGCAATCCAGCGGAGCGCCAGGAACGACGTCACGCCCGAGAACACGGGAAAGCTTCCCTCTGAAGGCAGCTTCGTCTCCAACCAGAATATTAAAGTCCAACTGGCCCCACACGTACTCAAGATCATTCTCGGATTTCCACCAGTCATGTTCATATCCCGCACTCTCAACGATATTCCGGACGGTTTCTTCCGAAATCTGAAAAATCCGTTTCATCTGCTCACGGCGCAACTCGTCAACCGCGGAAGACTCAAGAAGAGTTATTTTATCGGAAAATCCACCATCAATGAGTCTGCTGTATTCTGTCATAAAAAAACGTAAATGGAAACGATTATAAAACCGTTCCATAGCTTATTCATGACAATTTCATGATTTTACCAAAAAATGTTTTTTCAAAAAAAGTCTGGAATAGTTTTGCCGGCACATATACATCCATTCGGGACGGACGGAAATCCGACGGCCGAATCTCGCCTCAATGACATCCCCGTCTTTGAGCACGGTGTCGAAATGGTCAATTTTTCCGTTTACTTTCACCTCTTTGAGAAAACGACAACGCTCAGGTTTGGCCAGACAGATATAGTCCATGGCCGTCGCCGGCTTTTTAATATGGGAGATATTGTTCTTTTCGTCAAAAATGACGAGGTGGTCCTGACGGAAATAGGTTCTCAGGGTTTGCTCGAACTTTTCCGGAGAATTCGCTTCAAGACGGAGCGTTTCAAGATTCCTGAAAATGTCGACCCGCGAAGTCTTTGTGGAAAGCCGGTAGCGCATATGTTTGTAATCGCTGTGGGCGGCCGCACCGAACTCACATTCCTGATGCATCGCCGCGGTGCGGATCTGAATCTCCATTGGTTGGTCGGTTACGCCCGGCATAGGATAGACGGCCGTATGTATCGAGCGGTACCCGTTTTCTTTCGGAGCACCGATATAATCCTTCAGCTTTCCCGGTACTGGATGCATCATCTGGTGGACGATACCCAGAGCGGCATAGCAGGCGTTGATATCGGGAACAATGACCCTCAAGGCCAGACGGTCGGTAAGCTCCTCAAATTTGCGGTGTTTCAAAAGCATTTTCCTGTACGTTGAATAAACACTTTTGATCCTGAAATCGATATCGGCATGAATTCCGGCATCTTTCAGTTTCTGCCGGAGAAACCTCTGTGTCTGGCGGAGGCAGGTCAGGTCAAAAGGCCTGAGGTTGCTGAACTTTTTCCTCAGCTTCGCGTCGAGTTTAGGCTGGAGCACGGCAAAAGAAAAATCTTCCATCTCGTATCTCCAGGCGTAAAAACCCAACCTTCCCGCGATGGGCGCGTACATATGGAGCGTTTCGCTTGCGAGATCACGGCGGAGCTTGCCGGTGAAACGCTCAAGATGTCTCACGTCGTTCAAACGATGGGCCATACGTAAAAGCAGCAAACGCGAATCTGTTGAAAAAGCGCTGATGACCTTATCGAGATCCTGGGTACTCGCATCGATGTGCAGACGTCTCAATACGTGCATTTCCCGGATCAAAAAACGTTCGTCATCATCGACCGAGGCCTGCTTGAGCAGTTCTTCGCCCAGAGGATGGACTTGGACGTCATGAAGAATCGCCGAAACCGCGTAGAGAGGGTCACGACGGACTTCAAGCGCCGTACGTGCAACCTCGCACCCATGCTGGAAGTAACTTTCACCGCTGCGCCTTCGGACCGTTCGAAGATATTTTTTTGCGAACGCATAAACCCGGCCCACTCGATCCGAATCGGATGGACTCATGCCTTCACAAAGGGCCGATAACACAACGCCCATGAGCTCAAAGGGTAAAATCAGCCCAAGGATACCATAGATTCCATGGGCGGCAAGTCACTTCCTCAAAATCTTTTCTTGAGAAAAGATTCTCTTCAGCAAAAAAAGAGCGCCCGCAAAAGGCAGAAGCCAAGCCAAACGTTCCTGGTAGCGTCCGTAGACGCCGGAAAAAGTAGCCATAACCGAAGCATTAACGAGCAACAACGAAAAAATCTGCAGGACAAAAAAACGGCCTTTTTCGTCGAGAAGACGCGATCCGAAAAGATTCCACAAAAGATAGAGAAAACCGGCAAAACCCGTCAGCATAAAAAGAAGATCGAACCCATGAACGGTCTGCAAATCGCCTCGGTACTGCCGGGCTCGAACGTACTGCGGAAGTTCCTGTGGGAAGAAATTCATGATCTGGGGATAGATCGGCCCGGACGCATCGTAGGGATAGTAGGAATCCATGCCGAACATGAACAACAGTTTCACCGAACGGTAAAAGCTGTCCCCAACAAAATCCGCGACATAGGAAGGATTCGCGAAAACCTGACGAAGGATCATATCGAACTCGTCGCGGGATTCCTGCCATCCGCGAATATTGACCGGACTGTCGTTGTTCCAGATGAAAGCGTCGCCCTGGGGGAAATTCCCTGCATAAAGACAGAGGTAATAATGAACCTGGCTGCAGTGGCTCGAAAGAAAATCATCCAGAATTCCGGCGTCGTTCACGCGGGACATCATGAAAACATCCGAGGACGGACTTAAAACCGTGCCGTATCCCTGGGCATTGTTACTGACGAGGAAAAAGACCGGTGCAAAGAGCGCTGTCACCGCCAGCATACCCATTCTTGAAAGGTATTCGGAACGGTGCTTTGAAAAACGCCTGAAAAAAAAGACCATAAGAAAAGACAAAAACAAAACTCCAAGCAGCAAAAGGAAATTCGCGTTGTGCGTCACGAGGAAAAACATCAGTAACAGGGCCAAGAAAATCCGCTCAGCCACGGAGTTCTTGCCGGTAATAAAAACGAAAACAATAAGCAACATCAGTGCCGGGAAAGCGTCCGGCATCACCTGGCTCGCTATCCAAGAGGCTGTGGTAAGGCAGGCCAGAAGAACTGTCAGACAAAAATGAGTCAGGAACGGACGCTTCGACACAAAAACGCGCAGGGTTTTCCAGACGAGATAAACCGTGAAAAAAGCCTGTGCGTAAACCACGAACCACAAGCTCGCACCGAGCGAAAAAAGCCTGATGAAATAACCGTATCCGATTGGACGGTCCAGGGGAACCTTCAAGGAAAAAGCGGAATATATGTACGATCCGGTGTCCGAAAAAACGAGCGGATAGCCGTTCCAGATGCTCGGGATCAGGAAAATCAAACTGGCGACAAGCAAATAACCGAAAACTTTTAAACCGTGTAAAAATTTATTCCTTGATTGTTGTTGGATGTTTTTCTTCATGATGCATCATCTTGTTTATCCAAAATAGCCCTGAAAAATCCGAAAAAAATCAACGAGAGCCCGATAAAAAGAAAATACAGGCTGACGATGGCTTTTTGAGGCATGAAAATATCTTTGAAATCGTGACCGATCCAGACCCAGAAGATGTATCCGTCGATGCCGAGCCCAACAAGTACAAAAAAAATGCCGGCCACCAGCTGCTTTTCCAGACTGACTTTCTTTAGCCACTGCACCAGGCGGTCTCTCGTATAATAGTGCTGCAAAGAAGACAACAGCTTGATGATCATGCCCATCTGAAAAACAAAAACCCCGAGGAGACTCAACGTCAGACCCAAAATCATCATGTGAATATCCCAAAAAACCGGACCGAGGGTAAAGGGTCCGTTAAACTGGGTCAGAGTAAGGACCGAACCGATGACGAAAGCCACGACTCCGGGGTAAATAAACAAAAAATTCGGAGCGTACAGCAGCATGAACTTCAGATGTCTCCATCCGTCACGCCAGGTGTTGAGGTGCGGCTTCCTGCCACGCTTATCCTGGTAAAGCGTCACAGCGATCTCCTGTATTTTAAGATGAAGAATCCCGGCCTTGATGATCATTTCTGAAGCGAACTCCATACCCTGCGCCTCGAGTTTGAGTTTTTCAAATGCTTCCTTGCTCAGGCCTCGCATTCCGCAGTTGCAGTCGGAAATTTTCGTCCCGAAAAAAAGATTCAGCAAAAAAGTCAGCACCGGCGTCCCCAGATAGCGGTGCAGGAACGGCATGGCTCCCTCCTGGATATGTCCTTTGAAACGCGAGCCCATGACAAGATCGTATCCTTCGCGAAGAGACGAAACAAAACCGTCGATCTCCTCGAAGTTATAGGAATCGTCGGCGTCACCCATGATCAGGTACTTTCCCTTGGCCGCAGAAAACCCGGCGATAAGAGCGTTCCCGTAGCCTTTTTGCGGACAGTGGACGACCCGCGCCCCATGACGTCCGGCAACGGCAACGGAACCGTCCGTCGATCCGTTATCGGCAACCACGACCTCCCCGTGGATTCCAAGCCTCTTGAAAGACAGCAAAGCTTTCTCCACGACGATCGGCAGGGTTTTGGCTTCGTTCAGGCACGGTATGACAATCGAAAACTCCGGGTGGTCCATAACCTCAGTAAAAAGTAAAAAGTCGGTTCAGACTAAAGCTTACGACGGAGACAAGCGCCGAAGCAACCACATTTGCGATCAGATACTGAAGGGACCAGGACTCCGCCAGCAAAAACACGACCGCATACTGCAAGGCGAGACCGATAAGCGCGACGGAAAAAAATTTCGCGAACTGACGCTTCATCTTCTGATGATGGTTCGAAAAAACGTAATACTTGCTGATGGTGAAGTTCACGGCGATGGAAATGACGTAAGCAATGACCAGGGAAGTAAGATGATAGATGTTCCCGTACTCCGTAAAGACGAAAAGCAGCACGAAATAGACGGCAAAAGCCGTTCCTCCCGACAAGAAATACCTTATGTACTGGACCCACGGATTATCGTTCTTCCGCAGAAACAAATTGTGTAAAAAATTTCTCATGCAAGACGGACATCTACTCCCACGGCATCGTGAACGTTGGAAAAACCGTCACGTTTGAGGAGATTTGAGAGGCCCGCGTTGATGGCGCTGACCGCCTGGGGACCCTGGTAGATCATACCGGTAATCATCTGGATAAGTGAAGCCCCGAGCCGGATTTTCCTGTATGCGTCCTCTGCGGTAAACACGCCTCCGCAACCCATGATCACATACTTGCCTCCGGTTTTTCTGTAAATTTCCGCGATCATCTCGTTGGAGAGATCTTCGACCACTTTCCCGCTCAACCCGCCTTTTTCCGGGACATGCGGATCAAAAATTTTCTTGTTATGCCGGTTCTTCGTAAGATTGGTGCAGATAAAACCCCGGACCCGGTGCTTTCCGGCGATGGCAAGAACATCATGGAGATTGTTGACCGTGATGTCGGGCGAAACCTTTAAAAAAACCGGTTTGTGCGTCGGAATCCTGTCGAGAGCCTCCAAAAGTTTCTCCAGTTTCGGCGGATCGGTGAAAGGCTGTCCGCCATACGCATTCGGACAGCTGATGTTGACCGTAAAATAGGCGCCGATATGGGTAAAATGGTTGAAAGCTTTGACATAGTCGTCAATGCCTTCCTGGGTCTCGCAGGTATCCGGGGAGTTTGTTTTGGCAACGCTTATTCCCACCGGAAAAACGAATTTCTCGTGGGAGAGCCTGCGTGAAATCACTTCGCAGCCGTCATTTTTGAGACCGTAATTGACGACCAGCGACCGCGATTTGGGAAGTCTCCATAAACGGGGCTTGGGATTTCCTTCGCAGGGCTCGCCGGTAATGGAGCCCACCTCCTCGAAACCGAATCCCACTTCCGGCATGATGCTCGTCAGTTGGGCGTTCTTGTCGAAGCCCGCTGCGAGACCGATGGGATTCGGAAAATCGATGCCGAGAATATGCTGTCGCAAGACGGGGCTGGAGTAACCGAAAAAGAAACGCGTCAATGCGCGGGTGAACCGGAACTTTCCCAAAAAAATTCCTTTCATGACCATCCCGTCGTGAATTTTTTCAGGATCTATCTTGAAAAATATCGGCTTGAGAAGCCAACGATAAACAAATCCAATGCATGCGTTTCTAAAACGGACGGCGATTCCCTTCATAAAATTACGTAAGTAACCTTATTTACACAGAAATTATTGGCAATTGCAAGGCTCAACAGTATACTGTGAGCGTTTTAATCTTCATGTATGAGTAAACTTAAACACTGGTTGAAAGAAAACGTGCTGTACATCGCCTGGGTTCAGGCAATCATAGCAATGGCCGGAAGCCTCTTCTTCAGCGAAATACTCAAATATCCACCATGCGTCCTGTGCTGGTACCAACGCATCAGCATGTATCCCCTCGTCGCGATTCTGCTCGTGGGAATCGTCAAGAAAGACAAGAACGTGGCCCTCTATGGCCTGCCTCTCGCCATCGTGGGGCTTGCGATCTCCATTTTCCATAATCTCTTGTACTACAACATCATTCCCGAAGCGGCGGCGCCTTGCACCCAGGGCGTTTCCTGCACGACCAAATTCATCGAATATTTCGGATTCGTCACGATCCCCTTCCTTTCCATGGTCGCATTTATCGTGGTCATTGCTTCGCTCTTCTATTATCACGTAACTCATAAAAACACTTCCCATGAATAAAGAAACGAAAAAACTTCTCTGGATCGTCCTCGCCGTTATTATCGTCATCGGAGGCGGTATCGTCGCATATAACGCCACCCAGGCTCCCACAAGCAACGGACCGGCCGTGGACAAGAACCTTCTCATGAACGCCGACAGCCACAGCACCGAAGTCGGAACCCGCACCTATCCGGTAACGATCGTCGAGTTCGGGGACTACGAATGCCCGGCATGCGGTTATGCCGAACCCATTGTCGAAAAGATCCTCGCTGACGACCCGCAAGTCAGACTTATTTTCCGCAACTTCCCGCTGGCACAGCATCCGTATGCGATGCTTGCGGCAGAGGCAGCCGAAGCCGCCGGCGCCCAGGGAAAATTCTGGGAAATGCACAATGCCATTTACGCGAACCAGGACATCTGGGTCCAGATGCAGACTCCAACGGACGCCTTCGTTGAACTCGCGAAAAAACTCAATCTCGACGTCGCCAAGTTTACGGCTGACATCCAGAACAACAAATACGCCGACGTCATCAATAAAGACCGTCAGGACGGAGAGACCCTCGGCGTCAATGCCACGCCGACGTTCTACATCAATGGCCAGAAATACCTCGGAGGACTTGATTACAACGTGATGCAACTGGCCATCCAGGAAGCCCAGAAAGGAAGCAGCGGTCAGGAAATAACCGCCACCCAGCAAAACGAAATGACGCAGCAGGTCCCAAACTGATCGTTCAGAGACAATCCGAAGACAACCAAAAAAGGAGCACCGGCAGGTGCTCCTTTTGATGACTCCATAGTGAATTAGAACACGCCCTTCGTCACGTTGAACGAACCGTTCGTCTTGGAAGCGTCGGTATTCACGATCATGAAATAACCGCTTTTCTCATCAATGAACTTCCCTTCCCACACCTGGGTCCCTTTGACGTTTTTATAAAGACGGAACAGCGCGAGAATCTTGTCCGACTTGGCGAAGTAAGTGTCGAAATCGGCCATAAGCGATTTATCGGCAAGCAGATTGGAAACAAACTGTTTGAACGGAAGAAGCGGCAAATCGTATCCTGACAAAGGACTGTCAACGCTGTCTTTCGATGTGATCAAATTCCCGTTGCTGTCGAAACATTGGGCCTTGAAAACCTCATTGGCATGATAAGGCCCGCTGAAGACGATCGAACATTTCGAATCGGCAAGCAATGGCCATTGGAAATAAAAATCGGAAATCTTGGCTTCGCCGTCCCATTGGAGGGAAGCATCACGCGACTGGAAGTATGAATTATTGATGTAATTGACGCCCTCATTATTCGTCAGGAGCCAATCCTTGGTAGCCTGCAGATTTTTTGTGACGAGCCCGTTGGTGACGACTGGAGCCGCAGGCGTCGTCGAAACCGAAGCCGTTGAAACAGACGAGGACGAAGCGACCGCCGGAGCGAGCAAACTGCAATAAACGTAAGAGTTGTAATATTTGTACGCGACGCGGCACCAGGAACCGACGGTTCCCAATACCGTAACTGAATCCCCCTGGTTATAGTGGCCTATCCTCAATCCGCTCATTGAAGGCATCGAACGGATGTTGGAATTCACCGTGGCGGTATAACTCCCCGGAGTGTAAGCGGCGAAAACGGTCACCGGTAAAAGAACCGACATCGTTACGGCAGCAAAAAATTTCTTCATAAACGAAAAATTACAAGTAAAATTAGTAACATTGTAATGAATTGTCCACGTTTTTTCAACTTTAGACGAATTATTGAATCAGCACGAATCCTTCAAAATGGGATTCTCCGGCTGAAACGGGCTTGGTTGTGAACGCCATTCCCGCGAAAGGAAGAAGATACGACTTGATCTTGGCAAAATCCGCAGAATCCTGTTTGCCTCCGGAAGCCAATTGCGCGGCATCAAAAACCTTGTTGAGATAATCCACCAACGTGGACGGAGAAAGATACCCGATCCCGCTGCCCACTTTTATCTGTTCGAGAACATGCTGAAAATTCTGATCCTGGCTGATCCTGTTGGAACTCCCGTAATTCTGACCGAAATAAGGATCGAAAGTGATGAAAGCGATATGGTCTCCGCTGACTCCGTACCAGAGTTCGATCGGTTTGTTCAAAAAAAGCTGCATTGCGGCATAGTTTGAATTCTGCGGATTCAGCTTATCCAGATGGAGACGCACGACATAGGCTTTTCCACCATTCACGTCGGACTCCTCGTTGGTGAAAAGCCCGGGCGAATCGGCAAAATTCGGTTCGATGTCTTTCAAGATAACGTCGACAATCATTTGAAGTTTCCCCATGACCTTCCCGGCTTCGGTCGTGTGCTGTGAAACGTCGGCAAACAAACCGACCGACGGCAGGACCGAACCGTTATTGCGGATATCGAACGCCACTCCTTGTTCGAACATCGGCATAAAATCTTTGTCAAAATCGAGACCGATTTGCAGAAATGCGTTCTTCACTGCGGAAAAGCCTTCGGCAAAACCGCCGAGTCCGCTCCAAAGCGAAAGATCGTACTGCAAAACCTTCTCGAGGTTATAGCCCTCAACGTAGACATCCACGGAATCGCCGGGGATTTTCTGGTAAAGATACGGCTCATGGTTCGGGAGATTCAAAAAATTCTGATCAAGATTCTTCATCTTTTCATCATCGCCGTAGACTGCGCCGTAAAGACGCAGGCCCTTCGCTTCGGCTTGCGCCGAAAACATCTCCCCCTGCAGGGCATCGAGTGAATTCTGCTGCGGCATCTGCGTAAAAATCTCTTCGTACTGTTTTCTCGCCGTCGGATCTTGTCGGATGACGTTGAAAATACCCTGCAGATTGATATAAGCGAACGCCACGGAAGGCTTCAACTGCCGAAGTGCCTTCTGGTACACGGAATCCTGCAGTAACGAAGCCTGCGAACCCTTCTGGCGGTCCAAAGCGCTTTTCAAACTTTCAAGATCGTTCGTCACCACAAGAAGGTCGTTGACCCGTGACATATACTCCTCAGACGCATCGTTCGGATCCTTCAACACTTTTGAGTAGATCGTCCCGCCCCCGGAATTTTCCTGAGTGAAAAATTTTCCCTGCACGAGTTTCTGAAAAATCAAGTCAGCCTTTGAAGGATCTTCGAGCGGAACGAAAGCGTAAACGTTGGGCTTGTCCTGGCTTGAAGGAGAACCTTCAAATGCCGCCATCATACGGAGATTGTTGCCGACGGCCGGCAAAATGTCCTGCTCGTAACTCAAACCGTAGGTCGTCAGATCCTTGTCAAAACCCCCAATGACATTTTTCTGAAAATTCTGCTGGTCGTCCGTTGGAAAATGCTGAAGCAAACTTGAAAATGCCGTCTGCTGGACCTGATCAGCCGGACCGAGTTCAAAAATCATGAAACTGTCCTGCGGAAGAAAAGCCTCGGCACGAACTCCGCCCGGAGTCATGAGAGCCGACGTCAAACCGGCGTCAGTCTGCTGGCATCCACCTGCAAGAATGGCAAACAAAAAAATCCCGGCAAAAACAAAAAGTTTCCGGAAGAAATGTCGAACAAGTGACATAACGAGATATTAAATGCTGGAACGCTGGAGCGTCGTCTATTTCGCAGCTTTTTTGGTGTCTTTTCGCTTGTGTTCAAGTGTTTTGTGACACTGCCCACAATGTTTTCGCAAAACTTTCACAATATTCTCATTGTTCTTTTTATTGTAGGCCGTGATGTAGTTGCCTCGGTTGCATTCAGAGCAATACCAAGTGGCGAACTGACTTTTACCTTTTGCCATAAATAAAACAAAATCAAAATAAAGAAGCTATGCAATGATAGCCAAAATCGGCTTGAAGTCAACCTGTTTTTACGAAAAATGGGCAAAACAGGTTATTTTTTGTCCTTCAAACGGAAATAGGCCAGACTCAAGCCAAAAACAATCAAACCAAGGAGCAAAAAAGACAACACCACTATATACACATCCGCAACCTGAGGGTCGATCGAACGCAAAAGATCGTCTTCACCGAGGAAACCCGCCTGCTGGGTTACGGCGACCTGTTGAGAAAACGTTTCCATTGTTTTCGCATCAGTTGGACTTTCTGAAGGAACTTTTGAAACGCTGGCATCAATGCCTTTCCATGAAACCGACGCGACATCCCTCCGTCCGTTCTGATACACGCTCATCGTGTGATGTTCGAAAGAAATCGAGCCGGAGTCGTGGTTCGGAACATGAAAATAAAAACTGACCAGACAACCGTCACGAGGATCATCATATCCTCCACCGGTAATCGCGAGTCCGAAAACGACCCTTCCTGGTTTTGAGGAAACCAGATGAAGCACGTGCCGGTCCGCGGGATCAAAGACGCCGCAGAGCTCTTCGTGATCGAACGTCCACTGTTCCGGAACCACGAGATCGAAAGCGGTTCCCAGAAAAACATTGGGGAGATCTTTCGCAAGAACGTCGAGGCGCAGCATATTTTGCTGTGGAAACGCAGTGCTGAGAAAAATTTGAGGATTCATAGAAGTGGAAAGAAGAAAAAGAACAGCCCGAATCTCCAAAGATTCGGGCTGTTCAATCATTAAGGCTGATAGGTAAGAGCAAAATTTGCACCAAGATCTATAAGGTCACTGCCGTCGATGCGGCCGTCGTAGGTGGTGTCGACCAGCGGATCAAAACCCTGATCCGCATCGCTTTCGGCGAAATGGTCGGCCAAACCCTGCAAATCTCTACCGTCGACAAGATCGTTGCGGGTGTTATCACCTTTCAGTCCGCGGACATCCTGGCCGACGACTTCCGTGGCAACACTCTCCGTGGAAGCGGCTATCGCCGTAACGTCATAGACGTAATTGGTTAAAGGGATGATGTGCCCTCCGTTCTGGACACCGTCGCCGTCAACGAAAGTCGTCTGGGTGATTTCCGCGATCTGCTGCATCTGGCCATGGGCATCCTTGCGGTAGACCCGGTACCCGTCGGCTCCCGAAACAGCATCCCAGTTCAGGACGATGCTGTAACGCTGCTGTCCGGGTGCAGAAACCAGATTCGTCACCGCGGGAATTTGACTGATCTGACCGGTAAAATCCGCGGCATTGAAACTCGCCGGAATATCCCCTGAGGTAGAAGCAAGAAAGCTCCCGTTTCCCTCCTGGATGGACGTATCGGCGGTCGAAAGAACGTCGAACTGTACTTCAAACAGATCACCATTCCCGGAAACCGCCGTTTTCGGACTGACGGTTCGGGCACCCGCAATGAGCAGTTTTCCTTCCGTTCCATCCTGGAGTCCGGACTGGAAAGAGGTCGCTACCGCACCGTTTTCACTCAGGAATCCCTTTTCGCTTGAACTCTTCAAATGCAAAACCGCCGGATCATAATCAAGTTCAAATCCATAGGCAAAAAGATCCGTAACATCATTGACCTGTGCCGTTACCGTAAGAACATCACCGCTCTGGATGGCCGAAACGCCTGAAGCCAAATCCACCGAAGCCGTTCCCGGAGCGATCACGGACTGACTGTTCACGGCAGAGGGAGTTCCTATGATTGCACTGCCGCCGGAAGAAACGGAACCGCTCCCCGTTGAGGTCGCCCAGTTCGATGCGTCATCCGCAAGAGATGAAACATCGACTCTTTCCATCGAAGCGTGACTCGTCGCGTCGCCGGCATACCAGGCGCCGCCGGACCCGTTGACCGTATCGATCAGCTGTCCAGCCGAGTCGTAAAGATCAAGCGAGTCACCGGTATTCGCAAGCGAAAGATCGATGATGACATCCGCTGAAATATTGGACACCGTCGACTCATGATCTTCGATGAGGAAATACCCGTGGGAAGCGATCGTTCCTGACACAATCACGTAATCTGAAGCCCCATGGTCATCGTCAATATGCCAGTTCGTGAGATCCACGGACTGACCTGAATTATTGTAAAGTTCAATCCATTCGTCAGTAGACGAATCCGCGGAACCTGCCCAGGCAACTTCGTTAATGACAACGTCGCCGGGACTTGCCGCTTTGGCAACCTGGAGGAGTGGCGCCGTGATGCTGAAAAACATCAGGCATGCCGTAACCAGGCTGATGTGTTTGTTTTGTTTCATGTTGGTGTGATGAAGAATTAGGCACTTTCGGCCGAAAGCGTCACCAACATTACGCTCCCGACATGAAAAACTTTTAAAATTATTGTTAAAAGTTGCAATTTGGGATTCTCATGCTAAAATTGCGGGGCAAAAAAAACCTTCCCCCAAGCCGCAGTAGCTCAGACGGTAGAGCGCATCCATGGTAAGGATGAGGTCTCGGGTTCGATTCCCGACTGTGGCTCCATTTTCAATCCAGCATGCCCAAGATCAATATCAACGGCAAGGAATACGATTTCGACAATTCCGACGACTTCAAGAAGTTGATTCAGGAACATTCGGGAGAGTTCGGGAACTCTTCGAGTGTCAACATCACCCGCCCCACGTTCATTCACAATGGACAAACCTTCCACAACTTCAACGATCTTCCTCCGGAACTCCAGGAAAAAGTGAAACAAAACCTCGAGAAGCTAAAAAACCCGCTCGTCGCAAACATACTCAAAAAATACGGCATTGATCCTAATAACCCCGACACCCTTATGAACAATTCGTTCACCAAAAAACTTTCGGACGGCTCATTCAACGACTCTTCGTTCAATCAGTCGGGAGGATCCAGCTTTAACACCTCATCGTCCAACCCGATGATGGGCTCCACCGGCAACCCCATGATGAACTCCACCGGCAACTCGCCGAAAAGAAAAAACACCGGCATCTTCACGCTCGTTATGATCATCATCACCATCGGAATTTTCGTCGGAGTATTGATTGTAGGCATGAATTTTCTTGGTTCATATTCTCAAACTTTTGCACTTGAAGGAGATCCAACGCATTTTGACCCCATCGCTTCCGTGAACGAAATTCGTTCACATGTCGACCCCAACGCCAAACTGAGCGCTATAGACATGAGCTATGTCCGTTCCGACGGAACAATGGATTTAACTGTCTCAAACTACAGACCCCAGACGACATATCACTTCTATCGCGAACTCGCCGAACCACCTAAAGACGCTCCTCCGGTCGGAGCCGGCGGAACCGCAACCGGGAAATGGTATGAACCGGTCGAAGCCGATGTCTATCGCCCCGGAGAGTGGCGTTCCGTCACAAAAATTGGCGGCGGTGTCGATACGGAATACACCTATACCAACAAAGGTATCGATCTTGACGTCAGCGACCCGACCACATACCACGACGAATTCGTTGACGATCCCCAATGCCCGCTCGCCGATCTCTGGAAAACGGCCATCAAACATGGAGCACCTTCAGACGCGGTTGCCAGTGTAACGTACGATAAAGATGGATATTCCTTCGACATCTACGACGCCGACGTTTATCTCAACTTCGGAAACGATTGCCAATTGGCCGAGGATTCGATGAACATCCCTGAAGTTGCCCCTCCACAGATCCAAGCCGACCAGGCAGCGGAAGATATGGCTCGAAGCCAGGCGGAAATCGACCCTTCACTGCTCTAAAACGCTCAACATTAAAACTTGTGATCGCCCAGTTGAAGCGCGGTCACGGCCGTACATGCGCGTTGCGTTTGCACATCTTTTTCAATGACGTCCGTCCCGTAATGAACCGTCAGATAATAACGTTTTTTCACCGGGTCGACGGCAATGCCGAGCCCGATTTCATGATAATCGCTGTTCATGATGCTTTCGTAGTGAGCGCGATATTTCTTGTTTTTTTCGCTCATGAAAAAGTTGTAGGTATGTTTAATGGCAGTGATCAGATCGTCGGTACAGTCTGCTTTTGAACAGCTGTAGTAATCCCAACCGATATTTTCAACATAATCACTCCTTCCTCCGCCGTCTGCGAACCTCACGCCTTTGGATGCGAACCATGATCCGACTTTTCTATAATCGTAATAACTTGCCTGCCCCGCTCGCTGGTGACTGATAAAACCTCTTTTTACTGCATAAAAAGACCAATTGGCAGCAGTTTCGTTCAACGCTTCGTTATACACATACGGAGCCAATCCGTTTTTCGCCCGGGCATCGTTATACCAACTCAACCAGGTATCACGGACTTTGGCCATATCAACGTTCCGAGGAGGATCAACATTGATGTTGAGACAGGCTGAAACCTGGGAAGGAGCGGCGAGCGCGGTTTGCGTAAAAAATAACAACAACAAACTCAACGGCAAAAAATTTTTCATCGGAAACAAAATAGAGAATAACGTGATGTCACTGCACCTAATGTGCCTGAAAATAAAAAAGAGTGCAATGAATTTACAAAATCACCAAAATACCGTATAATAGACAGATAAAAATAAATTACCCCGATGAAAAACAAAAAGTCTTTGCAAAGTCTTTTGAAGGTGAGCAGCTTAATGCTCATCAGCGCAATCGTCATCAACCTTTCCAATTTTCCTTTTCCAAATATTGCCCTGGCGGCTCCAGGACCGCAATTCTGTGGTTTTTCAATCGTCGCGGGCGGGGATTTCTCCTCACTTGCCATCAAAAACGATGGCACCGTCTGGGCCTGGGGCTACAATGACTTCGGCCAGTTGGGCAACAACAGCATCGTCGACAGTAACATTCCCATACAGGTCCAGGAACCAACAGACCCGACTGGATTTTTAACAAACGTCATTCAGATTACCGAAAACGGCGACCATGCCATGGCGTTGAAAAGCGACGGAACCGTTTGGGCATGGGGCTACAACAGCGACGGAGAACTCGGCATCGGGAATAATACAGACAGCCACGTTGCCGTGCAGGTCACGGACCCTTCAGACGGAAGTGGATTCCTCCAAAACGTGAACTCCATTTCTAACGGAAGATTTCATTCTCTTGCAGCGAAAAACGACGGAACCGTCTGGGCATGGGGTCTCAATACCGACGGAGAACTCGGCCAGGGCACCACTGGAGGAAGCAGCAACGTACCGATTCAGGTGACCGACCCTTCGGACGGTTCGGGATTTTTACAAAATGTCTATCAAGTCAGTGGAGGAAGACTCCAGTCCTATGCGTTAACAAATAGCGGGACTGTCAAAGCCTGGGGCTACAACAACCATAAAGAACTTGGAGACGGCGACACCACTTTACAAAACGTCCCGGTGGACGTCGTGGTTGGAAGAATCCCCGCCCCTCTCAACAACATTGCTGCAATTTCAGCGGGAAGACAGCACGTCCTTGCATTGGATTTCAATGGAAACGTCTGGGCCTGGGGAACCAACCTCGAAGGAGAACTGGGTATTGGAACCACGTCTTCAAATGAAGATGTCAGCGAAGTCACCGACCCTTCGGACGGTTCAGGATTCCTGAGCAACGTAACGTCAATTTCTGCAGGAAGATTCCATTCCATGGCATTGAAAGACGACAACACCGTCTGGACATGGGGCAGCAACACCAACGGACAGCTCGGGAGCGACACCCCGGTTGGTACAACCTCACTGGTTCCGGCAGAAGTAACAGAATCTTCAAATTTCTTTTCCGGAGCAGTCGCCATCGCGGCCGGCAACACACACTCAATGGCCGTAAAAACCGACGGAACCGTCTGGACGTGGGGAGCCAACAGCAACGGACAGCTCGGCAATGCCACCAACGGAACAGGCGGAGGAACGGATGCCGACCAACCCAATCCCGTCCAGATTTCGTTCACCCTGAACTGCGTCAGTCCGAACAGCGGATCCGATGCCGGCGGAACGACTGTCACGATCAGCGGTGCTTATTTCACCCTGGTGGGCATGACTGTCACCTTTGACGGGCTCTCGGCGACCAACGTCACCTTCATCGATTCAAACACTATTACCGCCGACACGCCGGCACACGCCGCGGGAGCCGTTGACGTCGTCATTTCCGACGGACGTTCAAGCTCGACATTGACGAACGGTTTTACTTATACAAGCGGAAGTGATTCCGACGGCGACGGAGTTCCCGACAGCACAGATAACTGCCCGACCGTACCAAACCCCGGACAGGAAAATACCGACGGCCCCGGATCCTCAACCAACCTGACGAACATGTCCAATTCCGACGAATCCGAACCGAAATACAGCCCGGACGGAACCAAGATCGCCTACTCCTCATATTCATATACGGATTCTACGAGCGACATCTACATTATGGACTCCGATGGAAGAAACCAGCTCGATCTTACCAACACCCCAACAACCAGTGAAGACGCTCCTTTTTTCAGTCCAGACGGAACGAAAATCTATTTCGAATCACAACCGTCAGGATCACGATTCGATGTTTACAGCATAAATAGTGACGGGAGCGGGGTCACCAATCTGACGAACGATCCGGGTTTCAATGATGGCATCGTCGGAATAAGTCCGGACGGAACGAAAATTTACTTTTTCTCCGACCGGGACGGAAACGACGAAATCTACTCAATGGATTCGAACGGAACCAATCAGACAAACTTAACAAACACCGCACTGGGAAGTGAATTCAGGGCCGTCGTCAGCGCCGACGGAACAAAAATTGCCTATGCTTCAGATTCCGGCAGCGGCAACAAAATTTTCATCATGGATGCTGACGGAACCAACCAGACGCAGCTGACAACCGGGACCTACAACGATTACCCCCAGGCTTTCAGTCCGGATGGAACAAAAATTCTCTTCATATCGGACCGCAACGGACCGGACGAAATCTTCACCATGGACGTCAACGGATCCAATCAAACCAGCCTCACTCCTGCTGCCGTTGCAGACGCCCCTACCTACAGCCCTGACGGAACAAAAATCGCTTTCTACACGAATCCTGGCGGCAACGACGAAATCTACATCATGGACAGTGACGGCGGAAACCAAACCAATCTCTCTGTCGCCCCAGCATCAAATGAAGATAATCCCATTTTCAATCCAGACGGAACAAAAGTCGCCTTCATATCGTATCGTGACGGCAACGGTGAAATTTACAGCACAGCCACTAACCCCGATACTCTTGGTGATGCGTGCGACTGCCAGACCGACGGACTCTGCACAGCCGAAACATATTGTGCGAATAATTCTACTCCCGATACGGACTGTTATGGAGCTTGCGGACCGATTGCTAGCAACGAAAGCTGCGCATCCACGACCATCCAGGCCGGAACACTTTCCTTCACCGACATCCCGGATAACACCGCATTCACCAACGCCCAGAACAACACGAATCTTCCCAGCTTCAACAATGCCGGCGGAGCCGATGCCATGGATACGTTGAGCGTCTCCGATCTCCGCGATGACGCGGGAGCGGGATTTGAAGTCCAGCTTTCGGCAAGTCCATTCGCGACGGCGGACAACGCGAACACCATTCCTCTGGATTATCTTTACGTCGTGAGCACACTCCCCCGCAATTCGGGTACGATCGATGACACCACAAACGGTATTGAATATGCTGCGGACTGCAGCGGACCGACCAACGACATTACCGGCTCGGTCAATGCGGACTCAGCGGGCGGACCTCCCGACCTCGGAGCCCTTTCCACCTTCAGCGTTCTTGGAAGCACGCTTGGCACGGGCGACACGACGACCCCGGTCGTCCTCATGTCAGCCCCTGCCGCCGCACGCCGCTGCACGGCATCGCAAAACATCAGTTACGCCGTAGATCTTCCGTCATATATCAGCGCCTACGGTTCAAATATACCGGCGGGAACCTACACCGTGACCTTTACCTTCACGCTCATCCCGACGTAATCATAAGACAAACTTCTTCAACAAAAAGGGGCTTCGGGTTTTGGAAGCCCCTTTTATTTTTTCTTAAAATAAGTGATGATCCATCGTGCCGCCAAACCCCAGGATACTAAACCCCCAGTATCCAGTGTGGGTGCCCTCATGCCAACCCCACGGGGTTGGAAAATCTCGGACTCCCTTAAATGATGTGAAGAGAGAGTATTTGAGGTTTAGAGCGAGCAAAACAGAAAGTGTTCAAAATATAACAAATTCCCCAAAAGTTTGCAAGGGGTTTTTGGCTTACAGAAGACATAACTAGGTATTGTAGGTTCTGAAAAACTCACCTACTAAACCTAGGTGCCCAGGAAGAGTAATGTCTTGAGAAAAGTGAACACAGTACCAATGACATACTGCATAATCGAAAAATTCAAGATATTCACCAACACAAATTGGTCGAAAAGTAAAAAAATCGCGAAATACATCATGCCGTTTCTCAGATAGTTCTGGTAAACGTGATGGAATCTGTGCGGAATGATGATGCCGACGATCTTTGATCCGTCAAGCGGAGGAAAAGGCAACATATTGAAAATAAAAAGCACCAGAGAAACATCAAGTACCGTGGATAAAAACTGAAAAACAAAAACCGGCATCACCAGGGCCAGGTATTTGACCGGAAGCGTCAACACCGCCGCAAGGATGAGACTTGAAAGCGGTCCGGCTAAAGCCGTCAAAGCCTCATCGCGCTTGGGATTCTTGAAATAATGCGGATTCACGGGCACGGGTTTTCCCCATCCGATGTGGATCAAAAACAACATGATCGTCCCCACGAGATCCAGATGAGCGAGAGGGTTTAAGGTGAGCCTTCCGGCAATCTGAGCCGTCGGATCACCCAGTTTTTTGGCCACGAAGGCATGGCTGAACTCATGGATGGTGACAACCAGCACAAGAGCTACCAAAAAATAAATCTCCGTGATCATGATTTTGCTTGAAAAAAGTCAGAACAATGGTAAACTGCAAAAGCATTTTTTACAACAGCCGAACCGTCAACCGCAGCGCGATAACGAAAAGAGGATACGCACCCAAATAACTTTTCCAAAAAATCTACTCACTAATCCGTCACTATGTCACAAGTATGCCAGCTCAGCGGCAAGCGCCCCCAGGTCGGAAACAACATCAGCCATTCCAACCGCAAAACCAGACGCCGTTATAACCCGAACCTTACCACGAAAAAGTTCATTGATCCAAAAACTGGAAAATCGGTGAAGCTTAAGATCAGCGTCCGCGCACAGCGCACCCTGCTCAAGAATCCAGCAAAATACGGAAAACTCGTGAAAAAACTGGTTGCAAAAAAAGCTCGATAGATCAAAGAATTTGTGAACAAAAACAAAATCCCGCGGCACTCTGCGGGATTTTAAAAAACCGAGCGGAGTGAAGGCGAGGCCGCAAGGCCGAGCGAGGGATGTTTGGGTCTCGCGGGATCCACTTCCGCCGCTAAAAATGAGGAGAGATCGCATAGTGGTCGAGTGCGCCCGCTTGGAAGGCGGGTATACCTGCAAGGGTATCGAGGGTTCGAATCCCTCTCTCTCCGCCATATTTATATAAAATGTCAAGCTAATTGGAATCGAAAGTGGCTTCCTCTCGGCCTCTTTACTGTGTAAACAAGTTGATGAAAAAGGGAAAATAGTATAAAATATATAGAAAAGAAAAATAAAGCTTTATCGAAAAACCATGGAAAATAAAAACCTCCCCGCGAAAATTTCAGCATGGATACGTGCTAGATTCCAGCATGTACAAAAAAACAAAAAACATCGCGTCGCCATTTTCGGAGGTGCGTTTGTTGTTGTGGCTCTGATCATTGCCGGACTCTTGAACGGGACGTTGGCTTTCCCGGCCTCCTCCTGGATCGCCACATCTTCAAACAACTGTAGCTTGCAAAGCAACGGAAACACTCTGGTTGAAGCAAACGGTTACATCTATGTGTTGACGGGAAGTACGCCACGATTCAAACGCTATGATCCTGCAAGCGAAGATTGTGACGCCTCAACGCTCGCCGATCCCGGTTTCGCGACTGACGGTGCTACCATGACCGCTGTCGACCTGGACCAGGATGGAACAAAAGATCTTCTTTACGTCTTTCCGGGTGGAAGCGGAGCAAGCGTCATTTACATCTACGATATTCCCAACGACAAATGGATTTTGAATACCCGCGCCAAAGCGACGGATTCAACGACGACGCTTTCCGCGATGGCACAACCGGCAAGTCCGTTCCAGGGATCCGGGAACTCCATCATCAACGTCAACGGAACGCTTTTCATTATTGAAACAAACGGAACGTTCAGGAAATACGATCCTTCGACCAACACGCTGACCGATTTGGCCGGGAACTCTTTCGGCAATGGCGCTTCCATGGTCTCCATTGGAAATACCCTCTATGCGCTCAGGACGAACAACACATTTTCAAGTTTCGACACAACCCAGACCCCGGGTGCCTGGACAACTCTTGCCAGTACACCGTCAGTCTTTAACTATGGAGCTTCACTCGCAGTGGTTGGAAGTGAAATTTACGCCTTCAGAGGCGGCAACTATAAAGATTTCTGGAGATACGACGTCGCCAACAACCGATGGAACAATGCGGCCGACGGCACGATCCCGGCTTCGGCTCCGGACGGAGTCGGAACCGGCGGCTCGCTGGTGTATCCGGGAAGCGGAGACTACATCTACGGCTTCCAGGGAGCAAACAGCAGAAATTTCTGGAGATACAGTATCTCTGGAAATACCTGGGACTATTCAACGCTCGCCAAAACGCCGTTCAAAGTTGGAAACGGGGGTTCTCTAACGACGGATGGAACATATCTCTATGCGTCACGCGGAAACGGCACCAAAGATTTCTGGAAATACACCATCGACGCATCACCGGCCAACCCCGGAACCTGGACAACTCTGCCGGAGGCTCCATTGGATATCGGAGTGAACTTTACTTCAGGATCAGCGAGCACCGATGCACGCGGAGGAATAACCTATATTCCCACGGGTGCTTCCGGAGGTCCTGAAATTTTCATGGTCTCGGGAAACGCCACGACTTCAAACAACTACGGTGATTTTTTCAGATACGCTTTGACCGGTACGAACGCCAACAGCTGGCCGCTCGTACCTTTACCGACATCACTCCCCAACAACGGCAACTATGGAGCTTCCCTTTCCTATCCCGGACCGAGTGCCGCGGATCCGAGCGGTGACTTTTTATATTTCCTTGAAGGAAGCAACCAGGCGCAGTTCTGGAAATTCAGCTTGCTCAAAAACACCTGGATCGCATGGAATCGCGCCACGACGACTCTCAATGGAAAAACCGTTTCAATTTCACAAAATTCCCCCACCGCCGGAGGTCTGTTCCAGCAAGGATCCGGAACCAACATGCTTGAAGTGAACGGAAAATTTTACGTCATGCAGGCCAACCGGCACTTCCAGCGTTATGACCCCGCGACGAACACATGGGTGGAACTCATGGATACGCCGAACTACACCAGCAACGGCGCCTCAATGGTAAAAATCGACAACAACACCATCTACGCCTTCATGGGAAATTACAGCTTTTCCCCTGCTCCAAGCCAGGAATTCTGGAAATATGACATCCCTTCCGACACCTGGATCGCTTTCAACATCGGAAAACGTGAGAGCGACGGCGCAATTTTCGACAACTCGGGAACATCGCAGGGAAACGGAAACACCATCGCCCAGGTCAACGGTGAAATGTACATCCTTCCGGGCGGAAGCAGTTCAACATTCGAAAAGTACAATCCGGTCAGCAACACGTGGATCGCCTTGGCGAGTGCCCCGGCAAATGCGTCAAGCGGATCCTCCCTTTCAGCGGTGGGAACGGACATCTATTACCTACCTGGTCAAAGTGCCGGAAATTTTTACAAATATAATGCGCTGACGAACTCCTGGACGACAATGACGTCATTACCGGCCGGGACCCCCACGTTGGCCTATGTAGGTTCCGGAGCGTCACTCGCGTATCCGGGAAGCGGGGATAAGATTTACGCTTTCAAAGGTTGGTATTCATTTAACACCTATCCCAACCGCCAGTTCTGGAGCTACAGCATTTCCGGAAACAGCTGGGCTCAGCTTGCCGATGCTCCTCAGCCTGTCGGCGGTGGCGCAGCCCTCGTCGGTGTAAGCAGCGACCCCGCAAATATTTACGCAATGGGCGGTGAAAACTCAAAAAATTTCTGGAGATACAACATCACCAACAACCGATGGAACGATCCAGGAGACGGCAATATACCTCCATCGACTCCTGACTTCGTTCAAACCGGCGGCGCGCTCGCAACGGACGGCACAAACATTTTCGTAACCCAGGGAGGTTTCAAAAAAGGTTTCTGGGATTACTCTCCTTCAACGAACAGATGGACCAATCTTCAGGACTCACCGGTAAAAGTCGGACAGGCATGTACCATATCCGTACCCGGCCTCTGTCCGGTTTCACTCGGAGGACTAACCTACTCCAATGACGCCACAAACGGGGGGATATGGATGGTCCCGGGAAACGGCGTCACCGGCGTGAACACCACCCAAAGCGGTACGGACACCGATTATCGCGGTCTGATTTATCGTTACAACACCAACACTTCTTCATGGGTTTACTATCAACGCCCTTCCAGCGCACCGGCCGCGGTCAACTCGGGTGGTTCACTCACCTACCCCGGGAGCGGCAACCTCATCTACGCCTTGAAGGGAGGAACTTCGAATGCAAAAGACCTCTGGATATACGACATGTCCGCCAACCAGTGGCGCAGCATGTACCAGGCGAAAAAAGATGACGGGACACCGCTTTCCCAGGACAATTTCATCACCAACACTTCAAATGTAACAACCGCGGCGAACCAGGGCAATGGAAACGCTATTGCCGAAGCCAACGGCGCATTTTATGTACTACAGGGAAACAGCAACAAAACATTCCAAAGATATGATCCGACAACGAACACCTGGACCCAACTTGCCGATGCACCGAACTTCATCAACGCGGGGGCAAGATTGATGGAAAAAGACTCGAACACCCTCTATGCCTTCAGTGGAGGCGCTCAGGGATCGAATAATTTCTGGAAATATGATATCCCGAGCAATACCTGGTTTTCTTTCAATCTCGGTCAAGACGACAACGGCACGCCGTTCAGTCAATCGGGAACGAACCAGAGTACAGGAAACACCATTGTCCAACTCGGCGGTGACATGTATGTCCTTGCGGGAAGTTCACAAACTTTTGAAAAATATTCACCGGGCACCAACACCTGGACAACGCTTGAACCATCACCGGTCAGCGCTACCGACACGCCTTCCATGGTTGCCATCGGAACAAACATTTACATGGAACCCGGAAGCTGTTCTCCATCAAGTTCGACCCCGTGTTTCTTCCAGTACAACCCCCAAACCAACTCCTGGACACCAAGCTCAACAATTGCGAACGGTGCCCTTCGAGGAGCACCTCTCTCGTGGGGAAGCGGTGCAACTCTCGAATATCCGGGAAGCGGCGACTATATTTTCGCATTGAGAGGCTCAACCACGAACACTTTCTGGAAGTACTGCTTCCAGTCTTCGGGCAGCACCCCGAGTGCTACCGTTTGCTCACCATCACAGGTTGGATACTGGAGCGGAGAAACGGGGCCGTCCCCGGTGGTGACAACCCCTGCAGCCGCACCTTCCACAGTGACGGCCGGAGGTTCGATGGCCTCGATCGGAAGCAACATCTACGCATTCGGAGGAAACAACACCACAAATTTCTGGAGATACAACATCACCAATGACCGATGGAATGACGCCGCTGACGGTGATGTCCCCGATTCCGCCCCCGAAGGCGTTGAATCTGGCGGGGCGCTCACATCCGACGGCTCCTATATCTACGGAACCAAAGGAGCCAACAGCGTCATGTTCTGGCGTTACGATCCTACGGCGACGGCAGGAAGCCGATGGATACATCAACCAAATGCTCCCGCCAAAATGGGGGGGACAACAACATCTTCCGGCAAGGGCGGTCTGACCTATTACACCTACATTGACGGAAGCTCAAACACCCGCAAGGAAATCTGGATGGTCAGCGGAAACGGCCGCAACGGATTCACTCCGCCGATTTCGGCTGACCCCGAAGCGGGAGGATTGATCTTCCGCTACTCCATAAGTGGTGGAGCGTCGCCTTCAAGCTGGACCTATACACCGGGAACGGCATATATCGGGATAGGACCATCATCGGGTTCATCGTTAACATATTACACGCCCAATGGGCATATCTACGCCTTTACCTCGAACGGTTCCACCACATTCTGGGAATACAACCCGACCACAAACGAATGGAATGGAAGCAACAAAGCGAAACTGGAAAGCGGCGATCCGATCTCACAAAGTATTTTCTCCCAGGGCGGCGGAAACAACATGGTTCTCACAGGAAACAAACTGTACGTTTTGCAGGGGAACAATACGCAGAACTTCCAGCAATACGATCCATCAACTAATCAATGGACGTTACTGGAAAACCCTCCGGCAGTCGTCACCGATGGATCCACCATGGTTTCAACCGACAGTGATACGATTTACGCCTTCAGGGGCGGATCAACGACAGCATTCTGGCAATACAAAATCTCAACGGGCCACTGGACCGTCATGGCCACGACACCGGCAACCGTCGGTGCCGGCGGATCACTCGTCTACCCCGGAAGCGGCAACTACATCTACGCTTTTGAAGGAAACAACACCACGGCGTTCTGGAGATACGATATCACCACCGACACCTGGAACAGCGGTGGGGCGGGCGTCACTCCTGCCGCAGTTTATGGCGGCGGATCACTCGTCTACCCCGGAAGCGGCAACTACATCTATGCATTCCAGGGAAATAATGCCACTTCATTTTGGAGATACGACGTGACAACAGCATGGCCTCCGTCGTCCGGCAACTGGACGACGACATTGAGTGGTGCCCCTGCGACGGTCTTGTCAGGAGGATCTCTGACCAGCGATGGCGGAAACACCCTCTATGCCGTGCGCGGGGATAACACCACCGACACCTGGACCTATGACATTTCAGGAAATACCTGGACCATTCTCGGCGCACCGAAAACCACACCGGTAAACGTGGGAACCGCGAGCACATCGCTCGCCAAAGGGGATCTTGTGTACGTACCTTCAGGAACATACGCCGGACAGTCAACGGGCGGAGAACTCTTCCTGGTATCCGGAAACGGAACTGCAGGAAACATCTCTACATCAACAGTTGGAACACTGTTCCGCTACGCGTTAAGCGGACCTTCAGCCGGAACCTGGCCAATAAAACTCGCCCCGGCTGCAACACAATTCGGCACTGGCGGCGGAGCTTCCTTGTCTTCTCCGACCTCAAGCACGCTCATTTACGGATTGACCGGCGGGGCCACAACGAATTTTGTATCCTACAACCCGGACGTCAACGAATGGAACGCCGCCGTCCGCGCGAAACTCGACAATGACGTTCCCGTTTCCAACGCCGGCGGGAACCAGGGAGTCGGGAATTGCGTCGTTCCTGTCAACAAAAAACTCTACATCCTCGCCGGGGCAAGCACCACCTTCCAACAATACGATCCGGCGACCAACCAATGGACGAACCTTGAATCGCTTCCAGCTGCTGCAGGTGATGGAGCTTCAATGGTCAGCACCGATGCAGACACGATTTACGCGTTACGAGGCGGAAACAGTACAAACAGCTACGTTTATAAAATTTCCACTGGCCACTGGACGGCGCTCGGGAATACGCCCGCAACAATATTAACAGGAGGTGCTCTCGGCTACTCCGGCAGCGGAAACTTTATTTACGCTTTCCGCGGAGGTAGCAACAACACCATATACCAATACGACATTACCCAAACAGCTCCCGGAAGCTGGACGACCGCCTCATTCACGGCACCGGCCAATGTTTCTGCCGGAGGCGCCATGGTAAGTGCCGGAGGCGCTATTTACGCGACGACCGGCAACAGCAGTAACTTTTACCGATACACTGCTGCCGGAGGCTGGGTAGCAATGAGCAGCGCACCTTGGCCGTTGCAATCCGGAGGTTCGCTCTCTTCGAACGGAACACAAATCTGGGCATCGCGCGGTGCGGGAACATCCGATATCAGAAAATATTGTACGACCACGGATGCAGATTGTACTGCCGGAAACTGGGCTGCTGCGAACATCGCGGCTTTCCCGACCAACATCGGAACAAATAGCACCATCAATGCACGAGGTGGACTCGCCTACGTTGATCCATGTGCATTGACATCCTGTGCGGTCCTCTACGGAGTGTCCGGAAACGGTACAACGGGAAATGGCATCAACAGTATCGGCCTCCTTTTCCGATATCCGTTCACCGGAACCAATGCCAATACCTGGCCAGTCACGGTGAATCTTACCCAACCGCCGGGAACCATTGGCGCCGGAGGATCAATGGTCACTGATAACAGTTCCACGCTTTACGTGTCACGTGGCGGAAACACTTCCGACATGTATAAATATACCATCACCCCGAACGGAGCAGGTTCATGGACAGCCCTGACATCCTTCCCCACGGGCTTTGGCGGAAATTCGATCATCGGCGGCCAACTGGCCTACACCACGTCCGGACCATCCGGCGGTCCTGAAATTTTTGCTGTTTCAGGCGCGGGAACAAGCGGAACATTGGTTGGCGCGAATACCAACCAGGTTGTCAGCAGCGGAGTATATCAGGGAAATCCGGGACGCGGACTGATCTTCCGTTACCCGTTAACGGGAGCAAACGCCAACACCTGGCCGATAACTTCAGCTCCACCACCGCAGGTTCAAGTCGGAGCAACAACCTACGATATCGGCGGAGGCGGATCGCTCTCAAGCATCGGCACCAACATTTACACACTTCAGGGGAACAGCACCCTCAATTTCTTGAACTACAACATCACCAACTCACCGTACTCGGGAGATGGAACATGGTCATTGCTGACATCGGTCCCGACCGGTTCCGCCACGGTCAACGTGGGTGGATCCATCGTCAATGACGGAACGAATCTCTACGTCAGCAAAGGAAACAGTACAGGTGAAATCTATCGCTACAGCACAGGCGGCGGAGTATGGTCAACGCTCTCTTCAGCTCCAGTGAACATTGGAACATCCAGCAACGGTGGAGATATAGCTTATACAGCAAACGGACCGTCAGGAGGTCCCGAACTTTTTGCCACCACCGGCAAAGGAACGACGTTCAATACGGAATCTTACGGTCAGGGCTACACTGGTTTACTCTACCGTTACGTCATCGGCAGCGATTCCTGGCCGTTCGATTACGAAGCCGCGGACCTTCCTGCGAGTACGAACACCTTTGGCGGAGGTTCCGACATCGTCAGCACGCCTGACGGATCAACAATCTACGCCCTTCGTGGAAACAGCAGTCCGACCGTTGCCAATCCGAACTTCTGGAAGTTCATACCTTCTTCTACCGGAAAAGGAACCTGGACGGCCATGACGAACCTTCCGAACAACACGACCCCTCTCGACATCCAGTCCGGAGGCTCCATCGTGGCAACGGACAACAACACGTTGTATGCATTACGCGGAAAAGCGACCACGGATTTCTACCGCTATGACGTCGGCGCGGGAACCTGGACCGCACAGTCTGCATTCCCTGTAAACGTGGGAAGCGCATCAACGAGCAATGACACAGGTGAACTTGCGTACGATTCAACCTACGGCTCTCTGTACGCGACACCGGGAAACGACACCACCGCCCCCTACACCATTTATAAATATGGACTCTCACGACTTGTCGTCACGGCCGTGACAAAGACTGGAGGCGGAACGCCAGTCGCCGGACAGTCGATGGACGTAACGGTTCAACGCCTAGACCAGAACGACAATCCGCTCACCAGCGGCGACATGCAGTTTACAGTGAGCCTGAAGACCGGGAACGGTTCACTCGGAGGAACGATAACCGGCAACATCACGAACGGGAACAGTTCCACGACGATAACGGGAACCACTTACAGTATCGCCGATGGAGGTGTGGTCCTTACCGCATCCGACACGACCAGTCCCGCAAACCCCACCACATTGGCTCCCGGAGACAGTGATCCGTTCAGTGTTGATCCGCCGGCACCGCAAATCACATCCCTCAATGTGACGAGTGGACCGACCGACGGACGAACAGGCGTCACCATCAGCGGAAGTGACTTTACAAACTACTATATTCGACCGATCACCATCAACAATCCTGGCAGCGCCCTTTCGGGATATCAGGTCCAGGTGATTATGGACACCGCATCGCTCATCAACGCCGGAAAAATGAGACCGGACTGCGGAGACATCAGATTCACAGACTCGATCCCATCCACGTCATTAGGATCTTATGGATCAGGATCGATACCACACATGGCCTACTGGCTGGAACCAAACACATGTGACACAATATCCACGAAATTCTGGGTGTATGTCGGATTTTCGTTGAATTCAGGGGACAATACCATCTACGCCAACTACGGCGACTTCCGTCTCAGCGATGAAAGCAGCGGAACAAACACCTTTATTTTCTACGATGACTTCACCGGAACGACGATCGATACCGGGAAATGGACCAAAGTCGACGCCTCATCAAGCTGTACGCAAACCTCCTACTTCAGTCAAAACGAAAAACTTCTTACCAGCGGCGGACCGTTCAACTTCGGCTGTAACGGTATCTACAGCAACCTCAACTTCGACCGCAGCAGTGCGATCGAACTGGAAATGGATTACAAGACCATCAACAATGGAAACTTTGTGATCGGATGGAAAGACACCACGACGGGAACGTCGGGAACAAGTGTCGTCAACCGTTCAAACTTTGTTCACAGCTTTTATTCGAACAGCACCGGCTCGGACGACGTCTACGAAAACAACGTCAACAAAGGAACCAGTCTCAACAGCCAGAACTGGGTCGCCAACCAACAGTACAAACTGAAAATCATTCTCTACCCGTCGGGCGGCGCCATTTACCAGCGCAGCACCGATAATGGAAACTCCTGGGTGACCTGGATGGATACCACCAGCGGCGGCTTGACCACCACGCCGGTCAAGATCGGCTTCGGCGATTACAGCGGCCAGGTGGAAATCGACAACGTCAAAGTGCGAGAATATACGGCCAACGAACCGACGGCGACCATCGGAACGGAAAGCCCGACGCTTACCGTAAGCATCGGGGACCTGACTCCGTCAGCCGCAGTGAACTCCGTCACTTCTGGCAACATTAACGTCACGACCAACGGACCCAATAACACCGGTGCCTTCGACACCGTCGTGACCGATTCAGACGGCCAGACCATAACGCTTCCCAACTCATTCACCTTCAACGACCCGACGTTCACGAGCATCGATCCGGACAACGGGGTACCCGCCGGAGGAACCGCGGTAACCATTACCGGAACCAACTTCACTCCGTCAGATTACACGCTGCCGGTCACCATCAGCAACAACAGCGCAAGCACATTGGCCGACTATCAGGCATCGTTCACCGTGGATACGGCAAGCCTGATCGAAACGGGAAAAATGACCCGGGACGGACGCGACATCAGATTCTTCGACAGCGACGGAACAACACCGATCACCAACTTCTGGATCGAAGGACCGATGGATTCCGCGGCTACGAAAATCTGGGTCAAAGTTCCGATCATTGCGGCATCCGGAAACACCACCATCTACATGCACTACAGCGGTGACACCTCTTTGACCTCTCAAAGCAACACGACAAACACCTTCATCCGTGAAATCGACACCGGTTCGAACAAAGGCGCATGGCCCATGGATGAAGTGAGTGGAACAACAGTCACCGACTCTTCCGGCAACGGAAACACGGGCACGATGGAAGGAACGAACGCCGGCACCAACGTCGTGTCCGGAAAATTCAACAACGCCCGCAGTTTCAACGGATCGAACAACGATATCGACGCCGGAAACGCAAGCCCATTGGGCATCGGCGGAGCGTTAACCGTTGAAGTATGGGAAAACATGACGACAACCGGATACTATCCGCGCATGGTTTCAAACGTATCGGCTTGCTGTACCTACAACGGATACGAACTCCTCTTCAACGGTTCGAACCCTCCTACGCCGTTTCTCGAGCTCGCAAACAACGGAACGGAAACGACCGTCACGGCAGCCTCGACTGTCGCCATCAACAGCGGATGGCATCACATCGTCGGCACCTACGACGGAACCTACGCAAGAATCTACATCGACGGAAACCTGAGTAACACGGCACAGCTCAACCAAGCTATAGGCGTGAGCACCACCAACCTTCAGATCGGACACTGGATAAATGGAGGCAGTTCATACTACTTCCCGGGCCAGCTCGACGATGTCCGCATCTATAACCGTGCCCTTTCCGCAGCAGAAATCACCGATCTTTACAATAACAACGGATACACCACGACAAACTCCCCCGGAAAAGTCCTCGTCCGCAAATTCCAGCACCAGGCCGCAAATCCGAACCTCGAGAGTGTTTCAGCAATCGTCGGAACGGCAACGGGAAGTATCCCCGTACAGTTTGATACGTCTTCGGCGACAGTTTCAGACGCCAATAACACGACTGTCCTTGCTGTCACTCCTGCGCATACAGCGGCAACCGTTCCGGTTGCCGTCACCAACCTCGACGGAGCAAACGCCACAGGATCTTTCATTTACGGAGTACCTCCGAACCCCACCAGCGTCTCGCCAAACCAGGCAAGCATCAACGGAGGAGACACCGTCGACGTCTACGGTACGGACTTTGTCGCCACCCCGCAGGTTCTCTTCGACGGAACGGCATCATCATCGGTAACTTTCATCGACTCGACGCACCTGCAAGCGCTCGTTCCGGCCCATACAGGAACCGGACCCGTTGACGTCCAGGTCATCAACCCGAACACTCAACAGGGCACACTTACCGGCGGCTTCAGTTACACCACCATCACCGACCCGAACAACTCAACCGTCGTCGCCTCCCCTACGAACAACCTGGAAGACGACGGCGTGGACACTTCAACCGTCACCGTCACGCTGCTCGACAGCTCCACTCCGACGCCGCAGCCGGCACCGGACAAAACCGTCCAGCTTGCGGCATCCAATGTTCCAAGCGGCGGTTCGGTATTGATCGACGCCGTGAACTGCAGCACCGGAGCATCACTGAACAACGTACCTCCCGACGAAGCCACAACCGGCGCGGACGGAAAAGCATGTTTCAAGGTGAGTACCTCCCCTGCTTCAGCCCGCGGGACATCGGGAACCTACACGTTCCAGGCGACCGACATCACCACCTCTCCTATTACCGTCGTTCAGACGGCTGACGTGACGTTTGTCGACCTCATCGCGAACAAAACCAACTCCACCTTCACGGCACCGGGCGGCAGCGTTGCTGCCGACGGCGTATCGACAAAACTCCTGACAGCAACAATTCTCAACAAGAACAACGTCATCGTTGACGGCAACACCGTCAGTGTCAGCCAGGTCAGCGGACCGGGAACCGCAACGATTTCCGCCGTGACGAACCCGACCAATACGAGCGGCGTAGCAACATTCAACGTTTCAACAACGACCATCGGGACCTACACGTTCGAAGCGACGGCCAGCAGCGGCACCGTCACCATGGACGACCCTGCGGACATCGTCACCGTGGACTTCACCGCCGGACCGACGGATCCGAGTACACCTCATTCAACTCTCACCGCGGACACGGCCACGGTCGCGGCAGACAACGCCAACACCGCAACGCTGACGGGACTGTTCCGCGATCAGTTCGACAATCCTGTCATCGATACAACCGTCTCTTTTAGCCAGACAAGCGGACCTGCATCATCAACCATCACACCGGTTGACTGTCCGAACCCGGAACCCGCCGGATCCACCACCAATAAGACAAACACCAACGGAAAAGCCTGCGCAACCGTCGTCGCCAACCTTGCAGGAGTCTACGTTTTTCAGGCAACCGACACTGATAACAGCGTGACCCTGAACCAGACGGTCTCCATCACTTACACCGGACCGACCCAGGCAAATTCAACCATCGCCGCCAGCAGTTCGACGGTTGCAGCGAACGGTCTCAATTCAAGCACGATAACGATGACGCTCAAAGATGCAAGCAACAATCTCTTCGGCGGCAGAACGGTTACCATGACCAAAACCCCGGGCCTTCCGACCGACGGCATTAACGCCGTTGACTGTTCGACCGGCGCGACGCTTGGAGGAAACAGTACAACATCCGACGGCAATGGGCAGGCATGTTTCAAAGTCACCAACACATCCCGCGGCAGCTTCACCTACCAGGCCGTCAATACCACGGAAGGAACGCCAACGCTTTCCACCAACATCAGTTTCGTAGAAGGGCCGGCATGGGACACCAACGGCAACACCATTGCCAATGCCGTAAACGACGATTCCACCTACGCGGCACCGACGAGAACGAAAGTCCTCCGCACGACGGACGGCAGCTACATTACGATCTGGATGGATAACCGCAGCGGAAGCACCTACAGCCTTTTTGCCCAGAAATACAACAGCAGCGGCGCTCCGCAGTGGACGCCGAGTTCAGGTCTTCAACTCTTCGACGGCTCGACCGTGAGCGCCGGCCAATGGGGTGAACCTGAAATCATCAGCGACAACAGCACAGGGGCGTTCGTTACCTGGATTGCTCTCAACAGCGGCACCAGCCAATATGAACTTCAGGGCCGGCATGTAAGCAGCACGGGATCGTTCCTCTGGGGCGCTTCACCCAAAGTGGTGCTCAACGCCACCCATGGAGGAACCTATTTAAGCGGCCCGGGCGAAGACGCCGGATACTCCATCATTGCCGACGGAACGGGAGGAGCCTTCATCGCCTATCGCGACTACAACCTTTCAAATTACTACAAATCGGTCACACGTATCGACAGCAGCGGCAACGTGGTGACCGGCGACGCGACGTCATGGCCAACACGGCTCGGCATCGGATCGACCTGTTCGGGCGGTGCCTTCATCGACCTTTCACTCGTCAGTCCGGGCGTTGTACGAGCGGCCTATCCGGATGAGTCCGATGTCGTTGGATTCTGTATAGGGGTAAACTCCGACGTCAACATCAACATCTCAACACTCAACTCAACCACGGACTATATCGCCAACGAAGGAAGAATCAATATCAGAACCAACGTATCGGCCGATACGGGACTCACTCCATATACCTGTAACTACTCCAACCCCGTCCACGGAACGCAGGAATCAAAATCACAGTGGAATGAACGTTCATTCCCGGACGGAAGCGGCGGAGCCTATACCTTACTTGCCGATGACTGTACGACGAGCACGTCTTTGGACGACGGCATGTTGTATCTGCACTACGGAAGCGATGTATCGACAAATCAGGTCTGGAACGTACAACTCACCGACCTCGCCACATTGAACTCGTCAGGGAAATACGATGCGATTTCAGACGGCAATGGAGGCATCTTCATCGTCTACCTGAGAACCGACGGCGTTTTTGCCCAGCATTACATAAACAACGGCGGCACTCCTCAATCGCTCTTCACAGGAGGAACTGCAGTCCGATTACCCGGATCAATATACTCATGGAAACTGGTCTCTGGCCCGACGACCGGAACCGCATACGTACTTTTCAACGACAGCGGAAACGGCGGCACTCTTGGGATGAAAGCGGTCCTCCTCAACTCCGATGGAAGCTTCGCTTCCGCGTTCGGAAGTTCGGGCCTGCACATCCATAACGTTATGGGCTACTACATTGGAGATTTGAACTACGCCGTCTACGCAACGAACGCCAGCGAACTCCGCACGGCAATCAGCGACGGATCGGGCGGACTCGTCGCCGTTGGTGAAGGTTCGACCCATGGATTCGCCAATACGCCTTACATCAACGACGTCGACAACTACATCCTCAACGTCAACAGCAGCGGTGTTCTCCAATGGGGAACAGCTGATGATATTGAAATTTCACCGGGAGCAGACGTTCAGAATACCATCCTCGAAACACAACAAAACCAAAAAATGGTCACAACTTCCAACAACGACACCATCGTTGCCTGGGAAGACGAAGCCGATCAATCCTACTACGGAAGTTCCTATCCTCCATTGGCAAGTGAATTCTACAGCCGGCTGACCCATTACGGGCAGCACGTTCCCGTTGCCGACAAAATCGGGCCGGATGGCACGTCCATCTGGAACCCGGCGTACCCGGGACGCGGCGTACCCGCCGTCTATAACGACACATCCACCACCACGGATCATACCAACCTCAGTATCGCGGCGGATCAAACTTCCAACACGCCGAACGGCGGTCTGCTCATGGCATGGAAAAACGTTATCAGTAACGGAACGAGCACGCTTTTCGCACAGAAACTGGACTCCAGCGGAAAACGCAACACCACCTGGGGCGGAGGCAACGACAACGGCCGCCAGATGAACACTCCGGGCAGCAACAACTCCACACCGCAAATCCTTTCCGACGGAAACGGAGGTGCGTTCGTCGCCTGGATCTCGGACAGCGGCACTTTCCCCAAAGCCGATGTCGTTGTGGGGCGAATCGTTTCAACCGACGGCACCTATGATTCGAACTGGGGCAGCAACTACAAGAACGTGACGAACACCAACGGACTCGTGGAATCCAACCCCAAGATGGTCCGCAGCGGCGGCTACCTCTACATCGCCTACGAAGAAGACAACACCGCCGGAGGAAGAGCCAGCGACATCTACATGGCGAAGGTCAACGAGACCACCGGCAGTACCATCAGCGCGTTCTATCTCGTCGCCATCACCAACACCGACGAACACCTCCTCGACATGAACGTCGACGGAAACGGTAATATCAACATCCTCTATTCCGACGACGGAGGAACCGGCGGCAAACACCGTATCATTGCAAAGAAAATGGACACCACCGGCGGAACCTTCTGGACCACAGTTGTTTCGAGCACCGCGGATGACAACCTCAACGGCCGCATGGCCAGCGACAACAACAACGGCATGATCGTTACGTGGGAACAGTACGACGCGACCGGCACGGCGAGCGACATTGCCGTCCAGCGTCTCGACATCAATGGCAACAAACTCTGGAACGACGGCGATGTGATTTCCAACTCGTCCCAGACGGTCTTGAAACAAAACCCTCACATCGTAAGAGACGGATCGAACAGCCCTTACGCGAACGACGGAGCCGTCATCACCTGGGACCAGGCCAACAGCGGCGGAACCGCGAACTATATTTACACCCAGCGTGTCGTCAACGGCATTGCCCAATGGGATACCAACGGCATGCAGATAACCAACACCGCAAGATTCGACCAGTATCCGCTCATTCTGGGTGACGATAACGGCGGAGGTATCATCACGTGGCAGGGCCATGCCTCGCCTCCGGATATCTTCGGACAAAGCGTCATTGAAGGAGACCATGCGTACAATTCAACTTTCGTAAAAGCGACGAGCCTCACCCATGTGGCCGACGGCAGTGATTCCGAACTCGTCACAGCAACCCTGCTCGACGAATCGGGAAACCCGGTCACCGGGCGAACAATCACCGTCAATGAAATTCTCGGAAACCCGGCAAACTCAACCATCACGCCGACGGTCTGTGCCAGCGGCGGATCAGCCGGAGTTACCAACTCAAGCGGTGAATCCTGCGCGACGATTACGTCAACGGAAGTCGGCACACTGACCTTCTCCGCAACAGATACGACCGATGCCAACAACTACAACACCATCACGCCGACGGTGAGCATCACCTTTACGGCGCAACCTCCGACGGCAACCAACTCAACGTTCGTCGCCAACCCGGCACCTCCTGCATCAGTAGCGGCGGACGGTACGTCCACAGCACTGTTGACGGCTACCATGATGGATACCAACGACAACCCCGTCGCCGGCGAAACCGTCACCGTGGCCCAGACCGCGGGCCCGGTATCGTTAACACCATCTGCCACGCCATGTAATGCGGGTGATATTGCAGGCGTCACCAACAGCTCCGGCCAGGCATGCTTCCTCGTCTCTTCAACCACCATCGGCACCTACACGTTCCAGGCGACCGATACCACAAGCAGCGTCGTCGTCACCCAGACCGCCGACGTACTTTTCAGCGCCGGCGATCCAGATCCGAACACCTCAAGCTTTATTGCCAACCCGACGTCGGTTCCGAACGATGGCGTAACCACAAGTACCCTCACGGCAACAGTACGCGATATCTATAATAACCCGGTAACCGGTGCCAACATCAGCGTCAGCAAGATAAGCGCCAACGCCGGTACTCCGACGTTCGACCACACATCCACCACAACGAACAATGCCGGTGTCGCAACATTTGCTGTCAGCAATACGACCCTCGGGACCGACACGTATGCTGCAACACTCGATGACGTCTCAACGCCGGGTGGATATGCCGAACAATCCGTCACGCATATCGTTCCGGGAAGCGGAGGAACATGGACCTCCGTATTCACCGATACGGCGAACCACGACGATGATACGGCAGCAGTAGCGTTACCGTTCACCTTCAACTTCTTCGGCACAAACTACACCACTGCCTACATGTGTTCGAACGGCTATATCCAGTTCACCGGCGGAACATGCTCATATCAGACCTCATCATTCGGCAGCGGCTCAGGTTTACCGAGAATAGCCGGCTACTTCAATGACCTCTACTTCGGCTATGGAGTGGACACCATGGAATATGACGCGACATCAATACCGGGAGAGGTACGCTTCCACTTCAACCTTGAAAACTGCTGCGGAGGAGGATCTCCAACCCACGACTTCGAAATCGACCTCTTCAGCGACGGCCACATCGATTACCATTATGCCGACACGAGCGGACAAAGCGGTGAAGTCATCGGCATCGACAGCGGAACGGCAAGTAGCGGCTGCACCGATTCAACCTACTGTGTACGTTCATCGCTCTCCAGCACGAACGTCACGACACAATCGACAGAGTTTGCGGTCGGTTCCGGCGGACCCCCGCAGATAACGCAAACCGCCGACGTGACGTACTTGAACGCACCGGGGTCCAACTCAACCATCACAGCCAATCCAACTGCCGTACCGAACGACAACACCACGGCAAGCACCATAACCGTAAACCTGCTCGATGATTCGGATAACCCGATCGTTGGTTCCGTCGTCACGATCTCTCAGACCGCTGGACCGGGCTCACCAACCGTTACCCCGGCACTCTGCGCTTCTGGAGGATCCACCGCAGGAACCACAAACACGAACGGAGATGCATGTTTCACCGTTACATCGGATACCGTGGGGGTTGATACCTTCAGCGCGACCGACGTCACCGACGGCAACACGACGATCTCCAGCACCGTTGACATTGAGTTCACCTGTGCGGTCGGAACCCCGGGAAGCGGCAACACGTCATGCGGCATCATCACCATTACGCCAAACACCGGCTCACTCTCGATCACAAAAATACCTGACAGCTTCAGTTTCCCTGATTCATACCCGGGAGGTGAAAGCTTCAACAATGCGACCGGTCCGGACGACGGCGACAGAGTCACGGTACAGGATACGCGAAACAGCGGAGGATTCACCCTTGAACTGCAGGCATCAACGAACTTTGCCGATATCAACAATGCAAGCAACACCATTCCTCTGACCGATCTTTACGTCGCGACTTCGACACCGACCGACGACACGACCGACGCGAACGGGCTCTCATGTAACGGCATACAGTACCTTGAAACGCCGGCAATTCCTGATTGTGCCAACGTGACAAGTCCGATCAACGCGCAGTTCAACATCCTCGGAGGATTCGGGACCTCGACAACATATACCAATCTCACGGGCAATACCGTGGATGCCGCCGTCGACCTCATGCAGACGGCAACGAACCACAACGGAAGCTATTCTCAGTTCGTGAACTACTACCTCAGCATCCCTCAGGCCACGAACATCGGTAATTACCAGGTAACGCTGACCTTCACCGCACTGTAAAAGCTCACACCAAAATAAAAACAAAATATGGAATTCTGGACATTCATTGGCTACATCGCAGCCTTATGCGGAGCCGTCTCCCTCATTCCCGAAGTCATCAAAGGCGCCAGGACACATCATCTTCAGGATGTGTCCTGGGGCATGCTCGGCTTGCTGTTTTTCGGATCAACACTCTGGGGGCTTTACGGCATGAAAACCGATGATTTCCCTCTCGTATTCTCCGCCGTCATGAACATCACGTGCAACGCCACGCTCATGCTCATGAAAAAGCACTATGAACTGACGGGAAAACCGTTGTTTTCACGTTTTAAAAAATCCACGATCGAAACATCCGCAACAAAAAAATCAGGAAAAAGAGCTCCCGGCCTTGAACCAAAACTCAAACCCGCTCTCGAGACGGAACCCGTCATGGAAGAAGAGGTGCTGGTCAAAAAAGAAGAACCCGCCGAATCCGAAAAGATATAAAACATTCCAACTGGAACTTGCCCTTTTGCCTTTCTGAAACTATGATTGGCTGGTGTAAAAGGGGAAAGGTGGCCGAGTGGTTGAAGGCGCCGCTCTCGAAAAGCGGTATACCCTCACGGGTATCGAGGGTTCGAATCCCTCCCTTTCCGCCAAAAAACCATATGCGCATCATCCTCGCATCACAATCGAAAGCACGCCGCAAACTCATGGAAGAGCTGGGAGCCCTTTTCGAGTGCCACACCAGCGGCTATGAGGAAGACATGAACTCTTTCAAAGATTCCGGCAGGCTCGCCAAACACCTCGCCGAAGGAAAAGCGGCGTACATCGCGCGAAAGTTTCCGGACAGTATCATCATCGGAGCCGACACGTTCATCACCATCGGAAAGAAAAAAATCGGCAAACCCGCAACCATACAAGAAGCCGAAAACATCATCTCGAAGATGAGCGGGAACACCATCGAAGTCCACAGCGGAATCGCAGCGCTTCAAACCGACGACGACGGAAAAATCGTAAAAAGAATCACCGAACACGTAGTGACCAGCCTCAAAATCAAAAAAATGTCCCGTTCGGAAATCCTCTCTCTCGCCCACCACGAGGAAGCCCTGCAGATTTCAGGAGCGTTCAGCATTGAAGGCGAAGGGGGCAAGATGGTCGAACGCATCGACGGCGATTTCAATAATGTGATTGGCCTGCCGTTATTCCGACTCCGCATCATGCTCGAAAAGCTTGGCGTCAAAACAAAATAACGTCGCCGCTTCATTCCATGCCAACGCTCCCCTTGCCTGCATCGCACGCATTCAGTATCTTATCTGCGTATTTCCCTTTTGCCAGAACCACAGCATGATAACCACCATCGAAAAACTCAAAGATCATGTCGGAGAGGAAGTCACCATTCTCGGCTGGATGTTCAACAAACGCGGCAACGGCAAACTGTATTTCCTCCAGCTGCGCGACGGCAGCGGCATCACCCAGGGCATCGTTGAAGCCGCGAACGTCAATCCCAAAGTGGCCGAAACCGCGGAAAAACTCACCATGGAATCCTCGGTCAAAGTCACCGGAAAGGTCAACAAACATCCCAAATGGGAAAACGTTTTTGAAATCGGCGTCACCAACATCGAACCCGTCCACATCAGCGAACACGAATACCCCATTTCCAAAAAAGACCACGGCATCGACTTCCTCATGGACCACCGCCACCTCTGGCTGCGCTCCAACCGCCAGTGGGCCATCCAGCGCATCCGCAACACCATCATCAACGCAACGTACGAATATCTCAACAACGAGGGGTTCATCAAGATCGACGCGCCAATCCTCACCCCAAACGCCTGCGAAGGCACGACCGAACTTTTCGAAATCAATTATTTCGACGAAGCCAAAGCCTACCTCAGCCAATCCGGCCAGCTCTATATTGAAGCCGCCATTTTCTCCGTAGGGAAATGTTTTGATTTCGGACCAGTCTTCCGGGCCGAAAAATCAAAAACCCGCCGCCATCTCACCGAATTCTGGATGATGGACGCCGAAGCCGCATTTGCCGACCATGACGACAACATCAAAACCCAGGAAGGATTGGTCTGCAACATCGTCAAACGCGTCCTTGAAAAAAACCAGACAGAACTCAAGATCCTGGAACGAAACATTGAACCTCTCAAAAAAATCCAGGCTCCGTTCATCCGCAAAACCCACGAAGAAGTGGTCAAGGAACTGCGTGAAATGGGCTCGGACATCCAGCCCGGCCACGACCTCGGCGGCGACGACGAAACCATGCTCATGAAAAAATACGACAAGCCTTTGTTCGTGGAAAAATACCCCGCCGCCGTCAAAGCTTTCTACATGAAGCGCGATCCCAAGGACCCGACCCGCGCGTTATGCTCCGACCTCCTCGCCCCCGAAGGATACGGCGAAATCATTGGCGGAAGCCAGCGCGAAGACAACTACGAAGAACTCAAGAAACGCATCGAAGAACACAAACTGCCATTGGAATCATTTGGCTGGTACCTGGACTTACGCAAATTCGGTTCCGTCCCCCACAGCGGATTCGGCTACGGCCTGGAAAGAATCGTCACCTGGATCTGCGGCCTCGAACACGTCCGCGAATCCATCCCCTTCCCGCGCACCATCTACCGGCTCACGCCGTAATAAAAAATTCTAAATTAAACTTGATTATTATTTCCGCAGTATTACACTATAGATGAAAAGACTTCGGCCCGTGGTTTATATACCACACCTAGCGGAGGTCTTTTTCTTTATTGCACAGGGAAAATCGAAATTAAATCTTTTCGACCTGATCTTTTGTTTTCCTTAATTTGCACATAAAACAGAAGATGCTCATCGGTAATGCCGGCAAACCTATGCAATAATTCCAAGGGTTTGTTGGGATTTTCTTTTGAATGAGGCGCAAATTTACTTCTTTGAATAAGCTCTATCGCAGCTGAATAATACTTCAGGCGTCTCATCCGATCCTGCCATTTCTCTTTATCCCAAAGATGTTGCCAAAATAAAGTCAAAAAAACCTTATCCTTGTTGAAAAACGCGGACCGCACATACGGAGTCCGCTTGCTCTTCCTTTTTATTCCCTGGTAAATCCCGAAGGCCTTTTTATGAACTTCATGAAAATCTGTACCGGAAAGTCAGGTTGCTATTCGCCACTGGTGCTATATTAAAATTTTTCGTGGAGAAAATAAAGAAAAAGAAAAGCCCCCGCAGGGCGGGGGCTAAGAAAATTCAAAGATGAAAGCCTAAGATTGCACATCTACCCCCACCGAACCCCGAAGACGAAGGTAACCGGCGGTAAAATCAGGATCAACGCGGTCCAGGTTGACCCGAGCACTGTCCCAACCCCCGAGCGCAACAAGAGTAGATTCTGTCAAGTTCTTACCGTTGAGGACTGATAAGGTTTTTGGATCAACAGGTTTGCCTTCCGCCAGAGCTTTCATCATTAAAGTCAGATAGGCGTCTGCTCCTTCCATAACATCTAAGCCCATGTCTTCATATTTTTTCACCCAGAGTTTGCTCATTTCATAATTTGTTCTCTTGCCATCGTAAATTTCGGTATCGCGTTCAACATCTTGAACACCGTCAACGATTGAAACCCTCCATTTGTTTTCTGTCTTGGACTTTCCGCCATTCCAAAGAGCGTTATTTTTGAGGTCATAGGTGTACGTATCAGCCTTTTGACCTTTTGCAGGATACTTATTGATAGCCTCAACCTTAGATTGACGGGTTGTCGGTGGAACCAGGAGTAAAGTAGGTTCGGCAAGTTTGAGAGCTTTCTCAAGAACTTCAGGAGAAAGGCCTTTCTTCACCTGCTCCCAGGTTGGCATGCCTTTGGTGGAAATTTCATAACGTTCAAAAGTGGCTTTCATTTTGGGGTAATCCGCTTCAAGCTTTTTTAAAAGCTCCGCCTGTTCAATGGACAGTTCTCCTTCAATAGCTGCGGCGGCTTTGATACGTTCACCGGTGGTTTGTCTCATCCGGTCGAGATGCGCTTCAATCTCCTCCGCAGAAACCGAACCGGTTTCCACGAGTTTGCTTAACACCTCCTTAAGATCATCACGTGATGCATCCTCAGGAATGTTTAACGCCTGTTCGCGGTCTGCTGTTTTTGGTTATTTCGAAGTCATAAAATCAATAATTATAATACACAGTCTTTATTATAACTATATTTTATGATTTTGTCAAATTTACTACACAAATACGGACTGCAGCATGCAATCCTTAACTGCCGGTCATCTTGCCTCCACCTGCGAGTTTCAGTATGGTTGAACCAACCTCAATGATTCTCGCATGGCCGCCTCAAGAAAAAAAAATCAAAATTCAACCCTCGCCCAGAACAAAAAAGCTTTCGTGGACTACGAAGTACAGGAAAAAATCGAAGCCGGCGTCGTTCTCACCGGTCCCGAAGTAAAATCAGTCCGCCTCGGCCACGCCAACCTCAAGGGCAGCTTTGTGGAAATCACCGACGGTGAAGTCTTCACCCGCAACGTCCATATTTCCGCGTACAAACACGCCCCGAATCCGTCCTATAAAGCGGATCAGCGCCGCAAGCTCCTTTTGAGCCGCATGCAGATCGTCAAACTGCAAAAGGAGCTGGACACCAAGGGAACGACCGTTGTGCCATTGGACCTGCATTTGAGCCACAATTATATTAAAATGACCATAGGGATCTGCACGGCGAAGAAAAAATGGGACCGACGCAACGAACTCAAAAAGAAGGCCCAGAATATTGAAATCCGCCGCACGCTTAAACGTTATTAACCTTCGATATCATGGAAAACGAACAGCTCCAATCCATCTACGACCAGATCATCAAAGGCATCACGAAATATTTCAAAAAAGCCGGGATGCACCGCGCGGTCGTGGGCGTGAGCGGCGGTGTTGACTCATCGTTGACGCTCAAGCTTGGCATCGACGCGCTCGGTGCCGAAAACATCACGGCCATCTCCATGCCCGAACTCGGCGTCAGTTCCCAGGAAAACATCGATCACGCCAAAGCGCTTTGCCATGCACTCAACGTCACTTTCTTCTACCAGCCCGTCAACCAGTTTCTCACGGATTTTTATCACCTTCCCTGGGATCCCAACAAACTCGCCACCCAGAACACCAAGGCACGCATCCGCGCGGTACTCCTCTACAACTACGCCAATACCTCCGACGCGATGGTACTGGGAACCTCCAACAAAAGCGAAACGCTTTTGGGCTACGGCACCAAATACGGAGACCTCGCAGCGGACCTTGAAGTCATCGGCGATCTCTACAAAGATGAAGTGTTTGCCCTCGCCGATTTCGTAGGCCTTCCCCGTGAAATCATTGAAAAGACCCCGACGGCGGAACTCTACAGCGGCCAGACCGACGAAGGAGAACTCGGCGCAAGCTACAGCCAGCTCGACCCCATCCTCAAACGGCGCAAACTCGGCGCAGACCAGCTCGTCGAACGCGGTATCAACCCCACGCTCGTCCACGCCGTGCTCAAACGCATCGAAAAAAACAAGCACAAAACGGAAATGCCGCCGGTCCTCAAGATCAAAAAAGACAAAAATTAACCCACGCCAAATGTCCGCTCTTTTTATCGGCAGATTCCAGCCTTTTCATCTCGGTCATCTCGACGCCGTCAAACAAGCGCTCAAAAAAAATGAACGCGTCTTCATTTCCATCGGAAGCGCCGCGGAAAATTTCCTGCCGGAAAATCCCTTCACCGCGGGTGAAAGAATCCAGATGATCGAGGCGGCTTTGAACGAAGCCAAAATTCCCGCTGAAAAATATCTCATCATTCCCATTGCCAACATCAATAACTCCGCGCTGTGGCCCGCCTACGTCGATCTTTTCGTTCCTCCTTTCCAAACGCTCTACACCGGTTCCCCGATTGTCGAACATCTCTACAAGAACTATAACGAGACCAGAAAAAATCCTTACACCATTGTCAGGCTGAAACAAAACCTGGACATATCCTCAACACGAATCCGCAAAAAAATGCTCGTAAACAAAAACTGGGAAAAAGATCTCCCCGAAAGCGTCGCCGCGCTTATCAAAAAATGGAACGGCGTCCGGCGCATCCAAACCATTCAAAATAAAGAACAATAAACAAACTTTTGCTTTTTTTATAAATTCTGTTAGAATAACACCGCCAATAAAGATATTGGGTGGCTTTTTTGTTTTCCCTTAGACCTTTTTTGCTGTTTATGACCACTCTGAACCCGCACATTTTCCGCGCCTATGACATCCGCGGCATCGCCCAGCCAAAAAATCCAGCCGATCCTGCCGATTTAACCCCCGAAACCGTGAACCTGATCGGCAAAGGCACAGGAACCTACCTGAAACGCAAATACGGGACAAAAACCGAGCGCACGGCGCGAGGGCGAAGCGAGGGAGGTTTGGGTCTCGTGGGCCCCAAACCGACCGCCTACAACTACAACATGATGGTCGGCCGCGACAACCGCCTTCATTCCCCCGCCTTACAGAAGGCGTTCATTGAAGGCGTGCTTTCCACGGGCGTGGATGTCATTGACGTCGGCCTTTCCACATCCCCGCTCCTTTACTACGCCGTCTGCAAATTCAACGTGGACAGCGGCGTTAACATCACCGCCAGCCACAATCCCAAAGAGTATAACGGCGTCAAAATCGTGAGCAAGGATGCCCATTCCGTGTGCGGCGACGAGCTCCAGGAAATTTTAAAACTCATCCAGGCCGGCGACTTCGAAACCGCTAATGGCAAACTCACGACCAAAGAAGACAACTTCGACGTGTACCTTCAAGACATCACTTCCCGCATCAAACTGGCCAAACCCATGAAAATCGTGGTGGACGCCGGCAACGGAACCACCGGAGCCTTCGCACCGCAACTCCTCCGCGCCGTCGGCTGCGAAGTCATCGAACTCTACTGCGACCTCGACGGCAATTATCCCAACCACGAAGCCAACCCGGAAGAAGAAAAAAACATGCTCGACCTTGCGGCAAAAGTCCGCGAGAACAAAGCGGACCTCGGCATCGGCTTCGACGGCGACGGTGACCGCGTGGGCGTCGTGGACGAAAACGGCAAGCACTATTCCGCCGATTACCTCCTACTCCTCCTGGCCCGCGAACTGCTCGCGGCAAAACCGGGAAGCCAGATCGTATTCGACGTCAAAGTTTCAAAAATTCTCATCGATGAAATAACCCGCCTCGGCGGCATGCCCGTCATGAACAAAGTCGGGCACTCTTTCATCGAGGAAAAAATGCACGAGATCAACGCTCCGCTCGCCGGAGAGATCAGCGGTCACATGTTTTTCGGCAAAGATTTCTACGACTACTACGGTTTTGACGACGCTTTCCTTGCGGCCTGCAAAATCATCGAGGTTCTTTCCAGATCCGACAAAACCATGTCCCACCAGTTCGACGGACTTCCTCAAATGCAGACCACACCCGAATTCAAGGCTCACTGCCCAGACGACAAAAAATTCGGGATCGTCAAAAATCTCACCGAGCATTTCACCCGCCGGCACAAATGCATCACCATTGACGGCGTAAGGGTAAACTTTGGCGACACGGCCTGGGGCGCCGTCCGCTGCTCAAATACCAGCCCGAACCTGACCCTGCGTTTTGAAGCCGAGACCAAAGAAAAACTCGCCGAAATCCAGGCGGCCATGGTGGAAGAACTTAAGAAATATCCCGAGGTCGATCTTTCCTGGTACAACCGCTGATTTTGGTATACATCTAGATTATGGAGCAAAAGAAAACAGACCGGCTTATTATCAAGCACCCGCTTTGGCGCGTGCTCGAAGTGATCCCCGGCGCCCTTTCCTGGGCCGCCATTATCCTGCCGATCGTATTTTCGGCGTTCCTGCCGGTCGTCGCCGCGAGCATCATGATCGTCTACACTGTGACCTGGCTGTTTCGCTCGGTCAAACTTTCGTTCAATCTCTACAGATCTACCGTACTCGTCAGGAAAGCGTTCCGGACCGACTGGGAAAAAATGCTAAGTTTCAACGACTATCCCGAAAAAATCGATTACGAAATCAAACGGCTGCACGGCCTGCAGAACAAAAAAGGGAACGATGCGCAACTCAAGCAGGAAATTCGTGAACTGAAACACCTCAAGACTACCGTTCACCATCTTCAGAAAAAGAACGAGTACAAAAAATCCCGCGATATTATCAACGCCATCATCTACGTCACCTACAAGGAAAGCTACGATCTCATCCGTGAATCCGTCAGATCCTACATCAACGGGAATTATAATCCGGCCCGTATCATCATGGTTTTCGCAGGTGAAGAAAGTGACGAAGAAAATGCCCGCCTCATCGCCGCAAAAATCAAAAAGGATTTCGGCGGAAAATTCATGCATTTCATGACGACGATTCACCCCAAGGACATCCCCGGGGAAATCAAAGGCAAAAGCTCCAACGCCACCTATGCCGCCAAACAACTCAAGCAGTATCTCGACGCCAATGCCATCGACTACGAAAACGTCATCGTCTCGAATTTCGATGCCGATACCGTCATCCATCCCTCCTATTTTTCCGAACTTACCTTCAAATATCTCACTACGGAACACCGCACCGAGAAAGGTTACCAGCCCACGCACATGTTCCACAACAACATCTGGGACGTTCCCATGGCGACGCGCATCGTGGCTTTGGGCTGCACCTTCTGGCGCATGGCCGAAAGCATGGAACAGGACAAATACAAAAGCTTTTCCAGTCGCTCCATCGGCTTCAAGACCGTCATCGACGTCAACTATTGGGATCCGTCGGTTATTCCGGAAGACTCGCGCCAATTCTGGACGGCCTACACCGTCTACGACGGGAAACACAGCCTTGTTCCCATTTACTCCCCCGTCTACATGGACGCCGTATTGTCGGACACCTACGTCAAAACCTTCAAAAGCCAGTACAGCCAGCTTCGCCGCTGGGCCTGGGGGGTCTGCGATTTCCCCTTCATGGTGCTGAACCTCTGGTACAACAAAAACATCAAAACGTCCCACAAGATCTATCTCATCGCGGACTTTCTCAAGAACAGTCTGCTTTGGGCAACCGGCCCCATCCTCATCACCTTCATGGGATTTTTACCGGGAGCGCTCAACGCAGGATTCCGCGACACGGTCCTGGCATACAACCTCCCCCAGATCATGAGCGATATTCTCACGCTGGCCTCCGGAGGTATTTTGATGTGTGCCATCATCAGTCTGAATCTCGTCCCCTATAACCGCAAAAAAGGCCTCTGGGGAATGATATCGCTGTGCCTCCAGTGGCTGTTCATCCCCGTGGTGAGTATCGTGCTCAGTGCCGTGCCCGCCCTCGACGCGCAGACACGCCTCATGTTCGGCAGATACCTCGAATACAAAGTCACCCACAAAGCGCGCAAGGGGCAGGTCCAGCAGACGATGTAGCCGTGGGGATCCGTGATCGATACAAAAAAGCCCCGACATTGTGACGGGGCTTTTTGAAAATCATCGTGAACTTTATTGCGTGAGCTGTCTTTGCGTACCTCCCGAAACCGCCGAAAATCCTGGAAGTGTCGATGGAGGAGGATCGAAATAAATGTAGGTCGCACCAAGATCTTTCTTCGGATCAAACAGCGACGGCAGAAGGTCACCGAGCGGAACGACCGTCGGATCAACCTCCTGAGGTGCATAGAGATAGCCCGGAGGTGTTTCGTACGCCGTCCACGGAGTTCCGTCCGTATGAACCAGTGAGATTTCAGCATCGCTTGCAGGGACATAACCGTCACCGCGAATCGGGATGTTGGTTGGACCGCGTTTGAGAACACCTGTGTAATAACGGAGATAGTTCAAATCGTACAAACGTGCCTGGAGCAAATCGGTGGTCGGTCGGCCGTTTCCCGTAATCGGTTGCGAAAGCGAAGATCCTCCGATCGTATTCTGTGAAGCAAGGCTTCCGTCAATATACAACTGGTGGGTCTTCAAGGTGTTCTCTGCATCGTTCACCGAACTGAAAACAGGTTCACCGCTAGAAGAGTTGACCCCTTCCCCCGGACTGTAAGAAAACACCGAACCGTCGGCAAAAATATTGGCCTGGACCGCACTGACGCCCGGATTGATGTAAACGTTCCCCTGATCGGCAGCGGAAGCCGCCAGATCTTTCAATGCTATGATACCGAGACGCGGCTGCGTGGTGTCGGGACAGTTCGTTGCAGAAAGCGCCGGGTTATTGTAAACGTCAGAATCAATGTAGACGTTGCCGCCGATGTCGACGATGGCGGTCTGACCGCACCAGAACAACGAAGACAGTCCGCTGACGCCCGTATTGATATGAACGTCTCCTTTGAAGTACAGGACACCGTACGTTCCGCTCGAACCAGGGAGCAAAGACTGTCCGACCTTCGTCGGAGCAGTTGTCTCACAGAATCCTCCGGCGTTGCAGCTGGTATTTCCGTAAGAAACCGTGGCCGAACCCGTTCCTGGAGCCGTCGCTCCGGCGATAATGCTGGAAACGTTTCTGAAGATGGTATCGCGAAGGATGTTCGTGCTGACGTCACCGAGCGAGGTCACGGCCTGCTGCTGGTTGGAAGTACTTGCCGCAGCTCCGGTGGAATAGACGTTACCTCTCAAAACAGCAATAGGAACCGCCGCGATGGATCCAATGTTTTTGGGAAGTTTGTTGGAGTAATACTGCACGCCGCCGCCGTCATTAACCACGGAATACATATATTCACCGGGAATCAACTGTGGAGGAGGGTTATTCGAATCCAACACTCCAATACCTGCCGGCAACGAAGGATAAGAAGAGTTAACGTTCAAGGTGTTATTGTCAGTTCCCAAGACCAGCAAACCGTCGGAATCGCTGTCGAAAATAAAACTGTAGTCAGGAGAAGAAGGATCAATGCCGCTCGTAAATGTCACCGAGCCTGGACCGCTGATGGTGATCGGAAAATTCTGCGGGATTCCGCCTCCGGAAATATCGATAAACTGATCGTTGCCGTTCGGATCCTGAAACGTCGTGACGTTGGTGTGAGGACGGAACTTCAGCGCCACGGGATAGCTCGGCAGATATTTCAAAGTTCCCGGGCACGTACCGCTCGGACCAAAACCATAGGCACAGGCGCCTCCCGCGTTGTTGTCGATGACCGCAACCGTCACGCCATAAATACCAATATCGTTGGACTGGAGGGTCGCAGATGCTGACTGCAATGAAGCGGGCAACACAAAAGTTTCGTACGGAAAATCAACCGTCCCGTCACTGCCTTTATCCCAGCCGTTCATGTTCGAGGTCGGAGCGACGGAAGTAATATTGCCTTGATAGTTTCCTGAACCGACATCCGACAATACGCCGCATGGCTTGGTCACGGCATTTTGAGGCAATGGTGAGCCCGGACACGGAACCCCCGGATCAAGAATCTGTGCCCCGATCGTTTGATCTTTTTTCACGGTGTCGGTAAACCAATTCGGAGTAGCGGTCACGGTATACCTCGGCAAACCGACCGGATTGGCACTCTTATCAACGACATTCACATTCAAAGTGTATCTGTCGCTGCCGTTGGCAACCGGAGCGTTGGTGGCGTCGACAGTCGCAGGATCCGGAGTCAACGTCACATGGATCCCTGCATCCGTAATCTCTGCAATCAACGAGTACCACGGAATAATAATGCCATCGAAGTCGAACCAGCCCACGTTGTCGCTCCAGGCCGCAGTGTCGGCTTTGGTATGAGCCGGACAGCTTGGATCCGGAGCATCGGTATCGGCATACACATAACCCTGACAGGTCGGATTCGTGGCATCCACCTTGACCTGACTGAAACCGGGATTGTTGAAACTGATCCATCCGGTGTTATCGCCCCAGGCGTACCCGCTAAAATTTCCGCTGGTGTCGATCTGGACACCGTACTGGATAGTGCCACAGGGAATTCCGAGGTTGGTATAACCACCGCCTCCTTCGTCACCGCAGTAAAGACTGATCCAGCCCAAGTTGTCGTCCCACGCCCATCCTCGCAGTTCAAAATTTCCAACCGTCGGATCACCGTCCGGATCTTCGGCACAGGCTTCATACTGGAAAGCGGGATTTCCTCCGGAAGGATCGAAACTCACCACCCCAGAATTGTTCACACCGCTGACAGGAACTGCCTTTCCCTGCCCGATGATGTCGTAGCATGGAGGAGTGGCCGTCGGATCGCTTGCTTTGGTCGTGCTGACATGAAAAACACCCATCGCCGAGGCGACCAGTGTCAGAACAAGAACGCGCACAACCATGTCGCGGGCGTCCGGAAGAGAAAAAGCTTTCAACATAACGTTTTGTTTTAGTAAAATTTATCTATATATTTTACCACTTTTTACCATAAAACTCAACGCTCCGTCGAGCATTTTCTTGGGGAAAAGCCTTCAAATTCCCACCTCGTCCCTCAAGCTCACAGAAATATTGACAAATATATAAATTTATGTTAATTTAACCACCTATCACAAACAGCTCAATATATGAAACTTTCCCAAACCATAAAGGCCGCAGCCTTATCGAGCGCCTTACTGGTATCGCAGCAAGGATGTTTTGTTTCTCCCGAAAGCGACAACTGTTCGATTGATTCGCTCAATCCGGGCGGAGCAGTCATGCGCAACAGCGAAGAAGTCGCACAGTTCTGCAAACTCAATCGTGAAGCTGTCATCACGTGCGTACAGACTGAAACGGGATGTGCAATCACCCAGCCATCCATAAGTTCCTGTTCGGACTACCAACACAACCAGATCATCGAAGATGCCATCACGCTGAACCAGTACGGCGGAACTATGTCCGTCACCTGCGTGGAAGGAGAAGGCATATCACAAAACAGATAAATTATTTCTCCTCTCCGCAGCTGTGGCAGACCTCCTTGTCTTTTTTCATGACCATGAGGCCGCCGCATTTCTTGCAGAGATCGCCGGTGGGCTTGTCCCAGGTCGCGAATTTACATTTCGGGAACCGGTTGCAACCGAAGAACAGTTTGCCGCCCTTACGGGTATGTCTTTCAATCAACTGACCTTCCTTACATTCGGGACATTTCACACCGGTGGGCTTCACGATCGGCTGAATGTTCTTACATTCAGGATATCCTGAACAACCGAGAAATTCACCGAACCTTCCATGCTTGATCTCCATGGGCTTGCCGCATTTTTCACATTTCTTGCCGCTGAGTTTCTTTTCAAGCTGGAGCTCTTCGGGGGTTTTCTCCACGACTTTCCCGTTGGCCATCGGCTTGGCGTTCTTGCATTTCGGATAGTTCGAACATGACAGGAACTTGCCGAATCTTCCCAGTTTCACGATCATGGGACTGCCGCATTTTTCGCAAATTTCATCGGTTTTTTCCAGGTTGACGATGTCTTCTTTTTTGAGAGTTTCTTGTTTCAATTCAATAGTTTTATGGAATGGTTCGTAGAAAGCGCGGATCACCGGAATCCATTTCTTTTTGCCGTCGGCAATGTCATCCAAAGACTCTTCCATTTCTGCAGTGAACTTGTAGTCCACAATGTCAGGAAAATTCTTCACGAGCATGTCCGTCACGACCTCCGCGAGGTCGGTCGGCTTTAACTGTTTGTTCTCCTTTTCCACATAACCGCGAGCCATGATCGTCGTGATCGTCGGCGCATACGTTGACGGACGACCGATCCCCTCCGATTCCATTTTTTTCACGAGACTGGCTTCGGTGTAACGGGCGGGCGGTTTGGTAAAATGTTGATTCGGGTTGAGCTCCTTGAGATCGACATCGTCCTTCTCTTTGAGATCCGGCAAAAACTTTTCCTGGTTCTGCAGGCTTTCTTCCGGATGGTCGAAGTCCTCGACGTAAGCCCTCATGAAACCCGGAAATTCGATCGTCTGGCCGGTAGCGCGGAAAGTATAATCCAAAGGCTTGCCCGACTTTATGGGAGTGATATCCACGCCGAGCGCTTTGATCCTCGCTTCCTGCATCTGGCTCGCGACCATGCGCTTCCAGACAAGTTCGTAAAGTCTGAACTGATCCTTGTCGAGATAGGATTTCACGTCCTCCGGCATGATGGAAATGTCCACCGGACGGATGGCTTCATGTGCTTCCTGGGCGCCTTTTCTTCCTTTGTAATAACGCGGAGCGGCCAACGCGTACTCTTTACCGAACTCCTTGGCGATGACCTCTTTGGCCTGTTTCAGGGCGACTTCGGAAAGATTTACCGAGTCGGTACGCATGTAGGTGATAAGACCGTGCGACCCTTTATGGTGTTCAACACCTTCATACAGTTGCTGCGCAATCGTCATTGTTCTCTTCACGCTGAACCCGAGTTTGCGTGAAGCTTCCTGCTGAAGCGTGGACGTCGTAAAGGGAGGTGCCGGTGAACGTTTGACATCCTTTTCTTCAACTTTCGTCACTTCGTAATCCGCACCGCTGAGATCTTTCAAGACCTTGTCTGCTTCTCCTTTCTTGCCGATTTTGAGCTCTTTGCCTTTGAACTTCACCAGTTCCGCCTGGAAAGCCTCTTTTCCTTTGAGGAATTCCGCGTCGATCGACCAGTACTCTTCGGGCTTGAAAGCACGGATTTCACGTTCACGTTCCACGATCAGACGAACGGCGACGCTCTGCACACGGCCCGCCGAAAGCCCATAACGTATTTTCTTCCACAAAAGCGGCGAGAGTTCATACCCGACCAGACGGTCCAGAATGCGGCGGGCCTGCTGGGCATCCACAAGAGCCTGATCAATATCCCTCGGATGCTTGATGGCGTTCTTGATGGCACCGTCGGTAATTTCATGGAACACGATACGGTGCACCTCTCTTTTTTTCGGATTCACGTCCAACGCGTTCAATAAATGCCAGCTGATGGACTCTCCTTCACGGTCTTCATCAGTCGCCAGGTAAAGCTTGGTATCTTTTTTCAAAAACCCTTTCAGTTCTTTGACCACCTTTTTTTTATCCATGGGAACAATATAGGTTGGCTCAAAATCATGTTCGACATCGATACCCATCTTTGACTTCGGAAGATCACAAACGTGACCCATGGATGCCCGGACCACATAATTTTTCCCGAGGATTTTCGAGATCGTTTTCGCCTTCGCGGGGGACTCTACAATGACCAAACTTTCTGCCATGAATTTGCAATGAATGAAGTTACGTCTACAGAGTATGAGGCATTTGTAGCCATCAGTCAAAGGTTTATAAACCCGGGACGGAATACTCTCTCCTTATATATAAGGAGAGAGTAAAAGGACACAAAACGTTCCTCCATACCGAAAAAAGGCGACGTAATCGCCAAAATATTTGATTCTCCCGTCAATAAATAAGAATAAAAAAACAAAAAAAAGCTTGATTTTAGTATGTGCAAGGGTAAAATGGCCGACTTTAATCTGAAAAAACTCAAATATACCTTATATAGAAGCCAAAAAATGATAATTAGGAAATTATTAAAAAAAACGGTCAAGCAAAAAAAGCGCTAGTTCATGCAGAATATCTTGCTTTTCATTCCTGGGGTCATATAATGCACACGGTCTCACATTATTTCTTAACCAATAAAGCAATGACCAAACAAGATCTCGTCAACGCTGCTGCAAATTCTGCTGGCGTTACAAAAAAGGCTGCTTCCGAGGTTCTCGATGCAATGCTCGAGAGCATCACGAAGTCTCTCAAAAAGGGTGAAAGCGTAACCGTTACCGGTTTCGGAACATTCCGCGTTTCAAAGCGCGCTGCCCGCACCGGTGTCAACCCACGCAACCCAAGCCAGAAGATCAAGATCCCGGCTATGAAGCTTCCTGCTTTCAAGGCTGGCAAATCTCTTAAGGATGCTGTTCGCTAGTTCGCTTCCGCGAACCCTCCACAAGGAGGATTGAACATCTACTTGATACCGAAAACCCCTCCATAAAATGAGGGGTTTTTTGTTATGCTTCTGAGGGAAATTCGGTTTTATAACCCCTCACCAGCTAGCCTTTTACAGCAAAATAGGCTATAATCAAAGGAAAGGCCCTAATTCATAACCCTCTCACTATGACAGGCTACTGCGTAAAATGTAAGGCAAAGCGCGATTTTGCCCCAGGAGCACAGGAAGTTGCTTTTGGTAAAAAAGGTCGCCGCGCCATGAAAGGCAAATGTTCAAAATGCGGTACGGGAATGTATAAAATTCTTCCCTCAAAAAAATAACCGCGCTCGAAAATTGATAAAAGGAAAAAGCCCCGCCGTCAAAGCGGGGCTTTTTTTGTAAAAGAGCGTCCAGACATAAGGTTTCAAGCTTGCCAAAGCCCTTTCAAAACACTAAAGTATTGCTCATGAAGGAACTGCTTGAAAAAATTCATCAAACCGCGCTTGGGGAGATCCAAAACGCCGTCACCCTGGACGACCTGAAGGCCATCGACGTGAAATACCTCGGTCGCAAAGGAGAGCTGACAACACTGCTCAAGGGGCTCAAGGACCTCAGCAACGATGAAAAACGCATCATCGGTCCGAAAACCAACAGTATCAAGCTCGACCTCGAAGCCAAAATCAAGGCAAAACAGTCACAGCTCGATGCTGAAGAGATCGCCAAAAAACTTTCCGGTGAGTTTTTCGACATCACCGCCCCGGGAACTGAACATGAGATTGGACACATTCATCCCCTCTCACAGGTCCAGCTCGAAGCGGAACAAATTTTCGGCGACATGGGGTTTGCCGTCATGGACGGACCGGAAGTCGAATCCGAATATTACAATTTCGAAGGACTCAACATCCCGGCAGATCACCCCGCGCGTGACATGCAGGACACTTTCTTTCTGAAAGACAAAAGCGAACCCAAACATGGAAGGCTTGTCCTGCGCACGCACACGTCGCCGGTCCAGGTCCGCACCATGGAAAAATACGGAGCGCCGCTGCGCGTCATCGTCCCGGGCCGCGTCTTCCGTTACGAAGCCACTGACGCATCGCACGACACCACTTTTTACCAGGTTGAAGGACTTGTCGTGGACAAAAACATTTCACTCGCCCACCTCAAAGGCGTCATGGCCGAATTTTTAACCCGCCTTTTCGGCAAGGAAGTCAAAGTGCGCTTCCGGCCGGGCTATTTTCCTTTCGTTGAACCGGGCCTCGAACTCGACTTTTCCTGCTTGATCTGCAACGAAAAAGGCTGCAGCGTGTGTAAGCACACCGGCTGGGTCGAATTCATGGGCGCCGGCATGGTCCACCCCAACGTCCTCAAGGCCGGAGGGATCGATCCTTCGCAATACCAGGGATGGGCTTTCGGCTTCGGGTTAACCCGCCTGGTCATGATGCGCTACGGCATTGACGACATCCGCCTCCTCCAATCCGGAGACCTCCGATTCACTCAACAATTCTGATTATGAACATGCAAATTTTCGGCATCGTCGCAAACATCCTCCTGGTCGGCGCCTACATCCCGCAATACCTGAAGATCCTCAAAACCAAAAAAGGAGAAGACATCAGCATCATCATGTGGCTCGTCATCACCACCGGAGACATCTGCTCCGTGATCTATGCGATTTCGCAGAACGATTTCATTTTTACGTCGCTTTTCATTCTCTTCATTCTTGAAAATTTCATTTTGATCCTGCTGGCGTATAAATACCGCCCGCAGCCCAAGAAAAAAACTTCCTGAAGAAACTAAAACCTTATCGAAGATGAAAATCTCGCTTAACTGGCTCCGTGAATTCGTCGACATTCCCGAAGGCATGGATGCCAAAAAACTCGCTACGCTTTTTACCATCCGCACCGCCGAAGTCGAAGGCGTCGAAAATCAGGCCCAAAGCTTCGACAAGATCGTCGTGGGACAGATCCAGGAAATCCATCCCCACCCGGACGCCGACAAGCTCAAAGTCACCAAAACCAGCGTGGGCAAAGAAACCCTGCAGATCGTGTGCGGAGGCAGCAATCTTTACGAAGGTGAGTATGTCGCCGTCGCCATGCTCGGAGCCAAAGTGAAATGGCACGGTGAAGGAGATCTCGTGGAAATGAAGGAGGCCAAAATACGCGGCGTTGAAAGTTTCGGCATGATCTGCGCCGGGGAAGAGATCGGGGTGGAACAGGATCCTGCTGCCGGCGAACGTGCCATTCTCGACCTGACGCCGCTCAAACCCGCCACGGGAATGCCCCTGGCCGAACTTCTCGAAAAAAACGACGTCATTCTGACCGTGGACAATAAATCGCTCACCCATCGTCCGGATTTATGGGGTCATTACGGCATCGCCCGCGAAGTCGCGGCTATCACCGGCCAAAAACTCAAGCCTTTAAAGCCATCGATAAAATTCCCGGCCAAGGGAGATTCGTATCCTGTTGAAGTCAAAGATCCCGACCTGTGTCCCCGCTACATCGGTGTGCGTATCGAAGGGGTCAAGATAGAACCTTCCCCGGCGTGGGTGCAAAAACGGCTTGAAGCGGCCGGTTACCGGCCGATCAATAACATCGTCGACGTCACCAACTACGTCATGGCCGAACTTGGCCAGCCGCTCCACGCATTTGACGTGACAAAACTCGACAAAGGCATCGTCGTCCGCCACGCCAAAGACGGTGAAACCATCACCACGCTGGACGGCGCCGAAAGAAAACTCGGCAAGGACATGCTCGTCATCGCCGACCACAAGAAAGCGGTGGCCATTGCCGGAGTCATGGGCGGAAACAACTCCGAAATCGACGACAACACAACGGAAATCCTCCTTGAAGCAGCCACCTTCCATCCTTCATCCGTGCGCAAGACCTCAGTCAAACTGAACCTGCGCACCGAAGCCGTCCAACGTTTCGAAAAATCGCTCGATCCGCACCTTGCCCTTCAGGCTGCCGAACGTGCCTGCGAACTCATCCTGAAAATCTGCCCGGACGCCAAAATCGCAGCACCGGCGACCGATGTCAAAAACTTCAAAGACAAAAATATCACCGTCCAGGTGAACCTTGCACGCGTCTTCTCCAAGATCGGCGTGGAAATTCCCGTAAAAAAGGTCGTTGAGATTTTAGACCGGCTTGATTTCAAGGCTTCCGAACTTCCCGAGAACCGCCTCAAAGTCGAGGTCCCTTCCTTCCGTGCCACGAAAGACGTCAGCATCGAGGATGACCTCGTCGAAGAGATCGCACGTATGTACGGTTACGAGAACATCAAACCCCTGCTTCCCGAACTCCCCATCAAGCTTCCTGTGGAAAACAAAGACCGCACCAAAAAACACCTTGCCCGCGAAGTGCTTGCCTACGGCCTGGGATACAACGAAGTGTACAATTACTCTTTCTACAGCATGGAAGATATCGGCAAATGCCTTCTTCCGCCGGAACTGCACATCAAAGTCGACAACTATCTTTCCGAAGACCAGACCCATCTGCGCATCAGCCTTGTCCCCAACCTGCTCAAGAACATCGCCAACAATCTCAAATATCGCGACCATTTCAAGATCTTCGAAGTGGGCCGCACCTATGAAGACCTTCAGGAATATTTCCCCAAGGAAGAAAAGAAAATCTGCGGAATCATCGTCCGCAACAAAAAAAGCCGGGGAGAAGTTTTCTACGAAGCCAAGGGGGCTCTTGAAGAATTCCTCGACGTCTTCCGCATCCCGGGTTTAGAAATGCGCAAAGGCGAAAGTCTCTGCACTTACGCACACCCCAGCCGCTATGCGGGATACTATCTCAAAAAAGACGGCGAAGAGATCGCCCGCGTCCTTGAACTGCACCCGCTCGTTGCAAAAAACTACGACGTCGAAAACGCCAAAATAGGCATCTTCGAAATCAATTTCACCAAGCTGATGCAGGTCGATCCAAAAGAGACAAAATACCTTCCCATTCCCAAATTCCCAGGGATCACCATCGACATCTCCGTCTTGATCGATAAAAACCGTGAAATCGGAGCCCTGCACAAAGCCATCCAGAGTGCCGACAAACATCTCATCAAGGAGATAAAACTCTTTGACAACTACGAAGGCCCCAATATTCCTGAAAATAAAAAAGCCCTGGCTTTCAGCATCCTTTTCCAGGCGGACGACCGAACCCTCACCGATGAAGAGTCCAAAAAAATCCAGGAAAAAATCATCGCGGAACTGAGCAAACTGGGAGGAACGATCCGTGGATCAAAATAGTCTCCTGAGATAATAACTTAAAAGACAATGTTAGGCTGCTCTTGTCAAACTTTTTCTTGAACCAAAAAAAATCTAAAAATCCTCCAAAAAATATAAAAAAAAATTCATAATTTCCAGGAAAAAACACGACGATGGACCGGGAAAACAAAAAAAATGAACAAAAAAATGGCTTAAAATAAAGATTTTCAAACATCCGAAGCCCATCAAAAAATCTTCAGGAAAAAGTTCAAAAAAACGCCGGTTTTTTATAAATCGCCCCGGTTTGACATAAAAATTCTCACCGCATAAAGTTGAGCCAACCAGGGAAAAATATCTTCAAACCACTTACTCAAACTCCGCAAACACCTTCATCATACTTGGCTCCATGCTTAGCAACGAACAACAGTACGACGACTCAGAAACATCACTTCAGCAACATCACGAACAAGCACAGGCATTGAATTTGCCAATTATTCTCGCGGGGTACAGCGGTTCCGGAAAAGATACGGTTTCGCACGCCGCCATGAAGATGGGAGCAACCCCGGATTTCAATCATCATTTTTTTCATTCACGTTCCCGATACACCGACCGTCCGCCGAGACCAACCGAGACCCACGGGGTACACGGCCATTTTGTGACGCCCGACCAGTTCGATGAACATAAAAAACAGGGAAGATTCTTTTTCGATTACCAGAAAGGTGCCTACGGCGGAACTAGATACGGATTCGAAAAATCCACGCTCTTGAACGAACTTTCCAGTAAACACACCTTTATCGTGGGAGGGGAAATCGACACCTCTCTCGGACTGAAGGAAGCGCTCGACGGACTCTCCGCCGAAACCAGAAAAAAACTGAAAAACGCCCTGGTGCAGTTTGACGACATTCAGCTTTTGGGCAAATCGCTCCAGCATGTTCTCCAGCCCGTCATTCTCTTCGTCAACCGGTCACCGGAAAAAATCATCGAAGGGATTGAAGGACGCCCTGCCCCGGAAGAAGAAAAGAAAAAGCGCATCGAACATGTCAAAAATACCTGGGAGCGTTACCCTCGCGCACTTCAGAACGCCAGCGAAAGAGTTGAACTGATCTGGAACGATGACCTCGACCAGGCGGCGACCCAGGTAATCCGCATGATCGAAGATGAAGTGGGCAGGCAGGTCAGTGAAATTTACGGGTCCAGAGTGTTGAAAGGCGCCAGGCTCCAAGCTCTCTAAAATATTGACACTAAAAGGATAGATGCTAAAATAGCATCTTGTTTTTGATAAACCTATGAATCCGGAAGCCAAAAGAAGCCCTTCGGAAATCCCGGAGACTCCCAACAACCTTCTACTCAAAGAAGCCCTCGCCGACACCATCCACAAGGCCAATGCCCACCGTATAGATCTCTACCTGACGGGGGGGACCGCCGCCGCGGTTTTTGCCGGAGAAACCCGGCCCCTTTCACTGGATCTCGACTTTTTCGTGAATCCGGACGCCAAGGAAAAAATCGAAAGGGTTTTTGGAGGAAAATTCAGATATTTCGGCGAAAAAAAACTGTTCAAGTCCGACAAAATGACTACTCTCTCTCTGAACGGCGTCGACCTGGACTTCATCGCAGAGCAAAACATCGTTCCGGATGAAACAAAACCGGACGAAAAAATCACCCTGTGCCTCAACACCTATACCAGGAACAAAGCCTGCGAAAAAAACTTCATGGAAGAAAGAGTACAGGTCATGCCTCCTGAGTTCGTCGTGGTGGCGAAACTTTTTGCCGGGAGAGGAAAGGAACTGGGCAAATACGATCTGGGAGATAGCGAAGCCCTCATCGAAAGTGGTATTATCCGTACGGAAATCTTCAAACGGGCGGTCCTGGAAATCGCAGGAAACGATCAGCGCATCCGCTATCTCGTCTATGTACGTCTCTACGAAGCGCTGAAAAAACTGACTCCCACGCCGCGCGTCATCGCCGTAGCGCAGGCACTTGCTCAACTCTACGGTTTTACCGGAAACATCGAGATCGAACATATCACCGAAGCCACCCGGCGCCAGACCATCCCCGACGAAGAAGACAAATAATTTTTCAACCCATGAAGGTCATCCCGCTCCTTACAGGAACCCATGCCATGAAAGAAACGCCCGAAGGAGTGGATATTTACGATCACTCTTCAGCGGTGACCCTGTTGCAAAGCGAAGGAAAAAACATGCTCGTGGATACTGCGGGCAGAGGAAAATTTCCGGTATTGAAGGAAAAACTTGCCGCTCTGGACCTCAAACCTGAAGATATTGATTATGTCGTCCTGACGCACTTTCATCTGGATCATGCCTACAACGTGTCCTTCTTTCCCTATGCACACGTCATCGGCTGGATTCACGAATGGAAAGAAGGGTCGACCTTCCGCTTCGCGGACATCGAAGCCGAAGAGTTCATCAAGGGTGTAAAAATCATCAGGACGCTTGGACACGCCGAAGAGCACCTTTCAGTGGTGGCGACGCGCGACGACGGGAAAAAAGTTGTCATGGCCGGAGACGCCATCAACAAAAAATTCGTGGAAACCCATGAAGTCGGCGCGCTGTGCTACGACAAAGAACTCTATAAACAAAGCGCGGAAAAGATCATGGAGATCGCGGACGTCATTATCCCCGGCCACGGCGAAACCATTGACCTCAAAAAAGCCTAGAACAGCTTTTTCTTGGCACGGCTCACGCGCAGGAATCCTCCGCACGGAACGATTTCCACGCCTTTCTTTTCGGCTTCGTCCATGAGCAGGTTGACGCCCATGCTGTCGCTGGCCATGTGGCCGGTGATAAGCACGTTCATGTGGTACTTTTCGGCAAGTTTACGGTGCTCTTCGGGAATATGCATCGCCATGATCGTCCCGACGCCCGCGGCGGCCATTTTTTCGTACATGTCTTTGGAACCGGAGGTGCCACCCGTAAAGCCGGAGAAGGAGATCTTGCCGACGCGGGCTTTTTCGTCACCGACGAACATCGTCGGTCCGTTCCCCAGCTTCTTGCCCATCTGAAACTCAGGAAGATCCATGAGCGCTTCCATGATGTCGCTGACGTACTTCGGTTTTTTGGCGGTAATGTACTTCTTGATAAACCAGTAAACGTTATTATCGGCAAACGTGTGGAAACAGGCGAAAGGAATGTTCAAAAGCTTCGCCGCATTGGGAACCTGATAATGATTGTGAGGATGCAGTCCCCTGTTGAGATCGCCGATCCTGGCCCGAAGAAGTTTCTCGGCCACGTTCACGGGAACACCCTCCATCATGGCGATGTCCTCCTGAAGGTCCATGACTCTCGTCAGGTCGATGAGTGAGCGGCCCTCGGGATGATGGGCGATCACGGCGTCGATCTTCTTTCCGCCCTTGTTGAGCTCATTGGCGATCAAAATTTCCCCCACGCCGATATCAATGCCCACCATGATGCGTTTGAGCTGGGTTTTGGGATCACCGTTTTCGATGCGGCTGTCCAGGAACGGGTTGGTCAGACTTTCTTCGTCAAAATACTCTTTCTTTTTTTCATCAAGCTTTTTGTACTCATCACGGATCCTCTTCAGTTGGTCATCGATATCTTTTTTCGAACGCGGACCACGCGCGATGGCCAAATCCAGGCACTTATCATACAGTTGCTTGAGCGTCATCATGGTAAAAATGTTGTAAAAAAATGTGAACAGGGAGATTGTAACAATCTCAAACGAGATGCACAACCAAAGGTTTGGCTGAAAATGTAAGAAAATACCCTTGCATGTTCCCCGTCTCTACGGTTGAATATTCATCGCCGTTTTGTTATCATACAGACCACGAACAAGGATAAAACGACGAAAAAACATCAGGTACGCATCCTCTCGGTGAAACAGTCCCAACATGCAAAAGATCAAGGATTTCTTCCGGAAAAAATTCGGCAAACCGCAAAATTACGCCCATCGGGGGTCGTTTCACTTCAACCCGAAAAAGTTCAACAAAAAACCCGACATCAAGCAGATCCTCCTGTGGATCGGACTGGGCATTTTCGGACTCATCCTTTTCGGCGTGCTGGCGTTCGGTCTTTCCATCGCCTACTTCAGCATCGGCCTGCCTGACGTCCATGACCTCGACAAACTTTCGGTTGCGCAATCCACGACCATTTACGACCGCGAAGGCAACGTCATTTACGTCAAACACGGTGAAGAGAACCGCCAATACGTGAATTACGACCAGATCGCGCCGACCCTCGTGGACGCCACGGTGGCGATCGAGGACGATACCTATTGGGAACATCCCGGATTCGACTTTTCCCGCATGGTCACTTCCGGCATCAGCGACGTATTGCACATGGGAATCACCCGCGGAGCCTCAACCATCACCCAGCAGTACATCAAACTCACCTTCCTCAGTGACGAAAAATCCATCAGCCGCAAAATCAAGGAACTCATTCTGGCGGTGCAGCTTGAACAGACCTTCGACAAGAAAAAAATCCTCGAACTCTATTTGAACAAGATCCCTTACGGCAATACGGCGTATGGTATCGAAAAAGCCGCGCAGATCTACTTCGGCAAACACGCCAAAGACCTGGATCTTGCCGAAAGCGCCACTCTTGCCGGCATCCCGCAGGCGCCGAGCTACTATAACCCGTACGGCCCGCACAAATACTCCACCCTCAACAAGGATTTCACCCCCGATGATCTCCTCTTCCGCACCATCAAAAGCGAATCGGACCTCCATGACAATGAATTCTGGCGCGGACTCATCGGAGCGAACGTAAAGATTACCGACAACAATACTATATATATCCAGGGGCGCAGCGACCTCGTACTGAAGCGCATGCTCAGTCTCGGCTACATCACGCAGGACCAGATGACCCAGGCCCTCGCCGAAATCCAGAAACCGGACTTCATCAAACCGTATCAGGACGCGTTCAAACACCAGCACTTCGTCTTTTATATACTCGACCAGCTCGAACAGAAATACGGGACGGACGTGGTGGAAAACGGAGGCCTGCAGATCTATACCACTCTGGACCCCAAACTGCAGGACATTGCGGAAAATGTCGTCAAGGACGGTGCGCTCTCCAACGAGAAAAAATACAACGACAAGAACGCCGCACTCGTGGCCATCGATCCCAAAACGGGACAGATTCTGGCCATGGTGGGCTCGCGCGACTACAACGATACGTCGGTGGACGGCAACGTCAACGTGGCCCTGCGCTACCGCCAGCCAGGTTCGTCGTTCAAACCTTTCGCCTATGCCCAGGCCTTTTATAACGATTACGGACCGGGCTCGGTGGTCTTCGACGCGCCGATACAGCTTGGCAGCGATTCCCCGAAAAACTTCGACGGAAAATTCTGGGGGCCGATGACCCTTCGCAAAGCGCTCGGTCAGTCCAGAAACATTCCGGCCATCAAAGCCTACTTCCTCGCGGGAGGAGAAAAGCCGATCATCGACCTCGCGCAGCGCATGGGCATCCAGTTCCAGGAACTGCAGAGCGACCCGAACCATTCCTACAGCTACACCTTGGCCATCGGAAGCGGCGCGGTGAGATTGCTCGACCTCGTCTCCGCTTATGGTGTATTCGCCGACGCCGGCGTACGCCAGGAACCCACCGCCATTCTCAAGATCCAGAACAGCAAAGGCGACATCCTTGAACAATGGCAGCCCGTTGACGGACAGCCCGTCCTCGATCCCCAGATCGCTTACCTCATCACCAGCATTCTTTCCGACAAGTCGGTCCGTCTCAGTGAAAACATGACCATCCCCGGGCAGATCAACGCAGCCAAATCCGGAACCAGTAACGGCTATATCAACAAGAACGGCCAAAAAATCTACTTCCCCAACGACCTTTTGACCATCGGCTACACCACGCGTCTGGTTGCGGGAGTGTGGACCGGGAACAACGACCCTTCCAAAGACGGAACCATCAGCCTCGCGGCGGACGGGGTCAACACGGCCGCCCCGATATGGAAAGCCTTCATGACCCAGGCTCTCGACGGAACGCCCGAAGAAGATTTCCCCGTACCCGACGGGATTAAAGAAGTACAAATATCCAAAGCTTCGGGCAAACTTCCCGGACCGCTGACGCCTCCTGATCAGATCGGAAGCGACATCTTCGCCAGCTTCTCGGTTCCGACGGAGATCGACGACAGCTACGTCCAGGTAGACACCGACATGCTCTGCGGCAAACTCGCCAACGAATTCACGCCTCCTGAAATGATCAAGAAAGTCACCTACGAGAATCTCCACGATATCGCGCCGTACCCGGAATGGGAAAAAGGCGCTCAGGACTGGCTGTTGCAAAACAGCGGAACCGCGGACCCCAACAACCCTTCACTGATTATGGGACCGCCGCCGACCGAAAGCTGCCCGGGCCGCAGCGCACAGAACTATGCCAACAGGCCGACCGTATCCGTCATAAGTCCGGCAAACGGCTCCAGCGTCGTCACCGGCAGCAAGATTCCCGTCCAGGTCAACGCCAATGCCCCGAGCGGCGTGGACCGCGTGGAGTACTACCTCGACGCGAACCCCGAATTCAAATACAAAACCGTCACTGCACCGTACGAAGGACTTATCCGTCTACCCTACGGGGAACCCAACGGAACGCACCACACCATTACCGTCAAAGTTTTCGACAAAGCAGGTTATGTGGGAACCGCAAGCACGGACGTGACGATCAGTTCGACCACGGCCATGAACACCGACACCTCCAACATCGGAAACCTGTCGCTCGGCATACCCGGTTCCATCACGCCGGTCTCGGCCCCGTAACGCGTCCGTTTTTCATCAAGGCAAACAACTTGCCCGCGAGATCCAAAACCCACTGGGCCGCAAGCGCGAGTCCGTAACTGAAAAGAAAGAACAGCGCGAAAACTCCGATCCCTTCGAGACTCCATTCTTCATGGAATCCCCAGTTTTCCAGAATCCAGATGAAAGGGTGATGAAGCAAGAAAATCAGATAGCTTTGCGCGGCGATTTTTCCCCAACCTTGCCACTCCGGAAATGTACGAACGACGAACCACAGCAGCGTGAAAAACCCCACGCCTAGGAGCGAATCTGCGAACGGGAAAGTCCAGGGCCAAAAATAGCCGAGTCCGCAAACCATCCCCAAGATCCACCATTTGTTCAGAGCATGCCCGTGAACGAATTTCCTGGCCACGACCATGCCGAATCCGAACTCGAAGAGACGTCCGATGCTGAAACCGTAACTCAGACTGGAAATGGTGTCTTTCCAGAACACGTAGTAGAATCCGCGGAATGCCACCGAAACCAGCAAAAGCATCAGTAAAAACTTTTTCTCTCCCATGCGTTCATACATCCATACCAACAAAGGAAAGAACAGATAGAGTTGGACGATAAGGCCCAAAAACCAGGTTTCTCCGTTGATGGGAGGGAAAAACCAACTGTCCGAAAAAAGGTTCAAACCTCCGAAAAAAGGAAACATATTCAAATACCAGTCCTGCGTGAACCACTGGTTCAGAAAAAATCCTTTCACGAAAAAGAGCACGATGATCGACAGAATAGCCGCGGGCATCAGTCTCCAGACGCGCTTGACGAAAAACTCTTTCAAATTCAGGGGCTTGCCGGATTTCAGATGGGAAAGATACAGACCGAACCCGGAAGCGATGACGAAAAGATTCACGCCGAGGTACAGATACGAATCCAGAAAGTGCAGAATGCTGGCCGAAGACTGGCTCCAGTACTGTTCAAACCATCCCGGTGGCATGACCTTCATGTGCCAGCCGAGTTGTCCCGGAAAAAAATGAAACATCACCACGAAAATGATCGCCAATGCTTTGATGATGTCCAGCTGGCGCGAACGGAACTTCGACGGCGTCGCTTTGGTCTGCGAATTGTTATGTCCCTGTTCCGCCTTGGCCATGACAAAAAACCTCAGGATGTAAACAAAGGGATTGTAGAATCTTTACATAGTCTTTGCAAACCGAGTCAAACCCGGACCCTCAGCACATTTCTAAAACCCCGGGAAAAAATCGATCTTGATGTGATCGCGCGAAACCGACATCTCTTTTAAAACGTTCTCGTAAGCAACGACCATGGCGTGCGGTCCGGAAATGTAAAACATTCTTTCCATATAGTCCGGGACCTCCTTGGCGATCATCTCGGGAGTGATGTACCCCTGCTGACCATTCCAGTCTTTGGGAACGGCTGTTTTGTCGGTGAGCACATAAACGGTTTTGGTTCCCAGCTGCTTTTCGGCTTGATCAAATACGTCTTTGTAGGCGATTTCCGAAGAAATCTTGTTACAGTAGAAAAGAACAATGGAACGTTTATCCTCCGTATCCACAAGGTACTTCATGATGCTCCTGAAAGGCGTCACGCCAATGCCCCCTGCAATGAACACCAGTTTTTTCTGCTTGTCCTCGGGCAGCGTAAACTCTCCTGCAAGCTGCGATGCCGTGAGAATATCGCCTTTCTTCATGTCCAAAAGAGCTTTTTTATACGTGCTCGAATTTGGATAGAACTTTACGCCAAGCTGGACGCCTTGCTCCGTCGGAGAAGAGGCGATGGTGAAATAGCGGCGGTTGCCTCTGTTATCAGGATCTTTATGTCCGAGCGTCCATTCGAGATACTGCCCTGGCTTGAATTTCGCCGGCTTGTTCGGGGCAAAAACAAAATGAAAAATATCCTTTCCGAACTGGAATCTCTCTTGAAGTTTGAGCATATATTTTTCCTTGGGACTGACCAGATACGAAAAAATGTTGCCCGCAAGTAAAGCGATCTCAGGTGTAAAATAAAACGAAGCCAGATGAACGGCCGGCTGGGACAAAATACCCACGAGCGATCCGTACGCGAGTCTCAGTCTCCTGGTGGGAGGTGTGGTAAGCGGCTCCGTCAGCATGACGAACCCGAGAAAAAGCAACGGGGAATCGACCACGGTTTTCCACAGAATGACCAGAGGATCGGCCTTCAGGGAGGTCAACACCGAGGCAACAATGCCCATGGCGAAAAAACTCAGGACGAGGTCAAATCGCTGGATTTTTCTTGTGATCAAAATGCCGCCGACCACCACAAAAGGCAGCATGACAAGCGTTCCGATCCACCAGCTGGCGTATTGATTGATCGTCAACGACATCAAGACCACGGCGAACGCCGCAGGGTTAAAAAGATGTTTTTTCCCGATGGCAAAAATGAATTTCGATGCCATGGCCCAGACTGAAGCCCAGAACAGAAACGATAATCCCGCCTTCTGCATCGGCTGAGGAGTGATGATCATCACCAGAATCAACGCGGTGATGTAAAGTGATTCGACATTCGCCGGAACCTCGAACACATAAGCAAAAACTGCGTTCGTAACGGCACACACGAGGAGAACGATCGATGTACCGACGGCAAGATCGACGAACCCGAAAGGCAAAAGTCCCATCAAGGAAAACACCGCCGCCGCGATCCACAGCCCGATCAAATAGTAGAGCACCAAACGATACATCGTAATCCCGTTGACCAGGTTGTCGATAAAATTAAGCACGGGTGTACTGTATAAAATTACTGGTCATGGTGGCAATACCATTCTTGTCGATCATATAGGCTTCAAAACCTTTCAGCCTTTCAATGAAATGGATGCCTTTGAGCCCCATGGCAAAAGCGGCCGTAGCAAAACGATCGGCTTCATAGACATTCGGACCCACCACCGTCAGACTGACGACCTCGGTAATTTCCAGCTTTTTATCAAAAGGGTCGTAGATATGCTGCCCGCGGATGTACGTTCCGGAAGTCGCGACGCCTTCGTCGCTGACGTAAATGACTTTCACGACCTCATCCTGGTGAAAAGGATGACGGATGCCGACGCTCCATTTCTGCCCCTTGGCGTTGACCCCTGCGGGCTGAATATCGCCGCCCGCGTCGATAAAAAAAGACTTTACGCCGTTATTCTGAAGAATCTTTGCGGCATTATGGATGGACCAGCCTTTCACCAGGCCGGAAGGATCATATTTTCCCCCGGGCGTAACGATATCAAAATAACCGTCGGTCATCTTTTTGGTCTGCTCGCATAGCTCAAGGACAAGTTTCATGTCGCCGCTGAATTCATCTTCGGAAAGCTCGCCCCGGTTGATCTTTGAAATCTCGCTGGTCTCCTTATAGGTACTGAAGCGCTCATCCACCGAGCGGAAATAATCGAAAACGCGTTGGAGGAGAGCTTCATCTGCCGTCGAATCAACAATTTCAACCGTGATGGGCATTCCCATAATGAGTTCCGTTTTTTTCATAATGTTAAGCTTTTGCCTGTGTAAGCGCCGAAGCCAGGGATTGTACAAATCCTTCACTCGTCTGAGTGGCACCTGAAATAATATCGACCGAGGCGCTTTGTCTTTGGATTGCCTCATTCGTAAGAAGAGGAAGAACATAGTTGCTGATCTCAAGACTGTGTCCCCGGTCCTGCGGATAATCCAAAGCTTTGACGTTCACAAGTTTACCACCTTGAACCACTGCCTGCAGCTGGACGTTCCCATAAAACACAAAGACTGAATCGCCGGCATAGGTACCGTCTTTCAAACCGCTTTTTACCGGTGTTGGCGTTGGCTTTGGCTTTGGCGTTGGAGCCGGCGTAGGTGTCGGTGCAGGCGTAGGAGTTGGTGTGGGTGTCGGAGTTGGTGTGGGCGGAGCCGACTGTGGCTGGCTTTGAAGCGGAGTTTCAGGTGCCGAAATAGAAGATCCGAAATTGGATACCTGTTGTTGGGATGATGCCGGAACCGTCTGTCCCAACGTCGTGGAATACACGTAAAAACCGAACACAACGATCACCGCGGCTGAAAGAAAAAATTTTTTCATATGAGATGTTTATGACGCCCCAAAAAAAGAAGGGCTTAAGAAATAAAACCTTACCCACCATCTATTACATCTGCATGAAAAATTTATTTCACCTATTTTCACTCTTCAAGGGATGGGCTGATTTTAGTGATGCCGTAGGCGTGAATAACTCCACCGACATCATCACCGGCAACAAAAACCGTGTCGCCGATATTCAGAAATTTTTCAAGATACATGTTCGGCGGAGCGATAACTGTACGCATGCCGTCATCACGGTCGGTATCATGATCGTCAGCCTTGACCATGCAGGTATCGCCCTGGATGTCGGTGACCACGCCGATGAAGATATCCCTGCCCGGAGTCGGACGGCGGACATGCTCGTAAAAAGGTCCGAGCACCGGAAGTCCCTGGTGTTGGGTTTGAACCATGAGCGTCCTGTTCAAAGAGGTCGAGTTGATGAACAGTCCGGCCCCGACACTCAGAAGCGCCCCCACGAGAAGCAAATAAATAAACGGACGGTGATAGCCGAAACTGAAATGCTGCAGCAGCCACTCAAAGAAAAACAGCAGCAAAACGTCAGCGAGCAAAAATGGCCATGGGAAAGTCACGAAAAACGCCAGGATTCCCCTCGATCCGAAGCCGAGAAGAGAATCTCTCCCGCTGATGATAATGCTGAAGATGATGTAGCTGATGATATAGGAAGAAACCACCAGGGTACACAGCGCCACAAAAACAAGCAGAAGCAGCTTGAGGACGAAATACACTTTCGGGCGCATGTGGACCTCGCCTTTCGTGATCTTTTCAAGGACGCTGTCCTTGATGTCGTGGTGTTGGTGGTTTTTATCGTTCATAGGTGTTGGATTGATTCCTGTGGTAAAACTTTTTTGAGCTGTTCCTTGGCCCTCTTGAGACGGATACCCACGGTCCCGGTCGGGATATGAAGAATGTCCGCGATTTCCTTATAGCTCAGTTCTTCAACGTAGTACAAAATGATAATTTCCCGATAGGTTGGTTGCAAGCGTTTTAGACCTTTATTGAGCATTTTGGAAATCTCGGCGTGGTCATGTTCGGTCGTTTCGGGATCGTCATAAACGGGATGCGGAATAAACGTATCGAAGTCAAAAAAATACAACGGATTTCTGAGCTTTTTCTTGAGGGCGTTGATAAAAGTATTGTGGGCGATGCGGTAGATCCAGGAGGAAAATTTCTGGTCGGGATCGAAACTCTTGATGTTCTGGTAGGCTTTGAGAAACGTTTCCTGGACCATGTCCTCGATGTTGTTCTGATGAAAAAGGAATTTTCTGCCGTAACGGGAAAGTTTCTGTTCGTAACGGTCCATCAAAACGCCGAATTTCTCCTTGTCGCCCCGCTGCACAAAAAGAGCGAGTTGTTCATCAGTAAACTGGGGGTCGTTGGTATGCATCTCACGGAATCACGGATGGGCGAAGTCATAATACAACGTATCTGCAAGATATTACACCTGACTTGCAAAAAAATTTCATTGTCCGAAGCCATGCACCCGAAACATGCCCATCTACGTATTAAGGGGCGAATCTGAAAAATAGGACAGATTTTGGGGTAAGGAAGGGAAAGGGCTCTTGAACAAAGGGCCTTTTTCCTATACATTGGGCTACTTAAAGCATTTCATACACCACTTGAAAAACTCGATCCGCTTCATCCTCCTGACCACCTTCATGACCTTCCTGGGATTCACGATTATCATTCCGGTGATCCCCTTTTTGGTCGAAAAATACGCCGGTAACGCCGACATCGCCCTCAACGTGGGACTCATTATGTCCTGCTACGCGCTGTGCCAGTTCTTCGCAGCGCCGGGACTCGGGCTTTTAAGCGACCGTTTCGGACGGCGCCCCGTACTGCTGGCCAGCCTTGCCGGATCGATCGCCGGCTATATTATCATGGGCATCGGCGGATCACTCTTCATGCTGTTCCTCGGCCGTGTCATTGACGGACTCACCGGAGGAAACATCAGTACGGCCTACGCCTACATCGCTGACGTCACGGAACCGAGGCAACGCGGAAAGATCTACGGCCTTGCCGGAGCGGCCGGCGGCATCGGATTCATGGTCGGACCCGCCATCGGAGGACTCGCCGCGAACATCAGTCTGGAAGCTCCTTTGTACATCGCCGCCGGCGTCACCTTCCTCAACATGCTGTGGGGGTATTTTGTCCTGCCCGAAAGCCTCGCGCCCGAACATCGCGTCAAAGAGTTCAAACTCAGCCACCTCAACCCTCTTGCCCAGTTCAATCACATTTTTTCGCTGAAAGTGCTGCGGACGCTCTTCCTCGTGAGCTTCCTCTTCTTTTTTGCGGCAACGGGTCTTCAAAGCAACTTCTCGGTTTTCATGAAAGACGTCCTCAACTGGGGTCCCACTGAAGTCGGCATCGTACTCTTCATCGTCGGAGTGATCGATATTTTCGCCCAAGGATATCTTACGAGCAAACTCGTCCACGTTCTCGGCGAAACCGTCCTGACGATCATAGGACTGATCATCAACGGCATCGGTTTTCTGATCATCGCATCCGTGGTTTTCTTCCCCTCCGCAGTCCTTCTCTACGCCGGCGTCGTCGTCTTCGTCCTCGGCGACGGACTGTTCGAACCCTCCATGAACGGACTCATCGCCAATTCGGTGGAACCAAAAATGCAGGGAAGGATCCAGGGAGCCAATCAAGGCATCCAGTCCGTCGCCCGCATTCTCGGTCCACTGTACGCGGCCTGGCTGTATGTGTACTCACCGGGCCTTCCGTACCTGACCAACGCGATTTTCATCGCGGTATGTTTATTAATTTTCGGATTCGCGCTTCCGGCGATTTCCAATCACAAATTTCATACCTGATCTCTTACCAGAGTTTCCCCTGGAGGTAGAGCGCGTAAAGGGTTCTTGCCACTTCACGGCGAGTCGTGAAACTTGCGGGATTCAACGTGTTGCCCGGAAACAATCCGTGCTGCTGGGCATATTTTGCGTAACCGCTGTACCATTGTCCGGCGGGAACGTCGCTGTAGGAAGTATTATCGTTACTTGGGATCTGATCACCCAGACTCCTCAAAAGAAGTGCGAGAAATTCTGCACGGCTGACATTTCTACTCGGCCGGTAAAACCCGGCATCCGGACCTGACTGATAACCGGTAATGAGTCCTTCCGAAGCCGCGGTACAGATATAAGAATACGACCAGTCGGTTGCGCCGACATCCGGAAAGGATTGCCTGCCGCACGGCGTATTGCTGTCATACAGTTTGAACGCCACGAGAATGATCTTGGCGACCTGGTCTCTTTGCAGCAGCGCATTCGGACCGAAGGTTCCGTCGGGATTTCCCGTCATCGCGCCGATACTGTTCACAAAACCGATCGCGGCACAATCAGGATCTTTCGCAGAAACGTCACGGAACATCGAACAATCTGTGGATACGGTTCCCACTTGCGGAGCCGGCGAAGGCGTTGGCGCCGGGCTTGGGGTCGGCGTTGGCGCCGGGCTTGGGGTCGGTGTTGGTGCTGGTGTTGGGGTTGGTGTTGGAGAAGGGGTCGGTGTCGGCGATGGTGTTGGAGAAGGGCTTGGTGCCGGAGCCGGAGAAGACTGGGAATTCTGGTTGATGGGAAGACCCTGCTGTGATTGCTGTTGTCCTCCGCCCTGTTGGGTCAACTGGAGCAGATCATCGCCGCTCTGTTGCGCTTCCTGGTCAATGACGTTGACGGTACACGTCAAAGGCTGTGCGTAAACGTCCGGACCGTACTGGTAGGTGACGGTCGCCGTTTTTGTCCCTGGCGTTTTATACGTTGCGGTTGCCTGCTTGTTATAGGAACCGCCCACATCGAAAGTCCAATGAAAACTTATGCCGCCGCCCGGATCGTACACGTCCCAGGTAACGTCAACATGTTTCATCACGCCGGTACCGGCGAGATAGGCGGGACTCGGCTTTGCAAAACAGTAAGGAGATTGTACCGCCTGAATAATTTTATTGGTATTGGAATTCGTGGTGTTTTGAATCGTCGTCACAGCCGGATTCAGCGTCAACGAAGCCTTGTACAACGCCGGATTCGAAAAATACAGGGCGGCGGCGGCGAGAGCAAAAAGCAACACCGCTGCGATGATGTAGAGTAAAGACTTATATCTTGAAAAAAATTCTTTGAAAGCCATGGGGGTTTTATTTTTATAGAATAATTTTATCTGTTCATGTTACTATAACATATTTTAACTAAAACAGCAACACGCCCTGATAGGTTGTCATCTCCCCAAAGACCCTATATGCTCATCCAGACACTCTCCTCATTTCTTAACCTTACCCCCTTATGAACGGCTCTGTAGATGGAGGTTACTATGGATTCTTCAGCCTCCTGATTCTCTTACTCATTATCATCGCCATTTTCAAAAATATCCGCGTCGTCCAGCAAAACACGGTGTACGTCATCGAATTCCTCGGTCAGTTCCGCCGCGTCATGACCGCCGGCATCAACTTCAAACTTCCCCTCGTGGAAAGAGTCGCGGCAAAAATCTCGCTTCGCCAGCAGAACTTCGCCATCGCGGGGAAATATCCTTCCAAAGACAAGGTCATCGTTGACGTCGGCACCAATCTTATTTATGCCGTTGACCCTTCAGTGGAAGGCATCAAAAGTTTTACCTACGTTCTCCAGAGCCGCGAGCAATCCATCGGCGCCATCATTGAAAACTCGCTCCGCACCTACATTGCCAAGGAGACCCACGAAGGCATTCTTGAAAAAAAGGAGGAACTGGCCCTTCACATTAAGACCGATCTCGAGACCCAATTCCAGGAATGGGGCATGAACATCAAAAGCTACCAGATCGTCAACGTCAACTTCCCGGCCACCATTACCCAGGCCATGAGCGAAGTCGTAGCTTCGGAACAGCTCCGCAAAGCCGCCGAAAACAAAGGTGAAGCCGTCAAGATCCAGGCCGTCAAAGAAGCGGAAGCCGACAAGATCCGCAAACAGCTCCAGGGTGAAGGTATGGCCCTCGAACGCGAAGCCATCGCCCGTGGTTTGAAAGAGTCTTTCGAGATCATGAAGACCGCGACCCACCAGGAATCCAAGGAAATCATGGCCATACTTACGCTCACCCAGTATCTCGACACCCTCAAAGGCATCGGCACCACGCCGAACCAGAAGGTCATCTTCATGGACACCCAGATCGGAAAAGCTTCCGACCTTATGAAACAGCTCATCGCCTCCCAGCAGACCGATCCGGAATAAACCCGGAAAATTAAAGTTTGCTTTTCCTCAGCATCACGGCGTTCACCGCCACGATGACCGTACTCAAAGACATCAAAATCGCCGCAAAGGCCGGTTGCATGATAACGCCCCATGAAGCCAGTGCGCCGGCCCCCAACGGCAAAGCGATGGCGTTGTATCCCGTCGCCCAGAAAAGATTCTGCATCATCTTGGCGTACGTCAGCCTTGAAAGACGAATGATTTTCACGATGTCCCGCGGATCGTTTTTTACCAGAATGATTCCCGCTGATTCAATCGCCACATTTGTTCCCGCGCCGATGGCGATACCCACATCCGCTTGTGTCAGGGCCGGCGCGTCGTTGATGCCGTCCCCCACCATCGCCACTTTCATGCCGCGGTGCTGGAGCAGCTTCACTTTTTCCGCCTTCTGTTCCGGAAGAACTTTCGCAAAATATTCGTCGATGCCCAGATCGTCGGCGACCCACTTGGCGACCTCTTCCGAATCACCGGTGACCATGGCGATCTTCAATCCGCTCTCCTTCAAATCCTTGATCGCCTGACGGGATTCTTCCCGGATGACGTCTCCGAGCGCCAACACCCCCACGGCCTCTTTCCCGCGAAGCACGGCGATGACTGTTTTGCCTTTTAAACTTTCGGCCGCAATCTCCTCCCGGATCTTTTGTGGGAAGACGACACCGCGTTCTGCGGCAAGAGTCATACTCCCAAGATCAACCTGCTGTCCACGGACAACCCCTTTCACGCCTTTACCGGGGATACGCCCGAAATCCTCGGCTTCCATGATCGAAAGATTTTGAGCGTGCGCCTCAGCTACAATCGCACGGGCAATAAAATGTTCCGAATGAGCATCCACCGACGCCGCCAGCTGGAGAACCTCCTTTGTATTCACCGCATGGACGGGCCAGATTTTATCTACGCCATACTCGCCTTTCGTTAACGTTCCCGTTTTATCAAAAAGAATCACGTCCACGCCGCGCGCCGCCTCAAGCGCAATACGCTGCTTGATGAGCAGCCCGTTGCGCGCGGCCATCGTCGTTGAGATCGAAGCCACGAGCGGAACGGCAAGTCCGAGCGCGTGCGGACAGGTAATCACCAAGACCGCCACCAGACGTTCAACCGCAAAAACAAGCCCCGCGCCCACAAACATCCAAGCCCCGAACGTCGCGGCACCGGCCACGACGGCGATGATCGTCAGATAAAACGCCGCCCGATCGGAAAGGAGCTGCAAGCGGGATTTCGAAGCCTGCGCTTCCAAAATAAGACGTTTCACGCCTGCCAGAAAAGTATCCTCCCCGATTTTTTCAACCTTCACCTTGAGCATGCCGTCGCCGTTGATAGTCCCGGCGATCACGTCATTTCCGGAATTTTTGCCGACAGGTTTCGACTCTCCCGTGATCATGGATTCATTGACGTCGGACTTCCCTTCAACCACTTTCCCGTCGGCAGGAATCTTGCCGCCCGGTCTCACCAGCACAACATCGCCGACTTTCAAATTTTCTAAAGGAATGGTGTGAGTCGTCCGTCCGTCCACGATCTCAACGGTATCGGGAAGCAGCTTGGAAAGTTCACGCAAAGCCCCCTGGGCTCCTTTCACCGAACGCATTTCAATCCAGTGACCAAGCAGCATGATGTCGATGAGTGTCGTTAATTCCCAGAAAAGCGTATGGCCAACTCCCGCAAAAACCGCGTACGCGCTGAACAAATATGCCGCCGTCACCGCGATGGCGATGAGCGTCATCATGCCGGGCAGTTTTCCCCTGATCTCACGCCAGGCGCCGGCGAGAAACACCCACCCCCCGTAAAAAAACACCAACGAACCCAAAACCAGTTCCATGTACTGCGACCCCGGGAACGGCGGTGCGCTCCATCCAAAAAACTGTTGCGGCAGTTCAGAATACAAAAGAACCGGCACTGTCAAAACCAGCGATACCCAGAATTTTCTGGCGAATACATTCACGTTGTGCCCGGCGTGCTTGTCAAAGCCCGGCTTCCCGCCTTTTTGGCTACCGGAAGGACCATGATCGTGATGGCCGCCATGGTCATGAGCCATATGCTTTTTCCCGCCGGGCACGAGCTGCATGCCGCACTCCGTGCACATCCCCGGAAGATTCTGCTCGATCTCCGGATGCATCGGACATGTATAAACTTTTCGTTGAACCATGATATTAACCGTTTAAAGTATCAATGACTTTCTTCAGCTTCACTTCAACCTCTCCGCCCACCTCCTCAAGCTCTTTTTTCCCGATCAAACCCATCATGCTTGAGGGCATCACCGCAGAAACAAACGTTTTCCCGTTTTTTCGGTAAACAATAACATTGCAAGGCAAAAGAAGCCCTATTTCCGTTTCAGCATCCAGCGCCCGTGAAGCCATCGGCGGATTGCACGCCCCAAGGATCACATAATCATCCATCTCTTTCCCCATTTTTTCCTTCATCTTCACCTTGATATCGATCGTCGTCAAAATCCCGAAACCTTCGTTTTGCAAAACTTCCGTCACCATTTTAACGGCTTCATGAAATCCCATGGAAACTTCCGTGCTATAACCGTACGCAGTCTGTTCCGGCATAAATACAAAATATGAGAAATTAAACTAACGCCCTGAATACTCCACGATCTTGACGATCTCCTGCACAAACTTGTCTTTCCTTTTTTTATTCTTCGAACCCAGCTCTTTTTCCCCGCACGTATTGAGGTGGCTTTCGAGAATAAGCTTTGAAACGGCTTTCAAGCTGCCTTCCAGCGCTAAGATTTGCGTTATAATGTCGACACAGTACTTATCACCTTCGACCATCTTGAGAATTCCTTCAACCTGGCCACGGGCTTTTTTAAGACGCAACAATGTTTTCCCCTTGAACGGTTCAACCATACAATGATATATTACGAAATGCCTATACCCAGTATAGGTATAAAAAAGAAAAAAGCAACCCGCAACCAAAAATTTCCCGACTCATTCATTAACTCACGGATTTATGAAAAAAATCACACTTTCACTTGTTGTTGTAAGTTTTTTGATGATCGCTCCATTGGCTTCTGCCCAAGGTATGATGGGGCAGAACTGGTACGGAGGAGCGATGATGAATCAATATCCCTCCTCGACCCAGGAAACTCCGGGACAAAACGGATCTTCCTCCCAAACATCAAGTCCCGATGACGTGGCGAAAGGCGAAGCCGTATGGACCCAGCTCCAGTCGAAAAAAGTCACCTGTAAGACCCTTACCGACGACGACTTCGACGTCCTCGGCGACTACTTCATGAACCAGATGATGGGCAACGGGCACGACTTCATGGACACCATGATGTCACAGTCTCTCGGCAATGACGGCGAGAAACAGATGCACATCGTGATGGGCAAAAGGTACAGCGGCTGCGACACAACAGCGGCCTTACCTCAACAATACGCCAATTTTCAAGGCATGATGCCAATGATGTACGGCAACGGAAACTACATGTATGGCAATCCCGAAGCAGGGGGCCCCTCCCATCCATGATGGGCAATTTTTACGGCAACAATGCCACGGGAAACAACCGGAACCGTCCCCCGCAAAAATCAGAAGGCTACTCAGTCCTCCCCCAGATCGCGAACTTGATCACGCTGCTCCTGGCATGGACGGTTCTCATGCTGATGATCATTGCGCTCGTGAAGCACATCAGGAAACCCAACCAGAAATAGCATTCGCTACTTCCGCTCCTGCCGGTACGCGATGTAGGAGTAGACAATCGGAACCAGGACCAAGAGGACGATCGTGGTGATGATCAGCCATATTTTGAGCCGTTCTCCGAAAAAGGGAATGATCATGAAGATCAAACCGCCGCCGATGAACGTTTTGCCGGTAAGCCGATGGGTTTTGTTCCAAACGGTTTCGCTCGAAAGCGTCCACGGGGTACGAACTCCCACGAACCAGTTGCTCTTTATCTTGCCCATAAAACTGCCCAACACCAGAAAAAGCACACCGACGCTGAACGGCACAATGGTCTTTATGGAAACATCATCATTAAGAACGTTAAAAGAAACCAAAAAATAAAGGGCAACCATAAATCCAACGATCACTCCCTTGAAAATGTGATAAACGTTTTTGAAATCCTTGTAGTGCTTGTGTTTGGGGTCCAGGTAAGGCAAAAACAACAGGATCAGATAAATGACCAGAGAAAGAACCGGCAGAAAAAAAGCCCCGAAACCCCGGGTGCTCCACCCGTTGGGCTGCCCGGAAAGACCCCAGTGAGTCGGGACCTGAGCAGGAAAATGGTTGTAAAAATAAAACGAAGCCGCAAAAGCTGCGGTTAGGCAGAAAACCGGAAAAATTTCTGTTTTCCATGTTGGTTCGATGGGGTTTTTCATGATGAAAAAGTTAAGTTATGATTATTGATTGATCATGCGGATGATTCCGGACGAACCGTCCACCTCCACCAAATCACCGTCTTTCCACTGCGACGTGGCTTTTTCGACGCCGACAATGCAGGGCAACCCGTATTCGCGGGCGACGAGCGCTCCGTGCTGCAGTACACCGCCCACCTCCAGGACCACCGCGGCCGCGTTCACGAAGAGCGGCGTCCAGCCCGGATCCGTTGACCGGGCCACAAGAATCTCCCCTTTCTTCAGCTCTTTTTCATCGGGGGCATGGAGCACTTTCACGCGCCCTCTCACCTTCCCCGGAGAGACCGGAACACCGGCGACTTCGCCTTTTTTCACCGGCAGCGGCGGCGGACGCAAAATCAGCCCACGGGAATCGAAGATTGAAGGCAACAGTGGAACTTTTTTCAAACGTTCAATAAAAACCTTGTTCTTTTTTCCGAGTTTCCGCAAATCGAGCCGTTTGTTCTTCCTCGCCGCATCAAGATCGTCCAGCGTAAGATCGAAAACCTGTTCCACGGAATCCAGGCGCCCGGCTTTGCACAAAGCCTGAGCTTCTTTTAAAATCTTCCGGCGCAACAGATCGACGACGAACGCCGCATGGTATTTGTGGAGCTCACGGTATCCCCCGAAAATTTCCACCTGCCGGTAAAGCGAAGCGAACTTTGCCGCCTTGCGCGGATTTTGCGCCCTCAGACGTTTGTAAAAATATTGAAAAGTTTCCTCCCGTTCAAGACGGTGACGTTCAAAAACTTCGAGCGGACCCTCTCCCCGCGGGGATTTGCGGATGGAAATAAGCAGGTTCAACAAATACTTCGGGGCTTCGTGATATTTGGGCATTGCCAGATCAAGTTCCGTCAGCCCGCGGTGGCCATACTCGGCAAGAAACGCTTTCCAGGCCTTCATGAAGGGCTTGGGAAGATTTTTTTTCTTGAGACGGGCTTCCAGTTTGTCCAGGGTAAGACGCGGAGGCAAAAGTTCCGCAACCCTGGCAAGCGCCAAACCCATCTCCGTCGTAATATTGTTGGGAAGGGAAAATTGCAGTTTCCCGATCATGCTTTTTCCTTCCTTGCCGACCATCTTCTCCATGATATTGAAAATAAAATGGGACTTCACGAACAAAGGCACCGTCTGTAAAAAAACATCGAGAATCAAATGTCTGATCATCGTATTTGCCAGGTCGGAAAAACCGAGATCCCCCGCAGCCAGCGAGCGCATCTGAGCCATGAAACGGTCGAGCCGTTTCTGGATGACCTTATGAAGATGCTCCGGCATAACGTTCGATTCAATGAGCCTCTCCGCGATACCCGGAAGCTTCCAAAGCATGTTCAAAGGCAAAAGCTGGCTTTTCCTTTTCTGTGCCGCGTACATTTTTTCATCGACTCCGCGCATCGTGCGCGCGCTCAACTGATCAAACACAGACACGAACCCCGCAACCTTGTCTTTTCCAAGCAACCTGAGAAAAACAGAAAAATTCAAATACAGGCGGCCGCCGGAAACCCAGGCGATAGACGTTGCAATATTTTTCGTCAGATCACGATTGAAAAAAATTTTTCCCACGTTCTTCACGATCGCCAAAAAACAGGATGTGCTCGTCACGCAGACCGGATCGTCCATACCCTGTATCGTCGCGGTGACGTCAAAATACAAACGTTTTCGTTTACCTGGAGCCGTCATCATCTCCGGAGAAATCGGCATATAACCCGTAATCGGCCGGGCCTGGAGCAAAAAAAGTTTCCCGCCGCAGAATGCCCACTCGATATCCATCGGCATCTTGTAAAAATTCTCCACTTTCTTGGTGAGCCTTGCCAGCGCCAGGATCTGGACATCTTTCAGTGAAGGCTTCCTCCGCTTCTGTCCCGGCTTTTCAACCGTCCCTCCCTTCGGAGTCAACCACAAGGACTTCTCTTTGCTCCCGATCAGTCTGCCGGAAATTTTTAACGTCACCTCATCCACGGTATACGTATCCGGCGTCATCACTCCCGAAACCACTGTCTCTCCCAGGCCGAAGTTGGCGTTGATGACGGCTTCATCGAAATTGTTCGTCACCGGATTCAACGAAAAAGCCACGCCCGCCGTTTCGCTGGCGATCTGCCGCTGGACCACTACCGCAATTTTAGGATCGTGCGCTTCAAATCCGTTCTCCTTCTTGTACACGAACACGCGATAATCCAGACAGGAAATAAACGCTTTTCGCACGGCCGCTTCCAGTTGTCCGGGAGGAACGCCCAGCACTGTCTCATACCCGCCGGCAAAGGACGAACCCTCCATGTCCTCTTCCGGCGACGAAGAACGCACCGCAAAAAGAGCCGTTGGTCCGGCAACATGATGCTTCTCATCGCGCCAAAATTTTTTGAGAGCGGCATCAACAAGTTTCTTCTGTCCCTCGGTAAAGACCAGCTTCCCGGCGTCCTTTTTAAGCTCCGCGCAAATTTTCGGCAACTCAGTCTCATCGGCTTTCAAAAAACTTTTCCAAAGCGCCGTCCGGTGCAGATGCTTCATCCACGGATCAAAAAACTTCACCGTCAAAATAAATCCGGGAGGCACCGGCAACTTTGCTTTACTGCCCTGCATCAGAGAAAGCCCCTTGCCGCCCACTTCCGCAAAATCGACGGCGTGTGAACCCGGAAACGCATAAATAAGAGCTGTTTTCATAAAACAACTATAGCCCTTTCAGCCGATCTCTTCCAGAAAAAATCAACTACAACGATAAAACCCGTCCACGGCGAAAGCCGCCTCCAGCATGAGAATAAAACTATTTCTTCTTTTTCCCCAAAAAATCCGCCCAGCTCACGAATTCGTCGCCGTATTTGGAAGAGGGACTCGATGGCAAACGGGGATCTTTTTTATATTCCATCCGGTAGTCCGTTTCAGACTTTATTCTCAATTTCTGCGCCGCCTTCTTTGCTTCCTCATAGGTGGAATACAGCTCCCGTGATCGCTCCATGCTGTTTTTAGTTTCAGTTCCCAGAAAATCACCCCAGCTGAGAAAAGTTTTCTTGTACGTTCGATCAGGATTAGACGAAAGCCGAGGGTCCTTTTTATAGAGTTGATAATATTCAGTTTGAGATTTTGCTCCCAGCGCTTGTGCAGCCTTCTTCGCTTCTTCATAAGTGACATAAAATTCCGAATGCCTTTCAATATAGCTTTTATTTCCCGTCCCTAAAAAATCCGCCCAACCGACAAATGCCTTCCCGTATTTACCTAAAGGGGAAGCCGGTAAACGTGGATTCTCATGACGACGTTGATTATAATCGCTACCTGATGTTGATCCCAAGGCCCGAGCGGCTTCCCTGGCTTGTTCGTAGGTCGGATACGTTGTTGAATGCCGTCTTTTATCCAAGGTTCCGAGAAAATCTTTCCATCCCTTGAAATCCTTTCCGTACTTACCGTTTGGACTTGAAGTAAGTTTCGGATCTTCACGATATCTTTTGGCATACTCCTCTTTTGTCTTTATTCCCAGAGCACGGGCCGCCGCACTTGCCTCTTCATAGGTTGCATAGAGTTCCGCCGAACGTTCCCGGGTGCTTTTATTCCCGGTGCCGAGAAAATCCGCCCAACCGACAAAGTCCTCCTTGTAGTGATATACGGGATTCGAATGCAATCGGGGATCTTCCCTGTAACGCTTCATGTAGTCTTTTTGCGACGTTATCCCCAGAGCATGTACCGCCCTCTGCGCCTCTTCATAGGTTGCATAAGGCTTCGCCATCGCCTTCCCTTCGTAAACTTTCTGAATCGTGGCGGCAAGTTCTCCACGGAACTGACCATCGTCGTGAAAAACAAAATGATGGATGAGTGACTTCGGTCGTTCGCTGAGCGCTTTCAAGTGTTCTTTGGTATATTTTTCAAGTTCTCCAAGGTTTTTTTTTGTTTTATACCCCAGGACAAAAGTGCGGTTCGAGTGCTGGTTGTTCAAAAAAACCGCGATCTTATACTTTTTTAAATCGATCACCCAGTAGGGTCTGGTTCTCCAGCTGTGTTCTGGAACGCGCCCCACGGTGACCTTCAAGTCATCAAGTAAAATTTTTTCGTCGTCCAAGCGCATATGCAGAATCGTCTCGATCGCAAGTCCAACCCGATTAACATCATCACCGGGTTCCTTGGACTCCTGACGATCGCCATGGTGTGGCTCAAGCCTGTCCGTGGGGAGAAACACGTCTGCGGCTTTGGTAAGTTTCAACTGAAAATCATCCTGCAGACTTTCAATCAACTGCTCTTCGGAGGGAATTGAAGAGGCTCGAAGCATACTATCCCAGTGACTGACGGATTCGTCGAAAATCTCATCCGGGTCTTTAATGCCCGTTTCTTGAAGAACCTTATGAAAATCTTTATGGGTTGCCCTAGCAATCCGCTGGATTTCACCCGAAACTTCGGTCAGCGTTTCAAAAACGCCACGTTTGTAAATATTTTTCTGCATGACCTTTTCCTCGGCCAGCCGGGCTTTTCTGCGAAGGGTTTTATAACGCGAGTCGAGGTCCTGCTCATCATTTTTTTTGGATTCTTCCGATACCATAATAATGAAAAACACTAACCTAATATTTTATCACAGGAAAGCCAAAAAAACAACGTCGTCCACGGCGAAAGCCGCCTCCCTAATCTTGGGGGAGCGCTTCCAGATGTGATTCATCCCGATCCTCCCAGTAGGTAAAGTCTTTCCCGCATTCCAGGCATTGCACCTGTACGCGGTTCCACTTCGGCCTCTGAGGGTACTCTCGGGGCATGAACACACCGTGGTCACAGTGATTCATGCCCCAAGTATAACATTAACCTTTGATTTTCGCCACCATCATGGCGTTCATTTCTTCCGGAGTCATGTTCTTCATCTGCTCCATTTTTTCCGGATGAGCGGCTTTAGCGTGCTCCATCATCTTTTGAACGACGTCTTCGTTGGTTTCACCGCTGGCGACAAAAGTGCACTCTGCGGCTCCCAAATCTGAACAAGCGAGGGTCTTCATACCTGAAAACTAAATGAATAATACCCCGACTATACCATGAAAAAACAAATGGTATAATAGGCTGCATGGAAATCTACTGCCCGAACAAACTGCTGTTCTTTCTCGGCCCGGCGTTAAAAAAACTGTCCAATATCCTCCTTGGCATCGTCGTGACGGGCATCGTCATTCTTCCTTTCGCGTCCGCGCTGCTGAAAGGAGTCGCGGCAAAAACCATCGACGAATTTCTCAACAACAGCTCTTTCACGCTCCCGGACCTCATGATCATCGCGATCATGGCCATCCTGTTTTCCGGTTTCCTTTCCAACCTTTCTTCAAAGATCGAAATCAGCGACGAGGGCGAAGAGATCCACGTTCGGTATTTGAGCAAGAAAAAATCATCGGAGTTCCACCAGACGCAGGATCTCACCGGTTATAAAGTTGATCTTTTCTGGCCCGCCAACAGACTGAAGCTTATCGATAAAGAAGGGAAGGAGTCGATCCTGCCCTATGTTTTCAACAAAAATAAGTTTCAGGCAATGACGAGCTTCATCGAAAACACCTGCCATCTTCATGAGATCAAGGATAATGCTCCGCTTCAATAATAGATCAGCTCCAGCTTATCCCGTCTTTTGAGCTGTTTCAGTTCGTATTCACGGCGCATGGCCTGGCGATACGTGGCGTATTTTTCAGTATAAACAAGCTTCACCGGCCTTCGTGCGCGTGTATATCTCGCTCCAGATTTCAAAAAATTATGGGCATACACCCTCTTTTCCACATCGCGGGTGGAACCGGTATACAACGTACCGTCGTTGCACTCCAATATGTAAACGAAAAAAGCCATCGGCTGCATTATACGTTAAAAAAATCCTTCATAAAAAATTCATAATAACCGATTATAATTTGTTGGGGTAAGGAATAGAAAGAAGAAAGGGACCCTTGAGTTCAAGAGTCCCTTTCTTTAGGATACAAACCGTTGTGATCAGGCCTAAACAAAACATCAGGTTTCGCACGCAGCTGTTAATACGGCGCGATGACCTCGGAATGGCCGTGTTTTGCAACCTCCTTGGTAATCACGTCCTTCTTTGTAATGGAAAGATAGACGACCAACACCAAGATCGCGCCAAGAAAAATAAAGCTTGTATCAGTAGTTCCCAGCCCCAAACCGCCATCAGCCGGAGCTTGGGACAGATAATCACCAATCGACGCGCCGAGAGGACGAGTCAAAATGTAAGCAAGCCAGAAAGCCAAAACGGCATTCGTGGACTGATGCCTGTGTTCCTTGGCTAAGACCTCTCTAACAACGTAATGAATAACGGTTATAGCTGCGATAAGACCAGCGAATATAAACAAAGAATTCAAATAGCCAAGATCAAATTTTTCAGCCGAAAGATCTCCCGCCGCCGTACCCAAGGCAAAAGTAAAGAGAATCGCAAGCCAGTAAAATGCTTCACGCCGGGTAGTTAAAATAGAATGAATGGACAATGTTTTTTCGCTCGCGTACCAGATAGCAAATACTCCCGCCAAAATTACTGAAAATACGATGGTCGTCGTTTCCAAAGAAACCCCCAGATTATCAGTCAAATTATCGGTAATCAATGTACCTACAACGCTGAGTAAAACAACCGCAAGCCAATAGAATGCAGGAACATATTTTTTGGATCTAAACTGGAAAATAAGGACAATAATGAGCAATAGGCCCATTACGAGCGTTGTCCCATTCAAGCCTAGATTCAAGGTTGTATTGAGGTAGTCCGCTGCAGTCTCTCCAATAGTCGTACACAAAATCTTGATAATCCAAAAATAAAGAGTAACTTCCGGTACCTTGTTTAACATCTTTCGAAATTTTTGCGTATTTGTATCCTGAGGCATATCAAAGTTTAAAAAAATTATTTATGTTTTTCGAACTCAAATAAGATAAAAGAAAAAAATGAAGAAATTATGAAGTTTTTTTCTTTTCGTAAATCAGCACACCAAAAGACTCCTGAAAAGGTGCCCTTTGGTGTATCAATCTAAAACGACGGAAAACAAACTCATTGTCCTTTTACGACTTTAGGAATCGTTTGAGAAGGAGTTGAAGGATTTTGTCCAACCGTCTCCTCAGCATTACCTTCATCCTTTTCATTTGCTTCATGCGCTGGATCTGTGTTGAAGTGATGAACTTCTGTGGCGTCATCTTTGCCACCATCTTGCTGCTGGCTTACCCGATTTTGGTCATCGTTGGTTTCCTGATCGTTTGCTTCAGACGCTGCTGCCGCTTTGGTATCGGGAACTTCCACCCCGCCAGGGGCCTGAATATTGTCAGTATCCTGTGACTGCACCATCGCCGCCGGCTGAACCGGAGGTAAAGAGGTTTGTGCATGTGCGGCAATGGCAATAGAACCAGCGACTCCTCCCAATGCGCTTACAATAGCTATAATAGATGCTGCTTTCTTGTTGATTTGCATAAAGTATTCACGTTACAGAATTATTTTCCCCCAACTCGACCATTTTTGAGGTTACTTTAATGGTAAACCTCAAAAATGAAGTTATGATGAACTTTTAAGCCATAACGGAAAGTGGCAGACTAATGTTCACCCTTGTTCCTTTGCCTGTATGACTCTGAAGAGAAATTGTCCCATGGTGTGCCTTGATAATCTCCTGAGCTATAGGCAATCCGAGCCCTGATCCGCCGGCATATTCGTTTCTTGAATTCGATGCCTTGAAAAAACGATCAAACACAAAAGGTAAATCTTTTTTATCAATCCCAACTCCATTATCGATGATTACAACACTCATATGGTCCTTTTCTTTCAAAACTTCAACGAAAATCTTTCCCCGGCTCGGAGTATAGTGAAGGGCATTTTGCAAAATATTGTAGAAAGCTCTCCCCAGATCCGACTGAACGCCTACGATACTGCCATTGTCTTTCTTATCCATTCTCAAGGCTATTCGTTTTACTCTTGCCTGCTCTTTAAATCTTCCAACAATTTTTTGAACAAAATCACCAAGCTCAAATTTTACGGCTGCTCCGGAAACTTTTCCGCTATCAAGCCTTGAAAGCAGAAGAAGGTTCTCAATCAGGTCAGACATACGTTCCACTTCCTCCAAATTACTTTCGAGCGTCTTCTTCAAGTGGGCAGAAGAGTCATGCTTTTCATTCAGCGTCACTTCTATATCAGTACGCATAATAGCAAGGGGAGTCCTCAAGTCATGCGATGCGTCAGCACTAAACCGCTTCTGTGCATCAAGCGCCTTTACAATGGGCTGAAGCGTCTCGCCAGCAAGGACATAACTCAGAGCACTTATCAACAACAGAATGAGACCGTCTAAAACGAAAAAAGTGATCCTCAAACGGTCAACGGTTGCCGTGACGGTTTCAACTTGGACGTTTTGATCCCCCACATTTTCCTCGATGGAATCCCTGATATTTTTTTCAAGCGTTACATAAAGCATTCCACTGAAAATCCCAACGACAATAACCATGACAAAAATATAGTAAAGCGTGAGACGAATCCTCGCCGCCTTAAAGACATTAGTCTTGAAGTCTGTAGCCCACCCCGTGAACGGTTTCAATAAATGCTTCATGCTTGTGTGCTTCTAATTTTTTACGAAGGTTCTTAAGATGAACATCTACCACATTACTCAAAGAATCAAAAGAAAAATCCCACACATGATTAAGGATTTGTTCACGGGTGAGAACTTGATTGGGGTTACGCATGAAGTATTCAAGAATCGAAAATTCCTTTAAAGTGAGGTTTATTTCCCTTTTCCCCTGAAACACCTTCCGTGTCACCGTATTTAAAACGAGATCCTTGATTTTGAGTTCACACGCGAGTGAGCTTTTCGGCCTTCGGAGCAAAGCTCGAACGCGCGCCAAAAGCTCATCAAAAGAAAAAGGTTTAATCAAATAGTCGTCCGCTCCTGCATCCAGCCCCAGGATACGGTCATCAACTGTATCCTTAGCGGTCAACATAAGGACTGGCAGAAAAATTTTATCTTCTCTCAATTTTTTACACACTGTAATTCCATCCATCTTTGGCAACATAATGTCAAGAATAACGAGATCATAATCCTTGCTGCTGTGCTCCAAACGATGCAACGCAGCTTCTCCATCAAAAAAAGTATCGACCGCATAACCGTTCTGTCCCAATCCCCGCCGGAGAGAAAGAGCAAGCTTTTTCTGATCTTCGACAATAATAATTCTCATAGTGCTACTATATATAGAAAAATCTTATGAAGTTTTTGTGAAGAAATAACATCTTGTAAACTTCGACATTAACCATGTAAAAAAAGCGGCAATAATGATACTGCCAAGAATGTCTTGGGGGGAGTGGACACCGACATAAACCCTTGAAATCCCTACAAAACCAGTGAGTGCCCATAACAAAATCCCGAGTTTACGGCTAAAAAAAGAGATTACAGATGCAATTGCAGCGGACAAAAGGGTATGGTCCGAAGGAAAACCGTTATCCGTCGCTGAAGGTATAGCTGGAGTAAAATGATTCGCCAAGAACGGCCGGGTGTCATAATAAAAAAATGCCGCAACTTTCCCCATAATAAAAACCGCAGGCAGAGCAAAAACGGCCAGCAAAAAAATCTTTTTTCTGTTCTCGGGTTTTTGATTTAAGAAATAAACAAAAGCAAAAACCGGTATAAAAAGAAAAAGGTATTGTGCTCCAAAAATAAAAATATCATTCATGAAAGTATCATACACCTAAATGGTTATCATCGATTTCCTCAAGTTGATTTTATGTCGAAATCTTCATAAAAAATTCACAAACCGGGAGTATAAAAGCACCATATCACCTGTAGAGTTATGAACAAAAAAGTCATAGCAGTCATCGTGCTGACCATCATTGCCTTGGTTATTTTAACGCTCTTCTCGTTTGGCCCCTTCGCCGGCACCAATCAAATGTACGTAAAAGATCCAGCATCGCTCCGGCCCCAAACCACAGAACAACTGGCCGTCAGCCAACAAAAAATCACGTTCAGCGTCTATCACAACAAAGACATGAAAGAAAACTTCTATACTTTTAAAGTGCCTGACAATTGGGATTTAACCTCTGGGCAAACCGCCGGAAGTTTCGAAACAACATTTGCCGCCGGGAACGGCAAAATCCAACTCCAGGATGTTCCTGACAATTCAACATTGGAACTCTTTATCTTAAGCCAGGAAGAGCCGCTCTTAACAAAAACTCTTAAGGGATATAAACGTATAGACTACCGGAAGACAACCATCAACGGAAACGAAGCCTATCAACTCACGTACCAATACAGCGACAATGATGCCGTGAAAAAAAATCTTTCAACATATATCACCGGCCCGGACAGAGCCGCCTTCACATCATTCTCGACAAATCTTGAAGCGTTTGGACAGTTCTCGCCAATGTTCACCATAATAAATAACAGCTTCAACTGGGAGAATAACTAATAAATCTATGAAACAAGGCTTTTTGGTCATATCATTCATCGTCATCATCGCCGGTCTTTATTTAAACTACTTTAATGATGTCCCGGACAATCAGACGGTCATTAATTTCTTTGTAAGCTGGTTCCTGGTGATTGTCGGTGCTGCAAGCTTACTGATAAATATTTTTTGGAGCATACCGCGTAAACCACCTCACCGCTAAATCTATGAAAAAAATTGTTTTGTCAGCTCAAAACCTTTTTAAATCCTACGACCACACCCAAGCGGTGGACGATCTTACGCTGGAAATCTCTGAAGGTGAATTTTTTGGTTTTCTGGGTCCGAACGGCGCCGGGAAAACAACGACCATCAGGATGCTGACAGGTATGATTCCGCCGGACCGCGGCACAATTTCCATCAATGGGCTGCCTATCGGCAAGAAAGATGAGATCTCACGTATTATAGGCGTAATGCCCGAAAGCCGCGGCTTTTACGAATGGATGACGGGGGAAGAATACTTAGCCTTTTTCGCCCAGTTATACAGTATGCCTAGTAGCACTGAGAACGTGGACAAACTTTTAAATTGGGTATCTTTGACTGAACGTAAAAAAAGAAAAATTGGAACGTATTCGCGCGGGATGAAACAGCGCCTTGGTCTCGCCAGGGCGCTCATCAACAGTCCAAAAATTCTATTCCTCGATGAACCAACGCTGGGACTCGATCCAAAAGGTCAGGAAGATATACAAAAACTGCTCCTTGACCTGAACAAACAGGGGACAACCATCTTTTTCTCCTCACACTTGCTCCACGAGGTTTCGATGCTCTGCTCCCGAATCGCGATCATCAACCGCGGAAAAGTGGTTGCATCCGGTTCAATTGCCGATCTCCAGCATCTAACGCATAAAAAAGATGGGGACCTTAAAGATATCTTTCTCTCACTAACAAACAGCAATGATTAAATATATCTGGCTCAAGGAAATCCGGGAAGAACTCTATACGTGGAAGAGTACCGTCTGGCTGCTGATCGCGTCTCTACTGTTTAGCTTTACCAGCTACCTTCTGCTCACCGATAAAGAGCTGAGCCTGCTCGATCAAACCGAACTTATGTGGCTGCTCGGGAAAATAATCATAGGTGTCGGGTTGCTCATCGTTGCAATTGACACTTCTTCGATCCTGACGCGCGAATTTGAAAAAGACACGGCCGAGAGCCTTTTATTGACACCTGTAAGCCTACAAAAAACGATTGCCGGCAAACTTTTAGCCTCAATGACATTGTGGTTCTTCGTTTATCTGGTCGCAGCACCTTACATCATCGTTGCTTCAGCGGGCAGCAAGTTGATTCTGCCATTCCTGGGATACGTCCTGTTGCTGGGGACTCTCGGAGTTTTAGGGTTCAGCCTGTTCATTCTTGGTATCTCATTACTTTTTCGCTCAAGCAAAAACACCATGAGTACATCGCTCATCATCCTCTTGACCATGACAATCCCTGCATTATTTTCTTCAACGCTTAAAAACAACCCTGTTGCCGATTTTGTAAGCAAAATCAATCCAATTGATAACATCTTTTCTTCACTGGACAATGTGCTTGTTGACTATCAGACAAATCTCTTACAGAACTGGCAGTTCATTGTCCCAATAATTTTGTTTTGTTTACTGACGTTGATAATTTTAATAGCAGGAATCCATCAGTATAAGCGGAAAGGAATTGTCACTAACTAAATGATATGAAAATACTCGGTACAACTATCATACTCTTGATTGCAGAACTGCTTCTTACGCCTATGGCACTTGCGAACAGGCCGCAAGCCAGTTCAATGCCTGTAAATATCACCATTTCATCGGCAAAAACCCTCAATGGAACCGCGGGAGACTACGTAACCGTGACCGGGCAAATTACCAATAGCACCCAAAAAAACATCAACAATATCACCACGTACCTGTCCCTTGTGGACACGGCAAATAAACTGCCCGTTGACTTGGAAGACTGGAGCGCCGAAAAGGGGCTCTACATTGGCACAATCGCTCCTGGACAAATCCTTCCTTTAAACTGGAAAATCCACTTTGTAAAAGCGGGTGTCTATGCACTGACCGTGATAGCTGAAGTAGCCGGGAACGACACTCCCATTGCCAGCATCATCACCGACTTTACCGTGAACCCCAAAAAAAATCTTAATCCGGGGGAAGTTCTGCCCGTAGCTCTTGGAATGCCGATCCTGCTCATTGGAATAATGTTTATTATCCAGTATCGGCGTAACGCAAAAATTGACTAGCGGTCTGCAGAAGTTCAGAAAGGTGTTGACAGAAATTAGTTTAGCAACTAAAATAATATGGCGCTAAACTAAAATTTATGACTACAAAGTCAAAACCGCCCGCAAAACCGAACGGCCCGAGCCTCTTCGGACTCCTCAAGGACTATAAAAAATGGATCGCCCTGCTCGTCGTGCTGACGATTGCCGCGAACGCGCTCAACCTCGCCGTGCCCCAGATCATCGCGGGGGGCATCGACAGCTTCACCAACGGCAATTTTGCCCTGCAGACCGTCATCATCCAGTTCGCGGTCGTCGCGGTGCTGATCTTTATTTTCACCTATCTCCAGAGCATCGTCCAGACCTACACCTCCGAACTTGTGGCCAGGGATCTGCGCCGAAAACTCGCCGAAAAAATTTCAAAACAGGATTACGCCTACATCCAGAGTGCAACGCCCTCAAAACTCCTCACCAATCTCACCTCGGACGCCGACAACGTCAAAACCTTCGTGTCGCAGGCCATCGCCTCCATCATCTCCTCGGTGTTTCTGATCGTGGGCGCCAGCACGCTGCTGTTGATCACGAACTGGCAGCTCGGTCTCGCCGTCCTCGTCATGGTTCCCATCATTGGGACCACGTTCTTTTTAGTGTTGAGAAAGGTGCGCCAGCTTTTCAAAAAATCCCAGGAAAACATAGACTGGCTCAACAAGGTCATCAACGAAAGCATTCTCGGTGCCGCCCTCATCCGCATCCTCAATTCGCAGCAGTATGAATATCAGAAATTCCTCGTGGCCAACACCGAAGCCAAAGATATCGGCCTGAGCATCGTCAACCTTTTCGCGAGTCTCATCCCGGTCATCATGTTCTCCACGAACCTCGCCACGCTCATCATTCTGACGCTCGGCGGACATTTCGTCATCTCCGGAAGCATGACGCTTGGAAACTTCACCGCATTCAACAGCTACCTCGCAATCCTGATCTTCCCCATCATCATCATCGGCTTCATGAGCAACGTCATCGCCCGCTCCGCGGCTTCGTACCAGCGCATCGCCGAAGTCCTCACCGCCGAACATAAAAAAGACACCGGAGACATCACCGCGCGTCTGCACGGCGACGTCTCGGCCAGGAACATCACCGTGACCTACGGAGAAAAAAGCGCACTCAAAGACGTTTCTTTCACCGCCAAAGCGGGGACCAAGACCGCCGTCATCGGACCAACCGCCGCCGGAAAAACCCAGCTCCTCTACCTCCTCACCGGGCTCCTTGAACCCACCGCCGGCATCATCGAATACGACGGCGAGGACATCGACAAGTACCAGAAAGAAGCCCTCCACCGGCAGGTCGGCTTCGTCTTTCAGGACAGCATCATTTTCAATCTCACTTTGCGCGAGAACATCGCCTTCAGCAACACGGTCAAAGACAAAGATCTTGAAAAAGCCATCGAAACCGCCGAACTCAACGACTTCGTCGATTCACTGCCCGACAAACTCGACACCGTGGTGTCCGAACGCGGCACCAGTCTTTCGGGAGGGCAAAAACAGCGCATCATGCTGGCCCGCGCGCTCGCCCTCAACCCCAAAGTCCTGCTCCTCGACGACTTCACCGCGCGCGTCGACAACAAGACCGAAAAAAAGATCCTCGACAACGTCCAGAAAAACTATCCCGACCTCACCCTCATTTCCGTGACGCAGAAAATCGCCCCGATCGAACACTACGACCAGATCGTCCTCCTGATGGAAGGCGAACTCGTGGCCACCGGCACGCACCGCAAACTCATGGAAACGTCGCCGGAATACAACCAGATCTATAACTCGCAACGGAGTACCAACAACTACGAATAATAATACTCATGAACTACCAGCTGACCAAATCGCAGCAGCCCGGACCCAAAGGCCCGAAGGGCAAAGGCAAAACCGCGCGCACCATGATGTCCGCGCTCAAAAACCTGCTGCCTTTACTCAAACATGAGAAGAAAAACCTCGCCGTGGCGTTCGTCTCCATCATCATCAACTCGGCGTCCAATCTCGTCGCTCCGATCATCATCAGTTACGCCATCGACCAGTATATCCAGACCGGAAACTACCAGGGCCTCCTCGCCATTTCGGGCATCCTCCTCGTGATCTACCTCTGCGGACTCGTTGCCAGCTACCTTCAGACCTCGACCATGGGCGGCATCGGACGCAGGGTCATCTTCAACCTCCGCAACGCCATTTTCAACAAACTCCAGGAACTCCCCGTGGCCTTCTTCAACGAGAACAAGGCCGGTGATCTCATTTCCAGAATGAACAACGACACCGACAAGATCAACCAGTTCTTCGCGCAGGCGTTGATGCAGCTTATCGGAAGCCTTTTCATGATCACCGGCACGGGCATCTTCCTGCTCTCGCTCAACATCAAGCTCGGCGCCGCCGCGCTCGTCCCCGCCCTCGGAGTGCTCATCGTCACCCAGTTCCTTTCGGGGTGGGTCAAGAAAGTAAACCTCGCCAGCCTTCAGAGCCTCGGCAGCATGAGCGGAGAGATCCAGGAAAGCATCGAAAACTATAAAGTCATCGTCGCCTTCAACCGCAAAGATTACTTCCGCGAAAAATTCAACGAAGCCAACCAGAAAAACTTCGGTGCCTCGGTCAAGGCCGGCATCGCCAGCAACATCTTCATCCCCATTTACGGACTGGCCTCCAACCTGGCCCAGCTCATCGTCCTCGCCTACGGCATCACGCTCATCCTTTCCGGCAACCTCACCGTGGGTCTGCTCATCGGCTTCTTCATTTACGTCAACAATTTCTACAACCCGCTCCGCCAGCTGGCGGCCGTCTGGTCTTCATTCCAGATCGCCATGGCCGGCCTCGACCGCATTTCGGAAGTGCTCGCATTGAAATCCAACATGGACGTCATTGAAGCCAAGGGAACAACACCCGAAAATCTCCTCGAATTCAAGGATGTGTCTTTCGCCTACCCCGGCGGCAAGACCGTACTCAAGAACATCGATCTCACCCTCAGGAAGGGCAAAACCTACGCCCTCGTGGGACCGACCGGCGGAGGAAAAACCACCACCGCCTCGCTCATGGCAAGGCTCTACGACCCAACCGAAGGAACCATCCTCCTCAACGGCAAGGACATCCGCGCCTACGAACCGGGCGACCGCACGCGCAGCATCGGCTTCATCCTCCAGGAACCTTTCCTTTTTGCCGGCACCGTCCGCGACAACATCCTCTACGGCAACGAAGAGTACCAACAGTGCACGAACGAGGAACTCCGCGAGATCATCGAAAAAGCCGGACTCACCAACCTGCTCGCGCGCTTTGAAAACGGCCTGGAAACCAACCTAGCCGGCGGCGGCGACGCCATCAGCCTGGGCCAAAAACAGCTCATCGCCTTCATCCGCTCGGTGCTCAGAAAACCCGAAATCCTCATCCTCGACGAAGCCACCGCCAACATCGACACCGTGACCGAACAGCTCCTCGAAGAGATCCTCAGGAAACTTCCCGAAGAAACCACCAAGGTCATCATCGCGCATCGCCTCAACACCATCAGCAACGCCGACGAAATCTGCTTTGTCAATTCCGGCGAGATCATCAAAGCCGGCTCGATGGAACACGCGGTAGAGATGCTCTTGCACGGCAAGCGTGAAAGTTAAAACCGGTAGCGGAACCAAACCCGTCACTTAACACCACATCGCCATGCCAAAACCCACCAAAGCCACGACAAAATCTGGCGCAAAACCCGCCAAAACCGTTACATCGCGCGACGAACTCGTCCACGCCCTCATCAAAAAAATGATGATGACGATGCGTTCACTCCACGCCGGCCACGGCTATCCCTTTGGCGAATACAAACTGGGCAGACCGCAGGTCATGCTCCTGTTCTTCATCTCCAAAACGAATGACGGAGCCGGCACCTCGGTCAAAGAACTCGCTTCCTTTATGAACGTCACCCCCGGCGCCATCACCCAGTTCGTCAACAACCTCGTCACCAAAAAACTCGTCAAACGCACCGAAGACCCCAAGGACCGCCGCAGCATCAAGATCACCCTCACCCCGTCCGCGCAAAAAAAGTTCGAACAGTTCAAAAAAAACTACCAGAAAACCGTCTGCCCCGCCTTCAAGGCCCTCACGCAGAAGGAACTCACACAGTTCATCGCCCTCTTCGACAAAATCAAGGTCGCCTGAGGAAAACGTGGGAAAACCGCACAAATTCTGGAAGGTTGATGCTTGTTCCCGCAAACAGTGCTACCATGGCGTAAAGACATTATTCCCTAACCACCCCTCCTTATGGATAATGCTTCAATGCTCGCACGTATTATCGGGCCAATGTATCTGGTGCTCGGCCTTTCGGTATTGTTTTACGCGAAGTCCTGGCTGCGCTTGGTCGATAAGTTCGAAAAAGACCACTACCAGCTCTTCTCGTTTTCACTCCTTTCGCTCATTCTGGGTCTCATCTTCATCAACATCTACAACGTCTGGGCCTGGAACCTCTGGCTCCTCATCACCCTGACCGGCTGGGGCTTTTTCATCAAAGGGCTTTTCTTCTTCCTGGCTCCCGAAAAATGGATCACCGGAGTAATGAAAATGAAATCCAGCTCATGGATCTACTTCGGAGCGATCGTCATGCTCATCGCGGGGTTCTTCCTCAGCTACGCCTCATACCTCGCATACTAAACCGCAAGACCAATAGAACATCCAAGAGGCGCACTTTTAGTGCGCCTCTTGTTGTTGGAAAAAACGTCCGTTGACAAAAAAGGTGCTCCCGAATAGAATCCGCTCCACTTATTCACCACAAACCCATGCCTCTGGAAAATTCACCCCACGCCGACGATCAAGAACGAAAAACCCATTCTGAACTCTATCAATACGCCGAAGAACGATTCAACGACGGCTACAAACTCGACCACGACACCATGAACATCTGGAGCACCCTCGGCTACGTCACTTCTGAAATCCCGGGAATTATTGAAAAAATAAAACCCCGCGAACACTATGGAGAATATGTCGCAAAGATTGATCAACGGTGGGGCGAAAACGGCGTCTACGCCGAAATGATCATGCGCAGGAGCGACCCCGAATCCGTGGCGGCCTTTGGCCGGCTCGTCGACGAATTCAACGCCGACCTCGAACGCATCATCCGCGAAAAAGACTTCGCAACCCCGCTGTTATTTCTCCAGAGAGCCAAAGAACTCATCTACGCGAAGTTCGCATCGTAATATTTGTTAGGACACAAACTCCTGCCGCAAAAAACCCAAAATCTTAAATTTTAGACAAAGAAACTGGTCATGACTGCAATGAAGAGTACGGTCACCAGATTACAAAGAATATCCGAGAAGAATTTCTGCCAGGCAATCTTCCGGTCACAATTACTCCAGAGTATTTGTTGACCAATGGCCGGGACCATGAAACAGAGCCAGTTAACCAGAATGAATCCTAAAGCCATAGCGAACGGCACACCATTCTGTATACTCTCGGTGATGATAAAAACCACCGCGAAAGATGTCAAAAGCGCTAACAGCATCTGTGCGGTATACATCTTCCACATCATTGGTTGGGCAGTTTTCATTTTGTGCATTTGCTCCTCTTTCGACAGTTTATCAAAACCAAGGTACCGCATGTGAATCTTTCCCATTGGCGTGGCATTGGAATACCAAAGTGATCCAACAATTATTGCAATGACAACGCCGGCAAGGGAAAGTAAAAGCATGATCATAAAGTAGAATGATAAGGGATGATGAATTATAATTTTGCCAAATATTTTTCCAGCTTATCGAACTGTTGATTGAAGCCCATTTGCATGCCCTGGACAGCCATTCCGGCTTTTGGTCCGACGGATGAAATAACAACTTTCACTTCCACTTTGGTTTTACCATGGTCATCGGCAAAAGTAATTTCCGTGGTTTGTTCTATTTCGGTTCCCTGTTCATCGCCTTCGGTCCAGGCTTTCGAAGCATAGGCCAATGCAGAATTTGGCTCCACTACGGTAAACTTGGCATCCATTGGCCATCTGGTGCCTTTGAAAGGCCCCATGGCCTCGCCTGCCTCCATCACAATATAAAATCTCCCGCCTACGCGTAAATCAACTTCACATTCCGGAATGGCGACATTGTCCGGTCCCCACCAGTCCTTCAGCATGGAAGGCGTTGTCCATACTTTCCAAAGAAGTTCCCGGGGAGCATCGTAATAACGGGTAAAAATTACGGCGTTATCGACGGTTTTTGTCGTGTTTTGAAGATTGTGCGAGAGATCATGCTCCAAACGGTCAAGTGACTCCGACCATCCTTGTTTGTACTGGGCCATCGTGCCCTGGGCCGGACTTTCACCGTTTCCTTCATGAATACCGGAATGATGGACGACCATTTTCGTTTTCCCGTCGTTCATTTCTTGCATGACAACGGAAACCTTACCACCACTCATGATCAGATCCCCTTTTTCATTGGAAAAATAATTATCAAAAGCGATTCGTTCAGGCGCTTTGATTTCGGTATAGATACCCTTCCCCCAGACAACCGGCCATCCGGGATTTTCCACCTTGAAATGAAAATAGCCGCCGATTTTGAAATTTACTTCACAAAAAGGCATCGTTGCATTTTTAGGCTGGCCCCACCATTTCACAAGATGGTCTTTCTCGCTCCACGCCTTGAAGACCAGTTCACGCGGCGCATCGATAAAACGGGTAATAATAAGAACGCCATCAACGACTTCCACGTTATTTTGAAGATCGTTTCCCATCGGTTTGAAGAGTTAATAAATACTGTTCGAGTGAATCAAGACGGCCTTCCCACAATTTTTGATAGCCGATGAGATAATCAGCCGCATTTTTAAGCTGGGCAGGCGCAAGCTGAACATACTGTTGTTTGCCTTCCCGGTGTTTAACGATGAGTTGAGCTTTTTCCAGGACCATAAGGTGCTTGGAAATAGCGGCAAAGGTCAGGTGATAAGATTGAGCGATCTCACCGACCGAAAGTTCTTTCTTTGCCACTCTTTGAAGAATATCTCGCCGCGTGGCATCAGCAAGCGACCCAAAAACCGAATTCAACTGTAAAGAATATTCAACCATACAGTTGAATGATAGAGTGTGACGAAAAAAGTGTCAAATGAAAAATATCGAATTTCAATGGTCGGAGTGGCGGGATTCGAACCCACGACCTCACCCACCCCATGGGTGCGCGCTACCAACTACGCTACACTCCGATCAATTGCGAGCAAACCGGTCCGGAACGAAGACTTCGCGAACCGCGAAGTCGGAGTGGAGGACTCCGAGACCATTATAACCCAGTTATAATGGTTCGAGGAGAGGTTTGCCCTATTCCGACGTCTTGATTATACCTCAAAAACCTTCAGATCGGCAGAGGCCAGTGTATCACCTTTAACGGCGATTTCAACATAGGTTTTGGGCTTGCCCGCAAGGTCTTGGCTCAGCACGTTGAGCTCGGTCCTCCAGCAGTCCACAAAAAGGTACCTTCCGCCCTTGTGCATGCGGTCTTTAAGCACGTGCGCGTGTGAAAGCACGTACACCTGTTTTCTGCCGAACAGCGTGTCCAGCTCCTCAATATCCAGGAAGCGGTCGTCGTGGACGCGGTCAAAGCCGTGCCGAAGCAGATGCCGCAGAATCCTCCCGTAGGGTACGCGGTACATGGGATCACCCGGATGGAGAATCGGATCGAACAAAAAAATCTTCGGCAGACGCCGCCGCATCAGCTTGCCGAGCTCCTTTTTATACTCCGGAAACTTTTCCAGCACCTCGTGCTGCGGATACAGCGCCTCCTCCTTGTGGAATTTGCGCTTGAACGGCGTGAGGTACTGCATGGAAATATGCGCCCCCAGCGGCAGGTTGAGGATCTTCTTCCCTTTGTGCTCAATAATCGGAGTGGCGTAATCGAACCCGAACACCGGATCAATAATGTTCCCGTGCTGCACATGAAAATGCTCGTCTTCGTAGGCGTGCGTGAACTCCACTTTTGTGCCGTGCCCCGACGCCGCGCCCAACGCGTGCAGAATTTTTTGTTGGAGTTGAGGCCACGCCAGGTCTGCGTCATGGTTGCCGATGACAAAGATCAGCCTGCGCTTCGGAATGCTTGCAAAATCAGCCAGCGCCTTGAACACCCCGGGGTGCGCCTTCATCACCCGCTCCAGCTTCCACATGGAAATCTCTTCCGTGATGTACCGGGGATACTTCCCTTTATAATCCATCTTCAAAAAATCGAAGGTGTCGCCGTTCAAAATGAGAACGACCTCTTCGTCCGGACGTCCAGCGCCAGCACCGACGGCTTCGTCACCATTCCCCACATATCTTATAAACTTCACGAGCGCGTCGTCATCATGGAAGTCATCCATCACGTCGCCGCCCCCCATCTCAATATCCCCGATAACGAAAAATCGCTTGTTCATGCCCGTACCATACTAAAGTTTCTGTTGCCTTGGCAACGTAATGACCGCATTCTGCACGTTGTTGATCTCAGGAAGATATTCCGTTCCCACCACCACGCCCGTCGACGGACCGCCGTCCAGGTTCAGCACCGAATGCAAACCGAGTTGCCCGAACTGCGGGTCTTCTTTTAAAAGGTGCGCCAGGGAATACAGCGAAAGTGTGTTGTTGCTGTTGATCAGACTCTGATGCAGCACAATAAGGATCACGTTGCCGTCGCGATCCACGCCAATGACCGTGCGCGCCGCCAACTTGCCCGTATCCACACCCAGCGGGATCGAACCGTCGTTGTCCAGGAGCACCGGCCCGTTCTGGATCATGAAACTCTGCTTGTCGCCGGGAACATTTTGCGTGGAATGGACCTGCGCCAGCGGATTCGAGGCCGTATTGGAAACCTGGAAAATCCCGTTCATCAAACCGGAAGAACCTTGCCCGTGCGAAAGCGCGGTTGAATCCTGCAGCAAACCCATCGCCTTGAAATCCGTATCAAAGAACGCCCCGTTAAACGTGAGCACCGAGCTCTGCTCCTGATGAATTTGCTGGAGCGACTTGGCCTTTTTCTGATCAGTATTGTTGTAGATTTTGAACTCAAACAAGTGCGGGTCCACTTTGACCAGAAAGAACTCCTTGCGCGATCCGTCCTGGGCGTCCACCAGAATATTGGCATAAGAAAGCCCGTCCTGGACTTGATGCCAGGTGTCGGCGGCCTGCTCCGAACCGTCGGTGCTGTAGAGCACTTTCACATGGTTGTCCGGTGCGCAGCCGCCAAACGTCACGGCCACCAGCAGCAGAACCAGAGCCGGAATATGCATAAACTTGAGTTTCATGGGAGCAGTGTATAATGGCTTGCCCGCGAGCGCAAATATAAGGATAATGAACGCCGACGGAGTGTAGCGCAGTTGGTAGCGCGCAGCGTTCGGGACGCTGAGGTCGTGGGTTCGAGTCCCGCCACTCCGACCATTTCGATCTGGAAACACATGCCGACAAAACACACTTCCAAGCGTACTGCGGAATACAAAAAAATCGCCGCCATCGTCTTTTCAAAAATCAGCGGGCTGCTCGTCTTCTTCGTGGTCTATTTCACGTACCTTTTGACCATGTACCCCACGGTGCAGACCGAAGACTCCGGCGAACTCATCACCTCCGCGCTTTTGCCGGACATCGCCCACCCGCCCGGCTATCCTCTCTACACCATACTGGGAAAAATTTTTTCCTACCTCGTCCCTTTCGGCAATCCCGCGTGGCGCATCAACATCATGTCCGCACTCTTTGGCGCACTCACCGCCCAGCTTATTTATCTCATCATCAAAAAGAAAGGCAAGAACGAGATCATCGCCTTTGGCGGCGCCATTTTCTACGCCTTCACCAGCATCGTCTGGAGCCAATCCAACCGCGCCGAGGTCTACACCCTGAACACCTTCGCCCTGGCGCTCGTCATCTATCTGCTTCTTCGCTGGAATGAAGAAAAAAAGAATTTGTGGCTCTTGTTAACGGCCCTGGTTTTCGGAATCGGCGTCGGCGACCATCATCTTTTGCTGCTGGCTTTGCCGGCCATGGGCCTCTACGTGCTCATCAAGAACTGGAAAGTCATCATCAATCCCAAAATCGTTTTTGGCTGCCTGGGGTTACTGGCGCTGGGACTTTCCGTCTACGCCTATCTGCCCATCCGCACATATGTTGCGCCGTACAATAATCCGGCCTTCATTGAACACAATGGACTCTACACCTGGGACTCCTTTATCAGTTTTGTGAACCGCAAAATCTACGGCGGCACCGTCAACGTCCCCACCGACGAAGCCACGCAGGAAGCCGCCGTCGAGCACCTCCCGGCCTGGGTCCTGGACATCAAGGATTTCTTTACAAGCTACGGCACGCGCTTCTTGAACGGTAACGGCAACGGACTCGTCCCACTGCTCAAAATCATCACGCGCGAATACCTCTACATCCCGCTCTTCTTCTTTTTGCCCGGCCTCTATTATCTCTTCAAAAAAGATCCCAAGTGGGGCGCTTTCATCCTGATGCTGTTCCTCTGCTACACCACCATCCTGCTCATCTTCACGCCCATCGACGCGGACATGAACGACTACGCCACCTTCAGCACCGAACCGTTTATGATGCCCTCCATTATGGTGCTTGGCATCATCATAAGCCAAGGCTTTGTGTGGCTCCACGACAGCTTTACCAATAAAGAGCTCGCCACCTGGTTCAGTATTGTCTGTCTTGTTCCCGGCGCCGTGACGCTCGGCAAAAACTTTGTTCCCAACAACGAAAGCAGGAACTTCGTGGCCTACGACTTCAACAAACTGGCCCTGGAAAGCCTGCCCCCCGGCGGCTACCTCATCTCCACCGGCCGCGACAACATGACCTTCCCGCTCTACTATTTACGTGAGATCGAACACGTACGCCCCGACGTCCAGGTGGAAATCTATTACTCGACCTCACCGGTGAGCCAGGATTTTTTGCAAAACAGGGTTGATAAAAACGGCGGCAAGCCTGTCTTCATCGACCTGCTTCCGCCCAACTACATCAACATGGGGCTGCATCCCTATAACTTCGTCTACGAATACGGCGGCAATCCTTCCATACCGGCCCCGACCATGCAAAATCCCGTCGTCCGCGGCATCCGCGGCGACATGGACCTTCCCAACACCAGACTCAAACTGCTCTACTATATAAAGGCCAGCATCATGGCGAAAGACCCGGCGGTCAGAAAATCGAACTTTGAACAGGTCTACAACGCCAAAGGCGATAACAGTTACTACATCAACATCATCGGCGATTACGCATACTACACCAACGATTTCGACACCGCCAGGGAAGCCTACGAAAAATCCAACAACGATTACGGCCTGCAGAAAATAGAGGACGCGCTCAACAACCCCGGTCACGTGGAGGATGAAAGTCTGCAGACCGGAATGTACTAGGCCGGCGCTGACGTTCAATCAAGCGGGCCGCTGCATGAAGCGCCTATTTTTTCTTGCGTCCCGACGCGCCGCTGAACCAGTATGCGCCGGTGGCGATAAGAATCAACGCGACGACGCCCATGATCAACCAGAACAGGAAGCCCTGGCGCTGGACGAAGGTACTGAACGCCTGTGCCACGGTCTGGGACTGTGCGGGAGCACTCGGCTTGAGTTCACCGCCCGGAAGCGGAGGACTGACCGCAAAGGAAAGACGGATATTCTTACTCATGGCGTTGTCCTGTTTGCGAACGGCCTGAACATAGACCTCATGTTCACCGTAGCCGAGGTTACTCGGAGCCTGGATGCTGAAGTCGCCGGTTGTTGTATCGGCGATCAGCGCCGACGTCACCACGATACTTCTCCAGGTTGCCGTAACTTCGCTGCCAAAATCCGTCTTTCCCACGAGCACCGGTTTCTGGTCGCGGATTTCAATACGGACGTCTTTCAAAAGGTTGTCGTCAGTGACCGGCTGGTCGGCAAGTTTTCGCGGAGCCGGCGGCGTGACCTTCAAGGTGGAATCGATGACGATCTTTACCGGAGGAGATTCAAGCACCTCCTTTTTATCGGGAATCAAGGCTCGGGCGACGAGTGAATATTTACCGTCGCGGATGGGCTGAGGAACCTGGAAGATAAAAACGTTGTTCTGGTCCGCGACCGCCTGGCCGATGATCTTTTCAAGGCCGTAATCGTTGCGGAGAACAATTTCGACGATCGCGTTGGCGGGAGAAAGGCCCTTCACGAGCGGCTGAGGATCGGCAACAAGCTGACCCTCGATAAAGTTGGTGATGCGAGCGCCGAGTTTTTCGATCGTCGCGGGATCGCTTGCCGGACCCGGGTCATTTGGATCGGTCGGATCGGTATGCATGGTTAAAATTTCCTCGGCATCGGTGAATCCGTCGCCGTCGGTATCCGCCTTGGTCGGATCGGTCACGTACTGGTACTCAAGGCAGTCGGAAAGTCCGTCGCTGTCGGTATCCTGGCTGCAGTCGGCAACGTGAATATTGTACTTCTGTTCCCAGGACTGCGGAATATTCGTAACCGCGTTGACCTGTCCGGGGAAAGAGTTCGGATCCAACGGATCAGTACCGGCGCTGATTTCCGCGCCGTCACTGTATCCGTCACCGTCGGTATCGACTTTGAGCGGGTCGGTGTGATCGACGGTAACTTCAGTATAATCGGAAAGTCCGTCGGCATCCGTATCGGTGAGGAACGGACTGGTGTGGTACTGCTGGACCTCTTCGTTGTCCGGAAGCTTATCGTTATCGGTATCTTTGGATTGAGGATTAGTGAGGTACACCGTGTCTTCAATGTAGGTTGGGAGCGTGTCGAGATCCGGATCGCCTTTCAAAATCGCCGGCACGTCGTTCGTCTTAAAATAATCGTCGAGATTGTTCATCCATCCGCTGAATTCGGTCTTCGTCATGAACTCGTCCGGACCAAAACTCGTTCCCTGTTTGCAGGCGATGATGCCCACTTCGCAGGCTTTATTGATGTAGCGCGGATACCACCACATGTAGCTGCGGTCCGGGAAAACGTCGTTAAACGGAACTTTCTGGTTCTTGATGCCGTCGGGTCCGCCGAGCAACGCTTCAAGTTCTGAATAGTATTTCCATTTCATCAAGTCGTTGGCGTCCAGAAGAACCTTCAACGCTTCGATGCGCGTGACGATACGGTCCGGCTTGAACGGACTCGTCGGCTCTTCATAATAACCGTTGACGATACCGAGCATGGTCGCCTTGTTGATCGAATCAAGGAAAGTCGTACCGACAGGCGTATCGGGATAGAGCTGGAAGTCGGAAGCATCCACGGTCGTGGCTCCGAGAACCTGCGGATCGGCCTGCTGGGTCGTGTCCTGGGCATGTGCCGAACCGAAAATACCGTTCTCGAAACCCGGAACGTTCAAAGCCTGAAGGTTCTCTTCAAGGCCGCTATAGTTGGAATAGGACGCAAAGATGGAAAGACAGTCCGCCAGGTTTTCACGGCAGTTGCTGATCAATTCCGACTTGGTGCCTTCAATATCAAATTTCTTCAAAATTCTGTCCACGATCTCGCCGCGGGTGATGCCGTCTTCGGGAGGAATGAACTGTTGGCCGAGCAAACCCTGAAGTACTTCAGAAATACTCTGCGGTGCCGGCTGCGACGTCAACGTAACCGTTGCCGGAGTGGTATCCGGGCTGAACGGAGGAATCGTGATCGTCGGAAGCGGAGGAGGAATCTGGCCTTCCGGGGTGTTTGTTATTCCCGGAGCCGGCGGAGGGGTTGTTTCGGGTGCCGGGCTCGGCGGTGGAGTTGTTTCGGGAGCCGGGCTTGGCGGTGGAGTTGTCTCCGGGGCCGGGCTTGGCGGTGGAGTTGTTTCGGGAGCCGGGCTCGGCGGTGGAGTTGTTTCGGGAGCCGGGCTCGGCGGTGGAGTTGTCTCCGGGGCCGGGCTTGGCGGTGGAGCACCGCTGCTGCTCGAGCTTGATCCGCCGGATCCGCCTCCAGCGGCGGGAGACACGGCTGCAGCCTGGACTGTAAAGTTGGCGGTCCCTGTGAAGGTTTGATAGGTGGCGGTAACGGTCGAAGATCCCAATTTGTTCTTTGCAGAAAACAAACCCGTATTAGTAATACTTCCGAGCGTGGAGTCGGTCACCGACCAGACGGTACCCGGATCATTGGTGATGTTGACGGTGGATGCATCGCTGTAGGTGGCAATGGCCGTATACTGCTGGGCCTGTCCTTGTGAAAAAGTGGAACTGGCCGGAGTCACGGTCACGGACGTAAGAACGATGTTGGAAACAGTGAAATCGGTATGGCCGGTAACGCCGAGATACTGCGCGTTGACGTTGGTATTTCCCGCGGCGACCGCGCTCACGAGACCGGTCGTATTCACGGTACCCACGCCGAGATCATCAACGGACCACGTCGTGGAAGCATTGTTGGTGACGTCCACATTGCTGCCGTCACTGAAGTTCGCCGTCGCAGTAAACTGTCGGGTGTTGCCAACAATGATGAGCGGACTGGCCGGCGTGATCGTCACGGACGTAACGCTAACGAGAGGCAACGTCAAAGGCACTCCGAGTGCAAAGGCAACGGGGGCAATAAGCGTCGTGACAAGATACACTCCAAGCGCAAGCAGGGAAAGTGGCTTGAACTTTTCTTTGCGTTCCATCATTGGTCCAAAAATAATGTATTCCTAAAATTATAGAACATTTTTTCGAAACCGTAAAGCATTTAACGCGCCATTCTTTTACTGGGCGCGCTGTTGGAGAAATTTTTCAAAAGCGTCGAACTGCCGGGAAGCATCCGGGAACAACGTTTTCAGCTTGGCGTATTCATTCAAAAACAGATCGCGGTTGTTCTGGACGAGCGTCATGAAATACGGCTCCGCATGCTGCGGATCGCCGATCATAATATAGGAAAGAAGCAGTTCGAAATTGATGGGATATTCCTCGGGATAAAACGTATGGGCTTTTTCCAGATAAGAAATCGCCTCACGGAAAGCACTTCTGCGCACATAATAATTTCCGATGAGTTGGCTGAAAATATTGACGCTTCCGGGAGCCGAGGTCGTCGCGTCGGCGAAAAGTTTGCTCTGCTGGAGATCGTCGATTCCGCCGAAAGCCAGACCCAGGTCCAAAGCGAAACGCCCCTTGAGATAGGCGTTGAAATGGTCCAGATTTCCTGACGAGATACCACGGATCACCGTCTTTTCAAGCAACGGAATGATGGCTTTCTGCATATCGATATTCTGTACCGGAACGATCTCGCTGATCGGTCCGAGGTAAGCGTAGGTTTTTCCGGGATAATCCGCGAAAGGGAAATCTGTAAAAATTCTTCGTCCAGGATTCTGCTTTTCAAGCGTCTGGAAATCGGTAAAAAAATCGTAGACGTTGATCGGACTCGGAATGTAAAAACGAACATCCCGCCGCAACCCTTCGACTTTGTTCATATACAAAATGGGGAAAAGCGTATTGTCGCCGTTCTGCACGATGTAAACGGCGTTCGGAGGAAGAATGTCCAGGATAAGTTTCGCCAGATCGTGTGCGACGTAATTATGGCTCTGATCTTCCGCCCCGAAATGCGTAAAAATGTTAAAGACAAGCAACCCCGCGAGCAGGACCGCAACGATTTTTCTCGCACCGCGTTTGAAAAATTTTTCCGCAACATCATGGACGCCCAAAATGCTCAGGAAACATAAAACGGTCAGAACAGGAATGAAAAAAGGACGGTCTTTGAAAAAATCCACGGGAAGCTTATCGGTAAATCCAAGTCCGAGCAGATCGGAAAGTGCCAGGCTGTAAAAACCAAACAGCGCGATCATCAGCCAAAAATGGACCTTCGATTTTTTGCGGAGCCACCACAGGCCGAACGGCGAGAATATCAGAAGTCCCCAGAAAAAATCCTCGGAAAAATGCTGAAGCACGTACCACAGCATCTGCCACAGGTGATAGCTCCATAAGTTCCCGAACCACGACCCGGACAAAAATCCGGGGCCGCTTTGCTTGGCCGGTACGAGCTGCATCGAAGCGTCGATGCTTCCCGATGAATAAAGTTTCCTCGTCACCGTGTCCCAGAAACCCTGCCAGGTCGAAGGATCGCCCCAGTTGAGTCCGGGATGCATCGCGGCACGGATCGGCAGATAAAGATACACGGCGAGCCCGCAGCCGAAAAACAGCATCGCCTTGCCCAAAAATTTCCAGTCGCGGAAAAATTTCGGCGCCGCCATCATCGCGAAAATGAAAAACGGAATGCCCGCCAGGAACATCAAATAATGGTTGCCCAAACTCAATCCGTACAGAAAAGCCGTCGACAGCAAAAAATTCTTCGATTCGTTTTCGTCAAGTTTTCCCCTGCGTTCGAACCACAACAAAAGTAAAAAAAGAATGAACAGGAAAAGTGCCGTATTCAAGGTGTACACTTCCGCGCGCACCGCCTGGCTCCAGAAAATCCCGCCGGCTCCGAAAATCAAAGCTCCCAAAAAAGACAACAGCTTCTTCCGCGTCAAAATGCGCAAACACAAGTAAAAAAGTCCGGCGGCCGCTGCCCCGCAAAAAGCCGAAAAAAGATTCACCTTCCACGCCATGCTGCCGAAGGGCACGAAGAGCGTAAAAATTTTTCCAAGAATACTATAGAGAGGATAGCCCGGAGGGTGGGCGACGCCGAGCGTCGCCACGGCCGTGGAAAACTCGCCGGCGTCCTCGGTGGCCACGGAGGGATAAAGCGTGAACAGGTAGAGTAAATACGTCCCAAAGAACACCGCACCGAACCATACCACATCCTTCCACCCCGGACGCCCGATTTTACGCAAAAAATAAAAAGCCTTCACCCTATGGAAATAAGAAAAATAACGACAGGTGCATCATACCCTCCCGGCGCCGTACCACAAACGTTGACCCCGGACGCAAAATAAGCTATAATTTATTGATCGTTTTGAATCAAAACACAAACAAAAAATGAAAAAAATCTCCAAAATCCTGACGGGGTCATGGATCATTTTCAGCTTAATGGCGCTATTTCCGGGCATCGCAAGCGCGAACGGAAATCTTACCATCATCGTCAAAGATCCCAACCCGTACAGCAACAACCAGAGCTGGTTTAACTACGAAAAAAATCCCGGCGACATCATCAACGATGTCGCGACGGTGAAAAATCTTGGAGACAAACCCGTCCAGGCCCGCGTCTATCCCGTTGACGCCACGAGCAACGACTCGGGGAGCTTTATCCTAAGGCTCGAAAACGAAGCCCGCAACGGAATCGGCAAATGGACGAACATCAACACCGCAAGCGCCTTCACCGTTCCGCCGCAGGGCAGCGTGGACGTTCCATTCCAGATCAAAATTCCCGACGCACTCACTCCGGGACAGTACTTCGGAGGAATCGTTCTTGAAGAGGCCAATCCTGCACCGACCATTTCGCAATTCGCGGCGTCCGCCGCAAACGGCCAGACCATCTGCTGCACCAACATCCAGATCAAAACGCGCATCGGTCTGCGCATCTACCTCACTATTCCCGGGACCATCAAGGACAGCATGCTGTGGACAGGATTCACCACCACCCAGAAAAATAAAACGACCAACTTCCAGTTCGAAATTAAAAACACCGGCAACGTGGCGCTTGAACCCATTGCCACCATCACCGTGTACGACAACATGGGCAACCAGATCGACCGTTTCCAGAAAAGTCTCGGTGACAGTCTCCCGGGTACGGAGATCAGTCCCGTCGTCAGCTGGGACAAACAACCGCTCTTCGGCAGCTTCAAAGCCGTAAGCGAGTTGGATTACCGCATCAAAAGCCAGGCGGTCAACCAGCCGCTCCACGGAAGCGCGCAGCTCGGATCCAAAACATCAACCTTCAACGTGGTCCCCTGGAAAATACTTCTGATTCTCCTGCTCTGCGTTATCACGGTCGGGATCATGTACCTCGCTTACATCAAAAACCAGAATCAGATCAGAAAAAACTGGGTTCCCTACCAGGTTCAGCCAGATGACAACATCGTCAACATCGCCAAATCACACAGCGTGGACTGGAAGAAACTCGTCCGCGTCAACAAGCTCAAAGCTCCGTACCTGATCAAGGAAGGACAATCCATCCGCGTCCCGAAAACTCCAGACAAAAAAGAAAAAACCAATGAATAAACGCACCCCACATTCCGTCAAAAAATCCGTTGCGGCGATATCCATCGCCGTCATCGGACTGACCCTCGTTTTCCAGCAGAACGTCTTGGAAAATCTTTTCAGAACCAACCTCGCCAAAGCCGAGGTCTACCGCGGCGACGAAGGCGACGTGCTTTCTTCACTCGTACCTTCCCCAAGTTGTGATCCGAATGCCGGCCAGTCCGCGAGCTCCGTTGCCGTGGACAATAATACCAACTACATCCTGGTATGGCAGGACGACGCCTGTGACGGCGGCGGCAACGGCAGCGGAATCTACTACGAACGTTTCAATACCCAAACCGGACCTGACCCGTCGTCCGGCGGACCGGTACGCGTGAACACCACGCTCGCCGGAGACCAGACCAACCCTTCCGTCGCCATGGATAAAGTCGGCGACTATGCCATCGTCTGGCAGGGCAACGGCAGCGGTGATGCCGACGGCATTTACGTGAGCGTCTACGACAACACCGGCGCAGCCATCGCCTCATCCATTCTCGTCAACACCTCTACCACCGGCATACAATCCTCTCCAAAAATCGCCATGGATTTCGACACCAACTCCGCCGCGGGCGACCAGGGACATTTCGTCGTCGTCTGGCAGGGTGAAGGCACCGGCGACACCGACGGCATTTACATGCAGCGCTACGACATCTCGTACGCTCTCGGCGGGATCACTCCGGTCGGCTCGAACACCCTCGTCAACACCTATACGACCGGCGCGCAGGTCAACCCTTCCGTCGCCATGAACAACTTCCAGGAAACTCTCGTCACATGGAACGGCCCGGGCACCGGCTACCCTTCCACCGACGAAGTCTGGATGCAGGGCTATGACTCAAGCAACTCACCGTGGGGAGGCAGCGCCAACAACGTTCGCGTCAACTCGACGTCGCCGGCCGTGACGCCTTCCGTGGCTTCGGATAAATCGACTGAACCGGGCACCGGCACGGTCCCGGGAGGAAAATTCGTCATTGCCTACGAAGCCGGCGGCACCGACATCGACGCCAAACTCGTCGACCGTTGTACGGCTGCTGGATGTCCGCTGGGCAATGTTGAACTCAACCTCAACGCAAGCGGAAGCAATCCGGCCGTTGCCATGGATTACATGGGTGACTTCACCGCCGTATGGCAACAGACCGACACCAGCGACCAGAACATTCACGCCATCAACTACGATTACCTCGGTCATCGCGTCGACAACGCCTTCCAGGTCAATGAAAATATCTACGGTGACTCCGCGAATGATCAGACCAATCCATCCATTGCGAAAGACAAGGACGGTCAATACGGCATCATGTGGACAAGTCTCAACACCTCCGCGAACTTTGACGTGCGTCTGAAAGGGTATGGCACCGACATCTTCAAGAACGGCGCTGAGACGCTCGCCCACACACCAACGGGCACCTCGGAATATGAAGTAACTTCAGCCATCGCTCCAAACGGATACCGCGCCGTCGCCTACCTCGGATCCGACAGCGTATCCGGACAAACCAGAGTTTTCTACAGCCTGTACGACGCCGGCGGAAACATCATCGTTCAAAACGCCAAAGCAGACACCGTGGACGATTCGAGCGTCGACCAACCCTCGATCGACTTCTTTAAAGACACCAACGGATCCGGCACCGACAGATTCGTTATTGTCTGGAACGGCAACGATCCCAATAACGCCGGAGCGGGCCCCCAGGTCATGTACCGCGAATTCGATTCATCCGGAACCGCCGCCACGGCGACCGAACTCCCCGTCAACGTTGCCATTGTCGGCGGCGGAGTCACGTACTCTTCAACCCAGGTGAAGGCCGGCTATTATAATGACACCACATCCTCGGTCATCGACCGTTTTGCCGTCTTCTACAGCCAGAACATTCCGACGCCGGAAGAGATCATCACCGGAAACTACCACACCGAAAGCGGTTTCAATCCCTCCACGCTGAGTGATTGTAACGGACCATCAGGCAATTGCGTATTCCCATACAACTACAACGGCATCGACCTTTATCCCGACGAGAGCGGGAACGACAAAATCGTCTACACCTGGACGGAAGGTGACGTATCGGCTTCGTTCGTCTATCGCCTCTTCGGACGTGAAGCCAACGGCGCGACGCTTTCATCCGCTGGCAATTTTACGATCGTGCCTGCGACCTCCATTCCAAATGAAGACTCCGACGTCGCTTTTATCTCACCCACCGAATATATCGTGACATGGACACTGTGTGATACGACGGACTGCAACAACCCGAGCATCGTCGCCGCACGCTACGCCGGAAATTTTGCCGGAAGCGCTCCGACGGTCACGGATCCGACCTTCACCGTCTACCCTGCGGATTCCATTGAAGCGACCAACAGCTACTTTTCAAGAATCAGCGCCGACGCCAACAACGGATCCTTCCTCATTGTCTGGACAAAAGAGTATAACAACAGCGGTTCGCGCGAAGTCGAAGGAAAATTTTATGAATCTTCACCATCAACCGCCAACTTCGGCGTCGGTTTCGTCGTGAGCACCAGCGGACAGGGCAACCAGGAAACGCCGAGCGTTGACATGAATGAAAACGGACTGGCCATTGCCGGATGGGACGGCGGATACAACGGATCTTCCGATTCCCAGGGAGCGGTGTTCCAGCTCCTCAACAATCCGACCTTCGTCCAGACGCTTCCCCAGCTTCCGACGTCGGCCCAACTGACCATCACCCAGGGCGGAAAAACGTTGACCATTCCTTCAAGCATCGAATTCCCGGCCATCACCGCGTCGACGACCGTAGACACGGACGTCTTCCGTCAGGTCGACGAAAACACGGCGCCCGGTCAACCGCAATATTTTCAAATTGAAGATCTCGGCGGTAACTCCGGCGGGTCTACGACCTGTCCGGGAAACCTCTGCTACTCCGTCACCATCGACTCTTCGGATTTCACCTACGACGATCCTTCCGGAAAAACCTACAGCATACCCGCATCAAACATATTTATTAAAAACTACGACGGCGATCATCCTGGCGTTGTCGACTCCGGAACATGCGGAACGGCACAGGCAACCCAATCGTTCATTGCACCGTTCGGCGACCCGTCGGACTTCAGCCTGAACAGTTCAAGCTGTGACTATGTCCCTCTCGACTCTTCGCAGACGCTTCTGGACAAAATCTCCAACAACAGCGATACGGCTGAGATCCAGTTCTTCCCCGAATTCAAGATCACCGTACCAGCATTGACTCCTCCGGGAACCTACACCGGCACCATTACGATCACCTCCGCTTAATCAAACCTTATGAAACTCACCAAGAAAAAACAAACCGCACTCTTCTGGATCAGCCTCGCACTGTGCGTCGCCAATACGGCGACGGTACTCGCGCAGCCGATTGAGATCGTAGTGACCGGAGGAGGGTTTACCGTCCACGGACCGAGCAGTCTTGATTTCGCGCCACAGCCGTTCTCCTTTGACGACCAGCAGTCCGCGATCGATTTCAAGGACGTGGCACAGACCGGAAGCCCGCCGGCTCCGCCATATCTCGAAGTCAGCGATCAGAATGGCGGAAGCGCTTTCAGCGTCGCCATCGGCGCCACGGATCTTACTCCTGGAGGCAACGGCATCTGCAACACCAACAACTGCATTCCCAAAGCGAACCTTTCAATACTCAACAACGACGGATCGAGCAACTCCATCGACACCATCGAAGGTTCTTCCAACTACGTTTCGCTCGACGCTTCAACAAGTTCACCGGCCGCTCTCGACCAGCAAAGGGTCCTTCTCAACGGGACCGGAGCCAGCCCCGGAACATGGCGCATCTATCCTGAACTCCAGGAACTCACGCCGGGAAACACCGCCATCGGAAACTATTCCGGAACGCTGACCATCACCATCATGACAACCTAAATCCCGACCATGAAATTCTTACGAACCACAACTCTCATCACCGCGATCCTGACGCTGCTCTGTGCAAACGTCAGCCGCGCCGCGTACCTCGACATGGGCACGCTCGATGTTCAGCCGCTCCAGGGGGACTCCTCAAACGGCCAGTGGTTTGTTGAATACGCCAACCGCGGCGACAGCGTCATCCGTTACGTCCAGATTGCCAACTTCGGACCCGAAGCCAAACAGGTCGAACTCTACAGCACCGACTCTTCCAAAAAACTCAGCGAAAATTTCGTGGCCCAGACCAGGGAAGAAGCTCCTCAAAAAATAGCTCCCTGGATGACCATGCCGGCGACGGAACTTACCATCAACAGCGGAGAAACCAAGATCGTTCCCGTGACCATCAGAATCCCCCTAAACGGGGGCATCGGCCTTCACGCCGGCGCCGTCATCGTCCGCGAAAAAAACATCGCCCAGGGAACGGAATTCCACGTTGAAAAAGGCGTCCGCGTCTACCTCAACGTCAAAGGAAACGTCATCGATTCCAGTACCGTCACCACCGGGCAGGTCACCCAGACCTTCAACAGCGCTGGCGTGAACTTTGTCCTGCAAAACCAGGGCACCACGGATTTCGACAGCCCGGTTTCGCTCGAGCTCCAAAACATCCGCGGCGAAACAGTCGCAGTTCAAAAAACCGGCGTCTACGCCCGCCCGGGAGAAAAAACTTCCGTCCAGCTCACGGTGAAAAAACCAGCCTTTGGCGTCTACAGCCTCATGCTCACGTCGGACCAGGCCGTCAACGGTCGGACCGAATTCAACGCCGGCACCTTGGTTGTCGTCCCATACTGGGCCCTGCTTTTGCTCGCGGCGCTTGCCATGGGCGGATCGTTCGTCACCAGCAAAGCAAGATCGTCCCAAAAAGCCCCCGCCTTCAGTTTCAAAAAACTTTTCAATAGCGCCGAATTCCAGAAAGCCTCAAGCTTCCTCGGCATTCTCATCGTCAGCGCCATAGTGACTGTTCCGCTCGCCACCATCAAAATGCCGCAGCCTCTGTTCGCCGACGTCCTCCAGCAGGGACCTCCCGACAGTTATGAAGTCACCGTCAAATGGGGAGACCTGCGCAAACTCGTCATTCACAAAAACGACAAAATGGACTGGCACGGCCAGATCACCTTCACGGGAGCCAAAGCCGTCATCAAACAGACGCTCGACCTCGAACCCATGGACGCTGTCAACGTCGTCAATGACGGGACCGTCGTCAACTTCAACCTGAGTACCACCTCCAACAACGACGGCGTGGTATTGACCGTAACGCCGACCGGCGCTTCAGCCCCCAAACTCACTTTTGAAAACTACAACACCGGAATCGTCAAAACGTTCGATCTCCAGAAACTCATCGGCAGCCACATCGTCATTCCGAACCGCCAGTTCGCGGCCAGCATCGACATCAAGGCCGTCACCGCCGCCCAGCTGCGGGCACTGGCCACGCTCAACGAACTCAACGCGACGCCGGAAAACGAAGCCACGCCGGAAGTGAACATCAACATCCCCGAACTTAAGAGCATCTTCCAGGATATCCCCGCGACGCCGGAAGTCCTTTCCGAGTTCATTCTCACCTCCGATTACGTTAAAAAGATCAGCACCGAAAACGCCCTGACCAAGATCGAAACCGATCCTTCGCTCATCCGCGCTCTGGAAGCGACCCCGGAAATAGTCCAGGAAATCGCGGCGACGCCGAACCTCAACTTCACTTTCGTCCCGAGCGATACTATCCAGTTCCCGCCGCAACAGTTCTCCTTCAAACAGGACAAAACTTCGGCACAGGATCTCGGCACGCTCATCTTCGTGCAGAACAAGAACACTCCCTGGAACACCTACATCGGTACCACCAACTTCGTATCGCTTTCCGGACGCGGCGTCATTCCCGCCGGAAACCTTACCGTCATCCCGGGTGAAACCAGGATTCTCAGACAGACCGACGGCGCGCAGGTCGTTCCCGGAGCCAGAAAAACCATTCAGGGAACCTTCGATAAATCCATCCTCGTCAACGTCCAGCCCGGCACGTCGAACATCCAGAGCAAGACCATCTTCGCCATGAATCCGAAGCTCGAAATCAAGATCCCGCGCGGAACCGTACCGGGAAGATATCGTGGACTCCTGACAATCACGAGTCTCTAATCAGCTCCGCAGCGCCATCAACACCCCGCTGCCCAGTGGAAGCGTTACCGCTGAAAGCTCCTTTTTTTCCTGAACCTTCGCCAGAAAATCGCCGAGTTCACCGGCGTGCGAAATCACGTTGTCCGCCAAGAGCACGCCTCCTTTTTTCAGCAAAGGCAGCACGGCCTCAACATAAGAAGCGTATTCCATTTTCGTGGCATCCAGAAAAATCAGATCGAAAGAGTCCGCAAGAAAAATGCCGGAGAACTCTTGCTGCGCAAAAACTTCCGGAGCGTGCCCCGGGACCTGCTGAACCCATTCCGTAACTCCCGCCTCACCAAAATGCTGCCGGGCCAGTTCGAAACGTTCCCGGTGCGATTCAACGGTATACAATTTACCACCCGTATGTGATAATGCCTCAGCAAACCACAATCCTGAGTATCCGTTGGAAGTTCCGACTTCCAAAACCTTCCGGGCATTCACCGCTCCTGTAAGAATATTCAAAAATTTACCGGTTTCAGGAGGAACGTTCCAGAAGGTATGACCCCGCTCGGGAACCTGTTCAAGTTTGCGCAGTATTGCTGAAATTTTTTCGTCCATGACAGCATTCTACCACAGCCCTCAACAAAGCCAAAAAACGGCGGTCATCGTCCTTCCGACCTACAACGAAAGGGAAAACATCGGGCGGCTTATCGAAGCCCTGGAAAAAATTTTTCAGAAAGTTCCCGGCTGGTCCATGCACATTCTGGTGGTGGACGACCGTTCGCCGGACAAAACGGCCGAAGCCGTGGAAGCGCTCCAAAAGGACCGCCCCAATCTCCACCTCCTCAACGGAAACAAAAAAGGTCTTGGCGAAGCCTACAAACGGGGATTTTCCTACGCCATCAAACACCTCCGTCCCGATTACATCTTCCAGATGGACGCGGACTTCCAGCATGATCCGGGGGACATTCCGCGCTTCCTCAAAATGGCGGAAAAAGGCTACGAATTCATCATCGGCTCGCGCTACATCCCCGGCGGGGACTGCCCCAACTGGGAGTTCAAGCGCAAACTCTACTCCTGGCTCGCCAACGTCGGCGGAAGGATCCTGGCAGGAATCAAAGGCATCAACGACTGCACCTCCGGCTACCGCTGCATCAAGGCGGATTTCCTCAAAAATCTCCATCTCGAACAACTCAAGTCCAACGGCTACGCGTTCCAGCTGACGCTCATTCACGCCGCCACCAGAAAAAAACTCAGGATTATTGAAATCCCCATCCTGTTCCACTCCAGGAAAAAAGGCGTTTCCAAGCTGGGACACAAAGATATCTGGGAGTTCATCTTCAACGCCATGAGACTGCGTTTCCACCGATACCGCTAGTCGTGGAGCAAAAAGGCAGTTTCTGCCATTCACACCCGCAAAAATGTTTGGTATAATGGGGATATGAAACTTTCCCCAAAGATCACCGCCATTGTCACCATCGTCCTCGGGATAAATCTTGCGGTTCCGTTTTTTGCATTTGCCCAAAGTGTTCCCTATTCGTATTCCTTCCAGTTTGGAACGATCGGATCCGGTGACGGACAACTTTTTGGAACCGGCGGTTTGACGGTTGATGCGGCGGGAAAAGTATACGTCACCGACGCAGGCAACAGCCGCATCGAGATCTTCGACGCTTCCGGGAACTACGTCTCACAGTTCAGTGGAGGGCTCACCAACCCCAGGGGCATCGGCGTGGACAGCGCCGGCAACATTTACGTCGTCGGCCTGACGGACAACCGCGTTGAAAAATTCGACTCCTCCGGCGTCTACCAATCCCAATTCGGCTCTGCCGGAACGGGCGACGGACAGTTCAACGGGCCGAGCGCCATGACACTCGACAGCGCCGGTAACATTTACGTCGTTGATGAAAGCAACAACCGCGTCCAGAAATTCGATTCGTCCGGGACCTTCAAGTTCAAGTTCGGGACCGCGGGAGCCGGCGACGGACAGTTCAACGCGCCCAAAGGCATCGCGCTCGATAACCTCGGCAACATCTACGTGGCCGACGGCAACAACAACCGCGTTGAAAAATTCAACTCCTCCGGCGTCTACCAGTCCCAGTTCGGCTCTGCCGGATCCGGTGACGGACAGTTCAGCATTCCCAGCTCGGTCGCCATCAACACTAACGGAGACATCCTTGTTGGTGATTCCGGCAACAACCGCGTCCAGATTTTTGATTCGTCCGGCGTCTACCAGTCCCAGTTCGGCTCAACCGGATCCGGTGACGGGCAGTTCAACGGATCGGGACAAACTCCAAAAAGTCCCTCCGGCATCGATTTCGGCCCCACCGGAAACGTGTACGTTTCAGACCAGGGAAACTTCCGCATCGAGGTTTTTGCTCCGGTCGCAGCACCGGGCGGAACATCCAGTGTCGGCCAGGGAGAGGAGATCATCAACCCGGGAATCCTGCAGCTCACGAGCGTCCCGGCAAACTTCAACTTTCCCCCGATCACCATCACCGATTTCCAGACCTACAATACCATCTATCAGAACGCCCAGGGCCCGGGCGAAAAACTTACCGCGGAAGACAAAAGATTTTCCGGCGGCTTCGAGGTCCAGATGACCGCCACCGATTACGTCGGTCAAAACAACCCTTCCAACAGCATCGCCGTGAGCAACCTCGGCGCCCTCACCGAACTCGAGACCGGCACCGAAGATTACAGCCAGACCGACAAGCTCGATAACAACTATTCATCAAGCGAAGGGACCCTTATCGCGGGTTCCCAGGCCAACGGCGCGGTCATCAGCCAGACATTGCCCTTCAACGTCACCATGTACGGACACACCGGCAACGTCATCTACATCTGTACGTCGGGGCTGGTCATCCATGGCGCCGACCTCCTCAGTTACAACCCCAGCGACTTCACGGCGGTCTGCCAGAACACCGGCCCTCCGCCGAGCGGAGCGTACGGCATCATGCTTCCCTACTACGAAATGAGCACGAGCAACGCCCTCACCACAGAAACCGACAGCACCTTCGATTCGAACAACGGCGTCTACTATAATGAAGTCTCCAGCAACGAAGTCCATCTTCGCTGGAAAGCGAACATCCGCAACGTTGATGGCCACCCGGCCGGAGACGTCGAATTCAACGTATCCATCTTCAAAGACGGCCGCATCGAATACCACTTCGGGCCGATCACTGACTTTATTACCACCCCCACTATCGCCATCTACGACAACAACACCGGCGTCCCGGTTCTCGCCTCGGTCCCGCCTTTCGACACCATGACCTCGGGCCTGGATGTTGCCAATGCCCAGATCAGGTTCTCCCCCACAAGCACCGTTTTCAGCGAAACCCCCAAGCCCGACACTCCTCCCGTCTATTCGCCGATCCTCGCCACCCCGGCCACGGACACCTCCAACTACACCATGTTCACCGAAGACAGCATGAACCCCGGATTCTCCGTGCCCATGGTCGTCTTCGAAGGTTCCGCCTGCAGCTCCCAGGGCCGCCTCGGCAACTACACGGTGTATCCGTCCTTCCTGTTGCAGATACCCGGAACCACCCCCGCGGATACGTATCAGAACACCATCACCTTCACCATCATTGATAAAACCATTGCCGACGGCACGTCCTTCTGCCCATAACCAGTAATCAAGGGAGGTTTTATCATAAAAATATCATGACACTATTGACACATTAGGAATTTATTGTTAAAATTATCTGAAGCATTAAAAAACCCAAAACAAATTTAATACTTCAAAAAAACCTTTTCATATTTATCCCCTAACCCAAAACAAAATATGAAAAAACATCAAATAGCTGCAACAGTAGGCGTCATCGCCCTGGCAGCAAACCTTTTACTCCCTAGCCTTGCGTTCGGTCAGCAAACAGCGAACGAAACGATCGGTTGTCCGTACAACGCCGGCAACCCTCCTCCAGCTGTTACTTTGGATCACATTCCGAACCAAACAGCAGGAAGCGTAACACTCACTCCGCTTACTGCCGGTTCAGGTGGTAATGCAGTCGATACAAGCATCGGAAGTGCAACATCAATTCCTGGCGACAATCTTTTGGTCGTCACTGACCATCAAAGTGGCGGAGCCAACGGTTGTACAACCGAAGGTGGTGCCGTAACGGCAACAGCCACGGATTTTGAAACCTCTGGTGCTGGTTCAATCATCGACACTACCCCTTCAACAGGTTCTCCGTTTTATTTGGTAACAACCGGCAATATCGACGCTGATTCGGCATACAGCACATTATTCCCGTCACCAAATCTTGATGGTACCGATGGAACGGTCATTTACAACAAAGCTGCAGATTCCGTAAACAACCCTGGTGACAACCACGATGTCACGGCTCCCCAGCAGGTAACTGACGTTACTCCGGTCCTGAATAACAACGGGGACGTAACTACATATGATCTTGGCAACTACCAGAATGCACTTACGCCAACGACACCTATCGACGTACTGAAATATTGTTCTTCCAAGAACTCAAGTTTCGGTTCAGGTGTCGCGCTGGCTCTGACAAATGTTCCTTCAAACCAGGCTGCCGGCGATTATAGTGCCACCGTTACGTACACCTGGTCCCCTGAAAACTGTGGAAATGTCGTTACAAAATTAACACAGCCTCTTACCAGTTCAGCGACAACGATGAATTGGGACCCTGCAAATGTTTCCGTTATGACCCAGATCAAGAACAACAGCCTTCCGGCAGTCTTTGCGATCGGCGGAGAATATGTAGAAGTAACAGCAATTGATGACGTTGCTTACACCGCTACCATCGTCCGCGGATTCCTCGACTCAACCGCGAGTTCATACAACGCAGGAACCAGCGTCTATGCTGTCGGTCAATTCTTTCAAAGCGCAATTGCCCCCGCTACCGTAAATGCAACGACCACAACATTGACGACGACTAACAACTCGGTCTATAACGTTGGTGATACACTCATCCTCCATGGAACCGATTCTGGTAGTGCCACTACCGCAACCGAACATGTTTTGGTAACAGCTGTAAACGCTCTCAACGGTACCGATATCACTGTTCAGCGTGCAGCCGATTACACCTCTGCCGTAGACTTTACGTCGAACAGTACTGTGGAAATCGACGTCATCGATCTCAATACTACCCACTTTAGAATTGGATAGTTAGATTCGCTTTAGACGTTACAACTGAGAAAATCACATGAAGTATTCAGTTCAAAAACCCCGGGGTAAAACCCCGGGGTTTTTGTGTTAAATTGTAGACAAAACGTATTCACAAAACTTCAAAAAAAGTGTATAATTAATAGAAAGTAACACATAGCTCTTTTCCTCGAAAACCATGAAACTGATGCCTCGCTTAGCAGCAAAAATTTCCGCATTCGGCCTCATTGCGAGTCTGTTTGTGTCCGCAGTGCCCGTTACCCAAGCAGGATTCGGCATCCAGGCAACCAATGGCTCGGCCTACCAATTGGACTACCAGGCCAACCCCGGAGACACCATCCAGGACAATGTCCTTGTTTCCAACAGCTCTCCGGACCCCGCCACGGTAAAACTGTATGGAGCAGACGGCGTACTCTCGCGCCAGGGAACCTTTACCGTAACAACACTCGATGTAAAACAAAAAGGCATCGGCGTCTGGACAACCATATCTCCGGACACCATAACGATCCCCGGTAATACCAGACAGGAGGTACAATTTGACATCACCCTGCCAGGCCAAGTTACTCCAGGGTCATATTCAGGAGGTATCGTGATTTCTTCCGTCCCAAATCCAAGCGCAGGGAAAGGAACATCGGTCAACCTGGTTGCCAGGTCGGTTTTACCAGTCTACGTGACCGTGCCAGGGGAAGTTACGTCAAAATTTAACTGGCAGAACTTTGGCCATTCAAGTGACGTAAAGAACAGTCAGTTTTTCGATCTGAAATTTACCAACGATGGCAACACAACGATTATTTTCCAAACCAAAGTGGAAATCTACGGCCAGCCAGACGGTATTGACCAGTCGCTCATTGATCAATCAATCACCCAACAGCAGGCCGCTGCCATATCAACCAAAGAAGAGCAGCAAAAGCTACAGGACATGGCAACGGCAAATACCTTAACGACGAATGACATTACGCTTTTTCAAGGCCAGAATATCGATATTCCGCTGACATGGGATAAAAAACCTTTATACGGCCAATATACAGCGAAGGCCACAACGACCTATTGGGATTTGAATATTAACACCGGGATAAAATCAAACCCCAAGGTCATGACCAAAGAGGTCACCTTCACCATCATCCCATGGTGGCTGATCTGGATTGTGAGCGGCGTCATCCTTCTTGCCATCATCCTTCTCGTTGTGAAACTGATCTATGGCCATTCCCAGAAAGTCCATTCCACAAAATACGTCGTAGCCGAAGGTGAAAGCATCACTTCAATAGCGGCGAAACAAGGGGTCAACTGGAAAAAAATCGTCCACCTCAACAAACTGCACCCCCCCTACGAACTGAAGAAAGGACAAACACTGCTTATGCCGATATCCAAGAAAAAATAATGAAAAAAATTTCCTTCAAAAACTCGCTCGTCATCATGACATTCGTCCTTGCGACAATGTCAGCGGCAGCCCCTGCGCTGGCATCCACAAATACGGCCGAGAGCAACCCGGCAAACGGGTTCAGTTTTAGCTCTGCGAATCCTGCCTTCAAGAATCAAAAAGAACTGTACCTTGAACTCAAGCCGGGCGACACCTTTACCGACCAGGTCACGGCAAAAAACCTTGGAGATACACCTGCCACATTCGAAGTTTACGCTGTGCCCTCAGGGTATGACAAAAATCTCAACATGAGATTCCTGGACAAAAATGCTCCAAAAATACTCGAAAGTGCATGGATAAGTTTTGATCAAAACACATTTACGCTGGGCCCAAACCAAGAAAAAACCTTCAACTTTACCATTTCAGTCCCCAAAGACGCACAGCTTTCGGAAAACTACAATGCCGGTATCACCCTCGAAAAAAGTCTTGTTCAACAATCTTCCCAGGCAAAAATCAAAACCAAAGGAGCAATCGTTCTTCCTGTTTACCTCAACGTCACAAACCACCCAAAGCCTCTTCCGGGGGACTTCCAGGCAAATCTTTTAAAAACAACCAAAACCCCGACTTTCTGGTTTTCTTTCGCCCTCTTTGTCCTCGGCATCGCCTACTACATCGAAGGCCGGCATAAAGAAAAACAAAAAAAGCTCAAAGAACTGAAAGAAAAACGTGACTGATCAGAAAAATCCTCCCCAACATCAAAACAAAAATATGCAAAAAAGAAAAATACTCATCATCGGAAGCTTCATCGCGGTAACGCTCAACCTGGCGTTAACGGGTATTGCGATGGGGCAAAGCAATACGAGCACCGTGAGCGTCAACCGCTCCGGGAGCCTTTCATTTATTGCGCTTCCAAGCAGTTTTGATTTTGGATCGATGGGCATTCCAACCGGGCGCACCGCAACCTTCAGTGACGCAACGGCAACCGCAGGGAACCTGCCTCAGGCCAAACGTTTGGCCGTTCAGGACACGCGCGGACAGGGAGGTTTCACCCTCACCCTCAGCGCCAACGGTGATTTCAGCGACGGCGGATCCAACAGCATTCTTGTGAGCAACGCAAGCCCGGACGATAACCTCCGAATCGTCACCTCTCCGCTCTTCAACGGAGCTTCGGGAACCACCACCAACGGCGTTGTCTACGAAAGCGGCTTCAGTGGACCTGAGGACGTCACCGCCCTCGTCAATACCGCGGCAACGGACTTTTCTGATGAAGCAACCTTCACCTCTGTTTCCAACAACATCCTCGATACCGCCACTCCCGTGGACGTACTGAATGGTACGCTTTCTTCCAGCACCGGACGCATCGGCATCATGGACGTGGGAAGTTCAGCCATGCTCTACATCCCCGCCTACCAGGCCGCGGGATCGTATACCACGACTCTGACCTGGACCTTAGCTGACTCAACGACATGATGAAAAAACTCCAAAAACTCGGCATCGGATTAACCATTCTGGCAAGTCTTAATCTGCTCGTCGCGGGCAAAGTGGTTGCTGACCAGCAGCAGGTCAGCATGGCTGTCAACAGCGGTCTGCTCGGTCTCCACAATATTGATCCGCTCACTTTCAACCGGACAATTGTGCAGCCGAGTACACCGGCGCAAACGTCTGTCGTGCTTGACCCGAGCAGTAACGATTACAACAAAAAGATCGCCGTCATCGACCAGGCCGTCGGCGATACCTTCCGTGTGGACGTCTCACTCCAGAACCCGGAAGACGACACCAATCCGACCTCTCCATCCGTGCTTCCCTACACCGATTTCAGCATGCTTACCTTCACCCAGAACAACACCGACAGCGTGGACAGCGGCGCCAATAACGCTCCGGCAGGTCCGAACAACGTGACCGCACTGCTGGACTACAAACCGACGTCCGGCGACTACACTGACGTCGTCACCAATCCAGATTCGATCAACGCCGCCAACTTTACCGCTTTCCCCATCGACAGCGGTGATCCGGATCCCGCCGACTCGGGATCGGAAAGTCTACCGGTAACGATCATGGAAAGAACCTCCGTCGGAACCTTGCCCAACATAGGAACATATAGCGTCGGCATGGTCTTACGTGCTAATCTACCAATTGGAACCCAGGCCGGAAATTACCAGAGCCAGCTCACCTTTACGTTCACTCAACACCCATAAACGCCAACACCAAAATGAAAAAGTTCGCCTCGATCATCGCACTGTTCATAACCCTTGCCGGCTTCATCCCCGTCACGCAGGCGGGATTCAGCATGACGCCTTCCGACGGCGGTGACCGCCGCCAGTTCAATTTTGAACTCAAGCCGGGCGAAACCAAACAGGACTCCATCGTTATTGAAAACAACAATCCCCAACCGCTCACACTCTTATTGTATGGAGCCGATTCCACCCACAGCAACCAGGGGTCTTTCGCGCTCGTCAATCGCACCGCAACGCAAAGGACCGTCGGCAAATGGGTCGCTTTCAAGGACAGTACGATAACCCTCCAGGGGGGTGAAAAGCGAGAAATCCCCTTCACCATGACCATGCCCGACCAGGTAACGCCGGGCAACTATGCCGGAGGCATCGCCGCGGAAACGACGACCGTCCAGAACGATTCCACATCGAAAGGAAAAGGCAATACGGGAGCCGGCGTCGTCATTTCTTCACGACTCGTCGTCAAACTCTTTGTTTCCGTTCCCGGACAAAAGAACGTGGACTACAACTGGGACGACTACGCCCACGTCGTCACCCCGAACGACAAACAACGTTTCACGCTGAGCTTCAGCAACAACGGCAACGCCGCCATCACCGTGGAACCCAAAATTGAAATCAACAACTTCTTCGGAAGCGACACCCAGGAAGTGAAGATCCCCGAAACCACGCTTCTCCAGAACGAAAAAATCAACGTCCCCTACGACTGGGACCAGAAACCGTTTTTCGGCTTTTTCACGGCCAAAGCGACCACCACCTTCTACGAATACGATGTCGCCAACAACCAGAACATCAACCCCAAAGAGATCACAAAAACACTTTCGTTCTGGGTCATCCCCTGGAACATCGCGGCAGTGGTGCTGGCCGTTCTTGCCCTCATCCTCATCTACGTTTTGGCAAAGGTCTTCACCATGAAAAAACTCAGGAAAATGTCCAAAGCCTATATCGTGCAGGACGGAGAGACTCTCGTGAGCATCGCCAGGAAAGCCGGCGTCGGCTGGAAAAAACTGGCCAAACTCAACAAACTCAAACCTCCATACGCCTTGAACAAAGGCGATAAAATCCAGGTACCTTCTCAAAAATAATATGTTCAGAAAAGTCGGAATCATTCTTGTGGGTTTCTTTTGTACTGGTATCTTCCTGGCCCAGGCGCAGCAAACACCGACGCAGCAGGGAGCATCGTGGTTTACCAATGCCACCCAGCAGACCGCCGCGCAGGCAATCGGCGCCCAGCCCCAGCCGAACATCAACGAAGACAGTTTCAACTTCGTCATCGCCAATCCCAACACCACCGACCCCAAACGCTTCATCTTCGAACTCAAGCCGGGGCAGGGCGCGCAGGATTATGTTTTGCTCAAAAACGCTTCCGACGTTCCCTTGAAGTTCAGCCTGTACGGCGCTGACGAAACCAGGACCGCGCAGGGCTCATTCGCCTTGAAAACCAAAGGTCAGACCGCGGTCGGACTGGGCAAATGGATCAGTTTCGACGATCCCGAAATCATCCTCCAGCCCGGCGAAACCAGAAAAGAAAGATTCACCGTTTCCATTCCCGACGGAACGTCCGAAGGGACCTACAGCGGCGGTGTGGCCGCCGAAAAAACCAAACCCGACGCCAGAAACGCCAACGTGAACATCGCGGTGAGAATCGCCCTGCGCGTCGACGTGAAGGTGACTTCGAACCCGCAGCCGGTCCAGAAGCAGTATTCCGATTTCGGCAGCAATCCTTTCTTCCAGCTCTATTTCTGGGCATCGCTGGCGCTGTTCCTTTTCTTCGGATCGATCCTCGGCTGGTCATACCTGCGGGACAATATGAAAAAACCCGCGCCCAAGCAGAAAAAACATTCCAAAAAACGCCCATCGAGGCGCGGCCATAGCCAGAAGTAAAAAAAAACGCTAAAATGCACCTGCAAGCCAAGAAGCGTTAAGCGTTTTTTATATACCCGGAATGTCTTCAGCGACAAAAATTTCCGTCCTTGTTCCATCGGCGCCAGACCGTTCCGCCGACGACGTTTTGCAAAACCTCCAGAAAGTAAAACCGCACGGCGTGGACATGGAGATCTTCATCATCAAGGGAACGTGGCTTCCGGTCCAGAGAAACATGGGCATCAAAGCCGCCACCGGCGACTACATTTTCTTTTTCGACGACGACATCATCATCCCCAAAGGAAAAATTGAAAAAGCGCTCGAGACTTTTGAAAAAAATCCCGAAGTTCAGGTCGTGGGAGGGCCGAACCTGACGCCTCCGGAAAACAGCTACATCCAGCACTGTTTCGGTTTCGCGCACGCTTCGCCGTTTGTCGGACTCGAAACCGCCGCACGGTATCGCCCGGTCAGCAACATCGGCACCGTCAGCGAAAAACACCTCATCACCTGCAATCTCGCCTTCCGCGCCAAGACGCTCAAAGAAAACCTTTTTGATCCGGAAATCTGCCCTAACGAAGAAAACGACCTCCTGGCGCGTCTCACCAAAAAAGGCTGCCTGCTTGCATACAATCCCGAGTTCTATATCTACCACCATCGCCGCAAAAGTCTGCGCGCCTACATGAAGCAGATTTACAACTGGGGAAAAGGACGCACGCTGCATTCCGTCAAGAAACCGGACCACCTTGATCCGACCTTTTTTGTTCCGGTATTTTTCCTTATTTATCTCGTGAGTCTCGTCTGGATTCACCTTCCGTTGTATTTTTTCCCGCTGATCGCCTACCTCGCGCTGGACGCATCCTTCTCGCTGATGACGGCGATCGAATGGGAAAACGCTTCCGTATTTTTCACCATGCTCGGCCTCTTCCCGCTGACCCACCTCGTGTACGCCGTCGGGCTCATCGCCGGAATATCAGCACTGTGGAAGGAGCCAAAAAACATCCCCGAAGAAAAAGAGTTCTTGCTCATTAAGGTTGAAATGTCGTGAAGACCATGAAAATCCTCCATCTCGACTTTGACGACCCGGAAAGTCCGGCGGGCGGCGGCCAGGCCGTCCGCACCTTTGAAATAAACCGCCGTCTCGTCCAAAAAGGACACAATGTCACCGTGGTGACCATGAACTATCCCGGGGCCAAAAACACCACCCGCGAAGGCGTCCGCTACGAACGCATCGGGCTGAAGCGTTATCCCTTCAACTTCATTTCCTATTTTTTGTCCGTGCCTTTTATCCTGAACAAATACGACTACGATCTGGTGGTGGAGGAAAACATTCCCCCGATGAGCTTCGGCATGAGTCCGCTCTACACCAAAAAACCCGTTATTTCGCAGATCCAGTCGCTCTTCGCCAAACAGTCTTCCAAAAAGCACCATCTCCCCTTCTGGGTTGTCGAAAAACACGCGGCCGGGCTCTATAAAAACTTCATCGTCCTCACCCGGAACCTCAAACGTGAAATCTCCAAACTCAACGGCAAGGCGCGCATCGCCGTAATTCCCAACGGACTGACCCGCGTTCCCGAAGCCCACCATGCGCATAAAAATCAACTGCTCTTTTTGGGAAGAATCGACTATCACCACAAAGGCATCGACCATCTTTTGAAAACGGCAGAAATCCTCGGCAAAAAAATGCCCGACCTGGAAATCATCGTCGCCGGAGACGGGCGCGACCGTGCACGCTTCCTGCGTGAATTCAAAACGATGGGGCTTAAAAACCTCATCTACAAGGGAAAAGTTACCGGCGCCGACAAGGAGCGTTTGATCAAGGACTCCGCGGCGCTCATCATGCCCTCTAATTTCGAAATCCTTCCTTTCAGCATGCTCGAAGCCGCATCATACGGAAAACCTGCGATCTTTTTCGACATCCCCAACCTCCACGAACTCATCGCTGAAAACATCGGCATTGGCGTCCCGGCGTACGACCCCCAAAAGTTCGCCCAAAGCTGCGCCGACCTTTTGAACGACAAAGAGCGCCTTTCTTCATTGGGCCGGTCCGCCCACGCCTGGGCCAAACGACATCTCTGGGACAACATCGTCAACGAACAGGAAAAATTTTACCGCACCTGCCTTGAACAATAAGCCGAAAATCAGCGTCCTCATGCCCGTCTATAACGGAGAACAGCACCTCCATTCGGTCATGAAGAACATCATCGACCAGACGTTCCCGGATTTCGAACTGCTCGCCATGGACGACGGATCAACCGACCGTTCGCGCCAGATTCTGGAAACCTACGCCAAAAAAGACCGACGCGTCAAAGTGTTCCATCAGCGCAACAGCGGAATCGTCAGGAGCCTCAACAGCCTGGCCATGCATGCCCGCGCCGATCTCATCGCCCGCATCGACGCCGACGACGTCACCTACCCGCGGCGTCTCGAAATCGAATACGACTACATGCAAAAACATCCGCAGACCGTTTTGCTCGGAGCGACCTATAAAGTCATGCGCGGAGGGAAAACCTTCACCGGTTTCACCGACACCTTCAGCGAAGATTTTCTCAATCGCTGGTTCATGGTCTATAACTGCGCTTTCGTCCACAGCGCCGTCATCTTCCGCAAAAAAACTTTCATCGATTGCGGAGGATACCTTGAAGGCGAATATCCAGCCGAAGACTACGGATTGTGGATCCGCATGAAAAACCGCGGCAAGATCGAAAATCTCAGGGACGTCCTCGGCGAATACAACATGAACATCCACAGCATCAGCGGCGCGAACTTCCGCAAACAGATCAAGGTACGCAACCGTCTCAACAAAGAAAATTTCGACGCCCTCTACAAGAACGACGAAATCCCGGATCTGGAAAAAGTCACGGACGCCCTCGAAAACTACCCCATGGACCGTCACCGTCTCGAAATTTTCGCCAAACTGGCCAGCCTCACCGGATGTTTTCTCGTGGAAAAAGGCGAAACCAAACGTGCGTTCCAATACTTCTCATGGGGCTTCAAATTGAGCAAAAAACGTCTTGGTGCTTTACTCAACCTCGTGCTTGCGAAGTTCGGCGTAGCCGTCTATTTTTCCGTCGACGCTTACGTTAAAATCAGCACGGCGGTCCCGCAGATCCGTTGGTTCAGGGCGAAACGCAAAAACAAAAAGCCGCACGCCTCAAAACAATAACCCTGTATGATGCCGCAAAGCTACACCGCAAAAATCACCAGAAACAGCCTGTGGGCCACCACGAGTTTCATTATGGCTTCGTTGTGCGGCTTCGGCATTTCCATCGCAGTGACGAGGTACTTCGGCAAGGACGTGTACGGTCAGTACAGTTATTTTCTGTGGCTGTCGAGCGTCCTGGGCATCATCGCCGGCTTCGGCTTCCAGCAGACCGCGGCAAGATATTTTCCCAGGTACTTCTTCGGCGAAAAAAACGAGACCGGCCTCATCGCCAGAAAACTCCTCACCGTTCAGATCGCCGGATCTGTCATCATTTCGGCGCTCTGCATTGCCGGCGTCGGCTTCTTCCAGAGCCTCATCCATTTTGACCGTCCCGACACCGCCCTGCTGCTCGCCGTGACGTTTCTTTCCGTCATCCCGCTCAGTCTCAACAACTTTTTCAACAGCAGTCTGACCGCAGTGCAGGAGTTCAAGAAACTCTCCTCAACGTACATCACCACGAGCGTGCTCAATCTTCTGCTCATCCTCGGCTTCGTGGCTACTCAGCAAAGCATTCTCAACTTCCTTTGGCTGTACACCGGGCTCAACCTGGTTTCGGCGCTGATCCTCGCCTTCCAGAGCCGCGACCTCCTTTCCAGACCTCCTTCCGCGTTCCGCAGCGGACAAAACCTTCACGTGGACGCCCCCGCCGCTTCGGACACACGGAGCGAAAAACTTTTTTCCTACAGCATTTACGCCTACGTCAGTATTTTAAGCACGCAGATCGTCTGGGAACGCTCCGAACTTTTATTCCTCGGCATGTTCAGCGACAGCAGCCAGATCGCGGTGTACACCCTGGCCTACTCGCTGGCGGTCCTGTTCATCAGCGTATGGGGACCGATCAACGGCGTCCTCAACGCTACCTCCGCCGAAGTCGTGGCTTCTGAAAAACAGGACAAACTGTTGATGATCACCCGGCACGGCACCAAATATCTCGCCATGCTCATCCTGCCTTTGGCCTTGCTGACAAGCCTTTTTCTCGGCGATGTCGTGACGCTTCTCTATGGAAAAGGTTTTGAGGAAGTCGCCCTGCTTTTCCCCCCATTGGTCTTCGCTCACGCCATCGCCGTCATCATCACGCCCGCCGGCAGCATTCCCATGCTCAAACACGAAATGAAAAAAACGATGTTTTTCAACATTTCCACCGCCGTCGTGAACATCGCCCTCGATTTCTACCTCATCACCAGATATCAGGCAGTCGGAGCCATGCTTTCCAACGTCATCAGCCAGTTTTTCTCAATCGGGCTGGCCCTCATCAACGCAAAAAAATACCGGCTCGGCATTTTCAACAAATACATGGTGCGCGTATTTTTCGTGAACATTCTCATGGCCGGACTCTTTCTTGCGATCAATCCGTACCCGCTGGCCTTCCGCGCGGTCATCGCCCTGCTCGCGGTCGCGGTCTACGCCGCGACGATGCTCAAAACCGGCTTCAACCGGCAGGACGTCGGCATTCTCAACAACCTCCTCCAAATGATTCCAAAAAACATCCGCCCGGCATTCGCCTGGTGCGTACGCATCGTCGAAAAAAAACTAACCTAGTTCGGCATGTTCCGCCAGCCAGTCATGAACCTGTTTCATGGCTTTTCCGCGATGACTGACCTGATTTTTTTCCGCAGGAGTCAATGCCGCGTAGACTTTATCCTGTCCGACCGGTTTGAAACATGAACTTAACGGAAGCCCCTGATAAATGGGTGCCTCCAGCGTTTGCGTGATGATCCCCTCGGTTTCACCTCTGAAAAGATGTTCACCGCCTTTTTCGTCGAGAACGGCCGAACAGCACACGAACTTTGCCCCGCGCCGCTGGTGCGGCACATCCGCCATCCGTTTCAAAAAAAACTCGATCCATGCTTCGTCGCTGGCTTTTTCGCCGGCTCCCCAGCGGCGCGTTTTAATGCCAAGTTCACCGTCCAGTGCGTCCACGAGGATTCCCGAATCTTCGGATATCGTCAAAAGCCCCGACTTTTGATGATAGTAGTGGGCCTTGAGCATGGCATTGCCTTCAAAACTGTCCGCATTTTCTTCACAATCGCCGGCGATGCCGAGTTCGTCCAGACGGACAAATTCGTAAGGCAGGACTCCCAGGACTTCCATCATTTCCCGGAATTTTCCCTTGTTTGAAGTGGCGATAAGAACTCGCTTGAACTTTTCCATACTGTAAACAATCTGTAGAATACGGCTTGCCTATTCTAAACACTGAATTTTGAATGTTCAAATAAAAAAATCCGCCGGCAAACCCGCGCCGGGCAACATACGCGGATTCGATTGGGCTTCGGCGCTGTACTGGACCCTGACGGGCATCGCGGCACTTGGCGTCGGGTACGGAATAGCCACGCAGACCTTCTTCATCGTGACGGCCTTCATTGCCGCGCTCACCGTTCTGGTCGTTCGCAAAAAAATGCTCGTGGGTCTCGGAGCCGTCCTGTTTCTTCCCGTCATCGGCGAATTGTATCGTCTGCCTTTTGGACCGGACAACGGAACGCTCATCAGCGACGTGGCCATCGCCGCCATTGTTGCGGTTTGGCTTGTTGAAAAAATCCGCAAACGTCAGAAATTTCCCGAAACCGAATTCAACCGTCCGCTGGAGCTTTTTTCGCTCATAGCTGTTTTTTCACTCCTCGTGAGTCTGGCCTTTCTCCAGCCCGGCGAAGTCGCCGCGGGGTCACTGTACCTTGTGCGCCTCCTTGAGTATGTGATGCTGGGAATCATCACCATGGACACGGCCAAAAACACCAAAGATGCCATGGTCATCATAAAAACCATGGTGATCTCGGCGATGCTCATCGCCGTCGCCGGATTCATTCAGCTTATCATCTATCCCGATCTCGGTAACCTCGTCGAATACGGCTGGGACCCGCACATGAACCGCCTGGTATCGACCTGGCTCGACCCCAACTTCATCGCCGGATTCATCAGTTACATCCTTGCCATTGTCGTCGGCATCACGCTCTACACCAAAAGCCTCGCCAAAAAAAGCGGACTCATCGTCATCGTGGCCGTCTTGGCCGTAGCGCTCTTTCTCACCTACTCTCGATCGGGATACCTTGCTGCGGCCGCTGCCCTCGGAATCATCGGCATTCTCAAATCACGAAAACTGCTCATCGGGAGCGTTATCATTTTCATCGTCGCCCTCAACTTCCTGCCGCGCGCCCAGGAACGCGTCGACGACCTCTATCACAGTGTCGAATCCTTCGTTTTCAACACCAGCACAAATCCGGACCCCACCGCGCGGCTCCGCATCCAGTCCTGGAACCAGACCCTCGAGCTCATCTGGCAGCGGCCGCTTCTGGGCAGCGGGTACAACACCCTCAAATACGTCAAATACGACGAAGGCTTCATTCAGAACACCGACGTCCATTCCGCGAGCGGCTCCGACTCCAGCCTCCTCACCATCCTCGCCACCACCGGCGTCCTGGGACTCTTCCCTTTCCTCTGGCTGTACTGGAATGCGCTCAAGCTTTCTTTTCAGAACTGGCGCAGCAAAAAAATACCCCTGATGTGGCAGGGCTATGGTCTTGGGGTTTTTGCCGGAACCATGGGGCTGCTCGTCCACTCGCTCTTCGTCAACAGTCTGCTCTTCGCTCAAATCATGATCTTCTTCTGGATCAGCGTGGGTATTCTCGTGCAAAAAAGGTTCAGACGGAAGCCTACTGCGTGACTTTGACGGTGGATTTCGTCAGCGCAAGGTTCCCGTTGGCACCGACGGAATACGTATAAATCACCGAGAAACCCGAAGAATAACTGATGGTGATATCGAGTGTTGCGGCGTCTTTTTGATTCACGTAAACCTTTTCGACCGAACCGTTCCGGCTGTCGATAAGATTCGGAACAAGATTCTGTTCCAGCACGGTGCGTTCATCGGCGGAAAAATTTCCGTTATAGATGACGTTCACATCCAGCTGTTGAGCGGGAAGTGCCGCGATGTCATTCAATGCCGGCAATAAAGACTCGGCCGGAGCCGTGTTCGACGTTGAACGGAAAAGCTGTGAACTGTATGCCCTGGAAGAGGTCGAGGAAGCGGATTTTTGCACCACGGGAGCCGCTGTGGCGCTGCCTGTTGCCGCGCCTGCGGGAGAAGTCGACGTTTCCTGTGCAGGGGTAGCGGCGGCCTGATCAGCCGGGACCGAAGGATTGTATCCGGAAACCGAAGATTCACGTGGAGCCGGAGCCTGTGCCTGATTTGCCGGAACCGACGGGGTGCTTCCCGAAACGCTCGGCTCAACCGTTGCAGTCGCGGAGGCTCTGGACCGGAGAAGAAGTGGAAGCTGCTCCGACGTTCCCCTGCGCAACCTGCGTGTTGTTGTCTGATTGAGTATTCAAAGCGAAATATTGGACTTGCGGCTGCTGACTGACCGGAGGTTGTACGGTTGTCTGCGGAGCTGTTTGCTGCTGGTCATTGCCTGAAGGGTTCGCGATATTCGCGGTATTCGAAGAACTCTGCGGCTGGCTTGTGGCGGGAGGCGCTGAAGTTTCCGGTGCATTCACCTGCAAAGGAGCCATGACGTTCGCACTCAGATCCTGCTGTGGAGCGGGCGCTTGAGCTGCCACGCTATTTGCGGGAGCGTTCTGTTCAAAATAACTCGAAGGGAGCGCCAGGCGCCCGGGGAAAGTCATCAAGCCTGAAGAATCCGTTGAAGACGGTTGCTCGACAACTGAGGCCTGCGGAGCCGTGACGTTCTGAGCCTGACTGTTGTTTTCCTGGGTTGGAGTTGACGTCGGAACAACGACGTTGCTCGTAAACTGAATGGGGAGTTTCGAAATTCCCACCACCGCCACGATGACCAGGCCCAGTGCGGGGACAACGGCAAGATAACTCTTGTATGGCGCAAATCTTTCCAGCCAGTTGCTGGTCTGCGGCTGGGTTTGTGCGGTCACCTTCAACATGATCTTCTGGCGAAGCTGCATCTTGAAAGACTCGTCGATGACGATCTGTTCTTTTTTTCTGACATCGCGGATCTTTGCGATGACCGAAGCGAAATATCTTCCTGCTGGTCGTGCCATGACAAACTCGGGGGTTAGGGGTGTAAGGTTAGGAAAGGTCAGGATTTGAGAAGCTGTTTGACTTTTTTAAGGGTTCTGTAGACTTTGACTCCGATGTGATTGGCGCTGAGTCCCATAATCTCCGCGATCTCGATATTCGATACTTCTTCAAAAAATTTCAGGCGGATGATTTCTCGTTCTTCCGGCTCCAGCTGTTCAATGACCTGCTGGACTTCCAGTTTTTTCTCTTTTCTCGATGCGTCACGTTTTTGATCGGCATCATGGTCGGCAAGTTCTCCAATGTCGTCCAGTGAAACCTTCTGCATCCTTCCCTGTTCCCGGTACCACTTGAGAACGTTATTGTGGGCGATCTTGTAAAGCCACGAAGAGAAAGGAAACCCCCTCCATTCAAAACTTTTGATGTGGGCGAGGGCATCGTAGAAAGTCTGACTCACCAGATCCTGAACCATTTCCTTGTCGTTCACGCGTCTGTAGACGTAACGATAAATCTGATCAAAATATTTATCGTAAAGGATCGCGAACTTTTCAGGGTCCTGTTGAGCTTCCTGGACTAACTTTTTATCTTGCTCTAGCACAATATCGGCCTTTTATAGGCTAAGGGCGAGAATTATGCTAAATTTCAGCCAATTTGTCAACATCTTCTCGTCAGTGGAGCTGACGATCTTGCACCCTCTCTAAGCCTTTTTTTCTTAAAATATTACAAAAATGGACTTTCTTATGCAATTTTGCTACAATCCATACGTATTTTTTGGCTTACCTATGGGAAAAACTATTTTAAAAATTCTCCAGGTGGGACTGGCCTCCGTGCTGCTGGCCGGCTGCGTCGTCGTCATCAATACCGATAAGCCGACCGCTGATGAACAGACGCTCCTCAACATTCAAACCCAGGCCAGCCAGGAAATAGCGCAAATAAACCAGAAAATCCAGACCGGGAACTACTCGGTGGAGCAGATTCAGCAACTGATCAACCAGGCGAACGCCGTGGTCCAGCAAAATCTTAAAAAAATCGACGACCTCAACATCCCGGCCCGCACCAGGGACCTCGAAGAAAAAACCAAAGAATATTTACAAAAAGCCCAGGACACCTATCGGGCTTTTCTCCAGATGTCCCAACAGACGGCCGATCAGAAAGTCCAGGATCTCATCCAGAACCTGCAGACCATGACCCAGCCGCTCTTGAACATGTCGAAGCAGATCCAGGACATGCAAAACCAGTTCCTCAGCGAACTGCAGAAAGCGGCCGGAACGTCCCCGGGCGTTTCCGTTACGCAACAGACACCGTAATAAAGCGGCCCCCGCTTCGTTGTAATAATACGGGGGACAGGCTAGAATGGCCCAGGTCTCATCTATTTTTATTAACTTTTGCTCCCAAACTATGTCGAAGCAACGATTTGTTCTTTTTCTCACAGCTATCCTCTTCGCCGTTTCATTTGTCCACATCGCGGGGGCCGCGAGCATGGAAATCATCCCCACCGCAGCCGATCTCCCGCCCGGAGCCATGAGCTACGGCAACGTCGCCAAAAGCACGGGCCTTGACCCCAACATCGTCGCCGCCGTTATCGGCGTCGTCGGACTTCTCGTCGGCAGCTTCCTGACCATTTTGGGAACCTATTTCCTGCGCTTTCTGGATGTCCGCCGCGAAGATAAACGTGAAGAAGCCTTCATGGTCCGCGAAAGAAAAGAAAAGGAGTTCCAGATCAAACAGGAGATCTACAAAGGGTTTCTCACCGATCTCGGACACATGGAAAGCTTTTTGATCAACAAAGCCGAACACCCCGCCATGAAGGACGAAGAAAGCTTCGTGTCGGAATGGAACAAGATGGAGATCAAAATGAACCTCGTTTGTTCACCGCACATCCGCCAGCTGCTCAATGAGGTCCAGGCAAGCCTTGTGGACATCGCCAAAAAACGCTTCAGCGGAGGCAAGGTTGAACTCGGCAAAGATTATCACGAAAAACGCAGCGAACTTCTCGAAGCCATCCGTGAAGACATTGACCTGTTTCAAAACAGCTAAATTCATGAAAAAACTCACCATACTGACAACTTGCGCCATGATCCTTATGAGCCTGCTGTTGCAGGGTCAGGCGGTTTTTGCGCAAAGCTTGACCAACGTGCCCGGAGCGGTCGTTTCGGGCCAGCCAACGCCGACCGGGGGCGGATCGACCACCGGAACACGCATCGGAGGAGCCACCGGGACGAGCACCGGCGGAACGGCCGGAACAAAAACCACGGGGATAACAGGCACAAGGGCCAACCTTCCCACCCCGACGGACATCCCCGTCGTACCGGCCCTCACCCAGGAAACAACAACACCTCAAGACACCACGCTCGTCTGCGACCAGGATAAATGCGCGGCCACCCTCAATCAGGCCATGGGGAACGAGATCATCGTCATGACAATCCTCTTTTTCGGATCGATCGCAGGAGGAATCCTCTGGATTCTGGGCTTGCTGATGATGAAAAAGGGCGTCGTCGAACGCGAATCCCGGCGCATGGAACGACAGAACCGCACGCACCTGCGCAACGTCATGACGAAACAAAAAGTCAGCGTCTACAACGACTACATCAATACCGTCATCAAGATGGTCGATACCCTCAAGCACAAAAACCCCGTTGATAAAAAAGACCTCAATGAATTCAACGAAGGGTCTGTCTTCATCGATCTTCACGGCTCGCAGCACCTGCGCGCCATGAATGAGCACATCCGTTCGCTGATCCAGGGAACGAGGCATATCACGGACGCCGACCAGATGCATCTCAAGTCTGAGCTGAGCAAGACCATCCGCGCGGATCTCATCTAATCGTCAAAACCTCCAATCCTGCGGTTTTTTTTGATCTCGCTCCGTTTATGTTTGTACTCGAGCATTTTTTCCTTGGCCCGCTTGGAACGTTTCTGTTTCTGTTTCTTCAGTTTGAAAATTTTCCTGGCACGCTCCGAACGGGCCCCATCTTTTTTTCCTCGATCTTCAGAATCAAAAGCTTATACGCCGAAAGCCTGTTTTTGCTTTGCTCACGATGTTTCTGACAGCGCACCTCGATGCCGGTGGGAATGTGCCGCAAAAGAACGGTGCTCGACGTCTTGTTGATTTTCTGGCCGCCCTTGCCGCTGCCGCGCACAAAATGCTCCGTGATGTCCCACGGAAAAATCTTCAGCTCTTCGGCTTTGGTTAAAAAATGCGGCGGCAGTTCAACGGGAAAGTTCATATGGCCATTGTAGAACAACCTCGCCGTCCCGGACTAGTTCAAATTCGGATCGGACATGACGCTCTTCACTCTTCCGGAAATCTCGATCCTGGGCGCAAAATCTGCCCTCTTCATGGTTTCTTCAAGAGGTAGGATGAAATCATCTCCCGCTTCGTAGGCGTGTATCTGCACGGCTTTGATGTGCGGATTTTTAGGATCCATCTCAAGCTCTTCCGCAAGCGCGAAAACGCCTTTCTTTTTAAGCAGATCGAACGTCCTGCGGTCAAAACTTATGGTTATGACGACGGAACCGAGATCCTTATGAAACGCGAACGCCAGCGTCTTCGCTCCTAAATCTGCAAAATGTTTTCGCAGCCTCCTTTTCCCTTCCTCTTTCAACGACTCAACAAGCTGATTCTTTCCCACATTGGCATCGTCTTCGTACACCCATTGCCATAACTCTTCCATGGCGTTGAAAAGTTCAATATCACTCAATCTTGAAGGTTCCTCTTTTGCCAGAAGTTTTTCCATATTTTCACATGAACGATTCCATACACCCCGCCTGCGCTCATACTCTGCAGAAGATCCCTTGCCGACTGGTCCTATCGCTCTTCGGCAGTCCGCCAAATCCTCAAGCAGGAACATCAGCCGTGATTGTTGAGGTAAAGTTTCCATACTATAAAAATAATGAATAAACGTATCTTACTGGACCATCCTTCCCAGTTTGTCGAAACGGCTCAGGTCCATCGTCAGGAAAGAAAGCAGATTAACATGAACCACGTCCGGAGGAAACATCTCCAGCGGCATTGGCCTGAAAGGGTCTTCTCCATCCAACAACGCATTGCCGATGTAGATGCGCAGCATGTTCATGGAACTCGGACTGATGACCGACGAAAAACGATCCTCCAGATCATCGATGGCCTCATCACACAGCTCGCGTCGCAAGGATCGGTCCGCTTCAAGATAGGGCTGCAAAACCTGGAGCCCGCGTACCTCCCGTGACTGATGATGCCCCTCCGGAGGAACCTGGTTTTCAAAAATGTACCGCAGTGAAACCCGCACTCCAAGCTGGACGACGGCAATGACAACATCGCCGTACTGCACCTGTTCCGGAGAACACGGAGTGCTTCCTTCCAGAACGTCTTTAATGCCTTCCTCCACGCTCACCGGGTACCCGGAAGGTTCATTTTCTCGATCCATAAGCTAAAAATAAGACAGGCAAAATATTTACCACACTTTTCCGGGTGTGGCAAAACAAAAAATTTGGTGGAGATGCCGGGAATTGAACCCGGGTCCAAAAATGTCTGTCGCAAACGCCTACAATCATAGCTCCTTTTAAATTGTCGACCGAATGAATAGAAATGGAGCCAAAAACTCATCCGGCGTAACCTTTAAGATTTTCGTCTCTGCAGCAAGGTGAAGCAGAGCTTAGCCTACTAATGACATTCAATCCTCCCAATAGACATCAAAGGGTGAATGACGTTCCGCGCAAAGGCGTAACGGATTTAAGCCATGGCTGGAGCAAAATTGCCCACGGACATAGCTTCGCGCAGACGAGCTGCAGCGAGTTTTACAGAGTTTGCACTCTAGTTGCGCTGGACGGATCTACGGGGAGACAGCGCGATCCCCGGATTGCAGTTTGTAAAAGATCAATTCTTGTCGAAAGCCTTACATCCCCGTACAAGGATACAATTTTAAAATATTACGCCGGGAAAGTCAAGTCTGCGATGCCCTATTGCTTGATCATCTGCGGCTTGGCGTTGCGGTCGGCGGTATTAGCATACACATCAACATGGCGGGCCTTGGTGTTATCATCGATGCCCCAGGTCCAGTGGACTTCGTCCCCGGACTTGGCGAAAACCATCGTCGTGCCGCTGACGGAATCCCCGCCGAAATAATCGCGGAGTCCGTAAAGTACTTCCATGGAAGCCAGGATGTTCGAAACAAAGTTGCGCAGCGTCATGTTCTGGAGATCAAAAAGCTCGTCCTGGCTCACCGCCGTATCGGCCGGAACAACGTGTCCTTCAAGAGTTGAAGTTTGAGGATCAACACACGCAGCATCAAAAACTTCGTCCGTTTTGTCAGCTGCCCCAAACTCATAATCGCAAGAACTTCCGTCAACCGGAGGATTGTACACGGTAACTTTTCTCAACAATGCGCCTTGATCCCATTGCATGGCCTGGGCCCGGGCATCAAAATAGTTCTTATTGATGTAGTTGATTCCCTCATAGCCGTTCTGATACAGCCAGTGGTTGAAACTCAAAAGTGATGCAATGGCCGGTTCCAGCGTGCTTGAAGGCATGCCGTAGATTTCATCGGCCGCGAAAACCGCCGAGGTTTGAAACAACAACGCTGCTCCGATGATGAAAGCAAAAAATTTCTTCATATATTTTGATGTTAGTGGATGTTGAAAGCGCGCAATGTCTAGAACGTTCTGCGGGACAAAATGTTACCTTGTCACGCGTTCCACGTACTCTCCGGTATCCGTGTTGACGCGTATAACGTCACCTTCCTTGATGAAAAGCGGAGCGGAAACTTTGGCGCCTGTTTCAATCGTCACGTGTTTGGTCCCGCCGGTGGCGGTATCGCCCTTTTCACCCGGAGGAGAATCGATGACCTTGAACTCCATCTTTGGAGGAAGCTGGATGGTGAAGGGCAGGCCGTCGATATAGACGCAGGTCACTTCGCTGCCGTCCATCATGTAGTCAGCCATGTCCCCGACGTTATCCGCCGGGATGGAGATCTGTTCGAAGTTCGTATTGTCCATGAAGTAAAAATCCTTGCCGTCGTTGTAAAGGTACTGGCATTTACGATATTCAACTTCAGCGCCTTCAATATTTTCACCGCTCTTGAAGGTAACTTCCATCACCTTCTGGGATTTGGCGTTCTTGATCTTGGTGCGGGTAAAAGCGGTTCCTTTGCCGGGATTCACGAACTGATATCCGACAATAATATACGTGTCTCCGTTATATTTGATCGGCAATCCTTTTTTGAAATCTGACGTCAACATAAATGATGTGTTGTTAATTATTAGTTATAAGCGGTTTAAAGATCGCGGTGGGGAAAGTAGACAATGTCCCTGATGTCCGTCACTCCCGTCAAGAGCATGACCAGCCGGTCAACTCCCAGGGCAATGCCCCCCGAAGGCGGCATGCCGAATTCTAATGCACGGATAAAGCTTTGGTCAACGGTATAATCATCCTTTTTCAGGGCCTTGCGTTGTTTGCGTTCCTCTTCAAGCCGGGTCCGCTGTTCCGCCGGATCGTTGAGCTCGGTAAAAGCGTTGCAGAGCTCCATGCCGGCAATGTACACCTCAAACCTTTCGGCGTACTCCGGATCGTTTTCGCAACGTTTGGAAAGCGCCGCCATCTGCGCGGGATATTCATAGACGATCACCGGTTTCTTCACCCCAAGGTTCGGTTCGATCACGTTCAAAAAAACCATGAAAAACATGTCTTCATACGGAGTTTTGGACGTAACCTTGTAGCCCTGTTGCCTGAGAGCTTTCCTGAATTTTTCAACATCCTCGAAGTCCTCGTGCGTGATGTGGGCGTACTGCTGGAAAAGATCCTTTACTTTTACCCTGTCCCAGGGCGCGGAAACATCCACCCGGTGCTGGGCGAACGTGATCCAGTGGTCGTCGAGCAGGTTCGAGGCAAGCACACTCACGAGCTCTTCGACATCCTTCATAATCTCTTCGTACGAGGCAAAAGAGCGATACCATTCCAGCATCGTGAATTCGGGATTATGCAACGTGCTCTCATGTTCCTTGTTCCTGAAACTCTTCGTCAGCTGGAAAATCTTCTCATGACCAGCAACAAGAAGCTTCTTCATGGCATATTCCGGAGAGGTAATCAAAAACATGTCTTGCGGCGGCGGAGTTTCCCCTTCCAGCGGAAGCCCGGTAAACGTTGTTTTAAAAACATCAAGATAAGGCTCCATGCCGGGAAGTTTCACCAGCTCCGGAGTTTCGACCTCCAGAAAATCTTTGTTCCAAAAAAATTCGCGGATACCTTTGAGAATCTTGGTCCGCTCTATGAGAAACTCCTTCAGGCGCAAATCAATGACCATCTTCAGATAGTTCGGATCTTCTCTGCGTATGTAAAAATCACCGAGGCACGGAACGAGCACCCTGCATTGCTTTCCCATATAAACGGTCGTCGCCTCCCGCCCTTTGAGGAATCTCTGTTCAGCGCCGAGTTCAACCTCCACGATGTCCCCGACCCGAACCTTCTTTTCAAAAAAAATATCCATTCTTCCGTTGTCGTCTTGAAGAACGAACCCTTCGTCGAGAATCCCGATGACCCTTCCGGCCACCCAGCATTTTTTCAGGACTCCGTCCTGTTCAAAAGTCCGGATCGCCTCAAGAATACTGTGATTTCGCTTTGTGCGCGCAGGATAATTGGACAAAGTTTTCAACATTAAGATTTCTTTGCTTCCGACTTTTCATCAACTTTTATGCTGCCGGCCAACCATTCTAAACAACTTTTCAACATATCGACCCACTGGGTCGTAAGGTCTTCAATCTTGATGCGGAGCTTGTTGCCGCTGATCATCCACTTGGAATTGTGCTCAAGCAGATTCATGATGTTCTCCGGCTTGACCTTGCTCGACATCAACAGGACGATCTCCTTTCCCTTGCTCAGGTAGACACTTTCCGCCTTCACCTGGGCAATACCGGCTTTCTTCGCCAGAATTTTCAGCTCGATGACGTGGAAAAGATTGGAAACTTCTTTGGGAAGTTTGCCGTAATCCTCGATGAGTTCGTCGCGGATCTCCTCAAGGTACTCCATGTTATCAACAGAAGAAAGTTTCTGATACACATTGATCTTCTCTTTGGAGCTCACGATGTAGGTGTCCGGGATATAGGCGGTTAAAGGCAATTCGATCGTCACGTCTTCCGGCCCCTCTTCCCCCGGCTGGGCAAGCTTGCCGGCCTTGAGGTCTTCCACGGCCTTGTTGAGCATACGGATAAAATGGCTGACGCCGACAACATTGATGACCCCGTGCTGTTTGGCGCCGAGAATGTCACCTGCCCCGCGGATCTCAAGATCTTTCATGGCGATCTGGAAACCGCTCCCCAGTTCAGTAGCTTCCACAATGGCTCTCAGGCGCTTCTTGGCGCTGAGCTTCAGGCGCTGTCCGTGGTACAAAAAGTACGCGTAGGCCTGGGTTTTGCTGCGGCCCACGCGCCCTCTCAGCTGATAAAGCTGGGCCAGGCCGAAACGGTCGGCGTTGTTGACGATGAGCGTATTGGCGTTGGCGAGATCGATGCCGTTTTCAATGATCGTTGAACTCACGAGCACGTCGAACTGATGCTCCTTGAAGGCGATGATCCTGTCCTCAAGATCTGAACTCCCCAGTTTCCCGTGGGCCACGCCGAAGCGGGCTTCGGGCACAAGCGACCTTAATTTTTCCGCCATGCCGTCAATCGTCTGCACGCGGTTATGGAGGAAGTACACCTGCCCGCCGCGCTCAACCTCTCTCAAAATCGCCTCGCGGATGATCCCGTTGGAAAACCTGCGCACCTCGGTGATCACCGGCAAACGTCCCGGCGGCGGCGTGGTGATGGTGCTGATGTCACGCAATTTATTCAGGGCGATGTTCAACGTACGCGGGATCGGCGTTGCCGTAAGCGTCAGCACGTCCACTTCCGTACGCAGCTGTTTCAAAGCCTCTTTCTGTTTCACGCCGAACCGCTGCTCCTCATCGATAATGACCAGCCCCAGATTCTTGAACTTAACGTCCGGTTGAAGCAGACGGTGGGTTCCGATGACAATATCCACCTCCCCGCGCTCCATGGCCTTAATGATCTTCTTCTGCTCGGCGGCGGATTTAAAACGGCTGAGCATTTCGATGCGCACATCAAACTCGTCCATACGTTTCCTGAAAGAACGGAAATGCTGATCGGCAAGAATAGTGATGGGAGAGATCAATGCGACCTGCTTGCCGTTTTTAACGGCTTTGAAAGCTGCCCTCATCGCCACTTCCGTTTTCCCGAACCCCACGTCTCCGCACACCAAACGGTCCATGGGGATGGCCCTTTCCATATCATGCTTTACGTCAACGATGGCCTTGAGCTGACCCGGGGTTTCCTCGTAAGGGAAGGTCTCTTCAAACCTGAGTTGCACGGGTGTGTCCCCCTTGAAAGCAAAACCTCTGGCACTTTTACGCTGGGCGTAAAGCGCCAACAGCTCCTTGGCGATAATTTCGGTTTCCTTCTTCACTTTATGGGTGATGGTGTTCCACTCTGCGGAACCAAGTCTCGTCAAATGCGGAACAATCTCGTCCGCACCAATGAATTTGTTGACCTTGTCGGCCTGGTCGATCGGCACAAAGAGTTTGTCATTCTCGGCATACCCAAGCTTCAGATACTCCCTCGTGATATCGTCGATCGTTTTCTTTTCAAGTCCCAAAAACTTGGCGATACCGTAATCGGAATGGACCACGTAATCGTTATTTTTAAGGCTCGTCAAAAAATCCAGGTAGACCTTCTGGTTGAAATACTTTTTCTTTTCTTCCTTGATCGTTGAGACCTCACGGTCAGTTACCAGGGCCAGTTTAAGCTCGGGATTCTGGAAAGAGTGCGGGAAAACGTCTTCCTTATCGACTTCGATCAAATAAACGTTCGGGGCTGTCACGTTGTTGGCGTGGAGGTCGGTCGTGTGGTGGACTTTGTGTTCTTCAAAAATATTTTCCATCTCCTTGATGTCCTTGGTAAATACAAGTGTGCGCCACCCGTCACGGTATTTTTCCCGAAGGTCGTTGCTGAGATCATACGCGCCTCGGTACTTCAGGACCGAAAGATAGTGCAGGTGCTGGTGGCGCTCTTCATCATCATTGAACGTCACAAAACTCAAATAATGGATTTTCCCGTACAGTTCGTCAAAAACGCCGTTCCAGGCCTCATAGTATTCGTCGACAACATCAACCTCGTCCTCAATCACCAGGCACTGTGTATTTAAATGGTCACCTATTCCTTTATATGTAGAAACCGTCTTCAATGGGTACAGTTCAACGTGCTTGAGCTGCTTGATTTCTTCCCTGCTCTCCTGGTCATAGGTGTAAATTTTTTCAATCTTGTCGAACCCGATTTCCACCTTAACCGGATCGTCAAAATTCACAGGAAAAATTGAGAGGACGTCGCCGCTGCGATGATACGTACCCTTTTCCAGATATTGATCTTCGCTCACTTCATACCCCTTGCCGATAAGCTCTTCAAAAAACGCCATGGCGTCAATAGGCTCCCCTGCTTTCATTGTGAATTTTCCCTCAACGATCTCGTGATAATCGGGGAAGTTGATCATCAAACTCGTGTAGGTGGCGACAACGATTTTCTTTTCCTTGCTGTGAAGCCTGGCGACCATTTCAATCATCTTGATGCGGTTATTCTTTTCAACCTCTCGAACGTTGCCGGCATCCGAATTTTCATGATCAAACCCATGGACATCTACATCACTCCACAGCTTCAAAGAGCGCACCACGTGTTCCATCTCGGCGTGATCCGTCACAATCCACAGCACTGTTTTTAAGTTATCAAGCTTCCGGAAAACGTCACTGAAAACGAACACTTTGGAAGAATAGTTTCCGGCACCCGATAAACTTGCGCTTTTTTGGTTTTCCAAAAGCTCCAAAACGCGCCCGTTTTGGACAGAGGGGAAAAAGTGAATCAGATTTTTCAAAGTTTCCATAAAAGACCTGGGGACCTCAGAATGTTCTCTTGATAGGTAAAACTAAATTTTGAGTGGCATGATGATATACACGTAATCCTTGTTTTCCAGTGGACGGATCACGGCCGGCGAAAGTTTATCTTCAACCTCTATCAACACCTTGTCCGCCTGGATAAAGGTCAAAACATCGAGCAAATACTGGGCGTTGAGTGCGATTTTATTGTTTTCACCCTCCACCTTCACGGCGACCTCGGCTTTTTCTTCACCGATTTTTGTTTCTTCAGTGGAAATAATAATTTTACCATCGTTGGTCGCGGCGAGCTTAATGCTGTTATTGTTTTCGCGGGCGAACAAGCTAACACGCTTGATAACCAAAGACAAGTCTTCGGTGGATACCGTCACTTTCGTCTTTGTGGTCTTTGGAATGATCTTCTCATAATCCGGAAATTTCCCTTCAATCAGGCGGGACATCAGCTCAATGCTTCCAATAGTGAAGAGAACCTGGTTTTTCGTCAGGTTTATCTCAACATCTTCCTCTTGAGCCTTGGAAAGAATCTTCCCCAATTCAGAAATGGTCCTTGAAGGAATGACCGACTGGAGGGAAATGGAGGTCTTTTCCTTGAGGACGATTTTTCTTTCAGCCAAGCGGTAACTGTCGGTGGCAACAATCTTCAGGCTGTCCCTGTCGAGGTCAAAAAGAACACCCGAAAGAACCGGCCTGGAGGTGTTTGAAGAAGCAGCAAAAACAGTCTGGGTAATCGCACTGTTTAAATCTTTGGAAGAAACTTTTATCGTGTTTTCTTTGGGAACTTTAGGGATCACCGGAAACTCTTCTGCGTTAATACCCTTGATCTTGGTTTGGGAAGAGGTGGATGAGAGGGTAAGGGTGTTTCCATCCCCCAGCGTGGCTTCAATTTTCTCGTCTTTTAGTAAAGAAATGTAACTTGTAATAAGTTTTGCGGGAACGGTAATGGCTCCTTCGGAACGAATATCCGCCGGAATTGAATGTTGAATTGCGACCTCAAGGTTTGTCGCTGAAAAAAGAAGTTTCTTCCCTTCAGCTCTTAAAAGAATATTATTCAAGACGGGCAATGTTGTATTTGGCGTGATTGCTTTATTAACAACATTAAGAGCCTCTTCGAGGTCGGCCTGAGCGCAAAAAAACTTCATAGAAATGAATAAAAAGAAGGGATTTCCTAAAATTTCTCAATCATTATAGCGAACTTTCAAGGCATGACAACCTGTTTTACAAATAATAATTAAAAGTAAGAATATGTTTTTATATTAAGACGTAGTAGGGTTTGCGCCTTGAGAGATTTTGTGATGAAGTATGTTGAAAACTTTTCCGGGAAAAACCTGGTTTTGAGTGGACCCCGTGAGGAACGCATGAAAATTAAAAAATAAATTGAGATTTAGGCTTGTTGAAGCCCGGTTTAAAACCTGTAAAAAAGAGCTGTTTTTTGGTATAATAAGAAGAAAATTAAAAATAAAAATTGTTCAAAAATAAAACTATGTTTATGGGAGGAAATTCAATCATTGAACAGCCGGATCATCAAGAAACAAATGAAAACAACGAGGGCCCCCCATGCAAGCCGTCGGATTTTGGATATAAGAAGTTTAACGAAAAACAGCATAAAGAAGCCATTTTAAATGCGAGAAACGGGCAGGATAAAGAGGCAAAGGAAGAAACGAAACGGTTGGAGGCTGAACTTGCGGGGATGGGAGAGAAAAACACCAGAAACGTTTTAAAACCAACAGAGCTCAGGGCACTCGACGAGTCTGTAAAACTAAAGGAAAAAGACAAAAAATCCTCCCCGAAAGCCGCGGAAGAGCTCGAGGGGCGCGCTTTTTTGAAAATAGTCAAAACCCTGGAAAACAACAACAGGTTCCTTGTGAGCGCCGAGAACCAGGAACACCTTTTTGAATTTAAAGGTCTTACGAAAAAGGGAAAAGAGGTAAAACCCCAGGAAGCGGAAAAAATACTGGAACACATGGACCGGGGTGGCGATGTTCCTCAGGACATTGAGTTGAAGTTTCAGACGTCTTTCAAGAAAAACAGGGAAAAGGACGAGGCCATGGGAGTAAGCTATACCCTTAACATACATCAAATCATGATTGGGGGGCTTGAGGCGACGCTCAGCTCACTGCTTTCTTTAAGTTACGCAGCCGCGGCAAACTATGATGCCGTGAAAGGGAGGTTGAAACCCCGGAAAGGAGCGGTTGAATCTGAAAAAAAGCAAACCGAAAACTTTCCAGGGAAACCACTTGAAGACATGAAAACCGAGCTGCAGAAAGCACATCTTCGGGTTGCGACTATCCAGACGGACGAATGGAATGGCCTGGAGGTTTCTCTTCCCGAAAGACAAAAACAGTTTGTTGTTGTTTATGATGGTGCGGTCTTCCAGTTGACCGAAAAACGTTTTGATAAGAAGGTCGAAATCCCCGCAAAAACGCCGGCTGAAATACTTCAATACATTGCCGAAGCTTCCGAAAAGTAGACCTGAAAAACCCATCTTTTTCTGAAAAGTAATGGAAAACCCTGAGAACCCGAAAGAAACGACGCCTCTTAAAGAGCCGAAAATCGGTATCGCGCTTGGCGGCGGCGGCGCCAAGGGTTCAGCACATATCGGCATCCTCAAGGTTTTTGAAGAGAACGACATTAAGATCAGTGAGGTGGCGGGAGCCAGCGCCGGATCAATCGTTGGGGCAGGTTATGCCCTGGGGCTTACTCCCGACGAAATCCTCAAAAGAAGCGAAGAGTTCAACAACAGTAAGTTTTTAAGAATCAGTAATTTTCATATTTTCCATGAAAGCCTCATCCGCAGTGAAGATGTTGAAAGGGTCATCAAGGATATTGTGGGCCAGAGCACGTTCCGGGAGACAAAAATTCCCTTCAGCGCGGTAGCAGTGGACCTCGAGTCGGGAGAAGAGGTGGTGTTGAAAGACGGCAAACTCTGGGAGGCGCTCCGTGCTTCGTCCGCGATCCCGGGGGTCTTCAGCCCATACTTTTTGGACGGGAGGTATTTGGTAGACGGAGGTCTGCTCAACAACGTCCCGGTAAATATTTTAAGGGAGAATAAAAACCTCGACATCATCATTGGTGTTGAGATCGGAGCCTTGACCTCAAGGCAATACATAGCGGGGATGATCTGGGAAAGGTACTACCGCAAACCCGAGGCGTTCAAGCTATATCCGGGAAAACTCGCCATTTTGAAGTTGAACTTTACTCTTATGTTACATATTCTTTTGCGCTCCATAGATATCGTCCGTGCGGAGGCGCAAAAAGCAAGATACGAAGCGGCAAAACCGGATCTCATCATTCGCCCGGAGGTCGAAGGAATTTCCCTCCTGGAGTTCGATCATTATAAGGAAGGGGTTGAGGCGGGAAAAGCAGCCGCCCAAAATGTGCTCCCCCAAATATTTGAACTCATCAAAAAGAAGAAAGAGGAGTTGAATAAGTAAACAGCTCGTGGTAGCCTTATAAGGCTCATAAACCTTTTTAAAATGAAAAAATTCATTGTTCCTCTCCTTGCCGGAAGCATGTTGGTGATTTCAGGCTGCGCTCAAAACAACAGCCTGTATCAGTACCCTTTCAAATCTGCGAAAATCGAGTATGCCATCAGCGGAACGACCGAGGGAAAATCGACGGTGTTGATCAAGGGAGATGAATCCATCCGTGAAGCCCATGTCGTGTTCCATAAGCAAACCGGAGACGAGAACCAGGACAACCTCTATATCGACACCGGAGAATACATCTACAGCATCGACCTCGATAAAAAAGTCGGAACAATGACCAAAAACCCTCTCTACGACGTACTCCAGGGAACGGACCCTTCAATGCGCCAGGACTTCCTGAAGAAAATCGCGGTCGGCCTCTCCCCGGATTCAGCAGCGACCCAACAGCTTCAGTCCACCGGAACTTCGACCGTCGCCGGCCAGGTCTGCGATATTTACGATACCGGCGGATTCGGACAGATCTGTCTGTGGAACAACATTCCCATTAAAACCACCATTAGTATTCCCGATCTCGGCCTGAGCAACAACACGGTTGCGACTTCGATTCAAACTGACGTTGATGTTCCCGATACAGCTTTTGATGTCCCGGCGGGCATAACCATGCAGAAGGTGGGAGTTGACGGCAGCGTCACCGCGCTTTCACCGCAGACACAGGATCAAACTCAGGCGTCGGATCAGGGCCAGACCCAGCAGTAAAATGATATATCTTGATCACGCAGCAGCTACGCCGGTAGATCAAAAGGTGCTTGAATCCATGCGCCCCTACTTCAGTGAAAGGTTTGCGAATCCCTCAAGCGTATACCAGTTCGCGCTCAGGAACCGCCAGGATATCGACGCTGCCCGCAAGCGCGTCTCCCGGATTTTACAATGCAAACCCGATGAAATTTATTTCACAGGCGGAGGAACCGAATCCAACAACTGGGCCATTTTTGGCGCGGCAGAAGCCCTGAAGCAGAAAGGCGACCACCTCATAACGACGGTTGCGGAACATCATTCCGTGCTCAATCCCATGGAGGAACTTGAACGTCGCGGTTGGAAAGTGACGTATTTGCCCATAGACAAAAACGGGCACGTTGATCATGAAAAACTACGCAAGGCCATAACTCCCGAAACGGTTTTTGCGAGCATATCGTATGCCAACAACGAAATAGGAACCGTGGAAAATATTGCCGAAACGGGGGGACTGCTCCGGCAAAAAGGCATCCTCTTGCACACAGATGCCTGCCAGGCCGCGGGCGCACTCCCGATCAACGTTGCGGATTTGCGAGTCGACATGATGACGCTCAACGGAGGAAAAATCTATGGGCCGAAAGGTTCGGGAATTCTTTACATCCGCGACAAAGTAAAAATCGTTCCCCTGCTTTATGGAGGAGGGCAGGAACACCGCCAGCGCGCCGGGACGGAGAACGTTCCGGGTATCATGGGCTTTGCCGAAGCACTCGAGATTGCCGAAAACATGAGGGGAAAAGAATCGGCGCGGCTCACCGGACTCCGTGACAGACTTATCGCCGGGCTGAAAGAAAACGTTCCCGGATGTTCGCTGAACGGCGATCCCGTCAATCGACTCCCCAATAACGTCAACATGAGCTTCGACGGCCTTGACGCGGAGTCGCTGCTGGTACGGCTCGACATGGAGGGCATCTGTGCATCTGCGGGATCGGCCTGCACGTCCGGTGCACTGGAACCTTCGCATGTGTTGATGGCCCTCGGTATCGAAAAAAATCTCTCCAAAAGCAGTATTCGCATGACGCTCGGACGCGAAAACTCCCCTGAAGATGTCGAAAAAGTCCTGAAAACACTTCCCGCACTCGTTGCGGAGCTGAGAAAAAAGGGGCAATAGCCGGAATTCGGCATTTGTGCTAGACTAACCTCTCCTTTATAATAGGAAAGCTATGAATCAAATGTTGCTCATTATTATCGGACTGGGGGCGATCGTCCTCGGGTTCGGCATCGGATACGTCTTGTTGAAGCCGCGAAAAGCCATAACGCTCGCCGCCTACAAACAAAAATCCGACGGGCTTGTGGAAAAAAGCCGGCAGGAAGCCGAAAACATCAAGCAGAACAACCAAAAGCGCATCCAGGAAATACATGCGTACATGCTCGATTTCGAAGAAAAGAATAAAACCCAGTGTGAAAAACTGGAGAGGCTTATTGTCTCGAAAGAGGAGCAGCTTCAATCGAAGTCGGCGAAAACAAGCGAAGTCCAGCAGTTCATCGACGGAGAAGTCGCCAACGTCGAAACGATCCGTGCAGGAATGAAAGCGCTGGAAAAGGAGCTGACCCAAAAACTTCTGGCAAAAACCAACAGTACGTTTGACGATGTGAAAAACGAAGTCCTTAACGAACTCCTCCGCGACCTTGAACTTGAACGTGAAGACAAGATGCACAAGTATGAAGACTATCTCAAAGAAGAGAAAGTGAGGTTAGCCAAAGACCTCATTACCTCCGTGATTCAGCGTTATTCGGCCCCCACATCCGTGGACAAGAAAAGCACGGCCATCAGCGTTACCCGCGACGACGCAAAGGGAAAAGTCATCGGGCGTTTCGCCAAGAACATTCTTCTGCTGGAAGAACTTACGGGGACGGACATTATTTTCAACGACTCCCCGAACACCATCATCGTTTCCTGTTTCGACCTGGTAAGAAGGCACATCGCCCGGGAAACGATCAAGAAGATTCTCAAGGAAAGGGCCGCAACAGCCGACAAAGTGAAGGAAAAATTCCTTGAAGCCCAGCGTGAAACGGAGAAAACACTCGTCAAGATCGGAAGGGAGACCGTCAAAATGCTCGGCCTCGAGAACCGGAATTTCCCTGAAGAGTTCATGAAAATCATCGGAAGACTCAAATTCCGCACAAGTTACGGCCAGAACATCCTCAAGCACTCCTTTGAGGTCGGATACTTCACACTGATGCTCGGAGGGGAACTGAATCTCGACATGCTCACCTGCAAGATCGGCGGATTTTTTCACGACCTCGGCAAGGCGATCGACCAGGAAGTCGGAGGTTCCCATGATGTCCTCACCAGGGAAATCATGGAGAAATATACCTTCAGCGAGGATGAAATCCACGCCGCCTGGGCGCACCATGATGCCGTTCCGCAGCGTACTGCCGAAGCCCTTCTGGTCAAAGCCGGCGATGCTATTTCGGCCGGCCGCCCCGGAGCCCGCCAGGAGTCCATCGAAAAATATATTGAACGCATCCAGGCTATCGAAAAAATATCCAACTCCTACGAAGGCGTCACAAAATCCTTCGCCATTTCGGCCGGCCGCGAAGTCCGCGTCATGGTCGATCCCCAGCAGATGAAGGACGGGCAACTCCTGCCGTTGGCAAAAAGCATTGCCAGCGATATCCAGGGCAACGTCGCCTACCCCGGCAAGATCAAAGTCAACGTCATCCGCAGAACCAAAAACGTTGATTACGCCAAGAAGGAATTCAATAAATAATTTCTCATTCCATGGAACCGACTCTCTATGATGTCGCCATTATAGGTTGCGGCCCGGGTGGTTTAAGCGCCGCCATCTACACGGCAAGAGCCCAACTCAAGACCGTCGTATTCGGTGATTATAAGAAGAGCAACCTCTACAAATCACACATCATCGCCAACTACCTTGGCTTTCCCGAACCTGTGACCGGCCCGTTCCTTGCCGAAAAAGGCGTGGAACACGCGAAAAAATTCGGCGCGGAACTTGTCTCGAACGAAATCGTACATCTATCCATGCACGAAGACGGAACGTTCCATCTGAAAGACGACAAGAAAGCCACTTACAACGCCAAAACCGTCATCATCGCCACGGGCCAGAGCTACGCACTCAGCGGTATCAAGAACGAAAAGGAACTCACCGGCAAAGGAGTTTCCTATTGCGTGGTCTGTGACGGATTTTTCTTCAAGGGGAAAAACGTCGTCGTCATCGGCAACGGGAACTATGCCGGGGAAGAAGCGCTCCAGCTCCTCAATTACACCAAAAACATCACCATTTTAAGCCACGGAAAGGAGTTCGAATTTTCCAGGGAAATGAAAAAAGATCTTGAAGAAAACAACATTACGCTCCAGAAAACGCCCCGCATCAAAGAAATAACCGGAATCGGCAGGGCCGAAAAACTTATCCTCTCGGACGGTGCCGAAATAGAAACGCACGGCGTATTCATGGCGGTGGGTGTTGCCGGAGCGACGGCCTTCGCCAAAAAACTCGGTCTCGAAATGGAAAACAACTACATCAGGGTCAACCATGACGGAAAAACCAACATTCCCGGTATTTTTGCGGCCGGAGACTGCACTGGATCGCCTCCCCAGATGGCCACCAGCGTCGGCAACGGTTGTAATGCGGCCCTAAGTGCGATAAGATTGCTAAGAGGTGCCAAGATTTACATCCAGTACAACTAACTTGCAAACCAATGTTTGGATTTGGAAAAAAGAAAAAACAGGAAAAAGATAAGAAAAAATCCAAGATCGACAAACTCATCATGGGAGCCATCGTCGGAGGCGCCGTGGGTTCCGTCATCGGGATGAGCATCGCTCCGAATAAGGGCAAAGAGACCCGTGAAATCATCGCAAGCAAGGGCAAGGAGCTTATCAAGAAAGGACAGGAATCGCTCGATAAATTTTCCGAAATGAAGGAAAAGAAAGAAAAGGACGAGGACCTCATGGAAGAAGAGGAGCTCCACAAAAAGAACGCGCTATCCAGAATCAAAGACCGCCTGTTCGGCCGCAGCAAAAAGGTCAAAAAGGGCATTGTTAAGGATAAAGACATGAAGAAGATCCCCAACGAGGTTGATTAGCTGCGGAAATAGGCTGACATACAGTGACAAAACGTTTACGTCCCTGCATTTATCCTTCCCCCGGGCATATTTTTTGTTTATAATCTAAATCCCCAAGCTGTTTTTACGTTCTTAGGCCCTCCGTCATGGCGAAGGAAAAAAAGCAGGAAACTCCGCAGTTTCTTGAAGAAAAAGAGAGCTTTCCGTCAAGAGTCCGGAATTTTACAAGGCAGATCATCCCGCCGGGATTGAAACATGACCTCACCGGCTTTGGAAAAGTCGCACTTTTCGCCGTACCGGGGGTCATCGTGCTTTCGGGAGCCCTGGTCGGAACCGACATGTTGCTCGCCGGCCGCGTGATGCCGGGAGTGAGTATCGGCAATAAGGCGCTCGGATTTGAATACGCGCAGGATGCCCAGACGGATCTTCAGCAGGCAGCAGAGAACTACCTCAAAACGCCGCTTACCGTAAGCGTCAATAACGTTGACGCCCAGATTGCCCCCCGGGACTTGGGAGTCCAGTTCGCGCTGCAGCAGAGCGTGATGGAACTTCCCACTTACGATTTTCGCGAGAATTCCGTCGTGTCGCTCGCGTTCGCCGCATTGACCCCGCACCAGGCCGCGCCTTTCATGACGCTGGATTCTCAAAAAGCTCAGAACATCATTGAACAGAAACTCGATCTTAAAAAATTTCGCGCCGAAAACGCCAGCATCACCTTTGACGACAAAAAGAAACCGACCATCCTTGCCGAAACGGAAGGGAAAGTGATCGACAAAACCAAGCTCGCGAATCAGCTCAAACAAAGCATGCGCGGCTTGCAATCAACGACAATAGCCCTGGATCTGGTTGACGAAAAGCCCACTATAACCGCCGCCGAACTTGAACCGAAAAAAGATCTCGCGGCATCCATTCTCAAAACTCCCGTGGCGCTGACCTATGACGGGCAGGAATGGAAGTTCGATCCGTCAAAACATCTCGACGCCATCACTTTTACCGAAAGCCCCACGGTCACCATCAAAAGCCTCAACCTCACCCTGCCGGTTGACCTTGGAGAAGACCAGGGGTACCAGCCCGACGACAACGTGGTGCTGGCATCAAATCCGAGCATGTCCCTCGACGGCGCGGCCATCAACGACTTTCTCCAGAACGAGATCATCGCCAAGATCGACCACCCGACCTCCGACGTGAAGATCTACACCGATGCCGATAAAAAAATCATCATCGAAGGTAAAGGGGAAAACGGCGTGAAAGTTTCTTCACAGGGCTTGGTGGCCAGCCTGGATCTTGCGTTGAGCAAAAACGTCGACAAGCTTGAAGTCCCCGCCCTTGAAGAAAAGGCCAAAGTCACCGTTTCGGATGATCTCCAGAGCCTCGGCATCAAGAATTTGATCGCGACTGGCCGCACGGTTTTCGCCGGATCCCACGCCGGAAGAATCAAAAACATCAATGTGGGCATGAGCAGGTACAACGGGCTGCTCATCAAACCGGGCGAAAATTTTTCCTTCAACGACCATCTTGGACCCGTCGACGGCCAGCACGGTTTCGTGGAAGAACTCGTCATTAAGGGCAACCAGGGAACCGTGCCGGATTTTGGAGGAGGTCTTTGCCAGGTATCTTCAACCATCTATCAGGCGGCGCTTCTTGCCGGGTTTCCGATCCTTGAACGGACGAACCATTCTTACGCCGTTTCCTACTATGCGAAACCTTTGGGGTACGGGCTGGACGCAACGATCTATCCCGGCGTCCATGACGTAAGGTTTACGAACAACTCTCCGGGCGCGGTCGTCATCCAGTCCTACACTGAGGACGGGCAGGCCTATTTTAAATTCTACGGCACCGACGACGGCCGCAAGGTTTGGCTGGAAGGTCCGTACCAGGGCAATTACCGCGCGGCCGCAGCCCCAAAAACCGTCACCACCAATACGTTGCCTCCCGGCGTCAAAAAACAGGTGGAAATCTCCCACACCGGTTTTGACGTGACCTGGTACCGCCACATCCTGGCAAACGACAAAGAAACAAAAGAGACGCTTTTTACCCGCTATGACAATACGGGCGCGGAGATTTTAGTCGGCGCCGGAACGCCTGCGGCATCGGACCAGGCGGTTTTGCCAAAAACTTAGCCGGATCTTGCGCGATTGACGCTTCCATCCTGTAGATTCAAGAAATTAAACTCTTGCCTTCGGCAAGCCATATTGAATATTGACAAATATGGCGAAAAGACTTATAACATTGGCCATTCTTTTACAGCGCATGAAGCACGGGAACCTTCCTCCACAACCGGAAATAAATGTAGAAAGAAATGCCAGTCAGCTCACCGTTTCATCGGCACTCCGCAAAGTTTCAGCGATCGTCAGAGCGGTCTCATTCGCCACGCTCCTTGCCACCCAAAACAGCTGCGCTGCCAATCTGGGAAAGTTGGAAAACATCTTGAATGAAAGGGGATCGGAACAGGACTGGGGCATGCCTCTGCCCCCCGCCCCCGAAATGTATAAAGCCTTGAACGGCTATTTTGATGGAAAACTTGAAATGATTCTCAATTACAACGGAAAAGAAAGAAGTGAAAAAGAGGACATCAGCCCGGGCAGTTCACAGGCAGACTTGAAAGTGGAAGGACGATTGCCCGACGGACTCGACGAAAAAACGTTTCAAGCTTATATACAGCAATACATCCGGCAATTACCCGCTCCGCTCAGGAACCGGAAGAACCTCAATGCCGTTTCTTTCCAGTACATCAAGCCTTACCCGAACGATAAAAAATACTACCCCGGACTTCCCGACATGTTGAAAGCGGACGGTCTGTATAAAAGCAAACAGCGGGAAGTCCTGGTTGAAGATGAAGACTACGGAAAGGATGAATGGAAAATGCTGCAATCTTTCCAGACGTTCAATCACGAGGTTGTCGGACACGCGGAAGATTTCAACTACCTGGCTGGCGTAACATCGCGCCAGAATCTCGAATTTCTCTACTGCCTGTTTGTTTTATCGCATCAGCAGGGACATCCCGTCTTTGATTATCCCGAGGCGATCAAGGAGGTTGATTTCGGAAAATACTCAAAATTCAAAGAGTATTTCGCCGAACTGATGAGGGTTGCCATGGAGATTGATGGAGAAGATCTTGAAAGCTGGAAACAGAATCTGAAAAAAACGCTCATGGACTCTTTCAAGGCCGATGAACTCTCCGCGGTTCAGCACGTAAATTTTATCGTAAGCTACTTCAGGTTGGTTGATCCTGACTTTAAACCATGGGAATCCTTCAAGGCCCGGAAGGAAGTCTTGAGACAGTTGGCCCTGAAAATAGCCCCGGGGTTTTTGAAAAAAGCACTCCAGGATGTGTCGGACGAAGACTTGAAGCGTGTTTTGAAAGAAGCGCTGGACTCACAAAAAAGTTTGGACATAAAAGATAAACAGTTCGAACTCGACGCACTGGGCGACGTTTATAATGTCCATAAAAAATACCGGATGGGATTGGCGATTCCCGAGAAAACTGAGCCCGGAGCCATATTTTTCAACAACCTGCGGGGAGTTGCAGTCATAATTCTGGATATTAGAGCCGCAAGCCATGGATGGGAAAATGCAAAAAACATGCCGATAGATGCTATTCCGCTTCCCGGCATCAGCAGTCATTTTATTGAAACCTCAGCTTCATCTTTTGGAGGGGCCTACCAGATGGGGGACTCGGACAGTTTTTATCTCACCATGAAGAACAGTATAACTCTTCTCAACGAATCCTATAAAAATCTTTCTCCCGAAGACGTCAAAAAATTCAAACCCTTAGCCATCAAACTGGTTCGAGAGATTTTGCTGGAAAAGCCGCCGGAAAAAAGCCCGGAATCCAAATAAAAAACGAGCGTTCACTTTTTGCTTTCTCCCGTGCCGCCTTCCGTAAACTTCCGGAGCATATCTTTCGCCATGGCGTTCCCGGGGTCAGCTGCAAGAATTTCATCCAGGATCAGTTTGGCGTCGTCATGCAAATTCATGTCGAAATAGATTTGTGCGAGAGAAAGCAAATAATCGACATTTTTCGGGTCCATGGATATTGCCTTTTTGAAGTGATCGAGCGCTTCCTGGGCCTCGCCCATTTCCATGAGGACCTGGGCCAGACTGAAAACTCTCCCGGCGCGTGAAGAGTCGAGTTCAATGGCTTTTTTATAGTTCGATTTTGCTCCTTCAAGCTTTTTCTGCTGGTAAAGCGCGACGGCCAGATTACTGAAATACACCGGGTCGTTCGGTACACTCAAGATGAGTTTCTGATACATCATTTCGGCCTTGCCGAACTGTCCCTGGTGCAGGTAAAGCAGCCCAAGTTTATGGTAGGCGTCAACGTTGCTCGGGTCCAGGGAAAGCGCCTGGATAAGCAGCCTTTCGCCCTGTCCGAAATCTCCTTTGGCGAGAACCGGCTCGGCTTTTTTGACGAGGATGTCGGCCTTCGCCACTTTTTTTGCGTCGACGCTGGAACGTTCCGGAATCATCTCCTCAACGGTGATTTCAAACCCGCCTTTGTCTTTATGCAGATGAAGGAGATCCATTCCGCCCTGTTTTCTTCCGAGAAAAGAGAATGAGGACTTCCCTTTTTCCAGGATCATGTAGCGGCGGAAAAAAATCAGGCCCAGGACGATCAGGCCCACGATAATAACAAGAAATTGAATCATGTCTGGAGCATTAAGTGTTCAAAGAGAAGTCTCGAGTTGACGTTGCGCTTCTGAAGGTGCAGCGCTTTCTGGGTTTGTAAAAGGGTGTCGATGGTCCGTTGAAGTTTTTGGGCGGAAGCTCCGTTTTGAGCTTCATCGAGCATTGTATACCGTAATGCCAAAAGGAAAATATCAAAAAATTCTCCGAAAAGCTCCTCGTCGCGGGTGACCTCGTCAACGAGTGCGAATTTTTCCGCAATGCCGCCTTCGGACAGAACCTGCCTGACGCGTTCAAAAAGCCCCTGGACCCTGGAGAAAGCCTCCTCATTTTCCATGAAGAACACGGCCCGCCCCGGAAGTCCGAACGAAAATTCGGCGGCTTTTTGAAGTTTATCCCGGGCTTCGAGAGGATATTTTTTTTGAAGAAGTTCAGCGATTTCATCCTGATTCAGGGTTTTGAATTTTACGACCCTGAGGCGGGAAAGAATCGTCGATAAAATATTCTCGGGCCGGCTGCTCGTAAAAAGAAACAGTACTTTCGAGGGAGGCTCTTCAAGCGTTTTCAGTAAGGCGTTGGCGGCTTCGGACGTCATGCGGTCAATGTTCTGGACCAAGAAAATTTTGTAGTTCCCGGGTGCGGTCGTCGAAAGCCTGGCGAGCGTTTCACGCATCGGCTCGATCTTGATCGTTTCACCGTTGTCGTTCATCTCGATCGTGTCGGGATGGTACCCTTTTGCGATGTTGATGCATGTCCCGCAACTCCCGCACCCGTGCGCGTCGCACTGCAGCACGGCCGCCAGCCGCCCGGCCAGGGTGTATTTCCCCACGTGTGCCGGTCCGGTCAAAAGATAGGCGTGCGCAAGGTTCCCGCTGGCCACGTCGTTTTCAAAAGATAACAGCTGCTTACTGTGACCGGTGATTCCCCAGTTGTAATTCAGGTTCGCCATACGAAATTATTGAATGTTCTCCCAGTGTTTTTCCTGTCGCACCAGCAAGTTCCTCGCTTTTGAAGGGTCCGCCATCAAAGCTTTGACGAGGCGCTCCAGGCGGACGCGGTTTTGGGACCCCTTCACTAAAATGGTATCCCCTTTTTGGATAAATGTGGATAAAAAATCGGCGGCCTTGGCCGCGTCGGAATAATGGTAGATATCTTGCACGGACATGCCTTCTTTCTGCGCTTCTTCCCCGATGTGCTTGGCCATCCCCCCGACCGTCACCAGAACGTCGGCGCGTTTCCGGGCATGTTTTCCCACTTCACGATGGAGCTCTTCGGCCTGTCCTCCAAGTTCGTTCATACTTCCCAATACGGCAATCTTTCTGCCTTCCGCCACCTCTCCCAAAAGATTCAAAGCCTCTTTGACGGCTTCGGGCGAAGCATTGTAGGTGCTGTCCAGAAGCGTGCTTTCGTGTACTCCCGGAATCATCGTCATGCGCCCCGGCGGTGGAGTGAAATTTTGCAGGGCATCGACGCACTCCTGGAGGGTGAAGCCCTGGGTGATGCCCACGGCAATTGCGGGCAGCAGAACGTAAACCTGGAACGATCCCAGCACGGAAAAGTTCCCGATCACCACGTCATCTTTGTACTGGATCGTGCAGCTGATCCCCTTGATGGTGCTTTCTGCCGCAAGTACGCGCAGGTCCGCCACTTCGGAAACGCCGTAAAAGATTTTTTTGCACTGAAGAGTTTCTCTGAGGCCCAGCTGGTAAGGATCGTCCGCGTTCAGGATGGCGATGCCTTTTTCCGGCAGAGCTTCAACCAGTTTTTTCTTTTCATCAAAAATGTCTTCGAGATTTTTGAACTGCCCTTCGGCGAGATGAACCGGTTTGATGCTCGTCATGACCCCGATCTGCGGATGGACCAGCTTCAAAAGCGTCATCATGTCTCCGGGCTTGTCCACTCCCATTTCCAACACCATCATGTTGACTCTCTTGCCTCCGAAAAAAACTTTCCAAAAACTTTTGAAGAGAATGACGAGCCATTCGACCGGCGAAGAAAACCCGGAATCCTGTTCAAGGATAGCCAAAGGCAGGCCGAAATCACTGTTAAAGCTTTTTTTGTTTCGGATAACGGCGTATCTTGTGGATAAAAGTGAAAAGATCGCGTCTTTGCTGCTGGTCTTTCCCACGGAGCCGGTAACGCCGATAATAAAAGGTCTGAGGCGTTTGAGGCGGATTCGGGCAAGCGCATTCAGGGCGCGCAGAACAAGTTTTTTGAAAAATGTTTTCATAAGGCTTGAAAACAGGCCTCAACCATAGCAAAATAGAACAAGAAAATCAAACACCATATACCAGAATTTAACGCTTAAATACTATGAAAAAAGCACTCTCGTTATTCTTTGTCCCAGCTCTTTTTATGCTCACAGCCTGTGCATCGCAAAACGGTCAAAACACCCAATATTCCCAAACCACTTCACTCACCACGAGTACGGCCGCTTCGGCCGACGCTCAAAACCAGGCCCAGCTCGCTACTCCTCAGCCCGGTGACACGGTCGCCATCCTGGAGACGGACATGGGAACTGTCAAATTCAAACTCTTTACTCAGCAAGTCCCCACATTGACCACGAATTTCATGGAGCTGGCCAAGGCCGGGAAATATGACGGCAGCCCGTTCCATCGCGTCGTCAAGGATTTTATGATCCAGGGGGGTGATTTCGAGAATCATGACGGAACCGGAGGCTATAGCTACAAGGGTCCGAATACGGCTTTGCCGAATGAAATTGATCCTTCGCTTCACCACCTCTACGGAACCGTTTCCATGGCCAAAACCGCGGCTCCTGTCTCCATCGGCAGCCAGTTTTTCATCGTCACCGCCAAAGACGGCACGCCGTTTCTGGACGGCTCCTATTCTCCGATCGGACAGGTTTATGAAGGTATGGACGTCGCCGAGAAGATCCAGGATCTCCAGGTCCCCGGAACGGAGGAACCCAGCAAAATGGTAAATATCAAGAAGGTGACCATCACGACCTACGCCAATGATCAAGCGGGCAACACTCAGGGTTAGAGGTCGCGTCCAGGGCGTCTTTTATCGTGCGGAAACCCGGGTGCAGGCCGTGAAGCTCGGCCTCAAAGGGTACGCCCGGAATAACCGTGACGGCACGGTGACGGTTGTTGCTGTTGGCGATGAATCCGATTTGCAAAAACTCGCTGCCTGGTGCCAAAAAGGGCCGGATTTCGCAAAGGTTGAGAACATCGAAACCTCCTATGAAGAGCCAAAATCGGATGAGGAGTTTTCCGGCTTCGAAATTTATTAATGAATCCACGCTCTGTCATACAGCGCTGTGATGCCAATGGTCCTTGATCGAGCCGTGTCATCCGCAACAAAAAAGATCCCCGTACGGGGATCTTTTGAAATGTGCCTGGTAAATCTTTATTTTTTTGCGACTTCCACGAACTTCTTGAAAACTTCAGGGTTGTTGACGGCGAGCTCAGACAGTATTTTGCGATCAACCTTCACTTTTGCCTTGAGCAGGCCATACATGAGACGGCTGTAACTCAGGTCTTCTGCCCGGCAGGCGGCGTTGATGCGGGTGATCCACAGGCTGCGCATGTCGCGTTTGCGCATCTTTCGTCCCACGTAGCTGTTCTGTCCGGCTTTGTTCGACGCGTTCTTTGCCCATTTTACGATGCGTCTGCGGAGGTTTTTATAGCCTTTGGTTGATTTGAGGAGCTTCTTATGGCGACGATGGGAAGCTACACCACGTTTAATGCGAGTCATGTCAGTTGAGGAGAATGGATAAGAGGTTAGGCGTAAGGGAGAAGCTTCTTGATGTTGGCTTCATCTTTTGCGTAAAGTCCCATGCCGCTCTTGTGAAGTTTCTTCTGGCGCTTGGACTTGTTAAAAAGAAGATGTTTTTTCCCGGCCTTGTTGGCAATGAGCTTGCCGGTTCCGGTGATTTTGAAACGCTTTTTTGCAGCGCTGTGCGTCTTGAGTTTCATAGAAAATTATTTAAGTGGGACGAGAACCATGAACATAGTGTGGCCGTGTTTTTTGGGAATCTCTTCAACCTGCGCGATGTCCTTGAGTGCGTCGATGAACATTTGCATCTTTTCCTTTCCAAGATCGGCGTGGGAAGCTTCTCTTCCTTTGAACATCAACGTTACTTTGACACTGTTGTGATGTTTCAGGAAGTTTTCCGCCTGCCGTATTTTTGTTTCAAGGTCATGTTTGTCGATGCTGTAGCTGAGGCGAACTCCTTTCATTTCACCCTGTTTTTGCATCTTCTTATGCTTTTGCTCGATCTTGTTCTGGCGGTAAAGATATTTACCGTAATCCATGAGCTTGCAAACCGGGGGCACGGCCTTTGGAGCCACCTCCACCAGGTCAAGTCCTCGTTCAGACGCTAATTGCAAAGCTTCTTCAAGGGTTTTTTCGCCCAACTGTTCGTCATCTTCGTCGATGAGACGCACGGCTGGAACACGAATCTGTCTGTTAATCCTTAACTTCTTGCTAATATCTTGGTGTTAAGAAATAGCAAATCGGCAAAATTGCTTCAGGATAATAGGGTAAAGTTTTATGCAAGTCAAGGAATAAAGAGCTTGGTGTTGCGGTATGCCAGCCTTCCGCCCGACATACCAGTGGACAAAATCGACGCAGACACTATAATAAGAGCTCACTTCGTTTATCCGTACCCCGGAAATGCATACGGAAAAAGGTAAAAACAGTGCCGAACAGGAGTTGATCATGGAGGCCGTCGCCGGAGAAGAAGAAGCCTTCATTCAGCTGTACCACCAACATGTTTCTTCGCTTTACCGCTTTGTTTTTTCAAAGGTGAATAATCAGCAGGACGCGGAGGACCTGACGTCGGAGACTTTTTTTCACGCCCTGAAAAGCCTCGCCAGTTTTTCTGGTAAATCGACGTTCAAAAACTGGCTTTACGGAATAGCCAAACACTTGATTTTAGCCAAATACCGCGAGCGCTATAATGAATCCACGGTCGAACTCGATGAAAATGCGGCTTTTGAAGAACTAAAAACGAATGAGGGATCGCCGGAACACGACCAGAAAGTCCACGTGCTGGACAAGATCCTCGCTTCCCTCCCTGAAAACTACCGCAACGTCCTTGAGCTGCGGTTTCTTAAAGGATATAGCGTGCTTGAAACCGCCAAAGAACTCGGCATATCCGAAGAAAACGCCAAAGTCCTCCAGCACAGGGCTCTCAAAAAAGCCAATCAGCTTGTCTCGGCGTCAAATGACAGTTTTTAATGTAACCTTTGCTACACTCAACGTGTGCTTATGAAAAAACCGACTCCACAATTCATCAATAAGCTCGAAAACGAGCTCAGGATGGCTTACCGCGCGCAATACTCCGCAGGGCATGAACGCGCTCGAAAACCTTTTTGGGGTGGTTTTTTAAAATTTTTCATCCCGACTTTTTCAGGAGCCTTGGTGATAGCTGTTGTTCTCCTGAACTTTAAAGGAGGGGTCGTTCAGCAGAATGCGCAGCAAAACAATGATGCGCAGACCGCAACGAATATTGAAACTCCGGCCAGCGATACGCGTCTGGTGACCTTTGACGCCGGAACCCAGGAAGAGCAGATCGTCCAGGATTTCGACAATGACGAACTGAATCAAATCGACAGCGGCATTCGTCTTATAGCTGAAGGTAATTTCTAACGCAACCATGAAGAAACCGAATATCACAGCAATCGCTACGATCACGATCCTTATGACGGGAATGATGCTCCCGGGCATCGCCATGTCCCAGGAAGCTCCGTACGGGCACATCCGATCAGACATCGGAAACGGGTGCCACGGATACGCCTGAAACCGGAGATGAAACATCGACAGCCCGGAACTCTCTTGATCAGGGAGGCATGACCATGCAGCAAATGACGATCCAGAAAGCAAAAATGCTGCTTGTCGACATGCTGAACCGTTTGGAAGTTCACTGCGAAGACACCCTTCAGAAAGCGCAAGTACTCCAAAGTATGGATGGCATCACCAACGCCGACGTCACGGCAACCATCCAGGATTATATCGACCGGGTAAAAGCTCTTGAAGCCCGGCCCAGAACGCTACTGCGGCGGAGGATCTCAAGGCCGTTGCGCAGGACACCCATACGCTCATCATGGACGCGAAAACCGACGTAAAAAAGAACATCAGCAAGCGCGTCGAAACCCGTATAACCCAATTCACGCAGAACACGGGCAAATCAAATGTATTGTTTGATCTTGCTCAAAAAAGGATCACCCTTATGAAAGCCCAGGGCAAGGATACCCAGGACGTAAACAGTGCGCTTCAGGACTGCCAGCAGCTTCTCCAGGAAGGCAACCAGAATTTACAGGATGCCAAAAATAAGTTCGTGCAGATGGAAAACCTTGATCGCGACCAGGAAGAGCAGGGCGCTCAGATTATGAATGACGGTATAAAAATGATCAGAACCGCCCGCGCGACGTATAACCAGGCACGCCAGAACTGTTCAAAGGTTATGCAGGAGCTGAGAATTTTGAAATAGTAACCTTCATGACACTCCACTTATTGGGCGCTCAAAAGCGCAGGCTCAGACCCGCTTGCGGGTCGGTCTAGATTGAAGACAAATACGACAGATTTTTTTGGGGTAAGGAGGGAAAGGGTCCGGTCGCGAGACAGGACCCTTTCCTCTATTTGGCGATCGGTTTGGGACCAGCAAGACCCAAACCTCCCTCGCTTCGCGCTCACTACCGTTCGCCTTTATTTGGCGGTCGGTTTCAGGCGTATTCGGCTCGGCCCTGCAAAGCGCGGGAAAGCGTCAGTTCGTCGGCGTAATCAAGATCACCGCCGGCAGGAAGTCCCCGGGCAATACGGGTAATTCTCACGCCCAAAGGTTTCAATAATCGTGACAAATACATGGCAGTGGTTTCGCCTTCCAGGCTGGGATTCGTGGCCAGAATAATCTCAAAATCGGAAGTTTTAGTATCGGCGGACGCACCCTTGATCCTTTGTATCAACGCATCGATTTTCAGTTGTTCCGGCCCGATGCCGTCCACCGGGGAAAGCACCCCGTGCAGTACGTGGTAGGTCCCGTGGTATTCCGAAGTTTTCTCAAGGGCAACCACGTCAAGAATGTCCTCAACCACGCAGATCAGATGCTTGTTCCTCATAGGATCGGAACAAATGCGGCAGACATCGCTTTCGGCGATGTTCCAGCAGATGCTGCAGAATCTCAAGCCTTCCTGCAGTTTGCCGATCGCTCCTGCCAGAGCCTGAACCCTGGAACCGGGAGTTCTTAAAAGGTGCATGGCAAGCCGCTGTGCAGATTTGGGCCCTACGCCGGGAAGCCTGCTGAACTCCTCGATCAGGAGCTGGATGGATTTTGGTAAAAATGCGGTCATAACACCACAATAGTAACCCCTGCTCACACACAATACAACGAGGTTTGGCTTGATAAACCTTATTTCCCGACGTGCCGTAAAAATTCGTTGCGGGTATTCAGCTCGCGTTTAAACAAACCGAGCAGCGCCGAAGTGGTCACTTCACTGTTCTGTTTTTCCACGCCGCGCGCCATCATGCAGAAATGCTTGGCTTCAAGGATCACCCCCACTCCTTTCGGCTTTAAAATGTCCTGAAGTCCGCGCGCGATCTGGCTTGTTAAACGTTCCTGGTTCTGCAGTCTGCGCGAAAAAATCTCCACCAGCCTGGGCAGCTTGGAAAGCCCGATAATTTTCCCGTCGGGGATGTACCCCACATGGGCGCGACCGAAAAAAGGCAAACAGTGGTGCTCGCACATGCTGTAAAACTCAATGTCTTTGACGACGATCATTTCGTCATACAGTTCATCGCCGAACACGGTGAGGACGTCTTCCGGCTTCTGTTTATATCCGCCAAAAAGTTTTTCCCAGGCGGCGAGCACTCGTTTGGGAGTGTCTTTCAGCCCTTCCCGCTCGGGATCTTCACCGATGTGGACGAAAAAATCCCGGAGAAGTTTCTGCAAATCTTGTTCTTGCATAAAAAATTATAAAAGTTTCAAACCGTAAAAAACATCGATAAGTTCCACAAACTCGGCGGGGTTGCGATCGTGGCAGGCCCTGACACGCGGCTTTACCCCAAGGAGTTCGGTATGGTTGCATCCCAAAACGATCCAGCGCGGATACGGTTTGTCGAATTTTTTATTGAGACGGTCCGACGGATCGTACTCAAACGTTTTTTGCATGAGCCAGGTGGAAAAGGACGTCAAAAAGATATCACGCAGCGTTTCATTTCCTCCAAATGAATTTTTTACGGCATCGAGACGGTCATAAAAAACCGCAGGGTTTTTTCTCGCGCTGGAAAGAAGCTCGAAGATAGCCTCTTTAAGCTTCTCTTTGACGACATTCGGGGTTTGCTGAAACTTCTCGTCGCGATCGAGCATGGTATCGGTCACCATCCTGGCATGCAGCCGGTCGTTGGTACTGCGATGGTTTTTCCTTTCCATGGCCTTTGCGCTGAAAACTTCAGGAGAAAGACTTTCTCGCACCGAACGTCTCGCCCCGGCAACAACTTCAGCGACGGCCTTCTCTTTTATTTTCTCGCGGGGATCTATGGGGCGGCGGTCTTCAGAAGGAGCATCGTCCTTTTTCCCGAAAAGTTTTTCAAAAAGTTTCATAAATGCAAAAACCAAAAGAAACCGCACCATTTATAGCATTTTTCGCAAGATGGTGTGAAGGGAAAAATAGAAGTCAGCAAAAAGTTAAAAAATTTTCAGGCCGGCCATGATGTGGACGAGCTGGACCTGCTGGAATTGCCCCGTGGTCTCATTCCTGGCAACGAGTATAGGAGCGGCAGCCATAAGGTCTTCACTGTTGCAGACGGACACTTTCCACGATGAAGTCGTGGCCCCTTCCTTTAACGAAAAATGTTTTCCTGAAAGCCACGAAGACAGCCGCGGAATGAACAGCAGCTTTTCGGTCAGGGGTTTCTTTTCTTCTTCATCCTTCAACTCACGGAATTTTACGTAAAAATCTACGGGCATGTCGTCTTCAAGCGCGCTCTTGGCGGTAATCATGAGGCTTGCGATGATCTCCATCCAGGATTCACGGGTCTCTTCAGGGAAAGATTTGATAACGGAATCGTCGCTCAACTGAATACCCAGAATCTTACGGACGGCAATCGCGCCCGTATTCCCTCGGACGGCACGGATCTCCTGGGCTTGTTCACTGAAAGCAAGGGCCGCAGATACTCTTCTCCTCGGTTTGATGGCGGAACAGGGAGTCTCGTGAGTACCGCTGGCGGCGGTGTCATTGGACGGCAATGCGCCGGGATGTGAGGGTTTCTTGTTCATGGTGAAATTATAACCTTGCAGAAGTCATTTTATTACACCTTTTGATGATAAAATCATGCCAAAAAAACGCCTGATAATCTTAAGACGAACTCAGGAATGAAATATTACATTTCGACGTAATCGGCCCATTCTTTGATCTTGAGGCCGTCGATGTTATAGCGCTGCAAAGCCTCAACCAGGCTCTGGGCAAGCTGGAGGTTGGTAACGAGGGGAATATTGAAATCAATGACTTTTCGTCTGATCAAGTACCCGTCGGTGACCTCTTCACGGCTGTAGTTCTTGGGAATATTGATGACCAGATCGATGATTTTTTCACCGAGAACGTCAAGAATGTTCGGCTTCTTTCCGCTGCGGATCTTGTAGAGCAGCGTATTCTTGATCCCGTTGTCGCTCAGAAATTTCGACGTATTTTCGGTGGCGTACAGTTCATAATTCATGGCGACAAGACTCTGTGTGGACTTCAGGAACGCCGCTTTGTCTTCGATCTTTCCGATGCTCAACAGGATGCGTTTTTTGGGGATGGTAAATCCCGTGGAAATCATGGCTTTCAAGAGGGCCTCGTACATATCGTCGCCGAAACAGGCCACCTCTCCGGTCGATGCCATTTCAACGCCCAGTACCGGATCGGCGCCTTTGAGGCGGGAGAAAGAAAATTGAGACGCTTTGACCCCCACATGATCCAGGTCCAAGGTCTTGTAGCTCTTCTTTTTGAAGTATTCAAGGGGTTTCTTTTTGAGCATGGCCAGGGTCGCGATTTCGATGAAGTTGTAACCGGTGACCTTGGACGAAAACGGAAAAGAACGGCTGGCGCGAAGGTTGCATTCAATAACCTTTACCTGGTTGTTTTTCGCCAGGAACTGGATGTTGAAAGGCCCGGTGATTTTAAGTTCGGCTGCGATTTTTTTGGTGATCTCCTTAATTCTCCTGATCGTTTCAATGTAAAGTTTTTGCGGCGGCAGGACGATCGTTGCGTCACCGGAATGTACGCCCGCGTTTTCAACGTGCTCTGCGATGGCATAGATGAGGACGTTTCCTCCCATGGCCACGGCATCGACCTCGATCTCCTTCGCCCCCATTTCAAACTTGCTCACGACCACCGGAGCGTCGGAAGAAATTCTCGTCGCCTTGTTTAAAAACTGCATAAGGGCGTCTTCGTTATGGGCCACGCTCATGGCCGCGCCGGAAAGCACGTACGAAGGCCTCACCAGAACCGGGAATTCCACGTCACGGGTGAATTTTTTAATCTGTTCGATATTGCTGAGTTCCTTCCACTTCGGCTGGTCGATCGCCAGCTTGTCGAGCATCTGCGAAAACTTGTGGCGGTCTTCCGCCCGGTCAATGTTCTCCGCAGCCGTTCCCAGGATTTTCACGCCAGCGTTGTAAAGTTTCAGCGCGAGGTTATTCGACACCTGCCCCCCGGTCGACACGATCATGCCGTCGGGCTTTTCCTTCTCGTAAATATCCAGGACGCGTTCCAGCGAGAGTTCATCAAAATACAGTTTGTCCGACATGTCATAGTCGGTGGAAACCGTTTCGGGATTGTAGTTGATCATGATTGTTTCGTAGCCGTACCGGCCCACGGTCTGAAGCGAATTCACGCTGCACCAGTCGAACTCTACAGAAGTTCCGATGGCGTAAGGTCCGGAACCGAGCACCACCATTTTCTTCTTCGTCGATTTCTTTTTGTAATCGATGTCGTCTTTTTCACCGTGATAAGTAAGGTAAAGATAGTTGGTTTTCGCCGGGAACTCGGCCGCCATCGTATCGATCTGTTTCACCACGGGAACGACGCCGACTTTTTTACGCAAAGCCCTGATGCTGTCCTCGCTTTTCCCGGTGAGTTCGGCGAGCTGCTTGTCGGAAAATCCGTGTTTTTTGGCTTGTTTCAGAAGATCTTTCGGGAGATCCTTGTGCTTACGGATCTCTTTTTCCGTTTCGACGATATTTTTCAGTTTATCAAGGAACCATGCGTCGATGCCGGAAAGCCTGCTGATTTTTTCAACCTTCATGCCCTGGCGAAGCGCTTCGGCGACGGCAAGAATGCGTCGCGGCGTGGGAACCTGGATTTCCCGTTCAAGATTTTCCGGTTTGAAGTTCACGTTGCTGTTGGCCACAAAACCGTAAAATCCGACCTGCAGCATGCGCAGGCCCTTCTGGACGACCTCTTCGAAACTTCTTCCCAGCGACATGATCTCCCCGACGGACTTCATTTCCGAACTGATTTCCTGGGAAACCATGCGGAATTTATCGAGATCCCATCGTGGAATTTTCATGGCGATGTAGTCCAGCGCCGGCTCAAAACACGCCGTCGTCACTTTGGTAACGGCGTTGCGAAGTTCGGGAAGAGAATAGCCCAAGGCCAGTTTTGCCGCCACGTGAGCCAGGGGATAGCCCGTGGCTTTGCTCGCCAGCGCCGAACTGCGGCTGAGACGCGCGTTCACTTCAATAATGCGGTAGTCGTCGGATTTCGGATCGAGCGCGAACTGGATGTTGCATTCACCGATCACCCCGAGGTGACGGATCGCCTTGATGGCCCGTTCGCGCAAACGATGATACTCCTCGTTATTAAGCGTCTGGGAAGGAGCGACCACGATGCTTTCACCGGTGTGGATACCCAGCGGATCGAAATTTTCCATGTTACAAACCACGATGCAGTTATCGTAACTGTCGCGGACCACTTCATACTCAAGCTCTTTCCACCCTTTCAGATTTTCTTCGACGAGCACCTGGTTGCTGTAAGCGAAAGCGGTATCCAGAAGTTCACTCAGCTCGTTTGTGCTGTAAGCGAAGCCAGAACCTTTGCCTCCGAGCGCGAAGGCGGCTCGAACGATGACCGGATATCCCACCTTGTCCGCGGCCGCCATGGCGGCCGCTTTATTGTTGCAGGCGATGCTCCGCGGAACCTTCATCCCGATCGAAAGGATCTCTTTGTTGAAAAGTTCGCGGTCTTCGGTTTTTTCAATGGCGCTGACGGGAGTCCCCAGAACCGCAACGTTGTGTTTTTTCAATACGCCGCCCTTGTTAAGGTCCACTCCGCAATTCAATGCCGTCTGTCCTCCGAAGCTCAGCAAAATGCCGTCCGGTTTTTCTTTCTCGATAATTTTTTCCACAAAATAGGGATTCACCGGAAGAAAATAAATCTTGTCGGCGAGACCTTTGCTCGTCTGGTTCGTGGCGATGTTGGGATTGACGAGTACTGTAAAAATACCCTCTTCTTTGAGGGCTTTTATGGCTTGTGAACCGGAATAATCAAACTCACCCGCTTCCCCGATCTTCAACGCCCCGGAACCAAGGATGACGACCTTTTTCATTTTCTTGAGTTCCTTAGCGTGTTTTCGGGAAAAAATCATGGGCGATGATAAGTGTTCCGGATGGCGTTATGGAGGCGCGCTCAAGTGAGCACGCTGAAGCTTTCAAGCCTGGATCGTAGCGAGTATAGCGCAACGTTCAACACGACGCAAAAGAAAAATTTACTCGTTTTCTTTGTCCTTTTTCCCGACGAGTCCGCGAATGGCACCCATCACCCCCGAGCCCTTTTTGCGCCCTTTGTTTTTCTTGGGAGGAGCAACGGGTTCGTCGGTATCTTGTGAATGTACGGCAATCGCGGGGTCCTTGCTGAAATCGGGATCAATGCCTGCTTTTAGGAGTTGGTCACGAACTTCAGCAACATTGACGGGAACCGTGGGAATGGAATTCTGGAGATCTTTTGGGTCTTCCGCCGGGGCATCGTCAACTTCAGTGGTGATGGTTTCACGGGTGTAAATATCTTCTGCCGTATTTCCGTTGAGCATACCCGGTGCGTAGGTCACGCGTTTGTGAATATCATCGCCCTGTTCGGCATCGGGAGAAATGCTGTCTTCGTGGATCTCAACCTCGGGATATTGGCTTTCCGTCGGTTTATCGTCGGCAACTTTTTGCCCGTCTTCCTCGACGCCTGCGGGCGTAGAGCGCGATTCCTTTACCGAAGCGATGGCTTTTTCCAGCGCAAGCTGGTCAACCTTCATGCCGACGACCGTATCGAAACGGTCACGTCGGGAAGCACGGGAATTAGCCGCCCTGTTCGCTTCGCGTTGGCCCAAAGCAACAAGCATTCTGGCAACGGTCTCCAAAGGGAACTGCTGTTCCCGGAGATCTTCCCTGAGTGAATCGAAACGCTGGACGAGATCAAAAAAATAATGAATGTGCCACAGCGGATTCCCCTCTTCTTCCTGGGTAGGTCCCTGGAGAAGTTTAAGGTTGAGGGTGTTCACGAGCATGGGTTTCATGCTGGGGAACACAAGTTTGATGATATCCGGCAATTCCAGATTCTTGTCGAAAATAGAGGAAAGTTTTGTTCGCACGGCAGAGGGAACCTCTTCGGTGGAAAAAACACTTTCAACCTCATTGGACGTCTCAGTGGCAAAACGTCCGGCAGCATCCGAAATTTTTTTCTGAACAACACTGATGTCCATGGTCGCTCCCTTTTTTTCGGCGTAGTCTTTGATCGCAAGATACATCGGACTCAACTCCCCCCGTTTTCTGCCGATTTCCATGGCAACGTCGCGAAGGACGGCCTGAAGCGTTTTGTCTTCGCGATCTTTTTTGGCGAAAGAAGCAAACTGGTTCAATAAATGCTTGACCGTAACGTCGGGGAGAGAGTATTTGCTTTTGAGTTCGAAACTCATCGCCGCTTTTTCGTCTTCCAGTGAAAAAGCTAATGTTTTTGGCTCTCTACTTTCTGTTCCTTCAGCTTGATCGTTCTCGGGTGATTCTTCGATCTCGTTCTCGGACAATGGGTACTGGTCTTGCATAAAAAGAAGAAAAAATTAAGGTAAAAATATAACACATTTTAAAACAAAGTCAACTCATATTGTCAGCAAAATCATCGTTTCTTTCCTTACAATGAAATACCACTGAACAGAACAATCTTACAGTGTATAACTCTATATGAGATTGCGTAATCATTGAACTTTCACCATAGTCATCTTTTATGGGAAAAACGGTAGATATTGCTCAAACAAGCCAAAAAATCAAGGATTTTGCCAGGTCCGTCGGGGCCGACCTGGTCGGGATCGCTTCGGCTGAACCCGACGAGGAAGGGCAAAAACACCTTGAGGACTTTATTGCCGAGAACCGCCAGGGATCCATGCACTACCTGGAAGATCCAGTGAAACGAACGCGCCCTAAACAGCTTTTACCAGGAGCACAAAGCGTCGTCGTCATCGCGGTGAACTATTACCGCGATGTTCCACCGGCCCCTTCCGGCAGCGGCCGTTTCGCCCGTTACGCGTACGGCCGGGACTATCACAAAGTCATCAAGAAACTGCTCCGACAGATCGAGAACTATATCGTTCAAACTTACCCCGATGCCGTCTGCAAGCCATGCGTCGACTCAAGCCCGATCATGGAAAAATCCTTTGCTGTCCGCGCCGGGCTCGGCTTCATCGGCAAAAATACGACGTTGATCACCCGCGAATACGGCTCGTACGTTCTTCTGGGAGAGATCCTCACGACCCTCAAACTCGCTCCGGACAAACCCGCGGACGGTACCTGCGGAACCTGTACCCGCTGTATGGAAGCCTGCCCCACGGATGCCATCACAGGACCCCGTCGCATGGACTCCAGAAAATGCATTTCCTACCTCACGATTGAGAACAAAGGCCCCATTCCCGAAGAGTTCCGCGGAAAAATGGGCAATTGGGTTTTCGGCTGCGACATCTGCCAGGAGGTTTGCCCCTATAACAAAGCTTTTGCCAAACCGCTCCATCTCAAAGAGTTCCGTGAAGTAAAGATCGCCGGGCATTCCATGCCGCTCGAAGAGATCCTTGCCATGCAAACGGACGAAGAGTTCCTGGAACGTTTTGCCGGCTCGCCGGTCATGCGTACGAAAAAAGCGGGGCTGCAACGCAACGCCCGCTTTATTTTGGGGAAGGAATCTAAAAGTACTTAAGGGGCAATGTGAATGACGTAAGCGGCAGCGCCTGCGTCGGGGCATCCTCCGTTGCTGAGGTCAACAGCTGGAGGCGTGCTCTTGTTTGGTGTGGAAGAGTATCCGGCAGCGTACATTTCAGCCAGCATTTCACTGTTTTTTGGAGGAATGTTGAAGCTGCTGCATTTCGTCGATAACGTCGTAGTGCCGAGGGAGGTCGTAAAAGCGACCTCGTTGCTTTTACCGTCTTTGTCCCAGATGTAAAGATCGTAGGATTTATTTAAAGGCAAAACTCCGTAAGGCTTGGGGTCACAGTTGTTATCATCAGGAGAAGCGTCCTGGACCACTCCCAGCTTGGCGGTCATCCACTTCACGCATCCGTTCTTGTTGGGATCATTGGAAAGACCGTAAACCGGAGCGGCGTCCTTCACGTCACCGCTTTCACCGTCAAAGTTCGCGTCGGTATCAGGCAGTGCGTCGACATTGCTGTCGATGCCTCCATCGTCAATCATGGTTGTTTCATCTCCTCCGTCATCAGAAGGGCCGACGGTAAATTGATCGGCTGCGCATCCCTGGACGGCGAGTGCCGCGGAAAGGACGGCCTGGGCGATAAAAAAGCGTCGAGCGTTAATGTTCGCTCTTGAATCAGCTTTCAATGAAGGGCTCTTTTGAGCCTGCTCTTGGCCAAATTGTTCAGGTTTTTTCATCATATTGAGGAAAGATATATTGTTGTAAATGAAAAGGTAAAAAAGAAAGAACCATTACACGAGAGTATATTAAAACACACTCGCAACTAAATGTCAATAGCTTAAACACCTGTGACTCAAAGCCTTTTCCAAATCTCCTCTTCAGTTCCAGACAGCTTGTTGGAAAACCTCGCCATCATGAACAAAAGATCGCTGAGACGGTTGATGTACTTCACCGTTGTCTTGTTGATACGTTCACTTCCGTCCAGGGTCACAAGTGAACGTTCCGCTCTTCGGCAAACCGCCCGGGCGACATGGAGCTGCGCAGCGGGCAGATTTCCTCCCGGCAGGATAAAATTCTTGAGAGGATCGACTTTTGCATCAAAAAAATCTATCCATTGTTCGAGTTGTGAGACCTGAGCTTCCTGAACCCTGGGAACCGGCACTTTCGAATCCAGCGGGGTGGCCAGGTCGGCTCCGAGATCAAAAAGATCTACCTGCAGCCGGTGAAGGATTTCCTCTATTTTCTCATGGTTGTTTTGAGCGCGGCAAAGCCCCAAAACGGCGCTCAGCTCATCTATGTCTCCGTACGCTTTGATGCGCGCGGAATTTTTCTTCAAACGAACCCCTCCAACAAGGCTGGTCTCTCCTGCGTCGCCCGTTTTGGTATAAATTTTCATGGAGGAAAACCGTAAAGACCGCTTCCCTTAAGGCAAAAGTTCTTTAACGACTTTGCTCACGAGGTCGCCGTCGGCCATGCCTTTCACTTTTCCCATCATAACCCCCATAACTTTCCCGAGTTCCGCTTTGGATTTTGCTCCCATCGAAGCGATGACCTCTTGGGCAATTTTTTTCAACTCATCCTCGCTCATTTGCGGAGGCATGTACTCCAGCAGTACGGCAATCTCCTGTTCTTCTTTTTCGGCCATTTCCGGACGATTCCCAGCTCTGAACTGTTCGACCGAATCTCTGCGGGATTTTACCTCTTTGCCGATAAGATTGAGTACGGTTTCGTCGGTAGCTTCTTTGCGTTCTCCTGAAACCTCGTATTTGAGGATGGCGGCTTTCAGCATGCGGAGCGTCGAAACTTTCACTTCATCGTGAGCCTTCATGGCGTCAAGCATGTCTTTTTGGATCTGGTGTTTCAGTGCCATAGATAAGAATGAGAAAATATTAAGAATAAACTGGAAAAGAGTGTCACCCGGGTGCTTGCTGGGTCACGCCGCTTTGTTGGGCCGGGCTGACAACATCTTGAATCTGCTGGCTTGACGTGCGGTTTTGCAGCTCCAGGGATGCCTGTTGTCGTTCTTCAGGTCCCGGGCTGTAAAAATAATAAACGGCGAAGGTTATCACGTAAAACAATATCACGAAAATAATGATGGTTCCGAGCGGACTTTTCAGGAATTCCTGGAAATTTCGAGTTGGATGTTTCATAAAATGCGGGCAAAATGCCACCAGAAACTTTAGCAGTTCCCGAGATTTACCACAACTATGTTTCGACGCAAGACTTTGGAAAGAATCAGGACGGGGCGGACCACGAGGCTGAACGGGAAAAATTTCGACTACACGCTCATTCAGAGCTCAATGGCCCGGACGGTACGCTTTAAAGTAAGCCTCAAAAATGGCCTGGAGGTTGTCGTGCCTCGCCGTTTCAGCGTGAGTCACCTTGAAGAAATTATCGCTGAACACGAACAATGGATCATCAGGCAGTTCACCAGGCTCGAATCCAGGAAAAAACTTCAGAAAACGCAGGAACTCCGCGATGGTTCGACCATCATGCTTCTTGGCATTCCTCACCGGATAAAAATTATCGAAAATTCAAAAAAGAAGCCGTTCGTCAAAAGGGTTCAGAATCTTACCTTTGAACAGGACGTCGCAGTACCGGGCAATGCCGAACTTCACGTGTATTGCGCCGGCACCATGAAGGAAGTAAAAAAAACTCTCGAAAAGTATCTCCGCAGGGTGGCAGAGAAATACTTCCTGAGGCGCACGGCAACGTTGGCCGGTCAGATGGGGGTATCTTTCAGCAAAATCACCATAAGGGCCCAAAAGACACGCTGGGGGAGCTGTACGATCGAGAAGAATCTCAACTTCAACTGGCGACTTGTTTTACTCCCGCTTGCCGTCACCGAGTCGGTCATCATCCATGAATTGGCGCATACGGTTCACATGAACCATTCCGGGGCTTTTTACGGGCTTGTGGAGGCCCATTGTCCTGATTATCGCAAACTCCAGAAACACCTCCATAATCCGCGATTCCCGGTCTAAATTTACGTACTGGCCGGATGCATCATGGTGAACACGAACGAACGAAAAAAGGTGCCCGTTCGGACACCTTTTCGAGAATCTCATTATTGTTTTATGCAGCTTTTGCTCCAGGTTCAATAACCCCGATAATATCGGAGTCGGTAAGTTCAACTTCTGTGGTTACTGCGGCCTGGATGCCGGCAGCTTTGTTCAACTGGGCGATCCATTCGTCTTTCAACGTCAGGTCGCGGCTACCGTCACGGTTCATTTTGTAGCTTTCGATGAACGCGCCATTGCTTCTGATCATTTCCTGGACGGCGACCTTCGCCGCTTCCTTCGCTTCAGGACTCAGCCTGCTGGCCTCGATCTGGTGTGCGAGCACGAATTTAATGCTCTTCTGTGAAGGAGTCACATGATAGGTTTTCTGGATATCGAGTGCCGGACCGTTGGCGCGTTCAAGTTCGCGCTGCTTGGTTCTTGCAAAAAGTTTTTCCATCTTCGTGTCGAGTTCGGAGCGGAGGGCCGCTTTCTTGGCGGCGACTTTCGCCTCTTTTTCAGCCTTCTCGGCAGCGTTGATCTGATCTCTCAGTTCGTTGATAGCAGCGATGGCTTTGCGCTCTCCGGCAGCTTTTTGAGCCATGTCCGCGGCGTTGGAAGCCAGAATGTCTTCACGCATCCTGAGAAGATTGGCGGCGACTTTTGCGTCTTCAACTTTCTTGGCTTCGCGAGCTTTCCAGTCGTCGAGGAACTTGGTCCGTACGTTCGAACTTGAATTTGGACGAAACTTGGAAGGTATGGCGTCAGCGTATTTGGAATCAACCGGAGCAAGTCCCGGAGCGACGTTCACAGGCATGGTTCCCGGAACAACGTTGTGAGGAGCCTGCTGATACATATTGAATCCGCTCTTGCCGTTCTGCTGAGGGGCGTTTTGTTGTTGTCCTCCGTTGTTCGGAGCGACGTTTTGCGGGGCAGGATCGTTGGATGGAGGAGCTTCAAGAACGACGGCTTTTGCAAATCTTTCATCGGGAGCGGCCATTCTTCCACCGAGTGAAAGTTGGATTTTAGCCGAATCTTTTTGCATCCTTACGGTATCGTTGCCGTAAAGATCCATGATGCGTTCAAGAGCGAGCAGTCTGTTGTAGACGCCTTTGCTTCCGTATAAAGCCTGAGGTCCATAATGATTTTCAAAATTGGCTTTGAACTGGCTGGCGGAAAACAGTGTTTGTGAAGAAAGTTCACGAACCATCTTTTCGTGGGTCTTTACGAAGTCGACGGTATTTTTGTCGAGTCTGGACTGGTCTTTATCGTAAATCTCCATCAAAACCTGGGCGGCTTTCTGTTGGCTCTGGTACCAGGTCGGAGTTTTCTCGTTTGTGGCAAAAGGTGTCGCATCGACGCCGCCTTCAACCATGGAAGCGATGCCGGTGAAAGCCTTGGCTCCGTTCGACGTGCCAAGGTCGTAGGAGTACGAGCCGAGAACGGAAGTGACCTTTGGCGCGGTTTCCTGGACGCCGGATGTTGAGCTCACGTTCGGAGCCGGGACAGGATTGACGGCTACGGCGGAAGGAGCAGCGGTCGGTTTGGAACTGACAGCTGAAGTATCCTGAGGAGAAACCGGTGCGGTGGTGGCTTTCGTCGAAGGTGCGACCGAAGTCTTCGCCGCGGCAGGATTCTTTGCCACTTCGGAAGAAGCGGTTTTTCCTTCGTGGGCGTTGTAAGCTTTGTAAGCGGCGGCGCCGGCTACGCTGATGCCCAGGGCTGCGGCTACGGCAAACATGCCGCGTCTGACCCAGGTTGAAAAGCGTCCTTTGCGCGCCTTGTTGTGCTGGCTGGTTTGGGTAATTTCCTGGTCCTGTTTCGGGAACTGGATGTCCGGACGTTGAGGACGCTGGTCAGGCACCGGCAGTGGCTGAGGTTCCGTTTGAGCCTGTTCCACGGCAGTGCGCGCAGAACGGATTTCGGGAATGGTTCTGCGTTCACCACGGTTTTCAATAACGACGGAAGGATCGGCGACAATAACTTTTTTATCAGGTTGAGGAGCGGAGGGAGTTCTTGTCGGTGCGGGAGTGGCAACGACACTGTGGCTGTAATTTTCAGGATTGCCGGATCCAACCTTGGCGGCAACAGCTTGCTGTTTTTGTTGAGCACGCAAAGCGGCGATGTCTATCAAGCCGGTACCCTCTCCACTCACAACGAGTTCCTGCGGGGTAGGAGCCGTATGTGCGCCGCCGTTTTGCTGGGCAGCATTTTTAGTTCCTTCGCGTACCGTTTCAGGGGTCTGTTCGTCACGCACAAGGTGCGGTTTCGGAGCTTTGTACCCTTCAAAATACTCGGGGTCGTTATCGATTCTCACGCGTGCTTTTTCAAAACGCTCCGCGGAATTTTTTTCATTGTGGAGAGCAGCTCCCCATTTCCTTTGAGTCAGGTAAATAAGGTCCTGGTAAAGTTCGATGACATCGCGATGTTCCGAAACGTCCGAAGGCCAATAGTACGCGAGAGGTTTGTATTCTTCATATTTACCGTTCGAAGATTTCGCTCTCTTGTTGATGGCGCGGGTAATCATCATCTCGGCAATGCTCGCGGCGGTTGAACCTTGTACGGTTTGATCGGAAAGAAGGAACTCGTTGGCGAGTTTTTCAAAAACAACGCCGGTGGCTTTTCTGGCATCCCGCACAAGTGCATCTTCAACCATCGTTTTCAGTTTCTCCTTCATGAGAGTTACTCTTTTCTCTTTCTCGTAAGGAGCGAGCGTAAAGTTATGTGCCACTCCGAAAAAGTTAGCCAGAGCACCGCTGTGTCCGACCATGATCTCGTCGATATGTTTCAAACATCCATCGACGACTTTTTTGGAATCGTAGCCTTGTTCTTTGGTAACAGTGGCGTACATGGTCCCGAACCTTGAATCAACTGATTTGAAGGCTTCTTCCTTCTGTTCCTGGAAAGTTTGTTCTTTCGGGTCCTCTGAGTGAGGAAACTCTTTGCTCCATTTATCCAGACGTGAACTCAGTTCAAGCTGAACGCCGAAATTGCGCGACATCTTGTAAAAATGTTTGATGATGGCGCTGCGGGCGGAAGTGTAGGTTGTCCCCTTTTGCTGGAGCATGACATCGCTCACTCTTCCGAGCGATTTCAGGGCCTTCACGCAGATATTTTCAAGCTTTTCAACAACCTCGTCGTTGGACAGGTTGCCGTTCCTGACGTCAAGGGAAAACTCATGGAGATCTCCCGGAACCGAGGCAAGTTCTCTCAAGTCAGAGAAAGAAAAGAACAGGCCTCTCAAGCGAGCTTCCTCGCCGAGTTCCACGATATTGATCTGAAGAGCATCGAACAATTGCTCGTTTTTCGGTTTTTCTTGTTCGGCTGAGTTGTTTCCTAATGTTGGACCAGTCATCATGGGAGAAAATAATTAAATTTGATAGGTAAGTTATAATAACAAAATTTACGATTTTGTCAATAGTGCTTTCTGCAAAATTCCAAGCACAAAGTATAACGAAAAAAGTACGGAAACATTACTCTTTTTCAACCGTACTTGATTCAGCCTTAAAACCCTGATGGTTGCGCAGTTCCTGCACGACCAGAGCTAAAACATCGGTAAAATTGAAGGGCTTTTCCAGGACGGGAATTCCCAATTCCACATACTTTTTAATGTTTTCGGCATGGACGTTCCCGGTCATGGCGATGAACCTTGGCCTGACGGCCGGGTCGATCTGCTGAATTTTTTCAGCAAGTTCCGTGCCTCCCATGCCCGGCATGTTGGTGTCGCTGAAAATAAGATGCGGGACTTCCGCCAGTTCTCCGTCTTTGTACATTGCTTCAAGAACTTCACGTCCGTTCGCGAAAGTTTGAATACGGGAAAATTTTTTCCTGCTCAGGATCCTTCGGACAGCGGTTTGGTTTAAAATTTCATCGTCGACAACGTAGAGTCGAGCCTCCAGGAGAGGAACTTCTGCAGACTCAGCGCCCGGAACGTTATCGACAAGTTTTCCTGCGTACGGGTTCGCCGGATCGACTTCCCGCTGAAAAGCCTCAATGAGTTTTCGAACATGCTGGACGGCCATATCCACGACGGTTTGAGGTTCGGGATTTTCCTTGTGTTCGACTTGCTCCTCGGCTACTTCCCATATTTTTCTTTCATTAACCATACCTTTGAAGTGAAAAATTCATGCATTGAAAACGTGGTGACCACGAAATCAATGGTCGCCAATTTTGTCATGAATTTTTCACAAAGTCAAGTGTGAGACTTCCTAAACCGTCTCGATCCTGGTGGAATATGTTTCGAATTCAGCAAGTTCAACAGGGTCGATATCACAGTAGGAAACGGCAATTTCCGGACCTTCATCTTCTAGAGAAACAGTATCGAAATCTTCATAGGTCACTTCGATTTCAGGAGTGTCATCATCGACTTCCACGAGATCTTCCGGAGAAAGCTCGACATAGGAAACGTCGATATCCGGAGTCGCATTGCGGTGGTCGGCACTGGAAGCATGAACGTCCGTATCTCCCCATCCCGCATCGATCTCATCGAGTTCCGCCGAAGTTTCAATCTGTTCTCTCAGGCGGTCCATCTTCTGTATGAAGGCGGCCTTTTCAGCCGCTTCTGCGTCGCGGCGGATCTTGTCGGTTCTGGCTTTCGCGAAGAGCTTATCGACTTTCGAGTACAGTTCCGTGCGTAACCTTTCTTTATTGCTGCCTCCGAAGTCTTTCACCTGGCCTTCAGGTTCCGAGAAGCCAAGGACGGAACCCGGTACGAGATTTGCCGGAACGACGCCTGGGACAATATGGTCAAACGATGGCTGGAATATGTTGAATCCGGTTTTGCCTCCATTCTGCTGGGGGCTGTTCTGCTGTAGCCCGCCGTTCGTGCCGCCCTGGTTGTTGGGAACGGTATTGTTCGGAGTCGCATTGTTCGGAACAGGATTGGCGGCTGGCGCGGCTGAAGCAGCAAATACCACAGCCTTGGCGAATCTTTGATCGGAATCCATGACCTTATTGCCGATCGTCAGTTTTACTTCGGCGGAATCTTTGAGCAGTTTATCCCCATCGCCTCCGTAAAGATCGACGATGCGTTCAAGGGCGAGGAGAGTGTTGTAAACGCCTTTGCTCCCAAAAAGAGAGGCGGTCGAATAACGGCTTTCAAAACCCGATTTAAAGGAGCTCTGCGAAAAACCCGATTGTGAAGCGAGATCGCGAAGCATTGACTCATGGGTTTTGACGTAATTCGCTGTATCTTTATCGAGCCTGCTCTGATGGGCATCATAAATTTTCAACAAGAGTTCGGCTGACTTTTGCTGCGATTCGTACCAGTCGGAAGGTCTTGTTTTACCTGAAGCGATAAATGCCGTTGCATCGACCCCACCTTCAACCAAGGACGCTTTTCCGGTAAAAGGTTTCGCTCCTGACGAAACACCGAGGTCGTACGATTGTGATCCCAGAACTTTTGCAACCTCGGTCGCTTTTTCATGAACGTCGGATTGATGCGTTATTTGAGGAGCGGGTGTCGATTGAACGTTCTGGTTCGGGTCCTTTTGTTGATCCAATTCGGGACTGGAACTTGTAGAGGCCGCTGTGGAAGCAGGAGAAGAAGAAACATTTTTATCCGTCGCCGTTGTCCCCGGCTGAACGTTGGAGTATTGGTCGTGGCTGTCGGTACTTTGCGTCTGTGTTACCGAGTAAATCCCGAGTGCCGCGGCTGCAGCAAGAGTGGCCCCGGCAACCCATTTTCTGGCTTTTGGAAAAAATCCCGGTTTTTTTGGAACGGGCCTTTCGGGTGAGTGATGGATGGCATTCTCTTTGGGATTGAGCGGAGTCTCCGGCGGTCGGTGCCGGAACGGGCGCGGGCGTCGGTTCCGGAGGGGTTTGCGGACGATAATTGATGACCGGCTGATCCTGGAACATCCTTAACGTCGACTGCGGCAAAGGGGTTTTTTCAGCCGGAGACGGAGGCCTTTGAGTCGGTACTTTTGAGGCGACTTTTACAGGAGCAGTCTGAGTTTCGTCCTCATCTTCAGTGTGAAGAGGCGGCAAGACCCTTGTTGCTTCTTTCGGCTGGACGATGTTGTCCGGTGCCGGCTCCCCAAGCGGCGGTACGACGACCATCTGACGCGGAGATGAAGCTGCGGGCTGCTGGGCCGGGGCTGGTGAAACCAGGGTGGGTTCGTCTGCGATATCGCTGTCGTCTGAAACGATAGGGGCGTCAATGTTCGGAACAGGAGGTGACACAAGCGAAGCACGGGAATCATCAACGATCTCCTCGATACTTCGTTCGCCATCAAGGCTCGGGTCGGGGACAAAGTCGGGAGGACGCTGCGTTTTTTCGTATTTTGAGACAGATACCCTTTGCAGAGGAGCCGCGACAGGAATGCCCAACCCGTGACTCGGCCGTTTGGTCGGAGTCTTTGAAGGTATGACGGTATTCGGAGTGGCGTGGACTTCCCTGATGTATTTTTCAACCTCAAATTTAATCTTTTTCTCAAGTCGGGCACGTAGCCTTTCGTTTCCGGGCTTAAAGAAAAACTGAATGATGTGAGGAATGGCTTTGTCTTTATTCCTCGGGTCCACCGAAAGATCCTGAAGCTGCTGGACGACGAAATCGAACGATCGTTCAATAAGCCTGTCGAGCCCGCTGGAAGGAATCTTGCGGATAAGTTGTCTGCTCGTGGTACGCAGGGTGTTGTCGACGATACGGCAAACCTCTTTGATCATCACGGCGGTCGAATCCTCTTCCCGAAACGTTTCGACGGTCATCTTCACGCCCATTTCTTTGAGCATTTCCCTGATGGCGTTTTCTCGTTCAAAACTTACGGTAATGATTCTTCCGTCCGAAGATCTTTCGTAGATGGAAGGCATGTTGACGGGATTTCTCTTGGAAGATGAAGGACTGCGGATGTCCAGCACCGGAGGAGGAAGGGTCTTGTTGCTGGGCCTCTCGCCGGCATATCCCACGAGAAAATCGGAACGTGCGTTATCCAAAAAATAACTCTCGGCGTTAAAAGAAGAATCTTCAAACATCCTGGCAATCGCAATACATCCCCTCTGGATTGAAGCCATGAACTGTTCTTTGGAAAGATTGGCTTCAACGAATACGATGTCATTCTCACTTTTGACGGCTTCGCTGGCTACATTGAAAATTTTCAGCAGTTCGTCGATAACCTGCTCGGGATCGGCAAAACCATCTTCATCGCGGGACATGTTGAAGACTCTTTGCGAATCCATGAGCTTATGAAGCTGAATCAGCGTGGCAATAAAGTGGGCGTTATTTTCCGAGCGCTGAAAAAAGACATGGAGGCCCGCCCGCTCATCACAAAAAATGTCGTCAACGATTTGGTCGAACTTGACGGCACGCTCCTCTTCGAGGAGTTGTAATTGATCGCGGTTTTTGTCGACAGAACCTACCATAACGGGATGTTTAAGGTATAGTTGAGAGAAATTAGTAACACATTAGCCTTTTTCTGTCAAAGTTTTGCGGTAATTTTTTATCAATTTCTCATACTTGTAAGCCGAAGGACGGACTTTTCTTTCATAATTCGCGTAATTGACCTCAACAAGACCGAACCTGGGTTCAAACCCGTCGGCCCACTCAAAATTATCAAGAAGTGACCAGTGGAGATAGCCGAACACGTCCACGCCGTATTTTTTTGCATTGAAAACATGCTCGAGGACGTTTTCGATGTAGTCGCCTCGGAGACGATCCGCTTTGTCAGCTACCCCGTTCTCGGTAATAATAATCGGTTTGCGGTAACGTTTCCACAGATCTCGAAGCACGCCCGCGACGCCACGGGGGTAAATCTCCCATCCCATATCGGTTTTGTCGCACGAGTTGCAGGGATGGATGAAAAACTGGCCGGCAAGACGAAGGTCAAAACGCATACTGCGGTGGAAGTAGTAATTCAGCCCGATGAAATCATAGCTCGTTTTTATGCAATCGAGAAAAAGATGATTCCACAAATATCTTAAGAGGTAGACGAGCGTCCAGTCGAAAATATTTTTATGCCGGTCGGGAGAAAATGACGGATTATTTTTTGCCACGCCGATTTGAAAATCTGGATTTACCTGTTTCAAAGATTTGTAAACCTCGCGATGAGCCCTGTATAAATTCCGGTAAACTTTGACGAGCGCCCGGAAGCTCTTCTTTTGCGGGGGCCATTTCCCGCCGAGATAAGCATAATACAGATAAACCTCCGGTTCATTGATGGTGATGAAAAACTCGACGTCGTCACGAAAAACTTCCGCGATCTTTTTACAGAATCTGACGAAATAAAAAATGTTGTCGCGTTTTTCGAAAGCCCCCCGTTTGGCGAACCACAACGGAAACGTAAAATGCCACAGGGTTACGAACGGCTTCAGTCCGTGCTTTCTGAGACTCTTGAAAACTTCGCGGTAATGATCCAGAACGGCTTCGTCGAACTTCCCTTCTCGAGGTTCGACCTTCGCCCATTCGATGGAAAAACGGTGAGCGTCATGTCCCAGGTCCGAAGCAAGTTTGAAATCGTCATCAAAAAGTTCGTAGTGACGGATCGCCTCTCCGGACATGAAACCCTCTTTGGCCTGCACCTCCTTTTCAAACTTCCACCAGTCGCTGTGAATGTTGTTTCCTTCGACCTGATGGGCGGAGGTGGCTGCGCCAAAGTAAAATTTTTTCATAAGGATGTCTGCGCCAAGTATTCGACGCAGACATTATACCTGAAAACTAGGAAGGATTCGCCGTAACCTGTTGGGTCGAATCACCGCGTGCCCCCGGGAAGGTTTCACCTGCCGGTCTGATCTGGATCATCTGGGCGGTGACGCTTCCGTCGGTGTTGGTGGTCCCGCTTGCCATCACGTTCGTGCCGGTCTGGAGATCATCTGCCGTCCCGGTGTCGGATTTGAGGATTTGGGTCGAAGGAGAGAAGAAAATAAACTGCGTGCTTCCGTTGTTCAGTTTGATCGTAATGCTCTTGTCATCCTTGTTGATGATCTGGCCGTTGACCAGTCCGCCCCCCGCTCGTGTTCCGCCGGTTCCTGTTCCACCTCCGCGCTGGAACCTCGCTCCCGCTCCGGCCGCCCCTCCCTGCTGGAAAAGATTGGCCTGCAACGAACGGTTGCTTTGGGCATAAACCATGCCGCCGTAAAAAGCCGCCGCTCCCACGACCACGGCGATGACGATGTAGTAAACGATGTGCTTTTTCATAAAGAAAAAAATAAAAAATAAAAGATAAAATTATTCATAACGCAAAGCTTCAATCGGATTCATTTTGGCAGCGCGTTGTGCGGGATAATAACCGAAAACGATGCCTATCCCGGAGGAAACACCGAACGCCAGGCCCACCGAAAAAAGTGAAACCGCCGCCGGGGTCCCGATGACTTTGCTCACACCGAACGCGATGAGCCAGCCCAGTAAAATTCCGATAAAGCCTCCGAGGAAAGTTAACAGGATCGATTCGCTCAAAAATTGCAGATTGATGTCGCGTTCGGTGGCACCGATGGCTTTTCTCAAACCGATCTCACGGGTGCGTTCCGTCACGATGGTAAGCATCATGTTCATGATGCCGATGCCTCCCACTAGGAGTGAAATGCTCGCGATCGCCGCGAGAAGAACCGTAAAGGTTCCGGTCACGGAAGTCGCGGTGGCGATGATGTCGGCCTGGTTGAGCGTACTGAAGTCGGCCTGTTGCGGGTTGGAAATCTTGTGCCTTTGTAAAAGCAAATTGGTGACGTTTTCCTGGACCGCGGCGAGCACACCCGGACTGGTGGCCTGAATGTCTATCTCACTCAGCGATTCACTGCCCGTCAGGTAATGCATGGCTGTCGTGAGCGGAACGTAAATCACGTCATCAGCGTTGTTGAACCCGGTGCCGCCTTTCGATTTCGTCACGCCGATGACCCTGAAGTTCACTTTGTTGATGCGGATAGTTTGGCCGATCGGCGCGGCGCCTTCACCAAAAAGATCCGTCACGGTTGTCGGCCCGAGAACCGTGACTTTGTCCTGGCTGCGAACCTGCTGGTCCGTAAAGAAAGACCCGGTATCTATTTCAACGCTGCGCGCGGAAGTGTAGGAAGGCGTGGTGCCGGTAACCTGCGTGTTCGTATTTTTACCCGGAGCCGTAATTTGGAATCTTCTGGAAGTTTCCGGAGCGACGGCTTCAATATTGACGATTTGCGTGGAAATGGCGTCGGCGTCATCTTTGGTCAGGCTCTCCGACGAACCTCTTCCCGCACTTACAAGTCCTCCCCTTTGAGCGCCGGGCATCACCATGATCAGATTGGATCCGATGGATTGAATACTCGACTGGATGGAGTCCTGGGCACCCTGTCCGATGGCGACCATCGCGATCACCGAAGCGATACCGATGACGATACCGAGGATCGTCAGACCGGAGCGGGCCTTGTTCACGGTCACCGCCGAATACGTTTCGTAGAGAAGGTCGGAAATCATCATGATTTTTTGGGGTGTTTAATGACTCTTTTTACGTGATCTTTGCCGTCTTCCAGAATCAGTCCGTCACGGATGTGGATAATGCGGTCGGCGTGTTCGGCGACATGCCTTTCATGGGTGATGAGAATGATGGTGTGCCCGTGCTGTTCGTTCAGTTCCTGGAAAGTGCCCATCACGAATTCTCCGGTTTTGGTGTCGAGATTTCCCGTGGGTTCGTCCGCGAGGATGAGCGAGGGATTGTTGACGAGCGCACGCGCGATGGCGACGCGCTGCATCTGACCGCCCGAAATCTGGTTGGAGTGATGGTACCAGCGGTCCTCCGGCAGGTTGGCGGCTTTAAGTGCTTTTTCTACCAGCCCGTCACGAAGATGGACGGGAGTTTCAGCGTAGATGAGCGGGAGCATGACGTTCCTGAAAACCGTGGCGCGCGGCAGAAGGTTGAAAGCCTGGAATACGAACCCGATCTGTTTCCTTCTGATCGTAGCAAGTTCATTTTGGGAAAGATCGGAGATGTCCTTGTTGTCGAGCAGATACTCTCCGCTTGTCGCCGTGTCCAGCGCCCCCAGAATATGCATGAGCGTTGACTTTCCGGAACCCGATGGGCCCATGATGGCGACGAATTCGCCATCATGGATGGTGAAGGAAACGCCTCGTAAAACGGGCGTTTCAACCTCTCCGGTCACGTAGGTTTTGGTAATGTTCTTAACTTCGATCATTGAAAGAGAGTGTTCATGAATATCATCCTCCTCTTCGGACAAATGTGGCGTTTCCACCTCCTGCTCCTCCCCCTCCGATTCCGGGAATGCGGAGTCCTCCGGCGGAAGCAGTTGAGGTCGTCGTTGCCGTGGAGCCGTCACTGAGGGTTTGCGTCACGATGTAATCGCCTTCGTTCAGGCCGCCGGTAATTTCACTCTGCGTATCGTTCGTCAGCCCTACTTCCACGAAAGCTCTTTGCGGAGACGAGGTGGTGACGACGGTGCCGCTCGTGCTGTCGTTGGCATCGGGAGTGACCTGTGATTTATCGAACGTCTCCACATAGGAAACGTCGCCCTGGGACTTGAGCGCTGCGTTCGGAATGACCAGGACATCCTGGTCGACATTGGTGATGATGTCGGCGCTGACGCTCATGCCCGGTTTGATGGTTGCATCTTGCGTGTCGAAAGCGATTTTTGCGTTGTAGCTTACGACGCCCTGGGTCGATGTCCCGATGATGTCGAGCTGGACGACTTCACCGGTGATCTTCACGTCGGGAACGGCGTCAAACGTAAGCGTGGCCTTGTCCCCGACCACCACCTTGGCGGCGTCGACTTCATTCAGCGAAACCTGGACCAGCAGCTGCTTGGTGATAAGCGTTCCCACCGCGCTTCCGGAAGAAACAGTATCGCCTTTCACGGCATCGACGGTGGCGATGACTCCGTCGAAAGGAGCCTTAACCACGTAATCCGCGAGCGCCGCCTGTGCGTCCGCGAGCGCATTTTTTCTCTGCTGGATCGTGAGCTGTTCGTTTTGGATGTCCAGCGGATCCGCGCCCGATTTAACGCTGTCCAGGGCGGCCTTGGTCTGGTTGACTTTTTCCTTTGCGGCGGCGATGTCCGCGGGTTTGGCACCTGCAAGAAGATTGTCGAGATATTCCTGTTTTTCTTTGAGCGTTTCCTGGGCCGAAGATATGCTGTCTTGGGATTTCTGAGCGTTGATCGGGCTGTTCGTCGTGAGGTTGTCGATCTGGTCTTTCGCCGACTGGAGGGCGTCGAGGTCCTTGTTCAAAGAAGTGATGTCCGAATCGATTTTGGGTTTAAGTGAGTCAATCGTCGAAGCGATATAAAAAGACTTGTAGGAGTTGGCCATGGCGGCTTCGAGCATGTTTCGCGCGTCCTCAAGATCGATGGAAATCTCTTTTTCCATCGTCACGCTGTCGTTGATGAGCTGGATGAGTGTGGCCTGGTCGGCGGTCCTGGGGACCGATTTGTAAGAATCAAAAGTTGAATTATACAGTTTGAAAGCGGCGCTATAGTCGTCGAGAAACGTCGTGATGAACGGAGAGTTATCACCCAGAATCAGTTTGTACCCGTAGATGTTGTCCGTGGGAGCGGTGTCTCTGACTTGAACGTTCTGAAGGTCCGTGATATAATTCGGGGCATCGACGAAAGCGTTTGAAACGCTGTTGTATGCGCTGTCCAAAGTGCTCTGAAGACTCTGGCTGTCGTTGAGCGTCTGCTGGGTGCTGTCGATCTGGGCCTGTTCAAGGCTCCGTTTCGCCTGGTCCACGGCGTTCTGCGCCTGGGTCACGGCGTAAGGATCGGGTGGATCGGTCAATGCCTGAAGATCCCGTTGTGCCTGGGCATAGCTATTTTGTGCTTGAATCAGTGAAAGCTGGTCGGCCGGCTGTTCGAGTTTTTGCAAAGCGATCTGCGCTGACTGCAGATTCAACTGGGCGTCGCGCACGCTTTTATCGGCGGTCGTCGAATCAAGGAGCATCACAGTATCACCCTCTTTTACGGTATCGCCTTCCTTCACTTTGATCGACGTCACCGCGCCTGAAGTTTTCGGTTTGATATCGATCTGACTTTCGGCAAGGACCTGCCCGCTCCCCGAAACCGATGCGATGAGCGTTCCCTTCTGTGCCTGCGAAACGATGTACTGATGCAGCACGGTACTCGACTTGAAGGCGTTCACAGTTTCATACAAAGCTCCCAGGACAACCAGGGCGATGAGGATGGAAATGATTTTATGGTCCTGAATAAAGTTAAGAAATTTCTGCTTGAAACCGTGGGCGTGAGCGTCGTTCATAAGGTCGGGAAGAAAGGTGGAAATAAATTACTGTTGAGTAAAAGTAAATTGTTGCGTGAAAATCTGCTGACTCGGCGATCCCGCGCGAAAAGTTTCCATGAACTGGGGAAGAACCCGTATGACTTTCGCGGCGATCTGACCGGAATCGTTCGGCGCACCAAAAACGATGACATGATCTCCGACTTTGAGCGCCATGACGTTGATCTTGTCGAAGTCTTTTTCGATCACCGTGTCCGGCTGGACGAGAATATTTTTCTCGGCTTCGTCGTTGCCTTTGACGACAAGACTCTGGTTATCGATCTTGATGATGTCTCCGAACGCGCCGTGAGGGCTGATGAAAACCATGTCATTGCCCTGGGGCGGGAAACGCGGATCAGGCTTCGGGAAAAAATTTGACGGATAGTTCTGCGCCCAACGGGTCGAAAAAACGGCTTTCTGGTAACCGACGTAAATTCCGCTCTCAAAAACCAGCAACAGGACGATAACTCCGCCGATGCCGTAAAGAATGCCCTTGAAGGTTTTTGATTGGAAAAAAGAAGTGTTTTTTGGGGAATGTTCTTCCATGGAGAAAGTTTAAAAAGAATGATGACGATGAAAAAGAATTTTCGCGTCACGGCTGATGTAGCGCAGCGACGCCAGCAGGAAAAACAGGATAGCCAAAAAAACGATGATGCTGAAAACGGGAAGGGATTCCAGAAGCGAAAACATAAAATCCTGCCATGAACTCATGACCTCGGAAAAGTTCGAAAAAATCAGGGCGATGTACTGGTAGAATCCCGACGAAACCATCGCGTTATGCGCCGCGCTGACCGCCGGGACAAGAAGTCCGAGCGTCGCGACGAAAACCAGGCTCGAACAAACGAATTCCCAGATAGCGCGCCTGCGCTGTTTCAGGGAAACCTTCATCATGATCTTCTCCAGAAGGCCCTCGGGAACCTTTCTGGTTTGAAGTTTGGAAAAAAGTTTGTGAGCGTTAAAATCCATAATTCAAAAAAAACTTGCACCACTACATACGTAACCCATTGCAGTTTAGGTGCATGTTGGAAGGAAAAAAGCCAAATTCAGAAGCCACTTTTTTTCTTGAAGTGTTTTTTGAGCATGGCGAGCGCTCTCAAATGGCGGCTTTTTATCGTATTCACAGAGGTTTTGAAGATCTCCGCTATTTCACGGAAGTTGAATCCGTCCCGGTAGTATAAAATAAGAACTTCCCGGGAAGCGACGGGGATTTTTCCCAGCGCGGCGTTGACCTTTTTTGAAACGTCGGCCTGACGGAGCAATGTGTCGGGTAAAGGATCGGTGTCGACGATATCGAAAACCCGGTCCTCTTTTTCGAGAAATGAAAAAGGTATGCTTTTCTTTTTCCTCAGGAAGTCAAACACCAGATTTTTGGCGATGGTGTAGATCCATACCTTGAAGCTTTTCGTGATGTCGAATTTTTTCATGTGCGCCCAGGCCCTGATGAAAACCTCCTGCGCGATGTCTTCGGCTTGCTGGTCGTCGCGGACCGACTGATGGACGAAGTTGTAAATCGGGTGCAGGTAACGCTGGACAAGCTGCTGAAAAGCGCCTTCATCGCCGTTGAGATAGAGGCGAATGAGCTCTTGGTCATTCATGGATAAGTGTTGAGACGAAATCCTTCAAACACAAACTACTACAATCGGTTTACGCTTTTTATTTCAATCCAGGTGCGGCCGCCCAATCGAACTATTTGATGAACTGTTTGTACTTCTGGCGGAACTTGAGAATCTTCGGCTGGATGACGATCTGGCAGTATGCCTGGTCGGGATTCTTGTCGAAATAATGCTGGTGGTACTCTTCGGCGGTGTAGAATTTTTCCAGGGGAAGAACCTGCGTGACGAAAGGATCGTTGTAAATTTTTTCGTCCTCTAGTTCTTTGATGATGTTGTGCGCAGTCTTTTCCTGCTCTTTGTTGAGGTAAAAAATGACCGAACGGTATTGAGTGCCCACATCATGTCCCTGACGGTTCAGCGTGGTCGGATCATGGAGTGTGAAGAAAATGTGAAGGATGTCGTCGTAGCTGATCGCGGAAGGATCATAATGAATCTCCACGACCTCCGCGTGCCCGGTGTTCCCGCTGCAAACCTCTTCATAACTTGGATCGGGCGCCGTCCCCCCGGCATAGCCGGAGATGACGTCGTGGACCCCTTTCGTCCGTGAAAAAGCGGCTTCCAGGCACCAGAAACAACCGCCTCCCAAAACCGCAGTTTCAAGTTTGCCCGGAGATTTTTCATTTTTTGTCATAGGTGAAAATAAAAAAATGGCGCGCGTAGTCGCCATTATAGCACAAGGAGTTTCCGGGCAAGTCCGAAACTATTTCGCGTTATTGGGAGGAAAAGGTTTGATCCATTGCATCTTTTTCGTAAGCCACCAGTAGAGCGTGCCGTCGGAGCTGTCCCATAATTTTGCGTTTTCTCTTGAGGCCTTCCATCGGAGTCTTTTAATAAACCCGTCCCATTCCAGCCTGGTCGGTTCAGTCGTCCCGAGTGCCTCAAGGATATCGCGGTTGGTCCGGATTCCGCAGACAAGAAAAACTTTCCTGAGGTTGCTGGGAGCACGTTCAGTAGGAAAGTATTTCATCGAATCATAGTCGATAAGTGCATCGGGATTCGGACACGCCCTGACATCCACGCCGTTCATTTTTTTTGGTTTCGCCGGTCTATCGCCCCACGTGCGATAAGAAATTGCCGGCTTTTCGGGTTGCTGCGGAGCTCTGTATTCCATGGGACGTTCAGGTTTTGGTTGAGTTTTCAGCCCAGGATCGGCTGCGGGTTCAGGGATAACAGCAGGTCGCGGTTCCGCGGGTTTTTCTTGTTGCGCCGAAACGGGTGATTTCTCCGTCGCGGGTATTTCCTCTTCCGCCGGAGAAGGTTCCGTGACAGACGGCGGCAGAGGTTTTTGTTCGCGAACTGGAGTTTCGACGGGAGCCTGAGCAATGAGCCTGATCACGGATTCAACTTTTTTGGAAACATTCACCCTCACTTGTTCCAGAGAATCTCCTTTCTTGTTTTGGATTTCGATAATAAAATTTTTCTCGCCGAAAAGATTTTTTGCTTTCGCGAGCACGACGCAAAAAAGATCAAAAAGTTTCTGCTGCGAATACGCGTCCCGGTCCATGCAGTAAGTATCCTCCGAGATAATGGCCCTGCTTCCGGCCGGTCTCGCGGTTATCGTGAGGTAGCCCTTGAACCTCGGTCCGTCCATCAATGCGAACAGGTCTTCGGCCTGACGGACCGACTGGATGTACTCTTCGGGAACGGGGTAATGCTTTTCCATAAAGAGAGAAAGTAAGAAGCAATTAAACCCAACTACAAACGATTTGTCAAAAAAAAGCCCGGAAGAGGCCGATAAATTCCACGCGATTTTCACCGCCGGCTTCTCCTTATCGCCCCATATAGAAGTCTTTTTTTGCACGATCCATCCGTTCGATCGAATACCTCAACATCGTGCGCGGCATCGCCGCCAGATACGTATCTAGAAATTTTTCCAGAACCTTTTCGTCGCGTTTGCCAACCTCCCGCAGCATCCATCCGCAGGCCTTATGGATGAGGTCATGGCGGTCCTTCAAAAGCATCTCGCAGATGTTCAGCGTATCATCGAACTCGCCGTCGCGGACAATAAAAAACAACGTCGCCACGATCGCGATGCGCCGCTCCCATAAATGTTTCGAAAGGGCCAGTTTTTTTAGAAGTTGTCTGTTCCCCGTTCCCTTCTTGCCGCTCAAAAAAGCCCCAACGATTCTCGGCGCCGAAAGGTCCACAAGGTCCCAGTTATTCACGTACGTCGTGTTCTTCAGATAAGCGTAGAAAATTTTTTTCCTTGTTTGAACATCGCCATGTTCGAACTGATGAACCAGGATAAGAAGCGCAGTCAGCCGCTCCTCGTGGTACCCGCTATGCAGGAGCGTAAGCACGTCGTCCAAGTCCATGGAGGAAAACTTTTTGGCGACTTTGCGCTGTTCCGGAACGGTAATCCCCAGCATGCGGTCACCTTCGGCGTACTGCCCTTTTCCGGTTTTGAAAAATCGCTTTAAAAACTTCGCCTTTTCGGGGTTGCCGATTTTTCGCAGTGCGGTTTGGACGGGAAGGAACATAGCAATAGCAAAATCACCAAGAATATATCACTCACTCTAAGAAGGAAGAAGCCGGGGCGTAATTTGACAGCGCCGTAAAAATATATTATTCCACGAAACCAATTTTTGTTATCGCTCATGACAATACCCGCTCTCAATAATGAAGATAGGAAATTCATCAGAGACTACGTATCTTCTGGAAGTACTGATGAAGAAAAAAGACAATTCCGCAGAGAGTGCGCTGATACATTTAACGTAAGCATACAGACAATAGCGGCGATTACCGCATGGACCAAGATAAGAGCAAAAAGACTAATGGAAACGGATGCAACGCAAGTTCCTTTGAAGGAAGAAGAAGTTTCCGTTGAAATGAAAGAGGACATAGAAGAAGATGGTAAGTACGGATCTACGGACGAGGATCCTCATGAAGGAGGTGAACATTTTGATTATGATAACGAAATAAAAAGAGCGTGGAGAAGAAAAATTTATGAATTCGTTGATAAAAATACGGATCCCAAAAAAAGAAGAAAAATGAGAGTCCTCTGTTTGCCCGGGAAAAAGTGTCTCGAAATACAAACATATCTTGACCTAGGTTTCCGTTCCCAAAACATCTTAGGGGTTGAAGGCGGCGACAAGGAGGCCCGAGACGAATTTGAAGAGAATGCGAAAAGAATGGGGATCCAATACCAAATTGGACGACTGGAAAAGGTTCTTGAGAAAGAAAAGAAACCTTTTGATGTTGTAAGTTTAGATTTTTTAGGAGCGATGTGCCGGGGGTATGACACCGTCATGAAAATGCTTCCTTTATCCGATGATGCAATTATCCTTTTGAACACGCGGGCACGGAGAGAAAATATAACCACGAAGACGGAATACCTTTTTTTGAAAGAGTTAGGGGCATGGGACGATCTTGAGACATCAATGAAAAAAATCGGCTTTGATATGGCGTGGCTGGAATCCCCGGAAGCATTTGACGGTCGGCTTGAAAGCGTAAGAAAAGCTTTTATTGCAAAAGTAAAAGAACAAGAAAAAAAGGGAATGAAAATAGATCAAAATATTCGCGACAAAGGGGTGACCACAAAAGCCGTCAATGCGCTCCAGATGCCCCGCGACCCTTCAGTTGCAGCGTGGTCAGTTAAAGTGGGGAATGCATTATTTAGAAAACTGTCTTTACCGGTTGATAGCCTTAAGGATGAAGATATCGATATGATAAGAAACAGAATGATATTGATGTTGGCTTTCCTGGTTTCTGCATTACTTGAAGAAGCTGAAAATAAATTGCTGGAAAGTTTGGAAAAAGAAAATCCAGCGGGGGCATTACAAAACGGAAATGCTACCAATGGGTTGATGACAGCAGTCATCCAGCCATTTATCATTGCAGTCTCTGGCCGCCCGATATTCGGCGATTACAAGCGTTATGTTTATACGAGTACAGGAAAGACCAGGACAAAATTTCTCTCCGAATTTGTTAGCTGCAAATCAATGAGGCTGATTGATAAAAATTGTCCGACCATTATAAGATTTTTTCAAGAAGCCGTTGAAACAATCATTGAAATGATGCCGGAGGGATTAGGGAATGTTGATCCGGGTAATTTGATGTTTACATTTTTGGGTTCCATATCAGAATCCGTTGATGCAAAAATGGCCTTGCCCGATAGAAAAACAATCATGGATGTTTGGCGTTGCGGTAGACTAAATATTTCAAAACTAAATAGGTGGATCGAAAAACATTCGAACTATGTGTTGCAACGCAAAGATGGGCGTAAAATTTCAAAGATAAACGTAAGACAGCTTAGGCAAGAGGCGGAGTGGTTTATTAACTATTTAAGCCACGCTGAGGTGATGTTAACCCCGCAAATTTTTCAAGACAGGGAACTTGTTGAAGAAGAATTTCAAGAAATTTCAGCTGATGATTGAAAACAGACATGGCGGAACGGAGGGGACTCGAACCCCCGACCTCCACAGTGACAGTGTGGCGTTCTAACCAGCTGAACTACCGCTCCTTGCCTGGTACGCTCGCTTCGTGGGAAACCCACTCGCTCGCCCTCGGCCCATGGCCTCGGTTGTACCTTTTACACCTGTCCCGCCTGCCCGTTGACAAAACCGATGTCACGCTTTTGCCGGGCTCCGAAATGAAAATGTCACAAAATTGCCTGCCAATAATAATGAAGAGCCCGCTTTTTGGCAAGCCAATCTTCAGATGATTATGTTATAGTTTGTACTGCTCGAGGGGATTCACAAGTGCGAGCGGGCATGGAGTCCGCAGGACGAGCGAGCACTTGTGTATCAGCGCAGGTCGCCTCGCAGGGGCGAACAAGCGGCCCGAAAGCGGCACAAACTCTAACGTTCCCATGAAGATCGGCATCGACTGCAGAATGTACTCCTCCCGTTTCACCGGCATCGGCCGCTACGTTTACGAACTCACGGAAAACCTTTTCCGCATGGAGCCCAAAAACGACTACGTGCTCTTTTTCAACGAACCGGAGTTCTCGCACTTCACGCCGCCGGGAACCAACGTCAAAAAAATCCTCGTCAACGCGCCGCATTATTCCCTGGCCGAGCAGACGAGGTTTCTCCGCGCACTCAACAAAGAGCACCTCGACCTCATGCATTTTACACACTTCAACGCGCCGATTTTTTATAGCAAACCTTCCGTCGTCACCATCCACGATCTCACGCTTTCGTTTTATCCCGGCAAGAAAATGTCCTCGCCGGTATACCGTTTCGGCTACCAGGTCACCATCCGGTCGGCAGTAAAGAAAGCCAAAAGAATCATCGCCGTTTCTCAGAACACCAAGAAAGACCTCCAAAATCTTTTTGAATCTGCCGACGACAAAGTCAGGGTTATCTACGAAGGCGTTCATGAAAAATTCCAGCCGCCGCGTTCAACGGAAGACATCAAAAAAATCGAGACAGTCAAAACGAAATATGAAATCAACAAACCGTACCTTTTATATACCGGCGTCTGGCGCAGCCACAAAAACCTCCCCAATCTTTTAAAGGCTTTCCACATTCTCAAGAACGACTACGGGTTCGACGGCTATCTCGTCATCACGGGAAGAAAAGATCCTGTGTACGCCCCGGAACTTGAGGAAAATACGCTTTCGCTCAAACTAGAAAACGACGTCATCTTCACCGGCCTGGTCGAAGAAAAAGATCTCGTACCATTATATAACGGCGCGGAAGCCTATGTTTTTCCTTCGCTTTACGAAGGGTTCGGATTACCGCCGCTTGAAGCCATGCAATGCGGGATCCCCGTCGTCGCTTCGGACATCTCTTCCATCCCTGAAATATGCGGAGAGGAGAACGCAGTGTTTTTCAATCCCGAAGACCCGGGCGATATGGCGGAAAAAATTTTCAACGTCGTCAGTCAAAAGTCCCTGCGCGAAAAACTGGTTGCAAACGGCCTGCAAAGAGTGAAACAATTCTCCTGGAAGAAAATGACGCAGGAAACCCTCAAAGTTTATAGCGAAGCCATGCATGTTTGATTCTTTTCAGAAATATTTGAACAAAGCCGCGTCGGAATACAATTTCACCCGTCAATTCAAGGCGGTGCAGATCTGTCAGGAGTTCCGGAGTCTTTCCAAAACACTTCTTTCTCCCGAAGCTTCTGAACAGTCCTTTCCCAAATCCTACGACGGGAAAACCCTGACCGTCGGAGTGACGAATTCGGCTTGCGCTCAACAAATAGCCATGCGCAAACATCAGATTCTCGAGGCCATCAACCACAAATACGGTTCCAAGACGCTTCAGAATATCAAGGTCGAAATGAGCCAGGGCCTTCCTGAAGCTTGACATTCCGCTTTCCTGCGCTAAACTTGAAGCGTTTTTACGAAGATCGGCCTGAAACCGATCCCTCCGTTCTGCAGAAAAACCTTCGACAGCGGAGTCCTCCCTCATTCGAAAAAAACGCATTATTTCATAACTTCGTTACAAACGTGTTAAGAATCAGACTCACCCGTACCGGCCGCGCAAAACAGGAATCTTTCCGTCTCGTGGTTGCAGAACATGCTCGTCCCGTGAAAGGGAAATTTATTGAAGTCGTTGGCCATTATCAGCCGGCAAAAGCTGAAAAGCCGTTGGAAATCAAAAAAGAACGCATCGAATATTGGATGAGCAAAGGCGCGCAGCCTTCCAGCAGCGTGGCTTCATTGCTCAAGAAAAAAGGTTTTGTCGACATGGACAAATTCGTGGCTAAACGCCAGTCGGACATGAAGAAGAAAGGCGAAGAAGGCAAAGAAGCCGCTCCGGCCGGTGAAAAAGCCGCAGCGCCTGCGCCGGCGGAAAAGGCAGCTCCAGCTGAAAAAGCTGATGCTCCGGCGCCGGAAAGCGCTCCAGCCGCTTAGGAAAAGTCTTACTCTTCATAATATAATTAAACCACCACCACTATGGATGAAACGAAAGACTTTTCTCAAGGTTCAGACCGCGATTTTGTGGAATATATCGTCAAACAGATCGTTCAGTATCCTGATGACGTTGAAGTATCCCGCAACGTAGACGAAATGGGGGTGCTCATTACTCTCAAGGTCAACAAGGATGACATGGGGAAGATCATCGGCAAAAACGGACAAACCGCGAAATCCCTTCGTATCCTCCTCCGCGTCATCGGTTCAAAAAACAATGCGCGCGTAAACTTGAAAATCGTCGAACCGGATGGAACAGAAGTAAAAACAGAATAAGTATTTCCTCATTCCCTAATCAAACAAAACAGCATGGCAGCCATTCCCGCAAACTCCATTCTCGGCGCAGCACAGCGCTATGACATTGTTGAAATCATAAACAAAGGCTTGGCATACGCCATCATCATTGCCGGTCTTCTTTCCGTTATCTTCATCTTCATCGGAGGTATCTCCTTCATCCTTTCCGGAGGCCAGGAAGACAAGATCAAACAGGCCGTCAGCACTATCCGCTACGCCATCATCGGTTTGATCATTACCATTCTGTCCGTGGTCATCGTCGGAACCGTCGGCAGGATCATCGGTCTCGACATCATCAAGTACATCAACTTCAACGACATCGTCCAAAACATCACCAGCCTCGGAAGCAGCGTGAGCGGAGGAAGTCAGTCGTTGGATTAAATCAGCGTACTTTCAGAATGCCCCGGATGATATGCTGCCAGTCGTATGGAAAGTGATACGTTTCGCATGCGCGTACCAGCGCGGCGAAAACACCCCACGGGTTTTTTTCATTGTAGGTGAAACTGTTTCCGGTCTCTTCATTGGGGTGATAGTTTTCAAGGAGGGGAGATTTTTCGTGTGCGATCGGCACGACGCCTTTATCGAAGAGCGTATTGATCGTTGACTGCTTCTCGTCAAAAATGACGGCCATGTCTGCGGCCAGCATCCATTGGTCCAGCTTCGGCGCGTTGCGTCCGGATTCGGGATTAAACCAGAAAATCTTCCCGGTGTGATGTTTCATGAGTTCGCCCGGCTGGTCCTCGCTCACCACCACGACTTGCGTTGGAAGAACCAGTACACCTTCGAGCAGTTTGAAAACGAGGTCGCGGTTGGACTTCTCTTTTGTCGTGAAAATGATCAAAAGAGGCTCTTTGCCGCTGGGGTCGGGCGACCGCGAGGCGGTTGCTTGCCGGGCACCGCGCGCAGCGAGGTCGGGCGACCGCGAGGCGGTTGCTTGCCGGGCACCGCGCGCAGCGAGGTCGGGCGACCGCGAGGCGGTTGCTTGCCGGGCACCGCGCGCAGCGAGGTCGGGCCAGCACTCGTCAAAGAAATGCTTCTTGGCGGTCTTCTTCAGGTCTAACAGTTTTTGCAGATCGCTGCGTCCCATGGGCAAATATTATGAGAGCTGTGCACAAAATAAATCTTAATATTATAGCAAAAAATCGCAGAAAATGCTATTGTCCGCCCGTATGAAAAAACTGCTTCTTATTGACGGAAACGCCATTTTCCATCGCGCATTCCATGCTCTCCCCCTCTTCAAGACCGGTTCCGGCGAGTATACGAACGCCATTTATGGCTTTCTGAAGATGTTTATTGAGATTATACGCCGTGAAAAGCCGGAGTACGTGGCCGTGGCCTGGGACCGTGCCGCCCCGACCTTCCGCCACAAAGAGTACAAAGAATACAAAGCGACCCGCGCCGCGCCGCCGGAGGAGCTGTATCCTCAGCTTCCGCGGCTCAAAGAAGCGCTGAAAACCTTCAACGTCCCCATGTTCGAGCTCGACGGCTACGAGGCTGACGATATTATCGGAACCATCGCCCACAGGGCGGAAAGCGACCCTGAAATGCATACCCTTATTTTGACCGGAGACCGCGACGCCTTCCAGCTGGTGACGGGCAAAACGCATGTCGTTGCGCCGCTCAAAGGAGTATCCGAAGTGATCGAATACACTCCGGCAAAGGTGAAAGAAAAAACCGGGCTGAACCCCGATCAGATCGTCGACTACAAGGCGCTGAAAGGCGATCCCTCCGACAACATCAAGGGGGTTGGAGGCATCGGCGATAAGACCGCGGTGGAACTCCTCCAGAAATACCACCACCTTGAAAATATCTATAAACACCTTGATGAGCTGACGCCCGGACAACACAAAAAACTTGAGGAAGGAGAAGACGATGCTGAACTCAGCAAGAGGCTTGCCACCATTGTTACCGACGTCCCGATCGACCTCCACCTTGAGGAATGCCACCTCACAAAAGCGCCGTATGAAAAGGTGAAAAAACTCTTTGAAGACCTCGAATTCAAAACACTGGTCAAGCAGATTGACACCCTGAAAGAACTGGTGGAACCTGAAGAAAAGGCACAACAAAGTATGTTCTAAATGAGTCCGTAACCCTTGCTGAAGCCATTTTTAGCTCATAAATTCTGTTGTCAAATGATCAATTTTGATCTAAACTCCTCTTTGCAATGGCGCCTTACCGAAGGCGATTTTCAACTCAATTTTTAATTTGAACGAATGGCAAAAGCACGAGTCATAGCAAGTCTCGACATTGGCAGCTCCAAGATCAGAACGGTCGTCGGTACCCTCGAAGAAAAGTCCCAGGTCCCAAACATCATCGGTGTAGGCATCGCTCCATCCACGGGTATGCGCAAGGGGGCTATTATTGACGTGGAAGAGACCATCAACAGCATCTCAGCTTCGCTCGAAGATGCCGAAAGAATGGCCGGAGAACCCATCAATCATGTTTTCCTTGGTATCGGTGGAACCCACATCGAATCCATCAATTCCAAAGGCGTTATCGCTGTTTCCCATGCCGGCAACGAAATCACCGAAGATGACGTCGACCGCGTGCTGGAAGCGGCCCAGGCAGTTTCCATTCCCGGCAACCGCCGCATCCTGCGCATCATTCCGAAGTCTTTTACCGTTGATGAACAGAAAGGCATCAAATATCCGGTCGGCATGACCGGTATCCGACTGGAAGTGGACGCTCACATCATTACCGGCCTGGTTCCCGCGGTCAAAAACATCGAAAAATGCGTGCTGCAGGCCGGCGTGGATATTGACGACATCATCCCCTCCTGTCTTGCCAGTGCGGAAGCGGTCTTGAGCAAGCGCCAGAAAGAGCTCGGCGTCGTCGTGGTGGACATCGGATCGGGAGGAACCTCGCTGTGCGTATTTGAAGAAGGAACGACGCTTCACACGGCCGTATTGCCGGTCGGAGGAGAAAACGTCACGAACGATATCGCCATCGGGTTGCGGACCTCCATCGATACCGCCGAAAAGATCAAGATCGAATACGGAACCTGCCTGCCCACGGACGTGAGCGAACGTGAAGTCATCGACCTCTCTTTGATGAGCAAAATCGACACCCAGAAAGTTTCCAAGAAAATGATGGCGGAAATCATCGAAGCCCGCTATCACGAAATTTTCATTCTGGTCAAAGACGAACTCGCCAAAATCCACCGTGATGGTATGTTGCCTGCGGGGGTCGTGCTTACGGGCGCAAGCGTGAAAATGCCAGGTACCATAGACCTTGCCCGTGAAACGTTGAACCTGCCCGTTCAAATCGGTTTCCCCCAGAATTTCGACGGCGTGGTGGACAAGATTGACGATCCGGCCTACGCTACAGCTATTGGCCTTATTCTTTGGGGAAGCAGGCTGGAAAACAGGACCTACGGGTTCTCGTTGAAAGGGTTGAATTTCCGCAAGACGATGGGCGGAATGAAAGACTGGTTTAAAGGACTTTTTCCCTAAGAGGCGAAATCACAATATTTTATTGACAATAAATCAAAATTCGTTTAACAATTATAGTCCGCTTTTAAAAAATACCCTTTACTCCTCAATATATGGCAACTCCTCATCAGCAAAAAGATAACCTGCGCAATCTGTTTTCAGGAGGAAATCAGATGGGCAAGAAGACCCTTGAGGTCATTCCGGAAATGAATCCGGTCGCGTCCATTAAAGTCATTGGTATCGGTGGAGGCGGCGGAAACGCCATCAATCGGATGATCAAGGCCAACCTTCGCGGTATCGAATTCATTGCCATCAACACCGATGCCCAGGCGCTGTATCATTCTGAAGCACCGGTAAAGATCAACGTAGGAAAAGCAACCACCCGCGGATTGGGTGCCGGAAGCAATCCGGATGTTGGCCGCCAGGCAGCCGAGGAGAATGCTGAGGAGATTCGCCAGGCTATTGAAGGCGCCGATATGGTGTTCATTACCTGCGGTATGGGTGGAGGAACCGGTACCGGCGGCGCTCCCGTCGTAGCGGAAATTGCCAAGGAAATGGGTATCTTGACGGTCGGTGTCGTCACCAGACCGTTCTCGTTTGAAGGTCACCGCCGCCGCCAGCAGGCTGACGACGGATTGGAGAACCTCAAGAGCAAGGTTGATACCCTCATTACCATCCCGAACGACAAGATCCTTTCCATTATCGACAAAAAAACTCCGATCACCGAAGCCTTCACCGTTGTGGACGACGTGCTCCGCCAGGGTGTCCAGGGCATCGCTGACCTCATTACCGTTCACGGTATGATCAACGTGGACTTCGCCGACGTCAAGACCGTCATGGAGAATGCCGGCTCCGCCCTCATGGGCATCGGCTACGGCACCGGTGAAAACCGCGCCATCGAAGCTGCAAAGGCCGCCATTGAATCTCCGCTTCTTGAGCTGTCCATCGACGGCGCCAAGGGCGTACTCTTCAACGTCACCGGAGGCAACGACCTTTCCATGTTCGAGGTCGACGAAGCTGCACGCATCATTACCGAGGCCGCTGATCCTGAAGCAAACATCATTTTCGGTGCAGTTATCAACGATTCCTATACCGGCGAAGTCAAAATCACCGTGGTTGCCACGGGCTTCGACGACACTCCTCGTGAACGTCCCAACGTTCTTCGCCAGCACATGTCGCTCAACCAGCAGAACATGGGCAACGGAAGCGTGACGGCTACTCCGAACAGCACCGGCCAGCCGATCAAATCCACCGAAAACGAACTCGACATCCCGGCCTTCATTCGCAAGAAGATGAACTAGGCTCTTGAGCCGGCCGCAGAGAAGCGTTCATGACAAGAATTCCAAAAGAGACCCGGAAGGGTCTCTTTTTTGTAGGTTTTTGCGAGTATGTTTTGGATTACGCGCCCGGTTTTTCTTTGGGTTTTTCTTCCACTGCAACAGGTTGTACGCCCGGAGTTGGTTGTTCAACGGTCGTTACGCCCGTTCTTACACCCGGGATAGGTTCGCTTTCAACAACAACTTTCCCTCCACCTTCATAATGTTCAACACTGGTCGTTCCAACGCGTGCCACGGCTTCGGCGGGAGCGGCTCCCGGAACGCCGATGCGGATAGTACGGAATCCGTCTGCGCTTTTTTTGGCGGCATCAAGCATGGCCTTAGACTGGTCGAACTTCGTTGCGTCGTTGCTGGCATTGGCTTGCGAACGAAGCTTCATGCCTTCCACAAAACCTGAAGCAGATTTGTAAATCTGAGAAGCGTTATCCACTTGGGCGAAAGTATCGCCGAAAGATTTCAGGTCAGTCTGCATGAGATCATGCGCAAACTTCACGCTCGCAAGAGAGTCCTTGAATTTCATTTCATCGACCTTCTGAAGATTCTGGTCAAGATTGGCGTAAATGGTATTGGTGAGAAACTCATTGGTGCCGGTAACGCTTTTCAACTTCTGATCGAGTTGCTGGATGTCTTCCATCTTCAATTTTGCCGGATCGGAGTCCAGGATTTTCATCATCTCTGCTTTGTTGGAGGCCATGGTCTTAAAACCTTCTTCAACATTGACCCTGGAGTTGCGCTGAAGATCGAGGACGTCGGTAATTTCCTTCTGTTTTTCCTTGCAGTCCTCCTGGGCTTTTTCAATGGCCTTTTTCGCGTTGTCGCGTGCTTCGCGCAAAGGCTGGATATCAGCATGCGTCTCATAAGAACCGGGAGTGTAGAACTTTCCTTCTCCGAGCTTCGGGTTCACGACGGGATCGTTCATGATGTCCTGGAATGTTTTGTCCACATCGTCTTTGGCGCTTTTTGCTTCCGTGTCGACATTCAGTTTCTGCAGCTGTTCGTCGCTCATGGCATCCAGCTGCTGCTGGAAAGCTTCGCCTTTTTTTTCAAGTTCCGGAGCTTTGGCCTTGATGGCTTCTTTTGCGACCTGCTGGTCTGCCTGGGAAGGAACTTCGCCCATAAAAACCGCTCGCTTCGGGAAGAATGAAGAACGGAACGACGGCAGACAATGAAGAAATTTTTTCATAGATTTAAAAATAAGTTTTTTAAAGATTTTGAATAAGTTTTTCGGCCGCGGCCTCATCCGAGGTCTGGACCCTGCTTTCCGCTTTCTTCGTCAGGTCGTGTCTGGCCGTCTGGGCATCTTTCTCATACACGGCCGCGGCCTCATGCACCGCCGTCAGGTAGGTCTTTTTTGCGGATTTCACGTCGCCCTGCGCAAGTTCAAGCATACGCAAATTGGTTTCAAAGGTAACCTGATCTGCATTCATATACGACTGGCGGAGTTCGCTGCTCAGACTGTTGATGACGTCGAATTTCCGGATGTTGGCAAGGTACTGTTCTTTGGTCATGACGTATAAAGTTAATGACTACTTATTTTCCGCGACTGAAGCGTCGGGCTTGGCTTTGCCTCGGTCAGTGATTTTTTTCTGGCGGATGGCCCAGGCGAGACTTTCGGAAACGGAAAAAGGGTCTCCGGAGATGTTGGTGGTGATGCCGAGATCGGGATTATCTTCAACATCCACGGAAGTACTGAAGGAAGGAGGTCCGAGTTTGGTTATGGTTACGTCAACGCCGTCGATGGTGGCTTTGGCTTTTCCGGTGCCGTCGATGGTATTGAACTTTAAGGTGTCGATGGTATCCTTGACGCTTTTTGCGGTGGCGATTGGGCCGATTTCCGGCGCTTTGGTCAGCGGTGGTTCTTGTGGAAGAACACCGACCTCTTTCTGCGCGCCCTGCAGTTTTTTGACCGCCTTCTCTTGTTCACGGAACGCCAGGTAGGCTTTCCCTGCATCAGCTTTCAATTTGGGGTCAACCTTGTAGTCGGGATCCTTCTTGGCTCGTTCCTGGGCGTTGAAGAGTCTCTGGGCCAGTGTTCCTGATTCCTGCCTTCTCCTGGCCAGAATGTCGGTTTGCTGTTGAAGTTCAAGGTCAACCTGTTTGCCGTAAGCGTCCCGGACGCGGGAAGGTTTCTCATTATCCGGAGTGCCTGGTTTCACGTCCATGGCGTTGAGCTGGTCCTGGAAATACGCCAGGATCGTAAATCTTTTCGGGCCGTCTTTCGGACCTTTTGCAGCATCCAGCGATGCCAGAATCTGATCGCGCAATTGAGTCAGTTTTGCTTCTTGCCCGCGCGAACGGTCGTTGTCGATTTCATCTTTGTGGGGAAGTGCAGCGATTCTTGCATCGATCTGCTTGGAGATGAACTGTTTGGCGGCTTCAGGGTCTTTGCCTTTGCTCATCTCCATAAGGATTTTTCCTTCCGCTACCGGCTTGGCATCGCGAAGAGCGTTTTCAATGTACTTGTTCAGTGTGACATCGGTTCCGTCGAGTTTTTTGATGACTCCGTCGAGAGCTGCGCCTTCGGCGGTTAAGCCCGCACCGTCAAGATTCGCCAGGTTCGTGTTGAGTTCTCCGGCCGTTGCTTCAATCTGTATGTCCATGCCTCCTTCAACCGACTGTTCGTAATCATCAAGGTCGGTTTTCAGGGCGCCGCTCATCTCGAATCCTTTGACGTTCGCGAATTGAGTCACTACATCATCAATGGCTTTTTTCGCTTTTGCTTCGGAATCTTTTATCAGATCCTCTCGGAGTTTGACGGCCTTTTGCTGTTTTTCTTTGACGATGGGGAAAGCGGAAAATCGTTCCATGATCGATCGCATTTTCTGGAGGTTGGCCTCTTTTGCCGCCTTATCAAGAACGTCGACGCGAACATCCAGTGCATCAAGATCCGCCTTTGCTTTCAGGGCGGCGACATTGATGTTTGCATTCTCTATTTTCGTTTCCAGATAAGGAGCAATGGCTTTTCTTGCATCACTGAGGGCAAAATCATAGCCAAGCTGTGAAACTTCTTTTTTCTGTTCGGGGGCTTTATTCTCGTTCTCCTGTGGTTTTTCAGCTCCGTTTTGAAAAACAACGCGTGGCTGTTTGAAAAAACTGCCGTTTTCATCTTGAAGAAATATTTTGAGGTGTTTGTTTTTCATAGAACGGGAAAAATGTTTAAAGTTTTTTAAGTAAAGATTCTGCTTCTGCGCTTGATTCATTGTTGGCAGTTTTTTCGTTTTCTATTCGCACGACTTTTTCAAAATCTTTTTTGATGGCGTACACTTTCTCCATTTTCTTTTCACGCTCCGCGCGCTCCATTTCAGGGGTAATGCCTTTCGCAAGTTTTGCTTTGCGTATTTGTTCCTGTTCATCACGAAGGGCTACGAGCATCGCCCGTTCTCCCTCTGGAGGCAGTGCGGCAATACGTTCAACCCACTGTTGAATTTCCTGCTCCTTCAAGCTGCGGATACTTTCCGAAGCTGTAACGAGAAGCCGCAGTTCGGTATTCTTGATAAGATCGTAATCAGCCATATGTATCTTGAGTTTATTTGATCATATAATTATACTATAAAAAGCCCAATATCGCAACACTCTTCGTTTCACCGACACAATGATATGGTAAAGTAGGTTTTGCCTGATTTTTAAGCTTATGAAAGTCATTGAGATCACCAAAAATGACTGGCCGAAATACCTGTCTTTTGTGGGGAAACATCCACTCGGTTCCATCCACCAGACACCCCAGTGGGGAGAATTTCAGACCAGCCTCGCAGGTCGTGAAAAATTCTGGTGTTACGCCGTTGAGGACGAAAACGGCATAATAATGGCTTCAGCCCTTATTATTCGCCAGGAGCTTCCATTCAAAAAATGCTGGCTGTATTGCCCTCGCGGCCCTTTGGCCGATTACCACGATCACCGGGCGCTCAAACACCTCCTCAAAAAAATCCGCGATCTCGCCAGGCAACAAAATGCGGTATTTTTCCGCTTCGACCCCCCGCTTCCCCAAGAAGAAAAAATCTACTGGAAAGATCTTCCCTCACGCAAAGCCCATGCGCACTACCAGCCGGAAAACACGCTTCTGCTGGATCTTTCTTTCTCCGAAGAGCGGCTTCTATCGCAGATGAAACCCAAGGGCCGCTATAACATCAGGGTCGCTGAAAAACATCACGTTTCGGTCCGGGCCAGTGACGGCAACGTAAAAGATATCGACGCCTTTTACCGGCTTCTTTCACAAACCACCTCGCGCGATAAATTTTCGGGTCACAACAAAAAATTTTATGAAGACATGCTTTCGACCTTACATCCCGGACGCAACGGCCATGGTCACGATTTATCGCATCCAGAAGCCAAACTTTACCTAGCGGAGTATAAAGATGAAATCGTGGCGGGCATCATCGTCACGTTCTACCGCGATACCGCGATCTACTATTTCGGAGCGTCCTCCAACGAACACCGCAACGTCATGGCGCCGTATCTTCTGCAGTGGCGCGCCCTCCTCGACGCCAAAACCGCAGGCTGCAAATGGTATGATTTTCTCGGGATCGCTCCGCAAAATCAACCGACACATCCCTGGGCCGGCGTCACCGATTTCAAGCTCAAATTCGGAGGGCAACGAGTGGATTACCAGCCCGCGCGTGAAATTGTTTACCAGCCTTTCTGGTATTTTCTTTTGGTGACCGTGAAAAAAATCAGGGACATCGTCCCGTTTTGAACCCGCTGCATGCGCCTTAATCCATGTCATCCAGCTTTTTGATGAGCTGGTCGGCTTTCTGGTCGGACTGTTTGGTTTCTTCTTTTTCGCGCTCCTTGAGAAAAGTCTTTTTGAGGGTGGTGCTGGCGTTCTCGATTTTTTGCACTAGCCCTTTCATGGCTTCATACTGCTGTTTCTGCTCACCGCGCAAAACCTCGACGACCCTTCTCATCTCGTCCTCAGGAAGAGCGAGCAATCGTTTTTTCAACGCGGCCTGGTTGTCGTCACTGAGCGTGGCGATACTCAAAGAAGATTCGATGAGTTCCTGTAGCTCGTCCTGGAGAGATTGATCCATGATGTTCGATGAAGATAAGGGTTTTTAGCCAAGCGCCGTCGGGTTGAGTTTTTTACCTTTTTTGCCCTGGGAAACGTACTCTTGAATGCTTTTGTCGGGAACGGATGGAGGTGAGTTGTCCAAGGCGTCAAAGGAATGGGTATAGGTGAAACTTGCGGTATCCCAGGAGGAAGCCTGTTTTTCCAGAGGGACTTCGGCGTTGTAGCGGACACCCTTCGCCTGGAAACCTTTCCCGTCGGGAGAACGTTCAATGAAGACCAGTACCGGATTTCCCTGAATATTCAGGGTGTAGGAAAGGACATTTGTTCCTTTGAATTGGGTTTTCAGGGCGTCGAGCATGGGCTGGGTCAATTCTCCGCCGGCGCGCGCAATGTTTTCGACGGCGCTTCGTACCAGCTGTTGCTGTGTTTCTTTTGTCTCTGGAGCATTTTCAGCCTTGGTCGTTTTCGGAGCTGCCGGTGCGAGTTCCGGAGTATCGATGCTGAAACCCAGGCCGACAAGAGGATCATGCGATGCGATATCGGCTTTGTACCGTTCCTCACTGTGTGCTTCAAGTTGGGTAAAAATACGGTAAATTTTTCCGAGGACCTGACGCGCGCCTGCCGGATTTGCCTTGACCTGGTCGAGCTGGATTTTTAACTGCTTCAGCTGATCCAACTGGGTTTTGACCTGCTTCGGCATATCGGGATGATGCATGAGCTTGGATTCACCGCCCTTATAATAGTCTTCGACGGCGCTGATATTGTTATCGACGGCTTTGGAAATTTCATCAAGTTTCGCCGGAGTTAAATCCGCATCTTTTGGAATCACCTCGGCATTTTCAGGCTGTGATGGTTTCTCCCCGCCGGCCGCGTAAACCAAGCGGTTAACGTTTGCGAAATTTCTGAAACAAATAAATTTTTTCATATGAATTTTGGTGAGAATATAGATGGTAAATTGATGGAAAACGAATGAATCCTTTTGCTATGCCGCTTTTTCATTGGGAGATGCCACCGGGACGCCGCTCGTATTTTTTGGCTGTTCTTTGGGCGTTTCGCCGGGTGAGGTTTGGAGAACGGCAGCTCGTTGATTCCCGACAATGTTGATAAGTTCAGGGATGTCTTTGGCGACGCCCCTGGGACCTTTGCCTTTATAATTCAGAATGTAGTTCAGTCTGCCGCTGTTGTCGGCCCACACGTTCAGCATCGCGTTATGGCCGGTATCACGCGCCGCTCCTCCGCCCCAGTCCAGGAACATCTGCATCACGCCGTTGCTGATGAGATTAAAAGAAACCGGCCGGCCGATGGCGCTCTCGGCGTCGTAGAAAGTCTGGGGATTATTCAGTTGCGCGTAGAACCATTCACGGTTCATCACGGCCTGGGACAGTTTTCTGTCGTCGCGGTTATCTTCGTAATACTCCGACCACTCCTTGATGTGCGCGATCTGCTGCATGAAATCGTCAAAACTTCCCGCGATGCCATTGCGGTCGTTGCCCCCGTTGATGTCCACGTGATCACGGTGGATGTGATAGTTGACGAGCCCGTTCGGCAGTGCCGTCGCCCAGACCTGGGCGTTTCCTTCGCCGCGTCCGGCACCGGACCAGTCGAGTTCAAAATAGACCTCCCCGGGTCTGCCCGTCGCTTTGACGTCGTCCTTGAAACTGTCGATTTTATCTTCGTAAGCTTCGTAATATTTCGGCGACAACAGCGCTCCGTACGTAATCTGTTGAAGCAAAAAGCCGTTGTTAATGCCGATCATGACCTCGTTCAGGTTACGGTAGGTGAACGAACCGCCTTCCCAGTTCACGATGTATTGTCCTTTGGGAGCTTTGGTTAAACGGCACGGCAACGTTTTTTTGTTGAAATACAGGTCAAAGAGAGCACCGCCCGGTTTTTCGCTGTCGCGCAAAATCCTTTCCAGGGCGTCGCGGTATTCGCCGTTGACCTTGCCCAGGAATTCAAGACCTTTCGGCAGCCCCTGCTGGACCTCGGGATTTGCCGGAGTTCCGGGCATCTTTGGAGATCCATTCTTGGCTTCCCGTTCGGCAATAAGCGACTGGTCGTTCTTTTGAAGATACTCCATGGCCGCGTAGTAGATTTTGCCCTGGTAATTGACTTTGACGAAACTCAGGCTGTCCACCTTGTGGATGGTGCCTTCGGGCTCTGAAAGAGTGATTTCATTGGCGGTGGCTCCGGTGCCTCCGGGAACCGCCAGAAGAATTTTATGGGTGTTGACGTCGCGGAATTTCAAATCTTCGATGTTCGGGGCGACTTCCAGCCCGCCGGTAAAACCTTTGTAGTCCGGATCAAGCGGAACGTCCGTTCCTTTGGACCAATGGTCGCTGTAAGGATCAAGGCTTGAAGGAGCGGTTTCCGGCGTTTCTTCTCCGCCAAGAAACCCGCCGCCCACCGTGCCCGAAGGTTGTTCGCCCGTGGCCTTGCCGTATTGAGCGTCAAAATCTTTGGCGGCTTTTTCCCACGCCGGAACGAATTTTTCGTCGTAAGCCTTTTGCAGCTCTTCCGCCGAAGGCATATGGTCAAAACTGAAGGTCGAATCCTTGTCAGCCTGATCAATGAGGGCACTGATCTTGTCGATTTTTTCTTTATCGTCTGCTTTCATTCTCGACTGGAAACGCTCCATGACATATTCCATCACCTCTTTGTTCGCCGCGGCCATCTGCTTTTCATCGTTCTTGTCGGCCTTGGACATGATCTCATCCGCATGCTTTTTCTCATCAGAAGAAAGTTTGTACTTTGAGATGATATTGGTGAAAAACGGCGAAATTTTGCTTTCAAAAATTTTGTTGATTTCCGGGTTGCCGAACGTCGCCTGCGCTTTCCCCTTTGCACTTTCAAAGCGCATCCCGTTGGCGGTATAGCTGAACTGTTTGGTCTTGGGATCGTACGTCTCGAGAAGGTCTTTGTCGGCGGTAAATTTTGCGATGGCCGGCTCTTTTTCTTCCGCATCCTTGATGCGTGACGACAGAGCGTCGAACTGATTGCGCAAAAGGCCGTTGCCGTCCCGGACCATCACCAGTTTCCCCCACATCGCGGCAAGGTCTTCCATCGAAGTGTTGGAAACAAAAGCGATCGAGTCCATGTCTTGTGCCTGCTGGTTGAGGCTTGTATCCAGAGCGCTCCATTCGTCATCGCTGACCGTCGGGATGCGGAGAGTCTTGTATCTGGCCTTGAGGTCGGCAGCGCTTTTTTTATTGCTTTCGACCTGTCCGGAATACTCGTCTTTTTTCTTTTGCATGAAATCGCGAAGCTCCTCGCGCGCTTTCTCCTTGGCCGCAATGAGTTTGGTTTCATCGGAATATATCAGGTCGTCGGCATTTTTGCCGAGCATGTCCTTGACGTCCTGGTTTTGGAATGTAAATTCCGGATTTGCCGCCACAATGGTGTCGCAAAGTTTTTTGAAAGGTTCCAGGGTGTTCTTGAGGCGCTGGGTCCAGGCTTCCTTCCACTCCTTGGGGGTCAATATTGTTGAAAGTGCGTTGAGCTGTGCCTCAGCACGTGCGTTTTTGCTGGCATACGTTTCGACCTCACTGCCGCCAGCCTGTGAACCGATAATAGCGCCGCCAATGGGGGCAATAGGTCCGAGCGGTATGGCAAGAGCTGTTCCGATGACGCCCCCGCCGATTCCCCATCCGGTGGAACTCTCATGTTCCGCCTGGGCGGCGGGTTGCTGCGTGGAGTTCAATCGGTCATCGATGGCGTCGACGACATAACCTTTATAGGTATTGTTTTCGTCGGAATTTTTAAAAAAAGAATCAGCCTGCCGCAAATAGGAAGCCAGAAATGCCATCGCGCGGTCCGTCAAATGGTGCCCCTCCAGTTGTGAAAGATACTCATTGCCGATAATGTCACGGATATCCTGGTTGCTGACGTAATGATCACCCCAGGAAGAAGTTTTTTTATAGGCTTCTTGCACTTTTCTCATAGCTTCGGAAGCCATCGCCGGATCGGTCATTTGCAAACCGGAAACATAACCGGCAAGAGCCGTTCGTCCAAAGCCCCATTTGTTGTCGTCACCCGTGCCTTCAAAATCGTCCATGTTTCCCTCTTTGTCCGGATCGGTTGTATCCCAGCCGTATTTTTGGGCATTTTCATAACGTTCTTTTCGCTCAGCGGTCCTCGTCTTGTCGACGACGGAAATTTTTTTTCGTTCCAGGTCCTGGTTCAAAAGCCCGATCTTGTCGAGCTGCTTATTACGGATTTCCCGGGCTTTCTCCACGAAAGCTTTTTCGTCCTTTTCAAAATTTTCGGGAGTGCCGCCTTTGGCGATGTACTCCCTGCGGTGACTTTCAATGGTTTGAGCGTAGGCATCGGCAGCATCCAGGGCGGAAACCTGCTCCTTGTTTTCAATACGCTGATCAAGTTGTTCCTGGAGATTTTCTGGCATGCAGCAGAGATGTTACTTTTTATCCGGATCCGGTTTTTCCGTTGAATCAGCGCTGGCAACTTTCACGCCGGCATCAGGTTTTTTCCCTTGTTCGGGAGGTTTGTTGTAATAGTTGACGATAGTATTCCCATCCCAATCTATCAGTGGCGAAACCTCTGCCACATATTCATCTTTCCCTCTCCGAACCACGTAGAGATCATTTTTTCTGGCATCTTGATTGTATTTTTTGAGAATGTCATCCCTTTTTCCTGCGAGCCATTGGGGAGGTTTTTCCATGCGGTCTTTCTTATGATCTATTTTGATTTCAACCGGGGCTGCACTAATGTCGATGCTCACGCTGGAAACAATTTCCGGGCCTTTTGTTCCTCCCGGAGTTCCATTGCCCGGCGCAACCGAAGGTCCGACGGACGGGACTCTGCCTCCACCCGTTCCACCGCCCGGAGTTTTCGGAGCAGTCTTTTTATCAAGGATGTACTGGCTGTAATCGTCGAAATCCTCTTTCGTGAAAGGATTTTCAGGATGTTTTGGAGAATCTTTATAAAGTGCGGCAATCTGTTCGGCCATAACATGAGCCCTGTCTTCCGGTTTCGCGTCATTGACAGCCTTCAGCGCATCTATCGCCTTTTGGTCTTTTTTGACGTCAAAGCCCAGACCTTCAGCCATTCCCTGAACATACTTTTTAGCTTCATTGATATTTGTGGATGCCTCAAGAATCTTTGTGGTATAAGTATATTTTTCTGTGGCATCAATATACTGGTTTTCTTCGACCCCATCATCAGCCATATTCGAGAGATATCCCTGGAGTTCTGCCAGAAGTTTGAGCCGTTCTCCAGGGGTTTTAATCACCTCTCCTTTTTCCGGATCGGTATTTCTGCTCGCCATGCGTTTATGGAACTCGACAATTTTTCCTTTGATAGTTTCCTCATTCTTGCTATACGCATCGGCATGGTCTTTTTTAAACTCATCCAGGATTGCATCGATCTCACGGTTTGCGGGCTGAAAAGTGCCTACCTTTTCCCGGGTTCCATGTTTATCTAAAAAGTTTTTATTATCGGTGATGAGTTGTTCGTTGTCGCTAAAGTCCTCTTTAAAAGTATCCGGCCAAGCCATAGCATTCCAGCTTTTGTTGTAGAGTTTTGTCTGAAGTTTATCAATATCGGCAAGGATTTTATCCCTCGTTCCCTTATCGATGGTATCCTCAAGCAAAGACTGCTTCAACTTGAGTTTTTCAATATCTTCCTGGTTATCGGAATCCTTACCGAGAGTATCCATTTTCCCCTTGAGATACTTTTTATATGCGGCAAGGATTTTATCCTTATTCGGCTCATCCTTGTATTTGACTTCCGCTGCATAAAGCAAGCCTGCCGCCAAACTTTTGGACTGGTCGTCCATTTTTTTGCCATTCTCGGTAAAGTCGGTATGAGCATCAACAAAAGCCTTGAGGTTTTTTTCATAATCAACGCTTCCAAGTTTGTCCGGATCAAGGTTCAATCCGGCTTTATCTTTTAATGCCGCTTCGCCCAGGGCCTTGATTTTATCGGGATCGGTTTCCCTGCCTACGGCAGCGATCAAAATACTGCGGATATAATTGCGTTCCTTGACCTTGTCTGCAGGAATTTTGGCGATCATGTCGTCGGCATAGCGTTCCTGATTGCGGTATTTCTCACCAATTTTTTTGTATTTTTCGTCCTTTTCTTCTTTGGCAGCGGCAACAAATTTATCCGGCGAAGGCAGCTCCTGCTTGACGATATCGAAAAGTGCGTCATTCGCTTTGCTCAGCTTCTCGGTGGCATCTTTTTTGGCAGAATAGTTGTCTTCAACTTCGCCCACTCTTTTTGAAAAATATTCTGAATTCGCAAGATTATCGCCCATTTTTTTCTTGAGATCTTCGGAGTCGGTGATAGCCTTGAGTTGTTCTTTATACTTGGCAAGCATCGCGGGATCGTCCTTGAATTTTTCTTCCGCCCTCATCAAAAGGCCCGCAACATATCCGGCGGATTTACCGTCATGGTTCTGGCCTTCTTCCAGGACATATTTCCCCATATTGGCCTGCGCTTTTTTCACAAAATCATCGATGCTGGAACGATGGGATTTATCAAGATCAGACCATTCGGTTTTGCTGTATACATCAAGGGTCATCCCAAATGCACTGGCGGAAGTTTCGCGCATGATCTGGTTCCATTTTTTGGGATCGCTTTCTCCCTGCAAACGTCCAAGAAGAAGGCCTTTTAATTCTCCACGTTGTTTAGTGTTCGAAAGTTTGCCGAGGTAATCGTCCACTTGAGCGGTCCGTTCCTCGTTGAGTTTTTCTTCATCGAGTTTTTTGGCGGCACCGAGGTATTTTTCATTCCCGGACTGTGCAAGCCACTGGTCGGGAGTCAATATGTCGTCCGGATCCATGGATCGCGGTGCGGCGCCGGCCTTTTTTCCCGAGCTGGCCAGGTAGGAAAAATATGCTTCACGAGCATCCTCATTTTCAAGACGGTTTCTTGCGGCATGAGCGTAACCGAAAACAAGACCGGTCAATTTACGTGTGTTACCATTTTCGTCGTTGTCCATGTCCGGGTTGAACTGGATCAACGGAGGATCATGGTAAGTGCCCTGCCCGAAAGCATATTCTGGATCGGCCTGCATTTCATCAAACCCCAGCTTTTGGTGCTTCATCTTGTTGACAAGATCATCTGCCGCTTTTGGACCCTCGGCAACGTAGACGGCTTTAATCATTGCGGTCAGCGCCACTTTGAAATCACCCTCACCCAGATGGTTCCATTCGTTGCTTTTATCTGCACCGACTTTGCCCTTCGGGCTCCATGTAAAGCCGGCCTTTCCCGGGACTGTCTCATAGATGAGGGCGTCGTTGTATTTACCTTCTGCTTTTTCCTTGCGGTAGGAAATGATGGCGTTTACCTGTTCGTTTGCCGTCGTCTCGGAATTTTTTTCCAACTGTCCGACCATCTGGTTATACGATGCCGCTAATTTTTCTTGAGCATCTCCGCGGGCTTTTTCAATTGCTGCCTGGGCTTTATCACCATCCTCTTTCCCTTCAAACTTTTTTTTGTATTGAGCCGCCTGGCTGTCGATCGTTTCCTTGGCCTGTTTGTATTGGGCAACAAGAGCCTCCTTCCCATTTTCCGGAGATAATTGTTTTTCTTGGCCTGCCTCTATACCTGCAAGCGCGAAGGATTCGGTCTGGCCCCCATCCTGGAAAACGAAACGGTTATGCTGCTGGAATCCGTAAAGAGACCTGCCCGTTAAATGGAAAAAATTTTTCATATTTTTTTGTTTTAGTTTTAATAAAAATTTTAAAGTTTTTTGAGAATTTCCTCCGCTTTCTTCTGCTCTTTTCTTTCTGCTTTTTCAGCCCTCTCTTTTCGCGGAGCTTCAACGAATCTCTTTTCAATGGACATGGCGTCAGCGGTGAACCCGTCGAGGATTTTGTTTTTGGTCATCACAAAATCGCGGATAACGTTTTCGTTCGTGACCTGCTCGTGAAGCAAAATTTCATAAAGCTGACCAAGGAGCAGAATATCCTTATCCTCGATCGCTTTACGCACCTGTTCGATGTCCATGTCAGACATGAACTGCCGTGCCGGCGAGGTATAAAATAAACTTTTAAATTTTTTGATGGAAAAAGCTTGCTGGTCCAAAGGTGAAGTTGTAGCCATAGTGTTTGTTTTTTAGTTTTTTAAATATCACATAATAATACCATAAAAAGCACAATAAAACAACATAAATCGGCAATGTGCAATGAATTGATGGCCAAAAAAATACGGCATTCGTACAAATAACGGGAAATGACATATTCAGAGCCTCTCCCGGACGATTATTTTTGGCGTTTTTCTTCCTCCTTTTTCAGGGCAATCGTCGCTTCGTCCAGAAGGTGATCGATGTAGAGTTTCGCGTCAATATGATCGACTTCGTGCTGGACGATGCGCGCGTTGAAGCCGCTGAGTTTCAAGACGTTCTCGCGTCCTTTCGCGTCCTGGTATTTCACCGTCAGCGCTGCGTGGCGTGCGATGGAGTCATATTTCCCCGGGAGGCTCAGGCACCCTTCTTCGCCCAGAATCATCTCCTCCGCTTTTTTGGTGATGACGGGATTGACCATGCCGACGATCATCTCGTGAGGCGTGTCATGGTTGAATTTACAGATAACCACACGATCGTTCACGCCGACCTGCGGTGCCGCCAATCCCACGCCCTTTTCATGGTCCATCGTCACTTTCATGTCTTCGATGAATTTTGAAAGTTTCCGGTCGAACTTTGAGACGGGCTTGGAAACCGTCCGCAAAATAAGATTATCCTTGCCGTGTTCCATCCTTAAGAGTCCCATAAGAACAAAAATAAATTCAAAGGAAGTATAAAGGCAACGATTGAGTACTTGCAAGAAAAGCGCCGCGGAGGCCAAGGCCGAGCGAGAGCGGCATTTCGCCGGCAAACGAAATAACCGCGTCTTTTCGCGAAGTACTCAATCGCTGCATATTACTCCCGCACGCCTTTAAGTTCCGCCTCGATAAACCCGTCGAGATCACCGTCCAGGACGGCTTCTGCGTTGTGTTCCTCATGGCCGTTGCGGTGATCTTTGACCATGGTGTAGGGATGCAGAACATAGGACCGGATCTGGTTTCCCCAGGCGATTTCCACGCGTTCCCCCTTCAGTTCGTTGAGTTCCGTGACCTTCTGTTTTTCCATTAAGTCCACGAGTTTGGCGTGAAGGATTTTCATGGCACGTTCCTTGTTTTGCAACTGACTGCGTTCGTCCTGGCATACCACCACGATCCCCGTGGGAATATGGGTGATGCGCACCGCCGAAGACGTTTTGTTGACGTTCTGACCGCCCGCGCCGCCGGAGCGGAACGTATCGATTCGTAAATCATCTTTGCGGATTTCCGGAGCTTCCTCTTCTGGAATTTCGGGCAGGACGTCCACGAAAGCGAACGACGTTTCACGGCTGTGCTTGGCGTTGAAAGGAGACTGGCGAACCAGCCGGTGCACGCCGCGCTCCCGCTTCAAGTAACCGTACGCGAGATGGCCTTTGATGAAAACCGTGGCGCTTTTGATGCCCACTTCTTCTCCCAAAGATTTGTCGAACATCTGGACGTCGAAACCCTCGCGTTCTGCATAGCGGACGTACATACGCAGCAGCATTTCGGCCCAGTCCTGGGCGTCTTTCCCGCCGGTGCCGGCATGGATGCTCAAGATGACGTTACAGGTGTCATACTTGCCGTTGAGAAACGTTTTGATTTCAAGTTTGTGCCATTGCGCTTCAAGATCGTCCACCATTTTCTTGAACTCTTCCGCGGATTCCGGGTCGTCTTCCGGCTTGATCGAAGGCAGAAGACCGCTCAGTTCACTGCAGTCGCCCTGGATTTTTTTCCAGGAATCGACCTCTTTCTGCAGGCCGTTGATCTCTTTGGTGATGCGCTGCGCCTCTTCCTGGTGCTGCCAGAAGTCCGGCTTTTGCGTGGCTTCGGTCAGCAGCTTGATCTTTCCCTCGAGCGACGGAACATTTACTTTTTTGACGGCGTGATCGACCTCGCTTTTGATCGTTTCCAGCTTTTGCTTGTATTCGTGCATGAGGAGATTATAGCATGAGCGGCCTGTAGCCATAATGCCTGGTATTTTGAAAGGATTTCGGCTACTCTGTTCAAGCTTTATTGACCAAATTATGACCGCAGCAAACGCCGCTTCAGGAGGCTCATCGACCGCCCGAAAAATTCTCTGGAACACCGTCGCGCAGATCATCGGCAAAGCGGTGATCGCCATCCTCGGGGTGGTCATCATCAAACTCATCACGAACTATCTCAACACCACCGGATACGGAGAGTACACGGCGGCTTTTGATTATCTTGCGCTTTTCACCATCATCTCAGACCTCGGCCTCTACACCATCGGTATCCGCGAAATGGCCAAGGACAACGAAAAAATCCCCATGATCATGGGCAACATCCTGACGGTTCGTACGGCTTTTTCCATTTTCATCATCTGCGTGGCCGGCATGGTCGCCCAGTTCATCCCTCAATATCAGAACTCGCACATCCCGCTGGCGGTCTGGCTCGCCAGCGCCGCGGCATTTTTCAATCTTCTCACAAGTATCGTATCGGCGGTCTTGCAGGTGTATCTGAAGATGGAATACAACTCGCTCGCCTCGGTCATCGGCAAGTTCATCAACCTGGGCTACATCGTTTTCGTCATCTACTTTTTGCATCCGGCGAACATCGACGTGGGTTTCTACCACATCGTCTTCGCGGGCATCGTGGGGAACGCCGCCATGTTCTTCGTGACGCTTTTTTATGCCAGAAAGTTCAGTCCGATCCATTTCCGTTTCGACAAGGCTTTCTTGAAGGACGTCATCGTCAAAGCGCTTCCATACGGCGTGGCGCTTATCTTGAACACCATCTATTTCCGCATCGGATCTTTCTCGCTTTCCATCCTTCGCACCAAGGCGGAAGTTGGCGTTTACGGGGTACCGATGCGCATGCTTGAAGCCGTCGGCGTGGTTCCGCTCTACTTCATGAACGCCGTTTTGCCGGTGCTCACCCGTGCCATCGCCCGCAAAGACGGCAGTCACCAGAAGATCATCCAGTACGCCTTCGATTTCCTCGTGATGGGCAGCATGCCCATCGTCGCCGGGACCTTCGCGCTGTCCTACCCCATCATTTATCTCATCAGCAGCCCTGACTTCTTGAGCAACCCCGCCACCGGCTTTTACGGATCCGACGCGGTGCTGCCCATTCTCATTTTCGCGTTGGCCTTTTCCTTCATCAACAGCCTCTTCGGATTCATCCTTGTCGCCGACAACCGTCAGATGAAAATTCTGACCCGCAACGCCATCGGCGCGTGTCTCACCGTCATCCTCGACTTCACGCTCATCCCGCATTTCGGTGTCCGCGCCGCGGCATTTGATAACGTCATCACGGAATGTTATGTGGCAATCGCTTCGTATCTGATTGCACGCCACTATCTCAAGTTCACCATCAAACTCAAAAACAGTTTAAAGGCGCTTTTTGCAGCCGTCGTCATGGCTTTGGCCATCCGCTGGATGGAACCTTTTTTTCAGCAATACATCCAGAACAAAAGCGTCTTTGTGCTGATTCCTTTGGGAGCGGTCATTTACGGGGCACTGCTGCTCCTCACCAAAGCCATCACGCCGGACATGCTCGCCCTCATCCGCAAACCGAAACCGCTCCCCGCAGGGGAACAGAAAAAAATGCCCGATCTCGACGGCCTGGAGCAGTAATCTTCACTGAACGGGGTTAGAATTTCAGTTTCACCACGAGCCTCAACGTCTTGCGCGGGTTGGCAGCACGATTCTTCTTCATGTAATAATTTGTACCGTAACTGTCAAACTGGTCTTTCTGAAAAAAAGCCAAAACAGGCTCTTCGTATTTGTAGGTTGCATCGGAAAAATTTTTTTCGCTGAATTCATCGTTGAAATCATTGAGGATGAGCGATAGCTCCATGAGCTTTCTTGCGTCGGAAGGAATATCCTTTTCTTTTTGAGCGATTTTTTTCATCACTTCCATTGAGGAAACGATTCCCGTACGAAGAAGATCATCGAGTTCGCTGTCACCACACACGGCGAACAAAAGCTCGTCTCGTTGAAGACCGTATTTCCCCAAAAGCGTTTCAATTGTTTCAATCATGTCGGCGGTATCAAGGGCCGACCCTTCAAAATTCAGCTCAACCACGTCCACGGTGGCTGCGCGAACCTGGTCGGCAACGTCGTGCTGTTCAATGACGATCGAGTTCGGCTGTTTGGGTGTTTCCTCTGGAACTTCACCTTGCTTGAGAATGTTCATGAGCGTATCCACAAGCGCCTCCAGATGTTTTTTAACTTTTCCGGATTTTTTATATTCCAACGCGGAGTGCAAAAGATCGATCAAATCAAAACGTTCATGAGTCAGCCCGTAAGGTTCAAGTTCGTTTTTTAGTTCCTTGATCAGTTTCGGATCGCAGTTCAAATACGTTGAGAGCTGAAGATCGTTATCGGGATTTTCTCGAGCCATAAAAAAGGTAAAAATACGTTGAAAGATTATTATAACATATTTTTACACACAAGCAAACAGGCTTTCATAAGAAAAAAGCTCAACACTCCGCTTATCCTAAGCAGAAAAACCTTTCACGAGTTCTTTGAACCGGTCACCGCGTTCTTTGTAGTTTTTAAACTGGTCAAAACTCGCGGCCGCCGGTGAGAGCACGACAACGTCCCCGGGCGCGGCCTTTTCGCGGGCCTTCTTCACAGCTTTTTCAAAAGTGTCGCAATGGACAATTTCCAGAGGGTAGTGGCGTTCACCATGTTCGCCGCCGACCCCGATTCCTCTCGAATTCAAGGTCGTTTCAGCACTCCGCAACGCTTTCTCCATGCGGTCCGCGATCGCGCCCGGCCCTTTGCCGCACAAAATCACACATTTTAAGTTCGGAGCTTGCTGGAGGGCAATTCCCCAGTCCGTATAGTCGGCTCCTTTCTCGCTTCCGCCGGCAATCAAGATCACCGGCTGATCGAAAGCCCGCACCGCCGCGATGGACGTTTCGGGCGTCGTGGAGATCGAATCGTCAAAGTAGCGGACGTCGTTCACCGTGGCGACCTCCTCAAGGCGGTGCGGCAGCCCTTTGAACGTCGTCAAAACTTTTTGGATCTCAGGAACCTTCACATCGTAGTACCTGGCCACCGCCACGGCCGGTAAAATATTTTCGAAGTTGTGTTTACCGATCAGTGCGACTTTGGAAGAGTTCATAATCAGCTCGCACTTCACGCCCGCGCAGTTCACGATCATCGGCCCGGAAAGATGCACACCGTTGCCTTCGCCCGTCTGCGTGCTCACAAAAATTTTCTTCGCCGGCGTCTGCTTTTCATAGTATTCGGAAGATTCGTAGTCGTGGTTCAGCACCGCAATATCATCAGGTTTCTGATGTTTCACGATCGCGGCCTTGGCCTCCCAGTATTCGTCCATGTCGTTGTGATAATCCAGATGGTCGGTCGTCACGCCGAGCAATACGGCCACGTGCGGACTGCGGTCCATATCCTGGAGTTGGAAACTGGAAAGTTCCAACACAACCAGAGAATCGGCCTTCAGTTTATCCAGAAATTTCAACGGAGGTTCGCCGATGTTCCCTCCCAAGTGCACATCGCGCCCCGTCTCTTTGAGCATCAGGTGAATGAGCGTGGAGGTCGTTCCTTTGCCTTTCGTTCCGGTCACGCCGATGATCGGACACGGACACTGTTCGAAAAAATACCGTGTCGAGCTCGTCACAACAACACCTTTCACACGCAACCCGTCAAGGTTTTTCAATGGAATACCCGGACTGCGGAAAACAATCTCGCAACCTTCGGCACGTTGAAGATAGTCCGTTCCGAAAACTTTTTGCACAAGCGGCTTTCCAGGATCGGGCGTACTTTCAAGTTCCGCCAGGGGTCGGAAAAAATCCGCGGACAGATCAACGTCCAGGTTTTCATTGCGGTCGAACAGCGTGACGTTTTCGTACCCGTGTCTGACCAGGTATTTCACGGTTTCAAGCCCTTCGACTCCCGCTCCCAAAACCCCGATTTTCGCTTTTTTATCCATAATCTTTTGCTGTGAAAGCCAGGAAATGATATACTCCGGGCCAATGAATTGCAAAGAGTCAAAGAGGAGCCAGACTTCTAAAGATAGTGAAAGTGTGCTATACTGATCTGATCATTAAACATTCGCAAGGTGGCGTCCTGCGAGTGAATAATAAACAATATTCCATAAAAAATTTCGTTAAATGAACGACGAACAACAAGGGCAAACCCCTGGTGGGGACAAGCTGGATCAATGGATCGAGCAGAATCTCCATATGGATACGCATAAAGCGCATCCCGCTCCCGCTCAAGAGCACAAGAAAGAACATAAACCTGAGCATCATCACAAACCCGCCGCCGCGCATTCCGCGCACCCGGGTCAAAAACATCCAAAACATCGGCCGCCACACGGCCGTAAGCCGCCGCACAAGGGCGGGCATCCCATACAGCCGAAGAAGAAATTCTTCGGACTTTTCGGTGGGACGCCGGCCGCCGGGAAACACGCCTCCCCGGCTCCTTTTGCCCAGCGCCACGGCAACTATCGAGGAAAGCTGCGCATCATTCCGGTGGGCGGCCTCGATGAAGTGGGTAAAAACTGCATGATTCTCGAATACGACCGGGACATCATTATTATCGACCTCGGGTTCCAGTTCCCGGAAGAGGACATGCTCGGAGTGGATTACGTCATCCCCGATCTCAGTTATCTCGATGACAAGATCGACCGCGTGAAGGGAATCTTCATTACGCACGGCCATCTCGACCACATCGGCGGATTGCCCTACGTGCTGCCGAAACTCAAGTTTCCTCCCATTTATGGGACGAAACTCACCAACGGCCTCATCGAAAAACGCCTCGAAGAGTTCGGCCAGCTCAAGCAGTCCAGCCTGCGTACCATCACCAGGAACGACGTTATCCAGGTCGGACAGTTCAACGTGAGCTTCTTTCACGTCAATCACAGCATCCCCGACGCCGTGGGTATCGTGGTCAAGACTCCGGCGGGCAATATCGCCCATACCGGCGATTTCAAATTCGACTTCACGCCTTCGGGAGACCAGTCTCCGCCTGACTTCGCCCGTTTGGCCGGATTGGCCAATCAGGACATCGCCGCTTTTTTCGTGGACTCGACGAACGCCCTTAAACCGGGCTACACCGTTTCGGAAAAAAAGGTCGGCGCCTCATTGGAAAACGTCATCAAGAATACCGACGGAAGAGTCGTGATCGCATCCTTCTCAAGCCAGATCGGCCGCATCCAACAGATCGCCAATTATGCCCACAAATACGGCCGCACCGTTTTCACGAGCGGCCGCAGTTTGAGCGATAACATTTTTATCGCCAACAAGCTCGGCTACCTCAAATACCCCAACGGCCTCTTCCAGGACATTCGTAAAATGGGCAAAATGCCTGAAAACAAAGTGGTCGTTCTCACGACCGGAAGCCAGGGAGAAGCCACATCGGCGCTTACCCGCATCGCGCTTGAGGATCACCCCAACATCAAGGTAAGAAAAGGAGATACCATCGTACTCTCCTCTTCTCCGATTCCCGGAAACGAACGTGCCATCACCTCGGTGACGAACAATCTCTGCAAACTCGGAGCTCACATCATCAACAACCAGATCATGGACGTGCATACCTCCGGGCATGCCCAGCAGGAAGATCTCAAACTCGCCATCAACCTGGTACGGCCCAAAAGCGTCGTGCCGATTCACGGTGAATACTTCATGCGGCACGGCCTCAAGGAGATCGCCATGTCACTCGGCTACCCGGAAAAAAACGCCATTCTCGTGGAAAACGGCGGAGTAATTCTCGTGGAAAACGGCGAAGCCAAAGCAACCGGCGAGTCCGTTGAAACCAAATACATCCTCGTCGACGGTCTCGGCGTGGGAGACATCGGCGCCCAGGTCATGATGGACCGCCAGACCCTCGCTGAAAACGGGGTGCTCATCCTCGTCGTGAGCGTTGACGAAAAAACACGCAAGATCAGGAAGGACGTGGACGTTATTTCCCGCGGATTCATCTACATGAAGGAATCGGAAGAACTCGTGAAATCAATCAGCGAACTTGCCAGGACTTCATACAATAAAATCATCGACAAACGCGGTCCGGAAACCAAACGCGGCGATATCAAGAAATACATCAAAGAGACCGTGGACAAGCTCGTTCATCAGAAGATCGAGCGCCATCCATTGGTCCTGCCCATCATCATCGAGCAGTAGCCGCTGCACAAACTGTAATAATCTCACGAAGGCTGCCTTTACCCAAGCGGGAAGGCAGTTTTGTGAATGTGCAAGAAAAAGATTGACAAATAAACGTTTAATGGTAAACTAACGAACCAATGATTTAACTTGGGTGAATTATGGCTCCAGAAAACGGCGATAAAAAGGATCAGGGACCGGACAACGGAAATATTCCCGACGAGCAAAGTCAAACCTATGAAAAGAAACCCGCCACGCAGCGAGGCATAGGAGGGGGCTCCGCAAGACCAGCAAACACGTGACCGAATGGACTCTTCCGAACAGGTGACGTCGGTCTTTACCCTGAAAGAACTCGAACAACGAGCGGCACTCCAGGAAGGATTTCCTTTAAAGGACATGACTCCGGAAATGTTCCAGCAGCCCATAGTAAAGAAACTGCTGCTTTGGACAAAGGCCATCGGCAACATCGGATCGAATGCCTCCATCCCGGGCGGCGATCTTGATGCCGCCCAGATTGTCGAAAAAATCAAATCCTGTGCCGGTGCGGGTCAGAAATTTGCACAATTGACCGAAATCCTCCTCAACAGGGTTCTTGCCGGAAAAATCAGCGAAGATGAAATTTCATTGACGGAAGAGCACCTTCTGACCGGACTGCAATCATGGCTTTATTTCGGTCTTCAATTCAACAAATTTCAGAAAAATCTCGAACCGAAAACCGCCGTCCGTACTCTCATCGACGAAAAAGTATTCGGTGAAGACAAGGATAAAGCCGTACAGAAGCTCATGAGTACCGCTATTTCCAGCGAAGCCCGCGGGTTGGTTATCACCGTGGGAAAAGATTTTCTGAACCCGGAAACGAAACGTGAAATCGTCGTCAAAGAAACTGAAGCAAAAGGCGAATTTACTGAACTTTGGAACGAAGGGAAAAAGAAACCGACCCCGGTACCCCCCGCGACGGAACGCAGCGCCACCGCTGAAGCTCCGGCCGAAACCTCACATGAACCTTCAAAAGAAAAACCGGCGCAGCCGGAGAAAGTAAGAATCACGTCGGTACAGTTGGCGGTAACCTTTATCGGACAAGGGCCGGATCAACAGGTGCATGAAATAACGACCATGAAGGACGGCGGACAACAGTCTCCCGTCGTCACGCCCGGGAAACCCCTCCTTATCTACGATGAACAGACCGAACACGGCCAGCCGACGAGCCCGGTCGCTTCCATCCAGATTGAAGACGGCAAGGTCGTTCTCTACCGTACCGGAGATAAAGATATTTTTGATTATAAAAACGGACTTCCGGTCTTCAAGATCGAGATCCGTGAAGGCGCGAAAAACACTCTCAAAATCGGCGATACCGATTATGAGATCAAGGTCGTCGGCATCGGACGTGAGACCGTTCAGTCCCGCGACAGCCACCCCACCATCGAAACGAGGGAATCGATGATCCATACTTTTCCCGCCGTCCTCTGCGTCGACGCCGACGGACAGATTATCAGCGCCTATCCGTGTTTCGGAGAAAAAGACCGCGTCGTAAAAATAGGAACCGACCCTTCGAACGACATCGTCCTCCCGCAGGGAAAATCTTACCAGAAGTTCAATGCGGAATTCTTGTTCCTTCCAGGAAAAAAGATCTTCATACGAGCCGGGAAAGAGGCTGCGCTGAAGTTCCAGAACCGCCCGAGCGGCTTCGTGACTTCCCAGGCGGTGAAATTTGACGAAAACGAAGACGTCATCGCCATGGGTATGAACGGTGACACGTTACTGTTCGTCGCCAGAAACGACCATCCCCTCAGCGATGCCGACATCAGGGCATTTTTCCAGGGAAAAATTTCCAGATTCGCCGCAAGTTTAAAGGAAAAATCATACGATCTGCCTTCAATCACCAGACTTGAATCCGAGATCATCGAATTGAATAAAACCATCGAAGGTTTCGAAGACAGCATCGATCTGACGGCGACAGCGCTTGCCGCAAACCAGCTGATCGAGGAAGTCACGGCCGCCACTGAAGCCGTTGCCGAAGAAAAGCGCAAAGAATACGAGGCGAAGATGGCCAAAAGACGCCATTTTAACGAAGGGGCCGGCGAAACCGCGGAAACTCCGCGTCCTTACAAATATCCTGCGCTCGTCGACAAGATCGAGAAAGATAAAAGCGGCAAACGCATCTTGCATTTGATTTTCCCGCCGGGCCTTTCCATGGGCAAGGACAAAGTCAACATGCTTGAAGCCCACGCACCCCAGAACGAACGTCTTTCCAAATATGGAGTGCAGGACTTTGAATGTTCTTTCGTATTGGAAGACGCCAGCAACGTCCGTCTTGTCATTGAACCACGCGTCCTCAAAAACTCGGCCATCAAGATCAACGAACAGATCCCGGGCACCCGAGACGGAAAAACTCATGAACTCGATATGCTCCGCGCTCCTTTGAAGGACGGCGACGACATCCAGATCGGTCTTGACCGTTACGCTTTTGAACCCGACCACGAATTCACCAAGGAAGCGCTCAAACCTTACGTCGCGGCCTACTTGAAAGAGATCATGGAAGTTCTTGTTCTCTATCCCGACCACGGCGATAAGGGAGACAGAAAACATGCCCAGGAATCACTGGCCCATTTTAAAGATAAACGTCTGGTCTCCGAACAGCAGATCAAGGAGGTTCAGGCTATTTTCGAAAAAGAGAAACTTGCGCGTGAAGTCACATCCATGACGGGCGCGGTTATCGACCAGATCCGCGAAGTGGATGAGGAGCTTGTAATTTACACCACCAGCGACCAGCATCTCGCCGGTTTCCCGTACGACGCAGAACTGTTCAACGCGGGTTTGGCTCTTGCCAACGAACCCGAAGTCCGCTGGGAAGAAACCGGCTGGACCAGGGATACCTATCTCCAGGAACTTTCCCGCAGCGCGATCATACGCGTTCACGCCTACGACAAAAAACTTTTTGATCTGCGCCAGAAGCTGCTTCAACCGAACTACAGCCAGCGCTTCAAGACCGTTTTCAGCAATCAGGCGGAAGAAGAATACAAAAACGAGCAGGAATCCCTGCAGCGAAGTTTCCGCAAGGTTCTCGTTGAAATCGTCAGTCTGCTCAAACCGGAACTTGCCGAAAAAGATTTCCATCCCGGATGGCTCGGCACGAGACTGACCACGGAACAGTATCCGGCGGTCGAAGAAATTTCCGCCGCCCAGAACATCGTCGCTTCGATTGAAAAAGGCGTCGGTATCAACGCGGCAGAAGTCAGGAATCTTGTTGATGCATCGCAGCAAAAAACGTGCGCTGAGTTCCTGAGTTTCCGTAATCCGGAAGAACAGATTGCCAAAGTTGCCATGGCCGATTATGTCCTCGCCAAGATGAAAGAACGCGCCAAAGCCATGTTTGAACAGGCCGGTCACGGTGAAAACATCAGCGCGACCCTGGACCAGCTTGAAGAGTTTATCGCTCACGGCCTGGTGAATCATGCCGATATCGGATCGTCACCTGAACTTTTTGCCGATCTTCGCACCAATGAAGATTACCTGAATCAGGTCAAGGCAGGGAAACAGGCACTGAAGGTCTTGATGTCGTCTTCCGAGACCAATATTGAAGACATCCTTGAATTCAGCAAACGCTGGTTGAACGAAGAGTTCGATCTCGAAGATGAAGATGAAGAAAATTTCAAAGAATATTGCAGGGAAGGCCTTGCTTCCGCTATGAACGAAGCACGAACGGGAACAATGACCTCATACATCGCCATCCTCGCCAAGACTGCCGTCAGGCTGAAAATCGTCAAACCGACGGATGTCGCGGCAACCCCGGAAGAGCTCGAAAAACTCCACGAAACCGCAGAAAGAACTCGTGAAATGGCCGAAATGAGACAGATGATCGAAGACGTGAAAACGTCGAATGTCTATAACCTTCATCCATTGCTCAAGCTCAAAAAATATCTTGAGTCACGGAACCAATTGTCCCCGGCGGATCAGAACGTCACCGACTTGAGTCCCAACATTCTTTCGAAGCTGGTTGAAGACCGCCTCGGCATGATGTTCGAACAGGCACGCGGAGGAGAAGATCCCGGCCTCCTGCAGATGGTCGTCGAAGACATGCAGCAGTACGGATTCGCGAACGAAATCAAGAAATGCGTCGCCGACATGTTGGCCGACGCCATCGACGCCGTCTACGAAGAAACCCGCACGGTTGAAGAGGTGCGACCTTTCATCATGGCGCTGCATCTGATCGGTTTATGGGAATCCATGGAAGAAGTGAGGGAAGATGTCGTGAACGAGCACCTCACCAAGTCGTTTGACGACCCGGGGATGGAAGTGGGGAAACGCGTCGAAAAACTCGGGGAAAACCTTCGATTGCTCGGCCTTTACGACTGATGAAGGGTTTCGGTTGTCACCGCATGGCCGCATAGGCTAAAATCCAGACATGGACCTTTCGACCCAGAAACTCAACGATTTCCCGTACATGCTGCTGACGGGATTCATCTGCTTCATGCTCGTGACCGCGGGCTCGGCTTTTATTCCTGCCATTATGCTGCCCGGAGGGTATGTTGCCTGTATCGGCGGGACCATCAACCTCAACTCGGATACCCAGCATCCCTACAGCGGACTGACGGTAATATCCAACAACATGACCTGCACCAACGGACAGTTGACGTACGATATTATCGTCTGGTCGATCATCATTTCGTTTTTCATCTACTTTTTCGCGGGGTCGTTCGTCTGGTGGATGGTCCGTTTCATCAAACTCAAAACAAACTAAAATCCTCCGAGATCAGTCGATGTATAAACGGGCTTAATTCCCTCAGCCTCGAGGAATTCACTGAATGGTTTCAAATTTTCCGCCTCAAAGCGTAATTTGAAATTTTTGATGTCCACTTCTTTATGAATTGCAGGATCCAGCATGAGATGCTCGACGGGGATCGGTCTTTCTTTTGATATCTTTACATCTATCAGCACAGTATGGCCCGCTTTCCTGTCATTTTCAGCCCGGTCAAAAATATCCTTTAAATCCTCAACTTTTCTCGCCGTGTAAGATTTCGCCCCCATTGCTTCGGCGACTTTCGCGTAATCTACGTCCATAAACTCCACTCCAAGAAACCCGGTGTTCGTATCTTCCTGTTCATCTTTGATGAAACCGTATTGAGCATTTGCGAAAACAACATTTACAATCGGAAGTTTATACTGGACCTGTGTGGCCAGATCTTGCATGACCATTTGGAAAGCGCCATCGCCGGAAAGCGCCCACACCTGGCGATCGGGAAAATCAAGTTTTGCCGTTATCGCTCCTGGAAGCCCGACCCCCATGGTCGCAAAGAGATTTGACGTACGCCACATTTGCTTCGGGTTCAAATGCAGATGACGGATCGACGTCTCGGTAACGTCACCCACATCAATCGAGAAAATCGCGTCGGGTGCCGCATGCTCGTTAATGGCATGATAAACCTGATACAGCTGCAAATCTCCCGAAGTTTTTGTTTCAAGATGTTTCACATAATCGCGCCAATTCTTAATATTGTTGATGTTTGCTCTCCACCATGCAGTTTCCGCTTTCTCCTCCACCATTTTTGTAAGTTCCCGAATGGCATCGCCGGCATCGGCTAGAATTGCCACATCATCATGATGCCTCTTCCCCAGGTTCGCGATATTTATATCAATTTGAATGAAATTTTTAACGTTTTTAAAAATATTGGTGACTTCGGCGAACGGATAATTGTTTCCTACAAAAACCACGGTATCCGCATTTGGGAACGCCTCATTCGCCGGCTTGGTCGCAACGCGGTTTGCCGAACCCAGCAACGCTTCATAATCATGAGGGAAACTATCAAAATTGATAGCAGTCACGGCGATCGGCGCCTTGATCTTTTGTGAAAGTTTTATAACATCCGCACCCGCACCCCGGGTTCCAATGCCTGCATAGATAATCGTTTTTTCCGATTGGTTAAGGATTTTTGCGGCAGCTTCAAGATCAGGCACATTCAATGAAGGATGTGGATATTGCCGATGAGCATCCGCGCTGGAGTAAGATTTCCTTGCCGGAATGTCTTTCCAGCCCAGATCCACCGGCAACTCCACGACCGCTACTCCTTTTTTTGCGTATGCCTGCCGGATTGCTTCATCAATCACATGAGGCAACTGCTCAGCGGTCATTACCGTGCGGTTGTACACCGAGACATCGGCATAAATCGGGTTTTCGTTCATTTCCTGAAAAGCATCCATGTTCATACCCGCAGTCGAGAATTGTCCGACAAGAGCAAGTACCGGCATATGGTCTTCGCGCGCATCATATAGTCCGTTCATCATATGCGTGCCTCCCGGTCCCGCGCTCCCGAAACAAACTCCAAGGTGTCCCGTAAACTTTGCATGCATACTCGCAGCCATCGCTCCGACTTCTTCATGCCGAACCTGGATATAGCCGATATTGTCTTTCTCGGCTAAAAGAGCATCCATGAGACTATTAATTGAGCCGCCAGGAATACCAAAAATATGCTTTACTCCCCACTCTTCCAGTACTTTTACTGCCGCAATACCGGATTTGACGGTGTCAGTCATAAAATTTTGTTTTTGAAATTTATTTACAATACAATTATACGTAAATTTGGCCAGATTGTCATCTGGGGTAAAATAATAAAAACATGGTGGGCAGGGAGGGATTCGAACCCCCGTAGGCGTGAGCCAGCAGATTTACAGTCTGCCCTCGTTGGCCGCTTGAGTACCTGCCCGTAAAACATGTGCGAATGGAGCCACCTGTCGGACTCGAACCGACGACCCATTGTTTACAAAACAATTGCTCTACCAACTGAGCTAAGGTGGCGCGTTCGCCATGACAAAAAAGCAGAGAGATAATATGGGAAGAAGCCCACAGTGTCAATGAGCCGTGCGGCGGAGAAACAGATCACCGTGCAGGAAATCTGTGGTATGCTTTGCGAGCATGAATGAACACTATCAACAATTGATCCAGCAATTTCCGGGGATAGAACAAAACAAGCCCCTGGCGCCTTTGGTGACGTTTGGCATCGGCGGTCCGGCCGATCTTTTCTATAAACTGACCGATACGGCCGCTTTTGAGCCGCTCATTACAGCCGCCGGCAAGCTGGGAATCCCAGTTTTTGTCCTTGGAGGAGGGAGCAACACCATTTTTGCCGATGAGGGCTACCGTGGGCTCGTCATCCACATCCAGGCGAAAAACATCGCCCTTGAAGCCCTCCCGGACTCCAGGGAAGAGTCCCTTGTGGCTGCGGATGCGGGACTCCTGCTCTCCCAGGTCATCCAGTTCGCGCTCAAGAACAAGCTGACCGGCATGGAAAAGATGATGGGCCTGCCCGGAACATTAGGAGGGGCGGTACGCGGCAATGCCGGCGCGTTTGGCATAGAACTCAAGGATGTCTTTGAAAAAGCGTTGGTATATAGCAAGGAGGAAAGTCTGCTCGAAGCCGGCAAAAAGGACATGGACTTCAGCTACCGTTCGTCGAGGATCAAAAAAACCCGCGAAACGGTCCTGAAAGTCTGGCTCCGCCTCAAAATGGCCGATCCCGTGACCGCCAAAACGGCCCTGGACGAGGCCATGGACATTGTTAAGAACCGCATCAGCAAACAGCCAAAAGGCAAATGCTCGGGCTCTTTCTTTAAAAATCCCGTAACCCCCGACTACAAGAACCCCCAGCCGCCCGAAACCAAGGCGGGTCACCTGCTGGAACAGATCGGGGCTAAAGGCATGCAGGTCGGGGGCGTCATGGTCTCCAAAGAGCACGCCAACTGGCTCATGAACACCGGAAACGGCACCCAAAAAGATGTTTTGGAGCTGAGTAAACGGCTTCAGGAAAAGGTAAAAGAGCGTTTCGGCGTACTGCTTGAACGTGAGGTCCAGCTCGTTTCGCCTCAGGGACTCTTTATTTAAGCTCACGCCCTGTTGCTTTTTAAAGGAAAATTTGGTAGAATAGAAGGAAGAGAAAACAAAATCAAATAACTAACCCCACATCTATGTCAAAAAAATCTCTCAAACATATTGCCGTCGGCTTTGTTACAAGCATGGCACTCATGATGGCATCATTTGCTCCGGTTCTTACCGCGAACGCACAAGGCTTCATTAGCCCGACAGACAACCCTCAAGCTATCAGCACTGCCACGGGCGGTCAGGGAAGTTTCCGTTCTTTGGCTTTAACCATTGTAAACTTCTTTCTCACCTTCCTCGGTTTGATTGCCGTGGTGATGATCATTTACGGAGGTTTCCTCTATGTCACCGCTGCAGGTAACCAGGAAAAGATCGAATCTGCAAAAAAGATCATCATGTATGCCGTTATCGGTATCGTCGTGATCCTGCTTTCATTCGCTATCGTCAACACCGTTCTTGGTGCAGGCGGAGGCGGAGCGACAGGCTAAGAGATTTTGACAAGACGTTCAAAAGCCCCCGCTCGCGGGGGCTTTTTTGTTGTGTGGAACCGGGCAACGGACACAAAAGCAAATTGACAATTTTCCCTGCGCCGACATATACTTCAACCGTCATGAACAATCTTTCCAAAACTTTCGGTTACTTCTTCTTTTACAACTTCAGACACCTGAAGGCGTAGAGCATGTGACCGTTTTGGAACCTCTCGCAGCCTTCAGGAGAAGGCTTTTTTATTTTTTTCTTACCAACCATGAAAATCATCATCCACCCCGTGAAAGAACTTCACGGAGAAGCGCTGACTCCAAGCTCGAAATCCCACTCGGTGCGAGCCCTTTTCATTGCGACGATGGCGAGCGGGACATCGCATTTGCATAATCTGCTGGATGCCGAGGACGGTCGCGCCGCCATTGACGTCTGCAGAAAGCTTGGCGCCACCATCAATTACACCGAAAACAGTTCCGGCGGACTTGAAGTGACCGTGGAGAGTGAAGGGGTTCCGCTCGATACAGCAGAAACGGATCTTTTTTCCGCAAATTCCGGCATTACCACAACGTTGACCATCCCGCTCATCGGTCTTCGCCAAGATCCCGAGGTCCTGTTGACCCTCGCCAGCGGGGAACAGATGCAAAAAAGACCGCTCGCCAGCATCATCCAGGCGGTCAAAGATCTGGGGATGGAAGTCGTATCATATGACAACAACGATAGTTGTCCACTTGGGTTAAGAGGTGAACTTGCGGGAGGCTACGCAACGGTTGACGGGACAAACTCGCAATATCTTTCTGCGCTGCTGCTAAGCCTCCCATGTGCCAAAAAAAATTCGGAAATCGAAGTGAAAGACCTCCACGAACGTCCGTACGTCGACATGACCCTGGCCTGGCTCGACGAACAGAAAATCCGCTACGGGCACAGCAAAAAAGACGGGGTGGATACCTTCAGGATTTTCGGGAACCAACAGTACCACCCGGTTGATAAAATCATTCCCGGAGATTTTTCTTCGGCTTCATATCTCATCGCCGCGGGAATTTTGCTGCCCGGTCATATTACGCTTCACGGGCTGGATATGGACGATCCCCAGGGAGACAAACAGATCATTGCCCTTCTGCAGCAGATGGGAGCTGACATCACCGTAAAAGGCACCGACCTTATCGTGAAAGGCGACAAGCCTCTCAAAGGAGCAACCATCAACTGTGGCGACATCCCCGACATGCTTCCCACCCTTGCCGTGGTCGCCACACAGGCGGAAGGGAAAACCGTTCTCATGAACGTTGAAAACGCGCGTATCAAGGAGACGGACCGCATCAAATCCATGGCAACGGAACTTAAGAAAATGGGCGTGAAACTCGAAGAAAAAGAAGATTCGCTCACCATTTATCAAAGCAAACTCAAAGGTGCCGATCTCCACGGTTACAACGACCACCGCACCATCATGGCGCTTGCCGTCGCGGGACTGCTTGCCGACGGAGACTCGACAATCGACACCGCGGAGGGCATCAATAAGACCTTCCCGGACTTCGTCGATGACATGAACAAAATCGGCGCGAATATGGAAATCAAAGTTTAAAAAATATTTATGCAACACATCGTCCTTATAGGATTCAAAAACTCAGGAAAATCAACGATCGGAAAAGGCCTGGCGAAAGCCCTGGGAATGGCCTTCGTGGATCTCGACGACAACATCGTCGAAGTGCATGAAACACAAAAGGGAGAAAAACTTTCCTGCCGCGGTATTATGGAACGGCACGGGGAAAAATATTTCCGCGAACTTGAAGCGAGCGTACTTTCCGCAATCACCGCGTCCGACAGCCCGATGGTTTTGGCGGTTGGCGGAGGAACTCCCATGTCGGAACAGAACCGGGCGTTGATAAAACGGCATCTCGTGATTGAAATTTCCGCGCCCAAGAGTATCGTTTTTGAACGGATAATGATCAACGGAAAGCCGGCATTTTTCCCGAAGGACGAAGAGCCGATCACCAGCTTCAAGAAGCTGTGGAAGGAGCGAGAGCCGATTTTCAAAAACCTTGCGAATATCAGCGTGGAAAATACGGGATCGGTCGATGAAGCCGTCAACGAAATCCTTAAGAAATTACCATGAAAACCATACTGCTCATCCACGGCCCGAATCTCAATTTTCTCGGACGCCGTCCCGAAAAACATTATGGAACGTTGACCCTGAAAAATCTTGAAGCGCTCATTGCGGGCGAAGCGAAAAAGTACGGGTTCACCGTCAAAACGTTCCAGTCCAACCACGAAGGTGAGATCATCGATTTTATACAGCAGAATGCGCCGAAAGCCGCAGGAATGATTATCAATCCCGGCGCTTTCACCCATTACAGTTTCGCCATCCACGACGCCATCCTGGACGCTGAAATTCCAGCGGTGGAAGTCCATCTTTCCAACATCAACAAACGCGAACAATGGCGCAAAACCTCAGTCACCGCGCCGGCGTGCGTCGCCCAGATCGCGGGGAAAAAAGAAAAAGGCTATCTCGAAGCGCTGAAAATTCTTTCCAAAAAAATCGCACCGGCGCCTAAATCACGCAAACCACGTAAATCCCGTTAACAAGCCATGGATAAACAGTTCCACCTCAACTCGCAAACGAAGCTCAACGCCGTCACAGGCTTCCCGTTGGCGCATACCTGGAGCCCGCAGATCCATGAACTCATCTACAAAACCATGAACGTCAACGCCGTTCTGCTGGCGTTTCAGCAGGAAAATATCGGCGAAATGATCGGCATAATGCGCACGCTCCCTATCCATCTTCTTGCCGTCACCCTGCCCCATAAACAGGAAGTCATGAAGCACATAGACATCATCGACGACGCCGCGAAAAAAATCGGCGCGGTGAACACGGTTGTGAGTCTGAACGGGAAACTCTACGGGTATAATACCGACGTCGTCGGTATCGAACATGCGCTGGAAGGAGTCCCGTTGGCGTCAAAAAACGTTCTCGTTCTTGGAGCGGGAGGTGCGGCCAGACCATTGTGCTGGTTCCTGCAAAAACAAGGAGCAAACATTTTATGTCACAACCGCACAGAACAAAAAGCGAAGGAACTGATGAAAGAGTTCGGCGGAAAATCGGTCAGCGAAAAAGATCTGCACGAAGCCAGAATCGACGTTATCGTCAACGCGACACCGGTGGGCATGGAACCGCACGCGGACGAATCGCCCTTCCCGAAAAATCTTTTCCATAAAGACCAGGCCGTTTTCGATTTCATTTATAATCCGCTCGAAACGCAGCTGCTCAAAGACGCAAAAGCCGTCGGCGCCAAAACGGTTTCCGGAGTCGTCATGCTCATCGCCCAGGCGCTCGCCCAGGTTGAATTATGGCTCGGAAAAGCTCCTTTATATGAAAAAATCGCCCCGGAATTCATATCAATGATCGACCTCCCTGCGTAAAATCAATATTCTTACTTCATTCTTCTTCTTAAAAAATGAACCTTACGACCGTCAAACAGCTTCCCAGTACCGAAGAGATCATCCAGGCATTCCCGCTTTCCGATACAGCCTACGAAAAAGTCGCCCGCGACAAGCAGGAGGTCAAAGACATCCTTGGCGGAAAAGATGACCGTATGCTCGTCATCGTCGGACCGTGTTCCGCCTGGCCGTACGATGCTACGCTCAAATACGCGGAAAAACTCAAAAAACTTGAAGAGAAACTGCACGACAAACTCAAGATCATCATGCGCGTCTACATTCAGAAACCCCGCACGAGCAAAGGCTGGACGGGCCCGTGAACCAGCCCGATCCCTTCGCGCCGCCGGACATCGGGGAAGGTATCCGCTACGCACGCAGCATGATGGTGAAGGTCATCGAAATGGGCCTGCCCATCGCCGACGAAGCGGTCTTCACCCACAACGCCAAAGGGTTCATTGAACTACTCTCCTGGGTGGCCATCGGCGCCCGCAGCACCGAAGATCAGGAACACCGTATCTTTGCTTCCGCCGTCGAATGCCCCGTGGGCATGAAAAACCCCACGAGTGGATCGCTCGAAATCGGCGTCAACAGCATCATCGCCGCGCAGCACGGCCACACCGCCGTGTTCCACGGCGCCCAGGTCGAAACCCACGGCAACCCCCACGCGCATCTGGTTCTGCGCGGCGGCCTGGACCGTCCCAACTACCACGTGGAAGACATTATGATCGCCAAAAAATACCTGGAAAAAGCCGCGGTAAGCAACCCCGCCATCGTCATCGACGCCAGCCACGACAACTGCAAGATCGACGGGGTCAAAGATCCCATCCAGCAGATCAACGTGGCGCAGGAAGTCATGGCCGCCCTCAAGCTGTATCCCGATCTTCGCAAACTCGTCAAAGGATTCATGTTCGAAAGTTTCCTCAAAAGCGGTTGCCAGAAGGCCGAAAAGCTTACCGCCGAAACCGTGGACAAGGAGGGACTTTCCATTACCGATCCGTGCCTGAGTTGGGAACAGACCGAAGAACTCTTACACACCATAGCCTCACAGTCATGAAAACACTCGACATCATGTTGCCACGCCCGGAAGCGCAGCACTATCGCATATTCGTGGGGCCGGGATTGCTCAAAAATCTTCCGAAAACCGTGAGCCGTTTCAAGTTTTCCAACGGCAAACCGGCGTCGAGGTACGTCATTATCACCGGGGCATCCCTGAAAAAACTGTTCGGAAACAAACTCCTGGAAAGTTTTCACGAAGCCGGTTTGCGTGCCGATCTCATCACTTTTCCTTCCGGTGAAAAGTACAAGAACGAAGACACGCACCGCAAACTCACCCACGCCATGCTCGCCAAAAAATGCGGCCGCGACACCATGATCCTGGCCCTCGGCGGTGGCGTCGTCGGTGACACCGCGGGCTACGTCGCGGCGACCTACATGCGCGGAATTCCTTACATCCAAATTCCCACCTCTTTTCTTGCCATGGTCGACAGTTCCATCGGCGGAAAAGTCGGCGTCGACACGCCGTACGGCAAAAATCTCGTCGGCGCTTTCTGGCATCCCAGAGCCGTGATCGCCGATACCGATTGTCTCAAGAAACTCCCCCGTGAACAGCTCGTCAACGGCCTTATGGAGTCCGTGAAAATTTTTCTCACCTACGACAAACCCTCGTTCGAATTCACCAGAAAAAACTGGAAAAACATTCTCGCAAAAAAACAAACATTGCTCCAAAAAATCATCGCGCGTTCAATCGAACTCAAAATCGGCGTCGTTGTCCGTGACGAGCACGAAGCCAACGAGCGCATGGTCGTCAACTGGGGACACACCATCGGCCACGCCGTCGAACATCTGAGTAACTACAGGTTTCTCCACGGCTACAGTGTGGCGCTCGGCATTCTCGTGGAAAGCAAGATTGCGCAACTGCTCGGCGTATTGAGCGAAAAAGATTTCCGCACCGTGCGTGAGAGCATGAAACAGTTCGGTATTAAGGAAAAAGACCTTTGCAATTTTAAGATTGAAGATATTTTGAGGCTGACACTGATGGATAAAAAATCCGGCAGCGGCAAAGTAAAATATGTTTTGCTCGAGCGCATAGGAAAAGTGAAAACCGATGCTAAAGGCATGTTCGGCCATCCTGTCGATAAAAAAATCGTCAAAAAAGCTTTGGAATTTTTTATTAACTAACCTCCGCGGGAACTATGCCTGGAAACTCTTTCGGACAACTCTTCAAAATCACCACTTTCGGCGAATCGCACGGCAAAGCCATTGGCGTGGTCATTGACGGCTGCCCTGCGGGACTCGCCCTGAGCGAAAAAGACATCCAGCAAGAACTTGACCGCCGCCGGCCCGGGACGAGTCACCTCACCACCACGCGCCAGGAAAAAGACGAAGCCGAAATTTTATCCGGCACGTTTGAAGGCAAAACCACGGGAACCCCCATCGCGATTCTGGTCCATAACAAAGACCACATTTCCAAGCCGTACGAGAAAATAAAAGAACTCTACAGGCCAGGCCACGCGGACTTTACCTGCGACGCCAAGTACGGTTTCCGTGACTGGCGCGGCGGTGGCAGAGCCAGCGCGCGGGAAACCATTGCCCGCGTGGCAGCCGGTGCGATCGCCAAAAAAATCCTCGCCAAATCCGGCGTCAAAATTTTCGGCTACATCACGCAGATCGGCACGGTAAAAATCACCAACGCAGAAGCCATTCACGCAGCTCTCGGCGGCGGTCGTTCCAAAACATTTGATCAAAAATTCATCGAATCCAACCCTCTCCGCTGCCCGGACCCAAAAGTCCTCAAGGCCATGATCAAAGAGGTCGAAACCGCACGCAAAGACCTCGATTCAATCGGCGGCGTCGTGGAAATCATCGCCCAAAATGTTCCACCGGGCCTCGGCGAACCGGTCTTTCACAAGCTCTCCGCCGACCTCGCCCAAGGCATCATGAGTATTCCCGCGGTTAAAGGATTCGAGATCGGCGACGGCTTCGCCGTCGCCTCCCGGCGCGCTTCGCAGAACAACGACCGGTGGATCGCAAAATCCGCCGCGCTCGTCAAATCCTCGCGCGGCTCGCACAGTTCAAAACGCATAGGCACCGCAACCAACCGCGCCGGCGGCATGGTCGGCGGCATCAGCAACGGCGAGCCCATCATCCTTAGATTCGCGTTGAAACCCGCCTCCAGCATCGCCCAAAAACAGCAAACCGTGGACACAAAAGGACGTAAAGCCACCATCGAAGTCCACGGTCGCCACGACCCCTGCGTCGCCCCCCGCGCCGTCCCCATCGGAGAAGCCATGGTCGCCCTCGTCCTTGTTGATCACGTATTACTTAACAAAACTGCACGCCTTGAAGACCTCTAAAAAATCACGGCGACCAGCCCGTGGAACTACCGTCAGGCAACAACTCCGCATCGCCGTCTCCGGCGACGCCGGATCGTTCAGCGAAGAAGCCGGCCTGTTGTACGCCCAGCGCAACGGCATCAAACCGAAAATCGTTTTTTCCATCGACATGGAAGGCGTGCTCAAGGCTCTCGACCGCAGGCAGGCCGACATCGGCATTTTTCCCGTGGTGAACTCGCGCGGCGGTCTTGTGCAAACGGCGTTTGAAGCCATGGGGAACCATCTTTTTAAATACACCGGCGAACTCTGGTTCGAAGTCTACCAGTGCCTCATGGTCAAACCCGGCATCACCAAAAAACAGATCAAAAAAATTGCCACCCACCCGCAGGCCATCTCCCAGTGCGAACGATACATCCGCCGCGAATTCCCGAATGCACAGCTCATTGAATGGGAAGATACGGCCAAAGCCGCCCGTGATCTGGCCAAAGGCGTACTTAAAAAAGACACCGCCGTCATCGCCCCGGCGCGTTCCGCGCAGCTCTATAAACTCAAACTTCTGGCTAAAGGCATCCAGGACAATCATCCCAATCTCACCACTTTTATCGTTGTCACAAAATGAAGAAAAGGGCCGCAAAATCGGCAAAACCAACCTTCGGCATCATCGGATACGGACGTTTTGGAAAACTCTGGGCGAGCTGCCTCAAACCGCTCGGAGAGGTAAAAGTTTTTGATAAGATTTCATCCGGAAATTCGTCTGCCTCAAAAAAAATACGATTTGTTTCACTCCCGGAAGTCGCCAGATCCGATCTTGTTTTTCTGCTCGTTCCCATTTCCCGGATCGACAACATCTGTAAAAAAATCGCTACTCTTCTGCCTCCTGAAACGGTGGTCATCGACGCCTGCTCAGTGAAAGCAGCACCAGTAAGGGCCATGGAAAAACTGCTTCCCAAAGGACAACCGGTCATTGCCACCCATCCGCTGTTCGGCCCCGATTCCGTCAAACGTTTCGGTCTCAAAAACCAAAAAATAGTTGTCTGCGATGTTCATTCAAGTAAAACCCAGCTCCGGAATTTTGAAAAAATTCTCAAAGAACTTCATCTCAAGATCATCCATGCCACGCCTGAACAGCACGACCGCCAGATGGCCCGCTCCCAGGCGCTCGTACACTTCATCGGTCGCGCTCTTGCCGACATCAAATTGCATACGCAAGCCATTTCAACACCGGATTACCAGACGCTGCTTCGCATGAACGAGATGGTTCACAACGACACATGGGAACTTTTTTACGACATGCAAAGCGCCAACCCTTACACAAAAAAAACTCGCCAAATTTTTCTCAGATCCTTACAAAAACTTGATCATGACATCATCAAAAAAACCTCAAAAACAGGCCGATAAAAACATCATTGAACTCCGCGCCGCCATAGACCGGCTCGACGCATCGATCATACGAAGCGTAGCGCTGCGCATGGCCGTTTCGCGAAAAATCGGTACCATAAAAAAACGCGAAAACATCAAAATAAAAGACCCTAAACGCGAAAAAGAACTCAAAAAATTTCACCAGGCGCTCGCCAAAAAACATGGCATCACCTACAAAACTCTTCGCAAAATTTTTGACCTCGTCATGGAAGAGTCAAAAAGCATCCAAAAATAACAAAACCCATGCTAAAGTGTGCGTGAACTTTTCAAGACCTTCATGAAAGACATTTTTTCCTCTCGGGTCCACATTCCGCCGTCAGCGACGGTCACGATCAATTCCATCGCCCAGGAAAAGAAGAAATCCGGCCAGCGCGTTTTCAACCTGTCCGCTGGCGAACCCATCATGAACACCGCGCACTACATGAAGCAGGAGGTTGACCTGGCCATAGACCAGGGTCGTACGCTCTATCCTCCGGTCGCCGGCGTCGAGGAGCTGCGCGATAAAGCCTCGCTCTGGACGAACGAGCTGTATAAGACTAACTACGCCATCAAAAACACCCTGGTGAGCTGCGGTGGCAAGTTCGGCATCTATCTGCTGCTGCAGGCCCTTTTAAACGAAGGTGACGAAGTCATCGTCATCGCGCCGTACTGGGTTTCCTATCCGCCGATGGTTTCGCTTTTTGGGGGACGGCCGGTTATCGTCCAGACCGAAGAAAAAGACGCCTCAACCCTAAGGGCGGATGGCGTTTTAAGCGAAAACGCCTGGAAGGTCCGGCCCGAGCAAATCGCCGCGGCCTGCACCGCCAAAACCAAAATGCTCATCATCAATAACGGGTCCAATCCCACGGGCGTGCTCTACACCGAACAGGAGCTCAAAAAAATCCTTGATGTCTGCCGCGACAAAAACATCTTCGTCATGTCCGACGAGGTCTACAGCGGTCTTACGTACGACAACAAAACATACGTTTCCTGCGGATCGTTCTGGGATCACGCGGACCACGTTATCGTCGTCCAGAGCTGTTCCAAGAACTTCGGCATGACCGGCTGGCGCGTTGGCTTCGTTTTCGCCCCGGAGGAGATCACCAAAACGCTCATCAAGATCCAGGGGCAGAGCATCACGGGGACCAGCATCATCAGTCAGTGGGCGGCCATCGCTGCGCTGGATAAAGCCTCAACAATCACTCCGGAAATCAACAAGGAAATGAAACACCGCCGAGATGTTTTTACCGACACCTTCAACGATCTTTTTCCCGGAGCGGGTCTGAAGGCGCCTCACTCCGCGTTCTACAGCTTCGTCCCGCTGCGCGCCTTTGACCGCGAATTCTATGATGACGTCAAATTCTGCGAACACGTTCTGGAAGAAGCCAACGTGGCTATGGTCCCCGGATCGGCGTTCGGCAAACCCGGCTACGTGCGCGCGTCCTTCGGTGCCAAGCCTGAAGAACTCAAGGATGCCCTCGCCGCTCTCGCCGAGTACCTCAAAAACCTAAAAAAGGTCTAAAAAACAGCTTAAAATTCAACAAAACAGGAATTCAGCAAGAACTTCGGGTTGACTAAGTTTGCAGATTTCGGTTGAATATCACTCGCGTGTTTTTTTTGAATAAAGAAAACCCGCAAGCTGATCTTTCACATGCAGAAGAAAAAGTATTTGGGATTTGTTTCCCGTGCCATGCCGCAAGGTACAGCGCCGGGAGGACAAAGCAAAACACACTACCGTTACGGAAGTTTCCGATGGTACCAGCAAGGGATGAAGCCCGCCCCGCCGCAAAAACGGCGACTTCATCTTTTTCAGGTGCTCTCGGAAATGGTTTCCGAAATCACCTCCACGGATTTCCCGTGGGAGTTTCCAACAAGGATACGGTACAAAAAAATGCAGACTACCCATAACTACCACAAGCTCAAGCCCACCCACATCGTCGTCAACGTCCGTCCGGAGATCCTCATCGCCCTCACCATCGAGACCGCGATCAAGGAGAACCGCAACTTCTTCCTCGAGAACCCGGGTGCGATCGCCATGATCCGCACGCTCGGCCTCACGGAGGAGATCCTCGGCCCGACCATCACCAAGGCCCTGGACGACACCGTCGGCAAGATCAAGGACGACGTGCGTGAGCGTGTTCAGCAGGCCGAGCGCTACATCGCCTCGACGGCGATGTTCCTCGAGCCGGCGGGACGGGCGTGGGGGATCTTCCTCAACGCATGTCTCGCCAACGCCGATCACGTCGCGCTGACGAAGGGGCAGAAGCAGATTTTCGGAGGGAAGGACATCGACCCGATCATCACGAGCCAGGGCGTCGCCTCGATCTTCAACGCGATGGTCACCACGGAGGTGGACTTCGGCGACAACAACAAGCAGTCGCTCGCCCAGGTCGCTCTCCGTCAGGTCGGCAACTTCGGTTCGCCGGACAACAACGTCATCGCCGCGATCCTGCCCACGGCCATCAAGACCCAGGGCAAGCTCAATCCCGCCACGATCACTCCGGTCGTGAAGGGGCTGAGGACCGAGGAGGCCCATCCGACGACGAACGTTCCGCGCGATGTCGTCGAGACGGCCACCGAGTACATGGCGACCATCCAGAACGTGATGCCGCCGGTGCTCGAGGGCAGCAAGCCCACTCGCGCCCGCGCCTGACCGGGGCGGTTCGCGTGGAGTGTGCATCAACTTCGGGGGGTCGGACCGGTTCCGGCCCCCCCGAAGGCTTTCCTTACTTTTTTCTTTCGTGAAGCCAGCTGGCTCGGCGCATTCGGTTCAATCCGTATGCGTCGGGCCTCGCTCTTAAAATCAGCTGAAACCTACAACAAGAAAGACTTCGCCGCGTGTTCTCCGGCTAATTTTCCAGTGGCCCAGGAAGCCTGGAGATTGAAACCTCCGGTAAAACCGTCAATGTCCAGAATCTCTCCGGCAAAATACAGGCCGGGCTGTTTTTTCGATTCCATGGTGTTCGTATTGACCTCATCCAGAGCCACGCCGCCGGCCGTAACAAACTCGTCCCCCGCGCCGCGTCCAACCACGGTGACACGCAGTTTTTTCATAAGACCGAGAATTTTTTCGCGTGCATCACGGCCGAGTTTGCTCGTAAAAAGTTCAGGGTCAGTTTTGGAAATTTCCACGAATACGGAACAAAGCGAACGCGGCAAAAACATGTCCAGGAAATTCACCAGAAACTTTTTCCCGCTTTTATCCGCCAGATCCATGAAGCGTTTTTGCAGATGATCGGAACTTTCGTCGGGGAAAAAATCCAGAAAAAGATCCATCGGTTTATTGCGGTCGTACTGTTCATACGAAGCCGCTGCCGAAAGCGCGAAAGCGGCCGGTCCGCTTACCCCGTGATGGGTGAAAACGATCGGCCCCCGGCGGGTATAGGTGCGGCTTCGATCGTGATTTTCCAGTGTGAGTCCCGCTTTTTCAAAAGAAACGCCCGCCAGTTTCGTGATCCACTGTTCACTCACCATGAACGAGTTCAGTGAAGGCGACAGCGGAGTGATGGTGTGCCCGAAATGCTTGGCGAAAGCGTAGCCGTCACCTGTGGAACCGGTGTGGCGGTAGGCGTTGCCTCCGGTGGTGATGATCACAACGTCGGCTTCAAAGGTGCGTCCGTCCTTGAGCGTCAATAAAAATTTTGAACGTGGCAAAGGGTTTTCTGCGGGGCCCGCTCCATGTCCAGCCTGCTTACTGTCATCGTCTTTTTTTCGCACATCAACCACATTCGCGTCAGTCATAATTTCCACCTCAAGTTTTCGCAGCTCATTTTCCAGCGTACCGACCACGTCTTTTCCATCATCCGAAACCGGAAAAATACGTAAATCCTTTTCGGTTTTTAGCGGAACGCCGTGCGATTCGAACCACTCTTTCACTTTTTCCGGAGGAAAACGGAACATCGCCGACATCAAAAATTTTGCGCCGCGGGGATAGTTTTCCATAAGCTTGCGCACGTCAAAAATGCCCGTGGTCACATTGCACCGGCCGCCGCCGCTGATGAGTACCTTGGCCCCAAGATATTTGTTTTTCTCAAAAAGCAGCACGCGTCCTCCGCGTAATCCTTCGGCGGCGGCAATCGCGGCCATCATGCCCGCGGCTCCTCCTCCCAAAATGGCAATGGTATTCTTCATGAAAACAGCATACAGCAACTCTTGCTGCGAAACACCTTAACGTATGATGTGCGCCATATAACCCTTTCCGCCGTTCATGCCGTCATACTGCGGAAATCGGCTCTGGAGTTTGTATATTTCCCCCGCGGCGTAATCAAGGTAGTCCTGGGAAAGTTTTTTCGTTTCTTCTTCCATCTGCTCGTACAGCTCCTTTTCGGCTTGGCAAAAATGGGCCGACATGTCGGCGATAACCTCAGTACTGAAATTTTTGTTCGTAAGCGGCATATAATCAATCGTAACCGCCTTGAGGGGACTTCCCTGCAGTTCGGAATCTTCCTGGTTTTCAAACTCGTCCGTCGAAACATCGTCCATGACGCTCAGTCCGCAAAAACGCCAGAGCCTTTCCATCTTGGAGAGCGCCCATGGATGAATACTACCCCATTGTAGCTTATGCCCCAGCAGATACCACCGCGTCTGCGGATCGGCATCGGCCTCTTCCGCATCCATGACGTTGAGCATGTCGAGATGGTTGCGTTCCGCGAGGTACTTTCCCGGTGACTTTGCGGCGGCGATCCTCAGTTTTCTCAACAGTTTTTCCTTGAAATGTTTTTCATCCCTCTCACTGAATTTAAGTTCCATGCCTCCTTTGATGAAACTTTCACGGTACTCGGCAAATACGGCCGCGTCGCGGTTCAAAGCGTCTTCCAGGATCTCTTTCACCTTTACGACGATCCGGAGGTGGTGGTCGATATCCGAATAACTCTGAAAGAACCCCAGTTTCACCAGATGGGTGCGGACCCCCAAATAATAACCGGGAATCAGCTCTTCAAGCAGAGCGATGAGACGTTCACGGATATGTTCCAGCTCGAAGATTTCTTTTGGAACATCAAGGAGGTCTTCGGCGTCAAAAAGCTCGATGCCGCCGAGATACATCAGCCCTTCGGCGATCTTATCTGGATTTTCCTCAAGTAGAACTCTGGTAAAGGCGCTGCATGCTTCATAGCGTATGATCCTGTAAAAAGCGTGCATCTCCGGGTCGCTTTTGAAGCGATTCCTTAAGCCGAGCATGGCATCGCGCCATTTTTTGTATTTTCCCTCCTTCAGCAGGTGTCTTTTTTTGCCGGCGATATATTTCGCGTACTCTTCGGCATTCATGACTTTCGGGTCCTTTTCGATTTCTCTGCGCGTGTAGTCGGCCTCAAGGAGTGCTACGTTTGGATCTTGATTTCGAACGGCCGTCTTGCGAATGGAGAGAAACTTCATCGACTGCTCTTCTTCGGATATTCTCTGGGCCGTCGTCGGAGAGACAAAATTTATCCCCAGAACACCGCCAAGCCATTGGTTGCGTTCGGCAAAATTACGGAAGCTGTCACGCATCTCCTTGCGGACGTTATAAACATTCTGCAGTTGCAGGCGTCGTTCAATGTACGCTTTGACCTCGTCCGGCGTGCCGGAAAAATCATCGCTGTAGAGACTGCTGGACAAACGCTTCGATACACCCTTTCTGCGGAAGATGCCCGAATCCTCGTCGTCATAATCGAGATCTTCACGGTCTTTATCATCGTCGGGTCCGCCTGGTTTATTGATGTCGTCGTCTGACATAAAGCAAAAATGAGGAAAGCAAATCTAATAGAAATCCGCTTCCAGGTCAAGCTCGCCTCCTCACAATGATGTGGAAGCTGCCGGGGATTCCTCGGCGTCGAGATAGGTTTCCCATTGTCCTTTCCAGTCTTTGAAACGGATAACCGGCCAGCCGTTTTGATCCTTCTCGTAAAGAAAATCCGGTGTGCCATCCTCGCAGTCCGGGACGGTTTTTTTGCCAGTGCGGTGCGTCAGGATATATTCCGGCATGGCGGGATTGGATATTCGTCTTTTTAGAGAATTATAGAGTCGCAGGCCTTCTTTGACGCTCGTCCGCTGGCTTGCGGCTCCCGGAATATTCGGCATCACATGACTCAAGTAGTAAGGCTTCACGCCGCTGGTATACAAACCCATGAACAGTTCATGCAAAGTATCCGCGTTGTCGTTCACACCGCGCACCAGCGGCGTATCGCACATCAGCATCGTCATGGCGCCGCTCGCCCGCACCCGTTGCGCGGCTTCCACAAAATCACACGTCAATTCCTGAGAATGAATCACGTGGACGCCCAGTTCCGTAACGGAATATTCTTTCAACAACCCGCACAGAACGGCATCAAAACGGTATGGATTATGGAGCCACGCCCGGGTGTGAATGCGGATCGCTTTCAGGTGGGCAATCCCTCGCAGATCCCGCAGCATTTCTTCAATGTTTGCGTTGTCGTACAGCAGCGGATCGCCGCCGCTCAAAATCACTTCTTCCACCTGAGGACGTTGGCGGATCGCTTCAATGGTCTCCTCCCAGAAGGGCTTTCCTCCATGCTTTTCCGCCTTATCATCCGACTGGAGCGAGCGAAAACAGTACACGCAATAGCCCAGACAAACGTCGCTCGTCATCACGAGCACGCGGTTATCGTACTTGTGCAGGGCAATCGGCGAAATCATCTCCTCTTCAATCTCCCAATTCTCATGATCGGGCGAGTATTCATCGGGAGGGACTCGGGTTTCTTTCGCATCGCCGAAAACCGGGAAAACCTGCCGCCATACAGGGTCATGCTGCAAAGGGTTTCCATTCAGGTCTTTCTGGATAATCGACGCAACGTAGGGAGTGATTAAAAAACGGAAACCCCGTTGTTCCCAGGACTCGGCTTTTTGCAGTTCAATATCTGGAAAAGCCGGAAATATTTTCCGTAAGCCGAACCGGTTTCGAACGGCATGCTGTTGCTGCCAGATCCAGTTTTTCCACGTGGACTCGTCGACGTCACGAAAGCATTCCGGACGGTGTTGATAGGCTCGAAAGGTTTTCATCCAGGCCAACATAGCGGCGAACTTCCTTGAGGGCAATACATTCACAGACGATTTTTCCGACGGCTCTTTCCGCGTCCTCTTTGCTGTGGATAATCGGACGGAGGGTTATAATTTTTGCTTCCACATCGCTGCGCAGCGCGGCTGCGTCCTTATCCTGCGCCGCCAGGTGTTCATAGGCTTTCTTGAGCATCAGCATTTCGCATAACTGACGAAGCCGCGCGGTAAACAACCCTACGTTGTTCATATTGAAAGCTTCGGCCAAGGAAGCCCCGGTCATTTCAACGCACAAATCATCCAGCTGTTCCGCCGCAGGAACTTCATGGTCGTTGTATCCGCTGTTGGCGTGCTCGCCGATCTCCCGCGCCGTTAAAAGATCCGTAAACCCTTCGATCCAGTTGACGCTTTTCATGTCGATGCCCACACCGTTGAGCGCCTCATCAAGGGCATTATATTGGTCGCTGAACACGGTGATCTTCTCGTTCCCAAGCTGCATGAAGTCTTTGGTTTGCTTGTGTTTCAGTTCATGTTTTGCCGCATACATGGCCCACCCAAGGTTATCCAGCGAATGCTCGGCCATGAACGTTTGTTGCTCCGCAACCGTAATAAAAGCAGCGACGTGAGGATCGGTTTTCCTGAAAACGTCAAAGCGCAAGCCAGTGGCACCCTCGATCTTTTTCAGATTTTCCGCACGTAAAATATCCACCTCCAAAGAACGCTTTTCTTTTTGATCCAAAGCTGTAGCGTGCAGGCGCAAGACATCTTTCGCCTGTTCCCCTGCTTCCCGATAATGTTGGGACTGCATGACCTCCATAGCGGTCAGGGTTACGTATTGTCACCTCCGTTATCCTCCCAAAAAAATCCAAAGTCAACGCGAAATTGACAAAATAAGAAAAAATGATAGAATAAAAAACCTTTACACAAAACGATGGACCAAAAATTCCCGAAAAATCCGCAGGAAAATAGTCAGGAAGACGAAAATCCTGAAACCTGGAAAGCGATTCTCACGCTCAACGATCTTTTCAAAAATGTCTTTGAAGCCCTCAAAAATCCCAACACTGGATTCAACGGCGAAGCTGAACGGATCGTTCAGGAATTACGTCGTCAAAAAACAGGAATGGAAAATTTTCAGCAAGTTGAGGAAACGGAAAAGGCAAAAAGTGACATACAGGTTTGTATCATCCACATCGAAGAATGTATAACGAAACTTGAAGCTCACATCAGTCATGAAACCATCCGGGCGCAAATCCAGCTCACCCGTTCAAAGCTCAAAAAAGATAAGGAGCAATAACCCTCTGTCCTTCCTTACCGCAAAAGCCCCGCATTCGCGGGGCTTTTGCATGAACCTGTGAAAATTTTTAAACCCACGCCGCAAGAATGGCACCGAAAGCCAGCAAAGAAACCAGCGCATAACCGCTGTCGATCATCCAGAGTTTGACCGGTTTCTGCGTGAACATATAAATGCACAGCGAGGTAGGAGCAACGAAACCGAGCCAGGCCCAGAAGCCCGTAATGACTCCGTCCATGGCCGTCTTTGCCATGCTCAGGTCGAGGAACATCGAAAGCACGTACGCCATGACCAGGCTGCCGATAAAAGATACGACGTACGAAGGCCCCGCCTTCTTCTGCATCTCTTTCATTTTCTTTTTATCGGACAGATCAAAGCCGTTCATTTTTGCCCAGGTCTTATTGAAGAGCGGGCCGTACCAGACCATGCCGATCACCATGTACACAACGCCGCACACCACGATGGCGGCATAATTGAAAGTCAGTTGAGGCATAAAAAAATTAATGGGATAAGAAATGAAATATGTAACCAGCATTATGCCAAAAAAGCCGCGAAAACAGAAACAATTTCGCTTTCTCGAAGTCCCAAACAATGCTAGCATTTTTCAAAATAACTCCAAACCCTTTAATCCTCCACATTCATATGTCGAAACGCATCGCTTTCTCCACGGCCGGACTTGCTGCAGTTCTCATCATTGCCGGCTGCACGCAAACTCCGTCAGCGCCGGAAACTTCGAATACTGTCCCCCGGGAAACAACCACGTCCCAATCCCAGCCGGCAACCACGAAAAATCAACAGGCTTCCGTAACGATAGCGCCGACCGAAGAAATGATGACCCAACAGAGCGGTACAAAAATCTATAGCAACGAGAAATACGGCTTTAAGGTTGCATATCCCGAAAACCTGACACCAAGCGAAAGTTTCCAGTCTTTCCATTTCCTTTCCGGCGACTGGAGAGTACTGGCCCCTGACACATCAAAAGGAACTCCCGTTGTCAGCATCCCTGTTTTCACAATAGAAAATGATTCCAGCTATCCTCGTTATTTTGATACCGAACTTCGCATCGGGGTCAGCGACAATCCCGATGACGTGCAGAACTGTCTGAAACCGGATCCTAATTTCGCCGTCCAGACCACCGTCAAAACCATCAATGGTATCGATTTTACCGTTATACCGATCCAGGATGCGGCGACCATGCAGTACATCCAAGCGAACAGTTACCGAACCGTCCATAAAGGCATGTGTTTCGCCATTGAACAGGTGGAAAACGCCAGCGACTATCGAGACCAGCCCTCCCCGCAGGATATTTCCGATTACGTTCTCGACGGCTACTACAATCAGGTCGCTGACATGATCCAGACGTTCACCTTCACGAAGTAGTGATCAGGAACGGATCAATTCTGAAATTTGAAAAATCATGGGGCAGTGCGGTACAATAAACATAATTTGACCACTTGCCCCATGAAAAAAATCAACCTTCCCCAAATAGCCTTCTTTGTTTTGAGCGGAGTCTTCCTCGTGCTCGTCGCCAACGTCGGTTTCGCCCAGAACACGACGGGTACCCAAAGCGACCCCTCAACCCAGACGGCTCAAATGACGCAATCATCAACGATTTTTCCGGACGTCGATGCGTCGAGTCCCAACTGGACGGCCATCAGCTACCTCAAAGATCAGAATATTTTTAGCGGGTATCCTGACGGGACATTTCAGCCCGACCGCGTCCTGAACCGTGCCGAAGAACTGAAACTTTTCATTCTCCTTGAAGGAGTGAACCCCGATCCCACCGTGTATCACGACTGTTTCCCTGACGTCCACACGGAATGGTTTGCTCCCTATGTTTGCTATGCCAAAGAAAAAGGCGTCGTTGAAGGATATCCGGACGGAACCTATCGCCCCGCACAGGAAGTCAATAAAGTGGAGGCACTGAAAATGCTTGGAGAACTCCAGCAATGGAGCATGGGCACGAACTTGTCGGCACCGTATGAAGATGTCCCGGCGAGCCAGTGGTTCACGACGTACGTGGCCTTCGCCAAAGCTAACGGTCTTCTTGAAGAAACCGGTCTTTTCTACAGTCCTGCGGCAGGCCTGTCCCGCGCCAAAACGGCCGAACTGATGTTCCGCTCCCTTGCGGTGCGCAAACTCGGCAAAGCCTATACTCGGGACGCGAATGCTTCGATTCTGCAGGTTGATCTCTCCCAGGTTTCAACAGGATCGACAGCCGTAACGCCGCCTTCATCGCCAACCATGACGTTCCGCGTCGATGGTATCAGTCCGCAAAACGGAACGGTTGCGGCCGGTTCATATTACGACGTCAATTTTTCCGTTGCGTCAGCAGCCGGAGATCCTGTAGAAAATGGTGATTTGAGCGTCTATTTCTGGAGACCCTCCGTAGACTCCAATGAAGATGGAACGTCGCCGATCAAGTACTTTACCTACCATGATCTTGGCCAAGGCAACTATCAAGTGCAGGTTTCCAGCAATTTCAGTGGAGCAAACACGCTGATTATCCAGGACAACGCGAGCGGTGAAGAAACCCAGGAGTCCATAGACTTCCTTCCGGGGTCTCCGTCCAAACTCGCGCTCCAGGATACGCTTGGTCCGAACCAGAACTCCGCCGGGAGGCGGCAATACGAGCTGGCTTTGGTCGATCAGTACGACAACATCGTTCCCGAGGCACAGTTTTCAGCCACGGCAAATTTCGGCGATATTTCGGTGCATGATAACTACGACGGGACGGCGGAAGTCACCTTCACGCCCGATGCATTCGGGATGGCAAACCTCCAGTTTACCGGCGAAGCGGGAGGAGTCGCCAGAAGCATGACCGAGCCGGTGGACATCATGCCTTTTGCTCTCGGCGGAGAACCCGGGTATGAGGTTACGACGGAAATAACAAGGGTCCCCGTGCTGCTTTTTAACCCGCAGAAAGGTTCCTCCGTGAATAATTTCCAGATACAGCTTGTCGTCCCTCCTGAGCTCCAGTTGGTTGGATTCAACCCAAATTCGACCTTTTCTTCACTCTTGGAAACCGACCAGACGACCGATGGAAGCGGCAACGCGTTGGTGACCCTCACCGGAACGAAACTTCCGGGCGATGCCTATGACGGTCCGATCGGCGATCTCGTTTTTCAGGGATTCCCTGAAGGCGAATTTACGCTCGACGGCGGAATTACACTGACCTCAAACGATCCCGCGTACAGTGAAACGCTCTATCGTCCGGGCAGCGGAACAAAAGTCAAACAAGCCGAAAATTCCGTGTATGTTCCCGTCTACTCAAGGCCTTTTCCGGCCATCAAGGGCAAAACTGAAAAAAGAATTTGCATCAACGCGTTCATCGAGCCGGGCATCGGCGTGACCCTCGACGACGTCAAAAACGACGCAAAACAGGCCGAGGATATCTACTACCGGAATGCCGCAAGCTGCAACTGTGCGCATTTTCTCAAGATCGACGTCACCGGATTCACCTTGAACGCCGCGCAGTGGAAAACCCTTTCCGAAGAAACCGTCGCCGACATGGTAAGAACGGGTCAGCCGGTATCGCCGATGCGAGCCTGCACCCCCGTGATCTATACCAATGACATTTCCGAAGCCGGTGCCAGCCAGAGAACGCGCGAAACGGATGAACTGAGTGCAGATGGGAAAATGGCGGCGAACATCACGATCAATAACGCCAAGGACTTGGATGGAAGAACATTGGCGCACGAACTGGCCCATCACTTGAGCGGACAAAGGATAAAAGACCCTAACGGAGGCGCCCTCCAGGGCGCCGGAGATGTCGGGAACCTCATGTCTTACGATGAAGTCAACGATGACGGCAGCATCAAGCTAAAAAAGACCGGTGACACCCTGACCAAAACACAGTGCGATCTCATCAACTGGGACCACTGGAGGTTCAGTGCCTATCCGCCGAACCAGAACAAATAAACTGGCACGCTATTTTTTGCTGAATTTCCTGTAAAATTCCAGGCGTCGCTGGATAATCTCAATCACTTTTTGAGGATCGGATTCACGCACGGCTTCCACGGAGCCTCCGTAAACCCGGTAGGGCTCTCCGTCGACGCTGACGGCCGTCACCGTCTCGTTGTTGGCGTCTTTTCTCCGGTCAATACGCACGTTCACACCGGGAGCTTTGAGCTTCGATTTGCGTACGAACCGCATGCCTTTGTTTCCTGTGGATTGTTGAGGTTCAAAGCCGAGCTCCCTGCACTGTTTTGAGACCTCAGCGATAAAGTCCTCGGAAAATTCTGGAATGATATCCGGAGTGTTCATAAAACGGAATAAAACAATGGTCGGGGGGTTGCACGGCAATTGCTTCCGGGCACCATGCGGAACATGGTCGGGGTGATAGGATTCGAACCTACGACCTCCTGGTCCCAAACCAGGCGCGCTAGCCAACTACGCTACACCCCGAAACACAAGGCTCTTCACCTTGGAAAAAGCGAAAAAACTATAGGCGAACCCCTGCATAAAGTCAATAAAACCCTGTTCCAGGCTGGCGGAGCATTTGATACACTGGAAACATGGACCGCTACTACACCCAAACCATTGGCGCACCGATTCTCACGACCTCAGGAATGCCCGCCGGCCGGGTCGGAGACATCGTCATCGAACCGGAAACCGGAAAAGTCGTGGGATTTTTATTGGCTCCCCGCGGGCAATATGTCATCGCACCCGCCGACATTTTGTTCTGGGAAGACAACATCTTTATCCACGACCAGGAAGATATTCTTGAAACCGGAGAAATCATCAAGGTCCAGCAGGTTTTAAAAAAAGAGATACGCATCATGTACAACCGGGTTTTTACCGAGAAAGGCAAATACCTGGGAAAGGTCTACGACATCGGTATGAATCCAAAATTTTATGTCATGACGAAACTGGCCATCGCCAAAAACATCCTTGGGCTGTTCCCGTATGACGAAAAAATTATCGCCCGCGGAAACATTCTGGAGATAAAAAAAGACCGCATCATCGTCAAGGACGTCGAGGCCACAGTCCCCGTCAAAGCAAAGGCCCGCTCGGAAGAAAATCTCAAGATCGACATCGCCCCGAGCACGTTCAAGGAACTCTAAGAAAGCTCATCAATAAGCCTCTTCGGCTTCGGCCTCGCAAATGGCTCTCCAGCTGTCGTCGCCGACAATTTCATCCTGAAGATCGAACATCACTTGCCGCTCTTTTTTCTTGATGTGGTCGAAACCGAAAACATGAAGAAGACCGTGTAAAAACAAAAAGGACAGCTCCTGGCCCAACGTTTTCTTGTGCTCTTTTGCCTGTTTTTTCGCCGTAGGCACCGAGATGACGATCTCACCGATTGCGTCGTCTCCCGGGAATTTTTTTTCGCCGAAATAGCTGAAAGAAAGGACGTCCGTGGGTTTGTCCACGCTCCGGTATTCCCTGTTCAAAGCATGGACCTGGGCGTCGCCGGTCAGGATGATCATGACGGTCCCTTTGAGTTTTCCCTGAAATCCGGGAAGTTTCAGCAGGATCTTTTCTGTTTTTTGAAAGTACCGCCAAAAAATTTTTTTTGTTCCACGAAAATTTTTCACCTGATTTTCAAACTCCAGCTTGAGCATAGAAATTATGAATCGGCCTTCATTGTAGCATGTTGATATCGGTACTGAATCTCATAGGCCGCTATGCCCAGGGCCGTCGCCACATTCAAGGAGTTTGCTCTGCCCAGCATCGGAATGTCGATCGAAAAATCAACATAAGGCATCGCTTCCTCACTGATGCCGTCAACCTCATTTCCGACGATCAGCGCCATCGGAAAGGCATATGAAGCCTCATGATAATTGAGACTCTGTTTTGTCAGTTCCAGAGCGCATATTTTGACCCCGTTTTCTTTGAGTTTCAGGAGGGTTTCGGTGATGGATGGACAGTATTCCCATGGAACCACTTCAACAGCCCCTAAAGCGACTTTATCAATGTCCTTTCTCGGCGGATGCCCGGTAATTCCGCAGAGAATGATTTTTTTGGCGAGAACAGCGTCGCAGGTCCTGAACATGGCGCCCACGTTGTAAATACTCCGGATATTGTCCAGAACCACGTACAAAGGCATACGTTTCTTGAGCTTCACCTCCTCAATGGAGGGCTTGCTGGCTTGAATCTGCTGATGGCTGAGCTTGAGGATTTGTTGCTGCATGGAAAGTTTCAGACTCTTTGAGGGCCCGTGTGAGCATATCCCGGAACTCGGCATTGGTGATGGCTTCATCCGGGCGGAAGTATTGTCCCGCATCGATGATGCCGACATCAAGAGCAAAATTCACATATCGTGGATACCACCAGGTGTCGTTCGGAAGCGCGGAAACGTCTTTGAAAGGGCTTGTCTGGTTGCGCAAGGCGTCTTCATTGCCCAAATCCCTTACCAGTTCGAATTTCTCACGCCAATCCATAAGGTCGGCTGCCCCCAGAATGACTTTCAAGGCCTGTATTCTCGTCATGTAGGAACGCGGGTAGAAAGGGCTGTTTTTTTCGTCGATGTTGCCGTGGACGAGCCCGAGCATGGTGGCGATGTTGATATCGCTGGCATACCGGTAAGCGTACGTCACGTCCGGGTAAAGCTGCATCGGGTCAAGACTGACCTGGTAATAGCGGGTCATGGCCGTAAATACGAAGAAACATTCATCGAGGTGATCAAGGCATTGTTTGATGAACTGAGCATTTTTTGTTTTCAAATCAAAAGTATCGACAATATCGTGAACGGCTTCCCCGCGAGTGATGAAGAGACCGGTATTTGCCGAACTTTCCGCATATGTAAGCGGAATACTACCCAGACTGAGTGTCGTTAGCAGAAGATAAATTTTTATTTTTTTCAGCACAGCCATAGTTAGAATTATAATCAAAATCAAAAAAAAGTAAACTCGTCGCGGTTGGGAATTTATAGCGAAGATCCCGGAAGATTTTTCAGGTTTTTGAGGTAATTTTTTCGTGAAGGTACCGGGAGCTATTTGACTCTTTTTGAGGTGTCTATAGACGTGTCCATAGACAGAAGGTAGACACGACGAGTCGACATTGACAGCGCCGAAGCAAGGAGGGACGCGGAATCGACGTATTTTTGAAAGAAGACCCTGGACTAATGTCTCCCGATGGCTTAAAATCGATGTCGACAGTGTCTCCTCGATGTCAATTTTATGTCTATAGACGTTAGGTAGTGTTTGTCTCATGTATCCACTATGTACGATATTGATCGAAAAACCGCTAGCAGGCTTCTAAAGATATCCGTCAGGACAGTAGACAGATATATCTCTTCGAGTAAGCTGTCGCATGAGCGGAGAGACGGAAGGATTTGGCTGGATAGAAAAGAGATAAAGCAGTTAAAGGCTCAAAGAAGAGTCGACAATGCTGTCGACATGTCGACAGCACGAATGTCTATCGACAAAGAGGATATCATCCCAGTCGACATGTCGATAGACAGTGAGGGAAATACCTTCCACGCCGTTGAGTCCGAAGACGGAACCATCGAAGTTCGCGAAATGCCGAAAAAAAGCACGCAAAGGCCAAATAATCACAGCGTTGATGAGGATGTTGAAGTGTATAAAAAGCTTTACGAGGAGCTGAAGAACGAACTCCGCGAAAAGGAACAGCGCCTGGAGATGGCGAATTACCGTGTGGGGCAATTGGAGGCCAGTTTAAAAGAGAGTGTGCCTCTTCTCGACCACAAGCGCGACCTGGCCAACGAACAGGCCGAAAAGGGCCGTTTACGCAAGGATCTTGATAGTCAGGTCATGGAACTTGAGATGACGATGAATAACTACCGCGAGGAAAGGTTCAATAAAAGAATCTATCTCATTCTGTTGTTTATTCTCCTTCTGCTTCAACCGCTTTGGTTCCTTTTTCCGATAAAATAGTCGGGAAAAGAGTTAGATGACTTTAACCATCTGGACGAGGTCTTTTTGATCGATGCTTACGTCGACGCCCGCAATGCTGTCTCTTATCCTCTGGATAATTCCGCCGGTTTGGCTCAATGCGTCATCAAGCGTCTTTTTATCGCCGATGGCGTCAAAGCGGTACGGCGCGGTGAGAATCACTCCGTTGAGTGAGATCTGTCCGTTGGGCAGGGTATCGAAACCGATAGTCGTATTCGTAAGTCGGATGTCATTGACGCTCACGGCTTCTGCTCCGGCCGACCACATTTCATTGACGATGTCGGTAAACCACAGGGCGGGCAGAACGTTTTTCACGGTGAGTTCGACGCCGGGGCCGCTTACGTCAACATGTCCGGCAATGACCTTATCTTTCTGGATTTCATCCTGGATGCCCTTGAGGGCCTGTTCCTGGTTCGACGCCTGGTCGAGTTGTGTTTCAAGATCCGTGATTTCATCGCCCAGGTTCTGGTTGGTGTCTTTGAGGATCTGAATTTCACGGAACACGTTGGCACGGCTGTCGCGCCCTATCTGGTTCTGAACGTCCCCGAAAGACCGTGACTGCAGCACAACGAGGAATCCGAGAAGGATGCCGGTGATGATGATCGTTAAATCACGATATTTTACTTTGTATTTCATGGCATCGTGTCGTTAACGGCTTGGACGTATTTCAGGCGGAAATCTCCACTATACACGGGGATGACGAGGTTGGGTTTTGCCTCGAACGTATAGGTTATTTTCTGGTTTTTAGCGCGCTTATTCAGATCGGTCAGCGTCGTCGGGTCGTTGAAGCGCTGGAGCAAAAGATCCTGTTCGCCGATCACGGTAATCGTGAAGGGTGGAAGGACATGGAAGTTATTGACGAGAATGGTATTTCCGACGGAAGTGATCGGCGTGGAAGCTATGACGCGCTGACCGTTGATGGCGACGGCATCGGCCTGGCCGCTGAAAGCAAGGTTGACGACGTCACGCAGGTCGGCGGCATGGATAAGAAACTGCTCAGAGCCGTCGCTGGAGGCGCGCTGGGCAAAAGGGCTGTCGTTGAGCGTTACTTCGATGCCGTCACCTTTAGCCGTGGCCAGGCCTATTTCGTTTTTCAACTGTTCAAGGACGTCCAGGTTTGTTTTCTGGACGGCGGTTCCGGACTGTTTTTGCTTGTCATCGATCTGTTTACGCAGATTCAGGATTTTGGTCTTCAAAACGGCCTGATCATCGGTATAGCTTTTGATCAGATCCTGCTGAACCTTGTATTCGTCGTATGGATAGGAACTTGCCGGGATCGAACTTCTGAACTGCGCCGTCACCAAAACCCCCACAAGGATTCCGGTGATCACAAAGGTGGCCTGTACTTTCCAGCTGAAACCTTCTTTTTCCATAAACAAAAAAACATACTGGCCTACAGTGTACAAAAATTCACCAAAAAAAGGAAATCTCTTTGCATACTCACACGGAAACTCTACAATTGCCCCGGATTCTTCTTGCAACTTCTTTCTTCTTACTTTTTTTTCTCAACCCGTGATTGGCGTTTTCGATTCAGGATACGGCGGACTTACCATTTTGAAGGACTTTTTGAAAGAACTGCCCGAATACGACTACATGTACCTCGGCGACAACGCCCGTGCGCCCTACGGGAACCGTTCCACGGAGACACTGATTCATTTTGCCGAACAGGCGGTGGAATATCTTTTCGACCAAGGCTGCGCACTGATCATCATCGCCTGCAATACTGCGTCATCGAACGTGTTGAGACATTTGCAGGAAAAGTATCTCCGCAAACCCAATGTCACCGATCGCAAGATTCTCGGTGTGATCAAACCCCAGGTCGAAGCTGCGGTAAAGATTTCTCACAGTGGGAAAATCGGCGTAGTGGGGACAAAAAGCACCATTGAAAGTAAGAGTTTCGAACATGAGCTCGCGCATCTTCGCCCGGACGTTAAGATAGCCAAACAGGCCTGTCCTTTGCTGGTCCCGCTCATTGAGGAACACTGGCACAAGAAACCGGAAACCAGAATGATCCTCAAAAAATATCTGCGTTCTTTAAAAACGCACAATGTCGATACCTTGATTCTCGCATGCACGCATTATCCGTTTCTTTATAAAGATTTTCAGCGCATCATGGGAAAGAACGTTCACGTGCTCAACCCGGGCCCGATCCTTGCCGAAAGCCTCAAAGACTATCTTCGGCGACACCCCGAGATCCAAAAAGAGCTCACGAGAAAAGGCAAAAGAGTCTACCTCACCACGAACGATCCGGAAAAATTCAAGACCATGGGGAGTGAATTTTTTGAGCACGAGCTTGAAGATGTCAGGCACGTTGATCTGTCCGGTCAAAAATCCGTTTAATGACCTGCAATGTTCACAACGCTTCGCCAATATTTCGTAAAACCTGTCTTTTCCTCCATCGAGAAGTGGGGGATGCTCGCGGGACTCATCGCTTTGTACCTCGCGCTTTTTGCCGACGACGCCGTGTTGAAAATCGTTGGGGCGCTGCGCGTGTACCCGCTGGACGCTTTTATGCTGTTCATGACGGATTTCGGCATGCTCTACTGTTTTATCGTCCTTATATTTTATCTTCTCAAGAACAAAAAATTCCAGGATTTTTTCCTGGTCGGTTTGACGGGAGGGACGGCGCTTGAAATCAGCTATCTGGCAAAAGTCCTTTTCCAGACGCCGCGTCCTTACGCGGCCGCCGTGGTTGCGACCATCCCCCTGACCCAGGCTTCGGGATTTTCAATGCCCAGTCTCCATACGGCTTTCTGTTTTTCTCTCTGGCCTTTTCTCCCCAGAATTTTTCCGACAAAAAAACTCCAGATCTTAAGCAAAGCCATCATCCTGACGATTGCTTTAAGCCGTCTCTACCTTGGGGTACATTATCTGAGCGACCTTATTCTGGGGGGCATGGTGGGCTACGCGGTCGCAAGATTCTGGATCTATCTTGAGGAGCACCACAAGATTCTTGAATGGTTCATTTATCACGTCAAAGACAAGCTCGAACTCAGGCGCCAGGTCGCTCATGTCCTCACCGGTGCGACAATCGTTCTGTTGCTGAAATTGCAGCTTTTGAATGAACAAGTACTCTTCGTAATTTTATTGTTGGGAGGCCTGCTTTCGATCCTGGTCCGTTTTTACCGCATCCCGGTCATCGACAAAATGCTGCTGTTTTTTGAACGTCCGGAAGATCTCAAAAGTTTTCCCGGCAAAGGGTCATTTTTTCTGGTGCTGGGAGCATTGTTGTCCTTACAGTTTTTCCAGCAGGACATAGCCCTCGCCGCGATATCGATCATGGCAGTCGGTGACGCCATAACCACCATCATCGGAACGTATTTCGGCAAGATCAAAAATCCGCTTAATCCCCGCAAGCACCTGGAGGGCACGGCACTGGCCATCGTGGCTTCCACACTTGCAGCTTTCTTTTTTGTCAGTTTCCCGGTGGCTTTTTTCGGGAGCGTTGCCGGCATGGTTTTCGAATCGGTGACGGTCAGATACATCAGTCAGGTCGTCGATGATAACGTCATCATACCTGTTGTGGCGGGGCTGGTGATGACGCTGCTTTCCTGATCGCTAAAATCCATTGCTTTTTTTGCGCCAATTCTCTATATAAGTGCAGGACAAATTTTTATGAACCATCCATGAGCTCAAACAGCCGCCTCGACAATGCAAATCTTTACGAAGATTGGGACAATGAAGGGGGGAAAGAATGGGAACTTCCTGGCGAATTTCTTGCCGGCAAAAGACGTTTTGAAAGGAACGGCGACCAGTCCTACTTTTTTTCGGAACAGGAAATTTCCGCCGTCATGAACCACGTTCGCGGAGGGCAGTTGCAAACACTGGAGGGCGCGGGCGAAGAGGAATGATCATTCCCACTCGATAGTGCCGGGAGGTTTGTTCGTGACGTCATAAAATACCGAGGTGATGCCCGGAATTTTGGCAATGCTTTCCGAAAGTTCCTGAAGGATGCCCGGATCAATGCGGTAAAAGCTTGCGGTCATGGCTTCTTCGGAACTGACGGGACGGAGCACGATGGATTCTCCGCTTTCCCTATTGACGCTCAAGGGCAGCAAAACCGTTGGAAATTGCCAGATCTGTCGCTGGAGGTTGTGTTTGATCAGGAACGCGGAAACCTTTGCGTCTGCCTGTTGAAGCAAGTGGATGCGGCTGGACGTCAGATATTCTTTTTGAACTTTAAGGGTGTCGATCGTATTGGGAGCGAGCATCAGGATGACCCTGTTGATATCTTTGAACTGGTTAATCAGCTGCGTGGCAAGTTCGTCCAAAACGGAAAAGTCGGCTTGTCCGATGAGCACTAAAGGATGGCTGTACGTACGGTAATCCCCCTGGACTCCCACGCTCTGGATCGGCAAGATCTTGCTGGTCAGGCGATGAGGCTTCAGGAATTCGTCGATCTTTTTTTCGATGAGTGTGTGGTGGGCGGGATACTTTTCTTCCTGTGCGCACAAGCAGCGGACTGCCAGTCCCGGACCGGGGAAGGGATGTCGCCACACCATGGCGGATGGAAGCCCCAGTTTTTCACCGACCTCGCGGACTTCGTCTTTATAAAGCTGGGAAAGCGGTTCGATAATACGCCCTTGTTTCATCAGTTCTTCGATCTGGGGAACGCGGTTGTGGTGGGTTTTGATCTTTGCCGCGTGCTTGGTGCCGCCGGTTTCGATGGTGTCGGGGTAAATGGTTCCCTGGCCCAAAAGCCATTCATCGGGATTGAGCTTGAGTTCATTGACGACGTCTTGCTGGACCTCCAGGAAAAGATCGCCGATAATTTTTCTCTTCGCTTCGGGATCATATTTTTCTTTCAAAGATTCAAAAAATCTTTTGCTTTCGTCACGGATATGCAGATTGGCGAATCCCACTGACTGCAGGGCCGTTTCCACCTGTTTGCGTTCATTCATTCGCAAAAAACCGGTATCCACAAAGAGTCCGTAGACGCGGTCGGCTCCCAGCGTTTTTTCCAGCAACGCAAAGGCGACGGTGGAATCAACGCCGCCGCTCACCATCATGAAAACTTTCTTGTCGCCGACCTTTTGACGAATGGCATCGATCTCCTGCGAGATGAAATCGTCGATCTTCCAGGACGAATGGGCTCCGCAGATATCCAGAAAATTTTGAAGGATTTTCATCCCGTGGACGGTATGGGCGACCTCGACGTGGAACTGGAACCCGTAGAAATTTTTGGAAAAATTGGCGATGGCGGCGTGTTCGCCCGGCGTTTGGCCGATGACCTCGTAGCCGGGAGGAAGTTCCTTCACCGAGTCGCCGTGGCTCATCCATACGGTTTCAATGGGGTCGAGACCCTTGAAAACGCCTTCAGCTTTGAGAACCTTCATTTCAGTCAAACCGTATTCGCGCAATTGTGCTGGCTCGACCTGCGCGCCCTGGATATATGCCAAAAGCTGATGGCCGTAACAAATACCCAGAATCGGCACGCCGAGTTCAAGAATCTTCGGATCGCATTTCACGGAATCGTGTTCATACACGCTCTGCGGACCTCCCGAAAAAATAATTCCCTTGTAGTCTTTCAGCTTTTCCGCCGGCATCTCCCCGTCGAAAATTTCGCTGAACACCCCCAGACGCCGCACTCGGTTCGCGATGAGATGTGCGTACTGTCCTCCGAAATCTAAAACGGCGATTTTATCCATCAAAGGGGCAAATCCAAGAGATGGCCCCATTGTAGAGGAAGGCCTTCCAACTCTCAAGCGGCAATTAGTAAGTCTTATAGGAATCGGGTTTATCGGGCCCGCCTCCGAACTTTTTTTCGATGAGACCGTTGACCGCGTTAAGACCTGCGCTCACCGAATGGGAAGCGTCAAAGAGCCTGCGATGAAAATCGGCGTAGCTGACAATATGGGGAGCGGGTTGGGGTTCGTTGCGGTGTTTCCAACGCAGAAGTTCCAGAATGCTCAAACCGAAAATCTTTCTCATTCCGTCCATGTCTTTATCATCGATCCGCCAGCGTTCCAGGTGTTTTTTCCATACTTTTTTCTCCTCCTGGTCAAAAGCATAAGGGGTGGCCCGGTCTTCAGTCACTCCGCACCGGTCAAAAACGATCTGCCCGAAATTCAATGTAGAAGCGGCAGAAGGCCTCAGGAACATGCCCTCTTTTGGGTCGAGCAGCATCAGGAGCGGATGCCGGGGTTCAGGATGTTCCTTTGTAATCCTTTGAGGTTCGCAGCCGAAAAGAATCAATGATTTTGGCGTACTGAAAAAAATGCGGTCCGTCATACCTTCAGTCCGGGCGAAGATGTGGCCGACCATGCACTCGCCGTCATCGATCTCTCCGTTGAGCAGTGACTGGTAAATTTCTTCGACGAAAACGACGTCTTTGGATTTTCTTCCGGGCTTGTGATAAAACACGTCGCCGAAAAGTTTTGTCAGGCGATCCATCCCTTTGCCGATCCTCTGGAAAGTGGCCCTGGTGATATCAGGAAGGTAGGTAGCCCGTTCAGAACTTATGAAATTTTCAACGTCTTCAATAATGAAGGTGCCGCTTTGCTCTTCTCCATTTTCCGTCATGCCAAAAGAGGGTAAAAAAGTTGAAAGGGGCTCATCATAGAATGTTTTTCTTGAAGAGGCAAGCGCTGCAACCTTTCACCGTGAAGAAGAAAACCTCAGTTTGTGAGGCGCTGCACCACGGTGATATTCTTCGGATTCGGATCGATGACGTTACCGTGGGTATCGCTGATGTTCTTGAGCGTCACCTGGTAGTGCTCCTCCGGCTGGCTTGTCATGTACTTCGTGTAAATGACGACGGATTTCCCTTGGTGGTCGATGTGGTCGATCTGCAGATGGTCCGTGGATTCGGGATGGTTGGCATCCAGATCTTTGAGTTCATAGTTCAAAGGATCTTCTGCCGACTCGTTGCTGACGTTTTCGTTGAAAACGATAGTGATTTTGTTCATGGCTTCGATGGCCTGATAGATGACGTTGGGCGGAAGTTTGTCCGGAAGAACATTCAGGTCCAGGGAAACGTCGGAGGTCAGTTCCTGCTGGTAAATGGCGGCGTTTTCCTTGGGTTTGAAGCTCTGGGAGTCGATGGTGTTGCCCTGTTCCGCCTCAAAGATCACCGTATAGTAGTCCTGATCGGTCCCCGACTGCTTTGGGATAAAAAGCTGATAGTGGCTGTCTTTGAGCACGTCCGCGGGAAGTTTATATTTATAGGAGAGCTGGGTCGACTTGCCGGGCTCAGGCGGACGACGTTGCCGAAAACGGTGTACAGGCCGTCATCCTGTTTCCACAAGCTTTTGGGATTGTCGCTGGAAGCGTCAAGAAGCGTCGCTCCCCGCGGTACGTAGGTTCTGAAAAATCCCGTATACTCACCGTTCATCGGAACGTCTTCCACGCCGTAATGATCGATATCGATCGTCACTTCGCCGATGAGTTCTTTCTCTCCGGTGTCCGGATTGTCCTGGACCTTGACGTGGTATTTCACGTTACGTTGAATGTAGCGATCGGACTTCATTCCGCCGAGGTTCGCTTCGACCACTCCGAGAAAATCGCCGTTAAGCGTTTGTGGCCATTCACCCGACCAGCCGTTGTCCTGGGCCATTTTTTCCAGGTCGGTATTGTTGAAATAGAGCTGGATCTCTTTGGTGGCCAGGCTGTGGACGATGGTGTCACTGACGCGTCGAAGCTTCAGGGGGCTGACCAGTATTTTCTTGATAAGCCTTTGGGCAAAATCTTTCAAAATGTTTTTTCGGTTCTGCAGGTCTTCAACGTTATGACGGTCGACGTTGTTCACCTCATATTCAAGCATGCTGAATAGATTATCCTTGGTAAAAAGCTTGCCGTCGACATCCATCGATCCCACGGCTCCAAGCAGGTCCTCTAGGAAGGAATAGTTGACCGCGATAACGCCGTCGATCTGCAGATTTGGCTGGGTAAGATGAAGCATGCGCACAAGCTCGGCGGCGCTTTTTGGATAGTCGGCGTTGTAGTTGGCGTCGCGGAAGGTATATCCCTGATAAAACTGATTGGCCAAAAGCTGTTTCATCGGATAGGGAGGCTCCATATACGGGTGGTTATCAACCGTACCGTATACGTCCTGAACGTCGATCCCCGTAAAAATCCCGTAGCGGAACTTGGCGATACCAAAAGAGGAAACGAAGCCGCCGGCAGGTCTCAGTTCATCGTTGTTCTGGAAAACGATCAAATAGTTTTTCGAACCGAACGGCAACCCGCTCAACTGGGGATAGGTCGGTAAAAAGACCCTCAATGTTCCCAGGGATGAGAGAAGATAAAGAATCAGAAAGAGCAAAAAGGCGGCGATGCCCATCAGCCATGGATGTTTCTTGGGGGGTTTGCCCGGGTCTCTTTTGAAGAAATGGTTCACTTTGTCCTGAAGTTGCTTCCACAAGTGTTTCATATGCGCGTAATGATCACAGTGAGCGTATTATACCCTTTTGACTTTTAAGAAGAAATTCCATATAAATGCAGAGGTACTTTTTACAACGAATATGCAGAGCAATGCCGCTTCCGGAAGAGTCCTGGCCAAACTGTTGAATAATGTAAATCAATACTGGGCCGATACGCTAGCAGAAAAAGTCATCGAAACGTTTCCCGATGAACAGCTTTATACGTGCGCAGCGGGAATAAGCCCTTCCGGGGTGGTCCATTTCGGGAATTTCCGCGACGTCATCACGTCGCTCGCGGTCGTCAAATCACTTCAGAAGAAAGGGAAAAAGGCCCGTCTACTCTTTTCATGGGATGACTTTGACCGCTTCAGGAAAGTGCCGGCGGGCGTCGACCTCTCCTACATGGAGCACGTCGGCAAACCGCTGACCTCCATCCCCGATCCCGAAGGCAAGGACGAATCCTACGCCCGCCGCTTCGAAGTGGAGTTTGAAAACGCCATGAAAGAGCTCAACATTGAACTCGACTACCGCTATCAGACAAAAGAGTACACATCGGGTCGCTATGACGATGAGATTTTTTACTGCCTGCAGCGTCGTGACGAAATCGCCCGGACCCTCCTGAGCTTCATGTCCGACAAGGGCAAGGCCGAAAAAAATATCGACGAAAAAGAGTATCGCGCCGCGTACTACCCGATCTCTTTGTATTCGCGTTTCACCGGCAAGGATAACACTGAAATCCTTGAATACGACGGCAAAACAAGCGTCACCTACAAATGCAGGGACACGGGAAAAACCGAAACGGTGGACCTTTCCAGGGATCACATCGCCAAGCTTGCCTGGAAAATCGACTGGCCGATGCGCTGGAAAGCCGAAGGAGTGACGTTCGAACCCGGCGGTCACGATCACGCTTCGCCGGGCGGGAGCTACGACACTTCCAGCATCCTTTCGCAGAAGATTTTCAATCGCCAAGGCCCGGTCTTCGTGGGATACGAATTTATCGGCATCCAGGGACTGGGTTCCAAAATGTCCGGCTCCAAAGGCAACGCCGTTTCTCCCGCGGATCTTTTGGAAGTCTACGAACCCGAACTTTTGAAATGGCTCTACTTCCGCAAAAATCCGCACCAGAAATTCCAGCTGGCTTTTGACAGTGAAATCAATCGCCAGTACGAAGAGTTCGATCGTGAATGCAAAGCCTACCGGGAAGGTCATGGATCCCCGGATGGTGGAAAACTTTCGGTGATTTCCACCGCGGCCCTGGAACTGAGTTTTGATGACATTGAAAAGACCATGTGTTCCAATCCGATCCCGTTCCGTTATGCCGTGGCGTTCGGACAGATCGTCCAGTGGCAGCCCGACAAAGTCATGGAGCTCCTGAAGGGCGTGGAGATGGATTACGATGAAAAGTCCGTTGAAATAAGGCTTCAGAAAGCAAAAAACTGGCTTGAGACCTACAATCCGCAGGAGATCATCAAACTCCGTGACGAAGTGAACAATGAATACCTTGCGGCCATGTCCGACCAGGCCAAAGAGTACATCCGCACACTTCGCAAGAAGCTCGGAGAAAAAATCGAATCCATCCACGAACTGGAACTGCTCGTGTATTCCATCCCCAAAGACACTTCACTTTCCGACAAGGAAAACAGTCCGCGCCAACGAGCCTTTTTCAAGGACGTCTATAACCTCCTTATTGGCGCTGACACCGGCCCGCGACTTTCAACTTTTCTTTGGGCGGTTGATCGTGAGAAGGTCCTGAAACTTCTCGACATCTAAAAAACAGTTTGCCAAAGCCGATTCTTGGCGGTATGTTAAACCCCTTAACATGCTTTTTATGGGCGAAGCTCCGGAAGACACAACTGAAACCCCCGAAATCACGATCGAAGATTATGTGACGGTCATGGGTGAACTTGACCGTAACGCCGACCTCCACGGCAGCCGCGTCTACGAAGCCAGGACCGAGGAATTTTACGGAATGTTGAAGGGATGGGAGGAAGACACCCATAAATTCATGCACGAGATCGCCAGCGTGAGAACCGGAGTACGCATGTTCACGAAAGCCTGCCTGGAAGATAATGACAAAGAACATCCGAAGTATCTCAACGCACCCGAAAAGATCGAACATTACCAGATGCTCATCTTGAGTTTCAAGGACCGGGGAACGATCTACATCAACAGCAGGGATCCCAAAACCGCCAGGGAAATCCACGCCTGTTTTTTTGAAATCCTCCAGCAATGCAGCAGTACTGAAGAGGCCCTGGACTGGCTTTTGAAAATCAGCCGCTATTCCAGGATGAAAAGCCCGGAAGATCCGGCGCTTCCGCTCATCGATATTGTCCCCGGTTCGAAACGAAAAAATCTTTAGCGCGGTTATTCCATCATTTGCGCGAATTCGTTGGAGTTGCGCTTTTTGTCGATGGTCAGGAAGCGCATCTGTTCCTTCTTGAAGGCGAGTTCGATGTGTCCCGTCGGACCGTTGCGGTGTTTGCGGATGAAAATGTCGGTCAATCCCGGACGCTGGCTGTCTTCTTCGTAATAGTCTTCACGGTACATCATCATCACCACGTCGGCATCTTGTTCAATGGCACCCGATTCACGCAGATCGGAAAGCTGCGGAATCTTGCTTGGACGAAGCTCCACGGCGCGGGAAAGCTGGGACAAAGCCAAAATCGGGATGCGCAGCTCGCGGGCCAGCGACTTCAACGAACGCGAAATCTCGGAGATTTCCTGTACGCGGTTGGTCTGGTTCATACCGCCGCGCCCGGTGCTCATGAGCTGGAGATAGTCGATAATCAGAAAATCAAGTCCGTGCTCCATCTGAAGGCGGCGGGCTTTGGCGCGGAGTTCGGCGATGGAGTTGCCCACCGAATCATCGATGAAAATTTTCATGGCGTAAAGTTCGTCCATGACGCCCCCGATGCGCATGAAGTCCGCTTCCGTCAGTTTGCCGGTGCGAAGCTTCCACGAATCCACGGAAAGCAGAGAGCAGAACATACGTTCAACAAGTTGTTCTTTGGACATTTCCAGGGAAATGACACCACAGGCAAAACCTTTTTTGGCGATATTCTGGGCGATATTGAGGGCGAACGCCGTTTTTCCCATCGACGGCCTTGCTGCGAGCACGACCAGGTCGGCCGGCTGCAATCCGGAAAGCATGTTGTCCAGATCATGGAATCCGGTGGGGATGCCGCGGTATTTATCTTTCGTCGCCGGATCGTGAAGCTCGGTGATCTTGTCGTAGGTCGCGTTGAGAATCTCTTTGATATGGACAAACCGGTCCTTCAAAAACGTCTGAGATACGCCGAAGAGATTTTTTTCGGCCTCTTCGAGAAGGTTTTCAATAGGCTCGTCCTGGTTATAGCCGAGAGCCGCAATGGCGTTTCCCGCTGCGATCATGCGGCGGAGCGTCGCCTTCTGTTTGACGATCATCGCGTACTGGAAGACATGGGTCGACGTGGGAACTTCGTTGGTCAGTGCGGCAAGGTAGGACGCTCCGCCGATACCTTCAAGCTGCTTTCTGTCCTCGAGAATGCTGGTGAGCGTGAGCAGGTCGATCGGTGAACGTTTTTCAAAAAGATCGATCATGGCCTGATAGATCCGGGCGTGGCTCTCATGATAAAAATCTTCGGGTTTGAGAAAATCGGCCACCTTGGTAATGGCGTCTTTGTCAATCAGAAGACTTCCCAGGGTCGAACGCTCGGCATCCAGACTGTGGGGCGGAACTTTTAAGAGTTCGTCACTCATGTTGAAGAGAAAAAACGTGGAGAACAAAACGTCAGTGAGTCCGGGACATGCCCGGTCACTTGGGAACTTCAGTTTCCCAAAATTTTAGTTTTTTTTCAAAAGGTTTTCATCTTTTTGCGCTATTCTTGGATTTTGCCTGATCAAAAGCAAAATTGCCGACTTTTCAACATCAATTGAACATGAATAAGTCATGATTGATCCAATCTTTCAAGTCGAAAATACCACGTCAAAGGGTCGTTTCGGTGAAAAAATAGCCCTTCGCTACCTTTTGCGAAAAGGATATAAATTCATCAGAAGCAATTTTTACATCCGCGGAGGCGAACTGGACCTCATCATGGAAAAAAATGATATAATCACCATTGTTGAAGTAAAACTTCGTTCGGGAAAGAACTTCGGAAGAGGGGCGGAGTCTTTCGGCCCCGTAAAAAACAGAAACTCCTGCGCGCCATTTTTTCCTTTATTGGAAGCCATTATCGAACTTCGGCGTGGCAGCTCGATCTCATCGATATTTATTACGAGAGAACTTCCCGCACGGCCTATATCCAACATTTTCCCAATATTCTCGAATCATGATCGCTGAAGACGTCCAACGAAAAATCTGGCTCGGAGTACTCATCGGGGCGGTCATCCTCGGATTGCTTTTTTTAGTGTGGGCAATATTCCTGAACAGAGGAACCATTGTCATCCACGCCACGGCCCCGTATACCGTCAACATCACGGGGCTGCAGGACAGAAACCTGTACGACCGACGAGTGCACCATCACCGTTGCCCCCGGCGATTACACCCTCGGATTCGAGAAAACGGGCTATAAGTCCGTCACGGAAAGCGCCACGGTCCCTCTGGGGAAACCTTACGAAGATACCGTAAATTTTGACTTCATCCCCGTCATTGGTCAGACCGATAAAACCGCCGACGAAACATTCCCGCCGCAACCGCAGCTCACCCCAGCCGAGCGTGAAAAACTTGGCATCGGTGCTTCGACGCAGCTGTTTTTCAACGACTCCGGAAAGGCCGTTTGCTATATTGTCCGTAATCCCCAGAACTATCGTCAAACCCTATACCTGGCTTCCATCAGCGACGCCGGCGACTTGGGCGAACCCCAGATCGTCACCTCTTTCCTTCGCGACCTGCAGCATTACGTCGTCATACCGTCGTCCGACGCCAACAAAGTGGCCATCATTGATCAGGGCGCCGATCAGTCTACGCTCTATCTCGTCGATCGGCAGGCCCAGAACAGGGCAAGTCTTTTTACTTATCCTTTCATCCGTGATCTTCGCTGGATACCCGGGACCTATGATTTTCTTTTTGCAGCCCGCGCGCAGTCCGACAGCACCGAATCGGTTTTCCTCTACCGCGGCGACGACGGAAAAACAACGCAACTCGACCTCAAGACGCCACTCGATGACGTGGCTATCGTGAATCGCAACCGTCTTCTCGCCGTGACCAACCAGAAGCTTCCTGACACCGCGGACATGAAAACGCTGGAAGGACAGCTCGTTCCGCTCGGAGAAAATCAAAGCACTGTAGAAGTCAGCGTTGCGGTGAACGCAGCCGAGGCTGCGGGTGCGACGCCTCCACAAGTTACGCCGACGTACTCTTTCGTCGATTTTTCACTCGTCGCCAACCAGGCAAGGCTCATCACGATCATCACCACGGATCCGTTCCCGTCGAAAGTAACGGCTTCCCAGGACGGAAAATCGCTGTACTACCTCCAGGGCGACAAAGTCTTCCAATTGCGTTTCGCGGAATAATATGGAGTTGAACCGTATCGAAAAAACGCGCACCAGACTCAAAAAAGAGGGCAAGCGGATCATCAATCTTTCTTCCGGAAGTCCCGGTGAATCCGGTGTGGTTTTTCCACCCGAAATCCTTGAAGAAGGATTCAGAAATTTTCAAAACAATCCCAAATACAGCCCCGATCCCAAAGGGGACTTTTCAGCGCGAGGAGCCATAAAGAAATTTTATGAAACGCGCGGATTCCGCATAAACACCGACAACATTCTTGTAACCTCCGGCACGAGCGAAAGTTATCTGCACATGTTCCGGTTGCTCGGCGGGAAAGACGGAGAGATCCTTTTTCCCAATCCCGGATATCCGCTTTTTGACCACATCGCCGCAATCGCGAACGTAAGCTTGGGCCATTATCAACTCGACGCTTCGAACAACTGGCAGGTCGACGTCCGAGACCTGGAATCGAACATTTCAGAAAAGACGAGAGCCATTGTTTTGATCTCACCAAATAACCCGACCGGCGGCGTCCTGACGAAAGAAAATCTTGAGGCCGTACTTTTTGTGGCGGAAAAACACCGTCTCGCCGTCATCAGCGACGAAGTATTCAGTGAGTTCGTCTATGACGATGAGAAGTTTCCGCGTGTGGCGGCTATGGAAAAGACCTCAACACATGACGTCGATATTTTTACGCTCAGCGGCATATCCAAAACCTATGCGCTCCCTGGACTCAAACTCGGCTGGATCGTCGCCACCGGCCCCAATGCTCCACGCTATCTTGATGAACTCGAACTTTCGGTGGATACATTCCTGGCCGCGAACCAACTGAGCCAGTCCATGCTGCCCGTCATCATGGAGAAAGGAAACAGCTTCGTTCTGGATTACCGGAAAAGGCTTGAAGAAAGCAGAAAAATAGCCATGAAAATTTTAGGAACAAACGACCATATCACCTTCAGCAAACCAATGGGAGGGCTTTACCTCTTTGCTCAAATCCATGGCTATCACGGTTCCGACGAAGATTTTGTGATAGAGCTGATGGAGCAGACCGGCATCTTCGTTCATCCCGGCTATTTTTACGATTACGAAAAAGGCCTCCATGTGCTGATAAGCTTTGTCATGGAGGCCGGGAGGTTGCGTCAGGTGCTCGAACAGTTCGTTCAGTTCGTTACACCCCGTGTTTAGTAGAGAGAAGCACTCATGCGTGGTTTTCGGGCAGAAGCGCCGACAGATCCGCCATTGCTTCCTTGAGCGGCCTTCATGGCTTCACGCAAACGTACGTCGGCGGTGTGCTGCTGGACGCGGACGTCATCAAGCGTTCGGTTGAGGTCCAGGAGACTGCGGTAATATCCGAGCTTTGTCTGGACGGAAGCGATGATTTTATCAGGATCGTCACCGGTTCTCGGAGTGTCGAGAACCGCACTTTCATTGCTGTTGAGCAGTTCCTTGGTGACCGGAATGTCGATGGTCGATTTGGTGACGGTTCCGTGCTGGCGGGTTTCGCTGAAAGGAACGGCATTGATGGTTTTTCCGGTATTTTTTTCGATTTCGGAGATCTTGTCTTTAGCCACTTTCATGTTCAGTTCGTTGGCCGCGTCAACATTCGCCGCGATCTGTTTACCGCGGTCGGCAATGAGCGAGTCGATGCGGATGCCGATGTTGCCGAGCAGTTCGGTGATGGTGTAGAAATCCTTCGGAGTTCTTGCAGCGGCGATGAGGCCTCTGGCCTTTGTCAACGATTCGTCGACAATTTTTTTATTGGCTGCATTGACGTCGCTCTGCGGATTGACCGGCATCATTTGACCGTATTGGCCCGGCTCTTTTTTGCCTGCGTCGGTGAGGAAATCGAGCTGTTTACTGTCTTTGCGGTACGGGTTCATGCTGACAAAAGCCGGACCGTTCATAGGAGCGTAAACGCCGTTGAGAACTTTCTGCTGTTCATCAACCTGGGTCAGAAGATCTTTGCGTAATTTATCGGCATCCTCAGCTTTGACGAGACATTTATCAAGCGTGGTCGCAGTGAGCTTGGTATCGTCAGCGCATTCCTTGAGTTCCCCGGTTTTCTTTGGCTTTTCGACAATCTTTGGAGGATGATAAACATTCGTTTTTGGAAGTGTGCTGATTTTTGCAAGTTTTGGAGCAGGTTTATAAGTCTGGTGTTTTGGCTCCTGATCAATCGGTTTGGGGGTAGGTTCGGGTTCTTCATTTGTTGTATCGGAAGGTGCCGGAGCAGGAACTTGAGCGACCGACTGGCTTGGAGCTGGAGCCTTTCCTGCATCGGAACTCGACGTCGCTGATGCGACAGGTCCCACGTGACCCGGATGGTTGCCGTTACAACCTCCGCGTCCGCATTCGGACATTCCCAAAACCGTGGCCCCCACGACGACAGCGCCGGCGGCCACCGCCTTGCGTGCTCTGGGAGGAAAAAGTTTTTTAAAGAAACCTCCTACACCTGCCACGACTTTCGAGGCTGCGCTTTTGACCTCTTCAACCATTGAAGATTGTACGTTTTTTGAGGTCGGGGCGGAAGAGATCCCCGTTTTTTGCATGAGTTCCTGCAGTCGTTGAGCTTCACTGATGAACAGTCCGCGAATGCCGCCTGTGTTTCTTTGGCCGCGGGCGCGTTCCTCAGGAGTCGTGCCGCTCCAGACATGGCTGGCCGCGTCGGCGATCTTCGTAAAGAATCCGCGGTTTTTTCTTCCGAGTTCAAAATAAGCTTTCGCACGTTCCTGTTCCTTGAAATGCATTTCAACCTCTTCCGTAAGTTTGGCATCACGGACGGCATGATCAATGTGGGCTTGGTATGGAGCATGTTCCTCAAATGCCTGAAAAGCTTCATCAAGATTATCGGAGTGAAGTCGGTTGTCGTTGGCCGGTTTCAGGATTTCGGTTGTTTTCTTGGCGATAACCTGGCGTCCGGATTCAACAGGCGCCTCGACTGTTTCATTGGAAGGAGGAGGAGGCAGATCGGTTGGGCGATTGCTGAAAGCTTCAATATCGTCGTCCTGGACGTGATCGACTGGAACCTGAATTTTCGATGATTCCTGATCGTTGACCGGGTATTCTCCACTTGGTGAGTGGTCTTCACCTTGTGGTTTTGGCGCATTGTGAGCCTGTTGTTCAGGTTCGTTCGGCTCGAGAGCTGACATCTTCATAGTCATATATTTCCTATTAAAAATTAATAAATAAAATTCGTTTCAAAAGGTATAACGCCGAATGTTCACGAATATTACACAGGCTGGTGTGTAATAATCGTTACAAATTGGGCGAAATTATAGGCTGCGGAAACGAAAAATCAAGTCTTTTTTCGGGAGAAAAATTTAGAGTGTTTTGAGGAAAAATTCATGATGGCTTCGATACAGTGAAAAGTGAATATACAACCCTTATGGCCGTAAAAATTTTTTCATGTTTTACCGAAGGACTCGAAGCTTCGCTTATCGAAGTGGAGGTCGATATTCTCGCCGGGCTTCCGGGCCTGTCCATCGTGGGCCTCGGTGATACAGCTGTGCAGGAAGCCAAGGAACGCATCCGTTCCGCGATCAAGAACAGCGGTGCCGACTATCCGCAACAAAAAAAGATCATCAACCTCGCGCCGGCGCATTTGCGGAAAAACGGAGCATGTTTCGATGTCCCAATGGCGTTGGGATTGCTCGAAGCGTCGAAGCAAATCAAAGTCCCGCCGCGAACGATTATTGTCGGCGAGCTCGCCCTGGACGGCGAGATACGTCCGGTCAGGGGAGCGCTTTCAATGGCTGTTTTTGCACGCAACCACAACATGGACCTGTTTATCCCCGAAGCGAACATGCTGGAAGCGTCATTGACGAATTATCCCAAAATCTACGGCGTCAAAAACCTTGGGCAGATCATATCGCATTGCAGAGGGAACGGCACTCTCAAACCCGTTCAGGACGCAAAAAGAACTTTCGGACCGCGGCAAACCGGGAACAACATTGAGATAGACATGAACATGATTCAAGGACAGCTCCAGGCGAAGCGTGCGCTTGAAATCGCGGCGGCGGGCGGACATCATATGCTCCTGTTCGGTCCGCCGGGCACTGGGAAAACTTTACTGGCCCGGGCCCTCAGGGGAATTTTGCCTCACCTCACCACGACCGAAATGCTCGAAGTGCTGCAAATTTATTCCGCCGGGGGACTTCTTGCCAGCCGGCAAAATATTTCTCTGCAACGCCCGTTTCGAAGAATCCATCAAACCTGTACAATCCCGGCGCTTATCGGCGGGGCGCACACGCCCAGCCCGGTGAAATATCACTTGCCCATCACGGCGTACTGTTTTTCGACGAAATCGCCGAAGCCCGCCGATCGCTCCTCGAATCACTCCGCCAGCCTCTCGAGTCAAGAAAAATCACCGTGTCACGGCTCAACCACAGCGTGACCTTTCCGGCGCATTTTACGCTGATCGCGGCAATGAACCCCTGTCCGTGCGGATATTACGGAAGTAAAGAACAACACTGCAAGTGCGGGAACGGCGCCATAACCCAATACCACAAAAAAATTTCCGGACCGCTCATGGACCGGTTCGATCTTCTTGTCAGGCTCCACCGTGAACCCGTCAGGCTCCAATCGTCATCTTCGGAAAAAAGTTCGGAAGAGATCCGGAAGAACGTCATGGAAGCCCGTCGCAGACAGCAAAGCCGTTTCAGTTCAAAACAGATTTCCCTCAACAGCGGAATAAAAGCTGGCGAGGTCAAAGAATATTGCCGGATGGATTCACGGACCGAAGAACTTGTGACCTCATACGCCAACAGGTCGAAACTTTCGATGCGCAGTTTTCACAACATCCTCAAACTCTCGCGTACCGTGGCAGATCTCAACCGTCACGAAACCATCGCAAAAGAGGACATCCTCGAAGCATTCACCTACCGTGTCCAGCCCACGTCACCGCTCGTATGATCAGGGTCCGTGAACGATGCTGGTGGCAGGCCCTGAAGCCGTATCCGTTCCCAGGACCGAAAAGTCGAAACCGTTATTGTCATTCGCGACGATGCCCAGATCAGATGCGAATTTCGTGATAAGCCGGTCACCGATTTGTGCCTGGCCGCTGACCGTTCCCGTGAGTGTGAACTCCATCAGGCGGTTCGCCTCGACTTTGATCATCAGATTTTTAAAAGAACCTTTGCCTTCAAAAAATGAGACATCCCCGAGCTGCTCATCCCCGTAAAAAAGCTGGAGGCTCTGCAGGTCGTATGGATGCGCGAGTTTATCGAGGTCAAAACTCATCGAAGTCACGAAGCCGGTGTTGGACGGACTGAGTGAAAACTTCATCAAGGTGACGTGTTTCTGTCCCGGGACGGCGTAAGCCGGGCCGCTTTTTTCGGCGCTGACGAGAAGTTCCGAGGCCGTCTGCTGCATGCTTTGGGAGGCGGCGCCATGGACCGTTTCGTTGATTCCCGAGACCTGCTGTGCGCCGCCGGAGCTCACGGAACCTTCGCCGATCCAGTGGAAATGCGCATTGAAGATCTCAAAAACGACCACGGAAAAGAAAAAAGCGAACACAAAACCCGTGGCCATCATCACAAGATCATGGTGGAAATGACTGGGTCCGATTGTTCGCTTGGCGCGTCGCTTAGCCATATATCTCAAGACAGGTATCTTCTTATTATACCACTTTTCTTGGGCTTTTAAAAAGGCTATAATCTCAACCACAACCCATTTTCGCAATGAACAACCAGCTCCAGAAATTTATCGTCGAGGGACAGCACAAGCTTCAAGGGTCCGTAACCGTGAGCGGATCAAAAAACGCCGCCCTCCCCATTTTATGTGCCGCGCTCCTTACGAACGACATCAGCGAAATCGACAACATCCCCGACATTGCGGATATCCATACTCTTTTCAAGATTTTTGAGGAACTCAACGTGAAGATTGAATTTTCAGACCACAAGGCAAAAATCGATCCATCAGGACTGAATCTGTCCAAAATTACCGACAAGTACATCAACAGCATGCGCGCTTCAATTCTGCTCATCGGGCCGCTCCTGCAAAGATTTAAGGAAGTTCATATCCCTTTCCCCGGAGGATGCGTCCTTGGAAAACGTTCCGCGTCCGCCCACACCTATGCTTTCCGCGCCATGGGAGCGGAGGTGCTCGATGAAACGCAGTCGCTGCATATCAAACGCACCGTTCTGAAGCCCGCAAGCATCAGCATGCCAGAAATGAGCGTGACGGCCACGGAGAATCTTATTATGCTCGCTGCAATGACGCCGGGAAAAACCGTCGTCCGCCTCGCAGCCATGGAACCGCACGTTCAGGACCTGTGCCGTTTCCTCAACACGATGGGAGCGAACATTACCGGCATCGGAACGCATCATTTGACGATCGAAGGAGTCAAGGAACTCAAAGGATCAAAACACAGCATTACCGGCGATTACCTTGAAGCCGGCACGTTTGCCATCGCATCGCTCGTGACCAAAGGGGAAGTTACCGTGAAGGGCATCGAAACCGAACAGCTCGACAGTTTCTGGCAGAAGCTTCACGAAACCGGAGCGAAGTTTGAACTTTCCGCAAATGAAGTCAGACTTTTGCCAACCGAAAAACTCCAGGCCCTGGAAATGTTGCGCACCGCTGTCTACCCGAGTTTTCCAACCGACCTTCAGGCACCTTTTGCCATTTTGCTGACCCAGGCCCACGGTGATAGCAAAATTTTTGAAACACTTTTTGACGGACGCCTTAACTATCTTTTTGAGCTTGAAAAGATGGGTGCGGATGTGCAGATACTCAATCCGCACCAGGCCATTATCACGGGGCCGACCCAGCTCAAAGGCGTACCCATTGCCAGCATCGACATCCGCGCCGGCGCCGCCATGGTCCTCGCCGCATTGTGCGCCCGCGGCACCACGGAAATTTCCAACATCAAATACATCGACCGCGGCTACGAAAACCTGGATGAGAAGCTGCGAAGCCTCGGCGCGAAGATAGACCGCGTGGAGGAATAAATGCACTGTGCCGCGGTCGATACCAAGCGCACGGCGCGAGGGCGAACGAGCGCGGGTCTCGCGGGTCCCGCGAAGTGAGCGTATAAAACGAATCCCGCGGCGACGAAAACCTGGATGAGAAGCTGCGAAGCCTCGGCGCGAAAATCCAGCGCGAAAAGGAGTAACTCTGATTCAGAAAGCTTCAGGAATGCCTTCACCAAAACCCAAAGAGCCCTGCGTTCGCAAGGCTCTTTTTACATTTCACTGCATTGATACGCATTTATAAATCCACGCGAGAATTATTGTACAGTTGCGGTAAAATTCAGCGTATCGTCAGCAGTAACGGTTGTTGAAGGATACCAAGCTCCTTCAAGATTTGCCGGTACGGGTTCATTGCTATTCGGTTCTCCAAATGCAACATCATAAAGATTGCCGTTATATTCCAAAAAATAACATGCAATTGAAGGCGCGCAGGTGTTCTCATAAATTTTAGCGCCTGAAGCAGTGGTCTTCAGTAAAGCCTCCTGCTGTGCATCGCTCAATGTTGCGTAACCTGGATTTAATATGACCTCCATGGGGATCGTTACATGATATTGCGGGTCGGGAACATTCAAATCCGCTTGGCCATTCGCGTTGCTGGCAACACTCCATCCATTTGGAAGAGTAAAGGTCAAACCTTCTATCTGCATCGTGGAAACGGAAGCCTGGGTCGAGGAAACCTCCTGAGTTGAGGAAGTTGCAGCCACCGATTTAACCGCCGAAATCGTACAGTCATTGATATCTGTCGGAGCATCCTGCGGAGTCAATACCGTCAAAAGCATGCCGTTATCAAGTTTCAAAAGGATTGGAGGTTGTCCCGGGAATTCAGTCGCTGGAATTTTGTCATAATTTGCTTGAGACATCACGTTAAGATTGTACCATGCCGATTGTGCCGTCCACTGCTTGGAAAGAGGCACATAGACACCCAAATCCAGAGTTTCACTGCTGGCTTGAGTTGAGGAAACGGGGGTCACATCTTGAATCGAAAACTGTCCGTCACAAACCGGGGCAGTGGTCAAGGAAAACCCATATTGATGATTAGTATAAATGGTAAGGTCCGGAATTGAGGCATCAAAAGTTGTGACTCCGTCGTCATCGATTTTCATCAAACGATAGACCATTTCGGCAAACTCTCCGCGGGTGACGTTTGCCGCCGGATTGATGTTCCCGGAACTGTCGGCAACGACGACATTCATTGTTGCCGCAGCATTAACGTACTTTGTATACCAGGTATTTGCTTCTTCGTCGCCGAACTTTGTTCCGCTTTGATAAGCATCCAGTTTCGAAGCATCATCCTGGAAGTAGCGGTTCAAAAGCATCTTCAGGTTTTCAGCTTTATTTACCGGAGAAGCTGGCTTGAACGTTCCATCGGGATAGCCCTGAACCAGCCCGTTATCATAACCTTCCTGGATATACTGCCAGTACCACTGACTCGTGTCGGTATCGGAAAAAGAAACCGGCGTGGAAGCTCCCGCCTGGAAAGCATCCTGAGCATTATTCCAATGTTTAAACTGGGGAACCAGAATCAATTTCAACGCTTCAACCCTGGGAATATCCTGGTCGGGCTTGAAGGTTCCGTCAGGGTAGCCTTGGATGACGCCAATGCCCTGAAGATAAGAAATAGCGGCATAGTGAGGATTCGATGCCACGACATCGGTAAATGAAGATTCAGCTGAAAGATCAACTGGAGTCATACTTGCTAACGCTGGTGCGACCGCCGTAGCAAGCAATACCGTTATGATCCCTGCGATGAGGGAGTTCCTTTTCATTTTCATAGGATAGTTGTTTTAAGGAGTAATGAAGAAAGGTAATTAGAAACACTATAGCAAAAAAAGTATTACAAGAAAATTACACGCCTTTTCCCCATGCCTTGACCCACAGGGCGTCACCGTCGCTCACTGCTTCGATAATTCCGTCGAGGTCTGTTCGATACGTCGCAATGTGAAGTTCCTGAAAATGCTGGATCGTGATCGGGTGGGGATGACCGAACTTGTTGCCAACGCCGCAGGAAATCGCCGCGTAATCGGGCTGGATTCGTTCCAGTAAAGGAATCGTATCGCTCGTCCTGCTGCCATGGTGCGGAGCCTTTAAAAAATCCGCGTGCAGGTCGAGCGTGGTCTCGACAAGCTTTTCCTCTCCCTCCATCTCCAGGTCTCCGGGAAAATAAAAACTGCGTTTACCGTACAAAAGCCGGAACACGATCGATCCGTTGTTTTGATTTTCGAATGTCCTGCCCTGTTCTGACTCAAAGGGAAAAAGCATATCCAGCGTGACGCTTCCCAAAACATAATCCGCGGGGACTTCTCCGTTGGCCGTTGCAATATGCGCCCCGGCGTAGACCACGGGAATGTGGTGTTCACTCACCTGTTCCAGAAAAGCGGTATACCCGGAAAAATTGTAGCTCACGCCGGTCATCATGACGCACCCCACGTGATAACGTTTGAGGACCTCCACCAGTCCGTTCACATGATCCAGATGCGGATGGCTCAAAACAACCACATCGATATCTTTTTCGTAAAAAGGCATCACCTTGCCGAGCTGCTGGAGGACGGCGTCATCGGGGCCGCCGTCAATGAGGATCCTTTCATCGCTCGGCGTCTGGATGAGAATGGAATCTCCCTGCCCGATGTCCAGGACAAAAACGTGCAGCCGTCCGTCGGGCAAGGACAGGAGACAAAAAAACAGCACCATGACGACCCCGGCAAGACATGCCAGCCCGATCAGCAGAAATTTTTTGAGATGATTCATGGCACTACACTACGCGGCGCCCATGAAATTTTTGTGAAAGAAATCTAATGTTATTGACCGCACAAAGCCTCGAACGCCCGGCACCATTCCTCACCAAAAAAGCCCCGTCTTGCGACGGAGCCTTCTTGGCTATCTATCTCTATCTCTCTAAGGAGATACGTGTGTGAGCCACGCCGGCGTTCCTGTGAACGCCTTACGGCTCCCGTGAGGGCGCCGCGCGTGCAGCATATTTATTTGCGGACGTTTTTTTTCTTCTTTTTGCGTCCGAACACTTTGCCGGCACCCAGTGAACCGAGAAGCAAAAGCCCAAGTTCAGGACCTGTCTTTGGCAGGGTGAAAGTGGTCATCACGCCCGGACTTGCGTTGCCGGAATTATCGAGAGCGACGAGTTTGAAGAAATATTTCACGCCCGGCATGATGTTGGTGACGTCAAAAGTGCTTGAGGTAGGATCAACGTCGATTCCGGCACCAAAGGTCTTGCCGTCGGTGCTCATATAGAGAACGTACTTCACGAGATCGCCGGCGCTGTTCAGGCTGCGGGTCCAGTTCAGGGTAACGATGAGCTGTTTGATCATCGCAGCGGTAAAATTAGTGGCGTCTTCGGGAGGAGTGGTGTCCGCGACCTGTTGGCTGGAAGCCTGCTGGGTAGCCATCTGGGTTTCAACCATGGCGGCAACCCCGGTAAACACGGTGGCGTTGTTCTCAACGCTCATGGCGTTGCCCTGTTTGTCGGTAATATCAACGGCAATGAGGTTGTAGCCGATAGGTTTCATCGGAGCAGTGGTCAAAACGGCCTGATTACCGGAAGCGTTAAGGCTGACGTTAAGAATATCGAGGGTATTTTCAATGGTTTCCTGTTCGGTAATAATGAAGTTTTCAGCAGGGTTGCTGTTCAAAACGACCGGTTTATCGAACGTTACCTGAAGGTGTGTTCCGTCAACGGCCTGGACTCCAACGAGTTGAGGGCCTTCGACCTGCTGGCTCTGGGCCTGGGTCTGTTGGAACAGGGCCGGCTGCTGTGTGGAAGCAACGAGGTCGGTTCCGGTGAAAGCGGCGGTATCGGATGTTCCGCTCACAATCGGGTTACCGGCAAGGTCCTTGATGTCGATGCCTGCGGTAAGAATGTAGGAAGCGCCCGCCTGCTGGTTGGCCGTTTCCAGGAGCACCGATTTATTGGAAGCGTCGGAAGCGTCCATGGTGGCATTCATAACCTGAAGCTGAACGCTTGTCGTATCATTTTTGATGCTGAAAGCGTTTTCTGGATGAGTTGTCGGGAGCTGGACGGCTTCACTGAAAGTGACGCGGACATGGCTTTTATCGACAGCCGTCGCCTTGGTAACTTGCGGAGCCTGTTTGTCGGCTGACCCGTGAAGGGGAGTAGCGCTGGCTTCAACACTGTAGTTGACGCTTTCATTGCCGGCCGCATCGTAGGCGGTCAGGGCAAAATAGTATTTGGTTCCGTTGGTAAGATTGTTCACGACGTAGCTGATCTTGTTTCCGACATCTACCGGACCTGTTTCATAACTGCCGCCGTCCGTGGTGACGGATTTTGATCCATAGTAGAGTCTGTAACCTTTGACCCCCACGTTATCGGTGGCAACGTTCCAGGTAAGGGTGGCCGCGCCGTCGGCGGGGGTAGCCTTGAGGTTTTCAACGTCGCTCGGAGGAGTGGTATCCGCAGCCGCGACGGTGGAAGATGATTCCGGAATGATGCTCTGCGCATGACTCACGGGAACCATGTCGATGAGCAGCAAAACTGCGAGTGGAGCGAGAGCGTAAGCAATGCGCTTACGAATGGACATAGTGTTCATGTTTGTTTTGGTTTAAGTTTTATTTTTGTTTAAATCATAAAATTATATCAGAAAATGGGTCTTTTTTGAAGTCCGTAAGCTCATTCACCAAGAAGTTTATATTGACAAATAAAGCATTTGAATCGTTATAAATTTTTAAACGTCAACGCAAATATAAAGATTCGAATTGTCCCTGACAGAAGAATTTCGTATACTGTCACCCGGTTATCGCTTGTTGTGATGTGTTATGAAAATTCGCTTATCTCCTGATCTTCTTCAAAAAATCCCGGGCATCCGCGTGGGCGTCCTCGTCGTAAAAAATATCAAGAACGTCAGAAAAGCGTCGATTGTTTCCAGCCTGCTCCGCGGCGTATGCGCTGAGAAAAAGAGAGAACTCGACAAGGAAGACCGTAAAGAAAAAATCACCTCGCATCTCAAAAAGACCATGATTGAGGGTGAGGTTCTTGCCGAAACCCAGCTTCTGGACAGTCTTCTTCGCAAAATCCAGCAGGGGAAAGAGGTGAAGAGTGAAAACAACGCGCTGGACATTGTTCACTATTTAAGCCTGAAATACATAACGCCGGCGTTGGGACAGGATCTGGATCAGACCGAAAAAGATATTGAAATAGGTTTCATCGTTCCAAAGAAAGGGAAAAAGGCCCGCGATTTTGACTACACGCCTGAAACGCTGCATATGGTGATGTGGTTCGTGGATATTGGAACGATGGACAAAGAAATGTTCGACAGACTTCCTGAGGAGTTCGCGAAAACCATAACAAAATATTGTGGCGGAACGCCCGAAGAGATGTTCATGCTTTCGGTGGATAACCCGGAAGTGGATTTGAACTATATTTCTGAAAAAGAGACGCAATACCGGATAGAGATGGCCCAAAAAGCCGAGGAGGAAGCCCAAAAGGCGGCCGCGGAAGCCGAAAAAAAAGCCGCCGAGGAACGCGAAGAAGCTCAAGCAAAACCGCCAGCCACACAGCAGACGCCATCAACCCCGCGGCCGGAAAAAATCCAGCCGACGCTCAAACAGCAGCTTGAAGCGGAGCTTTCTAAAGCCGTTCAGGGGCTCTGTGAAAACCTTGGATTCTGCAGCAAACTTTTCTACGAACCGGTGAAGGTAGAAACTCCCAAGGACAAAGATCACGGCGATTATGCAACAAGCGTCGCTCTCAAGCTGGGAAAGTCCATCAACAAGACCCCGAGAGAGATGTCGGACATGATCCGGAAAAACCTGCCCTCATTACCTTATATAGAGAAGATCGAATTTGCCGAACCGGGCTTCATGAACTTCACGCTCAACAACAAATACCTCGAAGGTGAAATCATGCAGATCCTCGGACTCAAGGAGCACTATGGTTCAAACGATCTCGGCCAGGGAAAGAAAGCCATGGTCGAATTCTCTTCACCGAATATCGCCAAACCGCTCGGCGTCCATCACCTGCTCTCAACGCTTATCGGCCAGTCCATCGCCAATATCCTGACATTCTGTAATTACTCCGTTATTACGGCAAACTTCCTCGGAGATTGGGGGACACAGTTCGGGAAACTCATCTACGCCTTCAAAAACTGGGGGGACCGCGAGACAGTGGAAAAAGACCCTCTCAACGAACTGCTCAAACTCTACGTGAAGTTCCACGATGAAGCGGAAAAAGACCCGACCCTTGAAGACAAAGGCCGTGAAGAGTTCAAAAAACTTGAAGAAGGCGACGAGCAAAACCGCCATTTATGGATGTGGATCCGCGATGAGAGCATCAAAGACCTCGAAAGGCTTTATTCCAGGCTTGGAGTGCATTTCCAGGAATATCTACCGGAAAGTTTTTACGAAGGCGACACCAAAGAAATCATTGAAGAAGGAAAAAACAAGGGAGTGTTCGTGGAAGGTGAAAAGGGAGCTCTCGTGGTGAAGTTTGAAAACGACCAGTATCCTCCGTATCTCATCCAGAAAGCCGACGGCACCACCCTCTACGCCACCCGTGACATCGCCTCGATCAAAGACCGCATCAAGCGTTTCCATCCTGTAAAAATCATCTACGTCGTCGATGTCGCCCAGTCACTGCACTTCCAGCAGCTTTTTGCTACTGCGCAACAACTCGGCCTCACCGAGGCCGAACTCGTCCACGTGGTCTTTGGCCGCATGAGCATGCCGGAAGGGCGCATGAGTACCAGAAAAGGCACGGTCATTCTCCTGGACGAACTCATCAACGAAGCCGTTGAGCGCGCCGAAAAAGTTGTCCAGGAAAAAAGCCTGGCCCTCACCGACGCGGAAAAAGAGTTCATTACCGAAGGCGTTGCCATCGGGGCCATCAAATACCAGGTGCTCTCACAGAACCGCGAAACCAACCTGACCTTTGATTGGGACAGGATGCTCTCGCTGGAGGGCAATACGGGGCCCTATTTACAGTATAGTCACGCCCGAGCCGAAAGCATCCTGCGCAAAGCCGGTGAAGAAAATCCGGGAACCGGTGAAGTGAAGACGCACGTCAAGGATCCTCTTCCGGAAGGCGTACACGAATCCCAGACGGACCTCTTCACACTTGTTGAGGAAAAGGTTGAGCACCTTGAAGCCAATACCACAGAGACAGGCGGGCCCGAAAGTTCCGGTGGTACCGCCGAACCGTTAAGTCACAACTCCGAAAAAGAGCTCGCCCGCATGCTTGTGCGTTTTCCTGAAGTCGTGGAGGCCGCAGCCGAGACCTACAAGCCCAACCTCGTCTCCAACTATCTGTTTGAGCTTTCCCAGGCTTTTAACAGTTTTTACCAGGACGTCCAGGTGCTTTCCACGGCCGAAGTCCAGCTTAAACAGAGCCGCCTCAACCTTGTGGCTGCTTTCAGCCAGGTCCTCAAAAACGGCCTGCACCTTTTGGGCATCACGGCGTTCGAGAAGATGTAATCTGCTATCAAACTGGAGGCGGCGATCGGATTCGAACCGATGAGTCGCGGTTTTGCAAACCGCTGTCTTAACCACTTGACTACGCCGCCTCATGAAAGGCAAACCAGCGAATTGTCGCCCTTTTTAACCACAAAATGATAATGGGTACTTTCCTAAAAAGCAAATATCAATCGCAAGCACGCCTTGAACGTTTCGTCGGAAATCCTTACCAGATAAACGGCACCAGCCTTTTCGTTCTCTTCATGTAATCTTCGTACTTTTTCCCGAAAAGCCGCAGCATGATCGCTTCCTCTTTTTTTGTCCTCCAGATGAACATGCCGATATCAAAGAGGAATAAAAAAAGAGCCCAGAAGGTCGGGAACACCAGAAAAGTCCCGATGAACATAAGGGTAAGACTCGAATAAATGGGGTGCCTTACCAACTTGTATGGCCCGCTTGTCACAAGTTCATGATCTTTTTTATACGTAACATAGCCGCTCCAGTTTCTTCCCAGAACCGTTCGTGCCCATATGGCTCCGCAAAGCCCCAAAACAGTTAAAACCGGGCCGATAATTCCCATGGTCAAAGAACTTGGAATGAATGTTTGAGTGAAAAAATACCGGACCGATCCCGTCCCAATGTTTTTGCTGATGATAATAATGAAGGCGATAATAACGGCGGCGGCAATCCTCAGGGGCCATTTTTTTTTCGTCATGGATTCTTTGACGAAAAAGCTGGAGATGAACCAGTACAGCAAAAAAACCATCCAACAGGCCCCGATGATAATGTTACTGTAAACATTCGTAATCATGATTTTTTCTAAATGGCGGAGAGGGGGGGATTCGAACCCCCGCGAGGACTAAACGCCCTCCTACAGGTTTAGCAAACCCGCCTCTTCAGCCTCTTGAGTACCTCTCCGTACCGGCTTTAAGCGCTGCGCGCTCGGCTTGCCAAAAGATCATAAACGGTCACGCCCAAAAAATCAACGGACAAACGGGCTTACTTGCAAAGGTCACTCCCTTTTCTTATGCTCGGCGCCCCACTTACACATCGAAGAAAGGATTGGCTTGAGTGTTTTTCCGTATGGAGTGATGGAATATTCCACTTTCGGGGGAATTTCCGGATAAACTTTGCGTTTCACCAGACCGTCCGTCTCCATTTCTCTCAGTTGCTTCGTCAGCATTTTCTGGGTGACGTTCTGAAGCTTTTTGCTGAGTTCGTTAAAACGCAAGGTCCCTTCACTCAGATAAAACAGAATAACGGGTTTCCATTTCCCTCCTATAACGCGGAGGGTGATTTCTACCGGACAAAGTTGATTCTTCTTTTGAGGCATAAGTTCATAATTAGTTTACTTAAGGATAGTATAGATCAAAAAAGTACGTACTTGCAATATTATCTTTTATGAATAAAATAAAAGTTCCTATTTAATAAACAGTATAAAACTATGCAGAAAATCGCAGTCGTCTATCACAGTCAGTACGGCCACACCAAACTCCTGGCGGGAAACGTCGTTGCAGGAGCTCGCATGGTTCCAGAAACCGAAGTTTTCCTTATGGACGTCGAAGAAGCCGCGAAAAGATTGGAAGAACTCCATGCCATGGATGCCGTAGTGTTCGGCTCCCCGACCTACATGGGGACGCTTTCAGCCGGAATGAAAAAGTTTTTTGAAACGACCTCGCAGTTCTGGAGGTTGAAAAAATGGACCAACAAGATTTCGGGAGGATTTACCTCCGGCAGCAACACGAGCGGAGACAAACTCAGCACCCTGCAGAACATCTATCTCTTCGCCATGCAGCACGGCATGATTTGGGTCGGCACTGACCTGTTACCCAATACCAAATTGCCCGAATTTGAAGATAAACCTTTGAATAAAGACGGTATTTGGGCAGGTTCTGGTGCGCAATCCACACGCGACCAGGAGCATCCGCTCATGGAAGGTGAGGCACAGAGCGCAAAATATTACGGTAAACGCATCGCCGAAACGACCCTTCAATTTGTGAAAGGCCGCTCCTAGGCTTTCCCTGCTATTTTTTCTCTTTGTCCGGTACGAACTTCAAGGCCACGGAGTTGATGCAGTAGCGCTTTCCGGTTGGGGTCGGCCCGTCGTCAAAAATATGTCCCAGATGAGACCCGCACACGTTGCAGACGACTTCGGTACGGTGCATGCCGTGGCTGCTATCCTCCTGAAAGCCCACATTTTCCTTGTTGGCGGCTTCGGAAAAACTCGGCCATCCAGTTCCGGAATCGAACTTTTCACCCGATGAAAAAAGGTCGGAGCCGCAGGCAACGCAAACATATTTCCCTTTGGCGTGATTGTCATACAGATCGCCGCTGAACGGAGCCTCGGTGCCTTTGAGTCGGCAAACCGTAAACTGTTCGTCGGAAAGTTTTTCGCGCCAGTAAGAGTCGTCCATTTTCTTCATATCTTTTTTGGGATGCGATTTGTCCATTGAGGAGAAAAGTAAAAAGATAAAATTACAGTCGGCTGAGAATTTTCTGGGAGATGGATTTTTCAATGTCCAGGTGTTGTTGTTGATCACTATTTCCGGTTCCGACCCCACCATAACGGTGAATTTCGTCTGTTTCGCCTTATCCAGAACATGCAATCCGCTCCCAAGAGCGAGCCCGCTTCCGCCATAGTAAGCGTCATCACCGATCCCGGGAACCGGAGTAATGTTATCAATAAAAGATTTTTCATTCGTATACATCGCTTCGGCGTTCTGCCCGTTTGCGCGCATGGCATCCGAAAGCGCAGCCGTACTCATGACCGAAAGTTGGGCAAATTTCACATCGCTGTCCGACGCCGAATAGTAACAGATTTTTTGACCGACGGTATTGGCTTCGGTATCGTGCTTCGTTACTTTAATCGTTCCATCGGGGAAAACTGCTTTCACATCCTGCTCGGTCAGAAGTTCGCAGGGATCATAAACCTTTCCTGCGTCGGCGAAGTTGAGGGAAGCCGATTGCGACGGCGTCTGGTTGGGTGAATTTTGTTGGTTGTTTTGGGGAACAGCCTGCTGGCATCCGGCAAGAAAAACCGTGCTCAAAGCCATAAAACCGATGATCGCAAAAGTTTTTTTCATAAGCAAAAAATGAACGGACTTTCCGCTATTATTGCCCGCTTGTAAAAATAACGCAATGACTTTTTGATTTATGACAGCGATTTTTCATGGTCAAGGAGCCACTTTTTTCGCACAAGACCCCCGGCATATCCCACGAGTTTCTTGTTTTTTCCGATCACCCGGTGACAAGGAACGATCACCCAATGGGGATTTTTACTGTTGGCCAGGCCGACGGCGCGCACGGCCTTGGGACTACCAACCGCTTCGGCGATATCAGCGTACGAAGCCGTTCCACCATACGAAATTTTTTCAAGTGCGCGCCAGACTTTTTTCTGAAAATCGGTGCCGTTCCGTTCAAGTTTGACAGTAAACTTTTTCCGGCCACCAGAAAAATACTCGTCGAGTTCACTGATGCATTGCTTGAGGACGGCGCTTGCTGCTCCGGATGTTTTTTCAGTTTTTTTCGGAAGCCCGTCAACCAGCCGCACGCCAAAAACAGCTTGGTCGGAAGCGGTAATTTCGGCATAGCCGAGAGGCGTTTGATAGTAAGCTTTGTGCATTACGCGTAAGGTTTATCCTTTTCCAGATCGGCGGAATACTGACCGGTCGACGCCAGACCGTTCATCTTTGCGCGGAACACGAGCGCGGCCTGCGCTTTTTCGACATCCGCCATGTTGGCCGCCCAGATTTTGAGCGCCGGAGCCTGAATGCCGCGGCCGTAAGAAAAGCTCAAAGGCCAGGGCAGGCCGCCGAGCTTGTTCATCTTGTCCAGGTGGATCGTGGAGTTTTCATCGCTCTGTCCTCCGCTTAAAAACACCACACCGGCAAGGTTGGCCGGAACGTTTTCTTTCAAACATTTCACCGTCTGTGCCGCCACGTCGTCGGGGCCGGCTTGTGGAGAACTGTCCTTCCCCGAAAGCACCATGCTCACCTTTAAAATCGTTCCTTCCGGAGTCACGCCCTGCTCGGCGAGCTGGGAAAAGAGCATCTGGAGAGTTTTTGCCGTGACGTCGTAGCATTGTTCAATCGTATGGTTCCCGTCCATGAGGATTTCCGGTTCAACCATGGGAACGAGGCCGGCTTCCTGGACCAGGGCGGCATAGCGCGCAAGGGCGTGGGCGTTGGCCATGATGCAGGCCTGGGAAGGCATGTTCGGGCCGATCGTGATAACGGCGCGCCATTTGGCGAACTCCGCGCCAAGTTGCGCGTATTCTGCGAGACGTTCACGAAGACCGTCCAGCCCTTCCGTCACCATTTCGCCTTCGTGGAGGGCGAGCGGCTTGGCTCCCATATCAACCTTGATGCCCGGAAGAATACCTTTTTTCTTTAAAACTTGCGGAAATGGAACACCGGCATCGTCCTTCTGTCGCAGCGTTTCATCGTAGAGAATCATTCCCGAAATATACTCTTCAATCCCCGGCGCGCTCACGAGAAGCTGGCGGTATTTTCGGCGGTTTTCTTCGGTGCATTCCACGCCGGCGGCATCGAAACGTTTTTTACACGTCCCCGAACTCTCATCAATAGCCAAAATACCTTTGCCCTTCGCCACCATGGCCTTGGCAACCCCGTTGAGCTTTTGCGTATCCATAGGATGAAATTAAAAAATGATTCCCCTGCATCCTATCCGAAATTTTTTCACCTCGCAATGGCGCAGAAATCAATCTCTTTCCCTTCGCTTGCGGGCCGCCCGTTTTTCCCTGAGCATGTTTTTCAGCTTGATGGCGATCTTTTTTGCCTGTACGGAAGGCGGCATCTTCATCTTTTTCTTACGCGCTTTTTCAACGAACAGGATACTGTTGATCATCCCGATGTGGCTGTAGGCCTGGGGATAGTTGCCCAGGGCTTCCCCGGTTCGTGGATCGACCTCTTCGGAAAAAAGCCCGGTCGGACTGGCGTATTCAAGAATATTGAGCAAAAGATGCTTGGCTTCCTCGGTTCTTCCGGAATACGCCAGCACGTCGATGAGCCAGAAGGAACAGATCAAAAAAGCACCTTCGTTTCCGGGAAGCCCGTCGTCGGTTTTTTTCGTATCGTAGCGGTACACCAGACCGCTTTTGGTCGTCAGTTTTTTCAGGATGGCGTTGACGGTTGACTGAACGCGCGGATCGTCATACGGAAGAAACCTGACGATGGGGATAAGCAGTGCCGAAGCATCGAGCGTGTCGGATCCAAAAGCCTGAACAAAACTGTTGAGCTTTTTGTTGAACCCTTTGGCCAGGATTTCCTTGCGGATTTTTTTTCTTGTTTCCAGCCATGAAGACGGAACATCCTTGTGCATTTTTTTTGCGATCCTGATGGCGCGGTCGAGTGCAACCCAGCACATCAGCTTGGAATGGACGAAATGCTGGTCCTTCCCGCGGACTTCCCAGATGCCGGCGTCGCGACCGCGCCAGATTCGGCAAACGTGCTGGACGGTCCTGCAGATCAGCTCCCATTCGTTCTCTGAAATATCGATACCGAAACGTCGGGTTTCATAAAAAGCGTTAATCAATTCTCCGTAAATATCGTGTTGTTTTTGCTTTACGGCGCCGTTGCCGATGCGGACGGGTTTTGAATCTTTGTAACCTGAAAGATTGTCCAGAACCTCTTCTTTCAGGTCGCTTTCGCCTCCCAATCCGTACATCACCTGGATTTGGTGGGGACGCTTATGCTGCGCCGCGATGCCCATGAACCACTCCAGGTTTTTCTTTGCTTCCTGGATGTACCCGAGTTTGTACAAGGCACGGACCGTGAACGACGCATCGCGGATCCAGTTGAAACGGTAATCCCAGTTACGCACCCCTCCGATCTCTTCGGGCAGGGAGGTGGTGGCGGCGGCACACACGGCTCCGGTCAGATCCTGGATCAAAAGTTTCAGCACCAGCCCCGAACGGATGATCATCTCTTTCCACGGACTTTTGAAAAGTCCCGTATCCTGGAAAACATCGGAATCGTTCACCCAGCTCCGCCAGAAAGCGATTGTCGTTTCCAGTGAGTTCTGGCAGTGTTCATTGCTCAGTCTGCGGTCATCGTTGTACTGAAGTGTCACCCAGACCGTCTCATGCTGCTTGAGTTTGTACGAACCCCGCAGGGCATCACCCTCAACCGTCAAAGGAATTTTCGTCTGGATGGTGAGCGTCCCGTTGCTGTTCATCGCGCAGCTGACGTCTTCTTCCTGTTCAAATCTGGTTTCATCGCGTCCGTAATTAAAACGCGGACGGAAATCCAGATCGATATTCACTTTTCCCTTCGTACATTTGATCTGCCGGATCAGGGTGGGAAAAGAGCTTTCATAAAGTCTTCCCATATGTTTGACCGGCATGAAATCGGTGACGGTAACGTAGCCGCCCCTACATTTGAAATGGGTCTGGAGAACGTTGGTGTTCTTCACATATTGCTGTTTCGACGAAAACTTCCCGGCCGGCGCGATGGAAAAGTTACCGCCGTTGTCTTTATCCAGGATGGCCGCAAAAACACTCGGAGAATCCATGTGGGGAAGACAGTACCAGTCAATCGAACCGTCCTTTCCTACGAGTGCGCAGGTAAGAAGGTCTCCAATGATGCTGTAGTCGGTAATTTTCTTGTAATCCATAATCCATTTGAAGATATCAAAAAAAACCGCTACGGCCAAATAAGTTTCCCGGCGACTTCTTCACATCTTTCCCCGACACTGATATTCTGTGGTTATAATTTTCTTTATGCTGAGACTTAAACGATCACTCAATTTTTTTGATGCCACCGCGCTGGCGATCGGGGCGATCATCGGAGCCGGAATATTCGTCATCTCCGGCGTGGCAACGGGATTGGCGGGGCCGGCCGTCATCCTTTCCATTCTCATTGCGGGAGCGATCTCCGCTTTGACGGCCTACAGTTACGTCCGGCTCAGCCAGAAATATTCGCAGGAAGGAAGCCTTTACGTCTACGCTGAAAAGACGATTTCACCATTCTCGGGTTTTATCACCGGATGGATCTGGATTTTTGAGAACATGGTGGCGGCTGCCGCTGTGAGCCTGGGGCTGGGAAGTTACGTGACCGCTCTTTACCCGCAATTTTCATCGGTGTACGTGGCGGTCTTCGCGGTGGTGTTGTTGACGTTGATCAATCTGGTCGGAATAAAAATGTCGAGCGTTTTTAACGGTATTCTGGTGGTGTTGAAAATCATCGCTCTCACCCTGTTTATCGTCATCGGGTTTTCGCACCTGGATTTTTCGCTGTACCATCCGTTCATGCCGCTGGGAATCAACGGAGTGTTGAACGGGGCTGCGCTGATCTTTTTCGCTTTCATAGGATTCGGGAGACCTTCGTCCGCGGCGGAAGAGATTAAGGATCCCAAAAAGACCGTGCCGAACTCCATCATCCTGGCACTGCTCCTCTCCGCCGTTATTTACGTTCTGGTGGGAATCGTCACCGTGGGGCTCATCCCTTATCAGCAGATGGCGGCTTCGGCCTCACCGATCGCCGATGCCGTCGATTACGGCATTAAAATCTCCTGGCTCAAAGTTCTCGTCAGCTTCGCCGCCATCATCGCGACAATGAGCGTTTTGCTCACGACCCTCATCGGCGTCTCACGCGTATCGTTCGCCATGGCAAGGAACAACTCCCTCCCGCAGATCTTCAATAGAATTCACAAGAAGTTCAAAACGCCCTACGCGGCCGTATTGATCACAGGCTTCGTGGCTGCGGTGCTGCCATTTTTCGGGAGCCTCAAACAGATCGCCACTGTTACGAATTTCGGTTCGCTCTTCGCCTATGCCATGGTCAACCTTTCGGCGATCATGCTCCTGAGAAAAGAAAAAGTCCGTTTCAAAGACCATCCCGTAAAGAAAACAATCCATGTCCTGGTGCCGCTGCTCGGATTTATTTCCTGCGTCGGGCTGACCTTCTACCTCGATCTCACGGCATGGATCATCGGCACCGCCTGGATTTTGGTAGGAGCCGCGTACTATCTCTTCAGGAGGGGATAAATTTTTCTCAATTTGATTAAATGCCGGTATTGCCAATCCCGTTCCTTGGCTATGGCGGCATCGGCCTTTTGGGGGCTCGAAGCCCTGTAGACAGCCTGTAAGGCGTAAATGGCCGATCCGAGAGAATGAGTGGGAACATGCGCGGTTGCCACCGCCTGTCCGGCTGCGCGGGCGGCGGAGCGGGCCGGATTATCCTCTTTCGTTTCACGGGCTGCCGCGTGGGAATCCAGTGAGGCCTTGCGGATTTCCGACATCTTGAATACTCCTGTCCGAAGCCATTCCCGGAGCACCTCAAGAGCTCTACTGGGCCGCTGGTCTTTGGGATATTTTTCTTCGAAGTAGGGTAAAACACGCAAGGCGCAATCAATCGCCCAGACAGCTAAAATTTTCCGGTCAGTTTTTTTGACTAGCCCCAGAGTCGCCTCATCTCTTAATTCAACCAAAGATTTTGGTCTTTTTTTCAGTGGGGCAGATTCCATGGCAAAAAGAGAAGCGATATTTTCCAAATGGCGAAGAGACAGGGATTCGAACCCCCGAGGGGCTTGCGCCCCTAACGGTTTTCAAGACCGCCGCGTTCGACCACTCTGCCATCTCTCCGTATTCAATAATGTGCCGAAAGCGCTGGCATATTAACCAACTTTAAACCTTACTTCAATAAAAATTTAGGCTTTTCTAATCTTTCTTTTAAACGCGGCGCTTCCAGGACAAACCGGCCTGGGCGCTTTCCAGCACCAGGAATTCAAATATTTTTTTATCACTTCTGACCGGTACGCCCCATTCAGTATCATGATATTTGACCATCAGTGTGTCACCCAACGGCCACTCGCAACGTCGGTGAATTTGTCTCATATCTTTTTGTAAAAATTTGAACAAGGTCAGGAACCAAAGGAGATATTTACACTTGCAGATTCTGGAATAGCGGGTTTTATTATTGAGGCAGAAGGCCGCTCATTAACTGGGCCAACAAAATTCACTGTGATTTTTTTGTATTGATCAGTGAAGTATTGGTGATATTCCAATGAGTAGTCATAACTATTTACCAATCGATAAGTATCTCCTGCTGTAACTGTATTCGGATCAATTGCATGTCTAAATGCGTCTGAAGGTAAAAAACGAATCACTATTTCCGGTTTGTCGATATTACGATACTCTAAGGAATAAGAACCATTTGGGCCTCCAGGAATGATTATTTCCTTGGTTTGATCTGTTTTATAATTATCTGCATAAATCGTGTAAACTCCAGTATGATCTACTAATTGCTGGTGAATGGGAGCTCCCAACTTTTCTCTGGCAGTCGGACTCAACAGAAAATGTGCCCAATTTGTGTAGTTTGCTGATGCCATAAAAGTGTCATCACCATAATTCCACAGACAAGCATAACCCAATGCTAAAACCTTTGGATCGGTGATATCCAAACCTTTACAACGTGAATCACCATCCTGGGTAATATCACTTCCTCCTATATATCCAGGCGGGGCCGTAATGGTAGTCCCGTTGACGAATAAATTAGCATGCTGAAGACCAAATGCATGTCCGAGTTCATGCGTAGGGACTCCATTTTGTGACAAAAAACAAGCTATATCGACCTCACTTAAACCAAATGTGAAAGTTCCTTTACTAGTAATATATTGATTTGGACCAATAGATGACATTCCATGACAATTGGTCGGGGTTGTGAGGTCATGACCCTCCTCTTCATTAACTACATAGTAATCAGTATATTTAGATAAATCGATATTACTATCAGCCAAAAAACTGGCATCGTTGTATTGATAGTAACTTGGGCCAGGATAGGCTAATTCAGTATGATAGAAATCAAATTGTGTCTTAGTTACCCCATCAGAGTTTTTACCAAAAACAACGCCTGCTTCCTGCATTCTCTGTTCAATTTGCGTATCCAAAATATGATTCGGAGGTGTCTGTCCAGCAGTATAAACAGTTATAACCAGAACTTTATGATCGAATTTCGACTTTAAAATACGATTTGGCAGAGCACTAATTTCAGAAATCGTTGATGCATTTTTCAAATCACCAATCTGAATGTGCTTTTCCAATAATGCTGCATTAACATTTTTCACTGGAATAATCAGTGGGATAAATTTGCCGTCATCAGTGTTGAAAATTAGTTTCGAACTATCAGTACCATCGGCATTATCAATTTCCACATAATGTATAATGCCCTGCATTGGTTTATTTGATAAAGTCTGATTTTTCGTATTGATTTTTAGATTATTAAGGTTTGTTATGGAAGCGCCGAGTTGTTCTCCTCCATTCGATAAAAAATAAGCTGCTAATAGCACGACAACAAATATCGAAACTGCAGCTATAATGGCAATTTTCTTATTTTTCATAAGAAGTAATTTAATAGCCATTCAATGGCGGAGAGACAGGGATTCGAACCCTGGAGGGGCTTGCGCCCCTGACGGTTTTCAAGACCGTTGCTTTCGACCGCTCAGCCATCTCTCCTTGTTTTTCAGCGGTCGCTTTGGGCCCCGCGAGACCCAAAGCTTCCTCGCTCCGCTCACCTGCGGTTCGCTGCGCCCTCGCGCTGTGCGCTCGGAGCTTTGCTTGCCCACGTACTATACAAAAAAAAATCGCAGACGCAAAGCGAATCACCGCCCCGTCATAAAAATATTCTTAAAAATTTAGGGATATTTCAGGAAGGCTTTAAAAAAGCTTCACGGTATTTTTGGTATACCGGACTTCCAACCACCCCATAACGAGCATCTTATGAAAGAACACAAAAAAATCCAGCTCAAACACCTGGTGATCCATCCTCAGGAACACAAGGTCGAGCGCAATGGAAAGCTCATATCCCTGCGCAAAAAGGAGTACCAGCTTCTTGAGTTCATGGCAAAAAACAAGAACAAGGTCATCAACCGGAACGCGTTGCTCGAATATGTCTGGAACTACAACGTCCACACGTTGACCAATACCCTGGAGGTTCACATTTCCAATCTCCGTCGAAAGATAGACGCCGACGACTCCGCGAAAATCATTGAAACGGTCTACGGGCTTGGCTATCGGCTCTGTGACGCGGACCCGGTTACTTCTTCAGATCCTGCAAATATTTGACGGCGGCATCCATTTGCGGATCCAGTTTGGCTTCCGAATCCTGTTCGGTCATCGGGACCACAATATCAGGAGAGATGCCGACTTCGGAAATATTCTTGTCATTCGGCGTGTACCATTTGGCAATCGTGATGCGGAGGCTTGAACCGTCGGGAAGAGCGTCGACTTCCTGGACGCTGCCTTTGCCGAAGGTCTGCTCCCCCATGATGATACCGCGCTTGTGATCCTGGATCGCGCCGGCAACGATTTCCGAAGCCGAAGCAGAACCTTCATTCACGAGCACCAGCAGAGGAACGTCCGCCAGTGGAGCGTTGCCGGTCACGTACATCGTTTCGTTATCTTTGGAATCGCGTCGTTTAATCGTCACGGCGGCTTGTTTTCCGCTCAGGAAATCCGAAAGGATATGGACGGAGCTGTCGAGATACCCCCCGCCGTTGTAGCGAAGGTCGAGAATAATGCCTTTGGGATCTTTCAACAGAATTTTCTGCACGGCGTCGTCGAACTCGGCGTTGGTGTTATCGCTGAACTGGTTGATGGCGATGTAATAAATGCCGTTACCCTTATCTTCCCAGCTTACGCTGTCGATGCTGACGTTGTCGCGGGTGATGGCCACGTCGAAAGGATCTTTCCTGCCTTTGCGTAAAATCGTCAGGGTCACTTTGGTGCCTTTGGCGCCTCGGATTTTCGTGATGGCGTCGAAGAGCGACATGTCGCTCGTGATGTTGCCGTCGATCTTATAGACGACGTCACCGGGGAGTAAACCGGCCTTTTCCGCCGGAGAATCCTTAAGCGGCGAAATAATGACGAGGACGCCGTCTTTGACCGTCAGTTCCGCTCCGATGCCTTCAAGTGTTCCGTTCAAGCTGTCGTCGAAATCTTTGGTCTCGTCCGGGGTCATGAAAACCGTGTACGGATCGTTGAGAGAAGAGACCATGCCTTTGATCGCTCCGTAGACCATGGTCTGTTTGTTGATCGCGGTCTGATCCACGTACATGTCCGAAACCATGCCCCAGACCTTCCAGAACAGCGAAAGATCGGCGGGGAGCTGGTCGGGTGAAGAAAGCAGCGAGGAAAGCGCCGCAACGGGAGAAGGAACCTCCTGTTGGGTATCGCCGGAGGAGCTCAGGGCAACCTTATGCTCGTAATAACCTGCGGCTTCCCAGCCGGACAGAAACACAACGGCAAAGATGAGAAAATACGAAAGGAGGCGCGTCGATTTTTTCATGAAAGAAAATTAAAGGTCTTCAAGATACTTTTGAATTTGTTCAACGGAAAGGGCTTTGCGGGTCTTGTCATCGATTTCGATTTTGATGGCGTTGAACACGGTGTCGCCGGTGGCGACCTCGTGTTTATGCGGAACCTGTGTGATGAAGTTCTGGATGATGCCCTCTTTTTCAAGACCGATCACCGAATCGATCGGACCAGTAAATCCTACATCACTTTGGAATGCCGTACCACCCCCGAGAACTCTCGCGTCGTAGGTGGGAACATGGGTATGGGTACCGATCACCGCGGTGACGCGTCCGTCCAGATAGTGGGCCAAAGCCATTTTTTCGGACGTCGTTTCCGCGTGGAAGTCCACGAAAATCGCCGAAATCTGGTCATCGTTTTCGAACTCGTCGAGGATTTTGTCGGCGGTACGGAACGGACAGTCCAGATGCATCGGCATGAACACTCTTCCCATCAGGTTGATGACGAGAACGCGGCGTTTCATGGAGTCCTCGATGACCTGGTAGCCTTTCCCCGGAGCCTGTTCCGGGTAATTCGCCGGGCGGATCAAAGGAAGTTTCGGGTCGTCCATGCGCGGAATAATCTCCCTGACCTTCCAGACGTGGTTCCCGGACGTAAAAAAATCCACCCCGGCGCTTTGCATCTCTTTCATCAGTGGTTCCGAAACGCCTTTGCCGTGGTGCATGTTTTCGGCGTTGGCGATCACCAGGTGGATATCAAGTTTTTTACGATATTCCGGCAGGAGTTTTTTCACGGTGTTGCGCCCGGGTCGTCCAAAAATATCGCCGATAAAAAGTATGTTCATGATCGTGGTTCAAAGCCATCTTTGTGCGAGTAGACTACCATAAATGCACCGCAAAAGGAAACCGCGTTATTGCGTGATCTTCGACGGTGCAGGTTCCGTCGGAGCAGGAAGGGAAGCTGGAGAATTCGTCGGATCCTGTGGCGTTTCATGAAGCGTGGGCTGTTTGGTCATCATTCCCCCGATCACGGCACCCATCCCGGCTCCGATCACCGGAAAAAAATCTCGTCGGCTCATTTTTTGGGAACTGACCTTTCGCTGCAGGAAGAGGAACATCGCTCCGCCGCCAATTCCTCCGCTGAAAAATCCGACTTCATCCGGAACATTGATCGGAAAATTTTTCGGTCCGTATTTTACGGCAAACGGGTAGAGCGTTTTTTTGACGAGCGCCGCGACCGTGGCGCTGATGGCGGCAAGGAGCGCCGTCCTCTTGGCGACTTCAAGGCCCGTGGACTCTTTTTTCAGAGCGGGCGGCCGCACGCTTATAGTCTGGGCAAGTTCATCTTCGATGGGGGGAGGAACTTCCGCCGCAGGCTTGTTGATTTCATCGGCGGCGTCCTGAACAACCTGTTTTTCCATGACAACGTAGACAAAAATAGGAAGGCATTGTGCACGACCGGGACAAAAATTGCCAGGAAAAAATCTTTGACGCTCCCCGATTGTGGAAAAATTTAGGAACCGTTGAAAAAAACGTTAAAACGCTATGCTAGATTTAGCATTGTCGTAAGCCAAAACAGCCGCACGTGCAAAATTGGTCTTGACGGTGAGTATATACTCACCTAAAATTATGGGTAGATTTTTATTTCCTTAATTTCAAAACGATGACGAACACCAATGAACGTCAGAAAGCCGTTGAACTCGCGCTTTCTCAGATTGAACGCACCTTTGGCAAGGGAGCGATCATGAAAATGGGCGAAGCCCAGAAAATTGCCGTTGAAACCATTCCCACAGGGTCCATTTCTCTTGATATCGCGCTGGGTGGCGGTGTGCCGCGCGGTCGTGTCGTGGAAATTTTCGGCCCTGAAAGTTCCGGAAAGACGACGTTGACCCTCCATATTATCGCCGAAGCGCAGAAGCGCGGCGGCCAGGTAGCTTTTATCGACGCGGAACATGCGCTTGATCCGGTTTACGCCCGCAAAATCGGCGTTGATGTCGATAACCTCTTGATCTCCCAGCCGGACAGCGGGGAACAGGCCCTGGAAATTACCGAAACGCTCGTGCGTTCCAACGCTATCGATGTCATCGTGGTGGATTCCGTGGCGGCGTTAACGCCGAAAGCGGAAATCGAAGGAGACATGGGAGACGCTCACATGGGCCTGCAGGCCCGTCTCATGAGTCAGGCTCTGCGCAAACTCACCAGTGCCATCAGCAAGTCCAGGACCACCGTCATCTTCATCAACCAGATCCGCATGAAACTTGGCATCATGTTCGGCAATCCCGAAACCACGACAGGTGGACAGGCCCTCAAGTTTTATTCTTCCGTTCGCATGGACATCCGCAACATCGGTAAGATCGAAGACGGGACCGGAGACGAGAAGAAAATCACGGGCAACCGCGTCCGTGTGAAAATCGTCAAAAACAAGATTGCTCCTCCGTTCCGCACTGCGGAATTCGATATCCTTTACAACAAAGGAATTTCCTATACCGGAGATCTGCTCGACCTTGCGTCCAAATATGATGTCGCGCAAAAGAGCGGAGCCTTCTACACCTATAAGGATACCAAACTCGGCCAGGGGCGTGAAAACGCCAAAAGCTTCCTTGATGGCAACCAGAAAATCCTCAAGGAACTTGAAAAAGATATCCGCGAAATCGTCGCAACGCTCCATAGGGAAGAAGCTGCAGGATTGACCCATACTCCTGCCGCTGTACCGTCAAAAACGCCTGTCAAAACCTCAGCCCGTTCATCCGCCAGCAAAGACGTTTAGACGCTCCGGAAACTTAACGAAGCTTTATGAAGACCGAAGAACAACTTCAGCCCGTACCGGATAAAAAAATTTTCAACTACGCCTGCGCCATTCTTGCGCGCAGGCGTTACAGTATTAGTGAGTTCGGCGCGAAGCTTGAAAAAAAGTTTCCAGAACAGAGCAGAGAGACGTGCGAAGTTGTAGAGCTTTTTCTCGCCCGCAAATATCTCGACGATTCGGAGTATGCCGAACTCTTTATCCGAGAACAGATCCGCCGAAAACCACAGGGTCTTCGCCTGATAAAACAGAAACTTCGTCAGAAAGGGATCAGTGAGACAACCATCAGCAGAGCTTTCAGCAGCCGTCTCATCGACGAAGAAACGCTCATTGAAGAAGCATTGAAGAAAAAAACGAACATGAAGAAAGATGAATCTCCTCTTCAACAGAAACAAAAACTTTACCGTTTTCTGGCTTCACGCGGGTTCAACCATGAAGGAATCATGAAGGCCCTCAAAAAAGTTTCGTGATGAAAACTATTCGGGTTCAGCCGGCCTATCGTCGTCCTCTTCACTCTGATGATGGTGTTCGTCGACCATTTTCATGCCACCTTTCATCCGTTTTTGTTCCTCGGCCATCGCCGCATACTTGATGCTGTTGGGTATTCCGTCCACGTCCTGGATCTCCTTCAAATACTTTTCAATCCTCGTGGAAAGCAGCTGGTAGGAAGACTCATCAAGCTTTCCCTCTTTCAGTTTTTCTTCGATGATGTCGTGCATTCGGTAAAGTTCAGCCTCGCAGCGTTTCGATTTCCACTTGAAAGAGTTGAAAGCATCGTCAATTTCATTCATGAATTTGGCGATGTGTTTTTTCTTCTTGGAGTTGGCGAGGCTGAATCCGCTGATGGCCAGGATGACGCCAACGAGCGAAACCAAAAGCGCAAGAAACTGCACGCCGTATTCGGAAAAAATATCATTGAACCAGTTGCCATTTTGTTGCTGGGGCTGTTCCTGGGTTTGCTGTTTAGCAAGGAGCTGCCGTTCGACTTCCGCAAGAATAAGCTCTTTCATGTCCGGTGGAAATTTTTTTAACTGTTGGTCCGTGGGGAGGTGACCGGCAGCAACGCTTTCATCGACAAGCTTTTTGGCATCGGGGTTCAACCGTTGATAGATCTCTGATTGGTCGGTTGTTGAAGTAGAAGAGGTACCCTGCGTTTGGGACGTACTTAAACTGAGAATCGGGTAGAGCTTGAGCGTTGTAGCATCTATCTGGTTCGGCGGCGCCGGCGTTTCTTTTCCGGCAATCAAAAAACTTCCGCTCGCAGCCTGGGCGCAAAGCGGAGCCGCAATGGCAAACAAACACGCAGAGGTCACAAACCAACGAAATGTTTTCAGCAATCTGGACATATCGTAAAACATGAAAATTAGTAGGAATAAAGCCGATAAAACGGATGTATTCTATCATAGAAAGCCCCGGCGTCAATAAACCCCGTCCATTCATCGGCTGTCATCAAAGCCACACTCCAAAGCCTTTTCCTTTACAAAAAACCGATTATCTTCTATATTAGGCCTGTAACTGGATGCACTCATGATGAGAATCCTGGATTTTTCAAAACAATTTTTTAAAACCATAATGTATGCAGTCTCAATTCATTGCTGCCATTAACCAGCTTTGCGACGAAAAAGGTATTCCCAAAGAAAAGGTGATGGAAACCATCAAAGCCGCTTTGCGCGCCGCCTATCGTAAAGACTACGGCAACCGCGACCAGAATATTGACGTCGAACTCAGCGATAAAACAGAGTCCGCCACGGTGTTCCTCATCAAGAATGTCGTCAAAAAAGTCGAAAACAAGGAAACGGAAATGACGCTTGCCGAAGCCCGCAAGTACAAGAAAGACGCCAAAGCCGGAGACGAAGTCCGCATTGACGTGACTCCTCTGGAATACGGTCGCATCGCCGCCCAGTCCGCCAAGCAGGTCATCATCCAGCGCATCCAGGAAGCGGAACGCGAGGTCATGTACGACACCTTCAAGGATCGTGAAAACGAACTCATCAATGCGCTCGTTCACCGCGTGGAAAACCAGAACGTCTACGTGAACCTGGATAACAAAATCACCACCATCCTGCCTCCGGATCAGCAGATTCCCCGTGAACGCTACTACAGCGGCCAGCGCATCAAGCTGTACCTGGACAAAGTTATTAAGACGACCAAAGGTCCGCAGCTGCTCATATCCCGCACTCATCCCAACCTCGTCAAGAAACTGATGGAACTGGAAATTCCCGAAATCAAAAGTGGGTTGGTGGAAATCAAGGCCATCGCCCGCGAGCCGGGTGTCCGTTCCAAGGTCGCCGTAAGCTCCAACGATCCCAAAATCGATCCGATCGGTTCATGCGTCGGGCAGAAAGGCGTTCGCGTCGCCAACGTCATGGATGAACTCAACGGCGAACGCATCGACATCATTTTGTGGAACGAAAATCCGGAAGAGTACATCAAGACCGCCTTGTCACCGGCCAAGGTCGCGCTTATCCAGCTCGATAAAGAAGCCAAGCGCGCCAAGGTCTACGTGAATCCGGACCAGCGTCCGCTGGCCATCGGCAAGAACGGCCAGAACGTCCGTCTCGCTTCCAAGCTCACGGGTTTTGAACTCGACATCATGGACGTCGGCGAACTCGGAGGCGGAGCCGCTGCGGAAGGCGAAAAGAAAGTCGTTGAAAACATCGCCGATCTTGAAGGCATCACTCCCGAAATCGTCGAAAAACTCGCCAAGGCCAACCTCAGCCAGGTGGGTCAGCTCCATGGCCTTTCCGTGAAAGACCTTATGGGCATCGAAGGCATCAGCGAAGACGAAGCCAACCTGCTCGTGGATGCGGTCAAGAAAGTGGCGTAGTTCCTCTTAAGCGACCTTTTTCTTTTTCAAATGCTCGCGGCGGTAGTCGGCGTACGCTTCCGCGAGTTTTGTGCTCAGTTCGTTGTAATTCAGGATATCCTGGACCATGAGGTCAAAGGTCAATCCTCCTTTAAGTCCACCCGGCGCGTCCATGGGGTCAAAGACCTCTTTTTCGACGTCGTCGGCCGTCGGCATGTCAATCTTCGCATAGAGCAGTTTTGATTGAAGATCTTTCGGCAGGTTTTCAAAAAATTCCGGAGCCTGTTCCGCGATCAGCACTTGGATTTTGCGGAGCAGTTTGTTGAAATAAGCATACGACGGGATGCCTCTCGCCACCTGTTGGTCGATCGCCTCGATGGTTTTTTCGATTTCGAGAATATCTTCGGGAAGCATCGTTTGAATGACCGGAGGAACGAAACCTTCGGGCTGATCAAGTTTTTTCTCGTATAATGTTTTCAGCTGGGGCGTCATCTCCGGAGCGGCGTCCATAAGCTCTTTCCATTCTACTGATTGTCGGGGACCTGTTTCCATAGTGGCGTGGTGAGATGATATTGATTAGCTTAAAAGAGCCTTCAAAGCATGGAACGCTTTCTTATACTCCGACGAGAACTGTTCAAAATCTTTGTCGTCGGAATAAGGCATGATTGAAGAATAATGAACTGTAAACGAACACTGATCCTGTATCTCTTTCGGCAGGAGTTTTGAAAAACCGTTTGTCCATGAACCGAATCCGCTCGAAAGCCCCGTTTTTTCATCAACGAAAAGCGTCTTGAAATAGTCGTGGTTCTTGAGTTCTTCATCGGAATACAGGCGCCCGTTGGCATCGCATGGAAACGCAGCAAGCAAAACGTGCGTTCCCTCGGGGAAACGCGTCTTCAACTTATAAAGCTGGTTCTTCAACTCGGCAAGTTTACTTTCTGCGAGCGAATCCGGAAGGACCTCCACGCCAAGTTCGCGGAAAGATTCCTGGAATTCCAGGAGATCAATTGGTTGCACGTCGTTCATGGCAGGTGTAGCTCCCTGATTCAGGGCACTGTTCGTCTGCTCGGTCATGGTGCCGATGGTTTTGGCGACGTCGTTTGCCATAATGTGGGAATCAGTATTTTCCATAATGTTGTTGAGAATAAATTATATATCAGTTTAGGGCAGTTGAGAAGAAATTGTCCGTATCCAGCCGTCGACCGCTTCAAGAGGGACGTAATACGGATCGGATCCCTGGGCGGGATTATTGTTGATGTATTGATAAGGATGCTGCTGGGCGGCCATGAGCCGGTCGGCAATGGCCTGCAGCTGCTGGGCGTGTGCCGGGGCATCGGATCTTATCCTGCCGGTCGCGTCGAGATACCCTTTTTGTCCCAGGAAAAAGCGCAACGACTGACCCACGGCAAATTTGTCGCCGATGTCCATCGGTTTTCCGGTCTGGATGCTCTCGCTGAGAAGGTGTGCGTTGTTGTAGGCAGGATCCTGACCGACCCAGTCGGTTTTGAAGCCGCCGGCACCATCGGAAGTGACATAATGGGCGAGCATGCTTCCGTTTTGTGTCCGTAGCACTTGCACCTTGCCGCTCGCGATATCCTGCTGGCTGACCTTGCTTCCGATATCAATAAGGACGCCTCCTTCAGCTCCGATGACGATATTACCCGGCTTGAAATCGTCGTGGGAAATTCCATGACGCTGCATGTAGGAAAGACCTTCCACGCCTCCGGCGAACTGCCTGAGCCATACGCCTTCACTCATGTCTTTGACGCCTTTTTCAAGGTTGACGGTCTTGCCGTTTTCATCTGCGGCTTTTTCATAAATGATGGCCTTGTCGGAAACAAAGACCGGCTTGATGAGATGGTTCGCGCCTTTATCATGATACTGGGCTTCAAGCGTTTGGACCTGTCCCGCCGCGTCGCCCTCATGTGCAAAATTGGCTTTGGCAACTTCGCCGGCATGCGGCAGTTTCATCACACCATATTTCAGTTCGGTCGAACCTTTTTCAACGTAGGCAACTTCGGAAACGACGCCATACATGCCTTGCCCAAGCTCTTTTCCTCCATAGGTTCTAAGGGCTCGGGTGACGGTTTCGCCTTTTTCATTGACGCTGCTCTGGGTGAGTTCAACCCCGCCGCGGACAATGGAAGCGATGACTTCCGGCGAAGCTCCCTGGTTCGCCTCAAGGACCGAAAAATCCTCCGGTGCCATCTTTTTCTGTAAAGCTTCGGCCTGTTCGGGATTCTTCAAATCCAGTTTCAGCTTGCCTGAAGCGATGTCCGCACGGATAAGGTCTTCTTTGGGAACACTCGCACGATCGGTCTCGATTTTCGTTCTGAGGATTTCACCTTGCAGGGCTTTAACGCTTTCGACGGTGCGGAAGATATCGGAATTCGGTTCTTTCAGTCTGACCTTGCCGGTGTCTTTATCGATGCTTTCGATGACAAAAGTGTCCACAGCTCCGTCGAATGCAAGAAGGTGAACGGTATCACCGACCTTCGGCAGATTTTCAACTTTCGGAGCTTTCGACAACGTTGTCGATTCACCCGGAGCCATCGGCAGCGTTGAGGATTCATCGGGAGGAACTGGTTCCACTCCACGCTGTTCAAAGATACTGAAAAGCGTTCTTGGTGGACCAACCTGCTTGGCCCGTGAAGCGAACTCTTCGTGATCCACGGCACTGGAAGAAACCAGCGAAACTTCCCCGACGGCGGCCGGCTTTCCCCCCCGCGTCCTGAAGTACTCCGTCGCGTCGCGTACGTTGCCGTCAACGACGGTTTTGGTGTCAGCTTCGACGATTTTTTGGACTTCCGCGTTGAGTTCCGGCAGAACGCTCTTAATCATCGATTGCTGAGCTTCAACGCTTATTGGCTTACCTTCGTGCATTGGTATTTGCCTCGAGTCCATGAACACCAGCTTGAACGAGCCTCCGCCGGTGCGGATGATCGAAGAGGCTCCGGGAAATTTCGTCATCATGAAGTTCGCGATCAGTTTCATTGCGGAGTCTGTGGTTGCGTAACCTTTCTGACCGTTGATCGCTCCGGTGTTATGAAGGTCAATGACGAATTCGCGGTACATCTGGTAGGGTTTTTCGATCGGTTTACCGTTGCGGTCGCGCATCCAGAAATCCATGTTTTCCGCATATTTCCCCGGTCGGTCGGCTCCGGTCTCGGCATCTTTGTATTTGTCCGCTTCCACCTTTTTGATGAGAGCATCGTACTGTTTTTGTAAGTCGGTGAGGTGTTTGGTGTCAGCAGAATTTAACGGTTTCTTTTCAAGAATTTTCTGGACCTCCTGGCTGATTTCGTCGAGTTTCTGCTCGGCCGCATGGATATCTTTCTGGGTCTGGGCGATGATGTCGCCTTTCTTGTCGTTTTTCGATTTTTCGTATGCATCATGGTTTTCTTTTGACCCGGCGACATCGGTCCTAAGTTCGCCGTTCTGGTCGAATGGATTTTCCGCCTGGTAAATATTGAGTTTTTCCTTGTTCTTCTTGGCTTCGTGGAGCCCGTCTTCAAGGACTTTATCCAGGAAGAACTTCATGTCGGTCGTGTTGAAGTCACGGTTTTCAAATTTCGGAACATCGATGCCGGCCATCTGAAAATCCATGAGGGTGGCGTCGGAAGCCGGTTGTTTGATTTTTCCGAACCTTTCGCGAGCGCCCTCAACCCCTGTGGCATCCATCCCCTCGAGGGAAGAAATACCTCCTGCGTTGACCCGCTGCAGGGCGAAATACAACAGCATGTTGTCTTCCGCCGTGCGCTGTGGCTTGGACAGAATATCTGAAAGCGTCGTTTCGTTCAGGTTACCTCCGCCTTCGGGAAGATCCGGGAAAAGATCTTTCAGGGCGCCGGACTTGTTGAGGGCGCTCAGATTTTTCTTTAAAATTTCGGTTAAGGGTGGCGTACCGGTATCCAGACCGTCGATTTTTTTCTGGATGAAGTCGGCGAACTCCTTGTTGTCTCGCGCGGCGTCGGCCGGCCGGTCTCCGACCTGTTCGGCAAACTCTTTCTGCAAACCTCTGGCGCTTGAACGGAATCCGGCGAGGATGCGGGCGTTGCCCATGTTCCGTTGGTAATCCTCCCAGGTGCCGTCCAGATTCCACTGCGCTTTCATCGTGTTGAAATCGGCTTCGGATTCGATGCCGAAATATTTTTTGGAAAGCTCGGTTTTGATTTCCGTCAGCAAAGCCTGCCCGTCAACAGCCTGTCCCGGCTTGAAACGCGCTTTGACGACCTCGGCGAAGTCATGGAGATAAAGGTCCACCATGTTGGCATTATTGCCCTTGAGTCTCAGTGCGAACTCGTTGGTGGGCCCCATGTTGCCGATATCGCCGAAGAACATCTGAACTTTTCCGTCAGGCCCGGCGTGGAGAATGACGATCTCATCACCGCCGTGTTTGATGATTTTCGGTCCTTCCTTGAGGAGCTTGTCGTAGTTGTTCATCAACTCCACCATTTCTTTGGAGTACGCGAAGTTCTTGCTGTTGAAGTTTTCAAAAAGGTCGATTTTTTTGGTCTTGCCGGGATTTTCAGGGTCAGGAACCTCAACCGTGCGGTGTTCTTCGAACAGGGCTTTTTCCGATGTCCCCAACGCCCCGCCGTCTGTTTTGATTTTTTCAAACTGTTCGACCATGAATTCAATCCGTTTCTTTTCTTCCGGAGAGATGTCTTTTTTCTCAAGGTCTTTTTTCATGGCGTCGATTTTTGTCTGCATTTCGTTGAGACGCGTCGCGCGTTCGGCTTCAATGGCCTTCTTGGCGACGGCCTCGGCATCTCTTGCTTCATGTTCCAGCTGGGTCGCTTTCTTTTCAAGTTTTGGCGCATCGGGATTACTTGACCTTCTCGCTTCGTCAGCGATTTCACGGGCCTTTTCTGCATTATTTTCCGCCTCCAACGATCTGGTAATGCTGTCACGCAGCTCTTTCGCTTCCTTGGTGTCTTTGATTCCCGGACCTTGTCCTTCTGCCCCGACGTCAACGGCTTTATGCACGCCGCCCATGACCATGAAGGTGACCATGTTGTCGCCGAAGGCGCGGAGCAGCGCATCGGAAGACATGGATTTTCCGTTGAGTATTTTTTCGCTTCCCCAGCTGATGCCGGTCATAAGCGTCGAATCCAGCACGGCTTTCCCGGTGAACTTCAAGGCTCCTTTTCCGAATCCCGCCGCCGTTTCTCCGAGTCCTTTGGTGAACGGTGTGACAAATTCACTGCCGCCTTCCACGACGGCCTGTCCGCCCTTTGAACCGATCTTCCCGAGAACGGAGCCGGTACCTTTCATGATACCCAGCGTGGCGTACGTTGTGACGAGTCCTTTCATGAATTTGCCGGTATCCTTGAACCCCGCGGCGCCTTCGTTCAGACCGACGCTTACGGAATGCATCACGGCGCCTTCGACCAGGAACCCGGTCGCTTCGGAAGCGAAGAGCGTGCCGGCGCCGACTTCAGCAGCGCCGCCAAGTATGGCGGCGCTCGCCATGCCGCCGGTAATGGCGCCGGCGGCCGCGGCAATTTCCAGATAGAGAATGCCCACCGCGATTTCAGCCGCGGTGTTGCGGATGTCGTCGGAAGTGAAGACCAGTGATGATCCGGAGATGTTTTCAGCCACACCGAAATGACCGCTGTATGCTTCCTTCCATTCCTTGGAACCGTTGAGGTTGACGTTGTCCGGAACGGACATCATGTCCTTATGCACGGCTTTCTTGGCCTCTTTGGTCCACAGGTCGTCGATGATGCCGTTGCGGACCCGCTGTTCGATGTCGCCGCTATTGGCTGAGTAGTCGGCTTCCCATTTTGCCAGGATTTTATTTTCCTCAAGGATGACGGGATCGTTCGGGTTGAGGGCAACGTAACCGTTCAGGCCGAGTCGTCTGTTCCGTTCAGTAATGAATTTCGTTTTTGCCTGCTCGTGTGCCGCCTTAATGCCGGCGCGGACCTGTTCCTGGCTGTCAGGTTTGCTGTCAAAAGCCTTGACGACGTCGTCGCGGCTGATCGTTTTTTTCTTTTCGGAAATCTGTTCGCTGAAGTACATTTCATAATACTTTTTGGCGAACGGAGTCATGCCCGCGTCCTGCGCCGCCTTGGCGAGCTGGAGGATGTTGGCACGACGCTTTTCGGGGTCGGGTTCCGCCAGCATGCGTTGCTGAACGCGCGGGTCCATGAAGGAGATGCCATCCACCACAAGATCCTTGCCGCCGGCTCTTCCGACCTGGCTCCAGACCTCTTCAATGGTGAGCGGACATTTTTTGGAATTGATGACCCCCTCTGCCGCGTCGATTTTCTTCCACCCCATAAGCACGGAAACACCGAGGTCTTCGCGCGTCACTCCGTTGATCTCTCCGCGATCGCTCTGGACATCCGCCATCGTCTGGAAGTTCTCCTTTGCCTGTTGGAATTCGATTTTGACGATCGCCTGCAACAGACTCGTCGCCGAGCTGACCTGGACGGACTTATCGGCGTTCGAGCTGAATTTGTTGCAATAATTGAGCAACTGTTTCTTTGCTCCCTGCCAATCTCCGTTTTCGAATTTCGCCAACCCTTCGTTCCAGTCCTTGTCCTCCTTCATGTCCATTTTTCTCGTGAGGTCCAGAGTGACTTCGGCCGGAACGGCGGCGTATTGGGAAAGAAAAATTTTTTGCTGTTCGGGCGGAAGTTTTTTGAACTCTTCGGTTTGTTCCACGACCACCACGCTTTGTCCGTTGATCTCTTTTTTGACCATCTTGAAATACTCTTTCCCATCTTTGTTGAATTCGTTCTTTGAGTTGATCGTCTCGGTAAGTTTGTTGTTCTTGATCACCATCTGGACCTGCGCCAGCTCCTGGACGTTGGCATCGACCGTTGAACTCAATGCGTCAAAACGGGCCTGATATTCGCGCGGCAACGTCGCGCGGTCGACCTGGGTGAGCTTTCCTTTGAGCGCGCACAGTTTCGTCAGTGCCTTTTCAACTGTGGGGCCGAGCAGTGGACTGTGGAGGTCGAACTCCTTGGCGTCCATGACGCCGTCCCTGATCTTGAGAGCGGTTTCGTATGCTTTCTTCGGTGAATCGTCGCCTTCGGAATACTCTTTTTCACTGGAGTCAACAACATCCTTGCTGTCGACGAGGCTATTGCCTTTTTCAAGTTTATCGAGCTCATCTCCGGCTTCCTTGAGCACAGAAGCACTGTTGCCGTTCATGGTGTAGTAAATGGCGGCGAAATCGTCCGGGAGATTCTGGGCATCAATGCCGGACAGTTCAAATCCGACGATATATGCGTCATGCTTTGCATCCGTGAAATTTTCTTTGGCGGTGTCCAGGAAAGCCTGTCGTTGTTTGTTGTCGGTAGCGGTTTTGGCGCTTTCGAGCTGCATCTTGCCGGAGGACATCAGGGACATCATCATGCTGTATCCGTCGTACGATTCCCCTTGCGGTCCGCCGGAGCCGCCATTGCGGACTTCCTTGAGTTTGTTGATGACCTTCTTCTGTTCTTCGCTCAGAGGTTTTTCATTTCCCTTGTCGTCGAATTCAGTGTTGAATTTATCTCCGTAATTATCGAGAAACCGCATGCGGCTGTCGGTCAGATGCTCCATGGCGCCGTCGGCCCCTTTTTTGATCTTGTCATAGACAGCTTTCATTTCTGGAGAACTTATGGACGGGTACTTTGCAAGGTATCCGCCGGCGCCGAACTCACCGAGATTGGCGAGACCGTTTTGAAGTTCGGACTTATAACGTTTCTGCCATCCGACGGCATGTTCCGGCATGGCCTGGCCGGGAGAGGGCGCATAGGTTTCTATCGCTTTCAGCGAATCTTTGGCAAGTTTCAGGGATTCGTCGGCTTTGTCCATGTCCTGAAAGAAAGCTAAATTTTCGGAAACCGTCCCGGTCAGTTTGGAAATCCGGTCGGCGCTTTGCTGGATGGTGCTCAGATTCGGATTTTCCTCCTTTTTCGCAAGGATATCCTCACCGCTCTGGGCAGCTTTCAAAAGAAGATCTTTGATTTCCTGTTTGTCTTTCCCCATGGCCTTTTTCGCTTCCTCGGTTTTGAGTTTATCCGCTTCCTTGAAAGTTTTATCGGTGGAATCCACCTGCTTGAAAAACACGTCGTGCTTGGCCAGGAGTTCCGACTCCAGTTGTTCATTGGTCTTTTTCTTGGTCTCTTTGTCGATCACTGCTGCTTTTTTTTCGACCGACGAGATCTTTGCCTGCTCTGGTTGAAAAATTTCCGGCATGAAAAAAAATTATTTGAGGTGAGTTTTGAGAAACTCTTCAGGATTTTCTTCTTGATTGCTTTGCGTTTCCAAAAATTTTAGAAGTTTTTTTCTCGCTTCCCGCCCTTTTTGGGTGATTTCTTCGGATAGACTGGGGTCGGCATCAATGGCCGCGGCTATGTAGACGTTCACACGGGTGTCGGTCATTTTTAATTGCTCGTAAAAAAGTTCGACCGCGGTCTTTGGGAGAGTTTTATAGTTTTTGAGCCAGTAGCTTCTGGTTTTGTCATCAACGACCAGGCTTCGGTCCAGTTCGGTCAACAAATTTTCGTAAAGTTCGTTCTTTTCCATATTTTGGTTTTTATTTTTCCTATAAGTATACCAGATTTCAGTCATTTTTTTAAGTCTAAAAGCCAAAATTGACCATTTTGAAATTTAATGTCCTGACGCATGCTTTGGCTTTAACTTTTCAGCACTTTTATGCTAAAATATATGGATATATCTGTAACTTTGTATGGCAGATCAACCGGGAAACAATCAGGGAAATCCGAATCAGAACATGTCGGCTGCTCAACCCGCCGTGCAAACGGCTGCGCCCCAACAGCCCGCACCTCCTGCCGCTCAACAGCAACCCCAAACCCCGCCGCCGGTGCCGGCCAGTGTCGTCAATACCGCCAATCCGGCCATGCAGGAAGACATCGAAGCGGCCCAGGGGAAACAGCCGCCTGCACAGCCCTCTCAGGAAAATACGGCCGCTCCTGCAACGACGCAGAATCCCAACATGCCGCCTTCCAACGAGCCGCCAAAATCCGTTGATGAAACTCTCGAAAAAATCAACCGCGGCTTCAAAGAACGCGCCACCATCGAAAAAGCGAAGGAATTGAAGATGCAGTACATCAACATCGGCGTAACTCCGATTAACCCGGATCTGCTCAAGCTCATCCCGCCTGAAACGGCCAAATCGGCATTGATCATGCCGTTTTTCAAGATCGGGAAAAAGGTCCGCGTGGCGGTCGCCGATCCTCAGAACGCCGAAACGAAAGCCGTCCTCCAGGATCTTATCAACAAAGGATACGAATTGAACATCAACCTCGCGTCCGACGCGGGAATTCTTGAAGCGACTCGCCTCTATGAGAGCGAACAGTACAAACCTAAAAAAGTTCTTGAAACCAGACTGTCGGAGGAAAAAATCAAAGCGTACGAACAGGAAATCCAGCAGCTTTCACAGCTCAAAGAGAAGCTTCCCACATTAAGTTCGGAAGAGTCGGTCTATCTCATCAGCGTTGGTGCTCTCAAAACAGGAGCTTCGGATATGCATTTCGAGCCGGAAGAAAAAACCGTTCGCGTCCGTTTCCGTATCGACGGCGTGCTCCATACAATTTTTGAAATGGACATTCCGACCTACAAAAACATCGTCAACCAGATCAAGTACCAGTGCAAGATGAAACTCAACATCAACAACGAGCCGCAAGACGGCCGCTACAGCTTTACCGTCAACGATCGCAAGGTCGACGTCCGTGTGTCGGACCTTCCGACGGAATATGGAGAGACCTTCGTCTGCCGTCTTCTGGACAGCGGGCGCAAACTGGTGAGTTTTGAGGAAATGGGATTCTGGGGAGAAAACCTTCAGCACGTTGAACACCTCACCCACATTTCCCACGGTATGATCCTCATTACCGGGCCCACGGGTTCCGGAAAAACGACCACGCTCTATACCATGCTCGACAAGTACAACAAGCCGGAAAGTAAAGTCATCACGCTGGAAGATCCGATCGAATATCATTTGAAGGGAATTTCGCAAAGCCAGATCAACGAAAAACGCGGATACGATTTTGCCGGCGGACTGCGCGCCATCTTGCGCCAGGATCCCGACGTGGTGATGATCGGTGAAATCCGTGACCTTGAAACGGCCGAGACCGCGGCGCAGGCCGCCTTGACCGGTCATGTCCTTTTGAGCACGCTTCATACCAACAGCGCCATCGAGTCCATCCCGCGTCTCATCAACATCGGACTCCCTCCGTTCATGGTCGCACCGGCGCTCAACAGCATCATCGCCCAGCGTCTTGTCCGCAGGATCTGTCCGGCCTGCCAGAAGATGGAAAAAGTTCCCAAAGCCGAACTCGACGAACTTAACAAGACGATCGAAATCATCATGAAAATCCGCCCTTCGGTACAGGGTCTTAGCGTCCCCGCCGAACTTCCCAAAGCCCCCGGATGCGACGTCTGCAGCCACACCGGGTACAAAGGACGAATGTCCGTCGTGGAAATGGTCAACGTGGATTTTGAAATGCGCGACCTCATTCTCAACAAGGCAAGTTCGACCAAAATGATTGAAGCCGCCAGACGCAAAGGCATGCTCACGATGCGTGAAGACGGGGTCCTCAAAGTCCTCAAAGGCATCACCACCCTCGAAGAGGTCCATCGCGTCACCGCGATCGTGGAGTAGCGCTATGAACCTGCCGTTTCCCACAGCATGTCTTTGTTCGTGAAGATAAGTCCTTTGAGGTCCAGTTCGGTGAGCAAAACGTTCATGCGGTCAACGGGGAAACCGGTTTTCATGCACAGCTCGTCCGCGCTGAACGGAGCAACGGACAAACATTGCAAAAGCAGAGCTTCTTCATCGGAAACTACGGCCGGCCTTTTTGCCGAAGGAGAAAATCCCAGCTGCTGGAGAAGATGGTGAACATTGATGATGGGAATCGCTCCTTTTGCCAGCAGATCAAGACATCCTTCAGCCTGCGATCGTGTAATATCTCCGGGTAAAACGTACACGTCGCGTCCGCAGTCGAGCGCATGACGGGCGGTGGAAAGCGCTCCGGATTTCATTCCGGCTTCCAGCACCAGAGTCGCTTCGCTCAATCCGGCGATAATGCGGTTTCTTTCCAGAAAACGGCCCGGATACGCGGGGTCATGTGGCGGATACTCGGAAAGCAGCGTGCCCCCGCAGCGTAGTATTTCTTCCACCAGCGACCGGTGCCCCGTTGGAGTGATTTCGTAAAGACCGCAGGCAAGGACGGCTACCGTTGGTTTGTTTGAAGAAACGGCGGCAAAATGGGTGACGGCATCGATGCCGAAGGCGAGTCCGCTGACCACGACGGCTCCGCACCTCGCGAAAGCTTCCGCAATGTCGTAGGCCATTTTTTCCCCGTACGAACTGGGGTGACGCGTACCGACCATGGCAAAATAGCGGAAATCACGTGAAAGAGGAGCTCCTTTGCGATAGAGCAGGAAAGGTGCTTGGGGCAGGTGCAGCAGGCTTTCCGGATACTCGGGATTTCGTCGGCTCACGACCGCAATATCCTTTTCCCAAAGTTTCGCGAACTCGGCATCCGCATCGAACTTCGAGCGAAACTCAGCCAGCCGCCCCGCAAAATTTTGTCCGGTGATTCTCGGACGAAGGTTTCCGCCGGTTTCTCCGTTCAATGCAGCGGTAATGTCGCGCAGGTCGGCGTGTTTCCAGACGTATTCCCAGTCTCCGAAACGTTTCCAAAGACTTTGCATGATTTTCCAATGGCAGCCCGGGACGCTGTTGATGGCATGAAGGAATTTTTCCATGATCAATAAAAAACGGCGAAGCAATGATAGCTGACGCCGTTTAAAATTTTTCTAAAAATATCCTGAATTTAATCCTTTGGCGGTCTCGGAAACATCGGGTTCAAAACCTCCATGGCCTCTTCATAGAGCCTCGCACCGATCAGATTTGATTTTCTGAGGTAGCCGACGACTTTGAAAAATTTTCCGAACTCCTCACCACCCAACTTGTGAGAACGGACTTTTTCAAAAATGAAACCGATCTGGGTACGGACCTGGGCCTCGATTTCCTCGATATCTTTGGGTTCAAAAGCTTCAGGAAGGTGACCTTCCGAAGCCCACTTGTCTCTCATCGCGCGAAAATCGATTTTTTGTTCTTCGCTCATCGGTTCGTGAGGAAACCGTTCATGAAGTTCTTTCATTTCTTCAAGTGATAAGGGTGTGCGCATTGCCATAGAAATAAAATATGTTAAAGAGTTGGCAGGTAATATAGTACGGAGTCAAAAAATGTCAATACAGCCGAATTTTACAAGAACGATCCTAATCTTCAAAAACGAGCATTTTTCCGGTACGGAAATAGCCCTGGCTGACGAGCCGTACGCCGCGTTCTTTCGTCACTTCTCCGATGATGCGGGCATCAATACCGAACTCATCCAGAACCTTATCGATCTTGTCGAACTCATTGCTGACGAGCATCATGCCGGTTCCCATGTTCCAGACCTCATAAGCTTCCTTATCGGAAACCTTTCCGATTTTCTGAAGCCTTGCCATCATGTCGTGAGGACCCCACAGATTATCAAGGTACGCACCGTAATTTCCCAGAATTCTTACGATATTCCCGGGGATGCCGCCGCCCGTAACATGGGCCAAAGCTTTAATATTACACGCACGTTTTTCTTTGTAGCGTCCGAGCAACGCCAGCAGGGCGTTCGAGTAAATGATGGAAGGCGTAAGAACTTTTGCTCCCCAGGTTTGTTTCTTGTCGTAAAACTTTTTGGCCCACCGTGAACCGTACTCTTTTTGTAAGATATGGCGGACCAGGCTGAAACCGTTGGAACGGAAGCCGCGGCTTCGTAAGCCGATGATCTTGTCTCCGGGCTTCACATCTTTGCCGGTAATGAATTTATTTTTTTCAACGATCCCGACCGCGCTGGCGTTCCAGGTATTGCCGTTGACGAGCACCGGAAGCTCGGCGATTTCCCCGCCCGGAATGACGATCTTTTGCTCGATGCAGGCCTTTTTCAGGCCTTCCATCAGCGGCTTGATGACCTTGATGCTTACTTTGCTCGTATCCACGGTGTTGGTAATGGCGATGGTTTCGGCTCCCACACAGATCGCGTCGTCGGCGACCATAGCCAGGAGATCGTAACCAAGCGTATTGTACTTGCCGACGGCGTCGGCGATGGCGATCTTCGATCCCACGCCATCGGAGTTATTCACGAGATAGAAGTCTCCGAAATCCAGGGCGCCAGTAAACCCGCCGTCCATGGTGACGGGCGCGCCGAACATGCCCTTGCGGCTGACGAAAGTCTTTTTTGCCGCTTCATAAGCCAGAGCTGAGCATCTGTCGCCCATGGTCATGTCAACGCCTGACTGTTTGTAGGTAGCCATAAAATTATGCTGGTGTTTCCAAATGATATCCGCTTTGCTGACGATCGCTCACGACTTTCCCCTGATCAATTTTTACCACGCGCTTGCGGATGTGATCAACCAAAAGATGGTTGTGAGTGGTCAAGATGACGGTAATGCCTTCTTTGTTGATTTTCAGAAAGAGATCGATGATCCCTTTGGCCGTCACCGGATCGAGATTGCCGGTCGGCTCATCCGCCACGATCAGGCCCGGATTATGGACAAGGGCCCGGGCAATGGCCAGACGCTGTTTTTCTCCGCCCGAAAGCTGGTGCGGAAACTGGCGGTGATGCTCATGAAGCCCCACGATCTCCAGCACTTCGGGTACCCGTTTCTTGATGTCCGCGGTTTCATACCCGCAGACCTCAAGGGCGAAGGCAACGTTTTCATAGGCGTTTTTTTGAGGAAGCAGTTTGTAATCCTGGAATACCACGCCGATCCTGCGGCGGAAATACTGCAAAGCGCGCGGATTCATCCGGTTGACCACGAAGCCGTCCACGCTGATCTTGCCGTGCTGGACTTTTTCCGCTCCGATGAGTGAATAGATCAACGTCGACTTTCCGGCACCGGAAGGGCCGATCACCGACACGAACTCGCCGCGCAAAATTGTCAGGTTCAGTTTATCCAGAACCGTATTGCGGCCGTACCTTTTTGTAACATTTTCAAAAACGATCATGCACAACGAAAAACTTCTAGAGCAAGACCACTATAGCAAACCTGCCTGAAAGAAGCCAGATAAGCGCTCAAAAAGCCGTTATGCAGCTTTATTCTTTTTATCGACAAGAGCTTTGAGGCTATCAAGCGCTTCGATAAGTCGTTTCTTTAACTCATCACGTTCGGCTTCGGTCGGATAATTGAAATTTTCATAGTTCGGTACACGGAACGTGCACTTGCTTTGAATCTCCGCAGGAAGTACCAGAAAATAGTAGCCTGGATCGAAAGTATATCCTCTCGTCAGTCCTTTGGAATCAACTTCAAGCATATGCAGCTCAACGCCGGGAACTCCTCTTATTTGAACGGGAACGAAAGCAAGACATATTTTCGCACCGGAAGGATAGCGTTTGGCAAGCTTCGGAAGGGGAACGTTGTCGACGCTTTTCAGAAATCTGTTCATGAGCGTCTGAGGCAAAAGCTCTTCGGCTTCGACCGTCTGGCATGCCGTACGGTAGGTTTCAAGCGGCATGGCAATATCCTTTTCCGCGTCAGGTTGAGGGTAGCCACCGGGGACCTGTTGAAACGAACGGTCGCGGCAGTCCTTGAAAATTTGGATGACCTTGGTCAGGTCGGTCGGGTTTTCACCGTTTTTTTCCATTGCTGGTGGATCAGTGTTTTCGATCATAGTATGGTATAAAAATTAAATATTTACAAAGCATTAGTGGGTGCCCATGATACCCTCAATCCTTGTGGCAGCGACTTCCATGTCGGCGCGCGGTCCTTTCAGATAGGTTATAACGCCTTGAAGCTGCTGGATCTGCGCGTCGCTCGCCCAGTGAGGTTTATTCGGGTCACTTTGTTGATGAACGATTTCTTCCAGGGAAACAGCCATGGCGAAACGATCCGAAGCGCCGAAGGTCACTTTCGGTTTACCGTCGGGAGCAAGGGTTCCTTTGGCTTCGGCAGTTGCGATTTCTCCGCTGTAATATCCGGGAGTGATACCTCCACGGTTGGGGTACATTTCGGAAACTCCGTTCGGAACCGGATAGTGCATGGGGTTGCCTTTTGGAACTTCAAAGAAACCGACGTCATGGATATTATTTTTCGTTTTAATCGAGCCAACGTCGATAAGACGGATTCTTCCGTCGGGACCGACGCCGAAATTTTCCGGCTTGATGTCGCGATGGACGATGCCTTTACTGTTCGCATCAGCGAGAGCGTGCATGACATCAACGATTCCGGTCCAAAACTGTTTCTGGTCAATTGGTTTGGTTCCATCAAGGGACGTAACTTCACCGCTCATGATTTTTTCATAATCGCAGACTTCGTAATTGGCTTTCGGGTTGGCGATGGATTCAAGGAAAATGATGCCCGAATCACTGACGCCGTTGATTTTGGTGAAAGTGTTGAGTTCGCCCTTCGCTTGGTGATCCATGATCAAACGCGCATTCCCTGATTCGGCGTAAGCAGCCTGCATTCGGGTAACCATAGAAAAGAAATCGTTCGTCGTTTGTCCACGCGGGAGTTTTGCAACGATCTCTCGCTGGATGCGTTCGAGACCGCCTGGCTCCTTCATGGCCTTCGTCCTGAACTCATTGAATATCTCAATCATGATGTGTTGGTCAGATTCATCCATGAGATCATAGTCTCCCACGGAATGGGCCAGAGCTTCCTCAGCTTTAACGTTCGGAGAAATGTCGAGGCCGTTCTTCGGCCTCTTGATGACCATTTCATGGCCTTCGTTCGAGCCGGCTTTGAATTCGATCGTGGACCAGACTTCGCCAAGTCCTCCCACGCCGAGTATGCGACCTTCAACGAACATGACTTTTTCCTTTCCTTTTGGTCCGTCAACGGTATCATATTTCATTTTTCCGTCGAGAATATTCGCGAGAAAATCCGGATTGAGGCGGTCGGAATTCGCGAAGAAAATGTCGGCAAGTTTCGGCATTTCACCATATCCCGAAGGGGGCTGCTGTTGTTCCACTTTGTCCAGGAGTGCATCGATTTTTGCCGGATCCGAAAGCTCGACGGACTGATAGGTCTTGAGGAGATCCCGGATGTTGCCGAGTTTCAGATGGTCGTTTGAGGTGTCTTCCCCCCTGGCTTCTTTTTCGGAAATCTCTTTTTCGGCTTTGGCGATTTTTCCCTGAAGCGCCATTTCGGCGTCGGTGAGCCGGTCGGTCAGGACTTTTTCCGCTTCCGCCCGCATTTTCGCTTTCACTTCAGGAGGGAAGTTTGCGAAATCTTTTACTTCACCTTTGCGCATCGCTTCTCGGATGAAGTCCGTACCGCCCGGTTGTTCGGCAAGAATTTTCATGCCTTCGGGAGTAGCCGTGAGGTATTTCGCACTGAACTTGTTCACTTCCACGCCGTGGAATTCAATCTGCTGGCGGAGTTCGGCGAGATCGTTCCGGATTTCCTCGGGAGTTTTCGTCGTCCCGTCGGCTTTTCTGGTGGAGGTAAGATCTTTGACCATCTTTCCTTCCGACGCGATGCGCTTGTACACTTCACGCATTGAAGGAGACATTTTTCCGCTTTTTTCCAATTTCATGAGGTCCTGTAAACCTTCAATCGTCGACATTTTCGTCGTGACGAAATCTACCGTCTTCTGGTAGTTTGCGGCGAAGGTATCAAGGACTTTTCCGTCGATAAATACTTCGTGCCCGGCCTTGAAAGCTTCGATCTGCGCCGGATCGCCGGTTCGCAAAACATAAATATACCCCATCAGAATTTCATGCGCGATTTTATAATTTGTTTCCTGACCTTTTTCCGTGTTCAGGGCTTCGTTGAAATCCGCGCCGCTCGAAATTTTCTTCCAGGGTTTGCCGACGTGCTTCGCGGCCATTTCATCGCGGTAAAAAGCTTCCACAGGATTGGCGGCGATAAGCTTGGTGGCAACGTTGCGCGCCCGTTCAAACGTGAAACCCGGAATCTCTTCCTGGATAACACCCTGCATCGCTTCGGCTTGTGCTTTGGGAACCGTGACCGATCCGTCACCGACCTGGCAGAGGTATTCCTGGATGTTCTGCCATGTGGGTTCCATGGGCTGTCCCTGATTGTCGACCAGGGCGATCTTGCCTTCGGGGACGTTGCCGCCCGGCCCGGGTTTTGCAAAAAGATCTGTAAAAGCTTTGGTCTTTGCGGTATCGGGAACGCGCTGCGGTTTGCCTTCGGAATCGACTTCAACTTTGGTGAATCCGAACTCCAGAACCTGATGCGTGGCTTCGTGGTTTTTGATTTCCACCATCGTGTTGAGCAGCGTCCGTTCGTACGGCGTGCCCTTCATGGCTTTTTCGTATTCGTGCAGACTCATCTGTTTTCCGTCCGGTCCTTCCACGGTGAATTCGCCGTCGGTATTGATGGAAACTTTATAGCCTTCCGCCATAATGCTCCGCTCTACGGGTTTTCCGTCCGTCCCGGCGACGGTCGTTTTTCCGGTATTGAGTCGATCAATGTTGAAGTGAACTTTTCCTTCTTTGTCGACCCAGCCTTCGGCTCCTTCGGGAATACCCGCTTTGCGAGCGTTTTCCGGAACGCCGCGGTCGAAGGTGGAAAAGAAATTATCGCCCACTTTCGTTTCTTTTGAAACATCGGGAGTCTTTGGAGCTTCGTGAACGCCCGGTCCCATGAACTCGTGCGTGCCGGTGATGGCTGCGGCAAAAAGGAAGTTTTCGCCAAAGGCTTTGACGCCCTCGTGCATGCCATATTCCTGTCCGCCGAGCCAGGCTTCAGTCGCATTTAAACCGGTGAGTGCCGTACCTTCAGCTGAAGTTCTGGCAATCCACCATCCGGCATCTCCGATCGGACCCGGAACACCACGCAATCTCCTTGAACCCAAGCGCGCGGCATTTTTGGCGGTGGATTCGCCGGTCCACCAGCTTGTTTCACCGATATGTTTTGGCATGTAGGCGGCTTGGGCAATTTCTTCTTCCGTCATTCCGGCCATCTCTGTGGCGGCGACGGCCTGACGGAGTTTCCCGAATCCTGCTCCCACGGCTTCAAGCACGCCCAAGGTTGCTATGCTCATACCCATGGCCTTGAAGTACGCCTTTGGACTTTCAAACGTGGACTTATCCCCTTGAATGACATAATTGAGCGCTCCCTGGGTCGTCCCAAAAGCAACGCCTTTGAGCGTCGTGCGTGCTCCCCACGCCAAAGCACGTCCGGCAAAAGACCCTCCCACAGTGGCCCCGCTTTCGGTCACCGTTCCGGTGAGAGCCGCAATGGCGGATTCACCAAGCAGTGTACGTGCAGCCACTCCACCGACAGCCACGACGCCTTCGGCGACCCCCATAGAAGCGATGGTCACAGCGGTCATGATACCGATTTTTGCCGGAAGGGCGTTCCATTCTTCGTCGGTATAGAATGCCTGATAATCAGCAACATATTTGCCTAAGGCTGCCGTGGGAGAGATCATCGCCAATTTGAAGTCAACTCCTTCCCCTTCTTGTCCAAAGTTTTCCACGACAATTTTTCCTCCATATGCTTCGTTCCAAGCTTTGGCACGTTCGCTCGTCCCGCCTTTGAAACTTTCATGGACTTTTAATTTGATCGCCTTGGAGTAAGCGCTTCCAACCATTTCACTGATCATGGCCTGACGCGCCGAATCTATTTGCGTTTGATCGGGATCTTTCCCGGTTTTTTCTTTGAAGGTATCTTTCCACTGGGCGAGCGCTTTATCGATTTTTTTCATGTTGTCCGAATTGCCCAAAAACTGTTTTTCAATGTCGGCGCGGCTCACGTTGTTGCTCTGTTCATCGATCTCTTTCTGGAAATACTGGTCGTAAAGCCTTCGCGACAATGCAGGGAGTCCGTGATCGCGTGCTTCCTTGGCAAGTTTAAGTGTGTTTGCTTCACGTTTGACCGGGTCGGGATCGTTCAGTAGCCGCTGCTGCTTGAACATGTCATACACATTGTCGGCACGGTTGCCGTAACCGTCGGTAACGAACCCCCCCTGGAAAACAGCAAGCGCATTTCTGAATTTCGCATCGCGCAGATTTTGCTCGGCCCGCCCTTCAAGGAATTTATGGTAATCCTCTGGACTCATCTTTTGCGCCGCTTCCAGTTGGGACTGATAGCTGGCCAGGTTCTTTTGCATGAACTCCAGATTTTGCCCGATGGGGTTCCCGTCCAGACCAACATCATTCGGACGCTCTTGGGCATGTTTGATGGCTTCCTGAAGAGACTTTATTGAATCCTGCGTGGACTCGAGAGATTTTTTTTGTTTTTCCTTGACCGCATCGTCACTGAGCTTCTTCATTTCATCCAGCTGGTCAACGGCGGCCTGTTGTGACATTCCGGTATTCGGAGTGAATTTCATGCTCCGCAATTTACTTTCTGCTTCTTCCATTGTGAGTACTTCTCCGCTGTCGATCATCTCTTCTGCTTTGGCCAACACGCGTGACATGCTTTCGACGAACAATTGATCCTGTTGGGCGGTCCATGTCCCGGTATCGCTTTTCCCCATGGGATTATTGTTGAATCTCGTATCCAGCGAAGCTTTCATCGCCAATAACCTCTCGGTACTCTGTTTGATTTCAAGTTTGGCGATTCCATGGAGCATCCCTCTGACTTCAGCTGTCCTCGAGGCTTTCTCGGGGTTGCTTCCATTTTCTTTGTAGTAGGAAAGCAGCTGTTGTTTGGCGTCTATCCAGTTGCCGTCCATAAGTTTTTTTCTGGCTTCTATAACTGGCTTGTCAGATTCTTCAGCCGTCTTTTCATCAATTTCCAAAGCAATCTGCAGTCTAAGATTGGTCAGCTTTGTCATAAGAGCCTGCTGTTTGTCAGGTGAAAGCTGTTTGAATTTTTCGGTTTTGCGGACAATGCCGTCCGTTCCGAATTCCAGACATCCTTTCTCTTCGTCGGTGAGTCCGTCGACGGTACTCTTTGTCGAGACGTAGAGTTTGACGTCAGCCATCTCTTTGATCTGCAGGTTGATCTTTGGTAGAAGGCTTTCAAAGTATGTCCCATACTCCACCATCTGGGCATTCATGTTTTTCTTGTCGATGCTGTTGTAGGTCTTGAGGGCGGTGGTCAGATTGTCCAGCGCCGTGTCGGCGAGTTTGCCCATTTCAGCAATATCCTTCTCCCGCTTGTCGTTGGAAATGACCATGTTGTTCATCGCTTCGTCGCTCAACTCGCCGACCTTTTTGATATTCGGCTGCTCGCCGTCAAAAAGATCTTTGGACTGTTTCAGTTTTGCCAGATCCGGATCTTTCTTTTCAGCCTCGCTTAAATTATCAAGCTCGTAGTCACCAAGTGTTGCCTGCGCTTCATTCAAAGGTCTGAAAGCGACATCGAAAATCTTCTGCATGTCCGGAGACATGGCGTCCGGTCTCCAGGAAGCGAGCGGGTCCATGGCATCCTGGATCGCATTGCCGAGATCCGTGAAAATATCATATTTTTGCGCTCTCGTGAGTGGTGGTTTCGCATCCTGTATTTTCTCCGCCTTTACCATCTCGGGTGCTATTTTCGCCGAAAGATTGACAGAATGTTCCACATCAAGAAACATGGGAACGTACAGTTTTGCCGTATCGACAGTGGATTTGAGCGATGATGAAAGCTGGGCAATGCTCTGGATTTCGGTCGTTGATTTGTCCGGATCTTTTGCCAAAGCTTCGCGTCCTTTTTCGGCAACCTGGGAAAGATAGCCCGAAATGTCCGTTTTATAGCCTTCCACCTTTTTTTTCGCATCGGGAGTGTTGACGTTTTTTTCTGCATTTTCAATGATTTTTCCGGCATCGTCGACCTCTTTGTTGTAGAGCGTTGTACGCTCCTGCAGTTCCTGTTGAAGCGTCTCATGCTTCTTCGTTTTTGCCTGAGCTTCAACATTTCCGATCTCGCCTTGTTGTGCCGAGAACATTTCCGGCATAAGCAGCGTTTAAAGTTTATTAAGTTTTTCTTCAAGAACTTTTTCCGCGTCCTTTCCATTCGCTTCTTCCGATTCTTCGAGTTGAAGAAGGTTGATTTTCATTTTGGAAATTTTTTCTTTTAATTCCGGAAGAATGCCCGGATTATCCCGAAGAGCGCGTTCAACATACTCGTCGACGATGAGATTTTTCTCTCTCAAAGTTTTTAGCAAATATTCGACCATCATCCTGGGCATCGCATCCAGTCCGGACAGCAAACTGCTTTTGTCCGCTTCGGAAAGAAGGAGGCTTTTCGCAATTTCAGCTTGTAATTGAATTTTCGGATCCCGTTCCTCCATAAATTTTCATGTTTATTTTTGTATTTCCGTTGTTCCCAAAATTTAATCTAAATATTATAGCACTTTTTGGCTTGTTTTACCATAAAAAAGGGGATCGGCATCCCTTCTCAAAAAGGAACATCAAAAAAACGCCGTTTAGCTCTGCGTTAAGCGGTCAAAACACTAATATTTTTGCCTTGCCGATTATTTATGGAACTTTTCGTGGACCTCTCTCAGCCTTTTATTGGTGAGATGGGTGTAGATCTGGGTGGTGGTAATGGAAGAATGCCCGAGCATTTCCTGGACCGAGCGGATATCCGCACCGTTCACCAGAAGTTCCGTTGCAAACGAATGGCGCAAAACGTGAGGAGTGACTTTTTTGATGATGCCGGCTTTCCTGGCGTAATTACGCACCAGATATTCCACCATCACGGTGCTTAAACGTCGCTTTTCACCGAGAGTAATATCTTCCCCCTTTTTGGAATGACGGTAGTTCAAAAAAAGCGGTTCAAAGTTATCGTCGCGAAGCTTCATGTAATCGCGGATCGCTTCCACGGCGCGCTCCGACAAAAACACGATCCTCGGTTTGCGCCCCTTCCCCCGCACCATAAACTCACGGCGCTGCAGGTCCACCTGGGCCCGGTTCAAAGCCACCAGTTCGCTCACGCGCAAACCTGTGGAATACAGCGTTTCCAGGATGGCCCGGTCGCGCGCCGCCCGCACTTTTCGCATCACACCGTCTTTCGAGGTCACCGCCCCGACACCTCCGTCCACCGCTTCAAAAAGCCGTTCCAGTTCTTCACGGCTCAGGTATTCAACGCTTCGTTCGGGGATCTTGCTCAGGTCGATTTTTTCAGGAGCCAGCGTTTCAATGTCATTTTTAATCAAATACTTCAAAAAAGCGCGCAGCGCGATAATGTGATAGTTCTGGGTTTTTGTACTCAGAAGCTGTTTGCCTTTTTCATCCTCCAGGCGGTTCAAAAACAGCCGGTAATTTTGAATTTTTTCAATCGTAATATTTTTCGGCAAGGTGTTCTCTCCGATCCATTGGATGAACCGTTGGAGATAATGCCGGTAATTTTCGATCGTTTTCATGGACTGGTTTTTGCCGATCTCGGCATGCTCCAGAAAACGTACTGAAAGCGCTGCTATCTTCATGGTCACGATGAAAGAATTGCTTTTATTCTAGCCTAAAAAATGCTAAATTGTATAGAGTTAAAAATATTTTATGGCAATCCCGAAACACAAGATAAAAGCCGCGATCGTTTTTGTCCTGGCCATCGGAGTAGGCATCGGTGTGCCGCTCCTGAGCCGCATGAATCCGCAGGAAATCCAAGCTCTCCTCTTGCAGCAACAGCAGTCATCACCGATCATCCAGCAGAATCAGCAAAACCAACAAACACTTTCACCCCCGCCGCTCCCGACCGTTACGCTGGAATGTTCGGCAAACCCTCCTGCGGTGTACGTCGGAGATCCCGTTATCTGGTCGGTAAAAACCACGAACGTTCAATATCCCGATCTCCTTCAATACGTATGGACCGGAGCCGTCACGGGAACCGGCCAGACCTTGAGTTCAAGTTACGATACCGCTTCGACCTACAATGCGCATGTTCAGTTCGACGATTTCGAACTCGGCAGCTACCAGGCGGACTGTTCCGTGAACGTTCTCGATAAGCCGGTTCCGAACAACCAACAAATAAGCCCATCGCCGAGCCCATCCCCGTCTCCTTCTCCTCCGCCGGAACAGAACTCAAATCCCACGCCGCCGGCCGAATCATTGAACAACTCCTCAAACGCCACCACGGATTCAGGTTCGGGCCAGCCGGATCTTACGCCTGCGCCGGACATCGTCACCTGCAAAATCATCAACCCCACGATTATCGTCAGTGAAGGGCAGATCAGCGTCATGCGCTGCGTTCTCAAACCTCCGGCTGCCGTTTCGGCATGGGTGGTGAAAGGGGATTACACGCCTCCGAACGATCCCGATCCTTCGTCGGTCGTCAAAACGCTCGTCTATCAAAAAAACATGTACGACCAGGCCTTCAGTTTCAACTGGAACGGCGTCGACAGTTACGATAACGAGGTCGCGGACGGCGATTACGATTTTGTCGTGAGTGCCCAACAGACCTCGACCACCAAACCGGACGTTTCCTACCAGAAAATCCAGGTGATGAAAGATGCGCCGCCCGCTCCGACCCAGGAGGCGACACAGGAAACGGCAGCGACAACCGGCGCGCAAAATCCTCAGGCAACTTCCACAACGCAAGCCGTGAAGCCGGCCGCCCCAACCCCGCCGCCCCCGCCGGAACCGAGCAAATGTCCCGGCATCAACTACCCCAACGACATCAGCGGCCACTGGGCAAAAGACTTCATCAGGCTCGCCTACGACAACTGTATTTTTACCGGTTATCCCGACGGAGGATTCCATCCGGACCAGCCGATCCTGCGAGCCGAGGCCCTGAAAGCTTCCCTTGTCGCCGCCGGCGTTCCTCCGAAACTCGGCTGTTACGACGCCGACTGCGGAACACCGTTCCTCGATCTTATCCCGTGGCAGAGCCAATGGGTCCGCGCGGCCTGGGACCGCAAGATCATCCAGGGAGTTTCGCCAACACTTTTTGCGCCGCAGCGCGCCATCACCCGCGGAGAAGCGTTCATCCTTGTGGCCAAAGCATTTGGAATTCCGGCGCACCAGGGCTGCTTCACGCCGAACTGCGGAGCCGGATATCCGTACAATTTCTTTTTGGATATTGAAAATACCGTCCAGGGTTCCTACATCCGCGCGTTGTGGGATCGCGGAATCGTCAAGGGAACCGGACCGAACACCCTCAGCCCGGATCGTCCGATTACCCGCGCAGAACTGGCGACGCTCATCATCAAACTGGCCGAAGTGCTTGGAAAGATTCACGCCACGCCGACGCAGCCCGCAACGACGACAACTGCTCCGGCGACCCAGCAAAGTTCCACCACCGAACAGATCCAGACCCAGCAGTCGGCAACGTGACCGCAACCACTCGGGAAATTTCCTACATTTTTCCCCTATTATGGGATATAATCAAAAAAAATATTCCATAAACTTTTTTTATGTCCTTGAAAAGAAAAATCCGCGGTCTGACCGGAAAAATTTTGGTCACCGCGATGGGGCTGAGCCTTTTCGCTCCGTTGGCAATGGCGGCGAACTCCCTCATTCAGAACGTCACTATTTCTCCGACGCCTTTTTTCTCAAACGTTCCCGGCCAAAACTCGATCATCGACATTCAATACGATTACAATACCGGCGGATACCCGACGGGTGCCGTAACCGAAGAGATCCAGGATGCATTTGACAATACCGTGTATAATTTTGGTCCGGTCGGACCCGACGATCTTCAGACGGGCCACTACGAACTCCAATGGGACGGAAAGTGTAACGTGACCTACCTCAACGCCCCCTGCACGGACGGCGAGTACGTTCCTGACGGAAAATATGTCGTCTATATCAACTCCCACACAGCCACGCCCCCCGATGCCACCTATATCAGTACCCCTATCGACGTGGCCCAGACCGTGGCACCGGAAGTCACGCTGACGGCACAGCCCGCAAGCGTTTATTACAAGAACTCCGGGGACTACACTGTCAATTACAACCTGGCCAGAAACTCCGGTGATAACTGGATTGTCCGGTTGAAGATAAAATCCGCGAGCTCCTCTGACGAAGACACCATTGCCGAAATAAAATCAACGGATGGCGACATGACCATGAGCTGGGACGGCAAATTCAACGGAACTGCCGCCAACGTGGGAAGTTACTCCTACGACCTTTGGGCTACGGCATCGGTCAACGGATTTTCAGTGGAATCGAACCATGTTACCGGAAACTTTGCGATCTCAAACCCCAGCACATCAACGGCAACGGTCACTAATCTTACCGCAACGCCTACGCCCTACGATCCCGATAACGGCCTGCTCAACGTCGGCTACACCCTTTCCAACTCCAGCGGTGCCGCCAACATCACAGCTGCAATCTACAGTTCAACCAATCTGAATACAGCGCTCAAGACCTGGGCTCTGACCAATCAGTCCAATGGCAGCAACACTTTGACATGGGACGGGAAAGATGCGCTCAACAATAAAGTCCCGGAAGGATCCTATGTTTTTAAAGTGGGAGGTTATGACGGCTCTTCCGTCATAACTACCCAGGAATTTGATTTCTCCGTCACATCAACTCCTCCAGTCGCTAATTGCGCCGGCTTTAAAGACGTCAGCCCAACCGACCCCGATTGTCCGGGCATCACCTACGTCAAAAGCACCGGTGCCATGACCGGGAATCCCGACGGAACCTTTGCTCCTCATGGATTGCTCCAGCGCGATCAGATCATGAAGATCGTGCTCGAAACCTTCAACAAGTTCGACCAGCAGATCGATTACTGTTCAGGAGCCAGCCCGTTCCCCGACGTCACGGAAAATGCGTGGTCTTTCCAGTATGTCTGCAGAGCAAAAGCACTCGCGATAACCACTGGGTATCTGTCCGGACCCGATAAAGGATTTTATCGCCCAGCCAGATCAGTCAACCGCGTAGAATTCCTGGCGCTCGTTTTACGCAACCTCACCGAAACCATGCCTGCCGTCACGACCGCTTCATATGATGACGTCGCTCTGAACCAGTGGTTTACCGGGTACGCCAAATACGCCTACGACAACGCCCTCTTCAATCATCCAAACCTTTTCCCGACGAATTTCATGACACGCGTGGAAGTGGCGAGGGTCCTCTTCAAGCTCCACCAGCTTGGAAAAATCTAAAAGCAAAGTTTCGCATTATCAATGCTTAAAACCCTGAAAGAGCTCATACGGGACGAGGAGAAAATCCTCGCCCCGTATGCCATGCACGGAGCGAAAAGTCTGGGGCGTTTCCATAAAGAACGCCCGGACACGACGCGCACGCCGTTCCAGCGCGACCGCGACCGGATCATTCATTCCAAAGCTTTCCGCAGGCTCCAGGCAAAAACCCAGGTCTTTGTTTCCTATTACGGCGATCACTACCGCGATCGCATGACCCATACCATCGAAGTCGCGCAGATCGCCCGTGATGTCGCCCGTACGCTCGGCCTCAACGAAGACCTTACTGAAGCCATCGCCCTGGCGCATGATCTGGGCCATCCGCCCTTCGGTCACGGCGGGGAATATGCCCTTGATGAAATGATGGAACAGTATGGCGACCGAAGTTCAGGCGGAGTGTCGTCCTCAAGCGGAGGCGACCGAAGTTCAGGCGGAGTGTCGTCCTCAAGCGGAGGCGACCGAAGTTCAGGCGGAGTGTCGTCCTCAAGCGGAGGCGACCATTTTGAACACAACGAACAGAGTCGCCGCATCCTCGAAAAGCTCGAAACCATGAACCCGAACTATGAAGGCCTCAATCTCACTATTGAAGTCCTCGACGGACTGCTGAAACATGAAAAATCGCACCATCTGGCGACAATCAAATTCCGGACGTCGCCGCATCTGGAAAGTCAGGTCGCCGACCTCGCAGACGAAATCGCCTACACCAACCATGACATCGACGACGGTTTGCGTTCAGGCCTCATCCAAATCCAGGACATGCGCACGTTCAAACTGTGGCGTCGCGCCGAAAAAGACGTCCTCAAACAGTACGGTCCCAAAATCAAAAAAAACGTTGCGCTTAAAAGTTTCAAAAGCAGGGTCATCAGCCGCATGATCTCCCTCATGATCCGTGACCTCTGCAAAACCAGCGAGCGCAACATCAAAAAATACCGTCTCCGCAGCGTCGAAGACGTCCGCAGGCACAAAGGGAAAGTCATCGGCTTCAGCGCAACCATCAAGCCCGAACTCAAAGAACTCCGCGAATTCCTCCTGAAAAACTTCTATTACAACCCAAAGGTCTCACGTCAAATCGAACACGGCAAAAAGCTTCTCAAAAAACTTTTTCTGTATTACATTGAAAAACCACGACAGCTACCCGAGCCGTTCAGGAGCAAGATCAAGCTTGGAGAAGCCCCGGAAGTTGTGGTAAAAGATTATATAGCCGGCATGACCGACCATTACGCCGAGGAACAGTGGAAAAGCATTAACCATTCCCCATGATCTGTCCGAAATGCAAACACGAAGACACCTCGGTGCTGGACTCGCGCGACACCCATGAAAAACGTGAAATCCGCCGCCGCCGCCAGTGCGCCGAATGCAAGTATCGCTTCACCACGTTTGAACGGGTCGAGACCACCAACTTCATCATCATCAAAAAGGACAATTCCCGCGAAAGCTACGACCGCGAAAAACTTGAAAGGGGACTTTGGCGAGCCTGCGAAAAACGTCCTGTCAGCAAGGAGCAGATCGAAAAACTCCTCAACGAACTCGAGGAAGAAATGTCCAACTTCGGCAAAGAGATCCATTCCCGCAACATCGGCGAAAGCGTCATGGACCGCTTACGCAAAATCGACGAAGTCGCCTACATCCGTTTCGCCTCGGTTTATCGGCACTTCAAGGACCTGGAGACGTTCAAAAAAGAACTGTCCAAGCTTATTGATTAGCCCTCTCTAAGCCATATTCATGGCCAAGGAAAAACCAAAAAACTACACCCTGCGTGCGTTTCTCATTGCCCTGGCGATTGTCGGGACTCCGGTTCTTGTTGCTGGAATTTATTTCACGATCGTGATAATCCACGCTTTTCAGACCGGTAATATTTCTTGAGAAAACCGCCGATGAACAAACCAAAAAACAGCCTCGGCGATCAGATCATCCGTGCAGTGATCATCGGGATTTTTGTCGTTGGGGCGCTCATCGTCCTCGGTATCGCAGTCGTGATCGTATCAGCATTATCAACAGGTAACCCCTTCTAGTTTTTTTTCTTGGCGACCAGCCGTTTTTTCGGTGTCTTTTTCGGGGTGCCGGATTTTGCCGGAACGCTTTTTGTAGGCTTGTCACCGCCTTTGTCCAGACCTTTCACCGGATTCAACCCGGCGGAATCGTCCATCGGAACCGTCCCCTCCAGCAGGTCTTTCAGATCCTTTACGAACCGTGCGGCTTCCGCGCCGTCCAGGATTCTGTGATCGAAACTCAGACTCAAATACACGACCTTTCGTACTTCGATTTTTCCGTTTCGTACTACCGGAGTGTCTTCAATCAGGCCGACGCCAAGAATCGCTGATTCCGGAAAGTTGATGACCGGAGTAAAATATTTTCCGCTGCCGGCTGAGCCCACGTTGGTAATGGTGAAGCTTCCGCCCTTGAAATCCATCGGATTGATCTTACGGCTTCGTGCCGACTCCGCGAGCATACCGATCTCCCGGGCAACCGAGAAAAGCGTCTTGCGGTCAGCAGCTTTGAGTACGGGAACCATCAGGCCTGCTTCCGTATCAACTGCGATGCCGATATTGTAGTATTTGCGCAAAATAATGTCGTGGTTCTCCTCGTCGAGCATGGCGTTCACGTATGGATGTTTTTTCAACGCCTCGCACGTTGCTTTGACGATGTATGCCAAAAACGTGAGCTTGATGCCATCTTTTGCGGCCTGGGCTTTATCTTCTTCACGCTTCGCCCACAGGTCCGTCACGTCCGCGGTATCCATGTGCGTCACGTGCGGCGCCGTGTACAAGGATTTGGCAATGTGGTCGCCCACGGCTTTGCGCACGCCGTCATAGGGAACGTGGTCGACGTAGCCAAAAAGGTCGTACTTCTTCACAGCTTTGATGCCGGATTTGATGACACCCGCCATGGAGCCGCCTTGTGGGGAACCCTGCTGGGCGCTTGCGGGCTGGTTTCCGGAAGCGGGCTGAGCGTTCTGCGCCTGCGAACTCTGGGGAGCCGGCGTCTGCGTTCCTCCAGCGGGCTTGTTGCCGCCGAACACCGCCCCGCCTGCCGTGAACGGATTTCCTCCCAAAGCCTGTCCACCTCCTGTTACTGGACCCCCAAAGACCGCTCCTCCTCCGCTTGTCGGAGCTTTCATCACGCCGGCTGCCGTGGGTTCAAGGCTGCCGACGACATTCGTGCTTTCTTCATGTTCAACTGCCGGTGCGTTTCCGGGCGAAGCCCCGTTTTGCGGGGTAACACCCGCAGGCAAGCCGCTTTCCTGGATCGTCGCCATCGTTTCACCAACTTTCATTGTTTCACCTTCCTTATGGTAGAGTTTCAAAATTTTCCCCGGGCGCGGCGTGGGAATCTCCACGACGGCCTTGTCGGTTTCAACCTCCGCGAGCGGATCGTCAGTTTTTACTTCGTCGCCTTCTTTCACGAGCCATTTCACGATCTTTCCTTCATGAATGCCTTCACCGACGTCCGGAAATTTAAAATCAAATGCCATAACGATTGTTAATGAAACGAAAGAATACTAACGCAATCGGCTCGACTGCGCTACGCTTTTCTCATTACTTTCTTGATGCCTTCCAGCACCCGGAAAGAATCAACGAGATACAGGTCTTCACCGCGCAGCAGCGGCATGGCAATATCGAAGCCCGTCACACGTTCAACAGGAGCTTTAAGTTTGCCGTAAAGGTGTTCATATATAAGCATGCTGATCTCTCCCGCAGTCCCAAAACTTCGCGCGGCTTCGTGGACGATGACCACGCGTCCGGTCTTTTCCGCCGCGTACAGAATAGCATCACGGTCCAGCGGACTAATCGAACGCAAATCCACGATCATGCAGCTGATACCCATTTTCTGCGCTTCAATGGCGGCTTTCTGGCATTCACGCACCATCGTGCCGTACGCAAGAAGCGTCACGTCCGTACCGTCCTGGATAAGCGATGCCTTGCCCAAAGGAATGAAATACTCTTCTTCCGGAACCTCCTGTTTAAAGGCACGATAAAGTCTCTTGGGTTCCAGGAAAACCACGGGGTCCGGATCACGGATCGCGGAAATAAGCATGCCTTTGGCGTCGTACGGCGTGGAAGGAATAACGACTTTCAACCCCGGAATGTGCCCGAACACCGCTTCCATGGATTCTGAGTGATGCTCCAGGGCCTTGATGCCACCGGCAAAGGGGAACCTCACCACCATCGGCACCGTGAACTCCCCGCGGGAACGATTGCGCATGCGCGCCGCATGGTTGATCATCTGGGAAATACCTTCCATGAAAAATCCATCGAACTGGATTTCCGCAACCGGCCTCATTCCGTTGATGGCCAGACCGATGGCCGTTCCAATAATTCCCGATTCGGAAAGGGGAGAATCAAAACAGCGGTCTTCGCCGTAAAGTTTTTGCAGCCCTTCGGTCACGCGGAAAACGCCACCTTCACGGCCCACGTCTTCGCCGTACACCATCACGCGTTTGTCTTTGGCCATTTCCTGTTTGAGCGCCAGGTTGATCGCGCCAACCATGGTCAATGCTTGATTAGCCATGCGCCCCTCCTTTCTTTTGTGCAGCCTCCTTTTTGGCAAGGACATTTTTCAAATAAGCTTTCTGTTCGGCGAGTCTCGCCGGAAGTTCTGCGTACATATAATCAAAGATTTCATCAACGGTCTGGTTTGGGAACCCTTCGGCTTTCTGGGTAATCGCATCAATGTCCGGTTGGAATTTGGCACGGATTTCTTCTTCAATCTTCTCGCTCCATAAACCTTTTTTGCCGAGGTAAGCCTGCAGGCGGTGCATCGGACCTTTCGGTCTCCATGCTTCCACTTCCGATTTATCACGATACTTGCTGGAATCGTCGGAAGAGGAGTGATCGCCAAAACGATAGGTGTAGGCTTCGATCAACGTAGGTCCGTCGCCTTTTCGTGCGCGTTCGGCCGCCTCTTTTGTTACTGCGTACATGGCAAAAAGATCGTTGCCGTCAACGTATACGCCGGGAAACCCGTACCCCAAAGCTTTTTGGGCAATCGTTTTCGAGGCGGTCTGAAGTCTGCGCGGAGTGGAAATCGCGTACTGGTTGTTCTGACACATGAAAATCGTTGGAGTTTTGAATACCCCGGCAAAGTTCATGGCTTCGTGGAAGTCGCCTTCGGACGTGGCACCGTCCCCGAAGTACGTGACAGCGATCTCATCCTTCTTCTGGAGTTTGGCCGCCCAGCTGATGCCGACGGCATGGAGCATCTGGCTTCCCACGGGAATCGCAACCGGCAAAACGTGAACGCCTTCCGGCGGATGGCTGCCCCATTCGTTGCCGATCCAGTACTGATAAATTCTTTCCATCGGAACGCCGTGCGCCCACATCACCGCCAGCTCGCGGAACGCCGGAACCACCCAGTCGGTTTTTTTCATAGCGAACTCGCTGGCGATCTGCAGACCTTCCTGGCCCTGAACCGAGGTAAAGGTTCCCATGCGTCCGGAGCGCTGCATTTTGAGCGCACGGTCGTCGCACATGCGGCAGAACACCATTTTTTTATAAAGCTCCAGCACCACCTCGTCGGTGAGTTCCTTGGGTCTCAGTTCTTCATTGAGATTCCCTTCGTGGTCCATGATCTGGACCATATCGGTATTGAGTTTGTCGGTATATTTTTCTAAAAACATGGGAGGAAAATTACACTGCTGCGGCCGTTTTCTTAGCGGCTCTTCCTTTCAACAAAATATTTTTCATGAACAGCTCTCCAGCTTTGTACGAACTGCGTACGAAGGCTCCTGAAGCACAGTATAAAAATCCCAGTTCTTTGGCAAGTACTTCATATTTTTTGAACTGTTCCGGCTTGACGTATTCATGAATCGGCACGTGAAAAGGACTCGGCCGCAGGTACTGTCCGAATGTCACCACATCAACGTTGATTTTTCGCAAATCCTTCATGTATTGGATCACCTCTTCCTCTTTTTCGCCGAGCCCCAGCATGATCGCGGATTTCGTGAAGCGTCTTGGAGCGCGGAGTTTGGCTTCTTCGAGAATGTTCATGGATTTTTGATAATTCGCCCGCGGGTCGCGGATGTCACCCTGCAGCCGTTCAACCGTTTCCAGATTGTGAGCGATCACTTCGGGTTTGGCATCCACGATCGTCTGCAAAGCATCCAGGTTTCCGTTCAGATCGGAAATCAAAACTTCGATCAAAAGCCTTGGGTGCGCTTCTTTAAGGGCCTTTATGCACCGCGCAAAATGGCCCGCGCCGCCATCCGGCAGATCGTCGCGGGTCACGCAGGTCAGCACCACATATTCCAGCTTCATGATCGTCACGGCCTCCACGAGGCGGCGCGGCTCCGTCTTGTCCAACAGGCCGTGGGGATTCCCGGATTTTACGTAACAAAATCTGCAGGCGCGGGTACACGTTTCACCCATGAGCATGAACGTGGCGGTACCTCCGCTCCAGCATTCAGCGATATTCGGGCAGTGCGCTTCGGCGCATACCGTCGCCAGTTTTTTGGCGCGAAGCAACGTGGCGATCCCCGCATACTTTTCCGTGGTCGGCGGCCGGATCTTGAGCCACTCGGGTTTCCGCAAAACAGCCTGGTCCGCTTTCAGCTTCTGGGTGAACGTCTGATTTTGTGGAGTCTGAACGCGCAAAATTCTCAGGTTAGATAATCAAAGGCCCCGGTCTCCGGTCCACAGATTACTCCGAAAGTGCCCACGTTTTAAGCGTGTCGTAATCGCAGTTTCCGCAAATGAACTTGTTACTCTTGGTGTTGTAAAAGAATGGCACGCCGCCGCAGCGCCCCTGATCGTACTGTTCAAGAAGTTTGGCGTTTTCCTCGTCGTGCCAGGTCTCAAGATACTGCACGTTGACGTTGAGATCTTTTTCGAGCTGTTCCACGAGCGGCTCCATCTCTTTACAATGGATGCACTCGGTTCCGGAAAATTGGAGTAAGTGTGAAGTTAAGGTCGGAGCCATAAAAAAACATGAAGAATTATGTGGAATCTCATCGTACACGACTTCACTTCGATTGAAAAGGATACAAGGCCATCAAGCGGTTTCCTTGGCCATCAAAATGGCCTGGGCGATGTCCTGCGGCGATACCCCGATGAATGTGGCGTGGTATTTGTTCAAAACATCCTGGATCACTCCGATGTATTCATCCTCGTCGGTCGGCCAGCCCATGCCGTTCAGTGCTTTTTCGATCTCCGGCAAAACATCTTCCGGGTGCAAAAAGAAATCACCGGTAAGTTGAATGTTCTGGATGAGCAGATCTCCGTCCATATTCTGCATCTCCATGGTGACCCGGAGGAGCTTTCCCCCGGCGACTTTTAAGGTTGCTTGATACATAACGTTCCCATATTATCTGTTCGATATTTTTACGCAAGATCATGGAAACACAGTGGCGCATCATTCCTCTTGAAATTCACGACGCTTTCACCAACATGGCGCTCGACGAAGCCTGCAGCGAAGAGGTCGCGGCAGGAAAAGTCCGGCCCACGATCAGGTTTTATCGCTGGCAGCCCAGCGCGGTTTCCATCGGCTATTTCCAGAGCCTCAACGATGAGGTCGCGACCGACAAATGCCGTGAAGCCGGAGTAGACGTCGTCCGTCGTCGCACCGGCGGCGGAGCCGTTTTTCACGATCACGACGGGGAAATCACCTACAGCGTCATCGCCCCTGAAAATCTTTTTCCCAAAGGGATCACCGAGTCCTACCACGAAATCTGCGGTTGGATCATCGACAGTTTGAACCTGCTTGGAGTACCTTCGGAATTCAAACCCATCAACGACATTATTCTTGCCCCGAACGCTACCGGCCCCGATGGCGAAAACGTGGGTGGCAAAAAAATTTCCGGAAACGCGCAGACCCGCCGCAACGGAATCCTCCTCCAGCACGGAACAATTTTGTACCAGGTGGACGTCCCGAAAATGTTTTCCCTGCTTAAAGTCGGGCAGGAAAAAATCGCCGATAAAATGATCGCGGCGGTTGAAGAACGGGTGAGTGCATTAAAACTTTTAAAGCCGCAACTCACTATGGAAGAGGTGTATGCAGCACTCTTTAAAGGATTTACCCAAAACAAAAAATTCGCTGAAGGTGCGTGGACCGATCAGGAACTCAAACGGGCTGCGGAACTCGCCAAATCCCGCTACGCGACACAAACGTGGATCGCCCTCCGCTAAAACCAATCCATTGAAGGAGGTATTCATGGGTAATTGCCGAAAGCAGCAATTTGTGTTATAATTTATTGATCCATAAAAACACAAAATCCCTATGAAAACCTCACACAAACTTTTTTTCAAAACATTCCTTTTTTCCATGGTGCTCTTTCCGGCGACAGTTTTTGCGCAAACCGCTCCGGCACAAACCCAGCAAACTCAACAGTCTGTCAATCAGCCGGTCTCATCCGCAGAGGTCAGCTGCAGTTTCGCTTCAGTCGGAAAACCCGATTTCCAGGGGAAGTTCCTGGCCATCAAAAAGCCCGGCTTCGTTGAACCCGGTCAAGTTTTTACCATGCAGGTTTTCATGCAGAACACTGGAAACGTTCCCTGGTTTTCGGAAGACAGCGGCTGCAACAGCATGACCGTCGTTCATCTGGGAACCGAAAAGGAGCGCGACCGCATCAGCTCTTTTTACACCGTTGAAAAAAATCCGGACACCGGAAGCCTGAACACCTGGATCAGCGGGTCCCGCGTGAAGATGGATAACAAACGGGTGAGTCCTTTGAACGCCGCATCTTTCACCATCACGGCCAAAGCGCCGACAACGCCGGGAGTGTACCGCGAATACTACGCTCCGGTCGCCGAAGGCGTTACCTGGATGGGCGGGGATGCACTGTTTTCCGTGGATATCAATGTCGGCAATGCCACGCTCGATCAGGAAACTGAGAACTTACTCAAATATGTCCAGGTCAGCGGAAATCTTTCCAACCTCAAACTCGAAGGAGGAAAAAACATTGTCGTAGATCTTTCCGAACAACGGATGTACATCAACATCGGGAAAACAACCATCCGAACCTTCCCGGTGAGCACGGGGTCATATCTCCACCCCACCCCCACGGGCACGACGAAAATTCTTTTGAAGCAAACCGTCCGTGTGGCTTCCTCCTCTCCGCATTACATCATGCCGCTCTTTATGGAATTCAGGGCGGGCGGCTACGGAATTCACGCCCTGCCGAGCCTCGCCAACGACCGCGGTGTGTTCTGGCGTGAAGCTTTGAACCACATTGGCACACCCAAGAGCCATGGCTGCATTCGCCTGCTGCCACAAGATGCACAATACGTCTGGGATTTTACCGACGTTGGAACTCCGGTTACCGTCCGGAGGTAGTCCTTCGTTTTCTTGGAGCGGACTTTTGAGCTTTCGGACGATCACCTTTTTTTTCGTCTTTCATGTTCGCGATCCCGTCGATCTCGATTCCGAGCATGGCTGCCAGTTCGGGATCTTCTTCCCATAACAAGCGCGCCTCATTGACAAGATCTTCAGCGGAAGGACCGACGATATCGTCGATCAAAGCCCGAGCCCGTTCCTGGCTCTGGGGAGGTGAGACGATGCCAGTCTCGTCCTGTGACGACAATTTTTCTTTTGGACCTGATGTCATTTTCTGGAGGGTTTTAGCTGATCGGATGATCGGCGCAATTTTTGATGAGGGCCAATATGCGTGCGTGCGTGTCTTTGTCACGAATCGCCTGCATGATACCCTCAATCCTTGTATCATCAAGATATCTACTCCAATTTCTTGGCCAGAGGGAAAGTAAAATCAAGGCGACTTCATGGAAAAATTTCTGGTCGGTCTCTCTTTTTTCATCACTGAAATCCTCTGCCATTAAAGCTTCCAGGTTCCTGGCTGCTACGGCAGGCTGTTCAGCTTCTTGTTCTGAAAGTTCACGTTCGTGGAGCCCCACAACCTGGAACAAACGTTTGCGGCCTCTGCGAATGGCGTGATTTTCCCGATGTCTCAGTGCCGCCTCACTGATTTCACTGATTTTTCCTCCGGTGATGGTCTTCACTTTTTGGGATGGAACGACGGTGAGTCCGTCAACTTTATGATCGAGTTTTTTTGGACGCGGTCTGCTTTTTGCTAAATTGATCCTACCAATGCTGCGCTTATTTCCCTTTCCCATAGCGTTCGGTTTAGTATGTGAAGAAGGAATAGTTTTTTGGCGCTCTTTCGAAAAATTCACCCGTACAACATTACCGACATTCTCTCCGGTTTTCTGTACGGTCTCATCCTGGATGCCGGAGATGGCTGCGACGACGTCAGCAGGAGCTTCGCCGTTGGTTTTCTCTTTCGGCCCATCTGCCTTCACGACTTCGGGTTCTCCTGTTCGTGGATTTTTTTTCACGCCCGGAAGATGAACAAGATTTTCCCCTTCTCCACCAGCCGACGGTTTAGTAGAATCTCCCATACAGGGTAAATAAAGGTATTGAAAAATAAGGAGATTAAGATATAATAATTTACCCATACTTGTCAAGTAAAATTTCCAGCAAAATCTCATAAGAAACCGCAACAGTGTCAGACATTCTTCAAAATTTGAACCCTAAACAGCAGGAGGCCGTAAAGGCGACGCACGGTCCTGTGCTTGTGCTTGCGGGAGCGGGATCGGGAAAAACCAGGGCGTTGACCCACCGCATCGCCTACATGATCCAGGAAAAAAACGTTCATCCCTGGAATATCTTGGCGGTGACCTTTACCAACAAAGCGGCCCAGGAAATGAAAAAGCGTGTCATCAAACTCCTCAACAAAGAGGACGAGGCCGACCTCCCCGCGCTCGGAACGTTCCACGCCACCTGCGTGCGCATGCTCCGCAAAAACATTCATCTTCTGGGGTATGAAAACGCTTTCACCATTTACGACACCGCGGACCAGCAGATCCTCGTCAAACAGATCCTCAAAGATCTCAACATTGACGAAAAACAGACCAATCCCCGCGCCATCCTTCACTACATTTCCGGAGCCAAGAATCAGCTCATCGGACCAACACAGTACCACCAATATGCCAACAATTTCTTCACTGAACGCGTGGCCGAGGTCTATGAAAAATATCAGGAGCGGCTCCAGAAAAACAGCGCCCTCGACTTTGACGACATCATCATGAAGACCGTGGAGCTCTTCAAACAGCACCAGAACGTTCTCGACAAATTCCAGGAAAAATTCCAGTTCATTTCCGTTGATGAGTACCAGGACACCAACCACGCCCAGTACGTACTTACGAACATGCTCGCCGAAAAATACCGTAACCTCTGCGTCATCGGCGATTCCGACCAGAGCATTTACAGCTTCCGCGGGGCCAACATCACCAACATTTTGAATTTTGAAAAAGATTATCCGGATGCCGTCACCATCATGCTCGAACAGAACTACCGTTCCAGTCAAAACATCCTCGACGCGGCCCACAACATCATCGTGAAAAACTCCAAACGCAAGGACAAAAAACTCTGGACCGAGCGCGAAGACGGTGAAAAAATCACGCTCCGCCCCATGGAAAATGAACGTGCCGAGGGGGAGTTCATTGCCCAGGAAATCCTGGAGAAACTCAAGGCTCATGAAACTCCCGACTACCGTGATTTCGTCATCTTGTACCGCACCAACGCCCAGTCGCGCGTGCTGGAAGAAGTGTTCCTCCGCTATGGCATTCCTTACAAAATTGTGGGCGGCATCCGCTTCTACGAACGCAAGGAGATCAAGGACATCGTGGCCTATTTGCGGCTTATCCAGAACCCCAACGATTCGGTGAGCCTGCTGAGAATCATCAATACTCCTGCCAGAAAAATTGGAGCCAAAACCATCGAAACACTCCAGCAGTACTCGATCCAGAACGGACTTTCCATCTATCAGGCCATGGAAAAAATTGCGGATGAAGCTGAAAAAGCGGAAAAAGAGTCACCGGGAAATCCATACGTCGCTGACCTTGAACTTGCCGGAACAAAAATCACCGTCATCAGAAAGTTCGTCGAACTCATCAAGAAACTTCAGAAGATCAACCACGAATTCCCGGCTTCAGGACTCATTAAACACGTCCTTGAGTACACGGGCTACAAGCAGATGGTCGATGACAACACCTCGGAAGGAGATGCGCGCGTCGAGAACATTTACGAACTTGTCAGCGTGGCTTCCAAGTACAACAATCTCGAGGCGGGGCTTTCCCTCAATATTTTTCTCGAGGAAATTTCACTCATCGCCGACATCGACACCATGAGCGAACAGGACAACGCCGTAACGTTCATGACGATCCATTCCGCCAAGGGACTCGAGTTCCCGGTGGTGTTTCTTGCCGGACTGGAAGAAGGAATTTTTCCGCATTCACGCAGTCTTTTGGAACGCGACGAGCTCGAAGAAGAACGTCGCCTCATGTACGTTGCGATTACCCGCGCCAAGGACAAGCTCTACATGACGCACGCCAAAAACCGCATGCTCTACGGTGAAGTCCAGTCCAGCGCCCCGTCGCAGTTCCTCGACGACATTCCCGAGGAGGTCATGGACAAACCCGAAAAGCAAAAACACCGCTCGCTCAGCGCCGGCGAAATCGGCGGGAGTCCCATCCCCGTGGAGCCGCCCGACTTTACCCCTGAATTCTCTGACGGGGACAAGGTTTATCATCAGTCTTTTGGTGATGGTGTCATTGTTTCGGTGAAGGGCGGCGTGGCCACCGTCTGCTTCAAGAACCCCAAATACGGCATCAAGAAGCTGGCACTTTCCATCGCCCCGCTCAAAAAAGTAGAGTAATTGACATTTTAAGAGTAATATTTTAATATGGCAAACCTTCCATTTTGTAATATTTTGCCATGTCGCTCGAAGGACCCGAAAAAAAGCTCTCCATCGTCGAAAAAGAGAACATCGTCATGGATGCGAATATGCCGGAAGAAGTGAAATGCTCCCTCCTTGCCGTTCTCCGTGATGAGAAGCTTGCCGTTTCCATTACCTACGATCACCGGCTTCCGAACCTTAGCCAGGCCGGACTTTACGTCTGCACCGTATCTTTCGCCATGGAAAGGGTTACCGACAATATCCGGAGGATTTTACGTGAAAAAGGCATCGTCATTTCCGACGAAGAAGCGGAACAAGACGAATGTTTTCTCCATTTCGTTTCCAAGGAACGTGCGCTGGTTGCCGTCCTGGAAAACGCATTCTGGCGCCACGATTACGAATTCATCCAGCGCGTCACCGCGGCCAAACTGCCGACGCTTCATTGAAACATCGAACTACCGCACGACACCGTGGAAGATCGGAACGGCTCCGTGGAACACCGGCCCGGCCAGATACGAAGCCCGGTATGCATTTTGATATGACGGAACAACTCCGTGGAAAATGGGAGCCGTTCCTGCACTTGTAGAAGAGACGTTTTGCACGGCCACGTCATAGGTCATCGTGGTGGTCCCCTGCGGCGTGGCTTCCGAACTCACCGGATTCAACGTCACGGCATAGTCGCTGCCGTCACTGCTTTGAACGTGGTAGGTTTCGCTTGGACCGGAGCCACCTTCGTACATGAAAGTTGAAGATCCTGCTGAGCTCGAGTTTTTGGCCGCTGAGTCCGACGAAGCAGTCTCCGTTGAGCGATAGCTTGGCGGCGCAAACGCGACGCTCTGATCCAATCCTCCGATGACCGATGTCGGGGTGCTTTGTTGCGTTGACTGCTGGGTCTGACTCTCGGTCGTGGTCGGAGTTTTCGTCCCGCACGCTGTAAGCGTAAACATGGCAACGCCTGTCAGCAAAAATAACCGTGAAATATTCTTCATAAATGTTTGTTAGAGGCGGCCAGTATAACCGCTCTTGAACGTTACATCAACTTATCCGCATCCATGGCTTTCTTCTCAGCTTCGCTAAAAGTTGGAGCTTCCTGGTTTTCTTCAGGAACACGATAAAAATTCTTGATGCTTTTGACCGTTCCAAAGGCAACATTTTTCGTTTTGCAAATATTGCATGTGTAGACGAACTTTTTCCCGACGGGCGTAGTTTCAACGATTTTCCTGCAGTCCTTGCAGTAAAAAACCAGTTCAGGAGGAAGTTTGTTGTCGACGTAAATTTTCCCTGGGATCATAAAAGTTTATGCTAAAGGTCCATGCGGTAAGGTTGAACATGGCTTTCTTTTTGAGGTTCCGCCGGCTTTGCAGCGGCTTGCGCGGGCGCAGCGGCCGGTTGTGCATGAACAGGCGTCTGTTCGGCGTTTCCGAGATCCATGGCCGGTTGCTGGGGAGTTTCCGGCTGGACAGGTTTCATGTTGCGGAGACTTTCGCGGGGCTTTCGTTCAATCATGGGATGGACGACCTTCGTTTCAACGACGCGTGGTGTAACTTCCTGCTCCTTGACCGGTTCTTCGCGCGTCTCTTTTTCAAAAGCTTTGATCGCAGCCTTGCCGCGGCCTTCCATGTATCCGCCAATCGTCATCAACGCCGCAGCAGCATAGGCCGTGAACATGCCGAACCCCGACTGTTTGAGCGTGATATTCACGCCGAAGGCCGGATGAAAATACACCGATCCGATCAAAAAGAGCATGTAAAAAGAAAAGACGCCGGTCCACAAATGAAACTTGGAAGTTTTCATTTTAAAGATGGGGATCTGTCGGTCCAGATAATCCATCACCATCATCAGAATGGAGATCGAAGCAAGCACCAGGAACGTGAATCCGGCAAAATACAGCGGCCCGGTCAGGCCGGTAAAAGTGTCACCGGTATGGAAAGAATCGATGTCCTGGTACCAGGGGAAAAACAGCGAAACAACCATCAAAATCGAACCAATACCGACAAGTTTCCTCTCAAACGGGAGCTTTGCGATGATTTGAGCGAGTCGTGGATTTGGCATAATTGTAAGCTTAAATAACCTGAGCTCACTATAGAACAGCAAACTCCTTTTTGTAAACGGAAGTTTGGATTGGAGGAACAAACGGCCCAGTATTGTAAATAGAAAGATTTTCGATTAATATTGGCCAGCTTAACTCCAAATATGAAAATTTTCCGATGAAAATAGCCATCGACATCCGTGAAGCCGGAGCTGAAAAAACCGGCAAGGGATGGTACACCTATAACCTCGTGCTCGAACTCCTCAAGCTCGATTCCAAAAACGAATATACCCTTTATTCCGATAGCGAAAAAAATCCCTTCAAAGAGTTCAAAAACGCCCGGGAAAAGCATATCCGCGGCAAAGGCTTCAAGTGGCATCTCAACGTGCTCAAGGACCTCAAGGCGGACAAGCCAGACCTCTTCTTCGCCCCTACAAGCTACATCATTCCATCCATGGCTCCGAAGTGGCTCAAGGTCATCATCACCGTCCACGACCTCGTGGCTTTCCTTTTTCCGAGACATCACAACGCCAAAGCTGTTGTCATCGAAAGGCTGACATTGCGCCGCGCCGTCAAAAAAGCGTCGCAGATTTTCGTGGTGTCCGAGAACACCAAAAAAGACCTCCTCAAGCGTTTCAAGTATCCTGCGGCGCGCGTTCATCTGGTCCCATGCGCTCCGTCCGATTTTTATAAAGAACCCGTAAAACAGGAAGAATTAGCCAAGTTTCGCCAGAAATACAAACTGCCTGATCAATTCATATTGGCCGTAGGAACGCTGGAGCCGCGCAAAAACTTCGGGACACTTATCAAAAGTTTTGTCCTCATTAAAAGCAAACTGCCGGACTCCAAGCTCGTCATCGTCGGCAAAAAGGGATGGAAATACGAGCACATCGAACAACGCCTCAAGGAGTTCAAGCTTCAAAACGACGTCATTTTTCCCGGCTACCTTGAAGCCGAGGACCTCAAGAAAATGTACGCCTGCGCCACCGTTTTCGTCTTTCCTTCACTCTATGAAGGATTTGGAATACCCCCGCTCGAAGCCATGGCCTGCGGATGCCCCGTCGTGTCTTCCAACGTGGCCAGTTTGCCCGAAGTCATCGGAGACGCCGGAATACTCATCGACCCCAAAAACGCCCGCAAAATCGCCGATTCCGTCGTCAGTTTGATCGAGAACGATCAGATCAGAAACATGTTGATTGAACGCGGCTTGCGCCGCGCAGAAAAGTTCACCTGGAAGGCCTCTGCCAAGGCCGCCCTGGAGGTGTTCGAAGGGCATAAAAAACCCTAAAAATCACTCCAGAGCTTCTTCCAGCTCATCATAACTTTCAATGGTTTTCCATGGTTTTTCATCGTTGGTTTCCGCAACTTCGTCTGCAAATTTACCGCTTTTGAACCAGATCGTCTTGAAACCGCATGCATTGCCGAACTTGATCTCCTTTCTCACGCGGTCGCCGAAAACATAAAAATCGGCGTCGGGATATTTCTTTTTCAGATATTTGAAATCATCAACCTCTTTTTCTTTTTTGACGATGATTTTGTCAAAATAGCGATGAAGCCCCAGTTCATTGATAAGATTGGCTCTTTCATTGGTGCCCTTGCCAACAAGAAACAAAAGACAACCGTCACGTTTCAACTTTTCCAGTGAGGCGACGGCCCCCTGGATGAAAGACCCCTGTTCCGGATCATAAAGCGTCCGGTTAAAATCAAAAATGACAGCCTTCATGGCGAAAGGTTACGGAAAATAAATAATTACACCCAAACAAAATTGAAGTCAATTTTTTTAGAATTCGTTGAGAATTCGATCATCACTGTTCGCTTATGATGAGGCCGTCTTGTTGATCTTGCCAAAACAGCAGCGATCAACGAGCGATCCTTAAAATCAACGAAGACGCATACACAAACCGTAAACAAAAATTCCACTTTGCAAGAAGTCGGGCTATTCTTAACACGCTAACTCAAACATCCATGGAGAACCACATGAATACGTTCGTAAAAATTTTGAACCGCGCAGCGGTGTGCTTTGCGGTACTTTTCGTCATGCTCATGGCGGGATGCGACTCCTCACCCAATACGCCCTACATGCCGCCGGGAACCCAACAGGGAACCGGAGGATCTCAACAGAAAGGCGGAAACCAGTCTTCCGGCGACAGTCAACCGCCAGCGACCCAACAGGCGCTCAACGTGAGCTACGACCTGCCCGACGGGTGGGAGTGGCTCGACACCCCGCAGGATCTCGTCGCAATTTGGCACCATGCTTCCAAAGTTGGTGACAACGCATTCGTCAAACTCGAACCGGAGATTCATCCCGGAACCGACGCCGACGCCAAGAACGAGGCAAGCAACCGTTTCGCCACGTGGAAGCAGGAGTGTACCAATATGGGCGGTGATTGCCTGGCGACCCCCGAGTATAAAGAGATGGAGATCTCAGGTACAACGATCTACATGGCAATGGACAAGATCGATGTGGAGGCCCCCGGTCCATACTGGGAAACGGAGATTGATTTCAGCAAGGACGGCTACCTGGTGACGTTCCTGCTTGGAGATCGCGGTGATCTTTACACCGCGGAACTTACCAGGATCATCAACACCCTCAAGATCAGCCAGTAGTACTGGTGAAAGGAGTTCAAGATGAAAGCGCATCGACTTTTCAAGTTGCTGCTTGTTTTGGCGACCATGTCCTTGGCCGCGTTCGCCTCTACGGCGAACGCGGGTGACGGAGGAATGGAAAAGTTCATCACGAGCGGTATGTGCACCACTATAAATCTTACCGACATCCCTGTCGTGGAGAGGCTGGTGGAAAACATGCAACAGCCCTTCTCTCCGCATGAGGTCAGTCAGGGGTACGATACCTCCTATGACGAGGGCTACTCGTCCAACGGGAAATGGCTCTACGGCCATGATGGATTGGATCTGGTCAATTCCAGTCACACCCCGGGCATCAATGACATTACGTCGGTTCAGGATGGATTTGTCGTCATGTCATTGGGCCAGGACGACTCTCACAAGTGGGGTGAAACCATCGTCATTGCCACCCGCGCCAACGCCTTTTCCGACGAAATCATCACCTACCACTATCACCACATGCACTACGACACGTCGACGAACAAAACCAGTCGGAAGTTCAACGCCTGTGAGACCGTGAATACCGGTGACGTCATCGGAAAGGAAGGAAACACCGGCAATGTGACGGGTACCCATCTTCATTTCGGTATTCGCCGCTGGAAGAACCTCAAGGAGCTGAAGAAGGCCATGCAAAGCGGCGTCCTTGCCGTTCTTGGATATGGCTACACCTTCGGCGATGACAGCAAGATCGCCAAGAATCTCGATCCGGAAGGTGTTCTCGAAGACACGTTCAGCGACTACCAGTTTGGCGGGAATTTGCCGGATTATGCCTGGTCACTGCCCTACGTGCTCGACGTCCGCCACCGCGGTATCGAGTTTGGACTGTTTGACGGGCGCTACGGCGCAGGTCAAAACGTCACGCGCAGGGAAGCGGCCCGGTGGCTGAAGATTGCAGCTCGGCAGTATGACGCAGTGCCCGCTCTCCCCACGTTCACGGATGTTCCGGCAGCCGATTCCGATGAGCCGTATATCGAAGCCCTCGCCGTTTACCCTTCCAGGTATCCGGTCATCAACAGGGATGCGAGTGTGATTGGAGGGCTCCGTTACTTCCATCCCGACGATCCGGTTACCCGAGCCCAGGCCCTCAAAATGGTCATCCTCAGCTTCCATTCCGCGGAGTTTCTCGAACTCTACGATAACTTCATCTGGAAGGCTCAGAAGGCCGCAGCAACGCAACTCCTGGGCCAGTTCCAGGACGTGAACCCCGGCGACTGGTATGCTCCCTTTGTGTACTATGGTGCGCAAAAAGGGCTCGTCCAAGTGCAGTCGGATTTTTACCCCAACAACCCCATCAAACGGGAGGAGATCGCCAAATGGATCAGTGAAGGAGCCCGGCAGATTGATGATGAAGCCTTGGGTCCGTGCAGTTACCTGTCCTGTCCCGAAGGTTTCTTTTGTGATCCCGCAACGAGCCAGTGCTACGAAGTCCCGGCTTGCATCCCCAGCGAAACCAACGTCTGCCCCGCAGGCGGCGGTTACGAAGGGGGAGATCAAGGAACCGGCGGAAGTGCAGGAAGCGGCAACTCCACTGGTTCTGGTGGGACCGCAAGCAGCGGCGGAACCGGAGGCGGCGCGGGATCGTCCGGAAGTGGAAACAACGACCCCTGCGGCGGATATTGCGGACCGGGAACGCTCTGCGACATCCAAACGGGGACCTGCTATCTGGATACCAGCGGATCGGGCGGAAGCTCAGGCAGCGGAGGGACCCCGGGAAGCAGCGGTTCCGGTGGTAGCGGGGGGTCGGGCGGTTCATCCGGCAACGGGAGCGGTTCAGGAACCGGAGGATCGCCACCCGTCTGCAGCGCAGGCCAAACCGCTGTCTGCGGGAACTGCGGGACTGCTACGTGTAACCAGAACGGCCAGTGGAGCTCATGCCTCAATCAGGGCGTTTGCCCCCCCGGTCAGACCCAGAACCAGTCCTGCAACACGAACGGAACCCAAACCCGAACCTGTCAGAGCAGCTGTTTTTGGAGCGGCTGGAGTACATGCTCCGTCCCGCCCCAGCAACAGTGCCAGGACGTGTTTTTGGCAAGCAGCAGCCCCGCTTGCTACACCAACCCCAATGGTCCAACGCTTTGCATCGCTGTACAACAGGTTTCGGGTTCCACCTGGAAGTACAATGTCTGCAAGCAGGGAGGAAGTTTTAGCAACAGCTACAAAACCATCCTTACCGACGACAACCACACCCCTCAACTCGGCGACACCTACACCGGAAATTCCGGTGACACCTGTACGCCGTGGAGGACGTTTTCGGTTTCCTACATCAGCGGTTACGGTTCCGTGAATGGAGCGGGGGTGAGGGCGAGGTCCTCTCGCCGGCTTCGTGTTCCCAGTCTTCGTGTATGTATTCGACCGGCACCGTGACCATCCGCAAGGAATGTCAGTGACGGGAGCCAGCGGGTCTTAACCTTGAACCCGGGGTCACAGAAAAGACGCCTGAAAAAAGCGCCAGTTTTGTTGACCCCGGGGTTCTTCAATAAGGGAAGCGGAAGGAGTTATTTTGAGCTAATGTATAGACAACCAAAAATAATTATGGTAAAATATAAAAAAGCCTGAAGAACAAGAAAGCTCAAGCTGCAGGCCTCAAATCAAACCCCAAATCAAAAACATATGCCTTATAAAAATTTCCTCCGAAAATTTGCGCGTTCAACCAAGCCGGGAACATCGCTGCTGGTAGCGCTCGGACTCACCACCATCATCGTGCTGGTCTCTTTGGGCGTGACCACGGTCGTGGTCTCCTCGATCCGTGAATCCGCCAACGTCACCGGCGCCAACCAGGCGTATTATGCCGCGGAAGGAGCTCTCGAAGAAGGGCTTCTGGCCAATCAGAATCAGGGAGCGGGCTACACCGTTGGCACAACCACAGTATCAACCAAGCAGCCGACCTCAAACTACAGCATTTCGGGACAGGTGCCGGTCAGCACCAAATATTTGGACGGCAGTTACGGCATCCCCACACCTGGAACAGGCGACATAGGCGCCAACTGCGACGCGCTCAATCCGGATACAAAAGATCCTTTTTGGTACGACCCCGATACAAAACTGGTGTACTCCTCCGACCCGGGCGGAACCTCCGTGCAATACGCCGATCCAAAAGACAACCCCTGCAACTGGAACAAGCTCAAAGTCGGCGAAAGCGTCGCAATCCCGCTCTACTATACCGATGCAACTGGCCCACATAACATTTTCAACTCTCAAAGCCAGACTTTTACCTTAAGAGTAAGAACGGGATGTACAGACGGGAATATTATCTGCAGCCCTCGTCCGAATTTAGACACGTCAAATGGTGATCCGAAATATAATCATGACGACCCCATCGTTTCCTGGCAGATTACGGGAGAATCATCGGATGGGAGTAAGAACTATGCATTGGGACCGTATTTTTCATTTAACGCTGTAGCAATTCCACCAGCTTGGAATTTAAACACATCAGTCATCCACGAGGGCAAGATTAACAATGCTGAAGGGGCGGGTTTTAGCGTCGTATCACAATCTAGTTTCGGATTAGATCTTCAAAACTGTAGAGGATCGATCATCAAATTTTTAACGAACGTTGATAGCATAACATTCGGCTGTCCTCCTGCACCAAATTGGAGCGCACAGGGCATCACAAAACCGGTATTTAAGCTTTCGGCTATCCACAGCCTCGATGAGTACGGCGCAGGCAAAATACCTTATCTTGAATACCAAATCATAACGGATTCAACGCTTCCTTCAGCACCCACTGATACATCTCAAACGATTACCGCGGAAGGATACTCCGGAACTTTCAAGCAGGTTCTTGAAGTCAAAAACCCCCAGGAAGCCGGCTTGCTCCAATACGTTATTCAGCAATAACTGTCATTAGTTTTTCACTCGGAAAACCTTGACAAAATTAAAGGTATAAGCATATAATGCAATACTTCTTTAATTTTATCAAGTATGGCGATTAATCGACCTCAAGGTGGATCAGAAAACAAAGAAGTTTCTTCAAGTTCAGTACGAGCCCAAAAAGCTCTGGAAAAAGGCAAAACAGCGACCAGCGGCAGAATAAGAAATGCTTTACTTTTAGCAGGAGGTTTAGGCTTGTTCAGCGGTTCCACGGGAACACTGGCCATGCTGCAAGGGTGTAGTTCGGAAAGTGGCAACGGACAGGAACGTCTTGGGCAAACGAGTGAAGCGTTAGCGAGCGGGTGGAATTCCCCGACGGTACCGAGTTTGGGTGTAAATGCAAACATAGCCTATGTAGAAAGATCTGGACCAAATATCACGTTGTACATAGTTGAAAGTGGGGACATAAAAAAAATAGGTTCATCGGACGGAGGGGCGACATGGAACAGCCCAACGTTGACCCCGGTATCTGGAGCAAATTCAGGTTTTAATGAATTTGATTTCAAAGTGTGTGGAGGGAAAGCCTATGTAGTATCTGAAAGAGATGGTCTCTCCAGTAAGTTGTACGAAGGAACATGGTCAGGTGGAGTGGTGAGCGGTTTAGCAGCAGTGCCCGGGACATTAAATGACGATGGAGCGAACGTGAACAATGTGGCATGCGACAGTGGAGGAACGAACATTTATGCAAGTTCGGATATCTCAAGCAGCAATAAGAGAATCCACACAGCGGTGATCGGGACATGGACATGGAGCGAATTAACAAGCTGCAGCGATTTGACGAAAGATACCTATGGAATTTTCGTAGACACGAACGATTTTTATGTAGGTTCAGACCGAACAGGAACATTGGGGAGTCTGGATTTAATGGTCTATAACGGAGGCTGGAACGGAACAAACTGTTCAGGCGGAGTGACGAACCTGAATGCAATTTCAGGAAGCGCCACAGTGAATGACGCGAACACCCAGGGAACATTATTCAAAGATAGCTCCGGAGACCTGTGGTATGGAGACAACGGCACGATCAAATGGGCAACGATGAAAACAGGTATGCCTGATGGCGGTACCGATAGCGGAACAGGCGGCGCAGATGGAGGTATCGGCGGTTCGGACGCTGGCGGCCAAGGTGGCTCTGACGGAGGACTCGGCGGCTCAGATGCAGGAGGACAGGGAGGAATGGATGGAGGTCTCGGTGGATCAGACGCTGGAGGCCAAGGTGGAACAGATGCGGGAGCAGGCGGAAGCGATGCAGGTATGGGAGGCAGTGACGCCGGAATGGGTGGAACAGATGCGGGAGCAGGCGGAAGCGATGCAGGCATGGGAGGCAGTGACGCAGGAATGGGTGGCTCAGATGCCGGCACGGGCGGCATGGACGCCGGAAAACCCGTCGACTGTTTTGCCAAAGCGACTGATCATCCTGAAAATTTCCAGGTAGACAGCTGCGATGCAATGACCGTGACGGCCCATGTTTCCGCTCCAACAACCATTGCTGTTGGCAATAAGGTTTTCACCGTCACCGAAGGAAGCGGAACATTTGGTTTCGCTGAACCAAACCTGATGCAGTTTTCAACAGGCGTTGCCTATCAAGCGAGTGAACCGCCAACTGAAGCCGATAAAATTATCAGTAACGAACATGGCATTACACTTGGTTTTGAAGGTACCAAAACAACCGTCACCTATCCGGACACCCTCAATCCCGACAAAGCCAGCGGCAACTTTGCGGTTGTCGCCTACACCACGGTTGAAGGATCCCAACGCGCTTACGACAACACCTGCAAACCGGAGAATAACTCAGTGGCGAACTGTACTCCCGTAGATTTCACGGCTCAGAGTTCATCTGAAAAAGGCGAGATTCCTGCCGGAACCACGATGTACCGTGAACTTGCCACCGGCAAACTTGCCGATGATCCAAGCAAATTCAACACCCTTCCCCCCGTCCAAAGTAACACGGATAACGGCGGAGGATGCTCGGTTTCCGATCACGTTGGTTCAACCCGCAACAATTTGAGTTTCATCCTCTTGGCGCTCGGCCTTGCGTCTGTAATGCGCCGCCGCAAAAAGGATTAAACAAGATGGACACCACTTCTTTTACCTTTCCCCTTATGGCAAAAGACCGACTCAGCGGGAGCCCGGAGAACAAAGAAGTATCCCGTACCCAAAAATCTGATCGTCAAAATATTTTACAACCGTTTGCAGGACGCAAAGCCATCCGCAATGCTTTATTGTTGGCCGGAGGAGTGACGTTTGGGGCATTATTGCCTCCAGCCCTCCAGGGTTGCGAACCGGGGCAAGGGTGGGAACGTCTTGGACAAACGAGTGAAGCGTTAGCGAGCGGGTGGAATTCCCCGGCGACGCCAAGTTTGGGACTTTCAGGGAATACGAATATAGCCTATGTGGAGAGAGCAGGATCAAACATCACGCTCTATGTGGTGAACGATTCCGGAGGGAATTATGACATCAAGAAAGTAGGAACAACGGACGGAATAAATTGGAATAGCCCATCACCGACACCAGTAACAGGTGCCAATTCAGTTCAAGATGAAGAAGATTTTAAAGTGTGCGGAGGGAAAGCATACGTTGTTTCAGCAAAAGACGGATTATCATTTAAGCTCTATGAAGGGACATGGTCAGGGGGAGTTGTGAGTGGATTGGCTGCAGTTCCTGGAGCATTGAATGATGATTTTTCGAATGTGAATAATATCGCATGCGACAGCAGTGGAACAAAAATGTACGCAACGTCAAATGCTGTAACTTCGAACTATCGAATTCGCACAGCTGATATTGGAACATGGACATGGAGCGAATTAACAAGCTGCAGCGATTTGACGAAAGATACCTATGGAATTTTCGTAGACACGAACGATTTTTATGTAGGTTCAGACCGAACAGGAACATTGGGGAGTCTGGATTTAATGGTCTATAACGGAGGCTGGAACGGAACAAACTGTTCAGGCGGAGTGACGAACCTGAATGCAATTTCAGGAAGCGCCACAGTGAATGACGCGAACACCCAGGGAACATTATTCAAAGATAGCTCCGGAGACCTGTGGTATGGAGACAACGGCACGATCAAATGGGCAACGATGAAAACAGGTATGCCTGATGGCGGTACCGATAGCGGAACAGGCGGCGCAGATGGAGGTATCGGCGGTTCAGACGCTGGAGGCCAAGGTGGAACAGATGCGGGAGCAGGCGGAAGCGATGCAGGCATGGGAGGCAGTGACGCAGGAATGGGTGGCTCAGATGCCGGCACGGGCGGCATGGACGCCGGAAAACCCGTCGACTGTTTTGCCAAAGCGACTGATCATCCTGAAAATTTCAATATTGATAGCTGCAACGCAACAACGGTCAGTGCACATGTGAGCGCTCCAACGACCATTGCCATTGGCAATAAGGTTTTCAAAGTCACCGAAGGAAGCGGAACATTTGGTTTCGCTGAACCAAACTTTGTTCAGTTTTCAACAGGAGTCGCCTACGAAGGGAGTGAACCTACCTCTGAATCGGATAAAATTATCGATAACCAGCACGGTCTATGGCTAGGGTACGAAGGGACGAAAACATCGGTCACCTATCCCGACAACCTCAATCCCGACAAAGCCAGCGGAAACTTTGCAGTGGTAGCCTATACCACCGTTGAAGGCGCACAGCGGGCCTATGACAACACCTGCAAACCGGAGAATAACTCAGTGGCGAACTGTACTCCCGTAGATTTCACGGCTCAGAGTTCATCTGAAAAAGGCGAGATTCCTGCCGGAACCACGATGTACCGTGAACTTGCCACCGGCAAACTTGCCGATGATCCAAGCAAATTCAACACCCTTCCCCCCGTCCAAAGTAACACGGATAACGGCGGAGGATGCTCGGTTTCCGATCACGTTGGTTCAACCCGCAACAATTTGAGTTTCATCCTCTTGGCGCTCGGCCTTGCGTCTGTAATGCGCCGCCGCAAAAAGGATTAAACAAGATGGACACCACTTCTTTTACCTTTCCCCTTATGGCAAAAGACCGACTCAGCGGGAGCCCGGAGAACAAAGAAGTATCCCGTACCCAAAAATCTGATCGTCAAAATATTTTACAACCGTTTGCAGGACGCAAAGCCATCCGCAATGCTTTATTGTTGGCCGGAGGAGTGACGTTTGGGGCATTATTGCCTCCAGCCCTCCAGGGTTGCGAGTCGGGCAACGGACAGGAACGTCTTGGACAAACGAGTGAAGCGTTAGCGAGCGGGTGGAATTCCCCGACGGTACCGAGTTTGGGTGTAAATGCAAACATAGCCTATGTAGAAAGATCTGGACCAAATATCACGTTGTACATAGTTGAAAGTGGGGACATAAAAAAAATAGGTTCATCGGACGGAGGGGCGACATGGAACAGCCCAACGTTGACCCCGGTATCTGGAGCAAATTCAGGTTTTAATGAATTTGATTTCAAAGTGTGTGGAGGGAAAGCCTATGTAGTATCTGAAAGAGATGGTCTCTCCAGTAAGTTGTACGAAGGAACATGGTCAGGTGGAGTGGTGAGCGGTTTAGCAGCAGTGCCCGGGACATTAAATGACGATGGAGCGAACGTGAACAATGTGGCATGCGACAGTGGAGGAACGAACATTTATGCAAGTTCGGATATCTCAAGCAGCAATAAGAGAATCCACACAGCGGTGATCGGGACATGGACATGGAGCGAATTAACAAGCTGCAGCGATTTGACGAAAGATACCTATGGAATTTTCGTAGACACGAACGATTTTTATGTAGGTTCAGACCGAACAGGAACATTGGGGAGTCTGGATTTAATGGTCTATAACGGAGGCTGGAACGGAACAAACTGTTCAGGCGGAGTGACGAACCTGAATGCAATTTCAGGAAGCGCCACAGTGAATGACGCGAACACCCAGGGAACATTATTCAAAGATAGCTCCGGAGACCTGTGGTATGGAGACAACGGCACAATCAAATGGGCGACGATGAAAACAGGCACTACCGATGCAGGAACGGATGGCGCAGGTGGAGACGCGGGAACCGACGGAGGTGGTGGCTCTGACGGTGGCGCCGGCGGTGACGGTGGCGCTCCGGGTTGCTTTGCCCAAGTAACCAATAATCCGGAAAACATCACGATCAAAGACTGTTCGGATACCCAGCTCAATGCCCAGGTGCAAGGACCGGCAACCGTCCAGATCGGCAATAAAACCTTCAACTTTACCGAGGGTCAGGGCAGTTTCAATTTTTCTGAGCCAAATATGTCTGAGGTCTCAATCGGCCTGGCCCATGAAGACAGTGAACCGCCAACAGAAGCCGATAAAATTATCAGTAATGAAAGTGGTATAACCCTTGGCTTTGAAGGAACACACACAACAGTTACCTACCCAGATTCTCTTAACCCCAACAAAGCGAAAGGACAGTTCGACATTGTTGCTTATACAACCGTTGAAGGCGCACAACGCGCCTATGATCAAAACTGTACACCAACAAATGCCACAGTGAATAACTGCAATCCGGTAGATTTCACAGCTCCCGGTTCAAGTGAAAAAGGGCTTATTCCAGCTGGTGTAACGATGTATCGTGAATTGAGCACCGGAGAAGTCGCTGACGATCCCAAGAAATTCAAAACCGTTCCGCCAGTGCAGGACCCGGGCTGTTCCTGTACGGAAGTCCAGGATCATACGGCAAACAATATGGCTCTGCTGTTAATGGCGGCCGGACTTGGTGCGGTGATTACCCGCCGAAAAAGCAGAAAAAAGGCTTAAAAGAACTGGAAGAAAACCCTGAAAAGTGCTATAATAAACGGATAAAAGCACTTTTTGCGTTGTATGAAATTTCTCAAAAATAAAAAGGCGTTTGCCCTCATTTTTGGAACCACTGCGGCAATCGTAACGTTAATTCTCGCATATACTAATGTGCTCGCTGCATGGCAGTTGCGGTTGGGAGACTTGCTGTATAGCCAAAGGTCTCCGAGCAGCGATATAACAGTTGTGACCATCGACGATAAATCATTAAGCGACAGCACAGGCCTCGGTTCCTACGAGAACTGGCAGCGCGATAATTTTGCTAAGGTACTCAACAATATTGATAAATATAATCCGAAAGTCGTGGCGTTCGACTTCTTTTTCAAGTCAGCCAAAGATCAACAAAAAGATGAACAGTTCAAAGAAGCCCTCCAGAATACCAAAAATCCAGTCATTATTTACTGGGGATCATCCACCAGCTACGACCAAAGAGGGTACTACATCCAGGATCCGAATATTTTTCCGTTTGAACTGCCACTCGATCTTTTCAATCAACTTGAAAACATCAAAATCAGTATGGCTAAGGTTATCCCTGATGCGGATAACGCCATCAGGAAAATTTTGCCGATTCTTGTAAATCCCGACGGAACCTATTATGAAAGCTTTGCTTTAACGATAGCCAGAATTGCACTCAACGCCCAAAATAAGCCTTCAACTCCTTTGGTGTCTCCGACCCAATACCAGATCAAACTACAAAACGGAAACACGGTGAATATTCCGCTTCAGGAAGGACAAATGTACGTGAACTATGCCACGCAACCGGGAACGGAATCTTACGCGTCGATTCCTTTCGTCGACGTTTATAATGAAAATTACTCTTCAACGGATCCCGAAAAACTCTTCAAAGACAAGATCGTTCTCATAGGTCCCACTTCATCATATTTCAAGGATTTCCAGCTCACTCCGATGAGCAAAAAAGATCAGATGACCGGCATCGAAATCCACGCCAACGCGCTCCAGACTATTCTCGAACAAAAATTTCTCCGCAATTTCAGCTTTCCGGAACAGGCTTTGCTCATCCTGATCCTGGCCTTTACCGCGGCCTTCACCTTCATGTTCACCAAAATCCGCTGGTCGCTGCTCTACCTTTTTGGGGTGCCGGTCGCCTATTCGTTCACAGCAAAACCGCTTTTTAACATCGGAATCATTCCCGACCTCGTGCATCCCTACCTTGTCGTCGCCGTGACCTTTATCGCCGTGTACCTCTACCGCTACGTCACGGAATTCCGTGAAAAACTCGAGCTGCAAAAAGCTTTCGGCAAGTACGTGAATCCGGCGCTGGTGAAACAGATTTCCGAGCACCCGGAAAGCCTCAAACTCGGCGGGGAAAGCCGCAACATCACCGTGATGTTCACGGACATCGCCCATTCCACCACTATCGAAGAAAAATTAAAACCGCAGAGCGTGGTGGCCCTCCTCAGCGAGTATTTCGAAGCCATGTCCCGGGTCATCATGGAAGAAGGCGGGACGGTGGACAAGTTTGAAGGGGATGGAATCATGGCGTTGTTCGGCGCACCGGTGTCGCAACAGGATCATGCCGTCCGCGCCGCTCGCGCGGCGCTCAAAATGCGCCTCAAGCTCAACGAACTTCTTGAAAAGTGGAAAAAAGATCCGCCGCTTCCCGGCGGAGAACCAAAGCCCGAAATTGACTTCCGCTGCGGATTGAGTTCGGGCGAAGCCATTGTGGGGAACATGGGATCGACCGAACGTTTTGACTACACGGCCCTCGGCGACGTGGTGAATCTTGGTGCGCGCCTGGAAAGCCAGAACAAGGAGTACGAAACGCACATTATGATGAGTCAGAGTACGTATGGCATCATTAAAGACCAGTTTGAGACCCGCGAACTTGACACCATCCTCGTTGTTGGGAAAACCGAACCGATCAAGGTGTTCGAACTGCTGGCTCCAAAAGGAGAATTGCCAGCGGACGCCGTGAAACTCCTCCAGCAATATAATGAAGCCATGGTTCTGTTCCACTCACGAAAATTCAAAGAGGCCCACGGAAAATTCACAGAAATCCTCAAGGCTTATCCGGACGACGGACCAACAAAGCTTTATGTTGAACGTTCCGAGATATACTCAAATTTTCCGCCTCCAGCGGACTGGAACGGTGTCACAAGAAAAACTTCCAAATAAATTACTCCAAACCCACGGGGCAATCAGGATTGCCGTACATGCCTTTCGTCTGGGGGTCACTTTCAATGGGAATGACGTTGCCGTCGAGGTCAAAAGTCTGGACCTGAACGTTTTTTGCCTGCACGTTTCCTACCGGGCCTTCCACGGAAAATTGCTTGAGGGTTGAAGGATCAATCGAATGGTCAACAACAACCTCTTTGGTGGCAATCTCTTTGCCGTCAACGCTGACCACCACGCTGAAATCTTCGGGATAGTTGCCCTGAAATCTCCATGTACCGCCCTGGTTGCAGTCAACGACCACTTCATGGTCACGCAAATTCATATTTTCAGTCGTCTGGCCGGCCTGCGCTCCACCGACACCCTGGAAAGAGTCCACGGTATCAACCTGCCCGCCGCACGATGCGATCATCGGTGCAGCGACCAGTAACGCGCGGGCAACCGAATTCCTCAGTTTTCCGACGATTTTTTTGTCGGGATGAAGCGTTGCTTCAGGCACACGGAAATCCGCCTGCTCGAGAGCAGCGTCATGAATGAACTCATTGTGGTTGCCAAGATCGGCCATAAACATACAGTTATGTCCACCCGCAGACTAACACTTTTCGCATTGCATTTCAAGCTAAAATCATTATAATATCCCACCGTAACTTTTGTGTTCAAATCATGCCAAACGAACGACCTGAAAACGGTCTCCCACAGCTGGAAGATCATGTCGACGAAACCCCTCCCGCCACGGAGGTGGAAGATCGAAAAAGCAGAGCACCTGGAAGATCCAGCAGCCGTCCGCTCATGATCGCGACCGCCGTTGCCACGGCGGCTATCGTCGCGACGACACCCCCGGCAGTCAAAAGAATGCCTGAATCTGACGAGAACAAGCAGGGACCGAAAACTCCGCGTGTTCCGCCGGTCATGGTGAAAAAAGACAAAAAAGAAGAAGCCAGGAAAAACCGCGATTCGGACGAACCCGATCCGATGGGCGGCCCGGCACCGGCTGGCCCAGGGGAAGGTGGCGCAACCGACGCTCTGGATACCGACGGAGGTGTTCCTCTCGTGGAGGATTTATGCGGGCCGGAATCCTTTGATCAGGATCTGTCCAAAGACAAGATTCCTCAATCCAACGGCAACCCCTGTGAATTTGTCGCAGATGCCGACGGCACCACACACATTATCGGCCACACGCTTCTCGACAGCCAGGGAATTCCCCGGGATTGCTTTTTGACCCAACCATGGGCTCCCGAGGCTGCTATGAAGATCCGTGGAGAAGTCTACGGATCACCCAATGATCAGAATAAGATTTACATGAAGGAAGGAAAGCTTTGCGTCGAAATGGTGAAGGACGCCGCCAACTCTCAAACCGAAACAGTCATGCTTGGTGAAGCGTCTCTTCACATCGTGACGAACGGGAAAGTCCTCGTCCAGTATCTTGCTCCCGAAATCGACGCAACGACCGGGAAAAAGATGCACTACGTGTCGGTCGTTCCCGTCGAAGGCCAGTCGTTGATTACCCAGGAAGGCAGACAGGAACAGTTCACGCTTCAAAAAGGAGACACTCCTTTGAAAATCCCTCTTGATATCGACCATCCCGAAACCATCGGCTGTTACATTGCTTCTTCACATCAGAGTGACAGTGAACAGCAGCCTGGCGGAGCGTTACTGATCGGCGCGGGAGCAATACTGCTCGTTCTCCGCAGAAAGAAGGGCAAAAAGTCAGGCAGAAAGGTTTAAAAATTGGCAATTTGCGACGAAACTTCTATACTGTTTCCAGTAACCTTTTCAACTCACCATGACGCTCGTCGATCCCATCAAGAAAAAGATTACGACGGTAGGTATCATTACCAAGAGGAACAATAAAGAACATCTGGGATACATCAAAGAGGTCATCCGGGTACTCAAAAAACACGACAAAAAAATTTTTTACGACACCAATACGGCGCCGCTTTTTGATCGAAGCGAAGGGTTCAAGAAAACTGTGCTGCTGCAGAAATGCGACCTCGTCGTCGTTATGGGAGGAGATGGAACGCTCCTCAAAACGGCCCGCCGCATGGGCAAAAAGACGACCCTCGTCATGGGTTTCAATTTCGGGAATCTGGGAATTTTGACCGAATCAAAACCCCAGAACATCGAGCATGATCTCATCGAAGTCCTGCACAACCGCTACGTCATCGACAAACGATCCATCCTCCGTGTGACCATCTACCGCCAGGGGCAGAAATTCAACACTTTCCTGGCTTTGAACGACGCCGTCATTAACCAGGGATCGTTTGCAAGACTTATCGAGCTGGACGTCTCCATCAACCAGCGCAAGGTCATCACCTTCCATGCCGACGGCCTTATCATCAGTTCTCCGACCGGCTCGACCGGACATTCGCTTTCCGCCGGCGGACCGATTGTCCACCCTTCGCTCCCGGCAATCATTCTTACGCCGATCTGTCCTGCCACGCTTTCCATCCGTCCCATCGTCATCCCCAATGACCGACAGCTCAAAATCGCTTTACATACTCGCCGTCGCCACGAAGGAGAAAACGTGGGACTGACCCTCGACGGCCAGGAAACCATCAAACTGGAATATGGAGACGAAGTGAAAATCCGCAAGTCCAGCCGCTATTTTCATTTGGTCAGGCTCAAGGGAGGCAATTACTACAAGATGCTCCGTGACAAACTCCGCTGGGGCGAACAATTTGGCGAATAACCCAAAGAACATGTCTGAAAAAAAGATTGATGAATTAAGTCCCGGTTTTGAATCCCTCACCACGGAAGCCGCTGCCGACATTCTGAAAAATTTGCAGGAACCGGATATGCAGCTGTGGATGTTCCTGGCTGAGAATTTTACCCATGCCCCCACGGCCCTCATGAACATCGTTAAAAAAGCGGAAGCGAAATTGCCTGAGGGAATCCTTGGGCCTACGGAAAGGGAAAAAGTGCTTTTCATGTCAGGCGCTATGCCTCCTTCCGCAAGGGTGGTCGAGATAGCAATATGGATAGCAAACGATCCCGCGACACTCGAACAGTTTGAACAGTTTGCCAAACCTGTTATTGCGGAAAACGAACGGTCCCTTGTTGAAGCATTGACCGCACAATACGGCACAAGAAGTAAGAAAGTCCTGAGCTAAGCCGCCTCCTCCATCAGCGCCGCCTGTGCGGCCGCCACACGCGCGATGGGCACGCGGTACGGCGAACAGCTGACGTAATTCAATCCGATCTTGTGGCAGAATTTAACGGACTCAGGATCACCGCCCTGTTCGCCGCAGATGCCGATCTCCATTTTCGGCTTTACGGAACGCGAAAGTTCAATGCAGATCTTCATGAGTTTTCCGACGCCTTTTTCGTCGATCCCGGCGGCCGGGTCGCGTTCCCAGATGCTGCGGTCAACGTATTCGTTCATGAATTTTCCGGAATCGTCTCGGGACAATCCGAAAGTCGTCTGAGTGAGGTCGTTGGTGCCGAAAGAGAAAAAGTCGGCTTCAGGAGCCAGTTCATCGGCGGTAAGGCATGCACGGGGAAGTTCGATCATCGTGCCGATCTTGTATTTGAAAGAAATATCTTTGGCGTAGCGTGACGACATCTCTTCAATCATTTTTCGCACGCTGCGGAGTTCTTCCACGTGCCCCACCAGGGGAACTTCGATTTCAGGAAGAACTTTCACACCTGCGCGGCTGGCGTGAATACCCGCCTCCAGAATGGCCTGAACCTGCATTTCGTAAATTTCGGGATAGGTGATGCCCAGACGGCAGCCGCGGTGTCCGAGCATCGGATTCACTTCGTGGAGACTGTCCTTGAACCGTTTGAGCTCCTCAAAATCCATGCCGGTTTCCTGAGCCAGCTCTTCCAGTTGCGATTCCTTTTGCGGTAAAAATTCGTGAAGAGGCGGATCAAGCAACCTGATGGTAACGGGTAACCCGTCCATGGCTTCAAAAATTCCCACAAAATCTTCCTTCTGCATGGGGAGCAGTTTCGCCAGAGCTTTCTGGCGGCCTTCCAGATCTTTGGCAAGAATCATTTCACGGACGACTTTGATGCGGGCTTCGTCGAAGAACATGTGTTCGGTGCGGCAAAGGCCGATACCTTCCGCGCCGAATTTTCTGGCCACCTGCGCGTCATGCGGAGTGTCGGCGTTGGTGCGGACTTCAAGTGTTCTGTGCTCGTCAGCCCAGGAAAGGATCTTTTCAAAATCTTCACTGACGCCGGCTTTGATCATCGGAACGGCACCGAGCATCACTTCGCCGGTGGTTCCGTTAAGCGTGATGGTATCGCCTTCGTAGACCACCGTATGCCCGGCAATGAACCTTTTATTTTTGGAGTCCACGATAATATCGGAACATCCTGCTACGCAGCATTTGCCCATGCCGCGGCAGACCACGGCGGCGTGGGAAGTCGCTCCTCCTGTGGAAGTTAAAATACCTTCGGCAAGATGCATCCCGTGAATATCTTCGGGACTGGTCTCCTTGCGGACAAGAATGACTTTTTCTTTGCGGTTGGTGACCCATTCGTTGGCATCGTCGGCGCTGAAAACCACCTTGCCCACCGCCGCACCTGGCGAAGCGGCAAGCCCTTTGGCGATGACGTTTTTCGCGGCCGCGGGATCAAGGTCGGGATGCAGAAGCTGATTCAACGCGGAAGCGTCAATACGAAGCAGCGCCTCTTTTTTGGTGATAAATTTTTCGTTGACCATGTCCACGGCGATTTTTGCCGCGGCCCTTGCCGCGCGCTTGCCGTTGCGTGTTTGCAGCATGAAGAGTTTTCCTTCCTGGATCGTGAACTCGATGTCTTGCATGTCGCGATAATGTTTTTCCAGAGTTTCACGGACCCTGATGAGTTCGTTGAAGACATCCGGAAGAACGTCTTTCATCTCATCGAGTGTCTGGGGTGTCCGTATCCCGGCCACCACGTCTTCTCCCTGGGCGTTGATCATGAACTCACCGTAAAAGCGTTTTTCTCCGGTGGCCGGATTGCGCGTGAACGCCACGCCGGTACCGGAAGTATTGCCCATATTGCCGAACACCATGGCCTGGACGTTCACCGCCGTACCGATATCGGCACGGATGTTGTGGATGCGGCGATAGGTGATGGCGCGATCATTGTTCCAGGAGTCAAAAACCGCGTCGATGGCGAGCTTCAGCTGCTCTTGCGGATCTTCAGGGAAGGCGCGACCGGCCTCTTTCTTGACCACGGCCTTGAATTTTTTCACCGCGAGCTGCAGGTCCTCCGTGGTGAGTTCCGTGTCCACGGTCGCGCCCCGATGATGTTTGATCTCATCAAGTTCATGTTCAAAAGCCTCGTGACTGATTCCCAGAACCACGTTGCCGAACATGTTGATAAAACGCCGGTAAGAATCGTAACAGAACCTTTCGTTGCCAGTCTTTGCAATGAGCCCCGGACGGTTTGATCGTTCAGTCCCAGGTTCAAAATCGTATCCATCATCCCCGGCATTGAAACCGGAGCCTCCGGAACGCACGGACACCAGGAGGGGATTTTCGGCATCGCCGAATGTTTTGCCGATTTTCTTCTCGAGCATCACCATCTGTTTTTTGAGGTCGTTTTCAAAAGTTTTTGGGTATTTGGCTTTGGCAAGATAAAACCTGCAGACGTCGGTGGTAATGGTAAAACCCGGAGGTACTGGAAGTTTTAATCGGCTCATTTCCGCGAGGTTCGCCCCTTTTCCTCCGAGCAGATCCTTCATCTCTTTCCTGCCTTCTTCGAATGCCAGCATGGTTCTCAAATCGGCGGAGTTCTTGGATGTGGACTCTTGGCGTGTATGAGGCCTGATGTTTTTCCGTGTACCCGAAACGACCTTCCGTTTCCGAACAGAAGTGTGTGCAGATATTTTCAACATAAGCGAAAAATAAGAAGCAGTTCGCGCTCAGTATAGCAAGAACTCTCCGGATGACAAATCAATGGAAATTGACAAAGAAATTCAGGATCGATCCCACGGCGTGTCCCGGGAAAGTCGTGAGGGGAGCGTTGGTGAGGTATGCCATAATCTGGCCCGTGAATGCTGAAAAAAGAGGGACGGTCAGGTTATCGTCAAGTTTGCCGGTAAGCAGTTCCACGACGCTCGCCACCACCGCCATTGGAATAAAAATGAGCGGGTAGTCGGGAAGAAAAAGATACCCGATGACGCAGTTCATCGTAAAGCCGGCCAAGAGTCCCTGAAGGGTTTTATCCTTGTGAAGAAAGATCGTTCCGAACTTGATGCCGACCAGCGCCGCCGCGAGATCTCCGAACACCGTCAGCAGAAGAGCCGTCACCGCGATAGGATAATCAAAGGCCGCAAACACGATGATCGTGGCGGCGATGAAAAAAATCGTTCCGGTAATGTTGTTTTGTTCTTTATGGCGGAGGACGTCAAACATTTCCGGGATCTTTGGGTGGTATTCCAGACGGATGTACTCGATTTCAAGCAGCAGGAGAAAAAGCACGGTGATGATGAGCGTGGCGAGACGTTCATTGAAATAATGCCTGATGATGGTGTAACCGATAAGAACAGGCACCTCCATCAGATGAAAAAGTTTCCGCAGGATTTCTTTGCGTAGAGATTTTTCTTTATTCTTTTTTTTCATGTCTCGGATGACAAAATGCAGTTGAGATTATACCATAAAAAAAAGAACCCGGTGGAAAGACCGGGTTCTTTTGAAAATCCTTAAAAGTCCTATGGAAGTACCGTAAATGTCCTGCCGCTGGATCGGCCGAATACCTCGGGGAAGTAGGTTTCTTGGGCAAGGGCCGGAAGGTCATGGAACGTGCCGGCGGTGGTGGCCCTGACGACATACTTGAGTTCATAGACGCCTTTGGGAAGGTAGTCGGCGAAGAACATCATACGGTCGTCCCGGACCTCGGAATGGTTGAATCTCCACATCTCTTCCCAGCAATCCCAGTTCATGCACGGAGCCTGGTCGCCGCTTGAATCCAGCGTATCCTGGAGCGATTGTTGAGAAGTCTGCAGGTTGAAGTCTACGCCTTCAAGCCCGGCCGGAAGATAATCTTCCACCATCACGTAGTAACGGTCCTCTGGAACGATCACGGTCATTTTTCCCATGAGGTTGTCGCCGACGTTCACCGTCGTGACCGGATTCTCCATCTTTTTGTCGTTCAGGGAGAAATATTCCTGGTTCACGAAAATGCCTTCGTCGCGAGCCTGGATCTGATCGGTCGGCAGGAAGTACTGAAGGTTCATATCAAAGTACATCTTGCCGGTTCCGCTGCGGGAAGCCGTTATCTCGTTATCCTGATTGTTCGGGAGCAGATCGGTCAAAGGAATGTCGACGGTCTGGACGTCAGTCAGGTTGTTTTGCGTGAAAGACTTATTCAGTTTTTCCACGCTGTTGAGCGTGATGACTCCGTTATAATTCGGCTCGAGCTCTTTGCTGGCTTTGAGGTAATCGGCGAGCGCCAGCAGACTGACGGCGGTTTCCTGCGTCGTGGAATAATGTCCGTCCTTCTTTTCCATGAGCATGTTCCTCAAAATTTTCGGAATCATCACGTTGGAACTGTCCACGCGCGAAAGCATCTGAAGCACAAGCGCTGTCGTGCGGGCGTTGGTGTCGAACATGGTGTATTCAGGGGTCGTTTCTTCGAAGTGAACACCTCGCGGAGTCTCTTTGGCCACGTTGAGGATCTCGCCTTTCAACATATCCATTTTTTTCCCGGCGTCGTCTTTGACGCTTCCGCTCAATGACTGCTGCTTGATAAGGTCGTCGAAGGTCATGACCAGGTACGCTTTGCCGAAAAGGTTGAGGTTGTCCTTGAAGTCATAAAGATTGTTGCTGAGGCCAAGGTCTCCCTGCTGCATCTCGGCGAGGACGAATAAAGCAAACGACCGGTTGTCGGCATTGGAACGGTTTGCCTTGGAAAGCGGAAGGTTCTTGATCGAGTTCTTCACGTAGTCGGTGCCGCGTTTTATGACGTTCTGGTCGACGCTATACCCTGCCTTTTGCGCTTCGTACAAAGTATAAAGCACATAAGAGCTCAGATACGGCGTCGGTTCGGAATTTTCCCAGAGGCCCCATCCTCCGTTGCTTTGTTGGTATGTGTATAAAGCCTGCAGGCCGGTCTCAACGTTCCTCTGGAGTTGTTTTTCATCGATCAGTTTTTCGACGCCAAGTCCCGGAAGTTTGGAGAGCTCTTTCACGGCGAGGTTCGGAAGCAAAGAAGACGCGGTCTGTTCGGCGCAGCCGTAAGGGAACTGGACAAGATACTGGATGCCGTCGGCAAAAGTACCGGCCAAAGTCGAAGCCGCCGAAATCGTCAGTTTGCCGAACTTCGGATCGATTCCCGTCGGCAGCCACACGGTTTCCACGTGTTGGCTATTGTCGGTAACTTCGGCGGATGTGGCCACGACTTCAGGGAAACTGAAAGGATGGATCGGCAGTTTGTTCTCCACGACATCGCCGACCGAACTGTCGGAAGCATCAATGGCCGAGAACGTCAGGTCGGCCTCCTGCTGGTCCTGGACCGTGACGTTAAAATTCACGAGTTGCTCTTTCCCGGGATCAAGATGGATGCGCTGTTTGTCGCTGCCGCTGATCGTGACACCGCTCGCCTGAAGCCCTACATCCAGGTCAACGCCATGGTCAAGATAGTTATGGACCACGGTTCCGACCGTCATGCTGTCGTTCACGATCAGGAACCTTGGAAGCACCGGACGCGCCAGGACGTCTTTCGTGACAACGAAATCCATGCGCTGGCTTCCCACGAGCGTATCGTTGGTGATGCCGATGGCCAGCACCTGCCAGGTCGTCAGATTATCCGGAAGCTTGAACTTCACTTCACCCATACCGTTGGCGTCGGTATTCACGTCGGCTTCCCAGTATGCGGTATCTTTGAACGTTCCGCGTTTTGCCGGCGTTCCTCCTCCTCCTCCCTTGAGACCCGATTCCACCTGGACGTTCAAACGCGACAACGCTTTGGTCAAGGTTTCTGAAGTCTCGACGCCAAGGTAACGCTTGCGGTAAAACTCGGTGAGGAGATCCGCGGTGACGTTGTCGGTCAACGAAAGAACGCTCTCGTCCACCACGCTGATCGAAACCTCGGCTTTCACGGGCTTGCCCGAAGCGTCGACCGTACGAACCTTCAAATCCACATTGTCACCGGGATGATATTTTTGCTGGTCGCTTGTTACCTCGATGCCGAGCTTGCGGGTTGATGTATTGATTTGCAATGTTGTATATCCGAGTTTGAATGCGGCGACGTCGCGTTCGTCGACTTCAGTCCCGGGATCCTGCAGTCCGGCGGAAGTATTGTTGCCTTTGACCAACAGTACCGAAACGAACTCGTTGGGAAGCGCGTCCTCGGTAATCGGCACGTCAATGGTCTGGGAATTCGAAGTGATCTTTATCACCTTCTTGGAGACCACATCAGCGCGTTCATACGTTACCAGCGCATAGACGTTCTGGTACGGCGACTTCACCAATATGTGTGCGGTATCGCCGACCGTATATTCCTGCTTGTCTGGAACCAGTTCAATGCGGTCGTTGTTTTCCTGTCCCCAGTTCACGAAGTCCGAAGACGTCACGTAGATCTCCGTTGCCGATGTGATCTTGTTGCCCCGGCTGTCGGTCGATTCCGTCCCCACTTTATAATCGCCGCCTTCGTTCGGAGTGAAGCTCACGGTGGCATGCCCTTTGCTGTCGGTCGTCACCGTCTTCTTTTCCTTGAGAACGTCGGTGTAGTTGTTGTCATAGTAGAAATCGCTGTCGACCTGCTTCTTCTTGATGGTGTTCCAGTCACGTTTGTAGAGCGAAACGTCCACGGTTTTTCCGGCAACCGGGTTGCCGTCTTTATCGATGGTGATGACGTCGAAGCTCGCCTCCTTGCCCTTTGAAGAAACGTAATCCTGGCTCATGATGCCGGCATAGTATTCCCCCTGATGGACCGCGAAAGTCGAACGGTTGGATACGCTCTGATGGTTCAAATCGTAAGCTGTGGCTTCAAGCGTATAGAACTGACTGACTTTTTTGTCCTTGATGTCGAGCGGAAGGTTGACCGTAAAATCACCGTTGGCATCAAGGGTCCCCTTACCCTGGCTGATGACTTCGGTTTGACCCTGGCATCCCCAGAAACACAAGTACCCTTCATCGCTGAAACTGAACCATTGCGACGCATACGGGCTCTTGCTGTCGGCCGGGAGGAAGAAATAATAATCCTGGCTCTTCACGGTCCACTCGACTGGAGCGTTCGCGAGCGGCGCGCCAAAGAAATACTGTCCGTTGACGTTCACCTTTGCCGTTTCACCGTTCACGTAGGAATCCTTGTCCGGCGTGACAGTCATTTTATAATCGGGTTTCCTGTACGCTGCGACCTGGAAACTCTGATAAAAAGAATGCGAATATGTTGGTTCGCCGGCCGCCGCAAGCGACGCGGTAATCTGGTAGTAGCCGGTCGAAGCCTGATCCCCCAACTGAAGTTCTCCATTGAACGTTCCGTTTTTGTTGATGTCGATATCCCTGCTGAACACCTCTTGGTCGTCGGCATCATGAACGGAGACGTGAATCTTGCTGCGGTCGGGAAGCGAATAATGAAGATCATCGTTGATGCGCACAAGTCCTTTGAACTCGATCGCGTCTCCAGGGCGGTAAATCGGACGGTCGGTATACATGTAGACGAAATACTTTTCGGCGTAGGAACTGTAATCAATGTTGAAGTTCCACGGGCTCACGCCTTCCGACCAGGTCGAGTGCGTCAGCGTCACGTCATCTCCGACGCGCCCGGTCACCATATATTCACCCGTGTAGTCATTATTGTCTTTTTGTGGAAGTTGGAACGTCACAAGACCATCTTTATCCGTCGTGCCGTTGTAAACCGTTCCGTCGGATGTATTTTTTGCTTGGATGTTCATCCCCTCCACGGGAGCACCTTCTTTCATCGAAGTCGCCCATACCAGCAGCTGGTTCCGGCTGAGTTTCGTGGCGAGAGCATTGCTCGTCAGCACGAAAACCTGCTTATTAACCTGAGGGTGCCGATTGCCGTTGTAGTCGGTGTTGAACACCTGCGGGCTCGTCATTTCAAAATAGTAGTAGCCCGGAGTTAAGGCGGTTCCAAGAGCTTTATCCAGATCGAGCTTCGTGACGACCTTCTTGTTGAAGTCCCGTTGCGGTGTCACGTCAAAAGACGTATATCCGCTGTCCGGACGATAGTTGTTATCCACGTACCCTTTGGAGTAGAAATTATTGAACTCGTCGTCGGAAAGTTTTTTGAACTCAAGATGGAGCAAATCGACGTTGGTGGATTTTACGTAATAAACACGAGGTTTCGTGGCGTCGAGCACACTGATGTCCGGGGAGCTCACCAGACTGAACGATGGATCGAGCTGGGCGGTTTTGAAAGCGACAACGATATCCTTGTCATAGTTTTTTCCGTAGAGACTTTTTCCTCCCTGCTTGACCGTCAAGGTATAGCTGGTTGAAGGCAGGAAAGGATAATGGATGTCCATTTCAAGACCGTCGCCGGAAACCGTAACTTCGGGTTTCTGTTCCTGATTGTTGTCGTCCATCGCCTTCGGTTCGATCATCACTTTGTCTTGAAGGCTGGCTTCGTCCATGGGCTGGTTGAAGGTCACGCTCACCACGGAATCGCGGACATCTTTTGCGTTGTTCTCCGGGGAGGTCGAAACAACATCCAGGGCCCCCACCGTCTTGATGATCATTGACTGGTCATCCGGCAAACCGAACGTCCCTTCCGCTCCAGGAAAATCTTTGAGAATCTGGACAAGGAAAACACTGTCTTCGGCAAGCGGCTGAGAAGGCGCGAGCACCAGAGTTTTTTGCAGTTCATCGGACGCGGGAACATCTATTTGCTGCGTCTGACTGGACTCATCCTGGGGCTGGTCCTTCAGATAATCCTGTCTGTATTCATCGGCCGTATAATAGTGAAGGGTTTTCCCGATTTCTTTCCACTGCGCTTTGTCGGTCTGTTCAACGACGGTATCCGTCAACAACAGTTTGGCGTTTTTGGATGGAGCCCCATACACATTCCCGTTCCATTGGATTTTTTTGGCGAAGTCCTTGTCGCTCCCGGCATACTGGTAAATCTTGATATAATCGCCGGCTTTCTCCAGATTCATGATCTGGTTGAAGGTCAGCTCAATTGTCGTCTTCGGTCCGTTGAAAGGATCCAGGTCGGCCGGAACGGAAGTTTCAAATGCGGGTTTCAGGGTATCAAAACTGTAGACAAAATCTTTGTCGGTGGATCCTCCCTCGTCGGACAAGGTTCCAGCTGGAATCGTCACGGTATAATGGGTGGCGTAGGCAAGTTTGTCCGGAATGAAAGACATCGAAGAAGTTCCGAGCCATTTGGCTTTGCCCTGGATCGGAGGATCGACGTTGATGTTGATGGCTTTTTCATTGGCCTGATCAAGGCTCGTCAACGGGATCATCGGACGGTCAAAATGCACCGTCAGTTTGGCGTCCACGGGAACGTCCTCGGAATCAGGCGCCGGGGAGAACAGCGTAACCTGAGGTGCCGCGACGATAACGAAATTCTCTTCGTAATCGCCTGGAAGCTGTTTCTGGAAAATGCTGCGAGCCGACTGGTTCACGGAAACCTTGAAACTGTCGCCGAGTTTGAAAGGTTCTTTGGGCATGAAGAGCAGGCTGTTGTTCTCCCAGGAAAAAGTTCCTTCGATATTCGGGTCGATCTTGAAAGCCTGTTCGACAGAACTGTGGTCCATCGGCTGGCTGAACACGACCTTGATCGGAGCATTGTAGGAAATATTGCGGACCGTGTCTTTGAGCGAATAGCCCTGGACCTCCGGCGCCGGAATCAACGGATAACTGGCAACGCCCGAAACGACGAGGATAACCAGGACGGCAAGGGCCAAAGCCCAGCCTTTTCCCCGCATCGGTGCGGAATTGGAGGAGTGAACCTTTGTTTTCTTTTCTTTATGGGCGGCGGCCATGGGGTGGTATTTATGGAGTAATTGTTGACGAAGTTGTTTCTGGAATGCCGGTCGAGCGGCAGCCGGCGCCGTGTCCTCAATGGCACGGGTCACTTCTTCCAGGTCGCGTGGTTTTTTGGCCGAGTCGAGCATCTGGTTCAATTGCCTGATTTTTTTTCTTTTGAAGAACATTGGCCGTTGATTAAGCAAAGTAAGAAAGTTCTGGTTTTATTTTTCTCAGGGTTCGGAAAAGAATAATCGCGACGTTGCTTTCGGAAAGTCCGGTAACGTGCATAATTTCCCGGTTGTTGAGTTGAGAGAAAAATTTGAGTTGGACAACCATCACTTCTCTTTCCGGAAGTTCGCGCATGACTTTTTTTACCTTTTCTGAGAGTTCGTTTTGAGCGGCTTTTTTATGAGGCGAAGTTTTTTCTTCGTCTTCGGCGAGCCCGTACACATCATCAATATCTTTGGTCGTTGTCTTTGCGTGCTGGGAATAGTAAGTGTTCAGCACGTTCCGTGCGATTTTGAACAGCCAGCCTCCGAAGGGAATGCCTCTCCATTCATAAGCGTGAATGTTTTCGAGAACCTTCATGAAAATTTCGCTGGTGAGGTCTTCGGCATCATCACGGTCGCCGACTTTGGAGGCGACAAAAGCGTAGACTTTCGGGAAGAAATAATCATAGAGCCTGCCGAATCCATCGGGACTTTGCTGGGCTTCGGCAACGAGTTTTTGCTGATCTTGGAGATCCATGGTTCTTGGGGCGGAACGCTAAAGAGAATTGTAGTGGTGATGACAGGAAAAGACAATAAAAGTTCATCGTCATCACGGCTCCCGGAATCTTGCCGCTCTTAAGAACAATTTCTCCAGAAAAAGTATTACAACAATTTATTCAACGTCAAAAGTTACCGGAGTACTTTCCTGCGTCGAACCGTTGTAAATATGTGAAACGGCTTGAAGGGTATGTTTCCCTTTCTCGGGAATCCACAAATAGTTGAAAGGTTGCCCCACCGTCGCAAGTTCTTTGCCGTCCAGCAAAAAAGTTATCTCGTCGACATCCGAAGAAGCGGTGACCCGGAACGGTATTTTCTGAGTATCCGCCGGAAGCTCATGGTCAACCTGGAATTGGTCCTGATGAGACGGACTGTCTACGGTAATAAGCGATTTTTCCTGCGTGGAGTAGGCGTCCGTATATCCCGAACCCGATGTTTTTGATAACGCACAGGGCTCAAAAGGCGGTAAGGAAAGGCCTTTTTGCTGTGCCCAGCTTTGGAAGGCGGCTGGGTAGGTGATAAAGGTTTTTTGAAGTCGGGCAGCCTCGGGATAGCTGTCCACGCACTCCGGACGGATGAGGTGCCCGTTCGAGCGTAAAACCCAGTAACTTTGATAATAATCGTCCGGTTCCTTTGGTTCCTGACCTTTTACAAACCACTCGAAGATCCGGTCGGGACAAAGGTCCGTCGGAAGTTTTCCTGAGATCGCACAGACCTCCGCCTGATGGAGGCGCGGGGGCACGTTGAATTTTACCTGGGGCGCAAACTGCAGCGCGGCTTCCATGAAATCGTGCCAGATCGGCCCCGCGCCGTCCACGCCGCTGATATCCTGCATGGCCGAAGCATCGGCATTGCCGACCCACACCGCGGTGAGAAGCTGCGGAGTAAAACCGATCGTCCAGTTGTCGCGGAAGTTGCGTGTGGTCCCGGTCTTCACCGCGGCTTCGTGGGAAATTTCCAGGACGCTTCCCTCACCGAAACCTTTCAGTCTGGCATTCGGGTCTTTGAGAATGTCGATGATCTGGTACGCGTGCTGTCTTCCGTCCTGCCCGAGAACGTAGGAAGGCGAGGATTGCTTCCACGTATAAAGATTCGTCCCGGCGGCGTCGGTGATTTTTTCAATCGTGCTCAAATCAAAATAATCGCCGTAGTTCGCGATGACGTTGAACGCCCGCGCCATGTCGTACATACGCACTTCGCCTCCTCCAAGCGTGAGAGCGAGACCGTAAAAGTTCGGATTCTGGTCAAGCGTCTGGATGCCGAGTTTATCCAGAAAAGCCATGAAAACTTCAACCCCCAACGTGTTGAGCGTCTGGACCGCGGGAACGTTGAACGAACTTGCCAGCGCCTCGCGCAGGCGCACCGGGCCGTGGAAATCCAGGTCGTAATTTTTTGGAGCATAAGGCCCTGTGTCGGTCTGAAACTCAACCGGAACATCGGCAAGGACCGTTGCCGGCGTATATCCTTTTTCCAAAGCGAGCAGATACATCAGTGGTTTGATGGAGGAACCGGGTTGTCGCAGAGCCGTGATCATGTCGACCTGGCCGTCGATGTCGTCGTTATAATAATTTTCGCTGCCGACCCATGCCAGGATTTTTCCGGTTTTCGGATCAAGTGAAAGCAACGCGCCGTCGGTGACATGTTTGTCGCCCAGACTTTTTACCTGCTGCGCCACGATCTGTTCGGCTTGCAGCTGAAGGTCTTCATCAAGCGTCGTGTACACGCTGAATCCTCCTTCTTCAAGTTTTTTGTTGCCGACGACATCACCGAGCTGGTTGAGAACGTACCGTACGAAGTGAGGAGCCTTCATTTCAAAAATATTCTGGCGGAGTTTCAAAGGCTCGGCGGCGGCGGCTTTTGACGTGGCATCGTCGATGAATCCGTATTTGACCATTTGATCAAGCACGTACTGCTGGCGTTTTTTTGCACGGTCCATATAAAGGAAAGGATTGTAGTAGGAAGGTGCCTGGGGGAGTCCGGCCAACAACGACGACTCGGCCAGATCCAGATCATAAACGTGTTTCCCGAAATAATCCTGCGCCGCTGATTCCGCACCGTAGGCGAGATTGCCGTAATAAATGGTGTTCAGGTACAGTTCGAGAATCTGGTCTTTGGAGTAGACGTTCGAAAGACGAATGGCATAGATGGCCTCCATGATCTTTTCGGAATACCCGCGCTCCGTGGTGTAACCAAGCAGATTGCGGACGAGCTGCTGGGTAATCGTGCTCGCGCCGCTCACAATCCTCCCTTCGCTGACGTTGAAAAAGACCGCTCTGCCGATGGCTACAAGATCGACGCCGCCATGCTGATAATAATTGATGTCTTCAGAGGCCAGGGTTGCGTTGACGAAATTTTTGGGAATTTGAGTGAGTTCCGTGAAAGTTTTTTTGCCGCCCGTAGGCTGGATCACTTCATAGAGAAGTTGTCCTTTGCGGTCGAGAATCTTGATGGAGCCCTGGGGCTGGTCCTGCATAAGCGCATCGGGAAGCGGTAAAAAATAGGCGATGTAGAGATAAAAACTGATGCCGAAAATCACCAGCGCGGTGAAAGCCAGCAGAAAAATCGAAGCGATGCGGTGTTTTTTGAGGAAAGCTTTGAACTCTTGGGTGAAAGAAAATTTCTTCAAGAAAGTAGTAGTAAATGGGTCTTGTAACTTGCGGCAAACAATCGTATATATATAACGAATTCACGGAAATTGTATTGCACTTCGGGTATCTTCACCAGATTTTCAATGGATATTAAAAAAATAAAAAAAGAGTATGCCGCATCCAAGCCGACGGTAGTCGTCATTTTCGGAGCGACCGGTGATTTGTCCATCCGCAAACTCATCCCGTCTTTTTTCCACCTCTATAAAAAAGGGATGCTCCCGAAAAATTTCCGCATCATAGCTTTTTCAAGGCGTTCGATGTCCGACGAAGGATACCGTGATTTCATTACACAGGAACAAAAACGCCGCAAGTTGCCGGTCCTCAAAGGCCCCGAGTTCAGGAAGTTCCTCAAAACCATTTCCTACCACGAAGGATATTTTGACGATCCCCAAAGCTATAAGAGCCTCAAGAAGAAACTCGTTGCCATGGACACCAAAGGTTTCAAGCGCTGCTCCAACAAACTTTTTTACCTGGCCGTTCCGCCGGATCTCTACCAGACCATTCTCAAGAACCTCTCGTATTATGGTCTGACCATCGCCTGCAGTGATGGTGAAGGCTGGACAAGAATCCTCATTGAAAAACCTTTCGGACATGACGATGCATCGGCAAAAAAACTCGACCATATGCTCGGGAAACTTTTTCGCGAAGAACAGATTTTCCGCATTGACCATTATCTGGCAAAGGAAACACTGCAGAACATCATGATGTTCAGGTTCTCCAACTTGCTTTTTGAACCGATCTGGAACCGTGATTACATTGAAAAAGTTGAAATCAAGATTTACGAAAAGCTCGACGTTGAAGGAAGAGGAGCTTTTTACGATAACGTGGGAAGCTCTCCGCGACGTCGGGCAGAATCATATACTGCGCATGCTGGCGCTTATTGCCATGGAAAACCCGCTGAGCACCGATGCTCAGACGGTACGTCCCGCGAGGACCAAGGTACTCAACGCGCTCATGCCGATCAAAGACAAAGACGTCCAGAGTTCTACCGTGAGGGGACAGTATGAAGGCTATCGCGAAGAACCTTCCGTGGCCAAGAATTCCAAAACGGAAACCTACTTCAAAATCAAAGCGTTCATCAACAATCAGCGCTGGAAGGGGGTTCCCTTCTACCTTGAAAGCGGCAAGGCCATGAAGGAAAGCAAGGCCGAAATCATCGTACATTTTAAGCGTTCGAACGCGTATTTGTGTCCCAAGGATGAAACCTGCGATTTCAAGAACGTCATCATGTTCAAGATCCAGCCCGAAGAGGGAATCTCCATTCTTTTCTGGGCGAAAAAACCGGGGCTTCAGTCGTTTCTTGAACCGCATGAACTTTCTTTCAGCTACAACGAAGGAAAAAGTGCGGTCAAAACCGTAGACGCCTATGAGCGCGTTCTTTTCGACTGCATCAAAGGTGACCAGACTTTCTTTACCAGCACCGATGAAGTGCTGGCGTCATGGAAATTCATCACGCCGATCATTGAATCCTGGAAAAAGTCCAAACTCCATATGTACCCGAAAGGCAGTTTTGGCCCGAAGAAAGAGCTCTAATTGTCCTTGGAGAAATGGAAACTTTAGTGTTACATTGTAGGCACTTCTATACGTTTTTTTGATAAACAATGCCAGCTTTTGACCAGCAAAAACTCGAACAAACAGCAAAACTCATCCGCTACTATTCACTCATTTCAACATCTGCGGCCGGCTCCGGCCACCCGACCTCGGCCATGTCGGCGACGGAACTGATGGCGGTGCTTTTCTTCTCGGGATTTTACAAGTTCGATCTTAAGAATCCGAACCTTCCAAACAACGACCGCCTCATTTTTTCCAAGGGCCACGCATCGCCTCTTTTTTATTCATTGTATGCCGTCGCCGGCGTCGTCGCCGAGGATGAGCTCAAGACCTTGCGCAAATTCGGCAGCCGGCTGGAAGGCCATCCCACACCCGCTTTCCCCTATACCGAAGCCGCCACCGGTTCGCTCGGCCAGGGACTTTCCATCGGCGCGGGCATGGCCATCAACGCGAAATATCTCGACAAACTTCCCTACAAAACCTACGTCCTTTTGGGCGACAGTGAAATGGCGGAAGGGTCGCAATGGGAAGCCATGGAGATCGCTTCATACTACAAGCTCGACAATCTTATCGGCATCATCGACGTCAACGCTCTGGGGCAACGCGGCCGCACCATGTACGAACATGACACCGACGTGTATGAACAGCGCATCAGGGCGTTCGGCTGGGAAACCATCGTCATTGACGGACACAATCTTCAGGAAGTTTTCGACGCCTACCGGAAAGCCGAGAACGTAAAAGACAAACCGGTCATGATCATTGCAAAAACCCTCAAAGGGAAGGGGGTTTCTTTTCTGGAAGACAAGGAAGGCTGGCACGGCAAAGCGCTCGGCCCGGACGATCTCAAGAAAGCGCTCGCCGAAATCGGCGAAGTGGACACCTCGATGAAAGTCGAACTCGCCATGCCCGAAAACCTCAAGCCCGCCGAATACACGGGGGAAAGCATTCCGTTTCCGGACTACAACTCCAAACCCGTCGCCACACGCAAGGCCTACGGCCATGCGATTACCCGCCTGTTCGAAGAGTATCCGAACATCGCCGTGCTCGATGCCGAAGTCAGTAACTCTACCTACGCCGAAATCTTCAAGGAAAAATATCCGCACCATTTCTTCGAAATGTTCATCGCCGAACAGAACATGGCGGGCGTCGCCCTCGGTCTTTCCCGCAGGGAAAAAATTCCGTTCATGTCCACCTTTTCGGCTTTCCTGACGAGGGCTTACGACCAGATCCGCATGAGCCAGTATTCAGATTCCAACATCAAATACGTGGGTTCCCACAGCGGAGTCTCAATCGGCGAAGACGGATCGTCGCAGATGGGACTCGAAGACATCGCCATGTTCAGATCGCTTCTCAACAGCGTCGTGCTCTATCCGGCCGACGCCATCTCCACGGAAAAACTCGTTGAGGAAGCCGCCAAGCATTATGGAAACGTCTACATCCGCACGACGCGCATGGATACGCCGATTCTTTATGGAATTACCCAGGAGTTCAAGATCGGCGAACACAAAGTTTTGCAGCAGAGCGACAACGACGCCGTCACGGTCATCTCCGCGGGAGTGACGCTCCATGAAGCACTCGCGGCGTACGAAGCACTCGCCAAGGAAAATATTTTCATCCGCGTCATCGATCTGTACTCCATCAAACCGATCATCGTGGAAAGCCTCCTCAAATCCATCGGCGGCACCAAGGCCGTCATCACCGTGGAAGATCACTATATCGAAGGAGGCCTCGGTGAAGCCGTAAAAACGGCACTCGCCGAAGGCGTGACCCTGGGCAAAAATTCAACATTCAACGGCCCGATCTACTCGCTCGCCGTCAAAAAAATGCCTCACAGCGGCAAACCGCAGGAACTTCTCGACTATGAAGAAATTTCCCGAAAGGCCATTGTCGCCAAAGTGAAAAGTATCATTTGACCTTCACCATCATGAGACCAGCCAACCTGAAAACGAAAATTTTTCTGGACAGCGGTGATCCGGCGGAAACCAAAGAGATGTTGGATCTTTTGTGTTTTCTCGACGGACAGACCACCAACCCCACCCTCGTATCAAAAAATCCCGAAGCCCAAAAAAGGCTCCAGGAAGGCAAGAAATTCACCAGTCAGGAAATTTACGATTTCTATAAAAGCGTGGTAACGCAGCTTTCACAAATGTTGCCGCAGGGTTCGATTTCCGTGGAAGTGTACTGCGACCTCAACACCACCTCGGACGCCATGTTCACCCAGGGCAGGGAAATGTTCGGTTGGATACCCAACGCCCACATCAAATACCCCACCACAACGGCGGGTCTCACGGCGGCTGAAAACTCCATCAAAGCGGGCATGCGCGTGAACATGACGCTGTGCTTTACCCAGGACCAGGCCGCCGCGGTCTACGCCGCCACCAGGGGCGCGGTCAAAGGCCAGGTGTTTGTGTCTCCGTTCATCGGCCGTCTCGACGACCGCGGCGAAAACGGTATGGATGTCATCAAGAACATCATCGACATGTATAAAACGAGCGACGGCCACGTGGAGGTGCTCACCGCCAGCGTCCGTTCTTTTGAACACTTCATGTTCGCACTCCACCTCGGTTCGGACATCATCACAGCGCCCCACAAAGTGCTCAAGGAGTGGGGAGAAAAGGGCATGCCCATGCCGTCGGAAGATTTTACCTACAACCATCCCGAACTCAAACCGATCCCGGCGAAGGACCTCGACCTCACCAAGCCGTGGCAGGGTTTCATCATCGGTCACGATCTCACCACCAAGGGCATAGAAAAATTCTCGCAGGACTGGAACACCCTCGTCGCGTAACTTTCATCGGACTCATAACCTCCACCGGCAATGGAACTCCTTTATAAAGATTCGAGCGGAATCAGCTCGGAAGAACTCAAAAAAACGACGCAAAGTCTCGAAGAGTACCGCGAATATTTTACCAAAATTCTCACCCGCAGCGATTACGACAATCCCGAATGTTCGGTGAACCTCCCGTTAGATCAGAACCACATCTCCGTGGTCAACGTCGTCAAAAAAAGTAAAGTCACGCCGCAGCTCAAGTACATCATCGTCATTGGCATCGGCGGTTCCAACCTCGGCACCAAAGCCGTCTACGACGCTGTTTTTGGTTTTACCGACGCCATTGACTGCGACCGCTTTCCCAGACTGATTTTTTTGGAAACTTCGGATCCGGAGTATCTCCGGCGTTTGAAAAATTTCCTGGATTTGGAAATCAAAAGGCCGGAAGATATTTTACTCAATATCATCAGTAAATCCGGAACCACGACCGAAACGCTCGCCAATGCTGCGGTAATCATCGGCGCGCTTGAAGAAAAATTCGATCACCGAGCCGTTGAAGAAAGGACCGTCATCACCACCGACGAAAACTCCAAGCTCTGGGAGCTTGCGACGTCCAAAAACATCACCGCGTTGACCATTCCCAAAATGGTCGGCGGCCGTTATTCCGTACTTTCTCCCGTCGGACTTTTCCCGCTTGCAGCAGGAGGAATCGACATTGAGGGCCTTTGCGAAGGTGCTGCCACCATGCGCAAGAACTGCATCGAGGACGGACCGGACCTCAACCCCGCCATGATCTCCGCTGCGGTGATCTGTCTCAACCAGAAAAACGGCAAAACCATCAACGACAATTTCTTTTTTGCTCCCCAGCTCGAATCTCTGGGCAAATGGTACCGCCAGCTTATGGGAGAAAGCGTCGGCAAGGAAAAAAACCGCGACGGCGAGATCGTCAATGCCGGCATAACGCCGACCGTTTCACTGGGTTCAACCGACCTGCATTCCGTCGGCCAGCTGTATCTGGGTGGACCGCTCGATAAGTTTACGACGTTTATCTATGTGAGGAATGTCGAGGACCCAATGCCGCTTCCCAAAGAGAGTTTTGCGAACGAACTCAACCCCGACCTCAAGAATAAAAGCGCCAAGCATATTATGGAAGCCATTCTGGAAGGAACCAAGCTGGCCTATTCCAAAAAGGAACTTCCTTTCATGGAAATCGTCATGCCGGAAATCTCACCCTTCGCGATCGGCGAATTCCTCCAGTTCAAGATGATCGAAATGATGTACCTGGGCAAACTCATGAACGTGAATCCGTTTGACCAGCCCAATGTGGAACTCTATAAAATAGAAACCAGAAAGATTTTAAAAGAGGAAACACCGGCGTAATGGCATCATCACTCGCTCTTCCATGAAAAAAGATTTCAAAGTCTACGACATTTCGCTCCCGCTCTACCAGGGCATGGCCGTGTACCCGGAAAACACCGAATTCCGTGCCAGACCCATCAACAGCCGCACCTCAGTGAGTTCGGAAATCACCATCGGCTCCCACGCCGGAACGCATGTGGATGCTCCAAAGCACGTTTTTCCCAAAGGCAAGGGCGTTGATTCCCTGGATATCCAAAGTCTCATCGGCGAATGTCGCGTCTTGGACATGACCAAAGTCAAAAAAGGTATTACCGTCAAAAACCTCCGGAAAGCCCGCGTCAAAAAAGGCGAACGCATTCTCGTCAAAACCTCCAACTCCAAACGAGGCTTCAAAAACTTTTACAAGGACTACGTGTATCTGGACGGCGACGCGGCCGATTACCTCGCCCAAAAAAACATCCGCCTCTTCGGTATCGACTACCTTTCCATCAAACAAAAAGGCAGTCCCGACAACCGCCCGCATACCTCACTGCTCAAAAAGAACATCCCAATTTTTGAAGGCCTGGACCTTTCCAAAATCAAACCCGGCCGCTACTTTTTTATCGGCTTACCGTTGCGCACAAAAGGCCTCGACGGCGCTCCTGCCCGCGCAGTGCTTATACAATAAAGTTCTACTTCCAAAACTGATACCACGACCTCTTCTTGGGCTCTTCCAGGAGCTTCAGCTGGTTTTCCAAAACCACGAAGCGTTCCTGGAACGCTTTCATGAAGCGCATAAAGCTTTCCTTTTCTTTTTTGTATTCATCAAGAAGCCCCGCGACCTCTTTTTCAAGGGATTGCAGGTCATGGAGTGTGGCGTACGCGCCGTCTTTGCTGACCCCTTTCTCTTTCACGGACCCTTGTTCACGATCTTTGTTGAACGCTCTCATATTCACTTTGTAGAACGAAGCGACGCTGTCCTGGGTAACCATGTAGTTAAACCCCTGCGGAGTCTTTTTTCTCTTGGAAGTAATCTTGCGTGCTTTGATGGCGCGGCGGATCGTCTGGATGGATTTTCCTGTTATGGCAGCCGCTTCCTGGATCGTGAGAAGAGTTTCAGCCATGAAAATAAAATGACGGGATAAAAGATGTCTCATTATAGTAATTTCATGCTTGTGTAATCAAGCGCTTACCCAAAAACCACCTTGCTTCACTGCGCAGAGGTGTGGTCGCGTAAGTAAAATTTTTTTGAAAACCTGGTGGGTCAGCCCGGGATCGAACCGGGGACCATCTCCTTAAAAGGGAGCTGCTCTACCGACTGAGCTACTGACCCAAGAGTGCAACGTGGGGCTGTAGCTTATGCTACTGACCCACGTAAATCGCCTTCACATGAAAAAAGCCCCATCATTCTACGGATGACGCTTCAGTTTTTCAAGCCGATTTTTTGTGGAGGATGCCGAGAATTATGAAAGCTATTCCGGGTAAAAAGAACCAGACGTTGGCAAAATCCACCATGATCCTCACCAGGCGTGAATCGTTGTAAACTTCCAGCAGAATATTCCCGCCGGTGATATCCGTTCCGATCAACGAAGAGCCGGAAATGAAAACGAGCACCGTGCTCATCATCAACCCCGCGCTCATGAGTCCCAGCAAAAACAGCACGATGATTCTCACGCTCATCGAACCGTGCTCTTCCGATTCAACCTGGAACATCCCGCGGATCGAAATCAGAACGATGAGCACCAGGAAAATCAGCACCTTGAAAAAGATGATGGCCTGGTCTTCACTGCCCACGGCGAAAAGTTTCATGAAACGCAGAAAAGCCTGCGACGGCGCGAGGTATCTGGCGAACAGATTTCCGAGACCGTCCGCGCACAGAATGGAAACGTACGTCCCGAGGATGACCTTGAGCGTCTGGTTTCTGCCGATAATAAAACTGTAGGCGACGACAACCGCGAAAAAAACAAGAATGAAAAGATCCCAGGACAGATGGAGGTTCATCGGAAGTAACTAAAGCAGTTGACCACAATTATACCCGAACATGAGTTTACTGAAAAGCTGCAATCGAAAATTCCAGCCGCGCACACGGCTTCACCCCATGATTTTACTGAACAAACCATCCTTCCCGCCTCTGGTATGAAGGTGGGCTTCCTCGGCGAGCTGGGTGTAAAGTTCCTTTTCCTTGCGCGAAAGTTTACTTGGAATATCCACGATGACTTTGACGTAATGGTCGCCTTTGTCGTCGGACTTCAGTTTTTGGACGCCGTAATTTTTGAGTTTGAAGACTTTACCGCTCTGGGTGCCCGCGGGAATCTTCAACTTCACTTTGCCGTGGATGGTTTCCACTTCCACGTCGTCGCCGAGCACCGCCTGGATGAGGTGGATGTTCACAATCGTATGAATATCGTAGTTGTTGCGGATGAACTTCTTGCTCGGCGTCACCTTGATATGGACGTAGAGGTCGCCGGAAGCGCCGGCATACATGCCGGCTTCGCCCTTGCCGCTCAAACGGATCGTGGAGCCGTTGTCCACACCTGCAGGAATTTTGACGCGGACTTTTTCGTTCTTGCGGATGCGCGTCGAACCGTGGCAGAGCGTGCACTTCTTTTCATGGACGTGGCCTTCTCCGTAACAGTCGGGACAGATCTGCGAGGTCGCCATCTGCCCGAAAAGGGTCTGCCGTATCGTGCGGATCTCTCCGGTCCCCCTACACAAAGGACAGCTGATGCTTTTACTGCCCGGTTCGGCGCCCGTGCCCTTGCAGCGGTCGCAGGTGATGGTTTTTTCCACCAGAAGCTCTTTTTCGGTTCCAAATACCGCTTCCTCAAAACTGATGTTCAGTTCGAACTCGATGTGTTCCCCCGGCGTCGGACCGCGCTTCCTGCGCTGCGAACGTCCGGATTGCTGGCCGAAAAACGTTTCAAATATATCCGCGAACCCGCCCATATCCTGGAATTGCGAAAAATCGAAGTTCTGGCCGTTGAAACCCTGCCCGCCGCCTCCAAAGCCTTGTGCTCCGGCGGCTCCGAACTGATCGTACTGGGCGCGTTTTTGCTTGTCGGAAAGCACTTCATAGGCCTGGTTGATCTCCTTGAACCTGGTCTCGGCATCTTTATTGCCTTTGTTTTTATCGGGATGGTATTGCAAAGCCAGCTTGCGGTAAGCTTTTTTAATCTCCTGATCGGAAGCTCCTTTGGCGACTCCCAGTATTTCGTAAAGGTCTTTTGCCATGATGTCAGTTAAAATCCGGAAAGCATTTTTTGGTAGTCCTAACGGGAGTCGAACCCGTGTTTCCACCGTGAGAGGGTGGCGTCCTGGGCCACTAGACGATAGGACCAAGTAGCCTCGAGATGATACCCTCTCGCCACCCGCCTTTCAAGTCACCGACCCCAACGGTCCCAAAAAATACAAAAAGCACCTAAGGATAAAACATTTTTAAATTTTGTCACCCTATTTTTTGAAACAAATAAATTCCTTTTAAGTTCTACAAGGCGAGTCACTCACGAAAAAGATTAGTGCAATGACAAGCAAAAATCCGACCGGCCCCCATAAGGAAAAATGCTAGGCTCCTTGCGGAAAAGGCCAACTGTGATTTGTTGACTTTAATAGCCCGTTTTGATAAATTTTCGCGTGAACCTCATTTCAGGACAGGGGCACTTGTGCCCTGTGCTGAATGTCGTGTACGAACCTGAGAGAGAAGCCGAAAAAAGCATCCGAATGCACCACCGAGCGCATGGCGCGAGGGCGCAGGCGTGTGGCTCTGCCACCGCCGAGCGCATCAAACTAAATACTGACAGTTGATATACCAATTCGATCTTTGAAAACAAGGAAAATGGTTAAGGTACTCCTTATATACTCGTAAGAGCCAAAAGCTCTCTCGTTAAATTTATACTTAAATTTACGCAGGCCTTATATTCAAGCCTTCGGGCAAGGCCTTAGAATCTTCCTTCGATATCTATCTCTGTTTATCTATCTTTATTTCCTAATTCACTATCCCCTATGGATATTGCTACAGGTGTGCAAAAAGCTCGCCGTTTTGTAGCTAGCCTTAGCATCGTGACATTGCTCGCATCTTTTGCGGTAAGCGGTGTTGCTCAAGCGGCTACCTACACAGACGTTCCAGCTGATGCATGGTTCTACACCTATGTAGAACAACTTGCTGCTGCTGGTATCCTCGATACCACACAGACAATGTACAGACCTGCTGACCTCGCAAATCGTGCGGAAGCTGCAAAGCTTCTCGTTGAGGCTGCTGGTTTGACAATCGACACTTCTGCCGGTCCATCCTTCAAGGATGTAGCTCCTGGCGCTTGGTATTATCAATATGTTGAAACCGCTGCTAAAAATGGTGTTGTTAGCGGTTACAAAGATACTGCTGGTAACCTTACCGGCAATTTCGGCCCTGGCGATTCAGTCACTCGCGAACAGTTCGCAAAGATGGCTGTAAACGCAATGGCTATGACATCAGACACAACCGGAGGTCCACACTTCCCTGATGTCGGAACCGATCGCTGGTCTTACAGCTTCATCGAAACCCTCTACAACAACTCTGTTGTTGACGGTTACCCTGATGGTACTTTTGGTCCTGGCAAGAACATCAACCGCGCTGAAATCGCGAAGATGGTTGTTGGTGCCATGAACCCAGTACCACGTGGCTCATCTGGCGCATTCAATGCTCAGACAGCTTCAGCGACTTCTGCAACCATGGTTGACGTTATGTTCAGCCAGGATGTAGATCCTACGACCGGTGCTGATCCAGCCAACTACAGCATTATGGATGCTAATAACAACACCCTCGCTGTAACAGCTGCTTCCGTGAGCGCTGACACGGTCACTTTGACCACAGCTTCACAGACTGCGAACAGACCTTATACTCTCACCGTTACCGGTGTGATGTCTGCGAGCGGCAAAGCTCTCGACAATGGCATCGTAAACTTCAATGGGTACAACCCACTTGGAGTTGGCGGTCCTTTGACGGTTGCTCTTGATCCGAACACTCCGGCTGCTATGGCAGCTCCAAAGGGTGCTTCCGGTATCGTCTTCACCTGCTGGGATTTCTCCGCGGGTTCCGACGCTACGGTTGTACAATCTTTGGTTGTTCACCGCAGTGGCCCTGGTTCACAGGGTGACTTCTCAAACGTCTACCTTTACAACGATGCTGCTCGTTTAACAACTGGCAGAACGATCAACTCTGAAACTCAGAACGTTGAATTCAACAACATCAATGTAAGCGTTGCCGCTGGTGGTATGGCAAAACTCTGCGTGGTTGCTGATCTTTCAGTAGGTGCTCAGGGTGCTGCTCAGCACTCCTTCGGTCTCGACGCTGTGACTGCTATCACGACAAATGCTAGCAGCGTAGGCGGTTCATTCCCGCTTTACGGCAACTTGATGACTGTTGCAGGTGGTACAGTAGGTACTGCTACCCTCACTGCAAACGGTTCTCTTGATGAAATCACCGTTGGCCAGCAGCAGGCCCGCATTTCCCAGTTCCAGATCGAAATGGATGGAAGTGAAGATGCAAACCTTCAGCGCATTGCCCTCTATGTTCGCGGTTCCATCCGCCCGACAGACTTGAGCAACCTCAAGCTGTACTCTGAGGACAACGCTACAACTCCAATTGCAACTGTTGACAGCATTACGACCAACAGCCTTGCAACCTTCGTTCCAACCGCTCCATACAAGATCGGACGCGGCCAGAGAAAGATCTTCTTCGTCACTGCTGACGTAAAGGGTCGCAACGGAGATGACATCAAGACCTATCTTGATGAAACCACCGACCTTCTCATGGTTGGTAGCACCTTCGGCTTCGGCGAACAGGTCAACACTGCCGGATTCGACGGTTCAGCTCCTGCAAACTTCTCTGATGTAACCGTCAAGGGTTCAGCCTTCAACATTGCCTTCAACGGTCCTTCCGCAGGCGATATCGCAATCGGCCAGCAGACAGCTCACTGTCTCGACCTGACCATTACGAACCAGGCTGGCGATGACGTTGACATCAAAGACTGGAAAGTTAACCTCGCTATCACAAGTGCCGTAGGTCCACTCAATGGTCTCATTGATAACACCGCAGGTACTGCAAACTACACCCTCATCAAACTCGCAGAAATCAATTCTGACGGTACTCTGGGCGGAACACTGCTCGGATCCAACGAATTGAGCACTGCAGGAAGCGATTCATCTCAGGATGTTATCCTTTCCGGTGATGCAACCATCCACTCGGGTGAAAGCATCAACGCTGCCGTCACCGTCAATGTTGCGTCCAACGCAGCCATGGATGGCGATCAGCTCAAATGTACTCTCTTGAACCTGGTAGGCCAGTCCGACGCGGTTCGCGACGTGAACGGCGACCAGTTGGGTGCCAACTCCATCACCCCGAACGCAGATATTGCCGGTAACCTCTTCAATGTCAGCGCTTCCGGTCTTACCATCAACCTTGCTACAACTCCGACAACTCAGACCTACACCCGCGGTACAAACGATGCTGCATTGGTCGGTCTCGCTCTTACATCTGGTTCGTCTTTGGACAACACCCTGAAGAGCATCACGTTGACGGGTTACGTTGATAACAACCAGGATGGTACGTTCGTTGCCGGCGCTGAAAACGGCGTTCAGGCAAACAACATCGTGGACAACAGCGTTGCCCTCTACGATGGCACAACAAAGATCTCTGACTTCAAGAACATCAACGCTGCCGACGGTACCGTTGTGTTCAACAACCTCAACCTGGTTGTTCCAAAGGGTCAGACACTCAACCTGACCTTGAAGGGTCATATCAGCAACAGCGCTCCGTTCGCTCCAACCGGTGTTACCGGTAACGACATCAAGTTTGCTCTCACTTCCAACACGAACGTGACGGCAATTGATCAGAACGGTCAGACCGTTGCTTCTTCCGCAATCGTGACCAACGCTCAAAACGGCGGTCTCGGTGCCGGTTCAGTCGTCATGACTGTCGCTGGTAGCGGTAGCGGTACGGTTGCCACATCTTCCAGCTCGAACTCTGCCGCTTTGGCAGGTGCTCAGCAGGTTGAAGTCGGCCGCTGGACATTCACTTCCGTGAATGAAAACCCAACGCTCAAAGACATGCAGTTCGCTGTAGAAAGCACATCTGGTTCAACCATCAGCAATGTCAAACTCTACAAGAACCCAAATGCTAATCTTTGCGGCGGTGGTACACAGGTTGGTAGCGTCAGCGGTTATGTTCCGACCCCGGTTGGTACAGGCGCTGTCGTGAAGATCACCGACCTCAACGAGGCTGTGACTTCGAACGCAACCTACACACTCTGCGCACTGGCTACGACCGGCACGGTGAACACCGACGGTACGACCCAGCCGCTTTCCGGTTCCAACATTGGTTTGGCTCTCTTGAACCTCACCAAGGTGACCAGCGGAGCAGGTGAAAACATCGCGCCAAAATACGCAGGTGATCTCGACCCGGCTACCACCGGCGTCCAGACCAGCGCACTCAACGTGGCGATGACCACAACCTTGACGGCTGGTCACTCCACTGAAAATATTGAATTCGCCAACCCTTCAACTCTTACCTTCACTGCGGGTGACGTCTTCAATGTTGACAATGAAGTCATGTTCTACAATGGTGCGAACGTAAGCACCGACCCGGCGGTTCTCCCGGCTGCCAACGTCATCAGAGGCTTCGCCAACTCGGTCGTTGCTTCCCATAACATCGGGGCTACGGTGACACGTTCAACCATTGCCGTCGCATCCCCTGCAGGTACAGACGTAGTCCAGGGCGATATGTACAGCAATGCCGCTGGTACCGGATACAGCCTCTGCGTTGATCCGACCCTCGGCGGTTCTACTACCGTCTGCGACAACGCAGCCGATACTGTTGTTCCGGTTCTTGGAACAGGTGCTGCATTCTTGCCAGCTGCTGGTAGCGCACGCTTCCCGCTCCATGGCAACCTCAGCAAGCTCTTCCGTTCGATCCCTCAGGTCGCAAATCTTGTACCGGTTGGCGCTCCTGCAGTCAGTCCGAACAGCAACACTGTGTTGCTTGACATGAACGTTACGGCTGTCGGCGACCAGGTCAAATTCGCTGCAAACGGAAACGTTTCCAACACAGCTGCTACAATTGCAGGTTTGTCGGTTGACTCTGGCAACCAGCTCGTGATGAAACTTTCCGGTAACGTTGCATTGAACGCTTCTACTTGCCGCCTTGACAAAGTCACTGGTGGTACGCAGACGCTCGCAACCGTTGCAACAGCTGGTGGTGCTACGGAATTCGTAGCATTCGAATTCGACACGAACGGTCTCACCATTGCTAACGGAACAACTGTTGAACTCCAGGCTATCTGCGACACTTCAACAATGGTTCCAAGTGCTGGTGGTAACCAGGTATCCGCAAGCGTCGTCTCTGACCCTCTGTCTCTCGAATGGAGCGATAACGTCCAGCAAGACATTCTCGGTGCTGGCGCGTATATCTTCCAGACGGCTATGCAGGGTTACACCGCTAAGGTCACAACATAGTTTGACCTGACGGTCGCATAAAAGACGCAAGTCTCACATGCAAACAAAGGCCCCCGCCCTCAAAGGCGGGGGCCTTTTGTATATGTATTAGGCCAAGCCATCAATGCTAATTTAAGAAAAGTTTATCTTTCGTTCATCCCACGACACTAAAATAACGCCATGGCATCATCACAACAGATCGTTCACGACGAAATCATCCAGGCAAAAATATTTTTTCTACGCGGTAAGAAAGTTATTTTTGATAAAGATTTGGCGATTCTTTATGGCGTGGAAACAAGGGTTTTGAACCAGGCTGTTAGGAGAAATATAAAGCGTTTTCCCGCAGATTTCATGTTTCAATTAACCGAGAAGGAAATGCAAATTTGGATATCACAAATTGTGATATCCAGCGCAAAAAAGAAAGGGATAAGGAAAAAATCATTAGTTTTTACCGAACAAGGCGTCGCGATGCTGTCAAGTGTCCTTCACAGCGAACGGGCAATCCAGGTGAATATTCAAATCATGCGTACTTTTACCAAACTTCGAGAAATGCTCGCTACAAACAAAGAACTGCGTGAAAAGATAGAGGAAATAGAGCAAAAATACGACAATCGCTTCAAGATTATCTTCAAAGTCATCAAACAGTTGCTCGCCGCTGAAGAACAACCAAAAAGAAAAATTGGGTTTAAGACAATATAAATAAAATACCGTCAACGAAGACGGGCTTTCAGCCGTTTTAGAACGTATCACCCTCTCCAGTGTCGCCAGGCCGCAAAAATGCCCTGTAAGCTCTTGAAAATATGCTTTAAAACCCCTCGGATGAGCCGCGAAGAGGTGCCGTCTGTCCTCGAAATGAACGTCACCGGGACCTGGGCGATGCGCAGGTGCTGGTAATGTGCCTGAATGAGGTTCTCATGGGTGTAGGTATGGCTGGATTGAATCCGGATGGTTTCAGCGGTCTTGCGTGAATATGCCCGGAACCCGCTCGAAGCGTCACGCACTTTTGATCCGGTCAGCCTTCGTAAAAACCAGCTGCCGACGATATTTCCGTATTTTTTACTCACCGGCATAAAGCGCAACGTACGAACCTGGCGGTCGCCGATGACCATGTCTGCTTCATCGTGAAGAAGTGGAGCGATCAAAGCCGGGATCTCTTCGGCGCGGTACTGGCCGTCGGCGTCAATATTCACCATAAGGTCCGCGCCCCATTCCAAAGCTGTGCGGATACCCGTGACAAAAGCGTTGGCCAGACCTTTGTTCGGGTGGATGCGTACGACCTCCACGGCATTGCTGGCTTCCTGGGCTCTTTCGGCGGTATTGTCCGACGATCCATCGTCCACCACGAAAATTTTCACGGAACGAACACCGTCAATCGTATGAGGAACGGCCTTGATGACCTCTCCTATGGTTTTTTCCTCGTTATACGCCGGAATGCAGACGGCAAGTTTCATGGAACAATGATGAAGGAAAACGTTTGCTTTTCAAAATCAAAAGATTTAAAATAGTTACATAACAATAGTTACATAACTTTAAACAAGATGGCTTTAAGAAATGTAAAACGGGTCACTTTTTCAATTCCTGCAATTGTCATGAAAAAACTTGAAATCTCCGTTCCAAAAAACAAAAGAAGCAGGTTTGTTGCTGAAGCAATCACCAAAAATCTCAGCGCTCAATCGCACGAAGTCGTAACAATGGAAGAAATCCATGAGTTTTGGGACAATCTTGCCAATAAATATAAACGGAAAAGCGGGAAGACCGCGGTAGAGCTTGTAAGGGAAGACAGGAAGTCCCATTAAATGAATCTTTTATTGAAAATCATGAAAAATATCAAAACTCTTGTCGTGGATACATCCGTTATTCTGAAACCCATACTGAAAGAGGATGGCGAAGAAAAGGTAAAAAAAATGAATTATCTCAAAGATAATTATGAACTGTCGATCCTGATTCCGGATATTTTCAGGTATGAGTTCATGAATATCGTTGGAAGAGGATTAGAAACGCAAACAGCTGAAAATGCATTTCTTGCTTTTACCGAAAGACAGGTAAGTATTATTCCGCTCGATACCGACCTTATGGGAATAGCTGCGAAAATCAAAAATCAATACCCGAAAGTCTCTTTCTACGATGCTGCCTACCACGCTCTGGCCAAAGCATATAACACAGATTTTATTACTGCGGACCGGCGTTATTACGAACAGACCAAAAAGGAAGGAAACATCAAACTGCTCAAGGATTTGAAGCTCTAGCGAAAATATGGCAGAATGATGCAGATATTTCCGCCGCTTCATGACCGCTTTTTTTCAAAAACTCAGGAAACTTCCATGGATTTGGCTGCTCATAGCGGTATTTTTTTGCAAGGAACTGCTGTGGTCATACCTCACGCCGCCCTGGCAGGCTCCGGATGAGATCGCACATTACGGCTACGTGGAAAGCCTTTTTTACGAACACCGGTTCCCAGTCCTGGGGAAAACCGTCCTTTCCGAACGCGTCCAGGCCATCGGCCCCGTGGATCCCGCCAAGGAAATCGATTACTACAAGGGCTCGCTGGCCCTGAACTGGATCGCCCAGCACCCGCCGCTCTACTACCTTGGTCTTGAGCCTTTGTATGCTTTGCTGCCGCAGGATGATCCTTTGCTGTGCATTTTTATCTTGCGCCTCGTCTCGATCATCATGGCCAGTGTCACCCTGTTCTACGCCAAAAAAACGCTCGACCAGCTTTTGCCGGACGGACCCTCGAACCCCGGAGGCATCGTCACGAAAACCGTTCTCGTGGGCATTGCCTTTATGCCCATGTTCTCTTCCATCAGCGCGTTGATGAACAACGATAATCTCGTCTTCATGCTTTCCAGCATCCTCATTTATCTTTCGGTGTTGAATTTTGACGAACGCACGCACCGCCTGAGTTTGCAGACCGGCATCGTCCTGGGATTACTGGCCTTGACCAAGGTCACGGCATTGCCGTTGTACGTTTCCATCTTCACCATCGAAATCGTCAAACATCTGCGCATGCGCAAAACGCGGAAGGATTTCGCGCATTTTGTACGGCATCAGCTCATTATTTTCGGCTCGGCGTTTGCCATCGCCGCCTGGTGGTACGTCCGCAATATCGCGTTGTATCATATGCTCTTTCCGGATATCGGTGCGTACGCGGCAAAAAATCCTGCGCTGCTGGCCGCCTACCCGAACCTCGTCAAAATATTCCCCGAAGCCAGCGGCGTCCTGGCGCTTCCAAACGCTACGGTGTGGGGATTTTTCTTCGGCGCGGGATTCCTGGGGGAATACTACAAAAATATCTGGGGTGCTTTCGGTCAGTTCTTTTTCCGTCTCTTCACCTGGCAGTATGCGGTGGTGGGATTGCTGACATTGGCTTCCGCAGCGGGTTTTACAAAATTCGCCGCCGAATCGTTCCAAAAAAAGAACCGCAAACATCTTTGGAAAAAAATCCTGGGCTGGAAAGGATGGACCATGCTCCTCCCTATTGTTTTTGTGTCCGCGGCTTTGAGTTACGAACTCTTCCAGATCTTCCGCGAACGTGGATTTTTAGGAGCCCTGCAGGGAAGATATCTTTTTTCGGCGCTGATACCGTTCATGTATTTTTTTGTCCGCGGACTGGCGCATCTTGTTTCACAAAAAAATCTCTCCACCGCGATGAAAATCATCATGACGTTTTTTGTTTTCAGCGGTTTTGTCACCATCATGTTCCGTATTATTCCTGAATTTTACTGATGCTCAAAAAACACACTGAAAAATCCGGGAACTGGCTTAAATACTCGCTTTTCAGCGTCATGGTCGCCGCGTTGGTTTTTACGTTCCTGCCTGTTCCCTACACCCTCTACGTCCAGCCGAATGACGGAGAGCTTCGCCCCGCCGACCCGATAACCACCCAAACTCCCCTGGAACAGTGCATCGACGGTAAATTTGAAAACGTCACGAGCATCGATATCCTTCTGGCCACCTACGATCGCCAAAATACCAACACCAATCAGGTCGAGATTTTTACCCTGCGCGACAATACCAAAAACATCATTGCACGAAATGAGTTTCCTTCGGGCAGCGTCAAGGATAACGATTATTTTCCCATAGGTTTTTCTGGTATTTCTACCGATCAAAAACTGTGCTTCCTCCTGAGTTCCAAGGATGCAACGCCGCAGAACGGCATCACGTACTGGTTGAATAGTCAAAGCCAGCCCGTGCTGAAAGTGAGGAGCACCGTGCCGTTGTATAAGGCCATAGAACAAATCGCCTCCGCAAGCCGATTTAACCTTCCAATTTGGGTCGGTATTGCGCTATGCTTGCTCTACCTCTGCGCGAATATCGGCGCTCTCTTTCTCATCTGGCATGAGGTCCAAAAATCTCCACAAAAAGTTCCAAAAGCAGCATCTGCGCATTCTCGTCGAGCTCGTCAAAAGCGAATTTAAACTCCGCTATCAGAACTCTTTTTTGGGCTATTTCTGGACGCTTATCAAACCTCTGCTGCTCTTTGGCGTGATCTACCTCGTGTTCTCGGTCTTCATGCAGTCGCCGATCGAAAACTATCCGGTCTATTTGCTCCTTGGGATCATTTTGTGGAACTTTTTTTCCGAGGCCACGCTCATCGGCATGAACAGCCTTATCGCCAAGAGAGATCTCGTCACCAAGATTTATTTCCCGCGCTCCATCATCGTTTTTGCGAGCACGCTTTCGAGCCTGGTCACACTGCTGCTGAATCTCATCATTTTTTTCGTCTTCATGTTCGTTGCGGGTGTAGCCATCCAGGCATCGGCGTTTTTTTTCATCATCTACATCGTTGAACTCTACATGATCGCCACCGGAGTGACGCTTCTGCTCGCGGCGCTGTACCTTCATTTTCGCGATCTCCAACACATCTGGGAGATCCTTCTTCAGATCGGTTTTTGGCTTACGCCCATCATTTATCCGGTTACCATCGTCCCGGTCCAATATCACCGGTATATTTTCCTGAACCCGATGGCACGCATTATCGAATACTCCCGTGACATCTTCATCCGCCACCACATTCCGGATCTGGGACTCAACCTTGTTATCCTCCTCATGTCCGTGGTGATTTTTATCTTCGGGTATAGTATTTTTAATTCCCAAGCCGGGAAGATCGCAGAAAAAATATAAGTGTTTCCTTATGCAACAGGCCCTCGAACTCACCGATATCTCAAAAAAATTCGTGCTCCCTCACGAAAAACGCGACACCCTGAAGGAGAATTTTTTGGGACTCTTGAAAAAACGGACCTTCGAACAGTTCAAGGCCCTTGAAAACGTCAACCTCATGGTGGGGAAGGGAGATTTTATCGGCATCATCGGCAAGAACGGCAGCGGGAAAAGCACGTTGCTCAAAGTGATGGCGGGAATCTATAAACCGGACAGCGGCAAGATGGAAGTGAACGGAGAGATCGCGCCGTTTTTGGAACTCGGCATCGGCTTCCAGCCCGAACTGACCGCGCGCGAGAATATCCGCGTCAACGCCACGCTCCTTGGCCTCACCAAAAAACAGATCCAGCAGAAGTTCGACGACATCGTGGCTTTTGCCGAAGTGAAAAAGTTCCTCGATCTCAAGATGAAAAATTTTTCTTCGGGCATGCAGGCGCGGCTGGCGTTCGCCATTGCCAAAGAGGCCGACGCCGATATCTACCTCTGCGACGAAGTCTTTGCCGTGGGCGACGAAGCCTTTCAGCAGAAGTGCGTCGAAGTCTTTGAAGACTGGAAGAAACAGGGAAAAACACTCGTATTGGTGAGCCACAATCCCGCGGTCATCACCCAGTTCTGCACGAAGGCGATCCTGTTGGAAAAGGGAAAAGTCGTCGCAGGAGGGGAAGCCGAAAAGGTCATCGATGAATACCACCGGCGAATTCACCTCGAAAGCCAGCCCCAGGAAATCCATAAAAACCACGACGATACCGACATCTTCATCAGCGACGTCCGTTTCTTTGATCATCACGGCATGGAGACGGCAAGTTTCCGCACCGGAGATTCCATCACCGCGCGCATTTTTTACAAAATTAAAAAACCGGTAAAAAAGCCGGTTTTTGGTATTGCCATCCATAGGGATGATGGTGTACATATTAGTGGCCCCAACACCAAAACTTCCGAGTATCCGATTGAAGAGGTGAAAAGGGACGGGTATCTGGATTGCATCATCAATCCAAATACGCTCCTCGGCGGACGGTATGTCTTTACAGTTTCCTGTTTTGACTCTTCATGCACCCGCCCCTACGACTACCACGACAAAAGATACACATTTTCGGTCGAACGGAACCGCGAAAATCAATACGGGCTGATCGAACTTCCTGTTACATGGCGACATTATGGCTGAAAACACCTTGGAAAATAACAACGAGCAGAGCGCTCTCCTGAAACTTTCTCCCGACCTTTACTCCCGCAACAAAACCATCGCTTTTCTCCTTGATGCGTTCGGTCTCAATAAGCCTACCCACGTTCTTGACGTCGGCGGTTTCGGAGGGAAACTCGGGTGGTTTTTGAACGAAGACTACAAACTGATTGTGCTTGACCAGAAGCCGTGGGACGCTGAAGACGCCAGTCTCGAAAAAGGAAATTATGTTCAGGGTGACGCCCGCAAACTGCCGTTCCCCGACAACAGTTTTGAAGTCGTCCTGGCTTCGGACCTGATGGAACACATTGCCAAAGAAGACCGCGTGAAAGTCCTCGATGAACTTTGCCGCGTCAGTAAAAACTACGTTATTTTAGGGGCACCTTTCAGAAAAGAGTTCGTGGAAAATGTCGAGAACATGGTCGCCCAGCAGTTCCTCGAGAACGTCGGCATTAAACATCCGTTTCTCGACGAGCATCGTCAGAAAGGGCTTCCTGAAGCGCACGAAGTGGAGGCTTTTCTCAAGGAAAAAGGTTTCGCCTACATGACGGTGGGCGAAGGAAACATCATCAACTGGGCGCTCCAGCAATTTGCCATCGGAGCAAAGCAGGGTGAAAAAGGAGCCGACGAATTCACCGGTTTCAGCGAATATTTCAATAAGAACCTTCTCGAACTCGGCAATTACCAGGAACCGACCTATCGTACTTTTTTCTGCATATCCAAGGAAAAAACGCTCAAAGGGAACGCCATCACCGAAGGCGTCGCGGCCATGAACAAGTTCGTGGTGAAGACCTTCTGCTATGCCATGAAGATCGCCTTCACCGAAGACCGCAAGATGCTCAATCGCCGCAAGAAACAGCTCAATACGCTGGCCGACGCCATGCTGGCAGCGCGTGACAAGATGGCCGAACTCAAGGAGCGGCAAAATGAACTCCGCGATCAGAACGAAGAACTCTACAGCCTGCTCCAGGAACGCCAGCAGGCACTCACGTTGCTCCAGGCCAACTATCACCAGAAAGTTTCCCGCGTCAATACGCTTGAAGAACAGCAGGCCATGCTTGCCAGCGAGATCAATAACGCGAAAACGCTTATCCGGAAGCAGGATGGTGAATTGAAATCCGGCAGTTCGGAACTGGTCATGCTCAAGAAATACATCAGGAGCAACGAAGAACTTTTAAAAAGCAAAAGCGCCGAACTCAAAGCAAAACAAAGCGACCTTGCGGAAACCGCGGTGGCGCTTGCGGAGTATAAAAAATCACTCGAAGGCATCCTCAATTCAAGGGCCTGGAAAGCCGTAAAAATGTACGGTGTCCTGAAGAAGAAACTTTGGAGCGAACCGGTTAAGCTCGCCAAAAACGGACTGCGGGTTCTCTCGACCCTCGGGCCTTCGGAATTTTTCAAACGAACCTACCGCAGGGTGAAATCCGGCACGCCGGAGCGCGCGCTCCCCGAGCAGTATGAGGTGTATATTCAGAAAAACACCCCCACGCCAAAAGAACTCAACAGTATGACCGAAGAACTCGAAAAGTTTGAATACAAGCCGGTCATCAGCATCGTCATGCCCGTCTATAATGTCGCCGAAGAGTATCTTGTCAAAGCCATTGCGTCGGTCAAACAGCAGACCTACACCCGCTGGGAGCTCTGCATTTGCGACGACGCATCCACCGAAAGCTTCATCCGCCCTCTGCTCGAAAAGTACGCAATGGAAGACCGCCGCATCCGCCTGACCTTCCGTTCCAAAAACGGAGGAATCGTCAAAGCGTCCAACGATGCGCTGGGGCTTGCGCAAGGCGCTTATGTAGGTTTACTCGACAACGATGACGAGCTCACGCCTGACGCTTTGTACGAAGTGGTGAAGGTTCTTCAGGAAACGAAATACGACCTCATCTACAGCGACGAAGACAAGATCGATCTTTCCGACAGCCGGTGCGAACCTTTCTTCAAACCCGACTGGTCACCCGATCTTCTCCTTTCCTGCAACTATGTTTCGCACTTCGGGGTCTATCGCAGGAAAATTCTCAATGAGATCAAAGGGTTCCGAGAAGGGTTTGACGGAAGCCAGGATTACGACCTCGTGCTGCGCTTTACCGAAAAGACCAACAACATCAGACATATCCCGAAAATTCTTTATCACTGGAGGAAAATTCCCGGATCGACCGCGGAAAATATTCAGTACAAACCATATGCCATGGACTCCGCCAAGAAAGCTTTGCAGGACGCCTTGAAGCGCCGCAGCATCGACGGGCAGGTGGAAGACGGCATCTGGCTGGGGTCATACCGCGTAAAACGCGAAATCAAAAACGAGCCGCTCGTCAGCATCATTATTCCGTTCAAGGATAAAAAAGACGTCCTCGAAACCTGTCTCACCAGTATTTTCCAGAAGACCACCTACAAAAATTACGAAATCATTTTGGTGGATAACCAGAGCGAACTTTTTGAAACCGCGGAGTATCTTAAAACCGTCGAAAGCGATCCGCGAATCACGATTTTGCCCTATAATAAGCCGTTCAACTATGCGGCCATCAACAACTTTGCCGTACAGCACGCCAAAGGGGAAATTTTGATCCTCCTCAACAACGATACCGAAGTCATCACGCCGGAATGGATCGAAGCCATGCTCGAACAGGCCCAGCGCAGCGAAGTCGGTGCAGTGGGGGCGAAACTGCTCTACCCGAACAACACGCTTCAGCATGCGGGAGTTCTCGTCGGTGTGGGTGGTGTCGCCAACCACGCCTTTAGCAGACACAACAATCATGACCACGGATACTTCGGACAGGTTGACGTTATCAAGAATTACAGTGCGGTAACCGCCGCCTGCGTCATGGTCAGAAAAAGCGTTTATGAGGAGTTGAAGGGGTTGGATGAACAGAACCTCGCCGTGGCTTTTAACGACGTGGATTTCTGCCTTAGATTGCGTCAGAAAGGATATCTCGTCGTCTACACGGCTTATGCATCGCTCTACCACCACGAATCATTGAGTCGCGGTTACGACGTAAACATGAAAGAGGTCCAGTATATGAAAAACAAATACGAAGATCTCATGAAGAAAGGCGATCCTTACTACAACCCCAATTTGACGCGTGAGCGTTTGGATTTCAGTTTGCGCTGTGGAGATAAACTTCCGATGCCGTAATAGCTGAATCCCTGTTTTTCAACCTCTTCCCGGTCAAAGATATTACGTCCGTCAAAGATGTAATATTTGCGCATAAATGACTTCATGCGGGCAAAATCCGGATTTCTGAACTCGTCCCATTCCGTAAGTACGAGCAAGGCGGATGACTCTTTGAGCGCACTGTAATAATTTTTGCAGTACGTCAGTTTTTTCCCGAAAAGCTGCTGGAGTTTTGGGAGAGAGACCGGATCATATACCTGAATTTTCGCGCCTTCCCGCACCAGCTGCTGAAGGATGGCCAGCGAAGGGGCGTCACGGAGGTCGTCGGTATTCGGTTTGAAGGAGGTTCCCCAGACGCCGAGCGTTTTTCCCTTCAGGGAAGAGAAAACCTTGTGCAGATTGTCGATGATGCGCAGCGGTTGCCGGAGGTTGACGCTTTGCGCGGCTTCCAGAAGCTGAAAGTCAAATCCATGAAGTTTACCGATCTCGATGAGTGCGTTGAGATCCTTGGGAAGGCACGATCCGCCGAATCCTATCCCGGGTTGGAAGAAGTGCGTGCCGATGCGCTTGTCCATGCCCACGCCTTTGCGGACGTTCTGGATATCCGCGCCGGCTTTTTCGCAGAAGTTGGCGAGCTCGTTGATGAAGGAAAGCCGGGTCGCCAGAAAAGCGTTCGAAGCGTATTTGATGACTTCGGCGCTGCGGATGTCGGTAAAGAGCAAAGGAACACCTTTTTCCACCATCGGACGATAAAGTTTTTTCATGATTTGGCGCGGCAGGGGGTCTTTTTCATCAATGCCCACCACGATGCGGTCAGGTTCAAAAAAATCTTTGAGCGCCGTGCCTTCCCGTAAAAATTCAGGGTTCGAGACCACAAAAAAACGATCCTTGTCAGACATCTTTTTACGGATAATGTTGAGGATTTTGCTGCTCGTTCCGATGGGAACGGTGGATTTGTTGACGAAAATCTTTTCTCCGCGGGCATAATCAGCGAACTGTTCCGCCACATGGAGAACGGCGCTTAAATCCGCATAATGATCTTTCAACGGCGGCGTGCCCACCGCACTGAAAATGAGCGAAGACGATTCGATGCCGAGTTTCGCGTCGGTGGAAAACGCGAGGCGCCCTTCGCTGATCTGCCGCAGCAGCATCTCCTGAAGACCGGGTTCGTAAAAAGGAACGAGACCTTCGCGGAGCATCGCGATTTTTTCCTTGTCCACGTCGATGCCCAGGACGGTGTTGCCCATTTCGGCAAGCCCCACGGCGGTGGTCAGGCCAACGTACCCGCATCCGAATACTGTGATTTTCATAGGAACATGGTCAAAATCCTTGAGTCGGCATCACCATTCTACCCGCTAGGTTCCTTCCTGCCATCCCGAAAGATATTTTTTCTGCTTCGGAGTAAGCGTATCGATGCGTACGCCCATCGTCCCGAGCTGGAGCTGGGAGATTTTCTGATCGATGGAGTCAGGAAGTTCGTACACGCCGGCTTTCATCTTGTTGGCGTGCTTGAGAAGATAGTCGACCGCCAGTGCCTGGCCGCAGAAAGACATCGACATGACCTCGCTGGGGTGGCCTTCCGCCGCCACGAGATTGGCCAGGCGTCCTTCACCGACAAGGTACACGTGCTTCTTTTTCCCGCGGTTGATAATGGTGTATTCGTCAAAATAGGGACGGACGCGGCGTTTTTTTGAGGCCAGCTTGCCCAGTCCGACCACGTCGATCTCCACGTCAAAATGTCCGGAATTCGCCATAATGGCTCCCTCTTTCATCATCTTCACGTGTTCGGGCCTAATGACATCACAGTCGCCGGTCACCGTCACGAAAATATCTCCCATTGGAGCGGCCTGGGCCATGGGCATGACCCTGAACCCGTCCATAGCTGCCTGAAGCGCTTTGAAAGGATCGACTTCGGTAATAATGACGTTGCCGCCCAGGCCTTTTGCCCGCAGCGAAACACCCTTTCCGCAGTCGCCGTAGCCGGCGACGACGACGGTTTTTCCGGCAAAAAGTGTGTTGGAAGCACGGAGGATGGCGTCGATCGTGGACTGGCCGGTCCCGTAATAATTGTCCATAAGATGTTTGGTTTTGTTGTCGTTGACGGCAACAATCGGATAGCGCAGGACGCCATCCCTCTGCATAGCGCGGAGGCGGATGATGCCTGTGGTCGTCTCTTCACAGCCTCCGAGGATGTCTTTGAGATACCTTTTTTCAGTGCCATGGACGAGCGAAACCAGGTCGCAGCCGTCATCGATCGTAATCTGTGGTTTGATGGCGAGGACCTTCCGTAAGAATTTGTAATAATCTGTCCTGGTTTCGCCTTTGTAACCGTAAACTTCGATGCCGTCATGCTTCAATGCGGCCACCACGTCATCCTGGGTCGAAAGCGGATTACAGGACGTAATGGCAACTTTTGCACCTCCTCCAAGAAGGGTTTTTACGAGCATCCCCGTTTCTTTCGTCACGTGGAGCGCCATCGCGATGCGAATACCCTTGAAAGGTTTTTGTTTCATGAAATGTTCACGCAGTTTCATCAGCGCCCCCATGTTTCGTTCGGCAAGTGCAAGGTTTTTCTGGCCCTGTGCAAGAAGTTTTTTGTCGATCATGGCTGGTGAGTCGGTTAAAGGTTTGCAGCTGCGCGAAGGGCTTTTGCCCGGTCGGTCTTTTCCCAGGAAAAGGTTGGTTCGTTCCGTCCGAAATGCCCGTATGCTGCGGTTTTTTTGTAAATGGGTCTGCGGAGATCAAGCTCCTTGATCATGCCTTTTGGCGTAAAATCGAACTCTTTCACGAGCAGCTTGGAGAGTTTATCTTCGTCGATTTTACCGGTCCCGTAGGTGTTCACGTAGAGGGAAACGGGTTCAGCGACACCAATGGCGTAGCAGACCTGGATCTCACAACGGTCGGCGAGTTTCGCCGCCACGACATTTTTGGCCACATAACGCGCAAAATAAGCCGCGCTGCGGTCGACCTTCGTCGGGTCTTTTCCGGAGAAACAGCCGCCGCCGTGACGACCCATACCCCCGTAGGTATCCACCATGATCTTGCGCCCGGTCAGGCCGCAGTCTCCCGGAGGACCGCCGATAATGAAACGTCCCGTCGGATTGATATGAATGATGGTTTTGCTGTCGAGAAGTTTTCCGCACACAGGCTTGATGACGTGCTCGACGATGTCTTTTTGGATTGTTTTCATTGTCACGTCCGGGTCATGCTGCGTCGAAACCACCACGGTGTGAACGCGCTTGGGTTTTCCATCCACGTACTCCACGGTGACCTGGGATTTTCCGTCCGGGCGCAAATAACCGAGGATCTTTTTTTTGCGGACGGAAGCCAGTTTTTCGCACAATCTATGGGCAAGAATGATCGGCATCGGCATCAGTTCCGGCGTTTCGTTGACGGCGAATCCGAACATCATGCCCTGGTCTCCGGCCCCTCCGGTATCGACACCCATCGCAATATCCGGACTCTGTTCATCGATGGCCGTCAGCACTGCGCAGGCCTTGGAATCAAACCCGTAGGTGGCGTTATCGTACCCGATGTCCTGGATGGTCTTGCGGGCGATTTTGGGGATATCCACGTAGCAGGTCGTCGAAATTTCACCGGCCAGCAGGACAAGTCCCGTGGTGACCAGCGCTTCGCAGGCCACACGGCCCCGCGGATCCTTTGCCAGAATGGCATCCAGAACAGAATCGGCGATCTGGTCAGCGATCTTGTCGGGATGTCCCTCGGTAACGGATTCGGAAGTGAAAAGATAGTTCTTCATATCGCAATGATAGAAAATGAAACGGCCGCTGTAAATAGCGAATTTGCGCTATGACCTGAAGAAGTCGATGGTTTTTTTCAGGCCATCCTCAAGGTCGATTTTTGGCTTATAACCGAGCTTGGTTTCGGCGAGCGTAAGATCGGGTTTTCTCCGCTTGGGATCTTCTTTCAAGGGGTTGCCGCTGGAAATCATGCTCGAAGAACCGGTCAGGGTAATGATTTTTTCGGCGAGCTCTTTGATCGAAATTTCCTCCTCGCGCCCGAGGTTGACCGGGCCGAGGTACTCTTTATGTCCCATGGAGAGGAGCATTCCGTCCACCATGTCGTCGATGTAGCAGAAAGAACGGGTCTGTAAACCGTCGCCGTGCATGCGCAGAGGTTCATCGTGAAGAGCCGACTGGATGAAGCTCGGAATGACCCTGCCGTCGTGTTTACGCATTCTCGGGCCATAAGTATTGAAAATACGCACGATCTTCAGGGGGAAACCGAAATGCTGGTAATAGTTCACGGCGAGCGCTTCGGAAAAACGCTTGCCTTCGCTGTAACAACTGCGGTCACCGATCGGATTCACATGGCCCCAATATGTCTCTTTTTGAGGATGCTGTTCGGGATCGCCGTAGACTTCGGATGACGAAGCGAGGAGCATCGCCGCACAATGACGGACCGCAACCTCGATAATATTTTTGGTGCCGATCGAATTCACCATAAGTGTCTGGAGCGGGATGTCCTGGTAATCAACGGGGGAAGCGGGACAGGCGAGGTGATACACCTCATCGAATTTCAATGTATCGCTGTCGCCGTACCCCGGAGCCATATTGGTTTTTCCGACGACTTCGGCCGGAAGCGGCGAAGTGATGTCGTGCTCCACGAGCGTGAAATTCGGATGATCCTTGAAAGACGCCAGATTTCTGGGGTTTCCGGTAATAAAATTATCGACGGCAATGACCTGGTGCCCTTCCTGAAGAAGACGTTCACAAAGATGACTGCCAATGAATCCGGCGCCGCCGGTAACCAGAATACGCATATACATGTTCACAAAAGCGCAACAACTATAGCATGATCCTTGAAAAATGGTAGGATATACTCTGGTTTGTGCGCTTAAAAACTTTAAAAATTCATGAAAAACCCGCTCGTCAGCATCGTCATCATCAACTACAACACCAAGCATCTTCTCGACGGCTGCATCAACAGCCTCAACCATCAGACCTACCAGCCTCTGGAGATTATTTTGATCGACAACCTTTCCACTGACGGTTCCTGTGAACACGTCATCAAACACCATCACAACGTGATCGCGGTCTGCAACAACAAGAATCTTGGTTACTCGGAGGGCGCCAACCAGGGGATCAAAATGGCCAAGGGCGAGTTCATCATGCTCCTCAACCCGGACATTCTTTTTGAAACGGATTACATCGAAAAATGCATCGCCAAAATGCACGAAGACCCGACCATCGCGGCGATTGAGGGTAAACTCTACAAGTACGATTTCCAGAACCATAAGAAAACCAATTTCATCGACACGGCCGGCCTCTTTTGCTACAGCAATCGCCGCGTCATCGACAACGGACAGGGACTCGAAGACGAAGGCCAGTTCGACGTTGCAAAACAGGTTTTCGGTATTTCTGGGGCGTGCCCGCTTTACCGTCGCAAAGCGCTTGATGACGTCAGAATACCCGATAAGGACGGCGGTGAATACCTGGATAAGGATTTTTTCATGTACAAGGAGGACGTCGATATTTCCTGGCGGTTTCTTCTCTTCGGCTGGAAGTCCTGGTACCTGCCTTCGGCCGTCGCCAATCATGGACGCGGTACGGGCGTTCTCAAAAGATTCACCCATTGGGAAGTCTATAAAAACCGCAGCAAACTGAATAAATTCCAGAAGTATTACTCCTTCAAGAACCAGCGTCTCATGCAGCTCAAGAACGAACTCATGATGAACGTGCTCCAGGACTTTTTTTCCATCCTGTGGAAGGAGATTCTCATTTTTTTCTACGTCATCCTGCGCGAACCGTTTTTGATCAAGGCCTGGTTGGTGATGTGGACGCAGGTCCCGAGTATTCTCAAAAAACGCCGTTACATCATGAAGCATCGGAAACTCGGCTGGAAGGAAATGCACCCGTGGCTCAGCGGGAAAAAATCGGAATATCTTTTATCAGGGAAATAATGATGAAGTTCCCGTCGATCGAAGAACTCAAACATCAGCATTTCACCCATCTTGAGGCGGACGCAAAAAAGCCGCTCTACGAAAGCGTAAAGCGCTTTCTGGATATTGTGCTTTCGCTCCTCGGGTTGGTGTGTTTTTTACCGTTCTGGTTGTTGATCGTCGTACTCATTCATCTGGATTCGCCGGGAAAGGCTTTGTTTTCGCATGTGAGAATCGGCAAGGACAGAAAACATTTCAAGCTGTATAAATTCCGCACCATGTTCCAGGGAGTCAAAGATCAGGAGCTCGCTCCGCAGACTCCGCGCGACGAAAGAGTCACCAGGATCGGGCGCTTCCTGCGCCGCACCAGCCTCGACGAAGTTCCTCAGCTTATCAACGTGCTCAAAGGAGACATGTCGCTCGTGGGCCCGCGCCCTGAAATGCCTTTCATGGTCGAGCACTACACCCCGTTGGAAAGAAAAAGGCTCCTGGTCAAACCGGGGGCTCACCGGGATATGGCAGATCAAAGGGCGAAAAGACCTTCCGCTCCATCACAACCTCGAGTTCGATTTTTATTACATCAAGCACCGTTCCCTCCGCATGGATTTTGTGATTATGGTCAAAACCGTCGGTGTGGTAATATCTGGGAAAGGCGCATACTGATTCAGGGCTACCGATTACCCCAATGCTGCAAACAAAAAAACAACAATGGTACGACAAGACCATAAACTGGCTTCTCTACAGCCTGGCCGTGGGCGTACCGCTGGTTTTTTCGACCGCGTTCTATTCCAACTTCGCCGCGCCGAAGCTGCTCTTTCTCCGAGTGGTGACGCTGCTGGTTCTTTTGCTGTGGGCGTGGAAAAGCTACACCGAGGAAAAAATACAGCTTCGCCGCGGGAAATTCGTCTGGGCTCTTTTACTGTACGCGGCCGTCATGGTCCTGGCCACGACGACGTCTTCAAATATTTTCTCGAGTCTTTTCGGAACGGAAACAAGGTTTCTCGGCCTTTTTACACAGCTCAATTTTCTCGTCGTCACCTGGCTCGTCTATAATTTTTTCACCACCAAGCAGCAGATCAAGACCTTCATCACCGTCATGTGCTTTACCGGCATCGTCATCCTGACGCTCTACGGTTTTCTGCAGTATTTCGGCGTATTCAACGACAGTTTCGCCTGGAGCCAGAGCCCGCAGGAACGCGTTTTTGGAACCATGGGACACAGTGATCATTTTGGAGCCTATCTCGGAATGTGCATCCTCTTGAGTTTCGGCGTCATCCCTTTTTTGAAAAACAAAATCCTGCAAAGGTTTCTGGTCCTGTGCGCCCACGCGGCGTTCATCGTCCTGTTGTTGACGGGAAGCAGGGCGGCGCTCGTCGCAACGATCCTTTCCCTGGTAATCGTTTTTGTCATTCTGGCGGTTCGTTCCAAAACATTGAAACTTTTTTTGCGAAAATTCTGGTACGTTTTTGTCCTGGGACTCGCCGTCATCGGAGGACTGATTTTTGCCTTCAGAGAACCGCTTTCCAACGTTCCGGTTATCCAGAGATTCGAACAGGGTGCCGTGACGGCGCAGCAGGGGTACACGCCCGACCGCATCAGCTGGTGGTACAGCAGTTTTGCCATGCTCAAAGACCGGCCAGTCCTGGGGTTCGGGCTTTCGACCTTCCGCGACATCTATAACCAGTATCGTCGTTACGATTACCGCGTGCCGGGACCCGGGGATATCCAGTATCAGATCACGCCTGAATCCTCGCACGACGATTATGTCGATATACTCGCCACGGAAGGCATCGTAGGTTTTGCGGCTTTCGCCATATTGCTCGTCATCGTCTTCATGGGAATCGACAAAAAACTTTTCAACAAGCAGAAACCCGATGAACTCTTTTTCATGACTCTCGGGATGAAAGGAGCGATCATGGTCTATCTCATCCAGGCGGTCGTGAACTTCGGAGTCGTCGATACGCTCACCGTATTTTTCCTCCTCCTCGGAGCGGCAACGGGAGCAGTATCGTTCAAGGAAAAAAACATCGAACTCAAACTTGCGCCGATCTTCAGGGAGTTCGCGTTGTGCTTCGTGCTCATCCTCATCATCTGGGGAGGATTTTCCACGCTCCATGAAGCCAAAGCAGAATATTATTACAAGAACGCCATTGTGGAAGAAAGCGCCGGCAGGCCGGAAAACGCCCGCAACTGGTACGATGCCATGATTACGGAACAACCCTACCGTTACGAATATTACCAGGCCTACGCGGACTTCGCCTTCAAGGCGGCCACCGCTTCGGACATCGATCCGAGCTACTCGGAACAGTATTACCAGCTCGCCCTGCAAAACTACCAGAAGGCCACCATCATCAACAATTTTCATCCCAGCACCTACTACAACATGGGAGTGACGTCGATCCAGCTTGCCGGACTCGAACAGAGCGACGCCTACATGCAGCAGGGCATCAACGACCTCCAGCAGGCGATCACGCTCAGCCCAAAGAACCCGCTCTATGCGTACCAGGCCTCAAAAATTTTCAGCCAGATCGGACAGACGAATCTCGCCGTCCAGGCATTGAGCGACGCGGTAAGAGTTGATCCCGCCTTTATGGACGCGCAGAAAATTCTCGATCAATTACAGAAGAAAAATTAAAGCCCCGAACCTGCCGGTCACTCCTCGGTCCCTCCGGAAGGAATAAAATTTTTCACCGCCTCCGCACATGGTGCAGACCCGGGCATGTTCGATGTGATCGGGTTTTACGCCGTGCCGCGCCAGCTGGTCGGCACTGAATTTCCACAGGTCCACAGTATTGTTCTGCTTGATGTAGGGCTTGAAACCCGGAGGGAGTTCTTTGTGCGGATCACTGAAAAAACAGCAGCAGGGTCCGAGTGAAGGACTGATGCCCACAATAAGGTTTTCAGGTTTCACGCCGAATTTTTTCTTCATCACGGCGATAGTCGCGCCGCTGATATCCAGGACCAGCCCGCGCCATCCGGCATGCACCGCGCCGATGACTTTCTTGACCGGATCGAACATCAGCACGGCCTGGCAATCGGCCACCTTCATCATCAAGGCGACACCGGGAAGGTCGGTTACGAACGCGTCGACGTCTTCAAAGTCTTCATGGGCTTTGTGTGACGAAAGAACTTTTTCATCAACAACCATCACATTTTTGCTGTGGATCTGGTTGGCGGAAACAAGGTCTTTCGGCGCAAGCCCGAAAGATTTGCAGATGGTCGAACGGTTGCGGAGCACGTCCTCGGCGCTGTCGTCCACGGTCAGGCTCACGTTGAGAGTGTCGAAAGGTTTTTTACTGACGCCGCCGAGACGTGAAAGTACCGCATGTTCAAACTCGTCAGAAAATTTCTGAAGATTGTGAAACTGAAAGATCGGAAGATCCTTGCGGTAGTTTTTGATCATCAGGGCGCAAATTGACGGATCACGAAGGGAAGTTCGTTGGCGAGATCGCTTGCAGTGAAGGTATACCCTTTTTGTTTCAGAAGAGCGTCGCCGGTTTTTCCGTACACATGGGCGGCGATGCGACAGGCGTCGAAAGCGTTGGCTCCCTGACCCAGCAAAGCGGCAACATAACCGCTCAGAACGTCACCGCTTCCTCCGACGGTCATGCCGGCGTTTCCGGTGGAGTTCATCACCGTGGTGCCGTCTTCCGAAGCCACGATGGTCTGGGGACCTTTGAGCATGATGTTGATTTTCAGGTCCGTCGCCAGGGTGCGGGTCAGGACGACTTTTCCTGATATCGAACCCGAAACTTTGACGTCCTTGCCTGTGAGGTGTTCGAACTCGTTATGGTGCGGCGTGATAATGACTTTCTGTGAAAGCGGAAAGTTTTTGATTTTCTGGAGCACCTGGATGGCCGAACCGTCGAGGACCATGGGAATCGGAGAGTTCTCGATGATGTTTTTCATGGCTTCGTAGGTTTCGTCGCGTTCTCCCATGCCCGGCCCCATCAAGAGTACGTCGCATTTTTTGGCGAACTCGATGATGGGCGTCACCCCTTTCATGTCGAGGTATTCACCGGGGAACTTCTTGACGATGAAGTCAGGATAGTGCGTGCGGCTGACGTCAAAATTACACTCCGGAACAAAAATGTACGCCAAATCGGCACCGCCGAACAAAGCCCCGTAGCCGCACAGCAGCGGAGCGCCGTAATAATCGATGCTCCCGCCCACAATGAGAATGCGGCCGTTCATGCCCTTGTGTGAGTCCGGCGCGCGCTTTGGGTAGGCGCTCCGTATATCACCGGCTTTGATCACTGGAATCATAATTCGAGCTGGCTAAAAGCTTTCATGCCCGGGAACTTCGCTTTGGCCCCGAGTTCGTCTTCAATGTGCATCAAACGGTTATATTTGGCAATGCGCTCGCTGCGGCTCAACGAACCCGTCTTGATCTGTCCGGTGCTTTCTGCAACGGCCAGGTCGGCGATGGTTGTGTCTTCGGTTTCGCCGCTGCGGTGGGAAACAACGCACGTCCATGCCGATTTCTGGGCGAGTTTGATCGCTTCGATCGTTTCCGTGAGCGACCCGATCTGGTTCACTTTGATCAAAATGGAGTTGGCGGCTTTGGTGTCGATGCCCTTCTGCAGACGTTCAACGTTGGTCACCAGCAGATCGTCGCCGATGATCTGGACCTTCTTGCCGATCTTTTCGGTGAGCTGCGTCCATGATTCCCAGTCGTCCTGGGCCAGGCCGTCTTCAAGAGAAATGATTGGATACTTTTTGACGAGCTCCACCCAGTAGTCCACCATCTGAGGGCTGGTCAGTTCCTCTTTTTTTCCGTTGATTTTGAAAGAGTAAACCTTTTTGTCGAGATCATAAAATTCGGAAGCCGCCGGGTCCAGGGCAATGAAAACATCCTGCCCCGCCTTGTATCCGGCGCTTTCAATAGCTTTCAGAATAAATTCAAACGCCGATTCCTGGTGGGGAAGATTCGGCGCGTAACCGCCCTCGTCGCCGACGCTTGTGGCATAATGCTGGGCTTTCAAAAGTTTACCGAGATGATGGAAAATTTCCGAACCCATGCGGACGGCTTCCTTGAAGGTGGGCGCGCCGACCGGCATAACCTGGAACTCCTGGATATCCAGACCGCTGTCGGCATGCTTGCCGCCGTTCATGATGTTCATGCCCGGAAGCGGAAGAAGATAAGAGTCGGGATTGAGCGACAAATAAAGCCCCACGCCTTTCTCGGAGGCTGCGGCTCTGGCACAGCCCAACGAAACGCCCAGAATGGCGTTGGCGCCGAACTTGCTTTTGTTTGGAGTGCCGTCAAGTTGGATCATGGCTTCATCAAGAGCTTTTTGATCGTCGACCTCCCGGCCGATGACCAGTTTGGCCAGGTCGGTGTTCACGTTTTCACAGGCTTTCAACACGCCCTTTCCCAGGTAGCGCTTTGGGTCACCGTCGCGAAGTTCAAGGGCTTCATGGACACCCGTTGAAGCTCCACTTGGCACCATGGCGATTCCCGTGGCTTTTTCCGTGACCACTGTCACTTCCACGGTAGGATTCCCGCGTGAATCAAGGATTTCCCGAGCATGGACATTTTTTATTTTAGACATAGGCAAAAGAAAAATGGACACATCCAAGGTAATACTCACGTTGGAAATTTACAATCCCAAAAAAATGCTTTATAGTTCGTTGGCGAACCGGGTCAGCCGCTCTCACGCGGCAGGAAAACCCGCATTTCCAAATCTACATTCTATTATTCCCCACCTATGGAAATCACTTGGTACGGATACAACTGTTACGGCGTCAAAACCAAGACGGGAACGCTCGTCATGGACCCTTACAAAAACGATATCGGACTCAAGCTTCCTTCGTTGAAAGCGGACGTCGTCATTCTCAGCGATGAAGAGAACAAATCAAACAACCCCGAAGCGGTTGAAGGGAATCCAAAGATCCTCACCTGGCCGGGTGAATACGAAGTCGCGGGGATCGCCATCACCGCCATGGAAATTTCTACTCCGGCGGAAGGAAAGAAGCCTGCCAATAAAGCCATGATTTATACCTTTGACGCCGACGGGCTCAAGGTCTGCTATATTGATGACTTTTCCGTGCCCATTGGAGACGACCTCATGGACAACATCGGCGACGTGGATATCCTCCTCGTGCCGGTCAAAGGAAACCTTGAAGAGATCCACAAAACCATCGAAGAAATCGAACCCCGCGTGGTTATTCCAATCGGATGCAAAACCACGGGACTTAAAGTCGAAGCGGGAGACTTGGAAGCTTTCCTGAAGAAATCCGGAACCAAAGCCGGTAATCCCGAACCGAAATTTTCGGTGAACACCCGCAACGATTTGCCTCAGGAAAAAACGGAATTCATTATCCTGGCTCCCCAGAACGCGTAACCGCGAGAGAAAACCTGCGCTGTGACCCCGTAGTTCAATTGGATAGAACAAGGCACTCCTAAGGCTTAGATGCAGGTTCAATTCCCGCCGGGGTCACCATTGAAAAATGCCTGGTGCGCCATTGATTTTACCCAGAAAATCAGCTAATTTTGCTGTACCCGTAGCCTTTAGAAAACTTTTATGAGTTTAGCCATCATCGTCACCACCAATGAGGGGAACGTCCTCGCCGCCGACAGCATGGAAACCTATCGCAACGCCATCGGTGACGTGCGCATGGGGTCGGACACCCGAATGAAAATTTTTCAGCTCAACAAAAGAGTCGGCGCCGTTGCCTGCGGCATATCTTTTCTGGAAAACAAAAACATCCAGCAGCACATCCACCGTTTCAAGAACGAATACGATCTCGAATCCATGGATGTCCCGGAAATCGTCGACAAACTGTACGATTACTTCGCCGACATCTACAGCAGGTTTTTGACCAACTACGCCGAAGGACAGAAAAAACGTCTCGCCGATAAAGGATGCAAGGACATTGAATATCGTTTCGAACTCGAATGCGCCATCTTTAATTACAAAGACGAAAAGGGACAGAAGCAGGAGCAAAAGTACTATCAGTCCATTCTGGAATTTTTGGTCACCGGGCACGACGCCAATAAAAACAATATGGTCTACAAGATCACCCTGCCCGATCCCAAAGACAAAAACGGCATGGTCCTCAAGCTGAGTAAAGAGCAGTCCGGGGCCACCTGGATCGGCCAGACCGACGTACTCATCCGCATTATCCGAGGGTGGAGTCCCGAAATAAAACGGCTTCCCATCATCGTGGAGATGCCCAACCCGAAAAAAGATGAACTGTTGCGCCAGATCGACGACCAGGAGTATGTGGTGAACTGGGGAACCATGACCCTCCAGGATGCCGTTGAATTCTCCGAGCTCGCCATCAAAATTACAGAATATATCCAGAAAATTACCGACGGGACCTGGAGCATTCCCGGATCTTCACCCGGTGTGGGCGGGGCTATTGATGTGGCGGTGGTAAGCCCTGAAAAGGGATTCCACTGGCTGCAGAAAAAGAAGATCAGCCTCAATGAAAATACCCTCGACCTCGCTCAACTCGACGATGTCAAAAAAATGAGTAATTCTGGAAAGAAATCATGAAATATTACATCCAAACGTTGGGGTGCGCCATGAACTATTCCGACAGTGAACGCGTTGCGGCACTGTTGGAAAAACTTGGCTACGACCGGACCCAAAAGTGGGAGGATTCCGACCTCTACATTTTCAATACCTGCTCCATCCGCCAGAAAGGCGAAGACAGGGTATTCGGCCAGCTTGAAAATCTTGAGCGCCTCAAGAAGAGGAATCCCCGACTGCTTGTTGGCCTGACCGGATGCATGATCCGCAAAACCAGCAGCAGGAACTCCCAGAAGGAAACCAAGGACGACCTGCTCAGGCGTGTGGATTCCGTGGACTTCGTGTTCAAAATTACCGAAACCCACAAGATCGGTGAAGTGCTTGCCGAAGCCGAACCTCAGCTGGATCTTCCGCAGCTTGCTGAAGCCGATCTCAATGACTATCTCAAGATCAATCCTAAGTACACAACCAGGTTCCAGGCTTTCGTGCCCATCCAGATCGGCTGCGACAAATACTGCACTTACTGCATCGTGCCCTATTCCAGAGGGCGCGAACAGAGCCGCCCCATGGATGACATCCTCGCGGAGTGTCGCGCCCTCGTTGAACACGGCTGCAAGGAGATCACCCTCGTGGGACAGACCGTGAACTCGTACGGACTCAGTGCGCTCGACAAAAAATCCGGAAAATTCGAGGGCATGCCGGACCCGTTCGTCACCCTCCTCACCAAGATCGACGCGCTCCGCGAAATCGGCCTCAACCGCGTGCGATTCACCTCACCCCATCCGCATGACTACACGGATTCACTCATCCAGGCATACGTGGATTTGCCTTCCTTATGCCCGCAATTCCACCTGCCCATCCAGGCTGGCAACAACGACGTTCTCAAAAAAATGAACCGCAAGTATACGGTGGAACACTACAGGTCGGTCATCAAAAAAATCCGCGAAAAACTCCCCGACGCTTCCATTACCACAGATATTATTGTGGGATTTTGCGGTGAAACGCCCGAGCAGTTCGAAGACACCCTGAAAGTGTATAAAGACATCCGCTGGGACATGGCCTATATTGCCCGATACAGCTCCAGGCCCGGAACCGTGGCAACACGAGCCTTCAAAGACGACGTGACGCGCCAGGAAAAAGCCCGCCGCTGGCACGCGCTCAACGATATTCTTGAAGAATGCTCGTTGGAAGGACACAAACGTTTTGAAGGAAAAACCATGGAAGTCCTTGTGGAAAAATACATCAAAGAAACCGGAGAATGCGAAGGCAAATCGCGTGAAAACAAAGTCGTCCAATTTATTGGAAGCCCCGAACTCGTGGGCGCCGTGGTGGACGTAAAGATCACCAAAGGCTTATCATGGCTCATGAAAGGGGAGCTGCTTGAACGAAAAAGTTCACTCGTATAGATTGAGCACCTGAAAGTATGAATCAATTCTTGTGTTTCGATTGCCTTCTCCGCAGTTTTACTCTTACCTCCTGCGATTTTTCAAGGACATTTGTCATGAAATCGAGAAAAAGCTTCAGCTCTTTCTCGTTGTAGCCCGAAAGGACTTCTTCCATGGCTTTGCTCATCGAACCGAAAATCTTCCACAGTTTCTTGCTGACGGTTTTATTGTCGGCGAGCGTGATTATGATCTTCCTTCGGTCTTTTGGATCGGTTGTTCTTTTGGCAAGTTTAGCCTTTTCCAGGCGATCAACGATGCCGGTGACGGCTCCAGTCGTAAGCCCGGTGAGTTCCGAAAGCTTCCCAGCGGTCATCGGTCCCAACCGATTGAGGAGTTCCATGCATTTATGGTCCGTTATATTCAGGTCGAGCGCGTCGGCAACGGCCTGGTGAAACATGATGGTTTCAGTGGAAGTACGGCGGAATGTGTAATTAATAGCTTGTATAAGCTGTTTTTTGTTCATGATATTGACAGTCTATCACCGATGTCTTACGATGTAAACATCTTAGTTACTAAGATGTATTACTCTTTTAGTCTTATTTTATGAAACATTCCCGCGTGCGTAACGGGTTCAGCGAACCGTTCATCGTCGTCGCCGTCGTTCTCGGATTCTTCTGGATGGCATCCCAGGGCAAAATGTCATTGCAGGATCTCGGGTCCTACATCGGATTTCTCGTTATTATCGTTCTCTTTTATTTCGCGCTGCTCTTCTGCCGCATGATGTTTTTCTGGATGACCGGCGGAGAAAACACCCCTTGGTGGATGCATGTCGAACAGGCGCACAAAATGCACCTCGACGAAATGCAGAAACGAAAGGAAGACTGGAAGGGAAGCAGGAAAAAGTAGCCTACTCCTTCAGCCCCGCCCCGGTAACGACAGCCTTGACACGGCGGACCCCTGCGGAAACCGCCTCCTCTTTGGTGATCTTGAATTTCTTGAGCACGCCGGTGTTTTCAACGTGCGGTCCGCCGCAGATTTCGTAGGAGAAATCGCCCATCTTGTAGACCTTCACTTTTTCGTCGTAACGGTCCGGGAACACGCCGATGGCGCCTTTCTTTTTGGCGTCTTCGACCGTGGTGATTTCAAAACTCACCGGCAGGTCACGCTGGATCTCCTTGTTGACGATCGCTTCCACTTCCTTGATCTGTTCAGGTGTCATTTTATCCTTGTGGTTGAAATCAAAGCGCAGGCGTTCGGCCGTAATGTTCGAACCTTTCTGGTAGACGTCGTCGCCCAGCACATCACGCAAAGCCTGGTGGAGCAAATGCGTGGCGGTGTGGAGCATCGTACATTCCCAGCTGTGGTCGGCGAGACCTCCCGCGAACTTCATCTCTGAACCCGCGCGTGATTTCGCCTGGTGGGCTTTTTGGGCTTCTTCAAAACGTTTCATGAAAGTTTTTTTGTCGATGCTGTAGCCGAGTTTTTTCAGTTCTTCCTGGATCATCTCGATCGGGAAACCGTAGGTTTCGTAGACGAAGAACGCTTTGTCTCCATTTTCCACGGCCAGCTCTTTCTTGCATTTGTCGTCGTTCCAGATTTTGCCCATTTCACGCAGGCCCTGTTCGATCGTCTTCTGGAATTTGGCTTCCTCCCTCTTGAATTCATCAATGATTTGCGTTTCGCGTGCCTTAATTTCCGGGTAGACGTCGCCATAGGTGTCAATAACGATCTGACCCAGAACATCGGTAAAATTGCCTTCGATGCCGATCATTTTGGCATGGCGTATCGCTCGGCGGATCAGGCGGCGAAGAATATACCCCTGGTCTTTATTGGAAGGAGCAACGCCCCATGGATCACCCATGATGAAGGTCGCCGCGCGGATGTGGTCGGCGATGATGCGTGAAGAAAAAACCTGTTCTTCCTCACTTTCCGCAGTCTTCGGACCGGTCGCGAGCTCCTTGATTTTCTCCTTGAGCGGCATAAAAAGTTCGGTCTCGTAATGGCTCGGCACACCCTGCAGAATCGCGGCCACGCGTTCCAACCCCATTCCAGTATCAACATTTTTTTGCTGAAGGGTTTCATACTTGCCGTCCGGCATTTTGTTGTACTGCATGAAAACATCGTTCCAGATTTCCACATAGCGTCCGCATTCGCAGTTGGGGTGGCACTTGCCTTTCAATTCGGCAGGCTGGTAGCGCTTTTGTGAAGCTTCGGATGACCCGGGTTTATGTTCAGCCCACGGCAGTTCGGGATTCAAATCATAAAACATTTCCGTATCCGGACCGCACGGGCCGATGTGTCCGGCGGGACCCCACCAGTTCTTCTTTTTCTCGTAAAAGAAAATCAGTTTGCGGTCTTTGTCACCGGCATCGGTATAGCGTTTGAAGCCGAGTTTTTCCCAGTGGCCCGCGGCTTCATCGTCACGCGGCGCATCGTCGTCTCCTGCAAAACAGGTTACCATCAGCCGGTTCGGGTCCAACCCCAGGCAGCCATCATCAAGCGATCCCGTCAACAGTTCATAACTCCATTCAATCGCCTCTTTTTTGAAATAATCTCCGAGCGACCAGTTGCCGAGCATCTCAAAAAACGTGCAGTGCGTGGCGTCACCAACTTCGTCGATATCATCGGTGCGAAGACACTTCTGTGCATCGACCAGACGTTTTCCGGCAGGATGCACTTCGCCCATAAGGTACGGAACAAGCGGATGCATGCCCGCGGTCGTGAACAGAACTGTCGGGTCGTTTTCCGGGACGAGCGATCCGCTGGGAATTTCCGCGTGTTGATGTTTTTTTACAAAGAAATCAATAAAGCGTCTTCGGAGATCTTTGGCGAGCATGTCAGGAAAGAATTATCGGGTAATCACCTCTCGTCGGGCTTGTATTCTAGCAGTAATCAGCTTGAACTTTCAAGGCTGTTCTGAGATACTATTGCTCACCGGACTGTGCATCCTTTTTTTCTGATTTATTATGGGGAAAAAAAACAAAAAGAAAACCGTGGCCTCGACGAAAAAGCCCGTAAAAACCCCTGAACAAATCCAACTCGAAAAAGAGGCGCAGGAGAATAAAAAAATTCTCAAGAAACTTCTCAAAAGAGTAAAAACCGCCAAAGACAAGAAAGCCTCCAAGAAAAAAGCTGCTGAAGTCAAAGCTGAAATCAAAAAAGAAGAAGCGAAAATAGCAAAGATCGAAGCAACAAAACTCGAACCTGTAAAATCTGAACAGTTAAAAGTTGAAACCCCCAAGCCGGTCCATCACGCGCCCAAAGAGAAGAAACTGCGGAAGCCGGTCTTTACGGAACAACAATGGCAAAAAATCCGTGGAGCCGTCATGGTCATCGTGGGGCTTTTTATGATCGGTTTCGTCAGTTATTTTCTCTACACGAGACTCTTCCGTCCCGAATCGCTCGCGCATTTCCTGCCCGCCGATTCCACCGTGGGTTTTGTTGAACTGAACATCGATCCGGACTCCGATCAGGTCAAAAAATTCACCTCGCTCTTCGCGAAATATCCGGTATACCAGTCGTCGAATCTCGTCAAACTGGCCGACCTGATTTTTCCCGTGGACTACGAGAAAGACATCGAGCCATGGATCGGCCGGAAGATCGGCGTGGTTCTCATGAAGCAGAACCAGGACGACAATACCGTCAAACTCCTGCTCTTTGTTGAAAACAAGAGTTCCGACAAAACCATGGAGTTCCTCAAGAATCGGGCGCTTGCCAACTCAGGGGACGAACTGCTCAATGACACCTACAAGAATTACACCATCTATCATTACAAACTCAGCCAGAGCTACTATTTCGCTTTTCTCAATAACTATCTCGTTCTTGCGGGCAACGAGGATCTTCTCAAGCAGCTTCTGGATGTCCAGAGCGGACAGACCAACAAACTTCAGGATGATCCCACTTTTCAGAAAGTCTACAACAATCTTCCCCAGAACCAGCTGGTCTTCGGATACGCCAACGTCCAGAAACTCTTCGATACGCTGCTGAAGAACCCCCTTTTCCAGGGACAAAAAACGCACGATCTTGTGGTGATGCAGCCGTTCATGAAAATATTTTCTGCTGAAGGGTTCACGGTGGTTGCCAACGAGACCAACCTGACCGTTCAGTCTTTTGAGGCTATCGACCGCAGCCAGCTCCAGGGCGCGACCTACCTCACCTACGGCGATAAATATGAAGGCAAGCTCCTTGAACTTGCCGGAGAAAGCCCCATTCTTTTTGCAGGAGGTCACGATCTGTACAAGGAGATCAACCGCATCGGTGAGATTTTCGGCAGCGGCACCAACATCAGCCAGACCCTTTTCGACGGCATCCTCCAGGCCCAGAAAGACAAATATTTCGGGAAAGACATTTCGCTCGAATCCGACGTCTATCCGCTGCTCCAGAACGAGTACCTTGTCACCGTCGAAAACAATTTCGAACAACCGGTCGTTTCCGTATTCATGAACCTTACCGACAAGAACCTCGATACCGTGCGCATCGAAAAACTTGCCAGCGCCTTCATCAAAACGCGCGCCATCTTTTCTCCGGAAATCAAGGAGGTGACGCTCCCGGACGGAACCAAAGGCCAGGAGATCGTCGCCAGCGCCGAAGAGATCACCCGCACCGACTCCAACTACGACGGCTACAACGTGACCAACCTCCAGCTGGGAAGCCTGCCGTGGAGCATCAACTATGCGATTCTCGACAACACGCTCGTGCTGTCCACCAATCCCGCGGCGCTCAACAACATCATCGACCGCAAAGCCGGAAAGGTACAGACAAGTCTCAGGACCTCCGACAGCTTTACCAGGACCGTTCTTCCCGTCATGCGCACCGCGGACGAAATTTTCCAGATCAAACTCGGCGCCCTCATCCCCGTGCTCGGTCTCGACCAGAATCCGGACGTGAAGCCGTACGTTGAAGGTTTCAACAGCCTGACCATGGCCAAGAACTATTTTGACGACGGTATCGCCACCACCTACGTCATCGACGTTTTATAGCAAGCGGTATGAAAAAAAACAAAACGTTTCGCGATCTGCAAAAGCAGAAATTTTCTCCGATCGCCATCGGCGAGGATAAACCGCTGCCCCAAAAAAAATTAAAACCTTCGCAGAACTTCCTCGATCTTTCGAAGATCGACAAGCAACGGACCGTGCTGGAAGGCGGCAGCAAAAAAATAATGGATATCCGCAAAGGGAAATCTTTTGAAAATGGAGAAAAAGACAGATTCATGTTCGTCGAGGTCAATGAAGGAAAGCCCAGGAGCAACCAGCGTCTCAGCGAGATCATCAGGGTGGCTGCCGCCGGAACGCTCATACTTTTCCTCATCAATATCGTCAACATCTATCAGCGGGGTATCATCATCAAAAATGACGTCATCGCAACGGCTTTCAACGGCTATGACAATCTGGTCCAGGCGGGAAACCAATCGAAGGACGCCGATTTCGCACAGGCACAGAGCTCTTTTTCCGGTGCCACTGAAAATTTCGATTCCGCCCTTTCAACACTGAGATTTCTCGAGACCAACCAGAACGCTTTTTACACGAAAGAAAAGACCGTGGAATCCGCCCAGAATCTCCTCGAAGCAGGGAAAAACATCAGTGAAGCAGGAACGGATTTTGCCAAAGGCATCGTGCATTTGCAGGACCTGCCGGCCCTGCTCCTCCAGAACAACAGTCTCGCGGAGCTCACGCCCGTCAAAGCCCAGCCCGTGGATGAAGACAGCATAACGCCAAAACCGTCGCTCACCGATAAACTCCAGTTGGATCTCGCTTTCCTCAACCAAGCCTCGGACAAGATCAACGCGGCTTCGCAGAATCTCTCGCAGGTGAGTGCGGACGTTCTGCCCGAACAAATGAAATCCAAACTCGCCACGGCCAAAGACGCGGTATCCAAACTCCAGGACGTGCTTCAGGAGACCCAGCAGAAAATCCCGGTCGTCATGAAGATGCTCGGTCAGCGCTATCTGCATCGGTACCTCATCCTTTTACAGAACGACGCCGAAGCCCGGCCAACCGGCGGCTTCATCGGCAGCTACCTCATCGTTGACGTGAATGACGGCTACGTGACGAAGACGGAATTCCACGATATTTATGAAACCGACGGTCAGCTCCAGGAAGACATTCCTGCGCCTGAAGACATCGCCAAAATTACCAAGAACTGGCGCATGCGCGACTCCAACTACTCGCCGGATTTCGCCATCTCCGCGGAAAAAGCCGCCTGGTTCCTTCAGAAGGAAAAAGGCCCGAGCGTGGACAGCGTCATCGCCATCAACCAGAGTTTTATTTCCAGGCTGTTCGACGTCACCGGCCCGGTCAGCATCGACGGGCTCAAGGCGCCGTTGACCAAGGACAACTATCAGACCGTCATTTCCTACCTCGTGGAGTCCAAGGCGAGCGGTGACGGTGATCCAAAAAAAATCCTGAAAAGTTTCATCCCGGCTTTCCAGAAGCAGCTCATGGAATCCAAAGACATCGGGCAGATCGTCAAGCTCGTCATCGATGCGCTCAAGAACCGCGACATCCTTCTTTACTCCCGTGACGAGGACATCCAGAATTTTTTCGATGAACTCGGCTTCAGCGGCCGCGTCATCCGCACCAAACCCAATGAGGACTACCTTCAGGTCATCACCACCTCCATTGGAGGGAACAAGAGCGACGCCTATATACAACAGTCCATCGAACATACCACCGTCGTCGCCAAAGACGGGACCATGACCGACGAGGTCACCATCGACCGGAAACACACCTGGTCTTCCGCAGAGTTAACCAAGTGGAAAGCCACCCTCAAACCTTTCGGATACACGGATATTTCCAAAACGGTCCAGTACATCCTCGGCAGCGGCCCCAACAAATCGTCGATCAAAGTCTACGTTCCCGAAGGCTCCACGCTCCTCGGCACGAACGGCGTGGATCAGAGCACGGTCGAAACCAAAAACGACGACGACATCCAGAAGAGTTACTTCATGTTCGAAATGGATATTCCCGCCGGGGAGGAACAATCGGTGACCCTGAGTTACCGTCTGCCCGTCAAACTCAACACCGCCATCGCCGATAGTTACCACTTCTTCGCCCAGCGCCAGCCCGGCATCGTCCTGAGTTCGCTCGATCAGAACCTCGTCGTGGCCCAGGGACTCAAGATGTACGATTCTTTTCCTGCAACGCTGCTCTTTCCGCAGGATAACCAGGCCGTCCTTCAGACCAAACTCGAAAACGACGCCTATATGGCGGCATTGGTGGGGACTGAATAAACCGAAATTTACATCCCTGCGTAATCCCTGCCGAAGCGCTTTTTCAGTTCCTCCGAAGACATGACGATCATTGTGGGCCTTCCGTGAGGGCAGGTATAAGGCTGATCGAGCGTCTGCAGTTTTTCAATCAATGCGACCTGCTCCTCGCGGCTCAAAGGATCGCCGAACTTCACAGCCGATCTGCAGGAAAGATAGGTCAACGCTTTGGCCGTCTGTTCCTCCACATTGTTCTTTCCCTCGGAAAACTCGTCGAGCAAACCGGTAAAGGCCTGCTGGATGTCTTTCTGTCCCAGGCTCGCCGGAACGCTGTGCACGGCATAGGTTTTTCCGCCGAAAGGTTCGATCTCGAATCCGAGTTGTTTGAACAGTTCCGTATTTTCTTCGAACATGCAGATTTCCTTGGTGGAAAGTTCCATCTGGAAAGGGATCGCCAGGGTTTGGGTCGTCAGTTTTTTTTGTGAGAATTCCGCGAAAATTTCCGTAAAACGGATCCGTTCATGCGCGGCATGCTGGTCAACGATAACCAGGGCCGTGCCCTGTCGGCAGAGGATATAGGAGTTGTTGAGCTGTGCCAGGGCAAGCATCGGGTCGAGGTGTTTTCTTTCCTGTGCGTGATGAGGAACACTCTGGGGAGAGAACACCATTTCCTGCTGGAGATTTTCCTGAGCCGCCGCGGTGAATCCGGTATCGACCGGACTTTTCGCGGAAGGAGGAGTTATATCCGCAACAGCTGCGACCGCAACCGCGGCGGCCTCATTGGTGCCTTCGCCTTCGCTCGGCACCTGGAATTCCGTCACGGGTTCTCCCACCTTCAAGGGCTGGGCTTTGCGCTCGGTGTAGTAGTTTACGGGAACACCGCCGCCGATATTCGGTGCAAGAACATGAGTTTCAAGAGCTTTCCTGCAAGCCTGCGTCGTGGCGCTGAAAATTTCCCGCTCGTCGCGGAAACGCACTTCCATTTTTCGCGGATGTACATTTACGTCCACCATCGAAGGATCAATGTCGAAGTACAGAAAGAAGACAGGATATTTTTCCTTGGGCAAAAGGGAAGCATAACTTTGTTTGACGGCATAACCCAGCACGTGCGATTTCACTTCGCGGTCGTTGACGAAAAGATATTGAAAATTGCGATTCGACCTTGCAAGGACGGGCTTGCCGATAAAACCCTTAAGCTGGATCTGTGAATGCCCGTAAAAAACGGGAATAAGATCATCGGCGATTGTCTTGCCAAAGAGCGTGCGGATCCGCGTGAATTCGTCCTCAACGCCGGGAAGGTCAAAAACAAGTTTTCCATCGTGAATAACACGGAAAGAAACATGGCAAAAAGCCAATGCGATCCAGGTCACGGTATCAAGAATGTGCTGGTATTCCGTAGAGTCGCTCTTAAGATATTTTTTTCGGGCGGGAGTGTTAAAGAAAAGATTCTGCACTTCGATCTGCGTGCCTTCGGGGGTGCCTATCGGCTGGATTTTGGAAATTTTTCCTCCTTCGGCTATCACCAGCGTCCCTTCCATTTCTCCTCTTTTTTTTGTCTGGAGCGTCACGGAGGAAACCGAAGCAATACTCGCGATCGCTTCGCCGCGGAAACCCAGCGTGTGAATCGTAAAAAGATCGTCGGTCGTCGCGATTTTACTGGTGGCGTGGCGTTCAAAAGCCAGGACCGCATCCTCGCGGTCCATACCGCTTCCGTCATCCGTGATGCGCAAAAAACTGTCACCCCCGCCGCTCACTTCAATGATAATTTTTTTTGCTCCCGCGTCCAAAGAGTTCTCAAGAAGTTCTTTCACCACCGATGCAGGACGCTCCACCACTTCACCCGCTGCAATCTGATTGATGAGGTGTTCAGGAAGTTGTTGGATCTTACTCATAAAAACCGTTAGTGACACAGCAAACCTACCCTCCCGGAGCTTTCACGGCAATGCCTTAAAAAGAGCTCAAGTTGAAGCAAAATTGCGATTATTGTACAATGATCTAAATTTCCTCACCCCGCATTTATGGATGCTCAAAATCAACCCAAAGATCAACACGAAGAGAAGTACACTTCAAAACAAACGAACCTTGGTCCGGTTTTAAAAGAAACCTGGAACCTCTACATCAAAAACTTCTTCCCCTTTCTGGGACTTTTCGTTTTGCCCGTTATACTTACCGCTATTTTTCAGTTGGTTATTTTTGGAGCCGTAGGGATAAATGCCGCAGCGACATCTGCTGCAAACGGAGGTTCCCTTCTGCAAAATCTCAATATATGGATGCTGGCCGGCGGAGTCATTCTTGCCGTCGTTTTAGGCTGGCTCATCCAGCTTCTTGGGATCAACGCCATCTTGCGTGGTGCGTACTATGCGGACACCCAAGGGAAAATTCCTTTTGGACAGACCATCAGTGACGCCCTCAAGGAACTTGGTGCTTCATCCTGGCTCAGTATCAGAATTTTTTTGTACACTGGAGCCTGGATTTTTATGATGTTGGCAGTGGTGATGGTTTTAGGAATATTCGGCGCGGCAATCTCCGGCGATGGAACCGCCCTTTTCTCTCCAACGGTTCAGACGTACATCAATTACGTGGCATCATGGACGCCGCTCGTCATGATCGTTGTTGCTGTTTTCATTATTCGCAGATTCTGCAAAGTCGCGTTTGCTTTCCCAATTCTTCTTTCCAAGAAGATCTCAAACAAAGAAGCCATGCATGAAAGCATCGAACTTTCCCGGGGAATGCTCGGAAAAATTTTCTGGAACTATGTTTTGATGTCGTTATTGGTGGGAATCGTTGCCGTCATCCTGAATCAGCTTATTGCACAGATTATCGGAATGGTCTTCCCCATGCCAACGGACCTGGCGTCTTCTTTGAGCTATATTCAATACATGACGGTCTATGTGGGAATCATTCCGAGCCTGCTCGTCGGGACTTTTTCAATGATTTTCGGTTACTCCTTCATGAAAAAAGCACTGATGGGCAAAGCTGAAATGGCAGGCGGGATGCAAAAAACAATGGAACCTCCTTCACAGCCGACTCCCCCAACATCACCAATGCAAACGGCCTAAAGTTTCTTTTTAAGTTCCGCAATCCGGTTCAATGCTTCGATCGGCGTCAGACTGTTGACGTCGATCTTTTGCAGTTCGTCCACGGCCGGGTGGTTCTGTGCGGGTTTCTGTTCAAGAACGCGCTGCTGTTCGATATTTTTTTGTTGCCGTTCGAATAATGGCATCTGGTCTTCGGGGATCCGCTTGGTCGCGTCTTCAAGTTCGGCCTGGATAGCCGCTTGATGCGAGCCTTCTTCCAGGTCGACCAGAATCTGGCGCGCTTTGGCCACAACATCCTGAGGGAGTCCGGCGAGTTTCGCCACCTCAATGCCATAACTGCGGTCAACGCCGCCGGGAACGATTGTATAAAGGAACACCACGCCCTCGTCCTCGTTTTCGCGGACCGCGACGGAGTAGTTGGCGGCGTTTGGAAGTTTGTCGGCCAGGGAAATAAGTTCATGGTAATGCGTTGCAAACAATGTTTTTGCGCCCACATGGTCGTGCAAAAACTCCACGATCGCCCAAGCGATACTCATGCCGTCGTACGTGGAAGTTCCTCGACCGACTTCATCGAGTATGATTAAACTCCGCTCCGTGGCGTGATTCAGGATATACGCGGTCTCCTGCATTTCCACCATGAAGGTGCTTTGCCCGCGCACTAGGTTGTCGGAAGCTCCCACCCTGGTGAAAATTCTGTCCACCAGCCCGATGCTCGCCCGCTCCGCGGGCACGAACGAACCGAGGTGCGCCATCAGAACAATCAGCGCGTTCTGGCGCAGATAGGTGGACTTCCCTCCCATGTTCGGTCCGGTTACCAGCAAGAGTTTTTGTTTGTTATCGAAGCTGGTGTCATTCGGAATGAACCGTCCGTTGGCACTCATTTTTTCAACAACGGGATGACGTCCGTTCACAATTGACAAAGAAGCGTCGTCATGTATTTCAGGCTTGCAGTAGCCGTAAATCAGCGCTGTTTTTGCGAAGCTGCACAGTACGTCAAGCTGGGCCAGCGCCCGCGCGAGTTTCTGGATGCATTCAATTTCCGCCACGACTTTTTCCCTCAGTCCGTTGAAAATGGAATACTCGAGGGCGACGATTTTTTCTTCAGCACCAAGGACTTTCTCTTCGTACACCTTCAGTTCGGGAGTTATGAAACGTTCGGCGTTCACGAGGGTCTGTTTGCGGATGTAATCCTGAGGAACCGCATGAAGGTTCGCCTTACTGACTTCGATGTAATAACCGAAAACGGAGTTGTAACGGATCTTCAGGGAGTTGATGCCCGTGCGTCGGATTTCCTGTTCCTGAAGGGATTGAATGTATCCTTTGCCCTCGCGGCTGATGGTTTTGATCTCATCAAGTTCACGATTGAAGCCCTCACGGATCATGTCGCCTTCTTTGACGCCCAAAGGAGGTTCGTCAACGATCGAGCGCTCCAGAATATCGGCAAGATCGGGAAGACCGTGAAGATCTTTTGCCGTTGCCTGGATCAACCCGGCCGTGAAGCCCTGCAAAAGTTCACGGGTAACCGGAACAGATTTCAGCGAGTTCTTAAGCGCCAAAAGGTCGCGCGCGTTGCCGTGCCCCAGGCTCAGACGCGCCAGCAGCCTTTCCAGATCCAGAATGTTTTTCAACGATGAACGGATATCTTCCAAAGCGTTAGGTTTTTCAACCAGCGCACGGACCGCCTGCAGCCGTTCTTCAATGACAGTTTTTTGTAAGAGCGGATGGGTAAGAACGTATCTTAAATATCTTCCACCCATCGAGGTGATCGTCTCATCAAGTACCCATAAAAGGGAACCTTCCTTGCCGTTTTCACGCAGCGTCGAAAGAAGTTCCAGGTTCTTGAGCGTGGCCTCGTCGAGCGCCATGAAATCCTCTGTGGAATAGCGTTGAACATCGCGAATGTGAGGAAGGTCGCTTTTTTGGGTCTGCTTCAGATAATCCATGAGCAAAGCGGAGGCGGCTTCTTCGGGATTTGCAGCCGGTGTGCCGCTGGCGCTTTCATGCGCAAAAAAGAACGTCGAAAGACGCGCTTCATCAAACTTTTTCATGACTGCCGAACCAAGGAACGATGGTTCGACGACGGCTTCGACGGGATGAAGCCTCACCATTTCAACCAGAAAATCCTTCCCGTTCCCGATCTCCGTAACCTGAAAATGGCCCGTTGAAAGGTCGGCTGAAGCAAGGCCGAAACGGCCGTCACTTTCCACGATCGCCGCCACAAAATTATTGGTTTTTTGTTCCAGAACGTTTTCATCAAGCGTCGTGCCGGGAGTAATAATCCGCACCACGTCACGCTTCACGATGCCCGGTAAATTCGGATCCGAAAGCTGTTCGCAAATGGCGACCTTCTTGCCGAGACGGGTGAGTTTGGCGATGTAATTTTGGGCGGCGTGATAGGGAATGCCGCACATCGGAGCCTTATGGTCGCCTTTGTTCCGCGCCGTCAGTGTCAGCTGTAATAATGCCGAAGCTTCGATGGCATCTTCGAAAAACATTTCATAAAAATCACCGAGTCTGTAAAACAAAATCGCTTCAGGATATTTTGCCTTTACCTCCTGGTATTGCTCCATCATCGGTGTAAGCTTTTTTGCAGTCATCATTCGTTCAACAACGGATAAACGTCAATCGCCGGCTCTTCATAAGGATGAGCCGTGCGGACTTCCTGTAAAACCTGTTCAAGGATCGCATGGGGGCAGATCACTTCGATCCGTTCCTCGTCGACCTCTTCAATGCCGCCTTGCTTCCCGAGGAAAGGTTTCGACCCCTCAAGCGGACGAAAACGCCCGGTGCCTTTCATGGTGAATGAACAAAAATCATAATTGCCAATGTGCCCGGCTCCCGCTTTTGCGAGCGTTTTACGGATAAGGTCACCGCGGGTCGCGGGAACAAAAATCACTATTTTGACCAACCGGAAATCCATCGCTGCAGATTATGAAGCTCAAAAGCCCAACCATCATAGTCAATGGAGTGCGCTTTGAAAATACCAAAAGAAAATATTCTGACCCAACAAAATTGCCAAATATATATAAATATGTTACAGTAAACAGAAGTCATAAGATTCATATCCCCTAAAAATCAAAAATGAAATTTTTCAATTTCAAAAAAGGCAAAGAAAACAAAATGATCACCACAGGCGCCATTTCACTTGTCGTCGTCTTAACGGCTGCTTTGGCACTGACCCTGAACGGAGATGCGCTCCAGGGTTTTTTTCGTCTTAATTTTTCCGGCTTAAGGGCTTCTGCTCCGGCTGTTACGCCAGTCTATCAAATCCCATCAAGGCAAAACCTTGTGCCGATGCGTCCGCTTTCACTCGAACCGCCGGTTACGCCTGAACCTCCTCCGGTGAATGACCCGATCACCCGCGCCGAACTGGCAAAACTTATCGTTGATGCAATGAAAGTTCCTTTAACAACATCAGGAGGCCCGCATTTCCCGGATGTCGCCCCGGGAGTCTGGTATTATCCTTATGTTGAGACCGCTTACAGCCACGGATGGATGGTGGGATATCCAGACGGAACGTTCAAGCCTGCAAATACGGTCAATCGTGCTGAAGCCGCTAAAATTTTCACTTTGTCCGTTGTATTTAATTGTTCAAATTCACATCAATATCCTTACAATCCTTACTATCAGGATACTCCATCTACCCAATGGTTTTATGGAGCGGTGAACAGGTTGGCTGATTGCAAAATGGTAGATATCCTTCCGGGACCAAAGAGCAACTATTTTCCGGCAACGTTGCTTTCAAACGGACGTGCCCAGTATATGATCACTAACGCCAAGAACCAGGGTTGGATTCCCAAATAGAACATCTCCAACAATATCGAAAAAACCCCGCCCATCCGGGCGGGGTTTTTTGTAACCATGAGCCTATCGGTAAATGCAGCTCCAATGCATGATGCGCTATTTTAAAATTTATGAAAAATATGATATAATAATATGATTTATTAAATATATATTTATGTTCACAGGTACATACACAAATTATCCAATCAGGACAAAGGTCGCGATGTGTTTTTTTACGCTCGTTGTAGGACTTTTGTTTTTTAACAAAGCTCATGCTGCAAGCGTTAATTATACGGTATGCACTTCCGGATGCGATTTCACGACTCTGGCCGATGCACTTTTGGATCCGGGACTTGACGGGGACGCTTTTGTCGATACCGTAACTTTAACGTCCAGCTATGTTTTTGACAATACCGCTGAGACTGCAGGAGGTACAACACTCACTGTTCCGGCCGGCGTCACCATTGCCTGCGATCCGGGAGCCGATACATTCGGCGACGCAGCGGACGCGGAAATAGATGTATATACCGGCAGCGATTTTACGCTGCAGAACTGTTCAACTGAAAATGTGCATTTTGATTCTAGTAACGCTACCAATATCAATTTTTTAAATAATACTTTCTCCAGCACTACTGATTCATGGCTTGCGCTCACTTCCGTCGATGGTTACGAAATAAATGGCAATACAGGAATACAAAGGCTGCAGCTTCAGGGTGCCGATAACGGCGTCATAGAGAATAACTCGATTGAATGCCGCTTCTCTTCATGCGTAAATGTGGTTGCAAACGGCACTCCCGACTTCAGCGATCCTCCCGGAGATCCCCTTGATGATCACATTTGCAACCATGTCCTGTTTAACAATAACACCATCACCAATTACGCAACGGGCTCACTGGGAGATTGGGTGATTATAACAGCCGGAAAAGACATCAGATTTACAAACAATACGATTAAGTCCGCGGTTACCATGAATGATGAATATCTTACATTGGTCACCGTCCAGAACGCGCAAGCGGAGTTTACCGGCAACTACATTATCACACCGACTAAGGTCGGAGGTGCTACCAATGGAACATGGGCATTTAACATACGTGTCGATCAGTATGACGTGGACGCTCTTTACGAGCATAATACGGTCATAGGGCAAAATGTTTCCACTGCAGCAGGAGGAGACGCTTGTATTGGCGTTTTCGACGGCGGGGGGAATCCCAATGTGCCAGTAACAGTTACCGCCAATTACAATCTTTGTTATCAAAGTGCTACTCCTGCGGCCGGAACTGGCATTAATCTTAACTATAACATCGGAAGTGCCAACGTGACCCTGAATGACAGCTATAATGGGTTCTACGGCTTCGGATACCTGTTTAACGATTCCACTGGCACAATTACAGGTCTCAATACCAACACTGTCACCTCCAACCCTCTTCTCAGAACAGAAAACGTTGATACTTCAGACGACTATTACCCAAGTCCTATCAGCAGATATCTTGACGTTAATGGGTCGGAGGATATCGGCGCTTATTCCGGCGCCAGGGTCAACGATTATTTGATCGATGACAGCTGCGTCGTTGATTATGCTACCTGTTTTTCCAACACTTTGGATGTTTTACCTGACGCTGTTTCCACGGGTGATTCGGTTCATATTGGCGCTGGAACTTACGACGCAGCCACATTGAGCGACGCTCCCGGTGGCGCTAACAACGTTACTGTCAGCGGAGCAGGAGCCACCACAATTATTCATTCGTCGGGTGCGGAAGATGCCCTCACCATTGACGGTATCAACAATTCGACCATTCAGGATCTTGCTGTTGAAAATGCGACCAATGCCACATCGGTTTATACAATCACCAAGGCATTGTGGGTGTATGGGGGCAATACCTATGATCAGTCTTTGCCGGTAACAGGGACCGCGGACGCCGCTCTTTATATGCTTGATAATTCCTGCACCGCTGCCATCTTTAACACGGACGGCCAAGACATAACCACCGCCATCGGTGGAGCAACTGACGACGTAAATGCGGCGCTGGTGGACACTTCAGGTAACAAAATAACGATATATATCCAGTCCGACTTTCTTACATCAGACGGTTATACTGTTGATTCATCGGGAGTGAATGACTACCTTACAAATAAATGCGGAGCCCCTAACACTATCGATCAATTCATTCCGGGAATTTTTACCGCCAATGGAAACGGAACTTATTCCTACAATCCCACAGCTGTCTCGCTAGCTTCAGCCAGTCTGAAACCGGGTGAAACTGATCCTCCAAGTCTGGATCACGCAACAACCGTCTTTTCTTCAGGCATAAAAATCAAGGATTCAAACAATAATACCATTCAAAATATACTTTCTTCAGGTAACGCAGTTGGAGTTATGTTTACCGGAAGTTCTGCCGGCAACAGCATCAATGAATCAACTCTCACTTCAAATGCAGGCTACGATGTAGATAGTGATAGTTCCGGCGACAATGACCTGAAAAATACCTTATTCAATAGGACATTAAGCAGCATAACTGGGACGGGAATAGTTCGCGTATGGTTTAAGGCCAGAGCATTTATAAAAAATGCTTTAAACGCACCGCTTAACGGAGCATCTGCGGTATTTAAGGATGCTCTTGGAACGGCCGCTTCAGCCCTTGTGACTGCTGGTACCGGTTATACACTGTACTCAGACTACTTACAGGCCTTTAACCTGACCAGTGCTTCCCTAGCAGAAACAAACGGAGGATATAATCCATATAGTTTGTTTGGTTCAGCTGCCGGATATCAAAACTCCTCAACTACTGCAAACCTCAACACTCCTAATCAGACTGTTACTTTGACCTTACCCACCTCAAGTGGCGGGGGCGGAGGTGGAGGCGGAGGTGGAAGTGGAGGCGGAAGTGGAGGCGGAGGCGCGCAGTTTGGATCGCCTTCCTGTTCAGGCACGTCCTGCAGTACTGGCAGTAATACTCCTCCAACAAGCATAACACCTGGCCAGACCACACCTACCCCGAGTTGTGGCCGCTCAACAGTTTCAAATGTTCCTTTCAAGGATATTTCCAATCATTGGGCAAGAGCTTATATAGAAAATCTTTACCGCAGATGTATCATTGACGGACGTACTTCCGATATGTTTGTTCCTGACGGAATGTCAACTCGAGCTGAGCTGGTAAAAATTGCTTTAAATACCTATCAACTCGGTACCTCATTATTTGAAGATTCGTTTCTTGACGTAAAATCAGCGGACTGGTTTGCCGGTTATGTAATACGCGCAGCCAAGCTCGGTATTGTCGAGGGGTATATCAACGCAGACAAAAGCTCGAACTTTAAACCTCATCAGTCTATCACCAGAGCAGAAGCTTTGAAGGTGATACTCAAGGCCAAAGCTATTCAGGACTTCAGCGGCTACGAGGCAGACTTCGGTGATGTTGATCTGGGTGATTGGTACTATGATTACGTGGCCTATGCCGAAGCAAAAAATATTGTTGATGGATACACCATGACTTTCGACAAAGCCGGCGCTGTCAGTAAATTTTACTCGTTCCCGCGTCTCCTTGGGGTTTCTGATCAAGGCAAAGATGTATCGAACATCAAGACAATCATGGCGCAGCTCGGCTATTACCAAGGCGAAATAAATACCAGCTACGATGCTGAACTGGAAAGCGCAATTAGTGCGTATCAGAGAGCAAAAGCCATTAAAAATACTGGCCAAATGGATTACGCTACCCGGCGCCAGATTTTGAAAGAAAATCTGAAGCCGATAACCTATAAATATTTCAGACCTAACAGTCCAATCACGAGAGCAGAAATAGCAAAACTGGCGGTATTGATTCAGAAATAAATTTCTATATCAATAAAAAAGCTATTTAACGACTGGAGCCACTTTCGGGAATCGAACCCGAGACCTCTGCTTTACGAAAGCATTGCTCTACCAGCTGAGCTAAAGTGGCATTTTAAGCGAACCGTTTGCCAAATGATGATAAAAGAAAGGAGTCCCGAAATCAAGAATCGTTCCTTGGGATTTGACAGTGAGAGCAGATATTCCTATACTTCCTCCCATTATTCTTTTCTTATGTCAAAGCCCGAAAAGCCTCAAACGTCATCACATGAAGAAACGGAAATACTGTTTCCTGCCTTCAAGGATACCCTCTTGCCCCAGCTTTCCAGAAGCAGAAAAAGTCTCCCCGCAGAACTGAAAGAGCTCGTCGAAAAAATTGAATACCAGCGCAAGGCCATTTATCAAGCGGTTGCCGTATCTCCGGACGAGATCAGGGCGATGAGAGAAATGCAGGAAACGCTTTTAGCTGTTTTTTTGTCGAAACTTGAAACACATCTCGATGAGGTTCCCGGGAAAGTCAGGACGATCGCAGAAGTTTTATTGTCGGTTCGTGGGCAAATCAGGGCCGTATTGTCCCGCGTGGATATACAAAACGCTTCCGATGAGCCTGAAAAGGACGTCGTAGGATTTTTTCAGAACAAACTCTCCAAAACAGTCGCGCAAATGAAGCGGAAAAAGCTGTTGAATGTACGTCAGGTTGAAGGAGCGAAACATTTTCCCGAGCTGCCACTGGAAGTGAAGTTTGCTTTATTGTTCCTTCCCTTTGAAGATTTTGCCGCTCGTGAAGGTATTCTTCCTGAAGAAGCCATGGATATCAAAAAGAATCGTGAAGCTGCGTCCATCGCGCTCGCAAAGTTACTGAAAGTCGAAAAAAAAGTGACGGCTGGATTTTACAGCAATGTGGCGAGAGGACAGCGTGAACAGGGAGGCGGACGGAAGCGTGAGGGGCTTTCACTGTGGATGAAATATCAGCAGACCAAAAAAATTAAAGATGCAAAAAAGTCATCCTTGAAGTGAGCGGCAGTGCCACAGACAGGGTCCGAGGTGGACCGCAGCCGCAGCCGCCCGTGAGGGGCGTCCAGTCGGCCTCTCCCTTTGAAAGGAGAGACGTACCCATTGCGCCGAGAATGAGGGATGACGAAACCCAACTAAGCGCAAGAGTAGCACGTGAAGGATGACATTTTTGATAAGAGAAGAGCGAGGCAGCGGCCGAGCGTCTACCGAGCGCACGGCGCGAGGGCGAAGCGAGGGAGGGTTGGGTCTCGCGGGTCCCCAACCCGACCGCTATAAAGAGAAGAGCGAGGCAGCTCGAGGTCAATATTTGTAACAGGATAGAAACGTCTGCTGCCGAAGGCAGAAAGAGTATTAACGATGAAGGGGTATTTTTTTGATCCGGAAGTTCACGGCCTTAAAACTTGATGTGCTGGGCAATTTAGCTTTTGTTTTGCCAACTCTTTTGATGCGGATCGACCGCGGTAGCGGCATGGGATCAAAAAGACGTGAGGTCACCGAGGGAGAAAAAAAACGTGGGAATGTCATAGAGGGAAAATGGTGAAGAAATAAAATTTTAGTCGAAGAAAAACTGGAGAACACGTTGTTCTTTTTGAAACCTTACGAAGGATGAAGCCGGATGTTATCGCTTGTAGAAGCGCATGAGCCCTGTCACTACTCCCTGGGTGCACAGTTCGCCCTCGGGGTAGATATTATCGTAACGTGGATTTTCAGGTTTGAGGTAGAGACGTCCCTGGGCATCTTTCATGTAACGCTTCACGGTGTTTTGATTATCCACCAATGCCACCACAATGTCGTAAATTTTCGGTGACATCGAACCGCAGACCACCAGGATATCGTCTTCAAAAATGCCGGCGTCGATCATACTGTCTCCTTTGACGCGAAGTAAATACGAGTCCTTCACTTTATAGACAATGTCGTCGCTCACTTTCATCCAGCTTTCCACATACTCCTCGGAAAGCACCGGACCTCCGGCTGGAATCATGCCGAGCAGAGGAAGTTTCAACTCCGGAGAGGAAAGTTTTTCCTTCACGCTGGAAAGAAGTTTAATTCCTCGGGGCGTATCGTCTTTTTGGATCTTTCCTTTTACTTTGAGCGCGGTAAGGAGTTTAAGAATACTGTTGTCCGAACTGACTCCAAAGTGTTCGCGCATTTCACGGATGGTCGGAGATCGGCCGTTCTGCAATTGATAGTCTTCTATGAACTGGAGAAGGGCCTCCTGTTTTTCGGTAAGAACTTCTGACATAGCAAGAAATAATGAATGACAACCTCAGTATAGGTGAGTGGATACTCACCGTCAAGACTTTTTTACAAAAATCAAAAATAACCTCTTAAGATAAACAGAAAAGCGCGATGATATTTCTGGAAAGGTGCGGAACCACTCACCTGTGACGGTTAGGGTTCAAACTCAAAAATCGAAAATTTCTTCAAACCCATCAAACGAAAAAAAGGTTTGAACAAAAGAAACCCAACCCGACTGTTGTAACCGCGGATTTTTTTATTGTAGACGTCGACCATGGCGTCGATCTCTTTGCCGAGATCATGAAAATCTTTTTTCAACGATAAAAAATTGGTGTCCAGGTTCAGTCCATGGACTTTTTCGGGGAGCTTCCAGATTGCCCGCAGATCGTCGGTAAGGCTCAGTTCCACGTTGACCTTCTGGCTGTTGGAGTCCGCCATCGGCCAGCTTTTGGAGCGGAGCTGGATCATTTCCTGTAAAATTTTATCGTCGTTCTTGCTGTATTTGCGGACGGTTTCAATAAGATTGGGAACCATATCGTTGCGCAGGCGCATTTTATCCAGCACCGTATTCCAGTAATTGAGAATCTCGTCGTGGACCGCTTTCAGATAGAGGTACAAAAACAACAGTGCGATCGCGAGAATGATCACGAAAGAGAAAACGGCGATGAGAATGGATTGGTTCATGGCGTAAAAATACTGTCGATATTATAGCATGGATTTGAGCCTGATGAGTTCTTCATATTCTCCGAAAACTTTCCCGGCGGTTTTGTCCCAGGAAAAAGGACATCGATAGTCGATTGCGTCTTTGTGGTGGAGGGAATAAAAATTATCGTCGCGAAGAAGCTGGTCCATGAGAGCACCGATCCGTTCGATGTCGTTGGGTTTCACGTACACGGCGTGGGGACCGATCATCTCGTGATGGACGGGAATATCCGAAGCGATCACCGGAATGCCGCTTACCAGCGCTTCCAGCAGGGGAAGATTGCATCCTTCCTTTGTTGAGACGTTGACGAAAACGAAAGCGGATTGATACAGCGCCGGCAGGTCTGCTTCGTCGATGAAGCCCGTGGTATGGATTTTCCCCGGACGCTGGGACTGGTCGCGATGAAGCAGATGATCGAAACTCGCGTACAAAGGATCGTTGACGGCTTTGCCTCCCGAGAGCACAAGGTCGATCTCATGATGAGGGGAGATGAAGCGTTCAAAAGCCTCAACCAGCGCGGGAACGTTTTTTCTTTCGTCATATCCGCCGACGTACAAAAAGTAGCGCCGGCCCGGGTCCAAACCGTACTTTTGCAAAATCTTGGCGCGTCCGCTTTCATCGATTTTCCTGGAAAACTGCGGGGCCGGCGCGTTGTACGTCAGCACGATCCTTTCTTCTTCAACGTGGCACATGGGAACGATGTCGTATTTCGAAGCTTCGGAAACGGTAAAAATGCGGTCGGCTTTTTTTACGGCGAAGCGGCAGCTGTCCTGATACATCCGCGTGGTGATGGATCTCCGGTACGCGGCGTTTTCCCAGGGAATCACGTCATGCACGGTGACGCAGACGGGTTTTGAAAAACCGCTCCAGGGGTTGGAAGGGTATGGAAAATGCGCCAGGTCCACCTCCTGCGATTGGAAAAACTGGGGAACCTGCCGCTGCTCCCAATAAGTTTTTTTCATGCCGCCGGTCCCGGGGAATTTTTCGGGGAGAACGTGAATCTCAACGTTTTTCGGCAAGGGGACGGAAACCTTTTCATGCACGGCCATGACGATGGAAATTTCAGGATGCAGTCTGGCGATGGCATCAAAAAGATACTTGGTATGCTGTCCGATTCCGGTATAGGGCTTGGCCAGAAAACGGCCGTTCACACCGATCTTCATGGTTTTTCCAGTAAACGGATAATCTTGTCGAGGGCATGGAATTTGTCTTCTTTCCTGTGGCCCACGTGAGCGCTTTTGCGGTGTTTGATCATTTCCCGGACGTCATCCATGAACTCGACGTCTGAAAATTCACCTTCATGGAGGATTTTACACAAATGGCCTTTCGCGAAAATATCGGCGTTCAAAATCTGGTCGCCGCGGCTTGCAGATTTTCCCAAAGGAATGAGGATCGCCGGCTTTTCAAAAAAATCGATCTCCGCGAGCGAAATGGCTCCCGCGCGGCTCACGACCACATCGGCCGCAGCATAAACGTCTTTCATTTCGTGGTCGAGAAAATCGAAGGCGCGGTAGTGGGCGATATATTTATGATGTTCCGGTTTAAGGTGCTCCAAGAGCTTCTCCGCGGACTGGACTTTGCCGCGCCCGCAAACATGAGCGACCTGGTAATGCGGCAGCAGATACTCGAGATTGCGCCAGACCAGCTGGTTGACGAATTCCGCACCGCTGCTTCCTCCCATCACGAGCACGACGGGAAGATCCGTAACAAAATCCATGAATGTAAATCCGGTTTCCGCATCGGCAAGGGCGAGTTCGTGACGTACCGGATTGCCGGTGAGGACGACTTTTTTCTGTTTGAAATATTTTCTGCTCTCTTCGAACGAAACGCAGATCACTTTGGCGAACTTTGCGCAAAGCTTATTGGCTAGGCCCGGAGAAACGTCCGATTCATGAAGGACCACGGGAATTCCCAGTATCCATCCCGCGACCGCGACCGGAAAAGAAACGTACCCGCCTTTGCAAAAAATAACTTCCGGACGGAATTTCAAAAGCACCAATGTTGCCTCGATGATACCCACGGGAATGCGGAAAAAATCCACGAGGTTTTTCCATGAAAAATACCTCCGCAGTTTTCCGCAGCTGATGGCCACAAAAGGAACCTCATGTTCTTCCATCATGGTTTGCTCCATGCTGTCGCGGCTTCCGATATAGAGCAGGTCGAGCGAACCCGCCACCGGAAAGCGTGCACGCAACTCGTCAATAACGGCGATATTGGGAATGATGTGTCCTCCTGTTCCCCCGCCGGTCAGAACCAGACGCATAATCGGAGTGCTGTTGAGAAATATGGAGCAGAATGCCCGCGGCAATCATAACCGATATCAGTGATGATCCGCCATAGCTCACGAAAGGCAGCGTAATGCCCGTGACAGGCATCAGCGCCAGGTTCACGGCAATATTCACGAAAGCCTGGGCCGTGATCCACGTTGAAATACCCACCGCGGTGAGCTGGGTAAACCTGTTTTGCGAAGCGGAAGCGATTTTGTATCCGCGGAAAGCGATGACAGCGTAAATGATCACAAGCAGAGAGATGCGGATAAATCCAAGTTCTTCGGCCGATGCCGCAAAAATGAAATCGTCGGAAGCCTGCGGCAGCCAGTAAGATTTCTGCACGCCCTGGGTCAGACCTTTTCCCCAGAACCCGCCGCTTCCCACGGCGATATTCGCCTGTTCGGATTGCCAGCAGTAATCCTCGCTGCAGTTTTTGTCCACATTGAAGAAAGCAAGAAAGCGGTCCCTCACGTGGCCGATGCTCGAAACGATGATGATGCCCGCGAGTAAAGCGATAAACGCTCCCAAAGCCAGATGACGCAGCCTCGCTCCCGCCGCGTAATACATGGCCACGGCAATAATACCCACCACGAGCGTTCCTCCAAGGTCGGGCTGAAGCAGAATCGGCAGGACCATCACTCCGGTCACGATACAGAAAGGCAGGAATCCGTATTCAAACGTATCGACCTGTCCGCTCTTTTTTTCGAGCCAGTTCGCCAGGTACAAGACCAACGCGAGTTTGGCGAACTCGATCGGCTGGATCGAAGTGTTCAAAATCACCAGCCAGCTTCTGGCGAAGGTCGTATATTTGGAGCCTAAAATCAGCAGGACAAACAGTAAAATGACCATGCCCCCGAAAAACACCACCGAAATTTTCTTCCAGAACTTCATGGGGATTTTGATGGCGATGAGCAGACAAATCGTCCCGATGAAGAGACGCAAAAGATGGTTCTTGAAAAGCAGATAGCAATCCACCTGGGGGTCGCTGCAGTTTGGATACAGAATGTTCGGTGCGGAAAGCTGGATGGATTTGGGAACGCCGATACTCGTAATCATCACGAGCCCAAAACACATCAGGATTAAGATCATTGCAAAAAGCACTTTGTCACCGTGGTTCTTCCTCATGTAAAAGCGAAAGAATGAAATATTCCGTGGCCTCAATCCTAACAAAGCCGGGCTTGAAAAGCAATCCGGGGGAGGGCATCATGGCCATATGAAAAAAAGTTACTTCAAAGTAGGGGTCCCTGTGCTGTTTTTCTTTGTCGCCGATCAGATCCTGAAGTGGATCGCGTCAGCTTATTTCCGCACGCCGCTGCGGTTGAGCGACTGGTTTTCCTTGCAGTACCAGCAAAACGTCGGCATTGCCTGGAGCATTTTCATCCCCCAGCCGTGGCTGAGCATCATCAACGTGCTTCTGCTCATCATCCTGCCGATTTTCATCAGCCAGCATATCGATTTGCGGCGGAAAGACTCGCAGTTTTTCCTCAGTATGGTCATCGGCGGTGCGCTCGGAAACCTGTTTGACCGCCTCGCGCGCGGCTTCGTCATCGATTTCATTTCCGTCGGGAACTTCCCCGTCTTCAACCTCGCCGACGCACTTTTAACCGTCGGCATCTTCCTGATTCTGGTTTTTTATGGTAGAATACATAGAGATAGCAGAACCTGAATGCGGTTCCTAACACAAAAACCATGGACGGAAACCAAAATCAGCAAGGCGGAATGACGGGGCAAAACCCTTATCCACCCGATCAAAACCAGAACGGGCAGTACCAGGAACAGATGCCCGCGATGGAGCAAATGCCTGCACAGCAGGCGCAGCAAATGCAACAAATGCCCCAGCAGCCCGAACAGGATTACGGACCTCGCAAAATGTCCTTTTTCACGCTGGTGTTGAAAACGTTCGCCGGTCTCGCCGGCGGAGTCGCAGGAACATTGATCCTTCTCCTGATTTTCCTTTTGACGTCATCGATCCTCCAGCCGGTGCTTTCACCTGCAGAAGCGCAGGCCCAGGAAGTGAGCCCGCTGTTTATTTTCGTTCTTATGGCGATGATTTTCGCCACTTCGATCGTCTCAAGCTTGATCGCGCCGCTGCTCATCGCCTATACCGAACGTGAGCGCTACAACCGCGTCACGACGGCGCTCTCGCAGATTTTCATTATCAACATCGTTATTTTCGCCTTCGTGGCGCCGATCTACCTGACGACCTCCACGACGCGGCTTGAATTGACGGCGTACGTCGCCGGACTCCAGATCATTTTAAGCGCCACGGCCAGCGCGCTCATCATGGAACTCATCCATGACTATCGCTACTCGCTCATCAGCGTCTACACGACCATTCTGGGCGTCCTCGTCGCGACGGCGATCAGCTTTTTCCTGTACACGGGCCTTGGAGGCACCGGAACAACGCTGGTACTCTTTGTCGTTTTGCCGGTGATTTGGACTTCAATCGGCTTTTTCCAGGGAGCGGTGGCCATGTTCTACTTCTGGCTCTACCAGAACTACGGCGTCGACTTTTTAGCAACGAGCACAAGTTACGGAGCCGACTACGGCATCCCAGATGAAAGCGAAGAAGAGGAAGAGGAAGAGGAAGAACCGCAGCATGAAGATACGGAAGGCGGAAACTTCCTGCGCCAGTAAAAGAGCCGTCAAAGCCGAATTACTCTTTTTTCGCTGCTTTGCTTTTCATGAAGTCGTTGAACCCTTCCAGGGCTCTTAAAGCCTCGATCGGCACCATCCAGATCGTAGTGTTGGACTCGTCGGAAGAAAGATCGTCAATGGCCTGCAACGTCCTCAAATGAAGCGCTCCGGGGCTTTGGGCAAGCATCTTGGCGGCTTTGGAAATATTTTCAGCGGCCAGGACTTCACCCGTGGACTGGATAATCACGGCGCGTTTTTCACGTTCAGCTTCAGCTTCTTTGGCAATGGTGCGTTTCAGGTTGTCGGGAAGCACGATGTCTTTGAGCTCCACGCTCGCCACGTCGATGCCCCAGGGATTGGTGGCTTCGTCGACATGTTCCTCGATCTTTTTCGATATGTCTTCGCGGTTTTTCAGCAGCTCGTCGAGGCTCGCCTGACCCACCACGTTCCTCATGGCGACCTGAGCCAGCTGCGTGACGGCGTAATAAAAATTCTCGACCGCCAGCACCGACTTCGCGGCGTCCACGATTTTATAGTAAATAACGGCGTTCATACGGATGGGAATATTGTCTCTCGTCACCGTTTCCTGTTCGGGAACATCAACGGTTTTCGTACGGATATCGACCTTGATCATCGACTGTACGATGGGAAGAATGATCCGCCAGCCCGGGTCCAGGATTCTTTTGAACTTTCCGAACTGGAATAAAATACCGCGTTCATATTCGTTCACCTGGCGGATGCTGATGATCAAAACAATGGCGATCACAAGGAAAATGGGGGTTCCGATAACCGTAAAAAGAAGGTCCATGGCGATAAGGTAAAGAAATCTTCCGTATTGTACTAAAAAACCCCTCGTCGGCAACCGAGGTTTTATTGACAAAGTTGGCATAAAATGGCTTGTTAAAAAGCCCATTTTTTGGTATACTATAAAGAAAAATCAAAACAAAAAAGATGGACCATCTCATCAACCTCATCTTTGGAATTCCAACGGTTTTGGCACAGACAACGAACGCCGCGGCAAAATCGGCGGGCAGTGCCTTTGACGTTTTGGGATTTGTACTGGAAAATCTGCCACTCTGGATTACGGCGATTATCGTTTTAATCGTTTCCGCCATCCTTGGAGTGATTCTGAAAAACATGGTGGAAAGCAAAATTGCCAGCAGGATCACCTCGGAGCATCAGGAGTTTCTCATCATTTCAGGACGTTTGACCTTCGTGGCCGTCATCGTTGTGGGAGGTATGATTTCACTCGCCGTGGCGGGCATCAACATTACCAACCTCATCGCGGCCATAGGTTTCGGCATCTCATTCGGAATGCAGGACACGATTTCCAACTTCGTGGCCGGCATCGGAATCCTTGCCTCGCAGCCATTCAGCATCGGCGACTGGATCAAGGTCAACGGCAAAATGGGAAAAGTGACCGACATCCGCGTCAGAGCAACCTACCTCAATACCTATAACGGCTTGCGCCTCATTGTTCCCAACGCCGAACTCTACAAAAGCCAGGTCTTGAGCTACACCAGCAACCCGCTCCGACGTATGAAAGTTCCGGTCTACACCCGCTACTGCATCGACATGAAGCAGGTCTTTGCCATCTGTATGAACGTCGCGAAATCGCATACGGACATCATGCTAAGTCCAAAACCCAACATCATCCTTATCGACCTCGCCGATTATTACGTCTACCTGGAGTTGCGTTTCTGGGTGGATTCCAAAGGCTACTGGCGACGTATTCAATCGAAAGTCTTCATGGAGATCCAGCGGCAACTCGAACAGGCCGGTCTCGACTCTCCATGGCCGACAACGTCGCTTACGTTCGATACGGACGATGACGAAGTGTTTGTGAAAACTCAATCACTCGGTCCCGAAGATTTGAACAGAATCATGAAAATGAGAAAAGACGAAGAAACCGAACTTTCCAAAAACCGCGATGAACTCATCAAGCCCATCGCCATTGCCGAGGAACAAAGACCTTTGGAACAGGGCGGAGCTTCCTTCCTCAAAGTAACGACGATGCCCATGCCGAACGTGGCGCAGCAGCCGGCTCCCGCGTTTCCTCCGAACACGCCCCAGGCAGCCCAGTCCGCGCAACAGGCAACCCAGCAGACTCTGGAACAGATGAAGCCGTCTGCCTTTGCCCAGCCAAGTAACAATTCTCAGCAGCCTTCCAAGCCCCTGCCGGAAGAACCGGTGAATAATCAACCAACGATGCAGGACGGAAATACCGAATCACAATCAGGTCCGGAAAACCAAAACAACCAGCAAAATCCTCCGGCACAACCCAATCAGCAATAATTATCCATGGACAAGTTCCTCAACCTCATCCTGAATATCCCGGTCGCTCTCGCCCAAACGAGCGGTACATCCGGCAATGGCAATATTGCCGCTTCCGCCGCCGCAGCAACCGGCAATCAAGTGCAGGGTCTCATTGAAAGCATTTTCAGTTCTATTCCCTACTGGATCACCGGTTTTATCGTCATCGTTCTTTCACTGTTCCTTTCCAGAATCGTCAAATCGATGGTGGAAAACCGTCTGACCGAAGCCGGGATCGAAGAAGAGCACAAGGAGATCCAGATCGTAGCCAGCCGCACCTCGAGCGCCGCAGTATTGCTTATTGGCATCACGGCGGGCCTCAAGATCGCCGGCCTGGATTTGACTTCCATCATCGCTGCTCTCGCCTTCGGCGTGGGTTTTGCCATGCAGGATATCATCATGAATTTCGTTTCCGGAATCATTGTGCTCCTTCAAAAGCAGTTCACCATCAACGACTGGGTCAAAGTAAAAGGAACTATGGGCATCATTAAGGAAATCCAGTCACGATACACCGTCATCAAAAAATTCGACGGAACCAAAGTCATCGTTCCGAATTCCGAACTGTTCAAAAACCAGGTCATCAGTTACACCAGTTATCCCGAACGACGCTTTTATCTCACTATCGGCGTTGATCTGTACATGGACCTCACGGAGGTCATCAATCAGCTCTACGCGTCCGTTGATAAATGCCGCTGGATTCTCAAACATCCAAAACCGAATGTCATCGTCCGCCAGCCGGGACCATACTACAACAAGATCATGCTGCGCTGCTGGGTTGAATCAAGAAAGGGTATCATGCGTCCGATCAGTTCGCTAATGCGCCAGATTCATAAAGATTTTTATCGCAAAGGCTGGTCATTGCCGTACCCGACCGACAAGATTGTGTTCGACAAAGATGTTCCGCCTGACGTCAAACAGAAAGCTGAAAACTATATTGAAAAACACAAGAAAGCCGTGGCTAAACAACCGGGCCTCATACAACAGCAGCAGCAAGCTCTGCAACAGCAGGAAAATGCCAAACCTGAGCAGCCTGTGCCACAAGCCCAGCAAATCGGTGTGGGCGGAGCGCAGATGGAAACGCCTGTCTGGCTCCAACAGGCGGCTGGCCAGAATCAGCCTGAGCAACAGCCCGCGACCCAGCCGGAATCCCAGCCAGCCCAGTCGCAGCAGCCCGCACAGCCCGCTGCACCGCAAGCCCAGCGTCCGCAATTCGTCATCGAAAACATGGGAGTGGAACCCGAAGTCAAAACGTTCGGCAAAGAACAAAACCAGCAACAGCAGCAAGCTAACCAGGAATCGCAAGAACCTGAAACCTCCATGCCCATCGTGTCCGCCCCTCCAGTTGATACAAACCCGCAGGAGACTCCTTCAAACGTTGCAATGCCATTGCCTGATGTCGAACCCAATATGCAGCCAAACAGCAACGAACCTCTTCCACAGCAGGCACCGATGGCACCGGTCGGCACCCCCGACATCCAGCCACAAGTTGGGCCCCAGTCTGCTCCACAACAGGCAGCCATGAATGAACCCCAGGCTCAGCAAAATCCGCAACAGTAATTTTCTACCATGGGAATCATCCGCAAACTCGCGCATCATACCGAAAAACTGTCTGAAAAACTTAAGCGTAAACCAAAAAATCCGGAGCAGCCCGTTGAAGAAAAAGCCGTGGAAAACCTGCGCCGCGCAACCGAAAACAAAACGCAGGGTGTTTTTCGAACACACGCCAAAGAACTCATTGGAGGAGAAAATCTTGAACTTCCGGAAGCGGAACTTTTAGAGAACCTCGAAGCGCAATATCCAAAAATGAAATCCGTGCTGGAACATTACGAAATTTCAACTGATGGTGCTCCCACCTGGGAGCAGGTGAAGAAAGGCCTTTCTCCTGAAGTTCTTGAGAAAGCTCTCAAACTTGCCGAACCTACTTTACTCCTGGTTCCACCGACAACCCGTCAATCTAAGGTTGAGGCTATCAATAAGTATCCTGCAAAAGGTCAAAAGGCTGATACGTACACCTATGACCTCAAAGATAACGCTCTTTGGAATGGCGGAAAGTCCAAGACAGAAAACAAATGGAGGGTTTCAATCGTTGACGGTGTTCAAGATGTTGAACGCGATACCGAAATTTACGATGGCAAGAGAACAAATTATGAAATGAGCAAACTCTGGGTGAAAAAATATGAAGACATGGGCTTAGATGTTATGGAAGGAGCAGACGCCTATCTGACTTTAATGATGAAAGCTCTGGCGGAAGGCAAACCTGTTGATCCAAAAACCTTATCAGTCCTCAACGGTAAGAACTTGACAGAATCTTCTCTTGTTGCGTACGGTGGTTGGGGCAATGGTCAGGTCTACTTGGACTACGCTAATCCTGCTGATGCCCACCGTTACCTTCGTCTTCGGGGTTCGGTGGGGGTAGATATTTCAAACGCTGATGGTGGAGCCGCGGGGGATTGAACCCCGATGAGCGAGGTGCTAAGCCTGCTCGGGATCCATCCCGAAAGGGAGCTCTTTTTTTGGTACAGCCATCCGGGCATAAAAAAACCCCGTACGTGGTACGGGGGGAAAATTCCTGATCTAGCGGCCGTAAAATAAAGAAAATAAAGTTACGGCTCGAGAGTTTTTGTTTGTGGAATTTGTTTGTGTTTGTAGACAATTGACCAGAAAGTCCGTTTAATCCTGCTGTGTTTTGGCGTAAGTTTTCAATCTTGCCAAAGATCGCCTGTTGGCGTGACTGCAAGAACCCGAAGGTTAACAGGAGTCACCAGGCAGCTGGAGGGTCGGCCCGGTTGGTCAGTGGGGGCCATCACAGAGCAGAGAAGGTGGAGGGACCTTGTCCCGCTAAAGCGGAAGTGATGGTCGCTCAACCCTCTCGGTTCTGATATAGTCTGGCTGTCAAAGGTCCTTGTGGTCAGTTGGTCACCCCTTCCGAAAATCGATTCGGGGGTGACATAATCTCATCGTTACTATCAAATCTTGAATGTTCAGATCATGATAGCAAAGTGCAATGTCGTGGTCAACAAACTGTAATGGACACATTAATATAATTATTATAAAACAATATTACTGCCAAAAATGCAAAAAACGAAAAAACTTGAAGCAGAAGCGGTGAAATCGGAAATTATTACGGAAAAAACGGATCTGATTCGGCTCCTTGCCAGCGTGCTGAAACGGAAAAAGATCAAAGAAAAAACCGTACTGGCGGTAAGTTCCAAGGTTCTGGCCATTACCCAAGGAAGAATCATCAAACTCAACTTTCACAAAGATCTGGAAAAAGCCGTAAAGAGCGAAGCGGACAAGATTTTCGGCAGCAACAAGGTCCAGTTAACACTCAAAAATCATATTTTTACGCCCTGGGCCGGCATCGACCAGTCCAACATTCAAAGCGGCCGCGCCATCCTTTGGCCCAAAGAACCGTTCAAGGCCGCGGCGGCAATAAGAAATCACCTGAAAAAACATCTGAAACTCAAGCAACTCGGAGTGGTCATCGTCGATTCATTTTGTGTGCCACTACGAAAAGGCGTGTCAGGAATAGCATTGGGTTATTCGGGATTCAAAGGAGTCGAAGATAAAAGAGGATCGCACGACCTTTACGGAAACAAGTTGAATTTCACCCAGGAAGCTGTCGCCGACAGCCTCGCCGGGCTTGCCAACTATCTCATGGGGCAGTCTGACGAGCAGACCCCTTTTGTGCTGATCACCAACGCTCCGGTCATCTTCTCCAATGGCAAAACAAGCCCTCTCGAACCGGTTATGCCGGTTGAACAGTGCCTTTACGAACCGCTCTATCCTGCTGTTATGAAACGGCGTCCTATTTCAACGCGACGTCACGGTAAAGGACGAAAATAATGTACACGACATACAAGATAAGGAAGGTGACGCCTGAGATCTTGGTGAGCTGTTTACGGAAATAGGCAAACAGGAAGAGTAAAATACTCAGGCCGATCATAAAAAATACGTCGAACAGTTCAAATGTCCCGAGTGTAAGCTGGGTAATGAATGTGGTTAGGCCGAGAACCAGGAAAACATTGATGACGTTGCTGCCGATGAGATTGCCAATGCCGATATCCTCTCGTTTTTTGGCGACCGCGATAACCGAAGCGGAAATATCAGGCAGGGAAGTGCCCATAGCCACGATGGTCAGACCGATCGTCGTTTCACTGACTCCGAGGAACTGGGCAATGCTCACGGCATTATCGACAACGAGTTTTCCTCCTCCGACAGCTGCCAAAAGACCGCCGATAAGTAAGAAAATCAGTTTGGAAAGAGGTTCCTTCCCGGTTATTTTCTCTTTCCGTTCGGCCTGTGATTCAAGCGCTTTGCCGATTTTAAGATTTCCGAAGATATAAAAAATAAAGATGGTAAAAAAGAGCAACATAATAAGCCCATCTCCCAGTGTGAGGCTGTTGATGACGGGCAGTCCGTGGTTTTGGAACACCTCATCGAAACCAAGCAAAAACAGCACTAATCCTGCCAGAATAACGTAAGGAATCTCGTAGCGTACAATTTTTGGATTATCAAAACGCAAAGGACGTATCATTGCGGAGATCCCTGGAATAAGAGCAATATTGGCAATGTTGCTTCCCACGATATTTCCGATGACAAGACCGCTCTCCTGTTTGAGAGCCGCAAGGATACTCACAAAAAGTTCCGGCAGACTCGTTCCGAGCGCAACAATGGTGATCCCCACAATAAAAGGAGAGATCCGAAATCTTTTCGCGAGGCCCGCGCTTCCGTCAATAAGGAACTCCGACCCTTTGAGGAGAACCGCAAGACCCAGAATGAAGAAAAAGAATGTCCAGAACATGAAGTAAATTAAAGTTATCTGTGTATTATAGCAAAAAAGGGCTTCCAAAGCCACTCCGGAAAGCTGTAGATTCGAAAAAGTTGTGGTAAACTTGGAACATATTATCACGCTCAATCTTGAGAATAGGCGTACTCGCATCAACCAAAGGAACGGACCTCCAGGCCATCATCGATGAGATGAAGACCGGGAAAATGACCGGCATTGAGCTGGCGGTCGTCGCCAGCAATAAAAAAAACGCCTTCGCCCTGGAACGCGCTCGCAATCAGGGATATCCTGCGGTTTTTGTCGATCCCAAAGATGAAACGCCCAAAGAGTACGACGTCGATCTGGCTGACGTTCTCAAAGAATACGGGGTCGATTTGGTGGTACTGGTCGGATACATGCGAGTGCTTACACCTGAATTCGTCAACAGATTTCCGCGAAGAATCATCAACGTTCATCCGGCGTTAATGCCGAAATTCAGCGGGAAGGGGTTTTACGGCACAAACGTCCACGAAGAAGTCTTGAAAACCGGAGAAAAGGAAACGGGCTGCACGTTCCATTTTGTCGACGAAGGCGTGGATACCGGAGAAATCATTTTGCAAAAAAAAGTAGCAGTCGAACCTGAAGACACCCCGGAAACCTTAAAAATAAAAGTCCAGGCTCTCGAGAAAAAATGGTATCCCGAAGTCATCCGCTGGTTTGCGGAAGGGAAAATAAAATAATGCACGATAAAAGAGGTGGCGGGTACACTATTCGTGTACCCGCCCAGCCTCTGCCTTGCCGCGCCGCCTGGCTTCTTCAGTCGGCCTGCTCGTCTTCCTTCTTCTCGTCGGAGGACTCTTCTTTGTCGCCGTCGCCGGAAGCCTCTTCTTCGGCATCCGCAGCAGGAGTTTCCTCCGCAGCGGGTGCTTCGGGAGAAGCTTCAGCTGTCGGCTTGTCGTTGTCGCCACCGTCGTCAGTTGCTGCGTCCGCCTCGGCCGCGGGAGCGGCTTCAGCTTCAGCAGTAGCTTCCGGCTTCTCTCCTTCGGGGACCTCACTGTCGAGGTTCCCATCGGTCTCGTTGAGCTTCTGCAAAAGCTCGGACTCCTCACCTGCCAGCTCCATGAGCCGGTGGATGAGGTCGGCCTTTTCTTCTATGAGCTTCCCGAGCTTGTCCCACAAATCTTTCCTGGTTGCCATGTGCCTGCCCTTTCTGTTCCGGTCCTTGAGCCTGTAAGCGAAAATATGCAAAGCAGAGAGATAACCTGCCTACCGAAAATACTTCGCGCTGCTCCTTTCCTGATGAGTGAAAGCATTTTACATGATAAGCAAGTGACTCTCTGTTTCGTTGTCAAAGAACACAAGAAAAAAATCTTCTCCTTCAGGGGTGTAAAAATTTCCCATATCGTACCGCCAAAGTCAACCCGTCAACCGCCCTTCCACTTCCAGAAATATTTGAGCGCACTCGCCACGTGGTGCCAGAAAACCTTACGGGTGAGCAGTTTAAAAAAGGAGCCTTCGCTTAAACGTTTGTGGTAATGCATCATGACGGACTCGGGATAATAAACCACACGGTAACCCGCTTTTTTCACCATGCGGCACAGGTCGAAATCCTCCATGAACAGAAAATATCTCGGGTCGAACCCCTTCACTTTGTCATAGACCGCGCGTGGCATCATGATGGCTGCCCCGGTGATAAGATCAACGTCCTGGATCTTGCTGTGGTCAAAATCCGCCATCAGATACTTCTGGACGCGCTTCTTTAAAAAGGGAAGTTTCCCCAAAAACGTCCGTTTGAAGATCAGATCTCCCCAGGTCATGTTGCGCCGGCACGACTCCTGGATCTTCCCGCTCGAATACATCAGTTTCGGACCCAGGATGCCGATGTCGTGATGGTGTTCCAGATAATCCACCATTTTTTGAAGGCTGTCCTCATGCACCGTCACGTCGGGATTATGGAAAAAAACGTACTTCCCGCTGGAATTGGCCACGCCAAGATTATTGCCACGTCCAAAACCGATGTTCTGTGGAGATTTAATAAGAGTGATACGCTTTTCGGCATGCGCTTTTTCAAGAAACCCCAAACTCTCCTCATCATGAGAACCGTTATCCACCACAACGATTTCATAGGGAAAGTCCACCTCGCTCTTTTCCAGTGCTTCAACGGCAAGTCGGGGGAAATACTTGTGATTGTAATTGACGATAATGACGGAAAGTTTCATGCGTCGCGGTAAAACGTAAAGGCGTAAAAGCCTAAAAGAAAGTTATCTGAGCTTTTTCTTCATTTTTTCGCGCTGTTTCACATCCAGCTTAGCCTTGTTCGGCTTCATCATCAATTCCGTTTTCGCATAAACAAACGTGTCATCCGGAATATCCTGCGCCACCGTGATCCCTGCACCCACGAAGGAGTTATTCCCGACTTTAATGCCTGGCATAAAACTCGTATTAATTCCGCAACGAACATGGTCACCGGTCAATAAACCAAACTTGTTTCTCCCTGAGTCGATCTTGTCATCTTGAATAGTGACGGCAATGTTACGCTCGTCGAGTCTCAAGTTCCCGGTGACCGTTCCTGAGCCGAAAGAAACGTCGTTTCCCAGCACGCTGTCACCCACATAATTCGTGTGCGTCCACACGTCGTTTCCCCAAAAACTTCTCGCGACCTCCGTTCCGAAACCCACCACGCAATTCGCCCCCACATTGCTTCCGCGAACCAGCGCGTTGGTTGCTACCACAGTGTTTTTGCCGATATACGCCGGCCCCACGATCACCGCGTTGTCGAGGACTTTTACGCCGTCATCCAGAAAAACGTTGCCGCGGACGGTTGCCGTTTTTGCCACTGCCACGTCATTGCCAAGCAGCAGCGATTCAGCGCTTCCATGCCTGCTTTTTGCAAGTTTGCGGCCCGCCGTAAGCGCCGGTAATTTCTCCAGAAAATAGTCCATCAGATCCAGCACGTGCCACGGATATTTTACGGCCTGCCAGAAACCTTCATACGGAACGACTTTCATTTTAATACCGGCCTTGATGAGTTCATCCAAAGCCACTTCGTAACTGTCGTCGCGTTTGGTTTTGACCGCTTTCAAAGCCTTGACGAACATGCTTGCATCCCGATGGTAATGGATGACGAGATTGATCATTTTGCTGGGTTCGTTGCCCTTTCCCGGCTTCTCGACGATACCGGTGATCTGGCCGTTCGAACGCACTTTCAAATAGCCGCCCGGAAAATATTCGCGGACTTTTTTCCCCGTCAGAAAAACGTCGAAGTCACGATGTTTCCCGGCATGAAGAATATTGCTATAAGCCTCGGGATCAACGACGTCGTTGGCGCTCACGACGAGCATGGCGTCTTTTTTGACGGAACGTTCAACGCTCAAGATCGCTCCGGCCATGCCTTCATCAAGGTTTTTCTGTTCGACGACCTTGAATGAAGGTTTCATTTTTTTGGAAAGGGCGCGGAGCTTCGCCAGGTTGTGCGCACCGCCCACGACGATAAAATCCTTGAGTCCGGACGCAGCCATCTGCTCCAGCTGGAGCTGGATGAGCGGTTTCCCGGCAAACTCCAGAAAATTTTTATCTTCGATTGGCTTAAGACGTTTGCTGCGGCCCGCAGCAAGGACAATGACTTTCATGAAAAATTGCCTAAAACGGGCTTCATTCTAGCAAAGGGCGCAGCTAAAAGCCAGAAAGTTTGGAGGTATTCCGGATATAAAAAATGGTGGAAAAAGGAATATCCCGCATGGAAAATGGAAAGGAGAGCTCGTCCGGCGGCCCTTGCGTTTTCAGCAAGGGCCGCCCGGGCCTAGTACCGAGCAGGCTTGAAGATGATGACGAAGTTTCGATCGCTGTACGAAATGACGAGAATCTGCTGCTTCTTACGTTCTTCCTTATCTTGGGGCGGCATGTACGCCAGGATGGCGTAGATGGTCCCTGAGTCGACCATACGGAGCCCGGCACCCTTGAACTTGATGACCTCGTTTTTGGTGACGCGGGGGACGATGAACAGCTGCTCTTCGTCGCCCACGGACCAGTCCTTCTTCAGCTCGATAATCTTTCCGATCTGGGCATCGGTGATCCAAAAGTCACCGTAATACCCCATCGAAAAGAGGTTGGGCCAGGTGCCTTCCTTCGGAAGCCGGGCTTCGCAGCGCTTGATCGCGCCGTCGAAAGACTTGTTCAACAGCTCGAGATCCTTGATCTTGTCCTGAGCCTTCTTCAGGTCCTGGGCCGTCTGGTCCTTGACCTGAGAGCCTGCACAAGCAGCAAGCAAAAAGCAGAGAAGAGCGAACAAAACCGTCAGAGTCTTCCTCATAAACCCTCCTGGGGGGTAAAAGTGTTTTATCCATGCGGGATGTCAAAATAACGCGCATAGCGATGAGACAATCTCCCGCATAGCGACAGCGTAATAATAAACTAAAATTAAAATAAGTCAAGTAAGAAGCGTCCCCAGCTTGTTCTGTTCCAGGCCGGCCCGGATCTCCATGGCGATGCGTTCGCCGTAACTGATACTTTCACCGTACAAATACCCTGAATACGGCGTAAAGCGCGTGCTTGGTGAACCGGGAATACGCATGCTGACGTCAAAAATCACGAACTCTTCTTTGCCTTCTTCCGCAGCGACCGCTCCCTGAAGCGCGAAAGGACCGATGAGTCCGGGAGGGATCTCGGTTTTGGTCAGGGCGACAAACTTTTCACCAAGATCAAAGGCTTTTTCCAGCAGCGACTCTTTCATGGTGACGGCAATGTGTCCCGTTTCAATGAGGCGGGGCTTCATGTACTTGAGCACCGCCATCTGCTCGGTGGCGGGTAATCGCAGCAATCCGTCCAGGTTCGTTTGTCTGCGCATATCGGTCCCCATGAGTTCAATTTCACCGTCGAGAGGGGAATAGAAATAGTTCAGATTCACGGGAGCGCCCACGACAAACTCTTCGATGACGGCCCTTTCCAGATTTTTCTGGCTGATAATTTTTGCCGAGAGCAGTTCGTCGGATTTTTTCTTATAATCGTCCGCGTCGGCGGCGAGAAAGAATGCTCTTTCATAACCGCGCAGCTCTTCATTGACTTTCACGAGCACCAGGCGGTCGATCTCTTCCGGCGTCGTGTAGATTCTTGGAATACGGATTCCGGCCTGCTGCAGAAGGTAGTACTGATTCTGTTCAACGTCACGTTCTTCAAGCTTGAGCATCTCGCGTGTTCCGAAAATGGGAACCCGGAACTCTTTTTCCACCTTGTCGAAGTCGCAGTACACCCAGAAGTAGCGGTTGTGAATGAAGATCGTGTTCATGGCGCGCAGTTTTTCCTGCACCCCGGTGTTCACGACGTCACCAAACTTGTCGACGAGAATAACGTCGTCGACACAGCCTTTGTAATTGCCCCAACCGTACATCGGGTCGCGCAGCATCCCGTCGTCAGGTCTGGTTTTATAATATTTGGCATAGGTCTGTTCACGACCTTTCTGGCATACCGCCACTGTTTTAAAACCATATTTTTTCGCCCCGCGGCAGACGTCCAGTCCACTGTGTCCGCCGAGAACGCCGATCGTAATGTTTTTCGGATCGTAATCCTTGATGATGTCCGCAATATCGTTTTGTGTAATCATATGCTCGAAGAATAATTATCCCAGGATCTCCTCCAACCGGTCCTGTTCGATGGCTTGTTTGATGTCCCGCGCGATGCGTCTTCCGTTACTCATGGGCTCATTATAACGCAACCAGGTGTAGGGTGATCCGTGGATGTACGGATTGGTTCCGGCAACAATTCTCGCAGAAATTTCAAAAACATAAAAGTTCAAATCAGGATCGAGGATGGCTTCAAGACAGAAAGGCCCATACAAACCTTTGGTAAGAGGTTTTTTTGATGTGTACCCGATCAGTTGTCGCGACTCTTCGATGACGCGTTCCCCCATGTCGAAAACTTCGGGAAGTATGGATTCGCGGATGACGAGCGGCATGTTGCCGGTAATGGTGTACGAGGTGCGGATATCCGCATCCAGCTGGTCTTTCGCCGCGATGCGTCCGATCGAATCCGCGTTGGATTCATACCGTTTGTCAAAACCCATGATTTCAAGTTCCTTGGTGACCGGGGAATAGAAATAATGCGTATACACCGGAACGCCCACGATATATTCCTGGATGACATAGCCTTCTTCACCGGGATAGTTCTGGATGCGTTCATAGAATTCAGCGGTGGAGTTCGCGATGAAATATCCGAAACCGCCTTTCGCACCGTGAAACTTAATGATGACCGGGCGGTCGATCTCTTCGGGAGTACTGAAAATTCTCGGCTGTTTCAATCCGGCTTTTCCCATCCAGATCCGCTCCTTATTGCGGTCCGACTCCCATTCCAGGATCTCTTTGGTGCCGTAGTGCATCACTTTGATGTCCTGGACTTTTTTCCAGCCCAGATAGCTCACGAAAGAACCGTGCGGAATCATGATGGCGTTCTGTTTGATGAGCTGGTCCTCGATGTTGAAATAATCTTTGAACGAATCGACGAAAATAAACTCGTCGGCCACGCCGTAGCTTTTATAAGGTTTTTCTTTTCCTTTCACGCACACGCAGATGGTTTTGAAACCTTCATCCTTGGCTCCTTTGAGTATCTGCAAAGCGGTGTGACTTCCGAGCGTCACGATGGCGTAATCTTTGATCGAGGCCATAAATATGTGAAGAAAAAAGGGAGATTTGGCCTGAAAACAGCCAAATTTCCCAGGGTGATTTTCCACTATTCTATGGATATTTCTACGTTTTGTCCAGTTAATTTTTTTGGAAAAAACTATTTCGCAAACACCGTCGTGAAGTTTAGAAGATACAGCAGCACAAAACCTAAAATTACCCGGTATACACCAAAAATATGCAGGGAGTGTTTTTTCAAATACCGCATCAGGAACGAGATTGCCGCAAGTCCGACCACAAAGGAACTCAGGATTCCCGCGATGAGCACATCCGTGGAGGGCATCAGATATTTCCCTTTGCTGATGTCGTATACCGCGAACACCGCGGCCCCGAAAATGGCGATCGCCCCCAAAAGAAAAGAAAATTTAGCGGCTTCGTCGCGCTTGACGCCCTGCACAATGCCCGCGCCGATCGTGATGCCGGAGCGTGATACCCCGGGCATCAGGGCAAGACACTGGCAAAGACCCATAATAATGGCTTCACGCAGACCTACTTCGCGGGTCTTCATTTTGCTGTAAATATATTCAGCCACGAAAAACAGCACACCCACGAGGATCAGGAAAATCGCTACGGAAAAGGGATGTCTGAAGACGGCATCGAGCCAATCACTTAACGTCACGCCGAAAATAATCGCCGGGATGGTGGCCAGCAAAAGGTATACCATCATCTTCTGTGATTTTTCCATTTCAGGAGAAAGTTTTTTCCTGGTGAAGATCTGTCCGATGCTCAGGAAAAAGGCCATGATAATGTTCCAGATGTCCTTCCAGAAATACACAAGCAAAGCTAAAAGCGTCCCGACGTGCGTGGCAATGTCAAAGCTTTTCAGGTTTTCCACCGGAAGCTTCATGAGTGACTCTGCCAAGACCAAATGTCCCGATGAAGAAACGGGCAGAAATTCTGTTAAACCCTGGATCACTCCCAAAATCAAGGCTTCCTGTACTGACATAGCAAAATCATGAGGTTATAATGCCCAACGATTGTACTCTTCTAAACCCTTGAATGCCATGAAAATTTTTACGCTTCTGCAAAAAAAACACACCCCGAAAATCCTTCTCGCTTCGGTTTGCGCAACGGCACTGTTGCTTTCAGGATGCGGAGGAAGCCCGGCTCCGGCAACCGATGAAAATGCCGACACGGCCATGACCCAAACGGAACAGCAGACCCAGGAGCAGACCGCACTTGTCCCTTCCGAAGGCTGGACGCTCCACATGACTTCCAAAAAGCTTTTCCCCGGCAACGCCGATATGACAGTCAACAAATACTGCAAAAGCGTGGTCGGCAACATGACCCAGTGCCAGCTGTATGACGGCAACGAAGGAGATTCAAGGCTTGTCGGCGTGGAAACAATCGTCGGACCTGAAATGTACAACACCTTCACCGCCGATGAGAAAAAATTATGGATGCCGACGAAAGATCTTATGTCGGCAACGATGACGGCGATGCCCGACCTCGATTCCGAACAGTTCAACAATGTGGCACAGAGCCTTTCCAGCGATTACAGCAAGGTCTATCTGTTATGGGATCCGGGAAAGATCAACCTGCCAACAGGGAACCCCATCGTTACGGTCATGAACACGCCTGTGGCCACCGGGACCACGACGACAACGACAAACACCGCGTCCACGGCCGACCAGACCGCGACAACGCCACCGGCTGAACCGGCACCTCCCGCAAATCCTGCCGACAAGAACGGATTCACCTTCGGCTCGTACGATACGACCAAACTCCTGGCAGCCGGTCTCGACGACATCAAGGGGAACTTTGAAGACAGCACGCTGCAGAGAAACAACAACGGTAGTCTCGAACTCTATAAACTCAAGGGAAATATCGGCCTCCATACCTACGAAAACACCACCCAGATCATTTTCGTCATTTCAGGAAAAGGCGTCTTTACCATCGGCGACAAGAAACAGGACGTCACCGACGGATCGGTGGTTATCATTCCGGCCGGCGTCGCGGAAGCGTTTCAGAACTCCAACGATAAAACCCACCCGCTCATTTTCGTCACCTTCAAAACGCCGTTCGACGACACCAACGTCTCCTGGCAATAACATTTTAGTGTCTGAAAAGACGCACCCGGGTGAAGACCATCACCAGGCCGAGTTCATCGGCACGCTTGATGACCTCTTCGTCGCGGATCGATCCGCCGGGTGAAATAACCGCAACCACACCGTTTTCTGCGGCCATTTCGATGCCGTCGGCAAAAGGAAAGAACGCATCCGAAGCCATCACGCTTCCCTTGGCGCGGTCTCCTGCTTTATAGCAGGCCAGATGCACCGCATCCACGCGCGACATCTGCCCCGCTCCGATGCCCATGACTTCTTCTCCTTTGGCCAGAATAATGGCGTTGGATTTCACGCGTTTGCAGACTTTCGTGGCAAAGAGCATAGCCTGGATCTGTTCCTGAGTCGGCTGTTTTTTGCTCACGACGTTGATGTCTTTTTCTGTCACCTCATACGTGTCTTCGCTCTGGATGAGAATGCCGCCGGCAACTTTTTTGATATCGCGGCGGTTGACGTCCAGTTTGAGCGGGCCCGTTTCCAGAAGCCTCAAATTTGGCTTCTTCATAAGCTGTTGGAGGGCATCTTCCTCGAACTTCGGAGCAATGATGATCTCAAGGAACCACTTTTTTTTGTTGATGGAGTCCACCATGGCTTTGGTCACCGGACGGTTGCAGGCCATCACTCCACCGAATGCCGACATCGAATCCACCTGATAGGCTTTTTCCATGGCTTCCTCGATCGTATCGGCCGAAGCCACGCCGCAGGGGTTATTGTGTTTGATGATCGTCACGGTGGGGCGTTTGAACTCCTTGACCAGTTCCAGCGCCGAATCCCCGTCAACGATGTTATTGAACGAGAGCTGTTTGCCGTGAAGGACTTTGGCGTTGGTGATGTTGGCGTCATGGTTTTCGGGATTGCGGAAAAATGCCGCTTTCTGATGCGGGTTTTCACCGTAACGCAGGCTCATGACTTTCTCATAGTGCAGGTCCATGAGCTCGGCCTCGCCAAGGATTTTACGGAAGTAATGTTCGATCGCCTCGTCGTATTTGTAGGTCCTGTTGAAAGCCTTCCAGGCAAGGTGTTTGCGGGTTTCAGGTTTTGTGTCTCCATCGGCTTCGATCTCCTTCCACACTCTGTCATAATCGTCGGGGTCCACCACCACCGTGACGGACGCGAAATTTTTCGCGCCCGAGCGGATCATGCTCGGGCCGCCGATGTCGATGTTCTCAATAGCCTCGGCCTCGCTCACGCCCTCTTTTTCAACGGTCTCTTCAAACTGGTACAGGTTCACCACCACCATGTCGATGGTCCCGGCCCCCATTTTTTCCAGGGCGGCCATATGGTCTTTGTTGCTTCGTACGGCCAATAAGCCCCCATGTATTTTTGGGTGGAGCGTTTTGACCCGTCCGTCCATCATTTCAGGAAAACCGGTATAATCCGAAACTTCCACCACGTTGACGCCGCCTTCCTGTAAAACTTTGGCCGTTCCCCCGGTGGAAAGAATTTCGATCCCTTTGTCCGCCAGTTTTTTGGCGAATTCAACAATCCCCGTCTTGTCCGTGACACTCAGAATCGCGCGTTTGATCATTGCTGCGGTGTTGTTAAAAGATTGAATGGCTGGGTTACTTCACCGGGTCGTGCCCGCCCCTGCTGCAGGGATTGCACCGTATGATTCTCCAGAGTGCCAATGGAACACCTCGAAGCAGCCCATATTTTTTGATCGCCCCGTAGCCGTATTGTGAGCACGTGGGCTTGTACTTGCAGTATCCATAGGGAAAGAGGCTCTTGAAAAAACCATGGTCCGGGGAAAGTGTCATCTGGTAGGCCTTGATGAGCGCGAGCACCGGTTTTCTGGGAAGTTCCTGGAGGGTTTTCCACATAAAGTTTTTTTTACGCTCAGGGCCCTCGCCATCGTATGGTATGCTCTGAGGCCGTGGGTAGTTTAGCAAACCACGCCCCAAGGTCAAGCGGGCGGATCAATGTTGGGTATTGCCCTGTAAAACGAAAAATGCTTTAATGCAAAACCTTAAAAGTAATTTTTAACACATCGCTATGTCCAGGAAAGAGACCCTCGAAGTACAAAAAGAAGTACAAGAAAAGGAAAATCCACCCGCAAAAGGAAAAACGCCCGACATTGACCTTGAAGAAAGAAAACACAAATTGGTCTTCGATGCGAGAATAGACAGCTGGAAGCAATCGCTGCTCAATGACATGCGTTATCGGTCGAGACTTTTGGTCTTCCTGAAAGACAAAAGCAAAAGGGAAATGGTTCATAATCCTTCTCTTTTTTATGATTTACAAGGGACGGTCTATGAAGAGTACACAGATGAACGGGGATACGTCCATTTCCTGGTCAGGGGATCAAGGAAGCAGAGATTTGTAAAAAAGCTCCCGCCCGATGTTATTTCATCGAAAGAAAGATTGGATATGGATTTCGGATGGACTCAAGGCCGCCCGCAGGAAGGATTTTATGACTATTACAACGAAACGCTGGCCCTATTTCAGTTTATTCTTGAATGTCAGGGATTTGCTGAACAATTACTTGGAAAGAAAAATAAAGAAGTATGGCAGTGGATTCGTTCCACAGGACGACAGGCGAGTCAGCATCAGGACCCGTCCATTGGAGAAATCCAAGCGGCCACCCGCGTCAGCGGAGCCGTCGGGACAGCCCAGTTTGGTCTGTTTCTTGATCAGTTTGCGCCTCGCGAACTGAAAGATCGGTTTGCATCCCTCAAAAACCCGGCGGCATTCGAAAAACCACTGGCACTTTTAAAAAACGCAGTGGTAAGAGCCTCGCCGGGAATTGATATTAGTAGTAGTTCGAAGGAAGCATCTTCACGCCGTTCTTGCGGACCTCGAAGTGGAGATGGATGCCGGTGATACCGCGGACGTTTCCTGAACGTCCCATCTTTCCGATAACCTGACCCTGAGTGACGTGGTCACCGACTTTTACCGTCGGATAGGTCATGTGGCCGTAAAGTGTCTGAAGGCCGTTGCCGTGGTCGATAATAACGTGGTTTCCGTAGCCTCCTCCGCAGCTGTAGGAGACGTTTGCGCATCCGCTGACAACCTTGACCACGGTCCCTGAACCGGCAGCCCAGATAGCGGGACGGTCGCGGTTGGCGATATCAAAGGCATAGTGGCCTGGATGGAAACCCTGGGTGATGATACCGCGGGTCGGGAAAATGAATGGTTTGTCTCCGACCGGAGTATCATCGGTCGGTTGGAGAATGGCCCCGCCCGTTGTGACAGCGTTCACGCGGGTACTTGAAGCGACGCGGGCCGGGGTATCGCGTCCCGTTGTTGAAGTGACCGGTGCGTCGGCGATAAGAGGTTTGGCTCCCGGAATGAAAATTTCATCGCCAGCGGTCAGCGTTGCGTCTGCGGTAAGCCCGTTTTGCTTGATGATGCTGTCGCTGCTGACACTGTAGGAGCTGGCGATTTTAGAGACGGTTTCATTCTTGGATACCTGATGATAAATTCCGTCCACTGGAGGAATAAGCAATTGCTGGCTCACTTTGAGAGTCGAATTTGCGCTCAGATTGTTCGCCCATAAGATAGTATTCTGCTTCAGGCCGTACTGGGCGGCAATGGTGGAGATGGTATCGCCGGAAACGACGGTATGCGTAAGATAGTCGTTCATGCTGCTGCGGTCTCCGGCATCGGTCTGAGGATTGACCTTTGTAAGGTACCCATCCTGATCCGCCATGAGCGGAGAATCCGTCGCGGTCTGATCAATGGATCCGTTGAGGTCAACATATCCCGAGACAAAACCGTCGGAATAGGCATTTGAAGGCGTGATTGATCCGATAAAAAACAAAAGAGCCACGACAGCTCCATAGCGAGTAAATAAACGATGTGACGGAGAAGTATAATGTTGAGCGTCAACATGCCCGCGATGTAAAAGAGGAGCGATCTTTCCCAAAAGAACCCCCTTTGAAGAACTCTTGGCTGAAGCGAAGAGTGACGAAAGCGAGAAGCTTGGCCAACGCAGCAAGGTTGATTTTGCAAAAACCTTCTGGTGGCGCGCTCTGCGGGCGTTCTGATTTACAGCGAATTGTTCAGTAGTCCTAGCGACAGGCGTTTGGCTCATAATAACTTTTTAGTTGTCCCAGTCCTTATGCTCCCGATTTGATTTTGAGTGAGAAAAGGAAAAACGTTTTACCGAGTTATTAGCTTATAGAACACTTTTTTCTTGCCTTCCATTAATCCAATCTACACCCAATTCAGTACTCTTGCTATCCTTTACCATTGACCGGTCAGGGAATATATAGTGTCAAAAAAGATTTGTAAAGAGTAAACGGATATCTTGATTTTTGACTTATAGAAGCCAAAAACAAAAAATTAGCATATTAAAATAAAACAATTTTTACAAAATGCAAGCAAAGTATTGACTTGGATGGCACTTTATTGAATTGATATACATATTCTTCCCGTCGGAATTTCAAGGAAAACCCCGAAATTAGCCTTGCATGAGCTAAAACTTTTTGTTAGAGTCCTCATGCTTCTTCTTTCCTGGAGAGCGACTCCTCTCAATGGAGCATCGACTCTTCTTAAGAATTTTATTCCTTCATCCAAAGCTAAGATGAGCACACAAACCGATACCGTAAGGTATGAATTGATGGTCATCGTCTCGCCGGAAATCGGCGAAGCGGCTATCAACAAAAGACTCGACGCTCTCCGCAAGTCCATCAAGGATTTCGGCGGGGAGATCTTTTTCGAAGACATTTGGGGTCTTCGCGATCTGGCCTATCAGATCAGAAAACAAGACCAGGGCTACTACGCAGTCCTGGATCTCAACTTCGATCCTCAACGGGTCAGGGAGCTGGAAAGAATGCTCCAACTCGAAACGGAAGTCCTTCGCCATCTCATGATCAAGCTTCCGTCCATCTACCAGCCCAAGACCATTTCCGAAATGGAAGCTGAGGTCGAACAGATCATGCCTGAAGAAAAGAAAGTGGATAAAAAAGAGAAGAAACCAAGAATCGGCCAGGTCAGAAAGGCTGAAATCCCGAAAGAGGAGCCTGTAAAGGAGGAAAAGCCGGCGAAAGTTGAAAAGGCTGAAAAAGAAGAGAAGAAAGAAGAGAAAGCCGAAACGGAAGAAACCCCAAAGAAACCCGCAAAGAAAAAAGAAGAGAAAAAGTCTCTGGAAGATATCGATGCCAAGCTCGACAGCATCCTTTCAAACCCGGACATTAACTTCTAACATCTATGCGAAGTATCAATAAAGTCATTCTCATCGGAAACGTCACGCGGGACCCTGAAATCAAACAGACCGTAAGCGGTCAGCCGATTGCGACATTCGGCATTGCCACCAACCGTGACTGGATGACGAGGAACGGCGAACATCACACTTCGAGTGAGTTCCATGAAGTCGTTGCATGGTCAAAACTCGCTGAAATTTGCAGCAAATATATCCGCAAAGGAAAACTGGTCTACGTCGAAGGTTATCTCAAGACCCGCAGCTGGGATACTCCTGAAGGCGTGAAGAAGTTCCGAACGGAAATCGTCGTCAACGATCTGATTATGCTCGATAAACGCTCTTCCGAAGACGGCGAACATGAACACGACATGCATCACCATGACGAATCCGGAATGGACCAGATGCCCGATGACATGCCCATGGACGAACATCAGGAATAACTCTTTTCTACTTATACTCTAAATCTCTCTGAACTATGGCGAAGAATAAATACAACAAACCTTGCTTCTTTACGGTCAATAACATCAAGTACATCGATTACAAGAACGTAAAGCTTTTAAGGAAATACGTTTCACAATACAATAAGATCACGGCCCGCTATTACACGGGAACGTCATTGAAATATCAGAAACAGTTGGCTCGTGCCGTCAAAAACGCGCGCTTCATGGCGCTCATGCCTTTCGTACGATAGGCTTGAAGCGAAGATCGGATCCAGCCGCAACTCTCTAATTTTTTCTTCCTTCCATGGAAAAAACCTTAGCTTTCTCCCGGATGACTGATGATGAGGTCACTTTGGCCCTTCAGAAACATCAGATCGGGTTGACGGTCGAGGAAGCGAGAAAAGTGGAAGGGATTTTAAAACGTCCGCCCACCATGACCGAGGCAGTCTTGTGGGGCATCCAGGGATCCGAACATTGTTCGTACAAGAGCAGCAAACCCTATCTTAAAATGCTGCCGATAAGCGCTCCGAACGTCATTTTGGGTGTGGGTGAAGATGCCGGCGTGGTGGAAATAGCCAAAGTCAAAGGCGACCGCTACGGTTTGGTCGTCAGCCACGAAAGCCACAACCATCCTTCGCAGATCGTCCCGTTTGAAGGCGCGGCGACCGGTGTGGGCGGCTGCGTCCGCGACGTGGCCTGCATGGGAGCGAAAGTCATCGGCGTGATGGACCCGCTCCGCTTTGGTGATGTAAAAGATAACGCCGCCCGCCAGATTTCCGGCGGAGCCATCAGCGGCATCGCCGGATACGGCAACCCTATCGGGGTCCCGAACCTCGGAGGTGACGTGTATTTTGATCCTTCCTTCAACGACAACTGTCTCGTCAACGTCGTGGCGCTGGGTCTGGTCCGTGAATCTCAGCTCATTCATTCCTTCGTCAGCAAGAACGCCGCCAAAGAAAAATGGGACATCATTGTTGTGGGAAAACCCACGGATTTCAGCGGTATGGGGGGAGCCGCTTTCGCTTCGGGAATTTTAAAGGAGTCGGAGAAAGAAAAGAATAAAGGAGCCGTTCAGGAACCCAATCCTTTTTTGAAACGTCATATCCTGGTTTCAACCTATGATCTTTTCGCCGAACTTCAAAAAAAGAAACGTATCCACAAAGTCAGTTACAAAGACATGGGTGCCGGCGGCGTAAGCTGCTCAACCGTGGAGCAGGTCGCCAAGGTCGGCCTCGGAGCCGAGATCAATCTGGAAAAAGTCCACGTGGCCGTCAAGAACCTTCCGCCGTCCGTTATCGCCTGTTCGGAAACCCAGGAGCGGTTCACCTGGATGTGCCATCCAAGTCTCACCAGGATGATTCTTGATCACTACAACAAAAAATGGAACCTCCCTTCCGTAGCCGAAAACGCCAGGGCATCGCTCGTAGGGAAGGTGAAAGAAGGCAATTACGTCCTCAAATACAAAGGAAAAAAAGTTGTTGACGCAAAATCCCGGGATATCACCGAAGGACTGCTCTACAACCGTCCGTACCTGCCTCCAAAAATGCAAGTTTCGGAACCGGATTTACCGGCTCCGAAAGACTATAACAAAGAACTTCTCGCGCTCCTTTCATCCGAAAACATCGCCTGCCGCAAACCCGTCTACGAACGGTACGATAAACAGGTCCAGGGTTTCGTGGTACTGGAAGCCGGTGCTGCTGATGCCGGTATCCTCGCTCCGCTCATGGATGAAGATGTAGATGCCAAAGCCAAGAAAGTCGGCATGGCTGTCTCCACCGACAGCAACCCGAGATATGGATTGATCAGTCCGTATGCAGGTGCCGCCAACGCCGTGCTGGAATCGATGCGTAACGTGGCAGCTGTCGGAGCGTATCCACAAGCCGTCACCGATTGTCTCAATTACGGCAATCCGGAAAAACCAGAACAGATGTGGGAGTTGAAAGAAGGCGTCGAAGGTGTCCGCGACGCTTGTTACGGAGTAAAACTGAAAAACTATCCCGGGTCACCCACGCCGGTGATTTCAGGAAACGTCAGCCTTTACAACGAAAGCAAAAACGGGCACGTGGCTCCGACCGCTATCATCTGCTGCATCGGAAAAATCGACGACTATACCAAAGCGGTTACCATCCAACTCAAAAAGAAAGGAAGCAAGATGTATCTTTTGGGAAAACGCAAAAACGAACTCGGCGGTTCCGAATATTATCGCTTACACGGATACCTCGGCGAAAACGTTCCGGAACCTGATTTCACAGGAACACAGCATCAAATCTACACGATGGTCGATGGAGCAAAGGCCGGATTGATCGCCAGCGCCCATGACATCAGTGAAGGAGGACTTGCGGCAGCGGTCGCTGAAATGGCCATCGGTCACACCGGCGAAGGAAAAATCGGAGTTCAAATCGACGTCGCGCATTGCGACGGAAGCGCGAAAAAATCATCCAAAAAAATGACCTCCACTCAAACCCTGAATTCGCTCCGTGAAGACCAAAAACTTTTCGGCGAAACCGGAGGTTTCGTCTGTGAAATCGAACCTAAAAACGAGAAGAAGTTTCTGACGCTTTGCAAAAGGTACGGAGTAGAACCTTTCCTGATCGGCAAGACCACAACCGCATCAAAACTCATTTTCAAAAACGGCTCCGGAAAACTCATCGACCTCGACCTCACCAAAGCCGCTGACCGATGGATGAACGGTTTGCGCGAAAAACTATAGTAAAATAATATAAAAATACGTCAAGCATTTATGGCTTCCCCAAGCCTTTCCCGGATTGTTGAAAAGGCCTTTTTGTGGTAAAATAACAAGATAAAAATAAACAAATAAACCAACAAATTATGTCCAGAAATAAACCGTCACATCAAAAGCAGCTCCTTGAAGCCCAGGAGCGCGAAGAAAAAACGGCAAAATCAGGAAAACAGAAAGCGCCGTTGAATTTCACGCCACACACTCCGACGAAGGACGAACTTTCGCTTTACGACAAAGCGGTTTTTACCTGGATCGCCCCGGAGTATATCCAGCATCCCAAATCCAGGGTCTGGTACATCGCCGCAGCGATTATTGCGGGAATTGTCGTCATCGTCGATATTTTTACCGCGGATTTTACCATGGCGCTCGCCGTCATCGTTCTTGCGGTCGTTTACATGTATGTCCACAGCCATCATCCGCCGAAGGAAATCAAAATCACCATTTCCAAAATGGGCATCAAGGTCGGGAAAATGGTTTTTCCCTACAGCAGCATCAGGGCATTCTGGATATTCTACAACCCGCCGCACATTTCGACGTTGAATTTACGCGTCAAGGAACATTTCTTTTCCGACGTCATCATTCAGCTCAATCATGAAGATCCCGTACCGATCCGGGAATTTTTATGCGGACAGATTCCCGAATGGGAAGGAAAACACGAAAGTTTCAGCGATCTCGTTTTGCGACTCCTCAAACTCTAAACCATGGCGGAAAATCAAAAAAATCCGGAAAAACAACCCCAGCAGCCGTTGACGGGACCAGAAAAAAAGCTTCCTCCTCTCGATGAAGCTTCACGTGCCGTTCTGGGAAAATTTGAAGAAAAGGAAGCCGAGAACGTCAAACAGGTTGATGAGATGTTCGAAAAACGCATCTCCGGTTCCAAGCTTGCCGAGGTCGCTTTGAACGAAGTCCGTACCATGAAGGAAAACCAGAAAAAAGTTATCCATGAAACCTTCGACCAGTTCAAGAAACAGTATCGCGAACAGTCCGAACAAAACAAAGCCGAACGAGATATGCTTGCGCAGAAACTCCTGACAGAAGCCGAATCGGAAGCCCAATTCCGCATTCTCAACATCCAGCTGGTGCTGGACAGTCTGGTGAAGGGCGACTACATCACCGAAGAAGAGGCCGCAGAACTCAAACGTGTTCTGGTGGGCGTCGAAAAAATTTCAATGAAGGACGTGGAGACCCAGCAGATTTTAAGAAAACTCAAAGAACATAAGGAAATCAACGCCGAGGATTACAATCACATCGTGGGAATGATTGATAAATTCGACTTCGCCACAAAAGATGCCAGCCCCCAAAAGCGTTTTGAAATCACCACGGCCGGTATTCTGGTCGGCTTCATGAAACCCGCCCAGCGTTACAAGCTCGTCGAGGAGATGATGGATTCGTCAAAGCGCGAACAGACCGCAGAACTCATCGACGGATTCCTGAAAAGCGGCATCCTTACCGTCGCGCAGGGTGAAGCTCTTTTCCAGGAGGCCATCAAAAAGAAACTGATCTCCGAGCAGGATTTCAATCAGACCTATGAGAAGCAACTCCACAACGGATTCTACGTCGACGAAGTCAAGAAAGTGAGGCAAGCCCTCAACAAGGAGGTTGAGCACATGAAGGGCGTTTATTCCGACAACATCATGAACAGGATCGTGGGATCTCCGCTTCTTGGACTTGGAATGGCATTGCATTCGCTGTTCTGGATCCTGACGAACGTCCTCGCTTCGGGTGGAGATTTCAAAACGCTTTTTACGAAAAACCCTTACATCTGGGCCGCGATAGGAGAAGGGACCCTTGGCGTTGAAATGGCTTCAGGAAGTATGAAAAAAGGTTCAGGAAATTTCGGCATCGGATCGGGGTGGGTGTCCGGAGCCCTTGAAAAATGGACTCAGAAAGAAGGCCCCAAAACCACCGCTGAAAAAAGTGCATTTAAAAACATCGCCGACATCGATCTGAACTATCCCGATCTCGGTTCCTATCTTGAGAACGGCGGCGCGGCAACCATTATCAATCTGCGCAAAGCCAAGATCGGAAAGGGGCAGAAGGGTCAGGAACTTTTGATAAGTTTCGACGAATTGATGAAAGCGGAGACGAACGGAAACCAGCAATCAAGGCTCGCCAACGCACAGAAAAATTTTCCCCAGCAGATCATTGTCCAGGTCAATACCGTCGCGGAAGCCATGAGAGTCTTGAAGTTTGAAACCCAGGATGACTACAACAGCAAGATCGCCGACGTCAGGCAGTACCAGGGACTCGCCACGGCGCCGGTCCTTCCTCCGCAGGTCAAAAAAGTCGTTTCTTCGTAAACTATGCAGCAGTTCGGACCACAATTCATCAATTTCCATTTAATGCCTCTTCTCGAGGAGATGCTGACCGATACCGCGCAGCGCAAAAAAGACTATCTCGACAAGCTTTTCATCAATGGAACGCTCGAAGCCATCGAGAAGAAAAATCTGATGGACTACTATTTCAATCCCGTTCGTAAGAACGAGGGAGTACCGTTCGTGGGAGAAGAGGAACAGAAAGAACGAGAAATTTTTTTGAACTATTTTGTCGATTATATGGCCAGCCGCGGCGCGAAGCCGGCGGACCGCATCCGCGCTTTTTTGCCGGTGGTCAACCAAAAATCCGAAGGACCGGTCAAGGAAGTCACCTGGCCGGCCGACGTCAAACGCAATCTCTTTTTGATGAGCTATCACATCGCGGAACATTTTGAAAAAGATCAGATCAACAACCTCATTCTGGCCAAAGAGGCCGCCGGCAAAACCGAAGAAGCCAAAAAGGACCGTGAACTCCTGGAAAAAGGAATGCTCATGCTTGTCAAAGATCCGGCGACCGGAGAGTTCAACAAATACATTCGCGCCACGGAACTCAAAACGGGCCAGACCGAAGTCCAGTTCCTGCCTCCTCCTCCACAGGAAATGGCCGAACTGCTCAAGGGCGGTTTCGCCATACCTTCCATGCAAACTCTCCAGAGCATCGGTCAGGGAGCCTCAAGCCCGCAGACAGTCTCCGGCGCGAGCAAATATATGCCTGAAGCTACGGCGGGTATCCCCGACCAGGTCAGTTCAAATGAAGAACTTACCAAAAGTTTCCAGCAAAAACGCGGAACGGCCATCACCAACCTGCTTCAGAAAGAAGGGTTCCAGGTGACGGGGGAAGTCCAGTTCGACACGAACGGACATGCCATGGTCAAAGTAAAATCCGGAACGGACAATTTGCTGGTTTCGGCGGATACACGCGTGCCTTTCGACCAGGATCTCAAGTTGAATTTTACCTTCCAGACGGGCGCGGCTGCCGGAAAAAGCTTCGCCGTTGAAGAAACGAAACTCCACGAGGCTTTCACCAAAGCCGACGGAAGCAAACGCACCGCGCGCGAACTCTACGACGACATCGACCTGTGCAGAAAACTCGGCATCCAAAGCGACGCCTATCCCCAAAAAGCCCCGCAAAAACCTCAGCCGGTTCCCAAGGTGGAACTTCCCGGCCCGCAGGGTCAGGGAGTTCCTTTCAAACTTCCTCCGGGACAGGTTCCCGGGAAAATACCGACGGGCCTTCCCGGCGGATTAAAAACAGGTCTTGAAGGCGGGGCACCGCTCAAATTACCCACCGAAGGTAAAGCTCCGGAAATGCCGAAGGCACAGGGAGGAAAAGAAAAAGAACGCGGTATCGGGTACAAAATAAAGACCCGTCCGGTCCCCGGCATCCCGGCCAAAAGCGTCATGGAAGCAAAGAGCAAACTCAAAGCGCAGAAACAGGCCGAAGAAGAGGGACAGCAGGGTCAGGCGGGTGCCAGTGCGCCGCCGCTTGCCCCCGGAAGAGTCAACGAAGAAACCCTTGCTCCGCCGCCTCCTCCTCAAAAAAAAGGAAATCCTCTGGCGAAAGTCGCCGTGGGCCATGCATTGGGCATCGGTACGGCCATCGGCAGCGGTTGGTGGCTGGGGTCCGTGGCCAATACACCAGCGTCATCGCCCAACACTGCATGGCACATGGTCCATACGTTCATGATTGCCTTGACCCAGTATCTTCCTCATTTTTTTGGATAACAATCAAACTCCGCGCGGCGGCGCGCACAACAACATGAACAGCCGCACCAGCATTCGCCTAAAAATAAAAAATAAACACACACTTATGGTTACTACACTCCAACATTTCTGGAAAAGACACAGGACACTTGTCCTGTTCGGCGCAATGCTGACGTTGTTGGCACTGTCCATCATCTTCATTCCCCACGTCGTGCATGCAGCGGATCCTGCAACGCCGCCGCCCGCACCGAGCTCACAGGATGTACTCAGAAGCCTGATGACGGGACTGAGCAGTATTATGGGGGTGCTGAAGCACATTTTCTGGCCGATCCTCTTGATGATCGGCGGATTGATGCAGAACGACATTCTGTTTGGGGCGGGAATGGAACAGCGCCTCAACGAAATCTGGGTTAACGTCCGCAACATCGTCAACATCCTTTTCGTCTTAATCCTTCTTGGTATTGCTCTGTATAACGTCCTTGGCGCCGGAGAAAACTATCACATCAAAACCATCCTCCCCAAGTTCGTCATCGCCCTCATTGCCGTGAACTTCACTTTCCTTGCTTCCAAGGTCGTGCTGGACGGCGTCAACATCGTTTCGACGGCGATTTTCGCGCTTCCCAACCAGGTTCAGTGTAGCCTGAATCCCAGTGCCGCCGGTTGTCCGAATGCTTCGACGGGCGGTTCAAGTTCAGGACAGGTCGGTATCTTGACGAAAGACCAGATCAAAAGCATGTGCGCGGCCATTTATGGAGCGGACCCGGGAACCGACGACTACAACATAGCCGTCAACGGCAATCCTCCTTCGGGACAGAGTGGCGACCAGTCACAAACCACCTCTACAGCCGGACTGACCTTCTGTACGACAACCGACGATGCCAATACCGGATATCTCAATAATAAACTGGTGACGTTCTTCAACAGCATGAACGCCAACAACGCCGCACTGATCATGGCTCTGACCCTCCAGCAGGCCGACGGGCTGGATAAAGTGACGGTGAACTCACAAAATACAACGTTGGGTCAGCTTTCCGTAAACTTCATTTTCAGCATCATTCTGTACGTCGTTTATGGAGCGGCATTCGTTGCCCTTTTCGCAACGCTGCTCATTCGTCTTGTCGTACTGTGGGTACTCATCGCGGTTTCCCCGCTTATGGTTTTGCCGTTCGTGGTCCCAGCCATCAAAGATTCGCTCGGAGAGGCTGGTGACATTATGAATAAGTTTGTCCAGAACGCCATTGTTCCAATTCCGGTCGCACTCGTCATGTCAATCGGATTCATCATGCTTCAGGGATTGAAATCCCAGAATCTCGAGTCGGCAACGACGACCGTCAACACATTGATCAGTAATCCGACCCTGAACATTGGTCTGTTAACCTCTGGAGTTTCAACGCTCCAGCAGCTTATCGTCGCCGTCGGCGCCACCGTCTTTATCTGGGTCGGTGTCTTTGCGGCGATGGACAAGACCTATGCCAAGGGCATTACCGAATCCATCAAAAATTCCGTATCAAGCGCCAGCAAGGGTATCGCCGGTTTTGCCGTAAAGAGCATCCCGCTCTTCCCGGTCACCAAGGGCGGCAAGGCGGTGAATCTTGGAGAAATGCAGGCTGCCATGCAGCAGGTCCAGATGAAAGCCCAACAGACGTTCCAGGCACAGGCAGCCGAAGAGTTCCCGGAACTTTTCCAGGGTGCGGCAGGCCTGAAAATGGCAAGCGCCAAAAATATGGGAGACTTGAAGAAGGAACTCGGCAACGTCAACCGTGCCCAATGGAGCAGCCCTCAGTTCCAGACAGGCCTCGCGCAATACTTCCACAAAAATCCAAAAGACAATGCAGCTCTCAAAGCATACCTTTTAAAAACCGGATACAACGGCAACTACCAGAAATTCATCGACGATTTGAATCACGGAAAGGTATCCGACGATGAAATGAACAAGCTTTACCTGGCGATGGGCATTCAGCCGTCTCTGGGTATTGGAGGAGCAAAGCCGGCGACCGCTCAGGAAGCTGCATTATTGGGAGGCTTGAAACCCGAAGAACATGCACTGATGACCGACAAAAAGAAACAGAAAGATATGGTGGATAAAAAAGTCATCACTGCCGATGATCAAAAGAAGCTTGCCAAAGACGAAAAAACTCTGGCTCCGAATTCCAAAGCTTCCGAAGAAGATAAGAAAAAAGCACGCGAGGAAGTCGCTGCCATAGCAAAGAAAGTCGATGATTATGAAAAAGCTGAACAGCACAAACAGGGGAACGAAGCCGACATCAGTGTCACGATCAAAAACGCTACCGCTGGAAAAGTGGGACAACAGGATTTCCAGACCGTGGAAGGAAAACTGCAGCAGCAGATCGCTAATGCCATGGGGAAGAAAAGTTATTCGGAAATTACCGACGCCGAAAAAGGTGGTGACGCATACAAGAAAGCCGAACAGCAAGTCCTCACGGCCGCTGGTCAGCATATGAACGCCAAGCAGAAGGAAGATCTTATGACCGCTGCGCCAGATGGCGGAAAAAACAGCATGCTATCAAAGGTTGAAGCCAAAGCCGCCGGCGGCCCACCGCCGACCCCCAAAGAACCCGCCTATGTTCCTCAAGGCAAAGTTACCGACGTGAAGGGTGAGGATGGCGTCTCGCTCTGGGATTGGGACGGCACCAAGTGGGTCCAGAAAAAGAAATAACGGAAAGCCTGAAATATTGACAAAAATTAAAATAATGATAAAATCAGCGCGAGAACACTGCAGGTTTCACTTCTCATCAGACAATCCGAAAAGAACAACCAGAAAATCAAAGCAATGGTCAAATGGCCGCCATAAGGCCATAAACGTCCCAAAGCAACCCATGCTTGTTCATGCATACGCGCAGCATGCTCGCCGCAGGGACACATACATCCCTTTACAAGGATCACTATGCTGACACATGCTTATCTCAACAACCTGGCTAATTTAAAAACTACACAGGATGCAGGACGGCCTCTTTTTGCCTCAGCACGTTTTGTGTTCGCTACCGGATCAAGCGGCGGCGGTTCCCAGAACCCGGAAAAAAGCGATGATGAAAAGAAAAGAGAGGAAGAGGAAAAAAAGAAAGAACAGGAAGAGAAGGAGAAAAAGACGAACGAAGAAAAGGAGAAGGACAAAAAGAAAAAAGAAAAAGCCGAAGGCGCAAGCGAAGAAGGCGGAAACGTCGACTTCACGAAGAAAAGGATCAGCGAAATGGCCCGTGCCGCCGTGGAAAAATCCGAAAAGGTCCAGAAAGAAGTCGAGAAAAGCGAGAAAAAAGAGTTCGAAGCCGATGCGGAAAAACTCAAGGACATCAATAAAGAGTTTCAGCGCATCGACAAGGAAGATGCCAAAGCCCAGAAGCCGGTCAAGGACTATTTGACCGAACTCGTCACCACCAAAAAGATCACCAAGAAGCAGGCCAGAAAACTTCTCGAACTGGATCCCGGTGATGACGATTTTGAAAAGAAATGGAACAAAGCCGTCAAGAAAATTCCGGGGCTGGAGAAAGATTCTCCCGAGGTCATCAAACTCCTCCGTCTTAAACGCGAAGAAGGAGAGAAGGTCAAAGCGCTCGACAAGCGCATGAAAAAGGCCATGCACGAGCAGCGGGAAATTCTCAACAAAGTGGGCGACAAGCTCCTCGACAAAGCCCGCCAGCGCCGGGCGCTCATTGAACTTGAAAAGGCCACAGGTCTCAACGTGAAAACAGGCCAGGCACTCAATTACAAGGATAACGAAAAAGACAAAGACCAGAAGGAACCCAAAGTCCACCGAGCCGTCATCAAGGACGTCAAATTCGAGGAAATCAATGTTGAGGACGAAGAAGGGAATGTCGTGGGGAAGGTAAAAACCAATAATCCGGTCGTGACGGTGGAATCGATCAATCCATATACCGGCAGGATCGAAGAAGATAAATTCTCCACAAACGACTTCTATGAATGGACCGACGACTACGACGTCCTGGAAGACATCGACTCCTACGACAAACTCTCCAAAAGCATCGGGGAAGAGCTCAGGGAAGGAGGCGTTCTGGAGTACCATATCACTGAAAACAAGGGGACCGACAAAGAGGTCAACAAAGACGAAAAAGTCGAGATCAAGAAACTCGACAAGGACAATCACAGGGTCGTCCTTGATAAAGACGTCAAAACCTCAAAGGGCCTCAAAAAGGAGTTCAATTTTGACGAGTTCGCAAAGTGGTTCAAGCAAAACGAGGTCATGAAGGAGGTCGAGAATCTGGAAAAACTCCGTCACGAACTTCACGCTTTCAATGAAAAGCAAAACACATTTTATGAACGTTCCGGCGCGCAGTATCCGCCTGTGGAAGCCAAAGACGGAGAAGTGCTTTATTTTGACGATGACATCGGAAAAGAGTTCGTCATCAAAAAGGTCCACGAAAAAGACAAGAAAATCGAGTTTGAAGGAGGAACAATGATGAGTTTCACGGCATTCCTGCGCTGGGTCAAAGACAACGAAGTCGAAAAAAAGGAAGCCGAAGCCGAAGCGCACAAGGCCACCGACGACATCGCAGACCCGCTCAAGAAAGAGGCTGAATTCGAAAAAGAAAAAGCCAAAGCCGAACATGAGATCGAGGAAGACAAAAAAGGGATCATCGCAAAGCCGGGAAACGCCGTATTGCTGGAAGAGGAACCGCATTCTCATGTTCCGATGAGTGCCATGCGCAAGCTCTGGCGCGACACCTACTTTCTTTCCATCTCCGACCTTACCGAAATGGGCAAAACCGTCTGGGAGCTCATCAAACGTCGCTGGGGCAGAAGGCAAAAAGGCCGTATCGGCGCAGCGGGAAGGATGATGTTCGGCAACTACAGCACCGCATTGGGCGCCGAATTCAAATCCATCGCCCAGGCCGCGGAAAACGAGGAAGTGAATCACCATGTCCATGTGATGGAAACTCAGGGTATCGAAGACATCAAGCACGAACTTCATGAACCGCCGGACAGAGATACCCTCAAAGCCGCCATCACGGTAATGTGTAAAAAAGGCCAGATGCGCTGGGACGATCACCATTTCTGGCATGCAATCGAAAAGTTTTCCGGGGAGGAAATCAGGCCGGATCATTACTTGGAAGACATCGAGAAAATTCTCGACGGCTGGTGGGGGCAGGATACCTTCCGCGAATTCCGCAACAGCGGAGACTCGGCGTATAACAGCATTAAGAAGAACTTTGAAGATAACGCGATCCGTCTCGAAAATGACCCAAACGGTCTTCCGGGTGAACTGAGACGTTTACTTTACAATTTTATTAACGGGGAACACGTCAATCCCTGTCAGTATGAGGAGTACCTGGATTTTGCCATGAAAGCTGGAAAGATGGCCTTTGAAGATAAAATGTTCTTCCTCATCATGGGCGTCGGCGCAACCAACCCACATGGAGAAACCCTGCTCCACATCGATCGCGTCGCGGCGCTGGAGGGTGTCTACCTCAATACGTTGCCATTGATCGATTTCTTCATCAGTCCGCTGCAGTACCGTCTGGATGAAAAGGGCAACCGCATCTGGGACCCCAAAAAAGAAAACGACGACGGAACGATTGGAGGGTATGAAACCGGACGCCCTGATGTGAGAACCTTCAAAGGCTGGATTCATCAGTACATTCTTCCCGACATCCCCAGCGGAAAACTTGAAGCCGGTCACCTGGGCAACCCCAGCGACGTTTACTGGAAGCAAAAAAAATGGCCGAAAGGAAAAATAGGAGAATTTACGAACTTCGTCCGTGATACCATTGCCTGGGATCCTTACGCCGCGGTCCGTGCCGAAAAAGCCGCGAGAGATCCCAGTACCTGGGATCACGACGATATGGATATGTTCGTCCAGATGCTTGATGAAGGGACCATCGATCAGATCACGAGAATTGCAGGTGGTGCCCGTCAGCAGGTATCAACGTCGGGTATCAAGAACGCTTTTGCCGGACTGAATGAGTTCATCAGACGCGAAATCTTTAACCTTGATAAATCGCTCAGGGAGAAAAAACGCATTGGAAAAATGCCTCCTGGGACGCAAAAGATGTTCGACATGAAAGAGGTCGACGAAAATATCAGCGCCCATTACGGACGCATCATAAAGATGATGAAATCGTTCGTCATTTTTGATGCCGTGGCGTCCACACGTTATGAACATGCCAATCCGAACAGATTCCGCTTCAGTGAAACAACCTACAACAGCAAACCTGGTATCAGCGGAGCGAAAACCGTCGGCGGATTTATTGAGGAAGTCAGAGGCGTCATCAGGGACGTCTCATCGCAGCTGGGCATGGATCAGGAGTTCCAAAAGGTCATGGAAATCATCCCCCCCACAAGAAAGGGTGAATATGAAGGGCAAAAAGAGGCTATCGAAAAGTTTAACGCCGATCTGACCAAAAACTTGAAGGAAATGGTTGACCGTCAGGGCATAGAAAAAGTCTCAGCCATGTTGTCACGGACAAACCACCTTACGGGCCTGATTGATAAAAAAACCGACCGCAAAGCCGGAGCGTCGGAAATGGAAGAGGTCAAGGAAGCCCTGCAGACAAAGCAGTCGGGAAACGACGGTGAAGAAACGATGGCACACGACGATTGATGCTCGCCCGCCGCCCTGATTCATGACAGCAGACGACAAAAAAGCCCCCTCCGGATGGAGGGGGCTTTTGGTATTCAAAAGATTTCGCAAGCATCCTACCCCTTCTTCCTGTACTTGTTGATCTCGGCCAGTCTTTCACGGATCATTTCGGCTCTCAGCTCCTGTTCGAGTTTTTCACGGTCTACGTCGTCAGCGGCGTGTTTCAGCTTCTCAGCGGCCTTCTGACGAGCGGCCTTGGCCTGTTCCACTTCGATCGCATCAATATTTTCCGCGGCATCGGCAAGAATCGTCGCCTTGTTGTTGAGTACTTCCAGGTAGCCTCCGTTCACGAACAAAAGCTGTTCCGTTTTATCGGCATGGACCACGCGCATCCCGCCTGGACCGAGCTTGGTCACCAGGGGATGATGGTTGGTCAGAATACCGACCTCGCCGTCCACGGACGGGGCGACGAGCATTTCTATGTCGCCTTCGTAGAGCGGTCCTTCAGCTGTAACGATACTTAAGTGAAACATAATTATTTCTTAGAAGCTGCCATGGCTTTTTCATGCTTTTCACGGGCCTGTTCGATCGTGCCGACCATGTAGAAGTCGGATTCGCTCAGATCATCGTGTTTGCCTTCGATAATCTCCTTGAAGCCGCGGACCGTGTCCTTGAGCTTTACGTACTGTCCCGGCGTGTTCGTGAACTGTTCCGCCACGAAGAACGGCTGTGAGAAGAAACGCTGGATCTTGCGGGCGCGTGCCACCAGACGTTTATCTTCTTCGGAAAGTTCATCCATACCAAGAATGGCGATGATGTCCTGCAAATCCTTGTAGCGCTGTAAAATACGCTGAACTTCGCGGGCGACGTAATAGTGTTCTTCGCCAACAATGTTCAGATCGAGCTGGCGTGACGTGGAATCCAGTGGGTCAACGGCGGGATAAATACCCATTTCCGTCAGCGCGCGGTTCAGGGATACGGTGGAATCCAGGTGGGAGAACGTCGTTGCCGGAGCGGGATCGGTCAGGTCATCCGCAGGCACGTACACCGCCTGAATCGAAGTAATCGAACCGTCTTTCGTCGAGGTGATGCGTTCCTGAAGTCCGCCCATTTCCGTTGCCAGGTTCGGCTGATAACCTACGGCCGACGGCATACGTCCGAGCAAAGCGGATACTTCGGAGCCGGCCTGCGAGAAACGGAAAATATTGTCAATAAACAGCAAGACGTCGCGCTTTTCAACGTCGCGGAAATATTCCGCAATGGTCAGGCCGGTCAGAGCCACGCGCAAACGTGCTCCGGGTGGTTCGTTCATCTGGCCGAACACCAGCGCGGTCTTCTTGATAACGCCGGACTCTTTCATTTCAATCCACAGGTCGTTTCCTTCACGCGTACGTTCACCCACACCGGCAAACACGGAATAACCTCCATGCTCGGTGGCGATGTTGCGGATAAGTTCCTGAATGAGCACGGTTTTGCCCACTCCCGCGCCTCCGAACAGACCGGTTTTTCCTCCTTTTGCAAAAGGACAGATCAGGTCGATGACCTTGAGACCGGTTTCAAAAATTTCCGTCTGGGCCGACTGGTCTACGAACTTCGGAGTCGGACGATGAATTTCCCATCGTTCGGCATCCTTGATCTCGCCCTGTCCGTCAATAGGCTGGCCCAAAACGTTGAGGATGCGTCCAAGAGCCTGTTCACCCACCGGGACGGTGATGGATTTGCCCGTGGAGTCGGCTTCCTGCCCTCGAATAAGACCGTCGGTGGAGTCCATGGCCACGCCGCGGACCTGGTTGTCCCCGAGCTGCTGCTGGATTTCAACGACAAGTTTCTTGTCGCCGATCATCGTTTCCACCGTTTCCAGAATCTTTGGAAGATCCTCTTCGGCGAATTCAAAGTCCACGACGGGACCGATCACCTGGGTAACTTTTCCTTTTGCCATAAATGTTGAGATAAAGATTTAATAGTGAGCGAGACAATGCCTAAGCGTTTGAGCCCGAGACGACTTCAAGAATCTCCTTGGTGATCTTGGCCTGGCGGGCTTTGTTGTAGTGCAGCGTAAGGTTGGTGATGATATCCGAGGCGTTGTCCGAAGCCTGGCGCATCGCCATCATGCGGGCGCTGTGTTCTGAGGCGAGTGATTCAAGAACCGTCTGGTAGACCGTCGTTTCAAGATAACGGTTGAGCAGTTCATCCAAAACGACTTCACGGTCCTGATCAAAGATATAATCGCGTTTCATCCCGGCGGAATGAAGTTCCCCCGGTTCGATCGGCAGAAGTTTTTTGACGACCGGTCTTTGGCTTAAAGCGGAGAAAAAGTGGTTATAAACCATATACACTTCGTCAAGTTTCCCGCTCTTGAAATCGTCGATGACGACACGGCTGATGCCGATCGTATCCAGGAAAGAAGGGCGATCCGTCATCTCTTCGAAATCCGCGAGCACGGATTTACCGATACGCTCCATGGCCTGACGTCCCTTTTTCCCGACGGTCAGGACGATCTCCTTCGTTTCATTGTTTTCCTTGAGAATCTCGAACATCTTGCGGATGACGTTGCCGTTGAAGCCGCCACACAATCCACGGTTGGAGGTCATGAAAATATAGCCGACGTTTTTCACCGTCTTGCGCGCTTTCAAATAGGGATGGCTGAGCGGAGGATCACTGTAGGTAACGATATCGGTAATAACCTCTTCAAGTTTTTGGAGGTACGGACGGCCTTTAAGAGCAGCCATCTGAGCGCGTTTCATTTTGGACGCGGCAATCATTTCCATCGCCTTGGTGATCTTTTTGGTCGACTGGACGGATTTGATCCTGATTTTAATGTCTCGGAGCGATGCCATTGTGAAAAAAACGAAAAAATTATTTTTTAAATCCTTCCTTGAACTCCATGATGGCTTTTTTCAGTTGGTTTTCAAGTTCCTCTGTGAATTTGTTGGCAACGGTAAGGGCTTCTTCGAGCGTCTTGTATTTTGCCGACATGAAGTGGTGGAGTTTCTCTTCGAATTCGCGGACGTCGGCGACGTCGACGTCATCGAGCAGGCCGCTGTTCATCGCATAGATGATCTCGATCTGCTGTGCGACGGAAAGTGGTCTGTACTGGGGTTGTTTCAACACTTCCGTCACGCGCTGACCGCGGTCAATGGCGGCTTTGGTCTGGGGATCCAGGTCCGAACCGATCTGGGCGAAACTTTCGAGCGTACGGAACTGCGCGTAATCCAGACGGAGACGACCGGCAACCTTTTTCATCACCGGAAGCTGTGCGGTACCGCCCACGCGGGAAACGGAAATACCCGGGTTCACGGCCGGTCTTTTCCCGGCGTAGAACAGTTCAGGTTCAAGATAAATCTGACCGTCGGTAATCGAAATGACGTTCGTCGGAATATAAGCGGAAACGTCATTGGCCTGCGTTTCAATGATCGGGAGCGCAGTCATCGAGCCGCCGCCCAAATCTTCGGAAAGGCGGGAAGCGCGTTCCAAAAGACGTGAGTGGAGGTAGAAAATATCGCCGGGATAGGCTTCGCGACCGGGCGGGCGGCGGAGCAGCAACGCCACTTCGCGGTAAGCCCACGCATGTTTGGAAAGATCATCGTAAACGATCAACGCATCATCGCCGTTGTACATGACGTCTTCGGCCATGGCACAGCCGGTATACGGCGCAATGAAGTTCATCGACGCAGGGTCGGCGGCAGAGGTGGCAATGATCGTGGTGTATTCCATGGCGCCGGACTGTTCAAGTTTGCGCACCACAGAAGCGATGGTGGACTGTTTCTGGCCCACTGCGACGTAAAAACACTGAACGTTCTTGCCTTTCTGGTTGATGATCGTATCGATGGCGATGGCGGTTTTTCCGGTTTGGCGGTCGCCGATGATCAATTCGCGCTGACCGCGGCCAACAGGGATCATCGCATCAATGGCCTTGATACCGGTCTGGAGCGGAACACTCACCGATTTGCGGAAAATCACGCCTTCAGCTTTGTTTTCGATGGGCCGGAATTTTTTGGCGTTCAAAGACCCTTTGCCGTCGACCGGTTGGCCGAGAGCGTTGACGACGCGTCCGGTAAGTTCGGGACCGACCGGAACTTCCATGATGCGTCCGGTACTTTTGACGGTATCGCCTTCCTTGAGCTGTTTCCCCTGGCTGAAAAGGATACAGCCAACAGTATCCTGGTTCAGGTTAATGGCCATGCCGTAGGTATCGCCGGGGAACTCAACCATTTCGCCCATTTTGACATCGCTGAGTCCGCTGACCTGCGCAACGCCGTCACCGATGGACACCACCGTGCCCACGCCGACTTTGTTTGGTTGAAAATCCATGTTTTTGAGTTGTTGTTCCAGAAAATCTGTAATCTGGTTCGCGTTGAGTTGCATAGGTTTAGATGATTAATTATTTGCGTAGTAATCCGAGCGCACGGCTGCCGCTGAGGCGGCACGTCGATCCTTAAGGCAAGGAGACGAGAGCGTAGCGTGTGGCTTTGCCACCGCCGTGAGCGTCTATCAAAATGTTTGGCTGGTAAGATGTTTTTGAAGCGTCTCTAAATAATTTTTTGCAGAGTAGTCGGTAAGATAGTTTTTTTCATAAATCTGTGCGCCCGCGACCAGTCCGGGATCGACCTCGAATTTCACGGTGACGGTCTGCTTCTTTTTCGCCTGGAGTTTCTGGACGAAAGCCAGCTGTTCCTGGGGAGAAAATTCACGGGCCGTTCGGATGACGATCTCGGTAATCCCTTTGGCTTCATGATAGGTTTTCTTGTAGACCTCGGCGATTTTTCCGAGGTATTTGAGCGCTTTGTCATGGGCAAGCATCACCATCAGGTTCAGCGTAAGGTCGCTGATCTTGCCATGAAAAGTGCTCGTCAGCACTTTTTTTGCATCTTCATGGGGCAGGTAGCAGACACTCTGCAAAAGTTGTTTGAAATTCTTGTCCTTCAGAAGATTGGACAAACCCTCCATGTCGGCCGCGACTTTGTCTTCCATCTTTTGCGACATCGCCGCACGTGCAAGTGCCTGACCGACCTTGATGTGGAAATGCGTAAGCGTCATGCTGCGTAACTGTTAAGACTTTCTTCGATCATTTTGGCGTCTTTGCCCGAATCCATTTTTTCCTTGATGACCTTTTCTGCCGTTTTAACGATGAGGCCCACGGCCTGAGCTTTCAGCTCTTCCATGGCTTTCGCTTTTTCCATGTTCAGGACCTGGTGTCCGTTATCAACGATTTTTTTAGCTTGTTCCTGGGCTTCCTGAACAATACCGTTCTTGATATTTTCGCCTTCTTTTCTCGATTTTTCCATCATGGTTTGGCTTTCGACTTTAGCGTTTTTCAACATGTCTTCGCGAACCGACCGGGCTTCACGAAGTGAAGCTTCGGCCTTTTCGGCGTTTTCGACGCCTTCCCTGATCTTCTGCTCGCGTTCGTTGAGCAGTTTGGTCAGAGGTTTATAGAGGATGAGATTGAGGGCCACCAGGAGGAGAACAAAGTTCAGCGCCTGGAACCCGATAACGGCTGGATCAAGACTCAGTCCTTGTGATTCTGGTTGTGCTGGTTCCGGCTGGACAGTGGTAGCATCACCTTGTTCCGGAGCCGCCAAAGCGACGGGAATGAATTGGTTCATAAGTTTGCGTTAAAATCGCCTGTGCAGAAGTAAAAATTTTCGGATCCGAAAATTTTTACTTGCTGTTGAGGATAAGGATGGCGATCACGAATGAGAAAATGCCGAGACCTTCTGCGAAAGCTGCCGCAAGAATCATGTTGAGCTGAATCTTGGAAGTAGCCTCCGGCTGGCGTGCAATGGATTCGACGGCTTTCGCGCCAATGCGGCCAATGGAGAATGCTGGCAGAGAAACGCCGATAGCGACGGCGATAGCAGCAGCGAGTGTATTCATAATAAATATGAATTAAGAAATAAGGTTGAGATGGACTCTCATGGAAGATTCCTTGGAGAAACTTTCATGAAATTCCTTCGTGAGCTCTGGTTGTAAATGAGCATTGTTAACCCACCACGGCGTGAATCGGAGGAGCGATCTGGTCTTTCGTCGGAGTGATCATTTCGTGGTCGGCTTCTTCGTGAGCGGTATTCAAGGCGGTAAAGGCAAGGAACAGTACGGCAAATACGAACGCCTGGACGAGCCCCACGATGAATTCGAGAATCATGAACGGCAGCGGAAACGCCGGCGCGATAAGTAAGAATGCTACGGTCAGGGCGACTTCACCACCGAAAATGTTTCCAAAAAGACGGAGCGCCAGCGCGGTCGGACGGACAAGTTCGGAAACAATGTGGAGCAGCCCGACGAAGAAATCCAGTACGCCCATCGGACCTCCCGTGAAAAGCGCTTTCAGATTCACAAAATGGCTGAGGTGTCCAAAGAAACCGTGGGCTTTCATTCCTTGGTATTCAAAGTAGAAAAACGCCACGATCGCCAGGCCGGCGGTTGTATTCACGTCACTGGTCGGGGCCCTCAGGAATCCAAGTTGCTCACTGATAAGGCCCATCGCAATTCCGAACCAGTTGGAGAAAAGAATCGTGATGAAGAAGGTCACAAAGATCGGAAAATGCTTCCTCGCCTCTTTCCCTCCGACCTCTTCCGTAAACTTCAAAAACCCACCCAGGGCCCATTCCACAAAATTCTGGAAGCCTTTGGGGAGATATTTCATCGTTATCCGGGCAAAAAGTGCCAGACCGATCATGATCGCCATCACCACCCACATGGTAATGATAGTATCCGTCACCGGAATGCCCGGTGCAATATGGAAGATCGTTTTCGGCGATAAATGGACCTCGAGGTCAGAAATACCCATGAAAAATGTGGAGTAAGGACTTAAGATGTATCGAAAAAGTTAACCATAATTTATGGTTAACCTTGCCAGATTAAGTCAACCAGACATTTTAAGAAGAGTTTACAAAAAGTCAATCCCTTTAATTTTTAAAAAGTATTATGCAATTCCTGAGCAACGGAAAGCGAAAAACTGTCATATCCACGCAAACGGGAAGCGTGCAAAGCTGAACCGTAAGCGTCAAGAATTTCCACTGCCGTGAGTTTTTGCTCATCATACAGCCGTTGAAGATCAACGTAAGCCAGGTTAAGCGAATAGAAAGCTTCCACAGGAGCCGTTTGGGCCGCCGCCTGATAGTACTGCGCGGTGGTGGGAAGATCACCGGCAAGAATAGCGTCATACCCTTGCCGCATCGTGGCATCGGCGAGCACAAGGTTCACGTCATGAACCCAGAACATGCCGATACTCAACAGGGCCACCAAAGCAAAAAGCAATCCTTTCAGCCAGTTCGCGACGCGATAGGGAATTTCCCGCATCTCTTTTTGATGGATGATGTTCAGCATCACTGCAGCGAAAGCCGCGAACAGTACCCAGTGAACGGTCACGGAAAAACCGAACTCGTTGGCAATGAAAAGCCCCAGAATGGAGGAGGAAAGACCTAGTACAAGCCATGATTCGCTGTCGGAGCCTTTTTTGTTGAGGAAATAACCTCCTCCCGCGGCGACCAGTCCTGCAAGAAAACACAGATAGGCGAGCATTCCCGGAATACCGGTCTGAACGGCCATGTCCAGCAGCTCATTGTGGGCATGATCGACGATCTCGCCCATATCTTCACGGGTATTGACGGTCGAAGGAGCATAGGCCGGGAAGCTGACGGCAAAAGTTTCCGGTCCGAAACCGATGAAGGGACTCGCCAATATTTGTTTTACCGCCGCGGGCCAGATCTCCAGGCGCGACTGCGCGGACGAAACGTTCTCTTCATTCGTGGTGATACGGTTCAAAAAAGGATTGGCGGTGACCCAGTCTTCCTGCTGGTGTGCGATGACAAACCAGACGAAGCCCGCGGCCACAAGCGGCAGAATCACCAGAGCCACCAGTGTTTTCATGGCTTTTCGACGATAGGCGACCGCTCCGAGCAAAAAAACGACGCTCAAAAAAAACGCCAGAAACCCTGCCCGTGAAAGCGTCAACAATAATGCAGTGACGCCCAACAGCAGGCAAAACACAGAAAACCATCTGAATTTTTTCCTGAAGATGTTACCCAAAGCAAGAGGGGCGACGATTACGATGTATCCTGCAAGGTAGTTGGGGTTGGCCATGGTTCCGTAGATTCTTCCGTTAAATTCGGCATCGTTCCACCATTGCAGAAATCCGGGGAGGAATTTTTGCATCATCGCCATGAGGCAGGCCAAAACGAAACCCAGCAAAACAGCCAGGATGAAACGTTCCCTTTGCTTTTCGGTTTTTAGTTCAAAGAAAAGCACGAAGCCGAAAACAATGTAACTAAAAAACGCCAGCAATCCCTGGAAACGGGGATACCAGCCAAAAACGCTCAACGCAGGAGCCACCGAAAACACCGTCGCCAGAAGGTAAAAACCGAGAAAAATTGCCAATGACACCCATAAGAACCGGTGGGATTTCCTTTCGAAAACCGGACCGGAACCATTGAAGAAACATTTCAGAATCCACAACAGCAACAGCAGCGTGGCCGCTCCTTGAAAAATAAACGTTTTTGCCAGTTCAAAGGTCGTAAAAACTGTTGGAAAAAAGACAAGCGGAAGAGCGAAAACCACGGCAAGCCAGAGAATCTCCATGACGATACCGATTTTTTTTGTAAATTTTGTCGTAAGGAAAGAAAAAATGCTGAAAACTGCAACCCTCACCTTAGCAGAAACTGGCCAAAACGGCCACAAGGTATTATAAAAAATATTTTATTAAGTATGTCAATGTATTCTTAACGAAATAATGACATTTGCCCCTCCACAAATAATAAAAATATGTTAAAATATAACGATAGTAAAAAATCTCAAAAAACAAAAACAAAATGTAAGCTCAGATTGAGATGAAAAAATTCACGACAGTTTTGATTGCTTTGATCACTGTTGGAGGACTCCTCCAGCAGACGCTCGCAGCACCTCCTCCGGGAACAACCACGTCACCGTACACGGTCTCCTATAGTGCCCGCTTAACCGATACGAGCGGAGTTCCCGTCGCCACGACGCAGGATATCAGATTCAGTCTCTGGGACAACGCTGATTTTACGGCTTCCGATCTTTTGGGCTCCGGTGCCATTGATCCTTCCGCGCCCGGATACACCGGATGGACCGAAACCTATTCCGTTACACCAGACAGTAACGGCCTTTTCCAGGTCCGACTTGGCAGCATCACCACGCTGCCGAACTTCAATTCATCAACCGACGTGTATCTCCAAGTCGACGTCAAACCTTCCGGCTCTCCGGATACGAGCTATGAAGTGCTCGACCCCGATGGAAACACCGCCAACACCACGGACCGTTTCCCTTTGGACGCTTCCGCATTCGCCATCAACGCGGACACACTTGATAACCACGACGCTTGTACCAGTATCTCCACCTGCGCTCCCGGAGATGTTCCCTTCCTCGATGGATCGGGACAGCTTCCCATAAGCACCATACCGGGTGGAACTAATAACGATACGTTTATCATCGACAACGATAACTCCGTGGTTGGTCCGGGGTCGGTTTCGCTCCAGTTCGGCAATACCCTCAATAAATTTTTAGAGTACGATACGGCCGCGGGATGGTTTAACTTCAACGACAATGTCAACGTAACCGGAGACTTAACGACCACGGGAACCATCAACGGCGTCACCATCGACAATACCACCGTTGGCCCTTACGACCAGAGCATTGTTTACGAACCGGAGTATGCCGACGGCGTCATTCAACCCGACGGCACGAGCAATAAAGGCACACTCAAAGACTACTTTGCCGATACCGACGGCGCCCCCGGGAACAACAACATCAACTACTATGAATGGACCACCAACCAGACCTCGCTTCAGAACATGGATATCGTCATCCGTACGACGTTACCGAGCGGGTTCGTCTCCTGGCAGGCCACACCGGTGCAGTTCACCTACAGAACCGGAACGGCTTCAACAGCAGACAATCAGGTGGATATTTCGATTGAAGACACCGACGGCAACAGCGTAACGCTTACCGGTGCAACCGGACTCGTTTCCACAACCTTTGCAACATCTGACATTACGTTCGGCGGATCACCAGCGTTTGCCGCCGGAGAGCCGATCACCATCCACGTCAAAATGACGGCAAAAGACACGGGCTTCGCGGATGCAGCGCGGCTTCAACTCAATTATAACGGACGCTAATCCAGTAACCCCAAGCACTTATGAAAAATTCTTCATGACAATTTGACCCCTTTCGTCCGCTATGAATGGTCGAACATGGCAGTCGAAAGGGAAACGTCAAATCAACGGCAGGTGCCTTGAAACTTCATACCTTCTCAAACAATAAAAATATCTTAAAAATAAAATTTAACCCCCAAAACATTATGAAAAAATTCTACACCAAAATGCGCTTCTTAAGCTCACTCGCACTGGGCATGATGCTTATGGGCATCGTGGCGCAAACCGCTTCCGCTGCCATCCTTTTCCAGGATGACACCTTTGCAACCGTTGAATCCGACGCCATCCAGATCGGTTCCAACGACAGCGGTTCCGTCAACACCGGCATCCAGTTCGGCGCTGACCCGACCGCTTCCGAAAATGGGAACATTACATGGGATATCACCACAAACCGCTTCACCGTTGACCATCCGGTCGACGTAACAGGCGACTTGACCACCACCAACGGCTTGACCGTCAGTGGAGGCCAGGTTGACCTCTCGGCGGCTGCAGGCGTTCGTCTGCGTGAAGATCCCGATCCAAACACCAATGCAGATTGTTCAAGCACCGGTGAAGTCATCGTGAATACGACATCTAACGCCCTCATGATCTGTACCGCAACCGGTACACCGGGAACATGGATAACACCTGCCCCGGCTGTTCCAACCGGCGCAACCAACCCGGCAACATGTTCCGCTGGTGATCTTTTCTTCAACACCACTTCAGCAACCCTCCAGGTTTGTACATCGACCAACACCTGGGGAACGGCAGGACCTCAGGATCTTGAATCAGTGTACAACGCTGACGGCGATCAGACACTGACCACATCCAACGGCAACTTCAGTATCGATGCCGGAACTGGTACCTACAGCCAAACCGCTGATTCAACGAACATCACAGGTTCAGGTGCCGCTTCCAACGCCATCAGCCTCGACGCTTCCAATGCCGCCGGTGGAATTACCGGCACATGGGGAACGGGAGGGTTGAACTTCTCTTCCACCACCGGCGCGTTCAGCGTCACCGGTTCTGGAGCATCCACCGTGGGAACCGATACCGGCGATTTGAACCTCCAGACAACGACCTCCGGAGACATCGCTCTGTCTTCAGCAGGAAACATCACCTTCAACGATTCCAACCTCACGGCTCCGTTGAACTTCAATACCAGCCAGACCGGTCTTTCTGCGACCTATACCGGCGCAGGTAATACAGGAGTCCTCGATGCTTTGAATGCTCTGACCCTCACCTCTTCCGGTCAGGGCGCCAGCCTGCTTGGCATCAACGACGCGGGCGGTTATTTCACTGGAACAAACGTTGAATCCGCCCTCCAGGAACTCGGCTCCACGACAGGTGCAAACGCACCGAACGTTGAAGATCTGACCTTCGCTCCTCAGTATCCCGACTACGTGATTTCACGCGACGGTTCAGCAAATAACGGTACGTTGGTTCAGGATTACGATGCAACTAACAGCCAGCAGTATTTCGGTTGGACCACCAATAGAATCTCACAGCAGGATATTGACGTGAAGTTCCGCTTCCCGCTCCCGGCAGACTTTGCAAGCACCGGTGACTTTACCTTTGGTTATCGTACGGGAACAACCACGGCTACCGATAATAAAGTCGACGTAACGGTCACCGATGTAACAACCGCTACAACTTGCGGCTCCAGTGCAGGTCTTGCTACGGCCAACGTCTGGTCAACGGCAACGATTACCGCCGCCACCCTCAACGCAGGATGCGCCACGCTGACTGCAGGCGATACCATGGAAGTAGACGTCAAACTCTACGATCGCACCGGCGGAACAACTTTCGCTGATGCAGGTACGGCAAAACTCGTCTACAACAATTAATAGTCAGGTTGTGTCCCGCACCACGGTGCGGGACACTGTCGTGATTATTACTCTCAAAGTATTATGGTGGATCACATCCGAAAAAAATTTGGAACAACGATTCTGATAGCAGTGCTATTTATAGCCGTCGGATCGTTGAAGGCAGCGCCAACCGCCCATGCGGCGATTCTTTTCCAGGATGATAATTTTGCGACGGTCGATTCCGACAATCTCGTCATCGACAACAACAATAGTAATGCAGGCAACATCGTGCTGCAGTTCGGATCAACATTGGCGAAGACACTCCTGTATAACCAGACCCTGGCCCGTTTTGAATTCAACGACAAGCTGGATCTCAACAATAACCAGCTCACCACCTTCCGCGTCGAAAACGTCACGGCCATGCCCGGAGGAGCCGGAGGTCTCCCTGCAACGGACACGGGACGCATCGTAGAATTGACGGCCACCGATTCGGTTGCCCCGGGATGCGTCAGTCCAAGCTGCGGTACCGGAACCTACGACTGGAACGGAACGATCTGGAAGCCTTTGCAAGGTTCGATCACCGCTTCGACGGCGTCGAAAATCGTAACCGTCGGCCCGAGCGGACGCGACTATACCACCATTTCCGCGGCCGCGGCCTATTTGAACACGCTTTCCGGAGGCGAAATGTGGGTGGACCCCGGCACCTATCCGGTAACAACCACGGTCAACCTCGCCAACATAAAAATAAGAGGAACCAATACCGCGCTCACGACCATCGCCGTCCAGGGTGCGGGAAAACTGAGCGTCTACGACTCGAAATTTGAAACATTGACCGTTAGCGTTGATGCCGCGATAACCGCAACAATGGGTATGGATGTCCAGTACAATGCCGCATCCAACAGCGCCATACAGTTCACCCAGGTGAACTTTATCGTCAACGGTTCGAAGATAGGTGTCAGCAGTACAGCAGGGACAAAACCGGTCACCATCGCCACCTTCAACCAGTGTACGGAATCCACTGGAACCGGAACACTTTTAAACACTGTTGCGTCATCAGGTTTAAGTTCAAGCTCTGTCATAACCGTGATTAACCTTTTAAGCAGGGATCCTTTGAAGGTTCTCGACTGGCCGGTGACGATCGTCGGAGGAAGTAACGTGGTCACAAGCGGCACGATCACCACGGTTCCCGACCGAACCATTAACGTTTCTCCCGGAATGAACATCCAGGGAGCTATCAACAGTCTCGGCGCCAGTGGTGGAGTGGTGAAACTTCTCGTCGGAACGCATGATATCACGGCGCCCCTCACCATTACACAGGACAACATCGAACTCGAAGGTGAAGGACCCGGCACGATGGTCAGAGCACAGACCGGAACCTGGACGGGCGGAACCGGAAGTCATGTCGCCGTCATTCAGGTCGGCGCCTCCAACGGTACTTCCCCACGCAGCAACGTCATCATCAATAATTTCACGCTTCAGGTCGGCCCAGATGTCCACGGTATCGAAATGAACGGCGGTGCCCAGAATAAAGTTCTCGATATGGTCGTCCAGTCCATCGGCACCAAAACCACCACGCATACCGCCATCGTCTTTACCGATGGAGCGACGGCGTCGGGTGCCAGATTTACGGCTTCCCGCAACATTATCGACCGCGACGTGGCCGCCGACCGCTGGGTTGACGGTGTCCATTTTGACGGCGGTGCGCCGGTAGCAGGTCAAACCTTCGGTTATGGCAACGGCATTATGGACAGCATCATTTCCGAAATGATCGTCAACGAAGCCGCTGAAACCTCCTATGATTTTACGTACACGTCTTCCTCGGCCATCTTTTCCAACCGTGCAAGGAATGTAGGTTTCAATGCCGGATCCCTTGGTCTCTACCTCAACAACGATCAGGACGTCATGGTCATGAACAACACCATTGAAGGCAACAACAATACCTCGGCCATCGGTATCCAGCTTGCTGCGAACGTCACCTATTCAACCCTTATCGGAAACACCGTTCGCGGTTCTCCGTCAAACTTTGCATCGGGCATCTCCATCGTCGACAACACAAGTTCAAATAATTTTGTTCAGGAAAACCAGATCACCAACGCATCAACGAATATCGTCGACAACGGGACCTCAACCAATAACAGTTACGGAGTAGGCACTGCCGCTCCCAATACCAAACTCGACGTCAACGGAGACCTCGCGCTGCGCAGCACCTCGCTCACGCTCGCCAACGGCGCCAACAACAATATCGCCATTGACGGTTCATCGAACGTTCGCATCACCGGACCGAGCGCTGCATTTTCCATTACCGGGATTGGCAGCGGGGCGAACGGGAAAATGCTCAATCTCTACAACACCACAACCAACACCATGACCCTTTCCAATCAAAACGCAGGGTCGACGGCCGCCAACAGGATTCTCACGTTGACCGGTGGAGACCTCGCGGTCCCCGGACCCGCCGTGGCCAGATTCATGTACGACTCGACGCAATCATTATGGATTTTCACGGGCTACGGCAACACCAGTTCTTCTTCGTTACCCTCGCAAACGGGAAACGCCAACAAGTATTTACAGACAAACGGTACGAACACCTTATGGGCTACTCCCGGACCCTCAAGCCGACAGATCTTTACTTCAGGAAGCGGCACGTATACAACCCCGGCTGGCGTCACCGCCATCATGGTTGAAGTTGTCGGAGGAGGAGGAGGAGGCGGCGGTTCCAACGGTACGGGTTTCGGTACGGGAGCCGGGGCTGGCGGCGGCGGCGGCGGATATACCAGACGCTTAATCGTCAATCCTGCCGCAAGCTATGCCTATGCTGTCGGTACCGGAGGCGGGGGAGGCGCTGGTGCCAGTAGCGGATCAGGATCCACAGGCGGAACCTCAACTTTCGGGACAGGCCTTTTGAGCGCAACCGGAGGAAGCGGAGGAAGCGGAGGACCTGGATCAACATCCGGGACCTCTTCGTCGACCGACCCGGGAACCGGAGGGGCAGGTTCAGGTGGCGACATCAACACTACAGGAGACGCGGGAAGCCCTGGATTGCATCTCTCAGGCGGGAACGGAGTTTCAGGATCAGGCGGCGGATCGTTCTTCGGCGGGGGCGCCGTGGGCGTCAGTTCGACGAATACGGGTAACGCTGGTAACACGTATGGTTCCGGTGGAAGCGGAGCGTTAACCCAGAGTAATACCAATAGAGACGGCGGCGCCGGCGCAAACGGAGTCGTTATCGTTACCGAATTCAAATAAAATAACAAGAAAAAGCCGTCATCCAGAAAATCATTCTTGAATATTTTTGAAAATATTCTATTCTGGAAAAAAAATTAAAAGAATGTATAATAAAAAGTAACTTCCACACTCAATTGACAGAAAAATTATGAAAAAGAAAATTGCCATCGGTTTTCTGATTTCGTTTCTGGTAACGAGTAACGTGTACGCCCTCACGGACACGACCGCCACATCAACAACTGATACTTCCACGCAGGCAACGACACAAGCCGCCGTAACGGCAACCCAGCAGGCGGACGGCTTTTCCGACGTCCCTCAGACGCATCCCAACTATGTCGCCATCATGTATTTGAAAAAACAGGGAATTCTTGACGGCTACGATGATGGGACGTTCAAACCGGAAAATCTTGTGAACAGGGCGGAAGCGCTCAAGATCCTCCTGATCGGAAACAAGGTTCAGGTGCCGGACACCGTTGCCCAGGCAAGTTTTTCGGATTACAAGGCGGACGATTGGTTCGCAAAATATGTCGAACAGGCAAAAACACTCGGCATCGTCAACGGAAATCCCGACGGAACGTTCGCTCCCGCCAGGAACGTCATTCGCGCCGAATTCCTGAAAATGTTGTTGATTTTGAACGGTTTCAAGACCGACAAGTGGGTCGGACAGTCGATGTTTCCTGATGTTCCGGCCGACGCATGGTTCACGCCGTACATGAACTATGCCGGCGAAGCGGGACTGATCTCCAAAGATGACCAGAACATGCTCTATCCGGGACGGTCGCTCACACGCGGCGACGTAGCCGAAATCCTCTATTTGATGATCGTTATCAGGAGCGATAAAAATACCCAGTTTCTCATCGACCAGACCGAAGCGGAAATGGGCCAGATCGAAATTTACGTGGCTGCCAACAATACCGTGGCCGCGAAGCGCGCTTCAGAACTCGCCGTGGATTTCAGCCAGCAGGCTTACACGAATATGCCGACGGATAACGTCGTCCTCTCCGCGGCCAAACTTGCCAAAGCCTACGATTACCTCATGAACGCTTTCATTTCCGCGATCGCCAAGGATTACGCCGGCGCTAAAAACTGGGCGGAACAGGCCATCACCAAGGCGACCGAAGCCTGGGACGTCAACCACGATATCCAGCCCATCGCCCGCCATATCAAAGACCGTGCCAACGAAATTCTCAACCAGCTGCCGCCAAGCTAAGCTGGAGATTCATGACATTTAATACCGAGGAATGAATCGATCATCTGTATGTTTTTCTGTACGAATTGGTGTCCAGTTTCTGCTCGTCCTGGCATTGTCCTTCACGGGGGTACAGAAAATTTTCGCATCGTCTTTTACGGACGTTCCATCAGGGAGTCCCTACTATTCCGCAGTCGAAAGCCTGAAAAACCTTGGAGTCGTGCAGGGATACAACGACGGGACGTTCCGTCCCGATCAGGCAGTGAACCGTGCCGAAGCCCTCAAGATGGTTCTTTTGACTGCCGGAGTCCAGGTCACGAGCGGCCTTTACCAGACCGGATTTCCAGACGTGAAACTCAGTGATTGGTTCAGCGGATATGTTTTTAACGGCCAGAATTTAAAGATCGTCAACGGAAATCCCGACGGAACGTTCGCTCCGGCGCGCCAGGTCAATAAAGCCGAATTCCTGAAAATGACCGAGCAGGCTTTTAACGTTGATCTCAGTGACTATCAAACGGTCCAGTATGCGCTTTCACGCGATATTGTAAACGTCAGTGACTGGTATGTCCCGTACTTCAATTACGCAAAAAACGTCGGTATTGTTGAACCGACCATCGACAATCGACTCGAACCCGGAAAGTACCTTTCCCGTGCCGATTGCGCTGAAATTTTGTACAAAATGTACATCGTCAAAAACGGCGGGACGACCCAGGATCTCCTCAGTACTGCGGAAGCCAAACTTGTCGATGCGCTCATTCACGTCAAGGAAGGTGATATTGAAATCGCCCTGACCCGTGCCCAGGAAGCAGTTTTCTACACCGATAACGCCGTGAAGGAAGATCCAAATTCCAACGTCACCCAGGGAGCGAGCCTCATGGCCCAGGGATTCGAGAAACTTTTCGAAGCATACGGAGCCGCCGTTCAAAAAGATTTTACGCAGTTAAAAAACCTTGCCGATGAAGCCAAAAATGACTCGGCCCAGGGAGTCGCCAAAGACACCACATTGCAAAATCTCGGCCAACAGCTCAACGATCTGGCCGACAGTTTGATGACGAAATACGGAGTCTAATCTGACGGGAAACTTTTTTTTGCTTTCACTTTTTTCGCTTTCCGGGCAGTTTTACCGTTTTTGCTGTAATGTTGGCGTTGGATTTGATAGTTGGAATGGAGATTGTTGCCGATGACGCGTTCAGAGGCAGCCTGCCGTTGTTTTTCAACGTAATCCGCATGGGGAGCAAGTTCATCGTTGTCGCGATGGGCGGTCTTGTCCACGAACTGTATTTCAATGGGGAAAAACTGCTGAAGACCGTTAATGATGACCGGAAAGTCGATCGTCAGGTGAATCGCGCGATAATTCTTGGACGAATGGGCATTGTCGGTTCCTGTCAACGATTCAGTATCAACGTCCTGGTGGTTGATGGTGTCTTCGGAAAGCTGGGCAAAAAGCTCTTCAGCCTCACGGGCGTCCTTGAGCGCTGCCATGAGGATCTTTGGATCGACGAGACTCTGTTTGGTCTTGTTGACGCGTATATTGAGGGCCGGAAGTACGGCGGTGTTCTTGTCGAAAAACATCTGGTAAATAAGACGGAGCGTATCGATGGCCGATTCGGTCACGAAACGGTAACCGATGTGGTCGAGCACTTCCGAAGTGCTGTTGCTCGGCTTGTGAAGAAGTTTCATGATGATCCGTTCGCGGGTTTTTACACGGGTTTCAGCGGTAATAAGCGGAATCGGTTTTTCCTGTGGATCGCCGCTGTGGTACATGAAGGTGTTGCCGACCTGACGTACGTGCCGATGCACCGCGTTCTTCAGCTCTCCCTGCACGTGGGACAAGTGTGAAATCAAAGGGTCTTTCTGGATAAAATCGATGACCATGCCAATACGCAAAATTGCACAGGCCTGGGGGATAAGATGGCGTATTCCCTGGCCTGACGATGTCTGAAAAAGATTATAAATATCTTCGGCGCCGGAAAACTTGCCGAGGGTTTTGTGGATTTTCGGAGTTTTCCCGCGCGCTATTTCATTGTCGTAAAATTCAACGGCCTCCCGGAAAACGTTGAGGGCATATTGGAGTTCCGCAGGACGGTCAAGGTTCACGCCATGGCGTTGCAGGAACGCGCGGATTTTACTTTCGTCAACCAGTCCAAGTGTGGAAATATCCATCATTGAGACCGAACTTTTATCTTTTTTGAGGAACGGTGAAAGGTCTTTCAAAAGAAGCTCGCGGAGGTTGAGCGTGATATCCGCGTCCTTGATGCCGTGCCCTTCAAAAGCCTTATCGACGAAGCGAAAGATATGCTCGATCTTTTCCGCAACCTGGTCGCTGACAGATTTCGTTTCATCGTTCTCTTCGCCTTCCACGTTCAGGCCGAGGCTGCGCAGAAACATGGCTTCTTCCGCCTGCACATTATGCCGGTCGCGGTAAGCTTCAAACGTCTCGTCTTTTTGATGGCGTTCCTGTGAAGTCATAAGAAAGAAAAGAATGGATTGCAATTATAAAATAAATATTGGAAATAGTCAATAGTCTCGGCAGCCGCAATAGGAAAAGTGAAAGTCATAATGATTAAGCCATAGGAGCCTTCTTGACAATTCGCAAATAATCCCTATACTGTGCACAATTCTCTGATAAAACCATGACAAGAACCTTGACCAACAACCTCATTATTACACCCTCCTGGATGAAGCTTTGCGTGCTGAAGCCGGTGATGTGTGCGAGAGGTTAACGTAACGTTCTTCAAATGTTTTAAGAAATGATCACATGAACCTCCTCGCCCACGCCAAGAGGTTATTTTTATGTTCTTTTACAACCAGATTGTCTATCACACCCTCTCTTTGCAGGCATCAATGGTGATGTCGGCAAATCAGGGGTGTGGTTTGACCCTTAAACATCTACAAGTCCAAAGCAGAAGCAGGAAAGGGAAGGGAAATAAGATGGGGAAAAAGTCGCGCGCAGTGCAGCAGCTCTTCGTGGAATCGGACATCAAGGCGGCTCACGATCTTGGGATCAAGCTGACTTCCGACTTCGTCGCTCGCTTGCGGAAGTCGCTTCGTCGGAAGTCCGAAAAGGTGTCGCAGTCGGTGCAGTATTATGCACTGATCCTCGATGCCGTTTGGGAGGAAAACGAAATTGACGATCGCATCTTCGCGGCTACGCGGCTCCTCTACGAGTACCTGGGACCTTCGGGCCGCCAGTTGCAGGGGCATCGCGCCAGCCGCATCGACGAGCTCAAGAAGTTGATTCTCCGTCTCGCGGAAAAGAAGCAGGCGAATAACCTGCCCATCGTCCACAAGATCCGCTCCGGAGAAGCTCGAAGGCGAAGTGTCGGTCTCCTCCGCGAGCTGACATGATTCACCGCTCTTGCTTGAAAAACTTAACTTTAAGGGAAACCACAGGACCACCGCGTGTCCAAACGGTCATCCCGCTTACGGGGTGCAGTCGTACCTCAGCCGTTACGGAAAAGCGGGCGCGCGGTTCGGATACTCTTTCTTACTTATAGAGTTGTCACGAATCGCCGCCCGCAGCAGTTTTTATACGTGAAACCAATTTCAATTATGAAACCCCAGCAAAAATTTTTTTCAGATCGTAACTCCGAAACAAGAATAACGTCTCCGCAAAATGATCGGGAAACTTTTCCCGAAAGGCTTTCGCAAACGCCTGAAACAACCAAAAAAATAGGGCAGGAATGGGTAAAAGCCATGACAGCCTGCCAGTTCCCCGAAACTGCCCTGAAGCCCGTCATGCTGAAGCTCGCAGGAGCCAAATCTCCGGAGGAAAAACTTTCTCTTGTTGAAGACGCGTCGAAATGGGGGATGAGGCCGGAAGAAGTTCATGCGCGCTTTACGGCAGCTTTCTGGGTGGGGCTTTCCATCCAGGCCAAGATCCGTCAGGGTTTTCTTCCGGAGTATTTCAAGAACCGCTACACCCAGACCCTGAATCTCCTTTTACGACAGCTTCTGCCAAATCTCCCTCTTCACATCCAAAAAGAGGCCCCTTTATGCCGTTTATTGCAGAACGGAGCCCTCTGATTGTAGAGTGATTTGCTATAATTTTCTCTCTTTAATCTCCTCGAACAGCTCCACCGCGAACTTATCCACTTCCATGACTTTCTGTTCTTTGGTTTTGCGGCTGCGAACGCTCACCTGGCTGTTCTCAACCTCCTTTTCGCCGACGATAAGCATATACGGGACCTTATGCAGCTCAGCGGCGCGGATTTTCTTACCCAGACTTTCGTTGCTGTCATCGACCTTCACGCGGACGCCTTTGTTGAACAGCTCTGTTGAAACTTCGCGGGCGTAATCGTTGAACTTGTCGCTGACCGGAAGAACCTTTACCTGGATCGGAGCCATCCATGTTGGGAAATTGCCGCCAAAATGCTCGATCAAAAAGCCGATAAAACGTTCATGCGTGCCCAAAGGCGCACGGTGGATGCACAACGGAGTTTTATCTTTCCCGTCGGCGTCGGTGTACGTGAGCTGGAACCGTTTGGGAACGGCAAAGTCGATCTGGTTCGTGGCCAGGGTGAACTCGCGTCCGATGGCGCTCCAGACCTCCACGTCGATTTTCGGTCCGTAGAAAGCGGCTTCGTTGGGGACTTCAACGGTGGGAACGCCGGCCTTTTTCATGGCACTGCGAACCATCTCTTCGGTCTTGATCCAGAGTTCGGGTTCATCCACATATTTTTTCCCAAGTTCAGCCGGATCATGAAGCGAAAGACGCATCACGTATTTCTCAACGCCGAAAAGCTTGAAGTATTTAAGGTACATTTCCACCACGGAAATGAACTCCTGTTCGAATTGCTCCTCGGTGCAGTAAATGTGGGCGTCGTTCATCTGCATGCTGCGGACGCGCATCAGTCCGAATAAAGCTCCCGAATCTTCGTAACGGTAGCAGGTACCGTATTCCGCTAACCGTAAAGGTAAATCACGATAGCTCTTGGGCGTAGCCGCGTAACAGATGTGATGATGCGGACAGTTCATCGGTTTCAGATAATACTCCTCCTCGTCGATCATCATCGGGGAGTACATCGAATCCTTGTAGTAGGGAAGGTGCCCTGAAGTGTGATACAACACCCCTTTCGTAATATGCGGGGTGCGCACGCGCTCATATCCTGCGTGAAACTCGGTTTCCTTTGCCAGTTTTTCCAGTTCCTCAACAATGACGGTCCCGTTGGGCAGCCACAACGGAAGACCGGGACCAACATTTTCATGAAAAGTGAACAGCTCAAGTTCCTGTCCGATCTTGCGATGATCACGTTTCTTGGCTTCTTCAAGCATTTTCACGTACGCATCCAGTTCATCCTTTTTGGCAAAGCAGACTCCGTAGATACGCTGGAGCATCGGGCGTTTTTCATCGCCGCGCCAGTACGCCCCCGCGATCTTCGTCAATTTGAATACGCCGGTTTTGGAGGTATTTTCACTGTGTCCTCCGCGGCAGAGATCCACGAACTTCAGTTCGCCGCTCGGCAAACGGTTCTCATAAAAAGAAACGGTTTTTTCTCCTTCATCCTTCAGATCCTGGGCGATCTCCATTTTGAAGATCTGGCCGCTTTTTTTGTAGAGCTCGATTGCCGCATCCACCGGCTCTTCCCTTCTCACGAAAGTCTGGCGCTGCTTGGCGATGTGCTCCATCTTTTTCTGGAGAATAGCCAGATCTTCCGGAATCAGCGTCCGCGGAAGTTCAAAATCGTAATAAAAACCGTTTTCAATAGTCGGGCCGATGCCGAGTTTGGCATCGGGAAACATTTCCAGGACGGCCTGGGCCAGCATGTGCGCGCAGGAATGACGCATGCCGTGAAGTTCTTCGTCTTCGTTTTTGACGACCTCTACGCGTTCTTTCTTTGCCATAGTTTGTGTGGGTTTAAGAATGGAAGCCACCTTCGGTACGAATGAAAGCAGCAGAAAAAGTTTATACAATGCGCAAAAGTGCGTCAAAGCAAAATGCTTGCCACCCCCTCCAAAACGCACTATTGTGAGGATAGCGTCGCTTGAGCTTTATGAGCACTCTCCAGTATCCCGGTTATCCCGGTGCGGCCGATAATCATGAAGAGCCGCAGCAAAAAGAGATTCCGCAGGATGTGCGGATCCTCCGGCAGCTCGGCGACTACGCCGCCAAGGAGCTCATTCTCAACAACCCGCTTTTTATAAAACTCGGGAAAGGCGAACTCAAAGATGAAGCAAGGCAGAGACTGAAAGAGCAGTTGGCTTTTCTTGATCCCCACATTTTCGATTTGCTGAGAATCGGGATCGAGTCGTCGCTTGAGGCCCAAAGCGACAACATCGCTCAGGCGTTGCAGCAGATTGCCGCCTATACGCCGCACAGACGAAAGGATATCGGTTTCGTTGAGCCGTGCACCCTTTCGTTTCTGAAGACCCTCAATAAACTCGGTGGAAAAAGAAACCATTTTCAAATCGCCGCAGCAGCCTATGCGATGCTCAGGATGCGGCAGTCCGAAAAATTACTTCTGCCCCCGCCGGAGAACCCGTCGTCGGCCAGGAAAAAAATCGCAGGAATACGGGCATCACTCCGCGCCGACATCGAAGATACCGGGACGCTGCCCGGAGGAGAAAAAGGAAAGCTCATCGATTTGTCTGAAATCCTGCAGCGTCATGCCAGCATGAATGAGGAAGTCCATTCGGCGCAGGTCTCCGATATGGAAAGTTCGCTGCAAAATTATGTCCTGGCGCGCTACCCCTTCCGTGAAGGCATCATGAAAGGCATCGAAACCATGGTCAAAGCCAAGAAAAAATTCTACGAAGCGTTTTCGGAACATCATTTAGCTCAGGAAAGGTCATGAGAATTACCAAACTGGTCCTGGAAAAATTTCGCAACTACCAGAACCTCGAACTTAATTTCGATCCCGATGAACACATCACTTCCATCGTTGGTCCCAACGCTCTGGGGAAAACCAACATTTTGGAGTCGATCTATTTGCTTGCGCTGACCAAGTCTTTTCGCACCACGAAACAGCAGGACATGATCGGCTGGGAGAGTGAATACGCGCGGGTGAAAGGTGTTTTTGAAATGGAGGATGGAGCCGACTCCGTTGGACTGGAAGCCTTTTTGGGCAAACCACCCCATCCCCAGAAATCTTTCAAAAAAAACGGCGTCAAAATCAGTGCCGCCAATTTCATCGGCAGCTGCCAGGTCGTTTTTTTCCATCCTGAAGACCTCAACATGCTCTACCTTGGACCGGACCTGCGCCGCGCCTATCTCAACATCATGAACGTCCAGGTGAGCCGTAAATATTTCGGCGCCCTCCGGGCCTACCAGAAAGTCCTCAAACAGAGGAACGCTTTGCTGCACAAGCTCAAAGATCAGCGCAATTCAGGAAGCGGCAACATTGATCTCTCCGAACTGGACATCTGGGATGAAGAACTGGTCCGGCATGGAAGTTATCTTATGTTGGAGCGCTCCAGGACCGTGGAGTTTTTCCAGGAGCGGCTCAGCGAAACCTACCGCAAAATTTCCCGCGGAAATGAAAACGTGCAGATTATCTACCATCACACCCTGGATTTTTACAACGCACCCGATGATCCCGCTGCAACCAACCAGACGAAGTCCGCAAAAATCTGGAAAGAACACTTTGCCGGCAACCTTGCTTCGGCAAGAGCCCGTGACCTTCAAGCCCTCGTGACCACGGTCGGTCCGCACCGCGACGACCTCGAATTCAGTTTCAACGGCCTCAGATTGTCAGCCCACGCCTCAAGGGGTGAGTACCGCTCATTGTTGCTGGCGCTCAAACTCATCGAACTGGAGTTTTTCGAAGAACGGACCGGTCAAAATCCGATTCTCCTGCTCGATGACGTCTTTTCCGAACTGGATCCCGAACGGCAGGACCTTCTCATGGAGGCCATTCAAGGCCACCAAACCATCGTCACCACGACCCATATCGACGAACCGGTCCGCCGCCACCGCAACATCCACGCCCGGGAGCTCGATGCCAGGAAATTTTTCCAAGAGGTCACCCCGTAAAACCGCAGAAGAAAGGCATCCCCCTTCCCGAAAGCGTTTTTTTGGTATAGGGAGTCATGTATAGTAAAAATAGTCAAAATATGTTATAATATTTTGATAGCGAAAACAAACCGTTTCCCAGACAAAAAACAAAAAACCAATACCACTATGCCGGAAAATATCCTGAAAGCAGCCCTCGCCCTCGCCCTCGCCCTCGTCCCGGCCGCAGTATGGGGATACATTTTTTATAAAAAGCAGGTCGGCAACAAGAGTATGTCGTTCCACATTTTTATCGCAGGTGCGGTCTTTGTGGCACCTTTGTTGGCCTATAAGTTTTTATGGCAATTTTTTCCCTGGCTGAACGCTTTCGCCTACACTCACCAGTTCCAGGACGATTTCGTCGGATTCGCCAATCTCACGGCTATTCCTCTTGATGTCCTCTTCACTTTCCTTATCGTGGGAGTCATTGAGGAAGTGACCAAATTCATGGCCGTGAAGATGAGCGGTGCAGAAAAAATCGCCTCAATCGACGACGCCATCGAAATGTTCATCACTGTGGCATTGGGTTTCGCGTTTGTCGAGAACATCATCTACTTCTACAACATCATGACCGAACGCGGTCCCGAAAACATCCTCTATCCTTTCGTCTTCCGATCGCTCTTTTCCAGTTTCGCCCACATCATGTTTTCCGGGATTCTCGGCTACTACTATGGTTTGGCTCACTTTGCCGGTCCGGTCCTTCAAGACGAAAATTTGAAAAATAACTGGCCGGTTTTCCGTAAAATCGCGTCAATTTTTCATTTTAAAAATGACATCAGTTTCAAAGAGGAAAAACTGACTCAGGGGCTCGTCATAGCCATTGGCCTGCACGCGCTTTTCAACATTTTCCTTGAGATGAACTGGACGTTCCTGCTTGTTCCCTACCTTACCGGCGGATACATCTGGCTCAACTATCTGCTCGAGAAAAAAGAGGACCACAAGATGTACGGAAGGGTATTGACCCCCGCGTTGGAGGATGCGGAAAAATAGCTGTGCGAAGCCAAAAAAGGAGAAACGAAAAAATCATCTTGCAAAAATTATTTCGTTTGGTACATTTACGCCCGGCGGGATTAGGCTCATTATTACTGCAGCCCTTTCATCCCGCCGTTTTTGTTTGTGTTCGTCGCACACGCACCCTTGCTAAACGGCAAAAAGTGTGCTAGCGTGGCTATCTAGTGTAGTGCATGGATAAAGAAGGTAAATCCTGAAATTATTCATGATCTACTAATTTTTTAATGAGTTTTTCAATATGTCTGCTGAAAAAATCGTCGTGAAAGGAGCCCGCATCCACAACCTCAAAAATATCAATGTGGAAATTCCAAGAGGGAAGCTGACGGTCATGACCGGACTTTCCGGATCCGGAAAGTCATCGCTCGCATTCGACACTATTTATGCGGAAGGACAGCGCCGTTACGTGGAAAGCCTTTCCACCTATGCGCGCCAGTTCCTCCAGTTAATGGAAAAACCCGACGTCGACTCCATCGACGGACTTTCTCCCGCTATTTCCATCGACCAGAAAACCGCCAGCCGCAACCCTCGTTCAACCGTGGGAACGGTGACGGAAATTTATGATTATTTACGTCTCTTGTTCGCCAAGGTCGGTCACCCGTACTGTCCGAAATGCGGCAATAAAATCAGCCGCCAGACCACGAGTCAGATCGTGGAAACGGTTGCCGGCATGAAAGAAGGCAAAAGGATCATGCTTCTTGCGCCCGTTGTCCGCGACCGCAAAGGCAGTCATATCAAAGTCTTTGAAAAAATAAAAAAGGACGGGTTCGTCCGCATCCGCTTGGACGGGGAAATAATGAGCATTCTCAATATCCCCGAACTCGACGAGAATAAGAAGCATACCATCGAAATCGTCGTGGACCGCCTCGTCATCAAGGATTTTAAAAAGAAGATCCAGAAAATGTCATCAGGTGAAGAAATCGAGCTTCCCAATCCCGACCGCACCCGTCTGGCCGATTCCATCGAGACTGCAGTAAAATTCGGCGAAGGGATCATGATCATCAGTGACGCAGATACGGGGAAAGACGAGATCTTTTCCGAACATTTTGCCTGCATCAAGTGTGGCATCAGCATCCCCGAAATCAGTCCGAGAAGTTTTTCTTTCAACAGCCCCCACGGTGCCTGTCCGGTTTGTCATGGACTCGGCACCAAACTGGAAATCGACCCAAAACTCGTCATCCCCAACGACAATCTCACTCTCGGCGAAGGCGCCATCATGCCCTGGTCCGCGACGACGTCACATTTGACCTGGTACAACCGCATTCTGGAACAGGTCGCCAAAGCCCACGGCTTCAGCATGAATGCTCCCGTCAAAAAACTCAGCAAGGAGGCACTGGAAATTGTCCTTTACGGAACGCGCGAAACCAAATACAGCGTCAAGGTCGGCAAGGAAGATCGCGAAGCCGGATTCAGCGGAAACTACACCACCACTTTTGAAGGAGTTATTCCCAACCTTGAACGTCGCTATCTCGAGACGGATTCCGACTACATCCGCAAGAAAATCGAAAAATTCATGCGCATCCTCAAGTGTCCGGCCTGTAACGGCAACCGTCTTCGCCCCGAAGCGCTTTCCGTCCGTATCAACGATAAAAATATCATTGAAGTCACTGAGTTTTCGGCAAGAAAGGCTACGGATTTCTTCCAGAACCTCAAATTGACGCCGATGGAAGAACAGATCGCGCGGCTTATTTTAAAAGAAATCGTGAATCGCCTCAGCTTTCTCCAGGACGTGGGCCTTTCATACCTGACCCTGGACCGCGCGGCCAATACCCTTTCCGGGGGTGAAGCCCAGCGCATCCGCCTGGCGACGCAGATCGGTTCAAAACTTTCCGGCGTCGTCTACGTGCTGGACGAACCCTCCATCGGCCTCCACCAGAACGATAACGCCAAGCTCATCAATACTCTGGTTTCGCTGAGGGACTTGGGAAACACCGTCATCGTCGTCGAACATGACGTGGATACGATGCTTTCTTCCGATTACATTCTGGATATCGGTCCCGGAGCGGGCAAAGACGGCGGAAAAGTCGTTGCTGCCGGCACCCCGGCCGAAATCATGAAAAATCCCAACTCCATCACCGGGCAGTATCTCAGTGAGAAGAAAATCATCCCTGTTCCCAAAAAACGCCGCAAAAGCAACGGCCACGAGTTCAAGATCGTCAAAGCCTCGGAGCACAACCTCAAGGACGTATCCGTAAGTTTTCCTCTGGGAACCTTCATCGGGGTGACGGGAGTTTCCGGTTCCGGGAAATCCACCCTCATCAACGATATTCTCGTCAAAGCCGTCTCGCACGCTATTTACGGAACCAAAAACCATCCCGGTAAGCACGAACGCATTGAGGGCGTCGAAAACCTCGATAAGATCATCAATATCGACCAGTCACCGATCGGCAGAACTCCACGCTCGAATCCGGCAACATATACTGGCGTATTTACCGACATTCGCGACCTTTTCTCAGGAACACCCGAAGCCAAGCTCAGAGGCTATAAAAGCGGCCGTTTCAGCTTCAACGTCAAAGGCGGACGCTGCGAAACCTGCGCCGGCGACGGCATCAAGAAGATCGAAATGCACTTCCTTCCGGATATTTACGTTCCCTGCGAGGTCTGTAAGGGACGCCGTTATAACCGCGAAGCCCTTGAAGTCACCTACCGCGGCAAGAACATTGCCGATGTCCTTGATATGACCGTGGCCGAGGCCCTGGAGTTTTTCCAGAACATCCCGAACATCAAGACCAAGCTCGAGACCTTGTACGAGGTGGGCCTTTCGTACGTTAGCCTCGGCCAATCAGCCACCACCCTTTCGGGTGGTGAAGCCCAGCGCATCAAGCTTGCGACCGAGCTTTCTAAACGTTCGACCGGCCAGACCCTTTACGTCCTCGACGAACCCACCACCGGCCTCCATTTCGACGACGTGGCCAAACTGCTTGGTGTACTGCAGAAACTCGTCGATAAAGGCAATACCGTGTTGACAATAGAACACAACCTCGACGTCATCAAATCCGTAGACTATATCGTCGATCTCGGTCCCGATGGCGGTGAAGGAGGTGGAGAAATCGTGGCTTCGGGGACACCTGAAGAGGTGGCGAAGGTCAAGACCTCCTACACCGGTTTGTGGCTCAAAAAGGTCCTTAAACCCGCAAAAAAATAAACGATGATCAAACCCGTCTGGAACCCGTTTTCCCGTTATGCTGATAAACAGGAAAAGCGCATCGAAAAAGTTTTGCGGAAAATAGCTTTTCTCGGAGTTTTTGAAGCTCAGGAAAAAATTCTCGACTTGATGCAGCAGAATCTCGTCATTTTGGATTTGTGGCTTGAAGCGAAATTCAAAGGATACAAGTACCTCAAGCGTTCAGCGAGAAAAAGGATGTACCGCAACAGCGAGAATACCGCCGGAATTTTTCTCGAATTCGCAAAAAATCTCAGCATTGACGCCGCAGCCCTGGACAAAAACCTGATGGAGCTTGGCTTAAGTAGGCCGGAATCTCCGCAGGACAACGAAAAATTGCGTTTTATAGCAGCGATCATGGTCTTCCTGAGTCCGCAGGCCGGAAGATTTGAATATCTTGAAGGTGCCTCGTTCGGAAAACTCCTGACAGACCTTGAGCACAACCAGAAGCTCATCGGCGACTGTAACCAGATCGTCACGCTCTATACGTACCTCTTTTCGCTGAAATATGAGATCAAGGAGCTCCAGATCAAGATCATGGAACGCCACGTGTGTCTCCATTTCAACGGGATTGATATCGAAGCCACGGCCGGGTCTTTTGCCAATTATAAGGATTACATTAAGATTCTTCCGATCGTTGAGCTTATTTCCACCAACCTGCTTGATGTTTCCGATTTCAGGGATAAACAGATCAAGGTGGCTCCCAGAGAGTTTTTAAAGGCCGCTCACCTCGCCAATTTGCTGTCATCCGAACGCGAACTGGTCACAAAGAACCTCAAAATCGCTTACCATAACGTCGCCGTCGAGGTCCTCAAGGAAAAAGATTTTGAAACGGCACTCTTTTTCGTGGAAAGGGCGGGCATCGATACCGACGAAGACCGTAAACTCAGAACAGCCATCCTCAATAACGCCGTCATTTACCATTCCAAAGAGCATAACTACAAAAAAGCACGGTTTTATGCAGAAAAGAGCGGGGATGCAGAGTTGAAGAAGTACGTGGACGAACATGAAGCAATCGACCTCTATAACAAAGATTCTTTAAGCAAAGCCCGCGAACTTTTCGCAAAGATCGGGAATGAAAAGATGGTCAAAGCCTGCTACGCCAAGGAATATAATAAGATTCAGAGCCGCGTGGCAGGATTGAGGGAGCTTTCGGTAATGAGGACCCATAAGGGCGATTACCGGAAGATGCTTGATCTTGCGCAAAAAATGGGCGATGAGTCCTTGGCTGAGAACGTCAAAAACATCTTGAAACAGCTTTAAGGCGTTATTCCCGCCATGTTTTACAAAAGACAGGGTTCTCAGCCGTTGAAAGGTTTTCTGCCATTTTAAACGTGAATCTTAAGCTAAACGCGTATTTTCCGCATATTTAAAACAAAAAATAACATTTATTCTACGAAAACCGCATGGAAGAGTTTTGAACATTTTTTTGAGAAAACGTCGACAATTTTATAAATTATCCCTAAAAGATTTAATTAAATTTAATAGAATTGTATAAAATTTAATAAAAGATAACAAAAATAAAAAATTGGCAATGTTTAAAGTATGTTTAAACAAAGTTTAATTAAATTTAATAGAATAAGAATAACTTGCTAAAACTATTGAAAAATGTTTTTTAATATGATATAAAGTCCCCGATAGATAAAAATAAATAAACAGAGGTATATATTATTGTTCGTTGCTTGAAAATATGCTAAACTTAAATAAGGTATAAAAAATACAAAAAACCTTATTTACAGTTTAAAGAAATGGACGAAAAGATCCTTACACCTGATCAAGTTGCTCAAATTTTACAGGTGCATCCCTTCACTGTCTTAAAATTTATCAAACAAGGCAAATTGAGGGCGAGCAAACTTGGACGGGTCTACAGAATTCGCCAAAGCGATGTCATGAAATTCCTCGATGAGCAGGAAGCTGCTGCTGCGAGTAAGTCCACCAAGACTACTCCGAAGGAAGCAGAAATGCAGGCCACTCAAGACAAGAATGAAAAACCATCGCCGGACAAACGATTAAAAAAGAAAAAAGGCGAAGAATCATCCAGGGGATCATCAGAAGACAACCTTTTGGAATCGGAGGAGACCACTCCGGAACCAAAAAAAGAAAGCTTCGTCCGATCTGTTAGCAAAAAAAAGGAACAAGAACAAACCCCCAACAAAACTCGTACCGACGAGTTAGACCATTACATTCTCGATTAGGATTACTTACCCACATGATATTCAACTGCACCAATTGCGGAATCTCGATCTCCAGTAAAAGTCCCAGCTGCACATACTGCCGGGCTTCGAACGTTGAGATCATTGAAGTGATGGAAGGGCGCAAGCACGCCGCCATCAACGCCAAGGAAAAAAACCAGCTCAAGGAAAGAACCAAAGGAACCATTTTTTCTTTCGTTCTGCGTTAAATCGACGTGTCGTTCCTCAAGAGGAACTATGGAACATCGTTCCAGAAGAACTGTAACTACGGCCCTAGAAAAGCAAAAAAAACCCCCAACCGTTGCGTTGGGGATTTTTTTAATCCCAAGTGGGACTTGTTAAAATTGAAAAACGATGTTTTAACACACTTTTTCAACAATGCCCTTGGTGCACTGGGCGGTTTTGTCGATATAGTCGTACGTTCCGACGATGGAGTTATCAAGATAGTTCACACGGTCGATGATGGCCTGCGTAATGTCAGCGGTTCCGTTTTGGTAAAGCTGTTGGTACTGTCCTAAGTACGTCGTGCGGCTCAAAACGTCATCATGGTAGGCGGCATCAGCCGTTTGTGCCGCCTGGAACTGATTAAAGGTGAAACCGGACGGAGAGTTGTTTTTGAGCTGCGTGGAGATGTCGCTCCATGCCGTTGCCGGATCCAGGTCGTTGATTTTAACGTCAAGAAGGCCGCCAAGTAGTCCTCCCGTCCGTTTGAACGGAGTATTGATGGCGTTATCCCATGATTTATTGATCTGCTCCACGGACTCCTGGACCGCGGTAAATCCTCCGAGGTTGGATTTGAATTCGTTCCATTTGGCAATGAGGTTGCCCCAGGTAGGGTCCTGGCAGTTGAGGTAAGAATCCATGCGGGCCTGATATTTACTGATGAACTGCTGGAGCAGTGTCTGTGCCTCGTCGGTGGTGAAAAACCCTTTGTCGTTCACGTAGTAACTGATGAAATCGTTCGTTACCCCTTTTTCGGATTTGATGAGAATGTTGCCGTTGGAAACGTCGACGTAATTTCTCAAAAAGAAAAGTTCGGCGTCGAGCTGATAGTAGGTTTTGGCCAGTTTCTGAGCATTGGAATCGCAATTGTAGAAAGCGTTGCGGATGAGCTGGCGCGCTTTGTCGATGCGGGTCAAAAGGCTGTCGATGTCCAGGTAGAGACACATGTTCGCGTTGTAGCGGACGAGGATGTCTTTCCAGTATTCCACGAAACCGTTGTAGCTGATGACCGCGGAAAGGAAATTGCCGTAATCGCGCGCACCGTTGCGGCAGTACACGGCGCCGCCGTTGCCGGAAACATCGCCGGTCTGGGCGCGGACGACCTGAACGTTCCCGCCGAGCGTTGTCAGGGTCACGGTCGAAAGGATCAGTACGATGATGAGATTGCGAAGGTGTTTCATAATTACTGGCATTGTTTAATATCGCTGAGGATGGCGCAGGCATGGTCTTCATCGACATCGCCGACTTTTTCATGAAGGCGGTGGAGAATGTTCTGAAAACTGTCGAAGTAGTAATTCATCTGTTCAAGTTCGCGCTGGATCGACTGGTAGAAACTGCTGTCGGTATCGCTCTGGACGGCGGGCGAAGCAACGGCGACAGCCTGGGAAACGGCTTTCTGTTGGCCCTGGACCTGTTGGTCAATGCTGTTCGTGACCTGATCGATCGTCGTATCAGGAGTTGCATAGGCCACGGCCGCTTTCGCAGCACTGTCTTCAATATTCGGAATAAAGGTATCGGCGTTTGGATTGCTTGGATCGGGAACACTCTTTTCGTAGAAGGGGAAAGGTTTGTAGGTATTCACGAACTTGTCCCATTCATCGACCATGCTCGATCCGTAAATGAGATCATCGTTGGTCGGAGTGAGCACGGGTTTTGCTACGGCGTAAAAACGCATGCCGACAGTATTGAAGAGATCGGCGGTGGCCTGTTTACAGATGCCGGGTTCAAGCAGATTTCCGGTGGCCTTGCCCGGAATAAGGCTGTGGTTAATGGTTTCTTTGAGTTTTTCATTGATCTTTTCCACGTGGCAGGCGATGCAGTTGTCGGAATCAACGTAGGCTGAGGCCGGTTTTTTGACGAAATTGACCTGGATGCAGAGGACATCATTGCATGGAGGCGTCGTCAGCCAGTTCGAGGCGGGAGCCGGCTGAACCGTTGCCGTCACGGGAGGGTTAAAAGTGAAAGGCGCCGAGGCGGTCGATGCGCTTTGAGCCGTTCCGGTGTTTTCTCCGGTGCCGTTATTTCCGTTGCTCCCTTTGTTCGCGTTAGCCGCCGGTGGCGTCTGGGTGGGAGTTTCCTTATAGTTCGCATCGGTGGCTTTCTTGTTTTCAAAATCTTTGAGGGCTTTATCCAGGGTGGTATCGGCAAAACAGATGTTCGGGTTGTCCGTCGCGCTGGGCTTTTGTCCCAGGCCCGACGTGGAAGCCTCGGGAGAAACCTGCTGCGTTCCGCCCCCGCTGCTCCCAAGCGCACTCGACGCTGTACCGGTCTGCCCTGAGGAAGGTCCGTTACCCGGCGCTTTGGTCCCGTTTTGCGTCGGCTGCGGTCCGGAGCCTCCACCGGTTCCCGTCCCGCTCGTCGAGCTTGCGTCGAAATTTCCCCCGATGTCGATGGGGTCCATTTTCTTGAAAAGAATATTTTCAATATTATTGAGGTCGTTGATGAGATCAAAGCCGGAATTGGAAGTATCTCCGTCTTCAAAAATTTCATTCGGCGTCACGGAGGCGTCGATATCGGCCTGAATGGCATAAATGTCTTTTTCATCCTGGTAGCTCTGCTGGATTTCGACCATTTTCTGAATGGCCTGATCCTGGGTGAGATAAGGACTTTTATCCAAAATCGGACCGAAGTCGTTGTTGAGGATCCTCGACATGTCGGATTGGGTTGACCCGAAAGCCCCGGCGGTATTCTGAAAAGCCTTTTTGTCAGGCGAAACGCGCGTCATCTCAAGGATATTCTCGTAAAGATTTTGACCGACTTTTGCCGGATCGTCCTGACCGAAGGTCGCACCCCAGTCGGCGTCGGGAATATTCAAAAAGTTTCCGCAGGTCAACCAGGGAAAGGTACAACCGCTGTCATAACCGGTGGCGACCGGATTGGCGTTCTGCCCGAATGCCGTATGGCTTATCACCGGGCTGAACAGCGCGGAGCAGAACATCAGGAAGCCTATCGTGTAGAGGAATTTTTTCATGGGTTTAGAGACAGGCGGTGGTAGTCATGTCGATAAATTTACTCGGGAACACATCGGTCTGGTGGCGGATATCCACGATCTTGTCGCGGTATTTTTCGAGATCGGCGTAAACCTGGACGTATTTCTTGTGAATCGGCCAGGCCACCTTGAGCTGGTCGTAGGCGGAGAGTGTCTGATCAAGGGTATCCTTGGCTTTGCTGATCTCATCCTGGATCTTGGTGAGGTCGGCGCTGACCTGGAGCGCCACCGACGTCTGGTAATAGGTCTGGGCTTTGTCTTTGGTTTGTTGATCACACACCGAGTTCGGCAACCCAAGACAAGTCATGGCGTCAATGTAATCGCTTTTTTGCTGGGTCGTCTGGAAAATCTGGTTACTCCTGCGCTTCAAAGCAGCCACGAAGTTCAAATAACCCTTCAGCGGTGTAGCATCGCTGCCGAGCGAACAGAGTTTCTGCATGTCTTCCGGGAGCGGAATATCAAGTGAAGGTGCGACGCAGTTGTCGATGTTGCCGCCGAGTGTGTTCACCGCGACGCAGAAGGTGCTGTAGTTGTTCGGATCGTCCATGCACTGGCTGGCCGTCAGGGGATTGCCGTCTTGATCGACGGCTTTCCCTTCGGGATCGTCGGGATTCTTGTCGATGTTCGTCATCATCAACGTAATATAGTTGTTGAAAGTGGTATTCATGTTGTTGTGGTAGAGCGAAATAACGCCGTCGACATCAAGATTCGGATCGTCATAGGGATTCAGGCTCGACGCTTCCTGGGCTTTTGTGCGGACAACGAGCGCCGACATCCCCACGAAGATGAGGATGAGGAGTGAAAGACTGATGGTGAGTTTATGGTTTTTCATGGTTATCCTTTGACGCAGCCTGTTTTTGGATAGCACGGCAGTTTGCCGGAAAAAGTATCCAGATAGGCTTTCATATAAATGAACTGTTGATAGAGGTTGGCAAGTTCCGCGTTGATCTGTTGGTATTTTTCAAGCAAAGCCGTGGATTTTTTGACCCCCGACGTTCGTACGGCGTGCGTCTTTAAAAGTGTTTTGGCGTCATTGAGCGTCTGCACGATGATCTGTTCGCACTGGTTGGACTGAAGCCCCGTGACGAGCAGGCTCGATCCGAAGTTCGGATAGTATTTGTTGATGGCGGTGTAAAGTTCCGAGCGCATTTCCCGATATTTCCCCAGGGCGACGTCAACGAGAGAACTCGTGCCGCTCTTGTTCTGAAAGTTGGTATCCAGAAAATCGCGGAAATTGGCGAGTTCTTTGTCGGCAAAAGACTTCATTTCCGGTTCGCAAAGATTATTGGTGTCTACGGTGGCGTTCTGGAAAGGATAAGGGACGGTTCCTCCTCCTGCGACTTGAGCCTGGGTCTGTTGGAATGAGTTGCCGAAAAAAAGCAGCAGCGCCAGGATCACCGTCAGGGTGAGCGGTTTGAATTTGAATTGGTCTATGAGCTTTTTCATATCCTTACATTATAGCATAAAAACTAGGGATTTTGGGCTTGAGCCTGTGCGTTGACGGGATTTTCGGGAGGGATCTCCTTGATCTCCACGACGTTACTCTTGCTGAAGATCTGCGAGTTGTCGTCGTTGGAGATGACGGCAAACAGTTTGTCTCCCGGAATGATGTCGGCGGTATGGTCAATGGACGAAGGACACGGACAGGTATTACATTCCGGCTGGATGACGTAAATACCTTCGCCGAGATCCCTGCGCGGATCGATAAGATCGTCTTTCGGATTGAGCGGATCGGTACCGCGGTTCACTTCGGTACCGTCGTTGATGCCGCCGCCGTCAGTGTCCGGATTGAACGGATCGGTATGGTATTTATTGGTTTCTTCATAATCGGAAAGTCCGTCGCCGTCGGTATCTTTGTCGTCATTGGGGTTTAACGGATCGGTATTGTTGATGAGTACTTCCGTGCCGTCGTTCACGCCGCCGCCGTCCGTATCCGGGTTGTTGGGATCGGTGTGATAGACGTTGATTTCGTCTTTGTCCGGGAGTCCGTCACCATCGGTGTCAATCGGATCGTCGATGGGATCCAGAGGATTGGTGGCGCGTTTCACTTCTTCGCCGTCTTTGACGCCGCCGCCGTCGGTATCGGGATTGTGCGGATCGGTTCCGTGTTTATATTCATCAAGGTTGGTCAGTCCGTCGCCGTCCGGATCTTTGTTGGCGTCGCTCGGATCATGCGGATTCAGGCCGTGCTGAAGTTCCCAGTAACTCGGCATGCCGTCGTGGTCGTCATCCACGAGTGAACAGTCGTATGCGGTAAGGACACGGTCGGCCATGGCGATGAACGTTTCACGGGTCAGGATTTCTTCCGGTTTTTGGGCTTCGTCCGGTGTAAGAATGAACGTGGTATGGAGTTTGGATTTGTCTTTGAGATACGGCGTAAGATCCTGGGCGATCTGGATGTACGGTGTGTAGTAAGGCTCGGTGAGCGGAACGTTGCCCATGTCGATGACGCCTTTCTTTTCCAGCGCTTCGAGGATGATTTTGACCGCTTCAGCCCTGGTGATATTGGCTTCGGGCTTGAACGGGGTTTTGCCGGTGTTGGGATCGAGTTCAGCTTTATAACCGGTGATGAATCCCTGGAACGCGGCTTCTTTGGTGATAGCGTAGTACCACGGCAGATTATCGGGTGTATACGGAATATCCGTGAACATTGACGGACCCTGGTAGGCTTCCGGACGCGGAATGATACAGAAAATCTTGAGCATGATGTCGGCGAACTCATCGCGCGGGATCGGCGCGCTCGCACCGAGGACGAGCTGGTTGCCGCTTGGAATACCGTCAAGAATATGACGCTGGTAGAGATTGAAAATACTCTGGAAGTACGGATTGTCCTTGGTCACGTCAGAAAATGGTGATGATTCCGGTTTGGACGGATCTCGTCCCATCGAAAGTTCCTGACCGTCGGGAATGCCGTCACCGTTACTGTCGGGATTGAGCGGATTGGTTCCTGCGCGGTACTCTTCAAGGTTGGTCAATCCGTCACCGTCGCTGTCCTTTTGGGCATCGGTCGAATCGTTCGGATTCAGACTGTAAATGATCTCCCACTGGTCGGGCATACCGTCCTTGTCGCTGTCATAGAGCGGGCCTTTGCTCTTTGCTCCGGAAACGAAAATCTTGAAGCGTTCTTCCGGAAGGATCTGCACGCCCTTGTCGCTGTGCACCGCGATGAAGAACTCTCCGATGACCGCGGGCGGAGTCGACGCGTCCTTGGTGAAGAGAATCTCGATCACCAGCGGATCGCTCAGGTCACCCGTATCTTTGAGACGCAGGCTCAGACGGTCGTCGTAAACATAGAAGTTTCCGCCGGTATCCAGGATGGCCGCCCGCTTCTTCGTCGTAGTATCGATGATTTCCGTGGCTCCGGGGAAGTTCGGATCATCGGTCGGAATCTTGCGGAACTCGAAGTTATCGAAGCCATTGTCGTCTTTCACATGGACGCCTTTGAAGACCGCGGTCGTGACTTTGTTGTAGTCCAGGTTCGGATCATCGATCGTTGTATCCGTATTGAGGTCCGGAACCAGGAACAACGTCGAAATAATTTTGCCGTCGCTCTTTTGCTTGACCACGATGCGGGTCGGAAGGAGCGGCTCTTCCGCCGGAAGAACCTGAATCTCGTAGTTCGGGTCTTTGAGAATAATGCGTCCGGTTTTCGGATCGATTTCACCGATGACTTCGCCCTTGTCGTTCTTGATGACGATCGTATCTTTGAGATTCAAATCCGAGACCTGGAATTTGCCGTTGCTGTCGGTGAAGTATTTCCCGTGTTCATCGGCGGTCTTGGTCGTGATCGGAGTGATGACGCCACCGCGGTCGCGGATCAGGCCAACCGGAATGTCGCTTTCTTTGACGTCGAGATTTCCCTTGGCGATGCCGCTGGAAGCCGTATCCGCACTCAGCTGGATACCCGGGACCACCACGTGAATGGTGATGTTCTGCTGGGAACGGTTCAACGATTCATCAACAACGTTCAGGGTAACGGTACGGTCGTTCAGATCGGGATAGGGCCCGAGCTTGAACGTCGGATCGCTGCAATCGTTGTTCGGAATGCCGTCGCCGTCGGTATCGGTCGTCAGATCGTTGTCATGGCAGACGTTTTTGTCATCGGTCGGATCGCCGTCATGATCGGTGTCCGTCGTCGGATCGGTATCGATGTAGTAGGAAATGATGGTGCCGTTGGTATCGAAAGATTTACTGGCGTCGATCGACAACGCTTTGAAGATATAGGTAGTGCGTTCCGACGGTCCGCCGTTCGGCAGAGGGCCCTGTTTATCGGCGCAAATCGACGGCGCCATGAGTTGCGTCGCCGAAGGCGTACTCAGTGCGCCCTGATGGTCGAATGACTGGATTTTTGCGTAATAAAAGCCGTTGGCAAGGTCGAAATGGATGTTCGGCTTGTCGGGAGTATCGAGTTTTTTCAACAGCAGATCTTCGCCCGAAGCAATGTGAACGTAGGAACCGTCGCCCATCACAACGCGGGCGCTTCCTCCGGAAGTCGTCAGCTGGGTATCGACGTTGAGCATCAAACCGTTCACGACTTTCTGGTGCTGGACGATTTTTTCAGGATTGATGACCTCGACGGTACCACTGCTCACGGTGACGTTGATGACGCCTTTGATGTCTTTCGGAATCGTGAACATGGCGTTGGAGGGAAGGTCATACTGGGCCTGAGGCGTTCCGTCCACTGAAATAGTAAACTGCGAAGCGCTCAACGCATGGACGGATTCACCCGCCGTGGCGTTGAAACCGTTTCCGCCGGGAAGCACCACCGTCCGTTCGCTTCCGTCAAAATAGATATCTCCGCTGACGTTCTGCGCCGTAAGGTACGGGAAGCTCAAGGCCGGAACCTTAGCTGACGTGTTGGCCGGGACAGTCACTTTGCCGTTCGAACCGAAATCCACCACCACTTCACTGTCGGCCTGGGTCTGCACGCTGGCACCGGCCTGGGCCTGATCGTCTTTCGGATCCTGGCCGTTGAGTTTATAACTGCCTTTGTTTACGCTGATTTTTCCGGTCGGCGACGCGGCATCGGCAGGTTCGAGAATGACAGCGACCCTGTGGAGGACCGGACTGATGTTTTCAATGAAGGCGTCGGGCATCAACCGGTACGTGATCAGATATCCGGAAACGTTTCCTTCCGTCGGAGCTCTCCAGCTCATGTCGGCACTCTTGTTGTTGACGTAATTGGAGAGGAAACCGTTGACTGCCGGCGCGGAAGGTGCGATATCAAGCAGTGATTTGGTTTCAGGAACACCACCGTAATAGGTTTTTATGGCAGGTTTATTGTAGTTTTCCTTCATGTAAATATTGCTGCCATAACTATAGATGACCTCCTGGTCGCCGTCGTTGTTGACGTCCAGGAACAGCAGCTGGGAAGGACTGTCTGCTTCAGCGGTGTATTCCATGAGGCGTTCGTTGACGCCGAGGGTAGGATTCAAAATGTAAATGCCCTTCGCCTGGACCGGCATACCCTGCGAACCGGGAGTGAGGGGAACATCGGGAAGGTTTCCGGCGTCGGCAAGAAGTTTGATCTGTTTGCTTGTATCTTGTTTCACGCCGTCGACGAAGGACTGGAACGTATCGTTCGCCACGCTGACGGCGGCGACGTAGAGATTCCCCGTGGAGCTGTCCGCACTGTCCGTCGCCCCTGCATCGGCATAGAAGTGGCCGCCGTCCTGTGTTTTTTGCACGGGCAGGTAGTCGCTCAACGTGTGCGCGTCGGCAAGGGCGTGCATGGATTCGTCATAACCCGAGGCATCGCCGAGTTGAGCATCCAGTTTGGCTCCTTCGTCGGTATAGGCGATGAGGGCGTCACGGAGTTGGGCGACCTGTTTCTGACTGTCGTACTGCGGCTGATCTTCCAGAGGAATATGCGCTTTGATGGCGTCGATGGACTGGTTGAGCAGAGGATCGTCCTTGGAAAGATAACGTTGGCTTGCGCTGACATGGATGTCTTGTTCGATATTCTTGTTGTTGTCGGCATACTCTTTCGCCGTTTGCTGCATATCCTGGCTGGCCTTTTGGTATTCAGCAAGATAATGACCGAGCAGAGGATCGTTCTTTTCCAGATCGCTGAGCATGCCCTTCAAATTGGCCGGGGCGATCTTGTTGATATCAAGCGTTTTCACGTCAGCAAGCGCCTGGGAATTGTCGGCGAGGAGGTTTGCCACGTCGTTGAGGCCGTTGCCCGGCATAGTCGCGATCAGGTCGAGCACATGGTCGGCGTCGTCGGCGTTACCGTTGGCGACATCGGCAAGCAGTTGCATCAGGGCGCTGGATTTTCCTCCAACGTTGATGTCGATGTTGCCGCCGCTTCCGCCTGGTCCGCCGCTTGCCGAAGAGGTCACCGATTCGGCCGCCGCTGAAGCCTGTTTGGATTCAAAGTTGAGTTTTTCGACGAAATCGGTGGTCAGTCCGTTCCAAACGTCGGCGATGCCCTGGACGAAATCGTAAATCGGACTGAAATCGAGCGACAGGTTAAGGATGGTTTTGATTTCAATATGATCCACGTAATCGTACTGGATCGGCGGGATCTGAAGTTTTGCCAGAAGATCCAGAGGGATCAGCGGAGTGAGCGGACGTTCCGTCAGCTGTTCGATCTGCGATTTCAGATTCAGTTCCGGAATCGGAATAAGTCCCTTGCGGATAAGACACAGAATCTTGATGATCGTCTTTAAAATATCCAGGGTTATCTTGATTTCATTCGGAAGATCGGGAATCTTCGGAGGTTTTGGAATATCGGGAAGCGTCGGCAACGGGAGCGGAGGCAGATCCGGAAGTTCCGGAAGATCGGGAGGATCGGGCAGGATGGGCAGGGCCGGCAGATGCAGCGTGAGCGTCGGTAAATCCGGAAGCGTGATGCGGGGGAGTCGGGGCAAAATGAGCCGCTCTGGTATGAATTTGATATCCGGCCACAGGATTTTCAGGCCCGTCTGGATCTGGGAAACATCAAGGTAAACGTCGGGAAGTTTGGGGAAAGGTATGATCGGCGGCGACGGTATGGCCGCGAAAATTTGTAAAATAAGTTGAAGTAAGGTGTACCTCGCCGAGCTGCACCGGTCGCACGAAGCCTGGTAATCGACGATAAGATCGATGATAAGTTTCCACGTTTCAAGCAACTGCCTGATGCGTTTGATCATGTTGATCCACGCCAGAATACGGGAGGTCTGTTTTTTGATGTACCCGCCGGTGTACTGCATGATCGTATCCAGGTAGCAGATGATCTGGTACAGGTATTTTGCCGCAATGTTTTTCCAAGCCAGGATTTTGCGCGGCAGTTCAAGGTATTTCTGGATGGCGTCGATGTTTTTTTCGACGCTGTCCTTGAGTTTGCTCATGTCGACGATGAGCTTGTCGCACGCGGTCTGGTATTGGGAAGCCGAGGCGTTCGGCGATTTTTGAACGGTCCAGGACTGGTCGAGTTGGATATATCCGCAGCTCCACACCTGCAGCGTACGGTTGACTTCATTGCGTTCGTCTTCAACCCACTGCTGCGCGTCAGCTTTGACCTTGGCAATTTCGGCCGCAGTCAGCGCCGGAATCTTGATGGCGATTTCCTGCGACTGGATCTGAATGAGCGGGATCGTGTTCAGGAAACTTAAAAGTTTTCCCGGAGAAGACAGCACGGACTTGAAATTGACCTTGTCGATCTGCAGCGGTTTCGAGCTGAAGGTCGGGAATTGATATGCCGCGTTCTGGCCGGATGATCCGGTCTGTTGCGCTCCGGATTGTGGAACGAAGGCACCGGCGATCGACGTCGGATCGGGATAAATGAAATAGAAATCCGGAAGATCGCTCAGTTTGTTGACGATCTCATTGGTCTGGTCTTCAAGCCATTTCGTAATCACCGCGGGGAAACTCGGTATCCTGAAATTGGTTGAGACGGAAGCGTTGTACTGATAATTGCCCAGGTTGGTGCTCCCGCTCATGCCTCCCGTCGAATTTCTTCCTTCAGAATCGGCGGTCTGGCCGCTTTCGGCCATGGCGGAATTTCCGTTGGAACTGATGAAATTGTTGGCGGTGGCCATGGCATCGTCGACGCCCTGCTGGATGGCGTCGCAAACTCCCGATGGAATCATGTCGATGGGCAGTTTGAAGGCGAAACACGCACCGGCCAGATAAGGGCCGAGACAGATTCCCATACCCAGGCTTGCCGTAAGCGTCGGTGAAAGATAGATACGTCCGCCCACGGAACCCTGGTACGGGCTCGGCGGCCAGATCGGAATAATACTCGGTACGCCCCATCCGAAGATCGGCAGTCCGGGATCGAACCCCGCAGGAATGCCCAATGCGTTGATGACGCCCGGAGCGAGGAAGGCAAAATTGATCGGCATGGGTATGCATCCCTGGCTGCAGGATAATGCTGCGAGGATGCCCTGGGTGGCGTCGGCAATCGAATTCAGGCCGCCATTCAGATCGTCATAGAGGTTCGGAAGGCCGTCGCCGTCGCTGTCGTCATTGGTCAGGGACTGTTCGAAGTTCGCGATGTTGTCGGGAATCTTATCGCCGTTCAGGTCAACGAACTGGTCGTTGGTGATGGGGAAACTCTTGGTGAGCTTTTTAGTTGTGTCGTCAGTAGGCGAAGGTACCGTTGCCGGTTTCGGCGGCGGAGTCGTGTAGTTCTGATAATTGACTTTCTTGGTGTTGGGATCGACGGAAGTTTCATAGTAATACGTCATTCTGCCGCTGGCGTTGTTGTCCGGTGCCGCGCCGATCATAGGATACGAGCTTGTGGGGATGCTTGGTGAAAGGTTTGTCCCGATGTTGATTTTGACGCGCGGCGTATTACCGACCGTGCCGGTATAGGTGATGGTCCGCGTCTTTCCTGCAGGGATATCGAAGCCTGAAATGATGTACGGGCGGACACTCTCTCCGGTATCCTGGAACTGCAGTTGCTGCGTGCCGCAATCCGTACACTGGATCGTGGACTTGTCGATGTTCATGTTTCCCGGGAATGCGTCGGCGAACATGAAATTCTTCAGGTCGTGGTTTGCAGTGTTCTTGAACGAGAGCGTGTACTGGACGACGTCGTCGCGCGCAAGAACGTTCAGCGGATCGGTCGTGTCCTTCGCGCGTTTTTCGGAAGTAATGAGCGAAGGTGAAGCGTCGAGGTAGACGAAATCCGTCGGAACCTGGACGTCTGCCGGAGGTTCGGTCACCTGGGCTTTTCCGCCCTGCAGGGCATCGAGCGCCGCGGTGTCGGAAGCGCTCAAGACCGGAGAGTTGTCTCCGCTGATGCCGAGTTTGACTTTGTCGTCGGCGGTGAGATCGGACTGGTTTTTTGTCACCGGCAGCTCGGCAAAATACTGGTCGTCGGTTGTGGTGTTCGGATCGTCGACCGGCATGCCGTCGTAAGCTACAAGGACTTCCGTCTTTAAGTTCGCGGTGTTGTCGATATGCAGACCCAGCGAACCGACGTACTGTCCGTTCGGATCGAACTCGCCGTGGTTGTTGTAGAACACGCGGATCGTTCCGGTATCGTCGGACGTCACGAGGTCGGGGTAGCCGTCGTTGTTCATGTCGCCGGAGCGGATCATGAAGACGCGGTTTTTATCGGTGAAAGGCTGGAGCGGTAAATATTTGAGGACGAAATTGCCGTGGTGATTTTCATATTCGTTGATGCAGACTTCCCCGGTGCGACAGCTGTCCTGTGTGGCGATGACCAGATCTTGGAGCCCGTCTTTGTTGAAGTCGCCCGTCGTCATGCTGATGATACCGTTGGGGAAATCAAGGAAAACGCCCTGGTCGACGAACCTCGGATTGGCTCGGTTGTTCTGGAGCAGACGGACTTTCCCGTCCTTGTAGGCCACGAGAAGGTCCTGTAACCCGTCGCCGTTGTAATCGATCGGCGTAATTTCCTGGATGGTTTCGTCGCCGAAGTATATTTCCTGGCCGACATCCTTGGTGTACCCGGTCGAAGAAACGTTGACTTTGTTGTTGATGCGGACGGTCGGGTCGCCGAGAACCACGCCGATTTCTGAACTGTACGGCAGGTTGGATTCGCCGACGGAATTTCCAGCGGCGAACAGCAGCATGAATTTGTTGTCGCCGGTGAAGCCCACGCCCGGTTCGGTCGGACTCGATTCCAGTGAAATGAAACTGAATCCCGGTGCCTGTGATTTCGGCATGTCCTGGGTGGTATCGGTCAAAGCCATTCCGCGAGGATTGGCGGATGAGTTTCCTGAGAAGCTCTGTTCCTGCCTGTACATCTCTTTCCCCGTGAGCATGTGGAAGTAGGTTCCGCTTTTCAGACTTACGGCGGTATCAAAATTAAAATTCGTGTCGAGGAAAGAAACGTCATTGCTGAAGTTGGCGACGGCGGTAAGTTGCGCCACGTCTTCGGCTCCATCGGACACCGTGAAACTCAGATACTTCTGGCCGTCGCCCGGGAGCATCGTCAACTGGAATCCGTTGTCCACCACCTTGATCGATCCTGAATTATAGATGTGGACGGCTTCGTTGCCGTTCTTCAGAATGGAGACTCCGTCGGAAACCTGTTGCATTGAGTAGTCGGAAGTTTTGGAGATGTTTTGAACGTAAATACCTTCCTGGCTGTCCGAAACAACGCCGTCCGCGGCAAGCAGCGTTGCCTTGGTTTGCGGGGTCGGTTTATACAGCGTGAAGACTTCTGCCAGATCTTCATGAGTGTCCGGGTTGCTTAAAACGATCCGTGTCGGAACGTTCGCCGCGTTGCCCGGCACCACGCGGGACTCAAGCGTAGCGTTGTCAAAAACAGTGATCTTGCCGTTGGCGTCGACGTTGGCAAGTTCGAGATGGGGCTTTGGAGGACTCAGCAGCGAGACGGCGCTCTCCGTGGTCCCGCTGAAAACGAACCATCCGCCGAAGTAGTTGTCCTGGAAGATATTGCCGTAGTCGCTCCCGAGGAGCGCCGCAAAAAGTGTTCTCGGCGCAACGTCTTTCAGTTCCTGGGCGCGGAAAAGTTTTAAAGATTCAAGGCTTGTCGAAGCGGTGACCAGATTGTTACCTTTCGCGACGAGGTTGATCGGTCCGCTCTGATCGGTGCCGCGGAGCGTAATCTTGGACACTCCGTTTTTCGCTTTGACCGTGGTTGAACCGTCAAAGGTTCCGTACGCTTTGGTGTCGTCGGTGAGAACGAACGTCACATTGGTCGAAGAATCGTTCGCCGCGAAGTTTCCGTCAGTATCGTAAAGTTTGGCGATAACGTCGACCGTCGAGGTGTTGGTACTTTCGATTGAAGTTTTCGAGGTCTCGAGTTCGATCTTTTTCGCGGCTTTCGGAAGCGTTGTGATCGTCGTCGTTACCGGATCGAAACCTGCAACGGTTACGGTGATGTTGGCTTTTCCGGCAATATTGGAAGGCTGGAATACCGTCTTGGCGATACCGTTCGTGACGTCGGGTTCTGGACTGACCGCGAACTTCCCGAGTGAAGAGTTTTCCAGCGTGAATTTTGCCGTACCGCTGAAATCACTGACAAGATTGTTGCTGCCGTCAACGACATTCAGGTTGAGCGCGTCGAGAGTGGTGAAGTCCGAAGGGATGTTGCTCTTTTCAGATTGCAGCAGCAGCTTCAGATCGCTGCGTGAGTGAACCGTCATGTCGCTGACAGCCATAGGGGTGGCGGTTTGCTGGGTTCCCCCTTGTTGAGTCTGCTGGGTGGAACTTTTCGCCTCGGCAAAAATATCCGGTTCGGGCGTATAGCTGGCATGAACGTGAATGTCACCGGGGTCGGCCTGCGAAGTGAGAAGGATATCGTACACTCCGGTAACGCTCGTCATCTGGACACCGTCCGTGTTTGGATCTTCATCCTTTGAAGTGTCGAGCGTTCCGGGTCCGTCGACGGTGAACGTAAGTTTGTAGGAATCGTTGTTGGTAAGGTTCCCGTTTTTATCTAAAAGTCTGGCGTGAACCATCGTGTTGGAAAGCGCGCCGTTTTTGATGTTACGGGAATCGGCGTCAAGCTGGATCGCGGCGGGTTCGAGCGGCGTCACGAAAACCGAATGGTCCACCACGGGAATCTGGTAACCTTTCAGTTCGGCTGATGCGATATATTCTCCGGCCTTGATCGTCGATTTGATGACGGACTCGGCGACACCTGCTTTTACTTTTACCGTCGTCGGATCAATGACGGCGTAGGAGCCGTTGCTGAGTTTTTCAGGTTTGAATTCAATGTTGGCGTTATTGACGGTCTTGTCGATGTCGCCGTTGTCGTCCACGACCTCAGCGCGGAGCACCAGGGAACTGTTTCCGTCGGCAGGCATGTCATCAACGAAATCCACTTGTGACGTCGGAGTCGTGACAGTGTTGTCAGGCGTTGAGTAGACAAAATTTTCCTGGACTCTGTTGGTGTCACCGACGATGTATCCGCCCTCGTCGCTCTTCAGATTCTTGATGTCGTCTTCCTTATTCAAAGGATCGGTACCCCGCAACACTTCGTCGCCGTCGTTGACGCCGCCGCCGTCGGTGTCGGCGACATGAGGGTCGGTGCCGTGCTGGTACTCCTGAAGGTTCGTCAGTCCGTCACCGTCGGGATCCTGGAGCGCGTCGCTCGGATCATGTGGATTCAAGCCGTGTGCGAGTTCCCATTCATCGGGCATGCCGTCGTGATCGCCGTCGTAAAGATGGTCGTCTTTCGGATCGAGCGGGTTCGTATGGTTGGTAAGCACTTCTGTACCGTCATCGACGCCGCCGCCGTCGGTGTCGGCTTTATTCGGATCGGTGTGGTAGTTGTTGATTTCTTCATAATCGGTCAGACCGTCTTTGTCGGTGTCGAGAAGTTTCTTGTCATCGGAAGGATCGAGCGGGTTCGTTCCGCTGGCGATTTCATCGCCGTCATTGACGCCGCCGCCGTCGGTATCGGCTTTGGTCGGATCGGTTCCGAAGAAATATTTTTCATAGTTGTCCGGAATACCGTCGCCGTCCTGGTCATCGCCGTAACAGTCGGCCTTGTCGAGCAGGCGTGAGGTCATTTCCGCGAATTCCACGCGGGTGATGTCGCGATTGAGCCATGCCACGAAAGAACTGTTCGGATCTTGGACCTCCTGATCGAACCAGATCTTGAAATCGCTCGGACTCAGGTGATCGATCTGGGTGGAACGTCCCGGTGGGAAAAGTTTTTCACCTTGCGCGGTGAGGACGTAGTTATAGAACCACGGTTTGCCGTCCGTCGGGAAATTGGTGAACGTAATGGAGGTGTTGCTCTGCTGACGTGCCGTTTCAAGAAGATCCTTCAGCGCTTCGACACGGCTCACGTTTGCCTGAGGCACGAAATACCCCTTCTGAGGTCCGGTGGTATAGCCGCTCACGATATTGCGGTTCTTGGACTCTTTCACGCAGTAGAGCAGATCAGGAGTGATATTGGTGTCAGGGAAAGGATGCGTTTCGTAAATAAGATCGACGGCCTGTTTGACCGAGTTTCTGAACTGTTCGCAGACGATACAGATGCTGCCCAGATCGATCTTGCTGAACTCTTCGCGGGTGATTGCTTTGTCGGGGCGGAATGTTCCGTCGGGATACCCCTGGAGAATGCCGCGCTTGTAGAGTTTGATGATATCGCTGAATCCTTCGCTGCTTGGGTTGATGTCGGTAAAGATCGGCGTGTTGCCCGGCTTGATCGGATTGATGCCTTTGGTCACGTCTTCTCCGTCCTTGGTTCCGTTGCCGTTCGTGTCGGGATTCTTGTACGCGGATTTCAGGATGATCTCTTCCATGTTGTTCAAACCGTCATGGTCGGTGTCCGGAAGTACGTGTTGGGTTTGCTGGGTGGAGGACTGCTGGCTTGAAACCGGCGTGTCGGCATGGGCTGTTTGACCAAGGTAACCCAGGAGTTTATCGCCGAGCATGGATCCCACTCCGCCGGAAATCGTCGACATGCCGACCGCATTGAGGTGTTGCTCGAACGCCACCAGATTGAAATCCTTGAAATCTCCTTCAGGAGCGATGACCTGGATCTGGGGATATTTCGCCGCGAGATAAATGTTGAAAAGCGCTTTCCCTCCGCTGTCGGTAATCTGGAAAACCACGGGGTCGGACCCTTTGTCGGGAGTTTTGATCTGGAATCCGAACGTTGGATCGATGTAAATGTTGCCGAGCGTGTCAACGAGGCCGACTTTTTGTTTGACCGGACCTTTCTGTTCGTAAATGTACGCGCCGTCTGGATTTGAGGTGTTGTCCGAAGCGACCTTTTCCGCGGTGTAGGAGTCGCTTCCGTTCAAATCCTGGATGTGAACGCCCTCAAGCGTTTTGTAGGAGCTGAAGTAATCCGTTCCGGCATCGTCGATGACGGCGGGTTTGGTTTTATCGACCACGAAGAAGACACTGGCGACGATCGTTCCTGAAGTTTTGTCCTGGATGCCGAGCCGGGCGGCCTTGCCCGCGTTCGATGGGAATGCGGTGAGCTGATAGCCCGGATCTTTGATTGTTACCATACCGGTCAAAGGATCGACTTCCGCGATGACGTTGCCGCCTGAGTCTTTCACCACGAATCCGGACCCCGTTATTTTTCCGAAATTAAAGCCCGTATTGGTGGTATAGGTCGAAAGGCGGATATAATTTTTGGTCGAAGTGATGGAGATGGTGTTCGAAGTCAACGACGGTTTGTTCGGACTCACCGCCTTGACCGTAAACGTTCCCTGTTCGTTCGTGGACTGGAGTGTGATCGCGGCTGTGCCTCCGTGAAGCTGGATGGGATGGCTGGACGTCGGAAGGGCGATGTCCTTGCCGTTGATTTTTTGGATGACCAGATCGACCATGGTGTTGTTGTCGTCGGTCTGGAGGACATTCGATGCTGAAAGTCCGTCAATGGTGATTGTGGTGGTATCGGCGGCTGCCGTCTTCAAAGCGGTCTTGCTGGAGCTGACCCTGAGTTTGACCGGTTTATCGAGGAGCTGTCCTCCCGTGCCGCCGCTGGAAGAAGGCACGCTCGATTCAACAACCTGCCCGATGGCCTCGCCGAGCTGGTCACTTGAAACCATACATGCCGGCTCCATCGAAACCGTGGCGCTGAGTTGTGTGGTGGTTTGTTTGATCCAGTCCGTGATGTAAGCGAACCACGAAAGAATGTCGATGCCGTCATCAATGGATTGCTGGTCGCTGGAACCGCTTCCGCCCGCACCACCTCCTTCCGAGGTTGAGGGAGTCGACGGCGGATTCTGCCCCGCGAGAAAATCCGCGTCCTTTTCTTCCGTGGGGTAATTCCCGTTGAATCGCAATGCAAGTGCGTCGGATGTTTGTTTGGTCACCGGATCTTCGACGGGTTTGCTTACGACGTAGGTCGTCTCATAACCGTACTGGGGTTTTTCGACGTAAGGATTGAGGTTCGGGCCGAGATAATGACTCAAAACGTAATCATGTTTCTGGTCGATGTTCATGTCACGCCAGGACAGGGAGTCCTTGAGGTCTCCCGATCCCGCGTCGAGAAGCGCGGTCTTGTTCGTGTCGGTGAAGATATCGTTGCTTCCCGTCACGATGCCGCTTAACTGCCCTGTGACGTTCACGGAAATGCCGCTGGCGTTGGCGATGCTTTGCAGCTCCTGCTCCTTGGCCTGAAGTTGTGCCACGAAATTGTCGTAGCTTGTTGCCTGGAATACATCGGGATAGACGACCTTGCGGAAAGTTTTGTCGGAACTTTTATCCTGGAACGTCACGTAACGGGGATTGTCGATCGGCAGGGACTGCGTGTACCCGCCGGCTTTCAACTGGTCGGCAATCGTTTTATTCGTCGGCTCTTTATGGTAGGTGATGCTGTCCAGATACACGTCGTTCGAGGAGGAGTCTTGTGCGGCCTCGGGATCGATTTCCAGAGTGAGACTTTTGACGCCCGGGAAAGGGTTACCGTCAAAAAAATACACCTGGTTCTTTTTCAGAAGACGTTCACCGATTTGCTTCCAGTCGTTGACGGGAATCCCGTATTTGGAATCGCCTTCAGCGGCGTTGTCCACAACCCCGTCTCCGTCGTTGTCTTTGCCGTCGCCTCGGCCGAATTTTTGCAGAACGTCGGCAAGGGTCACCTTCACGCCGTCGGCGTCGTAGAGTACGATCTGGTCGGCGGGTTTGTACGGTGCGCCCGGAGGAACGAACGCAGCCTTGACCTCTTCAACGTCGGTGGAGTTGAGAAGACTGATATAGTTGTCGACCTGATTTTCATAATCCTGGTAGCCGGTCTTTTCTTTGAAATCAAAACATGCTCGGTAATCCGTTGCGCTTTGAGGAACCGTGGACTGGGTAACCTCCTTGGTCCCGTTGATATCGAAAATCGGCAGTTCGGCGCGGGTGGGGAAACAGCGTTCTGGATGATTGATGTCGTTTCCGTAACAACCGGCGTAGGCTTTGTTGTCGTCAGGTTTGCCGGCGGTTTTCGGATCGAGCGTGCGGATGCCTTCCACCATCACGGAATTTTTCCCGCTGCCGTCATTGGAGCCGCGGTAGATCATACAACTTGCGATGCTTGTTGCCGGACCGAAGATATTTTCAAAACCTGAAGGAAAATTTGATGCGATGGCGCTGCCGAAGATGAAAAGGCTGTCCCATGGACCGACCGAATGCGTCGAAAAATTCACGAACTCGGCATTGTCCAGACCATGGTCGGAATTATCGCTGCTGTAGGTGATTTGACCTTTGATCTTCGCTCCCTTCAGCATCTGGATCTTGCTGTAGAAGTGGTTATTCTCGATGATATCGTCGATTTTTTTCTCGACGGCGTCGTTGACCATCTTGAAATACGTTTCCGTGTACTGATCCTTGATGCTGATGAGCGAAGGCAGACTGTTCACGTCACTGCGGTGGACCCCTCCGCCGTCAAGGTACGAAGATTTGTATCTTCCGGTATTATCGGTCCAGTCGTTGACCACGCCGAGATATTTATCGAAAAGCTGGACGTATTTGGACACGAAGTTGTCGATGATCTGTTTGCTTTGAACGTCGGGAAGCTGTTTGAAAGAGTCCGACATCGAGTTGTCAGTCGGAGGATCGGGGCGGTCGAGATGACTCCCGTCATCCGTGGATTGGTATGTGGCCGGATTGGGATTAAGACGCGGTAGCGGGGGAATCGTCGAGTAATCTATCGGGAAACTGTCGGGACTGTAAGGGTCGGTCGGCACATTGACTCCGTTAACGTTGCTCCCTACTTCAAGTTCATACCCGTTGCTGTATCCGTCTCCGTCAAAATCAGAATTTCTGGAATTCTTCTGGATGACGCACTGCGCGTCGCAGGTCGACTTGGGCTTGAGCTGTTCATCGGTGAGCCCCTGGTCCTTAAGCTGCTGCTGGACCTCATCGTAGAACTGCTGGGCAAGGTGTTTGTCGTAACGGTTGTAAATAAAATCCTCCCAGTGCGCAACGTAGCGCAGGTAACTGCTGTAGGCAGCGGTGTTCATGCCTTTGAACTCGTTGAAGAGATCGGCGACGAGCATTTTTTTGTTGAAGTCCGCGAAGTCGGGAACCCCCAAATGGTACAGGTGGTTCTTGTCAAAGTAGGTTGCCAGCAGCTGGCGGCCGTCGCTTCCCGCGTTGGTTTCATCAACAGGAGCTTTGATCACGCCGCTCCAGACCTCCTGTTTCGGGAACTTAAGATCGGGGTTTGGTTCGTATTCGCCGGTGGCTGCGTTGTAGATGTAAGCTTTGTCTTCAAAATCCGTGTAGGGGAACATACTCACGAAATGGTTGCCTTTCTTGTTGACCACAGGTAAGGGGACATCGCCGATCACCACAACGCCCGCAAGTTTGGTGATTTCATTCGGGGTGCCGTCGCCTTCCTGCCACAGTTTTTCCAAAGCCGCCGTAAGATTTTCCACCTTGTCGTTCTTGTTGACCTTGATGATGAGCGATTTGGTGAACTCCTGCGAACTCTGCACGTCAATGGCGTAGCGGTTGATGCGGTCGGCAAGATTGTTGGTCTTCAGCTGGGTTGAATAGCTGGCGGTCAGCCCGGAGTACGTGGTGTTGTCACTCAGCAGGCTGTCATCGACCATGATCGCCACCACCCCCCAATGGTTCTTGGCCACCGTGTTCGTCGAGGCGTCGGCCTGGAGGGAAAGGTTTTGTGGAAACACCAAAGGCGCCGCATTCACGATCGGAATCTGCAGCATCTGCACCGCCAGGAAAAACAGGATGGACGAGGCAATGGAGCGTTGTGATTTTTTGTATTGTGATGTGTATTTTTGCATGTTGGTTTGAAGCGTCTCTTATGTCTTTATATTTTAGCAGAAAAGTGCTGTTTTTTGGATGGCAAAGCGCCGAAACAGAGATAAAACCGGCCAAATATACAAACTTTAAATTGACAGTTTCTAGAATAGTTTTTTACCTCAAGTTTTGAACTGATTTTTTGACGTTTTGGCCCTTCCGGTCAAAACAATTTTTCCAAAAAATCTTGAGCCTCCACCAAAAAAGTTTATGCTGAAATCTCAACGAAGTTGGAAAATTTAGAATTATCTTAAAAGATATTCATCACGATTTGGTTCAATGAGAATAATATTTTTTTAATGGAAAAGCATGTCATTGACAAAACAAGATCTGAGAGAAATCGTCAAAGCCCTTGACCCAAAATTCAAGCAGATTGACAAACGTTTCGAGCAAGTTGACAAACGTTTCGAGCAAATCGACCACCAGTTCAAACAAATCACCGGGCAGTTTAAAGGTGTTGACGACCGTTTCACAAAATTACACTTGGAAATCGGCGACATGATCGCCCCATTGGCGACCAAAGAAGAATTTCATAAGGAAATAGCTCGACTGAATGGCAGAATTGATCAATTTGAAGGGAGAATCGATCAATTCGAGGACAGATTTGAGCAGTTTGCAGGCAGCACGGGCGTTTTCCAATCCAGAGTCATTGTTCGATTTGATGATCTCGATGACAAACTCAAAGAACACGATCAGCAGTTTGAGCGAATAATCAAAACCGCCGGAACACACAGTGAAACCCTTCGTCATCACAGCCAGCGCATCGCCAAGCTCGAAAAAGCTGCTTTAAAAAAATGACTATTGATGACAAGCAAATCAAACGCATAAATTTTCCAACAAAAAAGCCCCGCTATCCAGCGGGGCTTTTTGATTTTTCATATGAGTTTCAAATTACTTCTCGACGACAAAGATGTCGCTTGTACTGTCTTTTGTGAGAGTAGTCGGAGGCGCTCCGCCTGCAGCACAATCAAAGCTGCCGAAATCGGTGGAAGCGCTTGAATTGGCATCACCATTGATTTCCATGAAGGAGCCAACGACATAAGAGTTACCGGATCCCGTCAAAGGACAATAACTGTAGCTTGTTGCGCATGAACCTGTTCCGAGATCAGCACCCTTGCCTTGTGGGTCTGCCGGAGGCGTCTGACCCTGGAAATAAGCTTTCAAAGCGCCACTGTCAATTGCGTCAATGCATCCTCCATCCGGTGGATAGACCTGATGGTCACTGTTATAAGTTTCAAGACCGGCGATAATATTATTCAAATCCGCTTTGCGAGCCGCGTCGCGGGCACGTGCCGGTGCGCCCAAAACTGAAGGCAGAAGCGCGACTGCCAGGATACCGATGATCGTGATGACGATCAAAAGTTCAATGAGGGTAAAACCTTTTGAAAAATTGATTTTTTTCATTTTTTTTAGGGGGTTAATAATGTTTAATATTTATAATAAATGTGTTTGTCTCCATATACTATACCATGTTTTTACCTGCCGAATCAAGTTTGATCCAATCAATGGGAGAGAGGTTTTATTGGAAACCTCCGGTAATGTTGGTGAGCTGAATGATCGGGAGCATAATAGCAGCCACAAGTCCTCCGACGGTCACACCGATGATGACGATAATAAGCGGTTCCATGATCTTGGTGAGCGCCGCGACCACGGTATCGATCTCTTCATCATAGAATTCGGCGACTTTTAAGGTAACGCTTTCCAGCTGGGCGGTCTGTTCACCGACTTCAACCATGTTCACGAGCATCGTCGGGAACAGTTTGCTGCCCGACATGTTTTCAGCCATGGGAATACCGCGGCGCATGTCTTCGGCGGTAAGAATAAGTCTGCGCTTATAGACTTCATTTCCAATAGCATTGGCGGTAATTTCAATGGCTTTGATAATAGGAACGCCGCTGCTCATAAGGCTGCTCAACGATCGTGAAAAACGAGCGAGGGCTGCTTTGCGCATCAGGGGGCCAAAAATCGGCAGATTGATCAACATGGTGTCCCAAAGATATTTTCCCGTACGGGTCCGTTTCCACACGCCGACGCCGATCACAAGTCCGAGCGTCGCAATAAGGACAATCGGCCAGTAATTGGAGGCGAAACCGCTCACGGCGATCAAAATCTGGGTTGGGAGAGGAAGATCATGCCCTGTTTGGGCGAACAGTTTCGTCATTTGAGGAATAACCGCGACCATCATCACGAAGATGACGGCGACGAGCAAAACCAGAATTGCCACGGGATAAATAAGTGCTCCACGGATTTTCCCGCTCAAACTCGCCGACTTTTCAACATCATCGGCCAGACCTTTCAGGGTGTTGTTGAGCTGCCCGGAAGCTTCACCTGCATGCACCATACCCACCTGGGCTTCATTGAAAATATCTGGATAAATGGCCATGGCTTGAGAAAAACTCTGACCTCCTTCAATCGAATGGGCCATTTCATAAAGTGTTCTGGAAAGTTTGGGGCTCTTTTCCTGTTGCACGGCGAGCGTTCGAAGGGAACGGATCAATGGCAGACCGGAGTTGATCATCACCGCAAGCAGACGGAAAAACGTCGCCTTGTCGCGAATTTTTACCTTGGAATGGTCGATTATGAAATCATTGAGCCTGCGGTAGGTATCAATGAGCACATTGCCGGTATATTTTACGTAGGTGGCTTTTTTGCGTAACAAAACCTTGCCGCCGCTGGTCTGGGCAATATTGAGCACGATCTGCTTGCCCTCCTGTACGGATTTTTCAGCGCCTTCCTCCGCCTTGTTGAGGGTGAAGGTCTGGTTTTTTTCTGCCTGTCCGAAGCCTTGAGCTTGTTTTTCTGGCATAGGTTATGAATTAGTATTCTTCCATACGTTTTGCGACGCGGTAGACCTCATCGAGTGAGGTTTCGCCTTTCAGGGCTTTGATGATGCCCGCCTGTTCAAGGTTGACCATGCCGTTTTTGAGCGCGGCCTTTTCAATGTCGATGGAAGAGGCGCGGGCAAGGATAAGACGGCGGATCTCATTGTTCATGCGCATGATTTCATAAAGACCGAGACGGCCGCGGTAACCGATCTTATCGCACTTTTCGCATCCTACGGCCTTCAGGAACTTCATCTCTTTGATTTTTGAAGGGTCGATCTCATCGGTGGAATGAAGATTTTCCAGCGCTTTGTTGATCATCTCGAGCATTTGAGGATCAACCTTGTCGTCCGGAACCTTGCAGAAATCGCAAAGCTTGCGCACGAGACGCTGGGCAATAATAAGTTCGATCGTTTCAGCCATCAGAAACGGCTGGACGCCCATGTTGTCGATACGGGTGAGCGTTTCGACGGCGCTGTTCGTATGAATGGTGGAAAGCACGAGGTGTCCCGTCAACGATGCTTCGATGGCGATGTCGATAGTTTCGCGGTCACGGATTTCACCGACCATGATGATGTTCGGATCCTGACGAAGTGCAGTACGAAGCCCGTTGGCAAAAGTATAATCGATATCCGGATGCACCTGACTCTGGTTCAAACCGTCCATCTGGATTTCAACCGGGTCTTCAATGGTGAGAATATTGACTTCAATTCTGTTCAGATTGTTCAGAGCGGAATACATCGTGGTGGTTTTACCGGAACCTGTAGGCCCGGTGGTCAGGATGATGCCGTTCGGCAGCTCAAGCGCTTCCCTGAAAAATTTCAGACTGTTTCCCTGCATACCGAGCTCTTCAAGTCCCGGAATTTTGCGTGATCTGTCCTGGATACGCATCACGATCTTTTCTCCGTTAATGGTGGGGAGCGTCGAAACGCGGAGATCCATTTCCCTGGCGTCCTTGGTCGTCACTTCACAACGTCCGTCCTGGGGGACGCGCTGTTCATCGATTTTCATATTGGACATGATCTTGATGCGCGAAACCACCGCCGGATGGATATTGTGGGGATACTCGACGATCTGCCTGAGCACGCCGTCCACGCGATAGCGGACGCGAATGGTGTTTTCTTCAGGTTCAACGTGAATATCGGAAGCTCTCAGTTCCAGTGCGTAACTGATCATATTCAAAACGAGCTGGGGAATATTTCCCGCGAGAATGGCGTCTTGAAGGAGTTGTAATTTCGTTTGATCAGCCATGGGACTTAGGAAGTGACAACAGTTGTATTAATAGAGGCGGTCTTTTTGGCCGTCGCCTGCTGGAAAGGTTTCTGGAAGTAAGCGTTCAAAACCACCGAAACGTTGATCATCTGCTGGTTGGCGGCAATCTGTCCCGGTGCGGTGTTCTGGCTCGATTGAGAAGTGAAGTTGATGTTGATCGACTTGATGTCCAATAAACGGGTCTTGTCTTCGAGAACGCCTGAGTTTTCAACGAATTTGAGGAATTTATCGAAATTATCCTGCGTGCCGGAAATCGTCATCGTTACCGGGAGAACGGCATAGTCGACCTTCGCGTCGTAACGGGGTTGTCCATATTTGATGTCGCTGACAAAAACCGGATTGTAGGTGGTGTTGTTGGTCTGGAAAAACTGGTCGAAAAGACGGGTCAGACTGGTATAATCCTGTTCCAGGGGATAGACGGCCTGGAGAGAATCGAGAACTCCGGAATATTTCTGGTCGAAGTCCTGCTTGAGATTCACGTAGTCCGTATTGGTTTGGGATTCCGTATTCTGGAGGTCCGTGATCTGGGACTGCTCCTTTGCCAGCGCATCCTGGACACCCGAAAGTTTGGTGAATTGGGTATATCCATAGTAGGCCGCTAAAACCAGCGTGATGATGATGAGCATCATATAGGTACGGATGCTCTTATCATAATTGCGTTTTTGGAGTGCTGCTGTTGCCATAGTGGTGAATTGATTGAATAGACAAAGGAAAATTTACAAGCTTATGGTGAGCTTGGTGACGAAAAGAGCGAACTCAATGAAGTTGGAATCGCGCCGGCTCCCGTTGCTCCGCTCGGAGTTTCCGTAGACGTTGAAGATGAATTTTCCTGTGTTGCAGATGCGGTCGCACTGGCTTCCTGCGTAGAAGTTAAGGTTTCACCCGCAGGATTTGCCGGAACAGGAGCTGGGGCTGGAGCCGCTGCGGAAGATGATGTCACCGCCTGGGTTGTACCAGCCGGAACAGCGCTCTGGGCCGTTGCTTCCTGGGAGCTTGCGGTTGTCCGTTTCGTTCCGCTGGCGGTCGCTTGAGGGATGGTGCTCTGGAGATTCACCGGTGCATTTTTATCCGAAAACCCCGAAGTTTCGAGGCTCAGATCAATTTTGAAATTTGCAGTGAACGACTCATCGCCGGGAATTCCGGATTTGCTCTTTGAGAATGAACGCATGTTGACGTCCTGGAAGTACTGGGAGTTCTCGAGCTGGTCGATGAGGTTGCTTATCAACGTAAAATTGGATCCGTCACGTGTTTTGGTAGTGCCGGAAAGGACGATCTTGTTGGCCGCGGAGTCAAACTCATATCCGGTATAGATGATGCCTCCGAGAGTGTCGTAGAGGAACGGCTGCCCGAAATTTTTATCAACATTGATGGTCTCATCTTTGATCTGGGTGATGACCGTCGACCATTGGATGCGGCTACGTTTGATGTCAGCGATGGTGGCAAGATCGCTCTTCGTCGAGGAAAGAACTTTGCCGATGACCGTCTGGAGAGCCGTAAGTTTTTGCGGATCGGGAGACTGGACGTAATCCGCGAGCTGTTTCTGGAAAGCATCGGTCGAAGTGCTCTGGAGAGCATTCAAAAGCGTCTTGTTGCCGACAAGCTTTGAAGCGTTATCGATGAGTTTGACGTCCAGAATGTCCTGAGGATCCGTAGGGTTCTGTCCGTATTTTTTCTTTTCATCGGTAAGCGCGCTGCGAAGGTCTGTCTGTGCCGCGAGGAGGATCTCATTATCGGTCTGTTCAGGTTCTTTGTCGGAACGGTAAGTCGGGATAACGATATCATTGGAGAGGATGTCACGGATGCTGCCCAGCAAAACCGGCAAAGCGGTCTGTGACTCGCCAAGATCAGCGAGGGCCGTTCCCTTGTCCAGTGAACTCACCGTCGGATCGTTGACTTTCGCAACGCTGCTGAAAAACCTGTCTGCCTGATAGCTGAATTCGTTGAGCTGTAATTGCGCGGTAAGATATCGGTCCTTGTTGACGAGGGTCTGGACCTGTTTGAGGTTCGTGTTCGTATCTGCCAGACGCTGGGTCGTGTTGCTGCCGAATAATGTAAAATCAGGTGAAAGTTCCGAATAAAAATAAAAAGCCATCGCCACGCTGGCAACAAAAATAATCAGGAATACAAACTGGTACAGTCTAAGTTTCCGTTTCATGGAGGCCTCTTTTTCCTGTTCAATGCTCTTCTCGAGAGCGGGAGCGGGACCCAAAATGGACTTGGTTTTCTTTGCCACGTCCTTTTGGGAAATGATCGAGGTGATCATTTTGGAATCCTCCTTTTTGTCCTTTTTTTGGGTAAAGATATTGCCCATACTTCCGCCGTTTTTGGCGGGGGCGTCATTACCCGAAGAAGCACCAATGGTGATATTGGTGGATGGTGAAGCGGGAGTATTTCCCGGATCGTCCAGTTTTATTGGTTCTGGCATAGTGTTTGTTTTTATTTTTAATATCTCATTATTTTACCAAATTTTTGCATTTTAGTAAAGACTTCAGGCCTTCAACAAAAAAGACCCCGGTATTTCAGGGGTCTTTTGATGAAAAGTCGATGGAAGGTATTACTTGATTTCAACCTTTGCACCGGCAGCTTCAAGAGCTTTCTTGAGTTTGTCGGCTTCGTCGCGGGGAATATTCTCTTTGACCGGCTTTGGAGCACCGTCAACGAGATCCTTGGCTTCTTTGAGTCCGAGGCCCGTAGCTTCGCGAACGGCCTTGATGACATTGATTTTCTGTGCGCCACCGTCGGCGAGAATAACGCTTACCGTAGCGGATTCGTCAGCAGCAGCAGCTGCGCCGCCGGCAGCGGCACCACCTGCGGCCATCATGACGGGAGCAGCGGCGCTAACGCCGAATTTTTCTTCCATGGCTTTGACCAGATTTGCGAGGTCGAGAACAGAGAGTTTTTCGACCATATCAAGGATTGACTGTGAATCCTTGCTGAGTTGAACGTCTGACATAAATGTAATGAGTTAAGAATAATGAGATAAAAATGTTTTTGAAACAATGCGCCGTCCGAATTATGCGGCGGGTGTGGCCGGGGCTTCGGCTGACGGAGCGGCCGGAGCTGCAGGCGCCTCTGCGGGTTTTTTGTCCTGAATCGCCTTGAGGGCGTAGACAAGCTTGCGGAGGGTGCCGGCAAGTACGCCGTGGAAACCTGAAATCGGAGCTTTCATACTGCCGACCAGTTTTGCCAGGAGTTCCTCGCGCGATGGGAGCGTTGCCAGCTCCTTTGCTTCGGCTTTGCCGATGAGTTTCCCTTCGACAAGTGCGCCGAGCAGTTGGAGATTTTCGTTCTCCTTGGAGAATTCATAAAGGAGCTTTGCGGGAACGACAACGTCGCTGTAGCCGAAAGCTGCTGCAATCGGGCCTTCCATTACCTCTCCGCTGATTTCGGGGAGATTGTTCTTTTTGGCCGCGATCTTCATGAGGGTTTTTTTTGCAACGACGAAGTCGATGCCCTCCTTATGAAGTTTTTTGCGCAGATCGGTGACTTTTTTGACCGCAAGTCCCTTGTTCTGTGCAAAATAAACAGCTTTCGCCTTGGCAAAGTGGTCCTCAAGCCGCTTTAGGATTTCCTCCTTTTGAGCCTTTGTAACTGCCATGGTGGGTGGTTAAAAAATAAAAAACTCAACGTTCATAGACAGTTGAGCGAACAAAACGTTGAAAGCCGCAAAGGCTTTCTGATACAGGTTGTTGCGTCTCGGCGGGTTTTACAGTCCGGGCCCGTTACTCCCCCCGGAAATACCTGCTGTCTATGACGTGAGAAATCTACCGAAAATCCGCCGGGCAGTCAACAGCATTTGGCTGTCCGGCGGATCAATGAACGAAATCGGGTGCAAAAATTTTTACTGATTGATGGTGAGGCTGTTCGAAACAGCGGTCTGAATATCGTTACAGGTGACCGGAGGTGGGTTGTCTTCGCCAATACCGCCGCAGGCACCCTGGAAAACCAGCCAATTGGAACTTACCTTATCGGGGTATATTCCCCCGGCCGCGCACATGTCGAAATCTTTTTTGAAGTTCTCGATATTGGTGTACCCGCCGGCGTTTGGAACAAGCAACACCTGGTAAGCTTCTTGAGGGGCGTCTTTGGGTTTGAAGTTATAGACCTGTATCGTCTGGTTTTGAAACTTGGCGAGAAGATCTGAATAGTATTGGAGATCCTTGGCATCCCCGCATTCCTGGGCATTCGCCAGAAGATCGTCCGGAGTCCAGAAATCGGAAGCACGTTTGAAGTCGATGTTGACGAGAACATCGGGACTTCCTGTGTTGTAACTCAAAGGACCGAGCGTCTGAACCGCCTGGGTGGTTGAACCGTTTTCCTGGCTTAAGCTGGAAGGGTTCCCGGGGTTTGATTCCTGCGCGCAACCGCCGAGTACCATGGTGAAGACTGAAAAACCAATGAAATAAGATGTGATTTTTTTCATGTGAGTGATGAAAAATAGTATTATTATAGGAAGAAGAACCGTAAATTTGAGAAAGTATTACAGAGAAAATTTAACATTGCCTTCACTCAGAGACAAGTTTACACTCCTTTACTAGGTTGACACGCAAGAGGACTGTACATCCTTGAAGCCTTTATGGAAATATTTCAACAATTATCGGAGTTTCTGGACCGGACGACGGCGGAAAGAAAAAAACCGCTGGTGGTCGTTTTAGGTGCCACGGCAGTCGGGAAAACCGCCATGAGCTTGCGCATCGCAAAACTTTTCAACGGGGAAATCATATCCGCGGATTCCCGACAGATCTACAAATATATGGATATCGGGACCGATAAAGTGACCCAGGCTCAGCAGGACGGCATCCCTCATCATCTCATCGACGAACTCGGCCCGACCAGGAGTTCACGGTTGCCGATTTTAAAAGACTGGCCCTCAAATCGATCGAGGAAATACTCCGCCGCAGGCACGTGCCGATATTAGCCGGAGGAACCGGACTGTACCTTAATACGGTACTGCAGAACTACCAGATCCCTCGCATCCCGCCGCAGCACGATTTACGTTATCAACTCCAGCAGTTTTATGGAAAATACGGTGCCGCCGAGCTGTATCGCATTCTCCAGGAAAAAGATCCGGCAGCAGCCGCACGTATCCATCCGAACAATGTTCGGTATGTGATTCGTGCGCTTGAAATCAATATTGCGGGCAATACCCCGAAAGTGGATCAAAAAGCCGAACCGATCTACGAAGTTTTTTCTGTCGGAATCGACTGGCCCCGTGATATTTTATACGAAAGGATCAACTCGCGCGTCGACGAACTGATCAGTAAAGGACTTGTCAACGAAGTCAAAACGCTGCTTATGCGCGGCTATGACGAAAGGATCCCCGCGATGACCTCGATCGGTTACCAGGAAATCATCTCCTCTATAAAGGGAAATTGTACGTTGCAGGAAGCCGTCGAGGAAATCAAAAAAAACACTCGCAATTACGCCAAGAGACAGTTAACCTGGTTTAGGAGGTATGAAGACGTTCACTGGGTCAAGGGCGAAGAGCTTGAATCGTATCTATTATCTCAATCTTTATCCCGTGTCAGTTCTCAAGAAAAGTTGGCAGATTAAAAATCAGGATCCTCATCTCGACATCACGGAAAAACTCCTCGTCAACAGGGGGCTGAAAGACCAGAACGAGATTCAATCCTATCTTTATCCGAACTACAAAAAAGGGTTCCACAACCCGTTTTTGATGAAGGATATGGATAAAGCTGTGGACCGCATCAAGAAAGCCGTCCAGCGCAACGAGAAGATCATGGTCTTCGGTGACTACGACGTCGACGGCATCAGCGGGACGGCTATTATTTATCACACCATCAATGTCATGGGAGGGAAGGTTTCATACCGCCTGCCGCATCGAGTCAAAGACGGTTATGGTTTAAGCAACGCTTTTATCGAGGAGTTCATCAAACTCGGAGTGAATGTTGTCATCACCGTGGATTGCGGAATTTCCTGCAAAAGCCAGATCGCACTGGCCCACAATTACGGCATCGACGTCATCATCACCGACCACCACACCATTCCAGAAGAAATACCGGACAAGGCTTACGCCATTTTGCATTCCCTCCAGCCCGGCGATGAATATCCGTTCAAGGGACTGACCGGCGCGGGAGTGGCGTACAAACTGGCTTCGGCACTCATCACCGACCACTTCGGCAGCGATGAACGCGACGAGTACCTCTATGCCCTTCTCGACCTCGCGAGCATGGGAACGGTCGCCGATATCGGCCCGATCCGTGACGAAAACCGCATCATCGTCAAATACGGACTGGAAGCGCTGAAAAACACCCGTTGGAGCGGGCTTCGTTATCTCAAGGAACTTGCGGGAATCCAGCCGGACGAAAAACTGAACATCGGAACCATCGGCTTCAAAATCGGCCCGCGCATCAATGCGGCGGGTCGCATCGACCATCCGTACTACGCCCTCCAACTTTTGCTCAGCGATGACGAGGAGAAAGGAAAACTGCTTGCCCAACATCTGGAAAAACTGAATCATGAACGCCAGCAAATGGTGCTCAAAGCCATGAAGGAAGCGGAAGAACAATACAGCGACCGCCGCTCCAACAAAATTTTCGTGGCCTGGAGCCCTGACTGGCACGTGGGAATTTTGGGACTCATCGCCGGAAAAATCTCGGAAAAATACGGCGTACCCGCGATGATTCTCCAGGATTTCGGTGATTATCTCGTGGCTTCCGCGCGCAGCCCCGAAAGTTTCAATGTCGTCGACGCGCTCACGGCCAACCGCGATTATCTTGAGCATTTCGGCGGCCACGCCCAGGCAGCGGGATTCAACATCCGCAAGGACCGCCTCGAGGATTTTGCCAGAAACATGGAAGCGTATGCCGATAAAAACGTCGTTGAAACCGAAAAGGTCCCCACGTTAAACATTGACTGCGAAATCAAACCCGAAGAGATCAATGAAAGCCTCATGAAATTCATGGATCAGATGGAGCCGTTCGGAGTGGGGAACGAACAGCCGTTGTTCCTGGTCAGGAATGCCAAACATAATTTTCTGAGAAGAGTGGGCAAGGAAAACAACCACATCTCTTTCCAGGCACAGACCGGATTTAAGAAATTCTCGACCATCGCTTACAGGATGGGTGAATTTGCTGACCAGATAGCGCAAAGCCCGAGTGTGGATATCGCATGTTATCTCGACAGAAATGAGTGGAAGGGGCGCCACCAGATCCAGTTCCGGGCGATCGATTTCAATCCGTCGCAAAGTTAAAGGACTTTGCTGGAGGCCCGCCGAAGCCGGTCGAAGACGGCGGTACCGATTCCTCGCGAACCGACGTTTTCCGCGAGAATGACGTCGACGTTGGTTTTATCGAATGATCTCAGGGAACCGTAGAGATGTTTGGCAAAAGTTCTGGGAGCTTTCATTGAACCGCACACCACGATTTTTTTTACGCAGGAATAGGAAGAGTAGGCGGATTTATGTTCTTTGACGCACAGAATCCCGACCCGTTTTTTTTTCTTTTCAAAACCGAGAATTTTTTTCTGCAACAGAAGCATCATTTTTTTTCCGTTCGTCGAACCGATCAAAAAAAGCGGGACGCTCGGGGCGTAATGCCGGTATTTCATGCCGGGAGAACGGACTTTTTCGTTGCTGGAAGAAACGGTCTTCGGTCGATACCCGAGAACTTTTTCAAGCATCTCCGCGGTGACGGCACCGCTCCGCAAGATCTCGACGCGTCGCCCGGTGAGATCCACCACCGTGGATTCCAGACCGTGGCGCGTCCGTCCGCCGTCGAGAATCATGTCCGCGTTTTTCCCCAGGTCGTCGGCGACGTGAGCCGCCGTTGTCGGGCTCGGTTTGCCGGCAAGGTTCGCCGAAGGCGCCGCGACAGGGCAGCCGGCGGCTTTGATGAGAGCGAGTGCGACCTTGTGTCCCGGCATTCGTACGGCAACGGTATTTCCTCCAGCGGTGACGATGGAAGGAACGCCGCTCTTTTTGTGCAACACGAAAGTCAGCGGTCCGGGCCAGAATCTTTTCATGAGCTTTTCGGCCACGGCTGGAACATCCTTCGCGACCATGTGAAGTTCCTTCATCGTAGCGATGTGCACGATGAGGGGATTGTCCGATGGCCTGCCCTTCGCCTTGAAAATTTTCGCAACGGCCCGTGCGTCCAAAGCGTTGGCGCCAAGGCCGTAAACGGTTTCCGTCGGGAAAGCCACGATTTTTCCGCGGGCAAGAAACTCGGCGGCTTCACGTATCGAAGCAGCGGTCGCTCGTTGAGGATGCACGGTTGGTCGTGAAGTTGGCACGTGAAGATGATGAATGATGTGCATAGGCTACCTTACTTTAAGCCCCATGGAGGGGCAAGAGTTTCAGGGAAGGAGTTTATGGATTTTACCTTGCGGATGCAACGGCCCTTTGATAAAGTTGTGCCTTCTGTTCGATTGTTTGCTGTAAATTGACTGAATAGTAAAAATATCGTATAATTTACAGATATTTCTGAATCTGTATTTTTCAATCCTTCCCCGATTCCATGGAAAAAATCCGCCAACAAATCATCGATGTCATTCTCCGAAGCGAACATATTCTGGTCATGCCTTCGGCCCCGGCGGACGGAGACTCTTTGGGCAGCGCGTTGGCGCTTTATCTGACGTTAAAAAAACTGGAGAAGGACGTCACCGTGGTCAGTGCCGAACCGGTCCCCGATGCTTTCGAGTTTTTGCCGACGACAAACGTCATCAACCATGAATTCGCTCCCGGCAACGATTTTATCGTGACCCTGGATTGTGAAAAGAACAAAATCGACGCACTTCGCGCCAAAATCGAACCCAACAAAGTCAATATCATCGTCACTGCCAAAAAAGGCCAATTCTCTGCGGAAGAAGTGTCGTTCAGCCACGGCCCCAGCAAATACGACCTTATTATTACCGTCGACACCGGAGACCTTTCTCAGCTGGGAAGATTTTATGAGGATAACACCGAACTGTTTACCCAGATTCCGCTCATCAACATCGACCATCACGCTTCCAACGGCCAGTTTGGAAAAATCAACTACGTCGACATTATGGCATCGGCAACCACGGAAATTCTCATCCCGCTGGTCGAGGATCTTGAACGCCGCACCGGTAAGAACCTCATGGACGAGGACGTCGCGACGCTGCTTCTTGCCGGAATCATTACCGATACCGGAAGTTTCCAGAACGCCAACACCACGCCGAAATCGTTCGCCGCGGCGGCGCATCTCGTCAAATACGGCGCGCGTCAGCAGGAAATCATCCAACATGTCTTCAAGACCAAACGGCTTTCCATGCTCCGTCTGTGGGGCCGCATCCTCAGCAACATCAAAGTCGATTCGGCGAACCATTTCGTCTGGGCGATCATCAGCAGAAAGGATTTTTCGGAAACCGGCGCGCGCGACGATGAAACCGGCGGCATTATCGACGAACTCATGACCAACGCTCCGGGAACGGAAATCGTCCTCATTCTCAAGCACCGCAACGACGGCTACATCGGGGGCAGCCTTCGTACGCTCAACCCGTCAATCGACGCCAGCGTCATTGCCGAAATGTTCGGCGGTGGCGGGCACGTCCAGGCGGCGGGTTTTAAAATCAAGAGTGATGATCTTCCGGGAGTCGAACAGATGGTTGTCGAAAAAATCCGGGCCTATCAGCAGCAACGCCTCAAGACAACGGGAAGGGAACAGACGGAAACGCAGGAAACCACCGCCGTCGATGAAAAATCCATGATCGAAAAAATGTTTGTCCCCAAACTGAACGCCATGCAGATCGAAAAAACTTCGCCAAAACCTGAAAAGAAACCCGTCGAAAAACAGACCAAGAAACCTGATCCCAAAGCCGAAGTCCAGAAATCAACAAAACAAACTTCAGGGAAATCCACCCGCGCTTCCACCGAAGAAGAAAGCTTCACCGACGTCATCATGCGCAAAGCCGTCTCCGGCGATTCGGATATCTTCAATCTTGATGAAGGGGTGACTTACAAATTCGAGAAATAAACCTTTCAGCTTCCAAGTTTTTCAAGAATCTCCTCGGCAATGTCAAAGTTGCCGTGCACTTCGGAAACGTCCTCGTCTTCTTCAATGAGGTCAACGAGTTTCAGTAATTGTTTTGCGACTTCCGCATTTTCGATCTTGACCGTGGTCTGCGGAATATAAGTTTGTGAAGCCGATCCAACCTTGACGCCGGCGCCTTCAAGCGAGGCCTTGACCTTCATCACCGCGGTCGGCTCCGTATAGATCGTCACGAGTTCCCCGTCGCTCACCACGTCTTCGGCGCCGGCGTCGATGGCCGCAAGCTCGATCTCTTCCTCATTTTTGCCGGCTTCGGCGATGTTGACGTTGATGACGCCCTTTTTCTTGAACAGGTATCCTACCGTTCCGGCGGAACCGAAGTTTCCTCCATGTTTGGTGAAAATATGCTTCACGTTGGTAAGAGTGCGGTTTCGGTTGTCGGTGAGCGTTTCAATATAGAGTGCCGCGCCGCCAGGCCCGAACCCTTCATAGAAAATCTCCTCCATCACCACGGCGTCTTTACCCTCGCCGGTGCCTTTTTTAATGGCGCGGTCGATATTTTCCCTCGGCATGTTTTCGGCGCGCGCGTTATCTATGGCCAGGCGCAAAGAAGGATTCATGTTCGGATCACCGCCGTTTCTGGCCGCAATGGCGATAAGCTTGGCGTGTTTGGTGAAAATTTTGCCTTTTTTCGCGTCCTCGGCGGCCTTTTTATGCTTGATGGAATGCCATTTGGAATGTCCGGACATAGGAAAGCGAATTATGAATGATGTGCCCCTTGAGCGACCCCCGTATGTTTGGTCAGTATTTCACAAGCCTCTTTGGGATAATCGGTAATGACCCCGTTCAGTTTATACTCGAGGGCATTATACCAGTCCTCGGGGCTGTTCGCGGTAAAGGTAAGAACCTTGATCTTATGCTTACGGGCAAAAACCAGCATCCGCTCCAGAAACTTTTTCTTACGGAAAAAGTGCCTGTTGAGCATAATATACTGCGGCCTCAGGAGCCAGTAAACCCAGCGTCTGAAAATAAAACCCCAGATGCGGCTGTTCATGAGAAATCCGACCTGGAGGTAGGGGCCCGGCTTTTGAGCTGGACGAGGACGAAAGGGTTGAACGACATGATGATCGCACGTTTATCGAGCGCGAACTGCTCAATGATTTTAAGGAAACGCAGCGTATATTTCCGTCGAAGCCAGTAAAGGGTTTTCAGCTCGACGAAAAGCGTTGCCGTCGTCGGCAGGAAGGGGATGACTTTATCGATCACATTGTGGTTTTTCCTGGGAGCATGCAAAAAGTCGTGTTCCAGGTAAAATCTTTTCCGCAAATGGTCGAACCTGACGTCCATTTCCACGGCGTTACCGCATTGTTCAAGCCCGTATTGTAACGCTTGCAGAGTATTTTCCTCATAAGGGCCTTTTCCCCCGCGGTGGGCTACGATAAACAACGAGCTCATGAGTTTTTTGTGTAATCCTTAAGAAAAATCCAGCTTATAATATCATGAAATCAGCATGACGCCGGGAAAAGATTTGACGGAAAAAGAGAATTATGTTAAATTGCCACTCCTGAATTTATAAAAAAACCATGGAAACACCGGAAAAAGACCTTATTGAAGCGAAAATAGACCAAGGCGCCCGTGAAAGACATTTCGACGTCGGAGCGTACTTCCGCAACCGTTTGGGAAACAAGGAAAAAGAATCCTATGCCGAATGGATGGATAAGCTGAATCTGGAAGAGACAAAGTGCTACGAAACGATGGGCTACCATTTCCAGCTTCTGCAGGCCATCTGCAAAAATCCCGAAATGATCGCGCTCTCCGCGGGTGAAGGAAGCGGAGAAAGGTTTTCGTTCCAGGAAGTGGTACAACTGGTAAAAGATCTGGAAAACATGGCGAAGAAATTTTTGGGAAGGGAACTGGAAAGGAGATCGAATCCGATCCTGGACCAGTTGATCAACGCCTACAATTTGCTTCGTATTTTCGTGGCTCAGCAGAAAAAAGCGACCTTCACCGAAGACGACGAAGCGGCTTCGCTGAGCGTACGCCCGCATTTTGACAGGGATTTCATGGATCTCGTCGAAACAACCTTCCCCGTGGACATGGTCACACTCATCAAGAGCGGTGAAACGGGCGAAAGTACCAATGGCCAGAAGATTGAAAGGAACCAGATATCATTGGCGCTGACCAAAATGGTTGCCGCACTTCAAATGAACGAAGAAGAAAAAGAACAGTTCAAAAATGCTTTGAAAACCATTGCGAAAGTCCGCCAGAAGGTGCTCAACGGACAGAACGCTGATACCAGGATAAGCAAGGAACTCAAGATCGAAGACCTGCGGGAAGTCGTGAACTCCTTGGCGAACATGGAATGTTTACGCCGCATTTTTCCGCCGAGCCCTGAACACGGAATGCGTCCGACGGACCAGATGTTCGGACTCAATGAAGTCCAGCGGCTTTTGAAGTTTATTAAAAGCTGGGAAGATACCTTCCGTTGGCTTGGCACCATGAAAATGGGCAAACTTTTTCACGGAGAGGAAACGGACGAGGAACGTGAGAAAAGACTTGAAGAGGAACGCGAAAAAAGGCGCGACATCATCAGGATTTTTACCAACTCTTTCAACAATATTTTCCCCGACCCGGTGGCTCCGATGATCGTTAAACGTCATCGTGAGGTTTTACGCCGCCGCATTCAACGGTACAAAGCCATTGGAGATACCGTGAATGCCATTGTCGACGAGAAACTCAAATCCGATCTCAAAAGAATGCTTTTCCAGATCAGTACGATTCTTTCCTACCTAGATTACATGTGGAACATGCATACCGTGGGGGAAAATGAAGCGGGGAAGCACATCATTTACCCCAAGAAGATGCTTCTTCTCGGTCCGCTCATTCTCCAGGAAACGGAAAATCTGATGGCGGAACTGAATATCCTCGCGGAAAAATATCACGGCAACCTGGGAGAAGAGGCGACGAACGACGAAGACGATTTCTTCGGGGCAACGCTTCGTGAAAGCATTCCTCCGTCAGGTCTTGCCCTCAGTTACGAAGACAGTCAGATGTTCAGGCTCGGTCCTGACAAGGTCATTAAACTGACCCACGACACCGCGATGGCTGCCGCTGACATCGAGTCGGACGATGACCGGAAAATCGCCGAACAGAAAGACAAACTTTCCAACGCCATGTGGACCGTGGCCAGCGTGCTCGCCTTTTCCATTCGCGACGCCCGCCGCAACTTGAACGCCACCCGCGTCAAGAACGTCCTCATCAACGAAGAGGATGACAAAGAGCAGGATAGTCCCATAACGCTTTCCTACGACATTCACGATTTCATCAACGATCTCAAGGACGTCTTTTCCCTCGTGCTCTTCGAAATCGGCAGAACCTTCGACCACTCCATCACTAAACAGCAGGTTCTTCCCGAAATCGCCGCACACGAAGAAGAGGCGGCCCGACTCCGAAGCGAGGTCTATACCCTCGGAACCAGAATCCGCCCGGCAATGGATATCCTCTCATATGCCGTGGACAAAAAAAACCGCGCAAGATATGTCGAAGAATATGTCCCGGGTTTGCAGAACATTGAAATCGTCGACACGCTCAAGGAGGCGGTTTCGGCTTTGACGAAAGACATCAGCGAATTCCAACGCCAGCAGGAAATAAACCTGAAAGCCAAAAGGTATCACGAAGTGCTCCGCGGTGCGGGGTACGAAAAACTGGTCCGCCTTGCCAACTCCATCAAGGATTTTGAAACGAATTATAATGCAATACTCGATAAGAATTCCGTCGACATTTACGTTCTGCGCAAGCGCATCGATGAATTTGCCGAGAAAACCCAGCTCGCCGCCACCCTTGAGAAACTCCCCCGCAACGGCATTATCGCGGCCTGGTTGAAGGACGTTGAATATCTCAAAAAAGTAGAGTCGCGCATTTTGGCCAACGGCCTCAAGCCTGCTGAGACGGAAGAACTCCAGCAAAAATATGCCGAAAGATTCCTCCATGTCCTGAACGTCATGTTTGATATCCGTGCCCATGAAGAGGTCAAACATTGCTATCCTGAAGACCCGGAAGACACTGTTTACGCGGTTGATCCGCGCGTCCGCGAACATTTTACGGCGTTTATCGAGACAAACCCATTGACCGAAGAATGCAGTACCGAAAATTTCACCAGACAGTTCAACAAGTTCTACAAACTCATGCATTTGATGAGTGATTTCATGCAGGTTTGCGACCTTCAGAAAAATCCCAACACTCCTGAACAGGAATTTCTCAAGGAATACGACATCAAAAAAGCCCAGGCGCTTCAGGAAGGTTATCAAAAACTTCTCAATGCCGACTATACCGACATGGGAAAAATCCAGAGGAACCAGCTTGTGCTTCAGATGGCGATCTGCCGTGAGGCGCTCGGACATTTGTTCTTCAGAGCCCCGGAACAGGCCGAAAAGCTCGATTTCATTCTGTCGGACATGGAAAATACCATCCGCATCCGCTATGAAAACGGAAAAGCGATGTCACAAGAAGACCTGGAAACCTTCTACCTCCAGTTTATCCGTGAAGCGGCCGAAAACCCGATCGAGATACGATAAGCGGAATTAGCCGACTCTTTTGACCGCGGCCGCCACGGCCTCCGCGACGCCCGGATCGAAAACGCCCGGTACGATTTTATCGACCGACGGGTCTTTAACAAGGCCTGCCAGCGCCTCGGCGGCCGCGACTTTCATGTCTTCCGTAATCTGCGGTGCACGGATGTCGAGGACTCCTCGGAAGATTCCGGGAAAAGCAAGGACGTTGTTGATCTGGTTTGGAAAATCGGAGCGGCCGGTCCCGACGATGAACGCTCCCGCGGCTTTGGCTTCGTCCGGCATGATCTCGGGAGTCGGATTGGCCATGCCGAAAACGATCGGCTTGTCTCCCATGGTTTTAACCATGTCAGCCGTAAGAATGCCGGCGGTTGAAACCCCGATGAACATGTCGGCACCTTTGATGATCTCACTCAAGGGTCCTTTTTCCTCATTCAGGTTGGACATCGTGGCGATCTGGTATTTCGGCGCATGGCCGTCCAGATCTCCGCGCGTTTTGTAGATGGCGCCGTTCCGGTCGCATAAGATAAGATTTTTCGCCCCGTAATTGATGAGCAGTTTTGCCGTCGCTATGCCAGCCGCGCCGCTTCCGGACATCACGATCTTCATTTCACTCAGTTTTTTCCCCGCAAGTTTGATGGCGTTGATAGTGCCCGCCAGTACCACGATGGCCGTCCCGTGCTGGTCGTCGTGAAAAACGGGAATCGACAGCTCTCGCTTCAAACGTTCTTCGATCTCAAAACAGCGCGGGGAAGAGATGTCCTCAAGATTGATGCCTCCGAACCCCACGGCGATGTTTTTAATCGTCTGGATAATCTCTTCGGTATCCTGGCTCTGGATGCAGATCGGGAAAGCATCGACTCCTCCGAACTGTTTGAATAAAAGGCATTTTCCTTCCATGACCGGCAGCCCCGCCCCCGCCCCGATGTTTCCAAGACCCAGAACCGCCGATCCGTCGGTCACCACGGCAACGGTGTTGGATTTCAAAGTATAACGGTAGATATCATCCGGATTTTTCGCGATCTGACGGCACGGCTCGGCAACCCCCGGAGTATAGGCCAAACCAAGATCTTCACGGTTCGCCAGCGGTACTTTGGAATGGATTTCCAGTTTTCCTTTATGTTTTTCGTGAAGTTCCAGTGACTTTTGATAGACGTCCATAAGCACCAAAAAAGATTTGTTTAAAGTCTAGCAAAACAATGAGGAAATGAAAGCCCTACAAAAAAATCCGGCTTTCGAAGCCGGAAAATCCTGTAGAGCAAACAAAGTTTCTAGTTTAAAGTAAACGTTTTCGCTTCGGTTTCCGTCATGGCCTGGGATCGGTTCTGCTCGGTCTGGTTCAGAGGGGTGATGCCGGCTGATCCGGGGAAAGCCTGGTTTGGTCCTTTAACACCCGGAGGTGTCGTTGGGCCGTTGGAATAGGGAACATTTGGGACTGGTTGAGCCTCCTGGCTGGGAGAAGCTGCCAGCTGGACAGTGCCAGACTGACAGCCTCCCAGAACCAGGCTTATCATTAAAACAAAACCGATTTTTATCAAAGATTTTTTCACGCTTCAGCCACAAAAATTACATTGCTTTACCGTAGGTGTCCATCGCTTTCGTATCAATATTGGTATTGGTCGTTGTCGTGGTCGTTGCATTTGTGTTCATCATGCTTTTGGTCACATTCATCATGTTCCCCTGAAGCATGGCACCGGTATTTGTTTCCTGGCTCATGCCCATGGTGTTCTCCATGGCCGGCATCATCATCTTGTCCGATGTCGTCATGGTTCCGTCCATCAACATGGCATCACCGTCTTTCATCTGCACCGTGGTGCCGTCAGGTTTGACAACGCTGCCGTCAGTCATGACTTTCGTGCCGTCGTTCATGGTCATTTCCTGGTCCATGGTCATTTTTTCACCGTTTTTATTCACCATCATCTGACCGTTCTCCATTTCAACGCCGTCATCGAGCTTCATCATGGCGCCTTCCTGGCTTGCAGGCATGATTTCAAGATTTGCTGTCGATGTCTGGGTTGGCTGATTGATTTCCAGGCTCGCCGTGGAAGTCTGGGTTTGAGGCGGTTGTTGTGTTACGCCAGCCGGTTGTTGCTGACAGCCAAAAAGAGTGACGATGGAAAGTGCCGCGGCACCGGCAATAAGTGTTTTCCCTTTCATAATTGTTAGAAATTAAATAATAAAAGAAGATATCGTAGGAATTATAGGGGAAAGCTTTTCAAAAGACAACGGTTCAAAAATTCGGTTTTGCTAGAAAGCCGTCGTTTTCCCGTCCTTCATCGCGAGCAGAGTGTCGGAATTACGTTCGTATTTTATCGTGACATTATAAAGTGCGCTGAAGTAGTAATCCACCGGCCCGTTCCGATGCCTATCGTATCGGTCTCAATCACCACGGCGTCGCCCATCTGGTCGAGAAAGGATTTGCCTTTGCCCTGGACCAGCAGATTTTTGCGGACTTCACTCAGGAAATCGCTGGTGGAGGAAGACGACGATGAAGGATTGGTTTCGCTATAACGGACGGTTCCGATCATAAAACGTATATCATCATCAAGTTGTGGTCTGAGCGGGCCGTTGCCGATCTGAGTATAGACAATAAGAATCGTTTTATTTGGCAATGCGAAGTAAAAATCCTGGAGACCGTTCGAGGCGATCGAAATACTGGCGTAAGGATATCCGTTCAACGTGTTTTTCAGGACGGTTGCCGAAGCGTCATATTCGACTTTGGCCAAGTAATCATCAAGCGAGAGCTTGTCAGGATTCGGATCAACAACCATGTAGACTGTCGCGCTGTTCGGAAAAATGCGGGCAAAGCTCACTTGGCCGTTTCCCTCGTCCTGTTTCCAGAAAATCATGTGGTTTCCGGCCTGGATCTTAAGCCAGGAAAAAGGATATTTCACCGAGTAATGGTCCGTCGGATGGACGAACGTCGGCCAGTTGGTGCTTAAAGGAAAAGCATCCAGCTTGTTTTCATTGATGTACATGAGCCGGTACACCACCTCGGCGAATTCGGCGCGGGTCATCTCCCGTTCAGCGTGGAGTTTGCCGTCATCCTGCGGTTCGATGACCACCTTGTCTTTGGAATACTGCGCGTAGGGGCTGTACCACACGTCTTTCGGGACATCCGGATAAGGATCGGCGTCGACGCTTGCCGGAAGTTTCGCCTGGAAACTCAAGAGGATGACTTTGAGGCTTTCAGCAAGATTGATCGTATTGTCGGGCTTAAAATTTCCGTCGGGATACCCTTCGACGATCTTCAGTTCGTAGGCCTTCCTCACATAAGGATAAAACCAGTCCGTGGATTTCACGTCGGGAAACGCGATGCTTTGCGACGTATCCAGCGGAGTCGAAGTGCCGAGCAGTAAAATCTTGAGGCTTTCCGCGCGGTTGATGGGCTTGTCGGGCTGGAACGTTCCGTCAGGATATCCGCTGATGACTCCTTTGGATTTGAGATATTCAACGGCTGCAAAATGTTCAGAGTTGTCCGGGACATCGGAAAAACTGCCCGCAAAGGCGGTCGCGGTAAAACCCAGCACAGCAAGGACGACCGTAAAAATACGGAGGCTTGTGGTGATGGCGGGGGATTTTTTATGATTGGGCAAGGTCTTGATCGATAATGGTTTTGAATTCATCGTACGTGAGCAGTCCGCTCTGGAACTTGTCGTTGATGAAGAACGTCGGAGGTCCGTTGACGCCGTAATCTACTGCTTCAAGAGTCTGATCTTCAATATCCTTGGAGTGGTAGGCCTCATCGAGACAGGTCTTGAAAACCGAAGCGTTCAGCTTGAGGTCTTTGGCGTAGCCTTCGAGCAGGGAGCTGACATAATTGGAACTGTCAGCCGCCGAGGTCATGGTCTGGAGTTTCTGGAGCATGTCGGGCTGACCCTTGAAGATCCTGTCCTGCATTTCGAAGAACTTGTTCTGGTCGGCGGCGCACTCGGCACCCTGGGCGATCTGGTTGTAGGTGTCGCCGGGTTCGAAATGTTTATAGACCACACGTAAAGTTTTGGGATAGTCCTTGAGGAGTTTCTTGAGCGTATCCTGGGCTTCGGCGCAGTGATCGCAGGAATAGCTTTCATAATCCTGGATGACGACCTTTGCCTGTGAGGGATCGACGCCCTCCACGTGTCCGCCGTCGGTCGAAGGAATCTGGAGATGCTCAAGCGGAGAAAGCCTGATGAAGTACGTGTCGCCGGACTTGTTGAGATAAGACTGCAGTGCCTGGAACTGAGGATGCTGTTCAATCGACTGGTCGATGAAAATCTGCGGCAGATAATGAAGACCGCTCAGCGCCATCAACGGTTGGGCCTTCGGGTCTTTGGAATCAAGCCAGGTGGTCTGCAGGTCGGTGTCGATGAGGGCCTGCGTCGGATCGGTCAGATTCTGGAGAAATTCATCCATTTTTGCTTTCTGTTCGGTCGATGAAGGGTCGTAGACGACTGTGACGGGAAGATGGAAAAGTTTCTGTTGGGTTGGTGCCGCCTGTTGCGTCCCCCATAACAAAGCGTCAACGGAACTGTGGAAACCGGGATGGAATGTGTAGGCCCCGAAAAGGACGCAAAGAAGGATCAAAACAACGCTGCTCGCCATCCATACCTGGTTATCGGCGTTGGTGACGAAAATCTTTTGAAAGAATTTTTGTATTTTTTTCATGCGGTGATTGCGGTGAAAGAGAAAAATCAGGGCGTCTGGCATCCGCTGAACGTTCCGAGATTTTGGAACGTCTGGACCCCCAGGCGGCTTTGCCCATTATACATCCAGGTCGGGTAGCCCTGAATACTTTTTTGGGTACATTCGTCTTGATGGATGTCGCAATTGATGTAATGGATACGGCTGAAATCTTCCTCGAACATGCCCTTTTGAAGCTGGCAGTTCGGACAGGTATCCGTGCCATACATCGTCACGCCCTTGTCGGTGAGACAGGCTGCGAATTCGGCCCGCTGCGAAAGCTGCTGGGAGGCGACGTGGTGCGGCCAGAAAACAAAAAGAAGCGTGACGGCGAGAGCGATCACCAGGATCAGCAGAAAGATTTTCTTGTCGTCATTCTTCTGATGCGAAGTGTCCTTGTGGGAGCCGCCATCATGCTTGGGGTGTTCCTTCATGAGCGAACGTTAAAAAACTATTTCGCCGGGAGAATACGTATCAAGATTTTTTTTGCCGATGCGTTTGATGACCTCTTCAACGGCATTTTCGAAAGGTACGGTCACCTGGGTCCCCACTGACATGTCACGAATGATGATCGTGCCTTCACGGACTTCGGTCAGTCCGAGGATCAGGGTATAAGGAACCTTGAATTTGTCGGCCAGACGCATCTGGGTTTTAATGGCGCCTTTGCCGAGCGCACCCATCGTGCGCACGCCAGCTTCGCGAAGCTCTGAGATCAACGGAAGACATTTCTTTTTGGCTTCGTCTCCGAGCTGGGCCACGAAAACATGGAGATCGTCTTTTTCAGGCACGCGGATCTTTTCACGCTTCATGGCGGCCACGATGCGTTCCATGCCGGCGGCAAAACCGCACGCCGGTGTTTTGGCTCCGCCCATCAGTTCAATCAGGCCGTCGTAGCGGCCGCCGCCGCCGATGGCGTTCTGGGCTCCATCATTCTTGTCCCAGAATTCGAAGACGGTTTTGGTGTAGTAATCCAGCCCGCGGACCAGGCTGTTGTTCTGGTGGAACTTGATGCCCATTTCCTCAAGATACTCTTTGACGTTCTTGTCGTACTCCTTGCATTCGGTGCAAAGATAGTCGCCGAGTTTCGGCGCTATCTGGGCCAAAATCTGACAGTCTTCCTCTTTGCAATCCAGCAGGCGGAGAGGGTTGTGCTCAAGACGGTATTTGCAGTCGGCGCACAACGAACGTTCTTTGCCGAAGTAGAAATCCTTGAGAACATTCAGGTAGTTGGGACGGCAGATTTCGCAGCCGATGCTGTTGAGCTGTAAATTGAAAAGGTGAGCTATGCCGAGATCGTTGAGAATGGTGTAAGCGAGTTGAATCACCTGGGCGTCCAACGCCGCGTCACTTTCACCGATACATTCAAAGCCGAACTGCCAGAACTGGCGGTAACGTCCTTTTTGAGGGCGGTCGTAACGGAAATGAGGTTCGATATAGTAAAGTTCAACCGGCTGGGGCAGCTGCTGCATGCCGTTCTGGATGTACGAACGGACGACGCCGGCGGTACCTTCCGGTTTCAGGGTCAAACTGCGACCTTTGCGGTCCTGGAACGTGTACATCTCCTTACTCACGATGTCGCTTGAAGCGCCGATACCGCGGGTGAACACGTCGGTGAACTCGAAAATCGGAGTCGTGATGCGCTTGAAACCGGCCTGACGGCAGCGGTGTCGCACCGACTTCTTGATAAAGGTGTGATACTTGTGATCGTTGGGAAGGATGTCGTGAACCCCTTTCGGTGTCTGGTATGGGGGAGCCAATGGTCCCGTGGAAGAGCCTTCTTCTTCATCGTCAACGACGTTCAGTTTCTTGCTGTTCATAGTTATGAAAAATTGATGAGAAACACCAAGGAGTATAGCATAAAAATCCCTTTATACAAGGGCTAAAACGGCTCCGTTCCTTTAAAAAATAAAATCAGCGGCGTGAATAAAGTGGCAGTGAAGGATCCCCGAGCACAAGAGGAGCCGAAGATTTTTGTAAGCCAAGTCTTTGAATATGAAAAAAAGCCGCTCCCGCGATCATGGCGGCATTGTCGGTACAGAAAGAGTTGTCAGCCGGAAAGTCGAACGCGGGTTTGTGCTTCAAAGCGACTTTTCGTCCTTTGGGATCATGAAAATAACCTTTCTTTATTTTTTCCTCGATCATCGAACGAAGCCGCTGGTTCGCGGAAACTCCACCGGAAATGATGACAGTTTTTGCTTTGTATTTTTGGGAGGCCCGGAGGAGTTTGTCCGATAAAACCCCGCACACCGCTTCCTGGAAGGACGCGGCACAGTCGGCGATGAACTCTTCGCTTAACACGCCGTTCACGCGGTGTTCTTCACGGATAAAATTAAGCATAGAAGTTTTAAGTCCGGAAAAACTGAAGTCAAAGTTGTTTTCTCCCATGTAGGCTTTGGGAAAAGCGTAGCGTAAAGCGTTTCCGGCATGCGCCGCACGGGCGATCTGGGGACCTCCGGGGTATCCCATGCCTAAAAGTCTGGCCACTTTATCGAAAGCCTCGCCCGCGGCGTCGTCCAGCGTTTCGCCGATCAACTCAAAACGGTCGTGGCCTTTCATAAGTACCAGTTCATTGTGGCCGCCGGACGCCGTCAAAACAACGCACGGAAATGCCACATGGTTGAAGTCGCGCCAAACTTTTTGATCGTTCATCAATCCGCCGCCTGGCCCTTTTTTATCTCCCAGCACACCCACCGGATTCAGCCAGTTGGCGTAGATATGCCCGGCAATGTGGTTCACACCGATGAGGGGTTTTCCCAGCACGGCGGCCAGCGTCGAAGCCGCGGTCGTCCCGATGACGAGCGAACTCAACAGCCCCGGCCCCTGGGTCACCGCAATGGCGTCGATATCCTCAAGCGTGAAATTTCTTTCAGGTCCGCCCGCACGTCCTCGCCAGCTTTTTTTTACCCGTAAATTTTTTGCCGCAACCCGGACCGCCTCGTCGATGACCGGAACGATGTTCACCACGTGTTCACGCGCGGCCACCTCGGGAACTACGCCGCCGGTTTGCGCATGCAGTGGAATCTGCGAAAAAATCACGTTGCTCAAAACCCGCACGCCGTCTTCCACAACGGCCGCGGATGTTTCGTCACAGGATGTTTCAATGCCGAGGATTTTCATGGCCGCAGTGTACCATAATCAATACACCTCTTTTTCAAAACGTTTCCGTTTTCCTTTTTTCTTCAGTTTCGCTTTTGCTTTTTCCTTTTCCTGCTTTAAAAAAAGAAGATAATCCTTGGCGTTGCTGAAATGTTTCCCGCGGGAAGTTCTGGCATTTTTGTAGTGGAGGATTGCGTAAGCGAAAATTCCCGGGTTAGTCTGCTCAAGATCACAGAATTCACCCGCGGCGGCAAGTTCAACGATGCCTTCGTTCACAGAACGCACTTTACTCATCAAAAAAGCGACGGGATCGCCTTGCTGATGCATCATGGCCTGCCGGAAAAGATCGGGATTTTGGCGCAGGACTGCAAATTCCTCGTTTTCCACAAGCTGCTTGAAGCCTTCAAGTCCCAGGGTCGTCAGCACGCTGCGTAAAAAATCAGGTTCAAAAGGGGAGATTTCGTGTGATTGGCAAAAAACCACAAGTTTTTTCGCTTCTTCGTTCATTGCATCGGCGTTTTGGAGAATATCCTCGGCGGTGGGTCTCGGTCCGGCTCCCACTTCGCTTAAAAGAAAGCTCCCTTTGATAACGGCCGAAACAGCTCGTTGAACTCCGATAAAGAAAGAAACCAAATCATTGATCTGCTGTCTTTTTTCATTTCTGTAGGGCACGGATAATTTTTCATTGTCGATCTTTTTGTTCCCCATGGGAATAAGTTCAAGGAAATCAAACAGAGACTGCAGTGCCCTTCGTGTTTTAAAAAGATTCTGATGCAAACCGTCAGCGAATACTCGGAAGATGATATCATCTTCCCGCGTCTGAAGGTGTCTTTCAAAGTTGAAAGAGTTCTCCATGTTGGCGCGACGAAATTCGTTGATCATGATGGTCGGTAATATTTAATTGAAGTGTATATCATCCCATGAAACAGATGGCAAACTTTCATTGCCATGTTCCTTTTCATTTGAAAAGCCGGAGGGTATACTCACAAACGAATCTTTTTTGTGAAAAATCGTGATCAATGTTGAAGGACTGACGAAGAAATTCAAAGATTTTACCGCCGTGGACCATATTACCTTCAATGTGGACAAGGGGGAGATTTTTGCATTTCTTGGGCCGAACGGCGCGGGAAAGACGACCACCATCAAGATGCTCACCACCCTGCTCAAACCGACGGAAGGCAAGATCGAGATCAACGGGGTCGATCCGGTCAAAGATCAGGATGCCGCCCGTCATTCTTTCGGCATCGTTTTTCAGGATCCCAGTCTGGACGACGAACTCACGGCGTACGAAAACATGCAGTTCCACGGCGTCCTCTACAGAGTGCCCAAAAAGCTGCTCAAACAGCGCATCGAACATCTCATGAAATTTGTGGAGCTCTGGGAACGCAAAGACCACCTCGTCAAAGAGTTTTCCGGAGGCATGAAGCGCAGGTTGGAAATAGCCCGTGGATTGATCCACCACCCCAAAATTCTTTTTCTCGATGAACCCACCCTCGGGCTGGATCCCCAGACGCGCAACCATATCTGGAACTACATCAAGGATCTCAACGCCAAAGAGAAAATGACGGTGTTCTTCACCACGCACTACATGGAGGAAGCCGACCGTGCGGCCAACAGGATCGCCATCATCGACCACGGAAAAATCATGGTGTCCGGACTTTCCAGCGAACTCAAGAAAAAGACGAATACGACCTCTCTTGAAGACGCCTTTTTATCGATCACGGGCAAAAACATCCGCGATGAAGATGCCAGCGGTACCGATCGCATGCGCGACCGCAGAAAAATGTTTCACGGCAACAGACGATAAACCGTCACCCGACAGATAACCCGAACCTATGAGCACTATTTATATCCTTTGGCTGAGGCAGATCAAACGCTACTTCCGTTCCAGGGCCCGCATGATCGGGTCGCTGGGGCAGCCGATTTTGTTCCTCGTGGCGCTGGGCTTCGGCTTCGGCCCCATCTACGAGAAAGCCGGTGGGGGAGACTATCTCCAGTTTCTTGCACCGGGCGTCATCTGCATGGGTATCCTTTTTACCGCGGTCTTCACGGGCATCGAAATTATCTGGGACCGCCAGTTCGGATTTTTGAAGGAGACGCTCGTGGCGCCGGTCTCCCGTTTTAATATCATGATCGGCAGAACCCTCGGAGGCGCGACCGTTGCCATGCTCCAGGGCTGCATCGTGCTCATTCTCGCGACGATCTTCGGTTTCAGGCCGGTGAGTCTCGCCATGATCCCGGTCGCGCTCGTCTTCATGTTCCTTATCGCCGTTCTTTTTACCGCGCTCGGCACTGCCATTGCCTCGCTGCTTGAAGATATGCAGGGTTTTCAGTTGATCATGAATTTCCTCGTCATGCCGACGTTTTTCCTCTCCGGCGCCCTGTTCCCGCTCCAGAACCTTCCCGAACCGATTGCTGTCATTGCCAGTGCCGATCCTCTGACCTACGGAGTGGACGGATTGCGCGGAGCTCTGATTGCAAGTTCCCATTTCGGCATGTGGACGGATGCTGCCATGCTGGGGCTCATCGCCCTCGGTATCGTGGCCGTCGGCAGCTATCTTTTTTCCAAAATTCAGATCTAGTTTTTCAGACATCATGCAAAAGGCGCTTTCCCGAGGCTCGGCGGTTATTTTGAGGAATGGTGTGTTTTTCGTCTTGACAAATAGATTAGTTACTAATATATTTAGGTTCTAACATATTTTACAAAACGTGCTCATGAAAACATCACGCAAACAGAAAACCCAGCAGATGGTCGAAGGCTTTATCGCCGTACAAAAGGCCATCGGAACGAGGAAAGGCGGACTTTTCCAGAAATACGGATTGAGCCGTTCACAGGTCCATATTCTCTACGCGCTCCATCACGGCCGTGAACTCACTGTGAAGGATATTGCCTCCAAAATGGGCATAACCAGCAGTGCGGCTACGCAGATCATCGAAGGCATGGTCATGACCGGCTTCGTGGAAAGAAAACAGGATCAAAAAGACCGCAGGATCGTTCACGTCGCGTTTTCGGAAACCGGGAAAAAACGGTTCGATATTTTCAAGAACGAACATACCGAACAGATCATGGAAACGTTTTCTGTCCTCAGTGACCGGGAACTCGAGGCCTTGATCGCCATCAACAGGAAGATCATCGGAAAACTCGAAGAAGCTCACGCCAATCATTCATAAATAATTACTTTAAAACCATGCAACAGATCAACGAATCAGCAACGACGATGGATTCCGGAGAAATTTTCAACGGAACAGCGGATATGCTCCAAACCCCGGCCGTTTCCCTCGAGAAAACCGGGAAAAAATCTTTCCTGGCCAAATGGGCGAGCCTGCTCGTGATGAGCCTTGCGCTGGCCATTATCGTGATTGATACCACCCTTCTCAATGTGTCGCTGGGCAATATCATTCGCGACCTCAATACCGATATCATCAGCCTTCAGTGGGTCATTTCTGCCTACTCGCTGACCCTGGCCGCCCTCACCGTTACCGGCGGGCGCCTCGGCGATATTTTCGGCAAGAAAAAAATGTTCATGCTCGGAGCGGCCATCTTTGCCGTAGGTTCATTCGTCGCTTCCATAAGCACGAGTTTCCCGATGCTCCTGATAGGAGAATCTTTGATCGAAGGGATCGGAGCCGCCCTCATGATGCCGGCGACATCTTCCCTGCTCATTTCAAACTTCAGCGGTCGTGACCGTGCCATCGCCTTTGGCGTGTGGGGCGGCGTCGCAGCCGGGGCCGCGGCCATCGGCCCGATTTTAGGAGGATTTTTGGCCAGTAACTTCAGCTGGCGCTGGGGCTTCCGCACCAATGTTTTTGTTACGATCATCCTGCTCTTCGGATCGTTCTTGATTAAAAACGACCAGGCTTCCAGGGAAAAACCTTCCCTCGACTGGGGCGGCGTCGCACTATCCTCCGTTGGACTGCTTTCCGTGGTCTTCGGTGTGATCGAAGCCGCGACCTACGGATGGTGGAAGGCAACCATGCCCTTCAGTATTTTCGGCCAGACCTTTGATTTCTGGGGCATTTCAGTCACACCGTTCGCCATCGGCCTCGGCGTTCTCTTCCTTGCATTGTTCGTAGGATGGGAACTCTACGTTGAAAGCAGAAAGAAAAAACCGCTCGTTTCCATGAAAATTTTCAAGAACCGCCAATTCAGCTCGGGAATGCTCACCACGACCATCATGTCGCTCGGGCAGGCTGGTATCATCTTTGCCATCCCGGTGTTTCTCCAATCCGTCCGCGGTCTGGATGCTTTCAATACCGGACTCGCACTGTTACCGCTTTCATTGTCGCTGCTCATTGCCGCGCCGCTGTCGGCCTTCATCAGTAAAAAAGTGACGCCGAAACGGTTGGTGCAGGCCGGTTTACTGCTCGATATCGTCGCCATGTTCGTACTCCAGCAGAGCTTCAGTGTTGACGCAACCGCATGGAATTTCGCGCCCGGCCTTGCCATCTACGGCATGGGCATGGGGCTCATTATGGCCCAGGTCAGCAACCTTTCGCTTTCGGCAGTGCCGGTAAGCGAAGCCGGTGAAGCTTCCGGAGTGAACAGCACTCTTCGTCAGATCGGATCATCCTTCGGTTCGGCCATTATTGGCGCCGCCATGCTTACGGCCCTGGCAACGAACATCACCACAGGAATCCAGAACAACCAGCATATTCCCAACATTCTCAAACCCTATCTTGAAGAGACCATCTCTGCAGAAACCGCCACTATCGAATTCGGCGGCGGGCCGCAGGTCAAGATGAAACTCCCGCAGTCCATCCAGCAGGATATCCACAACATCGGCGAACAGGCCATCACCGACGCCAACAAAACCTCGGTGACCTACGCCATGATCTTTGCCTTTATGGGATTCCTCGTGTCGTTCATGCTTCCCAACGTGAAGCTCGACAAAGTGGACGCCAATTCCCGCGGCCCTGCGGCTGCGCATTAAAAACGAAACAAGAGTTTGAAGACCGCTGAAGACTTCTTCGGCGGTTTTTGTTATCCCTGTTCAATGCTACAATACAAGCATGATGCAGCTCACTTCCATTCAGATCATCGAGAAGCTCAGGAAAGCGGGCTACGAAGCGTATTGGGCCGGCGGCTGCGTCCGCGACATGCTCCTGGGTATCAAGCCCAAGGATTTCGACATTGTCACCAGCGCCAAACCGGAAGAAATCGAAGCCACCCTCGACCACACCATCCCCATCGGCAAGGAGTTCGGGGTCATACTTGCCATATCAAATGGCCATCATTTCGAGGTCGCCACTTTTCGTTCGGATGCCGGTTATACCGACGGCCGCCGCCCCGACGCCGTCATTTTTACCAACGCCAAGGAAGACGCCAAACGCCGCGATTTCACCATCAACGGCATGTTTTACGATCCGCTCAAAGACAAAGTCCTCGATTACGTGGGCGGGCAGAAAGACCTGGAAGCCCGTTTGATCCGCTTTATCGGCAAGCCATCGGAGCGCATCATGGAAGATCATTTGAGAATCCTCAGAGCCATCCGTCTCAAGAACACGCTCGATTTTCAATACGAACCCGAAACTTATGAAGCCATCGTCAAACACGCTTCGGTGCTTATAGATAAAGTCTCCAACGAACGCATCCGGGATGAACTTAATAAAATTATCATCAGTCCCTTTGCCGTGAACGCGTTTCAGGATATGGAAGACACCGGCATCCTCAAGATTATCCTGCCCGAGATCCAGAAAATGAAAGGCGTGGCCCAGCCGTATAAATACCACAAGGAAGGGGACGTCTGGACTCACGCCATGGATTCGCTTAAAGCATTGCCCGAAGATGCGCCGCTGGCCCTGCGCTGGGCCACACTGCTCCACGATGTTGGCAAACCTGAAACATTTAAACTTGCCGAAAGAATCCGATTTGATACCCACGACCGCGAATCCCGCGACATCGCGTACCGGATTCTAAACCGTCTCCGTTTTGACCGAAGAATGATCGAAGAGGTCGGCTGGCTTATTGAGCACCACATGATGGTCATGCCCTTGCTCACGATGCCCAAAGGGCGGCGGCTGGTGTGGTTCCACAAACTCTATTTCAAAAACCTGCTCGAACTTTTCTACGCGGACGCTCGCGGCACGACGCCGCCGCACACCGAAGTCATCGACAAGATCGCGCAGTTGTATCACAAAGACATCAGCAGCACGCCGGTGCTTCCCATGCCGCTCATCGACGGTGACGACGTCATGAAAGCGCTCAAGCTCAAGCCCGGGAAAAAGATCGGCTTCGTCCTCCAGAAGGTCCGTGAAAAACAGCTCGGCGGAGAACTCAAAACCAAAAAAGCGGCGCTGGAATGGTTGAAAACCATCAAGAAAGAAATTGCAGCAATCAACGGTGAAAAGAAAAAGCCCGCAAAAAAATAATACCAATATTCGCGTCGATATTTGCCAAACCTGGGCTCATCTTCTATAATTCACAGTCAGAAAACAAATATTTTTTAACCTTACTTGTTTATGCTTTTCAACAAAAAGCTCATGATGGGTTTGTGCACCATCGTCGGATGGCTGCTCATTCTCACCTTTTTACTCAACATCGCCATGTACATCTGGGCGTTCTTCGGCAAAGCGCCGTTACCGCTTTTTGATGTCACCGGAGGCATCGTTTCGTACTATATCCTCCTCAACAAACTCGCAACATTGGTGTTCTTCTACATCATGCTCGGCGCGTTTGCAGCACTCGTCAAAGGTTCAAAACTGCCTGAGAACTTCAAACGAAGATAGAAGGATAATCGTTCTGAAATTAAAAAGGGCTCCGCGAACCGGGGCTCTTTTTTGTATCAATGAATTTTCGTGAACAAAGCCACGTTCTCGATGTGATACGTTTGGGGAAACTGGTCCACGGGCTGGACATACTCCAGCCGGTATCCTTTTTGAATGAACAGGGCGGAGTCTCTCGCTAGTGAAGCCGGATTGCAGGAAACGTAAACGATCCTTTTCGCTCCGAAGGAAGCCACGCTCTCAACAACTTTCGGTGCAAGCCCGTTCCGCGGAGGGTCGACGATCACGACATCCGGATCGTTCTTGAACGTTGGCAAAATCTCCTGGACGTCACCCTTCATGAATTCGGTATTCCCGATGCCGTTGAGCGCGGCGTTGGCCTTGGCGTTTTCGACGGCACTTGGCGTCATTTCGATGCCATAGACTTTTACGGCTTTGGATGAGCAGAAAAGGCCGATCGTGCCCGTGCCGCAATAGAGGTCAAAAACAGTTTCCTTTCCCGTCAGCTGTGCGGCTTCCAAAGTTTTTGCGTATAAAACTTCGGCCATTTTGGTGTTCGGCTGGAAGAACGCCAGGGGAGAAATTTCGAACCGCAGTTTTTTCCCGTCGGGGAGTTGAAGCTCTTCCTGAATCGTTTCTGTCCCGTGGAGCAGCTTTTCTACCGTGCGGTTTCTTTCCCCTTTGCGATTGGTGGTGTGGAGAAAGTACAGCGAGTGCAGCGGTATTTTTTCCTCCCCGCAAAATGCCGTCAGCTTTTCCCGGAACAACGTCGTGAAATTTTCTTCACCGTTTTCAGCGGTCAGGATCATCATGGCCTGTCCGGTATTTTTGCCAACACGAACGGTAAAAGATTTGAGCGTCAGATCAGGGTCAAAGCCCCGGTTTGCGTCAAAATCTTTGAAAAATTCGCGAACGAAACTGACGAGTTTGCCGGCAAAAGGTTCAAGCAGAAAGCACTCCTTGAGCTCAATGACGTCATAATGGCGGCGCTTCACGTGAAGTCCCAAACCAAGAACTCCTTCCGGAGTCCTGCTGAAGCTGTATTCCATTTTGTTGCGGTAGTACCAGGGCGCGCCGCCCACAATCGGAAGCACGACGTTTTTAACTCCCTCACCCGGGGCGCCGGCCTCCTTGGCGGCCCCAACCCCGGCGATTCTCTTTAAGGCATCACGGACCTGCTGCTCCTTGACGCTTCGTTGTTTCTCTCCGCTCAAAAACTGCCAGGTGCAGCCCCCGCAGCCGCCTTCATTCGCTGGCCCGAAGTGCCGGCACCTCGGCTGAATCCTGTCCGGCGAAGGCTTGAGAATCTTTTGCACGAAGCCGCGGGCAAAATTCCTCTTTTTGGTGCCGATTTTCACGAGTACGACGTCGCCCGGAACCACGTCTTCCACAAAAACCACCAGCGGTTTTTCACCGCTCTGGACCCGCGCCACGCCTTCGCCGCCGAAAGCGAGGCTCTCGATGGTAAGCTCAAGAACATCATCCTTGCGAACAATGCCGTCCGGTACTTTTGATGAAACCCCGGCCATTTGAAAAGTATTAACGATAGTTGGTGAATTTCAACGGAGCTTTGATCGAGACTTCCTGCCGCAGGGCTCCGATGACTGCCTGCAGTTCATCCCTGCTCTTTGATGAAACCCGCACGGTGTCTCCCTGAATGGAAGCTTTTACCTTCGGGAATTTCTCTTTGAGGAATTTGGTGATCTGCTTGCAGGTATCCTGATTCAGCGCTTTCACGAGTTTGATGACCTGGCGCAAAGTCATTCCGGAAGCCTCTTCGGGTTTGTTCGTCGTATCAAGGATTTTCGGTGAAAGCTTGCGGTTGACGACTTTCTGCAGCAGCATGTCATGGATGGCTTTGAGTTTCATGGAGTCAGGGGCCGTCACGACGATGTCATCTTCGTTCAACGTCACCTCCGCATTCACACCCTTGAAATCGTAACGGGTGAGAATTTCACGTTTCACCTGATCCACCGCATTACGCAGTTCCTGCATGTCGAAGTCGGAAACAATGTCAAAAGATGATTCAGAAGCCATAATATGAAAGTTAGGGACAACGCGAGTATAGCACTCCCCGCCCAGGGGCTCAATCCAACCGCCTGTGCTACAATGCACGCATGAAAATCACCATCCTCCAGATCGGAAAAACCAAGCAGTCCTACTTCAAGGAAGCGGAAGAGGAGTACATCAAAAGACTCAAACCTTTTGCCGATCTCAAAATCATCACGATCAAGGAGTCTTCGGCCCCCTACGACCAGAACGAATCCACCCGCAGCGTCGCAAAGCAGAAAGAGGCGCTGGAACTCCAGAAACATATCCCAAAAGATACTTTTCTCATCGCTCTCGACGAGCACGGAAAAACCATGACCTCCAAAGAGTTCGCGGGTTTTATCCAAAAGAAGAAGGATTTTGAGGGCGCAAACATCACCTTTATGATCGGAGGCCCCTTCGGCCTGGCCGACCAGATCCTCAAAAAGGCCCAGTTGAAACTTTCCTTTTCACCCATGACCTTCACCCACGAGATGATCCGAACCATTCTGCTTGAGCAAATCTACCGGGCATTTACTATTCTGAGCGGCAAAAAATACCATTATTAAGCCATAAAGTTCCAAAAAGTTGTAATATTGCGCTTCCTTGTGGGTTAAGCTAAACCGGCAATGAAGAAGTTTTTTATGAAACAGTATTGACATATTAGAAAGTATATGATATAAACACTACCTTTATAACATTTTTTCTCTTTTTCTTATGCTTACACAGCTCAAGAGAATCGTTGCCATCGCGGCCCTTAGTACGGCCCTGATGACGCAAGTCTCCATTGCGGGGGCATGGGCGACGACGGATTCGTCCAGCGGTTCAAGTGGCTCGTCCACGAACCAAACCAATCCCGTCAACACTACTCAATATTGCGACATCTACGGATGCGGCAATGTCAACGGGAACACCGGCAATACCGGTTCTACCGGTAACACCACCAACCCGGTCAACGACCCTTGCGCCGTTTACGGCACAGGTTGTAACAACGGGTCAAACGGCTCCACCGGAAACACCGATGGTTCCGCCACCCATCAGACCAACCCTGTTGGCAGTCACTATTGTGATGTCTACAGCCCTTGCGACGGAAGCAACGGAGGAACAGGCACCGTAAATCCGGCCAACCAGCCTCCGGCAGGAGTCGTTTGCGACATCTATTCTCCTTGCGAGAAGGAAACTCCGCAGACCGTTCCAAGCCAACCTGGTCACAGCCTCTGCAACGACCACCTCTATCCGAGCGATATTGACGGTCACTGGGCAGAAATCTACATCCGCCGCCTTTATGATCTTTGTATCCTCGAAGGCTACCAGGATGGATCATTCCGCCCGGATCAGAGTATTACCCGCGCCGAATTGACCAAGATGGCACTCTACGCTGCAGGTATTCAGCCAAATCCCGGCTGCTACGATGCAGACTGCGGAAGTCCGTTTATGGACCTCGATATGTGGCAGGGATCTTGGATCCGCCCGGCATGGGATCGCCACATTGTCCAGGGCTACAGTTCAACCACGTTTGCCCCGAACCAGTCCATCACCCGCGCCGAAGCGACCAAGGTCATTCTTGCCGCTTACGGTTACGGACCGCTCTCTGTCAGCAAGTCATTCTTCAATGACGTCAGCGGATGGAGCACCGGATGGATCGAACAGGCTCACCAACTCGGCGTTGTCCAGGGTATCGGCAACGGGAACTTCGATCCAAACCGCCCGATCACCCGCGCTGAAGCAGCAAAGATCATTGCGAAGACCATTGAAAAATGGGATACCAAGATCACTCAATAAGGAAGCGGAACCTTATCAATTCCGCCCGCCATCAAAGCTGGTGTGAGCATACTTGAGAAAAACGAAAGCGGTCCCAGGCCTGGGACCGCTTTTTGTGATACAATGATGTCCACATAAACTCTCAAGTGCCTTGTTCAAAAACATTCCATCAAAAGTTTTGGCTTTCGGCTTGCTCGTGCTGATCCTGTCCGGATGCGCTTCAAACCAAAACTCCCTCAATGCCGATCTGTTGGGAACAAACGCGCTGGATACCGGAGAAGGGCTGACCCGGTTAAACGGACAGTCGAACCACCAGCCTCCGCAAATTCTCCAGTCCATGCCCGGGCAGAAACCTTTGTACGATGAAGCGTACGATAAGGCAAAAACCTATTTCCCTCGTGAAAACCCCGTAAGGGGAGCGATCCTTGGAGCGAATCTCAAGAACAAGGAAGAGATCGCCGGATTTTTCCAGAGCCTTGTCCAGAACCAGCATTATTCAACGATCGTCGTGTTGGAATCGGCCAATATCGATCCAAATATCGATCAAGGTCAGACAGATAATTTCCCTCCGTCGGCTGCCGTCGGTAACGACGCCTATAAAACACCTTTTGGCCTGCTCTCGCCACCGGAAGACGTTCTTCAAAAAGCCGCCGCCGCTCAAATCTTTGCCAATGATGCCACCACTGCCAAAGTCGCGGAAAGGGAAGCCTGGCCGGGTATCGTGGCCCCTTTTGTCGCCAGAAGTTTTCCCGACGCGACCTTTCTTCCCGTTTTTATAAGCAGCGACGCCACGGCCGCCGATGACGAAAAATTGGCGGAATGGCTCACCGTCTCACTGCCTGAAGACACGCTGGTCATCGCCCAGACCGTTCCAAAAACGTCCGTAGACCCGACCATCGCAGATTTTCAGCTGAAGTTCACCGAAGACGTTCTGGAAAACTTCGACAGCTCCAAATACGACACGCTCCCGCTCAACGACACCGTAAGCGTCGACGTCCTGGAAAGATATCTTTTCAAAAGGAAAGCCCAGCGTTTCATCAACCAGTTCATGGATCCGCAAACGGGAAGTTTCATCGACCTTTCCATGGACGGATCGGTCGTGCAGACCCGCAGCGCTTTTGTCGTGGCGTTCGGGGATTTCATGTTCGACAGGCTGGTACGCAGCCTTATGGACAGCCATTCCATGGACTATCCGTTCGAAAACATGGATCTCACCTATATGAAGAGCAACGACATCCTGGTGGCCAATCTGGAAGGTCCCATCGCCAAAAAAAGAGCGTTAACAAGCAAGAGCATCGCCTTCCGTTTCAATCCCGATATCGTGCCCCTGTTGAAAAAGTATTTTTTTGACGCATTGAGCCAGGCCAACAATCACGCCATGGATATGGGAGTATCCGGCTTTAACGATACCTTTGATCTCCTTGCGCCCACGGGAATACAAGCCTTTGGCGATCCGCGACAGATCGACGACCGCAGCGTGGCAACTTTCGATGTTCAAGGTCAAAGCTCAGGCGGCCAAAAAATCGTTTTCCTCGGGCTTGAAGAGGTGGTCTACAAAATTGACGACGCCAAAGCCGTCGCCAAAATCAAGGAGCTCACTGCACAAGGCTACAAAGTTATTCCTTTCATGCACTGGGGCATTGAGTACCAGCACAAACCAAACGCCCGTCAGCAGCAGTTGGCCCATGAATTCATCGACGCCGGAGCCGTGGCAGTCATCGGATGTCACCCCCACGTGGTGGAAACCTTTGAAACGTACAAGAATCGCCCCATTTTTTATTCGCTCGGGAATGCGGTGTTCGACCAGTATTTTTCTCCGGACACCCAGGAGGGTCTGAGTACTGCGATCATCGTCAGCAATGACCAGTTGCAGATCTATTTCCTGCCCGTAAAAATCGATCACAGTCAGATCCGCATGATGAACCCGGATGAACGCGCTGCTTTTTTGCAGCGTTTCGTCACCTACGGCGACTACGAAAGTGAAGCCGAACGCCAGGACATCCTGCATGGAAAACTGACGATCAACCTGTCTTAAATTTTATTTTTTTTCTCACATGAAATCAAAATTTCTCAACGCTGCCATTGCCGTAGCTGCGATAACACTTGCTCTGGCACAACCCGTATTCGCCGCTTTCACCGACGTGACCTCGTCCGACCCCGACTACGACGCCATCGTCTTCGCCCAGAACAACAACATTGTCAGCGGCTATCCCGACGGAACCTTCAAAGCGCAGAACAACGTCAACCGTGCCGAGTTCACCAAAATCATCGTCGGAGCAATAAGCGGATACGATCCCTCGAAGGATCCGTCAAACTTCGATATCTATTCGTTGATGAGCGTGCCGTTCAATGATGTTGAATCAGGCCAGTGGTACATTCCCTATCTGCGCAAGGCGTACGCTTCCGGCATTATTTCAGGTTATCCCGACGGAACCTTCCAGCCCGCAAATGACATCAATTTTGCCGAAGCCGCCAAAGTCATCGTCAACGGATTCGGCTACCAGACTTCACCCGGAGCGGTCTGGTACAAGCCGTACGTCGACACTCTCGCGGGCCTCAACGCCATTCCAACGACCATCACCGGCTTCGACCAGAAAATAACGCGCGGCGAAATGGTCGAAATGATCTACCGTCTCAAAGCCGGCATCACTTATAAAGATTCCATGGATTACGCCAAACTCGGCGGAACGACGGTCACGGCATCCGGATCCGCCCCCATGATCGGCAACTGCCCGGTGTTCCCGGCCGACAATCCGTGGAATACCGATATCTCTGGCTACCCCGTCGATCCGAATTCAGACAGCTACATCGCAAGCATCGGGGCAAGCGGACATCTTCATCCTGATTTTGGAGGAAACGGGGAGTATGGAATTCCTTACAATGTGGTCGGCAAAGATCAGCCTCTGGTGCCGCTGCTCACCATCGATTACGCTGACGAAAGCGACCCGGGACCGTATCCGATTCCCGACAACGCCAAAATCGAAAACGGCAGCGACGCCCACGTGCTCGTGGTAGACCAGGACAACTGCAAACTCTACGAACTCTGGTCAGCGCAAAAAGTTCAGGGAGGCTGGAACGCCGGTTCAGCGGCAACGTTCGATCTGCTCACCGACACGCTCCGTCCCGACGGCTGGACCTCCGCGGACGCTGCGGGCCTGCCCGTGTTTGCCGGACTCGTCCGCTTCGATGAAGTCGCTGCCGGCTCCGTCAACCACGCCATCCGTTTCACAGTCAGCAAGAGCCAGAAAGGGTACATTCACCCGGCCACCCACGCCGCCAGCAGCTCCACGGATCCGAACCTTCCGCCCATGGGACTCAGGCTCCGTCTCAAAGCGGATTACGACATTTCAAATTTGACCGGCGAATCCCGAGTTATCGCCGAAACGCTTAAAAAGTATGGCATGATCGTCGCCGACAACGGCAGCAACTGGTATATCACCGGTGCCGCCGACCCGCGCTGGGACGATAATGATCTCAATCAGTTAAAGGCTGTCCCCGGAAGTGCCTTCGAGGTTGTCCAGAACGGCCCCATCCTGCACTGAGATCTTGCCCATCAATGTTGCGAAATCAAAACTCCTGATGCGTTCGTAGATGAAGTTCGTCAGGATTTTGATCTCTTCGCTTTCCGGAGCGGTATTCACAATTTCTTTCGCTTTTTTAGCGCGAGAACGCACACTGTTGATAAGATGGTAGAGTTCTCCGAAGACGGGATCAAATTCAGCAGTTTTGACCTGTGGGGCAATGTCTTTCCTGTACAGAACAAGATCAATCGCTCCGAGTTTTTCGAGGAACTTGTCAAAGTCGGGGACCTTGCCTCCGCTTAGGAACTCATCATAAAGAGCCTGCATCTGCGAGTGAAAACGCTGGATCTTCGTCACAAGATAAACTTTGGTAAACTCTTCTGCCGCTTCTTTGCGATTTTCCGGTGTCTCGTCTTTCCGCAAAGCCTCAACCGTTCTGTCGATGTATTCGACCATCACCTGGGCGAACGTCTGGTACGGTTCGAAGAACATGATCGGCGACGTCGAAAAAGAACACTTGTTGCGGAACCTTTCCAGATTGTTGATGGCCCGCAGACGTTCGGCCGGCGTCATCGGCCGGTCCTGCTGTAAAATATTCAGTTTTGCATGCATCTCCTCCACCGTCTTGTGGAATTCATCGAAAGGCTGGCTTTGCGCTTCGATAAAAGTCTTGATGCGGGTCTGGTCCTTGGCAAGGTAGCTCTTGATGGCCGCGATTTCGGCGATGCGCCTGCCGACATGCAGCGGTGAAGTGTTGATCCTGGCGCGTGCAGCACCGGGGTTCAGGGCAACCACCGTTTTCGCCGGACGGACGACGGTACTGACGCCTTTGATCATCTTTCGTTTTTCAGGAAGCGTGTACACTGATTCAAGATTCACGGCCCCGCGGATCTGATCTCGCATCTTTTGTTTGTGTTCGTTCGTTACGAACTGAAGCTGGTCAACCAGCGCCAGAAGCTGCTGTTTCACCTCTTCGACTTTTCCTTCGTCTTTCGTCTGTTTCCACTCCCGGCTCAACTTCACGTCCACGTCTCGCACGCCGTCCTGGATTTGTTGGAGTACGGCGATCTCCTGATCATACCCGTCGTAAATATGGTCGATCCTCCTGTGCGCGCCATGGAGGTCGGTGAGGAAAAGCGTCTTTTGTTTGCCGATGACCTGGGTCCCGAGAACTTTCCCCAGATTTTTCCCGGCATTGATGCGGAAGAGGCGGAAGTAACGGAGGCTGGAACGGTCCTGTTCATGGGAAAGCGCGAAAGTATCCAGGTGCTCAAGCATCTCCTTGATCGCCGGGATGGCTTGGGCGCGATACGCCTGTTTCTCATCTTTTTTTGTCCTTTTCGGAGGAAGGAACTCCGTGAGCCCCAGATTTTCCAGCAGTGAATCCTTGATCCTCTTCGGGCTGACAACAATGCAGTGTGCTGTTGCAAATCGGTTGCCGGAATCCAAACCCATTCGTTCCGTGGGATCGGCGAGAATCTCTTCAAAAGTTTTCAGATCAGTCCGCGGCGCTTTCTTGAATTCGGCATCGCTGCTTCCCATATAAATCTCATTTCTCCCTTCCCGGACGGGATGCAGTTTTCCCCGCCAGATAAGATTCGGCTCCAGCTGGGCGATTTTCACTCTGATTTCCTCCTGGAACATGGCGATGTTCCGTTCGACTTCATTTTCGGGGAGCGCTTCTCCGGCCGCTCCGTACGCAAGTCTGTTCAAAGCCTCTGCGGCCCGTTTGCTCATTGGCTGGTCGAATTCGGGAACGAGTTCTTTATAACGGTCATAATCGGAAGAAGAGATGTCGGGAAGTTGAGGCATAACAAATGGAATAAAAATACAAGGAAATGATCATAACTCAAACCACGAAAAATACAAAATTTCTTTTTCTACTAGCCAAAAAAGCTCGAGAAAGCATTGACAAATGGACGTAATGCCTTATAATAGGCGCCTTTCAAGAATCTGAAGTCTTTTTAACCGTAAGAACGATGGAAACAAGCCAATTAACCGAGAAAAAAAGCCTGAAGTCCAGCGTGATCAGAGTTCTGGCCAATATCCTGATCGTTGTCATCGGTCTTTCCACCGGAGCCGCCATCGTCCACGGGATGGTTTACCAGCAGTGTTCAGCAAAACAGGAAGTGTTTGAAGCGGGAATCGTTCCTTCGGACGTGAAGGTTCCGACCCAACAGCAAAACTCCGCGCAACCCGCCGATGTCCCACAATGCTTCCAGGTGGATGACAGCGCTTTTGAAGCAGGTGTGCTTCCATCAGATAGCGAAACAGATCAGCAAAATGAGCCAAGTCTTGCTGGATCGCCAAGTGTCCAGGGAGCAACACCGATCCAACAGACGCAGGCTCAAATTTCAAATCAACCGACAACAGATCAACACCAGGTCAATCCTCAAACGCACGCCCCTGCGCCTTCCTCTGCCCCGGCCCAGCCCGCACCGAAACCAGCGACAACCCCTCCGGCTGTACCCGCCAAAACTCCGGCCAAACCGGCGACTCCCGCCAAAAAGACCACCAAAACCGTCAGTCTGGATCTCGATAAATTGAGCATGGCCGTGGCCATGACCGAAACCCACAACTGCCAGGACAAAGTCGGTTCCGCGCTGTACAACAACTGCCATGGATTCAAGAAGAACGGGCAGTTCCTTCACTTCAACAGTATTCAGGCCAGCCACGACTACTTCAAGCAGCTCTGGGCCAAAAGCTACAAAATTTTTCCGACCTACCGCCTTGCCCAGATCTACAGCGGCAACGACCACCCCGATACCTGGCTCAAGAACGTCACCTACTATTACAATAATTTGTAAATTGGTGCGTCCGCCGTTAGGATGGTGATGTTCGTTTCACCGCTTTTTTCATGATGGATTTCATCGCCGATTTTCACATCCATTCCCACTATTCCCGTGCCACCAGTAAGGAAATGAACATGGTGAGTCTCTACAAATGGGGACAGATCAAAGGCATCCAGGTGATAGGAACGGGAGACTTTACCCATCCTGCCTGGTTCAACGAAATCCGCGAAAAGCTTGAGGACGCCGAGCCGGGACTGTTCACTCTCAAAAAAGACCTCGCGGAAGAAATCACTGTGGAAATTCCTCCATCCTGCCGCACCAGGATGCGGTTTTTGCTGACGGTCGAAATCAGCTGCATCTACTCCAAGAACGGCAAAGTCAGAAAAGTCCACATGATCCTGGCGGCACCTTCATTTCCGGCAGCGGCGAAAATCAACGAAGCGCTCGGTAAGGTCGGGAACCTCCATGCCGACGGCCGGCCCATCCTCGGGCTCGATGCCAAGGAACTTGTTAAAATAGCGCTCGACGCTTCGCCCGACTGCATGATCATCCCAGCCCATGCTTGGACGCCGCATTTCGGGGTGCTCGGGCAAAGTTCCGGATTCAACACCCTTGAAGAATGCTTCGAGGAGCTGACGCCCCACATCACCGCGATCGAAACCGGCCTGTCCTCGGATCCGGCCATGAACTGGCGTCTTTCCCAGCTGGATAACGTGACGCTCGTTTCCAATTCCGATGCCCATTCTCCAAGAAAACTCGGTCGCGAGGCCAACCGTTTCCGTTGTGAACTTTCCTATTTTGAAATCCTCGATGCGCTCAAAAAAGGCGATCCCAAGCGTTTCCTTGAAACCATCGAGTTCTATCCCGAAGAAGGGAAATATCATCTCGACGGACACGCTGATTGCAACGTTTCTCTCACTCCGGAGGAAACCAAAAAACTCGAGGGCATCTGTCCAGAATGCGGCAAGAAACTCGTCATCGGCGTCATGAACAGGGTTGATACGCTTGCCGACCGCGCCCCGGATTCCGTTGAGGAAAAAACCGAAAACCCCACGGTGCATGAAGGCCGCCCTTTTGCCCATGCCAAGCACATCCCGTTCCGCTACCTCGTACCGCTTCCCGAAATCCTGGCGGATGTCCTGGAAGTCGGACCGGCATCAAAGAAAGTGAATCTCCAGTACATGGAACTGATTGGGAAACTCGGCAACGAATTTTACATTTTGCTCGATGCTCCGCTCGAAAAAATCCAGGCCGCTTCCAGCCCCGTCATCGCCGAAGCTATCAAGAGAGTCCGAACCGGGAAAATCCACATTGAACCCGGCTACGATGGAAAATTCGGCATCATCAAAGTGTTCGAAAACGATCATCGTCAACAGCTCCGGGACCAGATGGCGCTCTTCTAATTCCCAAAAATGGAACAATCTCAACTTAACCCCGAACAGCAACTGGCCGTTGAATACGACGCCGGGCACCTGCTCATCGTCGCCGGTCCGGGAACCGGGAAAACGCATACGATAACGCAAAAAATCTTTCAGCTCATCACGGAGAAACACGTTGATCCCAACAATATCGTCGCCATGACCTTTACGCGCAAGGCGGGCGAGCAGCTTACGCAAAGACTTCAGCAATTACTCCCCCCGCACACGAAACTCCCTTTCGCGGGGACATTTCATTCTTTTGCATTGCGCATTCTGCGTTCGAAAATTAATAATTTGCGCCTTCTTTCACAAAAGGAACAGCAGGAAATCTTCAACTCCGTTGGCGAAGACAAAACGCTGTACGACCAAAAACTCAAAGACCTCGGGGCTCTCGATTTCGACGGCATTCTCACGAAAACTCTTCAACTGATCAGTGAAGACGACAGCCTGAAAAAAGAACTTCACCAAAGAATCCATTATCTCTTTGTCGACGAGTACCAGGACGTAAACGAAACCCAATACATGCTCATCAAAGAACTTACAGGACCGCAAACAAAACTCTGCGCCATCGGCGACCCGGATCAGGCCATCTACAGTTTTCGGGGGGCGGATCTTGAGCACTTCCTCCGTTTCGAGAAAGATTTTTCCGGGACGAAAGTTTTTCACCTCGAACAAAACTACCGCTCCACGCCGGACATTGTGAATTGTGCCGGAGATCTTATCGTTCACAACACCCGACGCGTGCATAAAAACCTTCGCAGCGTCAAAGAATCCGGTCCGCGCATCACGCTGACACAGTGCCAGACTCCACTGAGCGAAGCCATTTTTATCGCCAAGGAGATCGCTAAACTTCTCGGCGGAACGGACACCACGTCCATGGATCAAAAGACAGGCAGAGAGTACGAGACCCACTACCATTTCACTGACATCGCCGTCATCTATCGCACCAACATCCAGGGAAAACTTATTGAAACCGCGCTTAAAAAAGAGGGCCTGCCCTATCAACGCCCCGCGGGGACCTTATGGTTCCAGGAAAAGGAAGTCGAAACCGTGATGAAGCACCTGGCCCTGGCCTTGGATTTCAAAAATCTTCCAAGCGAATATCTGGGCTTTCAAAAAAAATATCAGGAACTCCACGCGGCGTTCGAAAAGCAAAGCCCCTCCGTGAATCTCAAAAATATGCTCAAGGCGTTGAATCTAGAACCAGAATGGAACGACCGAACGAACAAAGGCGAAAAAATCTGGAAAAACATCCTGACCCTCATCAACTTTGCCGCCCAGTTCGACGAAACATCCGGCATTAATGGCATCATGTTGTTCCTGAACGAACTCAAGCTTTTGCAGGAGAATGATGCCTACGATGCCCGCATGGAAGCCGTCACCCTCATGTCCATTCACGCGGCCAAAGGGCTGGAGTTTCCGGTGGTGTTCATTGCCGGACTTGAGGAAGGCACGCTGCCCTATATCCCTAAGAAATCAGAACCCGATGTGGAAGAAGAACGGCGTCTCATGTACGTGGGGCTTACCAGGGCCAAAGAACGGCTGTTCCTGAGCGGCGCGAAAACCAGGCACGAAAAACCTTCCCGACCTTCGACCTTCATCAGCGAAATATCCGCCCATATCGTCGAAAATAGACCTCACGCCATGAGCGCGAAAACAACCTGGAAAAAGAAACAACTCTCGTTGTGGTGAAACGTTCAATCTTGTCCCGATGTGGATTTGCGGCTACAATACACACCTGGACCTAACAAGAACCTATGTGCCAAGCTATCAATCAGCAGCTCGTCGACCAGATGGAGGATTGTCTCAAGAAATCTTTCCCTGACGGCGAATACGAAATCACCGATAGTGACGACGGCATGCATCTGAGGGTGACCGTAACCTCGGGCGTGTTTCAGGATAAACCGCTTATTGAACAGCACAAGATGGTTTATGCCTCCTTCGGGGATTTGCTGAAATCAGGAGAACTGCATTCGATCAATATCAAAACACTCTCCGCTTAAAGCTACTTTCTAACGACCAATCAATGGATCAGGATTCCGACGTCAAAATCACCGTGATAAGCGACCATCACAAGAAGATCGAGGAACTTATCAAAACCCACCCGATTTTTGTCTTCATGAAGGGGACGCCTGACCAACCGATGTGCCGCTTCAGCGCCCTTGTGGCTGATATTTTCAAGGGACTGAAGGTCCCGTTCCAGGGTTTTAACGTTCTGGAGGACTATCAAATGCGCGAGGCCATCAAGGACTTCACCGATTGGCCGACCCTTCCCCAGGTGTTTATTCAGGGAAACTTCATTGGCGGGGCGGATATCCTGGAAGAGCTGTACCAAAGCGGAGAACTCAAAAAGATGCTTCCATGAGGGCTGAGATATGTTGCAGGATGTCCTTTTGGCTTACAAAAGGGCTTTTTAGTAAAAAACAAAAATGATAAAAGAATGAAATAAAGACATAATATTGTCAATATAGCTAATATAGGGTAATATATAAATATATAAAACATTCCTCAGAAAACCAATGAAAATACTGGCTTCCCAAATAGTATTTACTATGTTGTTCCTGATTTCCATGGTCAGAATATGCCAAGCGCATATTCTTTTCCAGAATGACGATTTTGCAACGATTGATTCCGATTCCGTGGTGATCGACAACGACAACACCAATACCGGAGACATCCAGATCGTCTTCGGAAAAACGCTCAATAAAATCATCCAGTGGAGTCAGGCCAACGCCAGATTTGAAATTTCGGATCCTTTGGCCGTCAACGGTTCGGTCGACGTCAGCGGGAACCTTTTCCTCAACGGAAACGAGATCAACAATGCGCGCGCAGAAAATTTATCATCGGCGCCGACGTGTAATTCCGGAGCAGCTGGACGCTTCTACTTCGACTCCACAGCGAAAAATTTTTATTACTGTGACGACACAAACTGGGTCGCCATTGCCCCGCTTGTCGTAGGGCAATTCATTGACGGCGCCGGAGGAACAAATCTCGGCGGTGGCTCGCTTGTTCCAATTCCTTTCAATACGGAAAGCCGTAAGGATACCGGAATTACCCATAGTACGGTCACAAACAACAGCCGTATAACCCTCGACAAAGCCGGATGGTACCGTGTTTCCTACAGCGTCACTCACTCGAATTCAACGATCAACGTTTCGAACATCCACTGTATTATCCGCCTCGATGGGACAACAACGGTCATCCCTTCAGACACCTACTCGGTGGATACAACGGCATTTACGAGCCGTGCAACAAATTCCGGTACCGTCGTACTCCAAACGACCGCCGCGAACGAGTATTATGAACTGTTGTGCAACAATAGTGGACTTTCTCTTCTTGGAACCGTTGCAACCGTCGCCAACGACTCCTGGACGCTCGTCCAGAAGCTGTAATTCGGAACTCGCCGGATGTTTTGTAACGTTCAATGAATATTCGCTATTATAGTATACTGAGCAACAGTACAGTTTTCATAGTGTAACATTCTATTTTTTGCAGCGTCTTATATGACGAACCAGCCCAAGCAAAGCATCATCCTCGACTTTATCAAAACATACGACAAGTATTCGGATAAAATTTTTCGCCATCTCTATTTCCGGATGCATGATCGTGAAAAGGCGCTGGATCTGATGCAGGAAACATTCACCAAGACCTTTCTTTACGTTAAAGACGGCAAGGTGGTCGAAAATATTCAGGCCTTCCTCTACAAAGTGGCGCACAACCTGATGATCGACGAAATCAAAAAGAATAAGAAATATTCCGTTGTCTCGCTTGAAAAATTGCAGGAAGAAGGGTTCATGCCCGGTACGGAAAATACCCAGCAGTTGAAAGAGAAAATTGACGCCCAGGCGATATTGGACCAGCTTGGGAAAATCCCTCCCCAATACCAGGCGGTCATCGTGATGAGATACGTTGATGAACTTTCTCCCAAAGAAATAGCCGAATCGCTCGGTGAATCCGAAAACGCCATCCGCGTCAAAATCCACAGAAGTCTCAAACAACTCCGTAAGGTTCTCAAAAACCATGACTGATCCAGAAAAAATCCTCAAAGATTTGGGCAAAAACGCCCAAAAAATCCAGCTGTCTCAGGCTGAAAAAGACAGCCACAGGGCCGAACTGGTCAGGTTTATGGAAAAAGCGGTCAATACGCCCGGGTTGCATGCTGAAAAAAGGCTGTTCCGCCACGGTGCGATGGGATGGGTCCGGTCAGCTTCCGTCGGAGGACTGATAGCGGTTCTTGCAGGAACCGGGGTCGTCTTCGCAGCACAGGGAGCATTACCCGGTGATGCGTTATACCCGCTCAAAGTTGACGTCATTGAAAAGGTTCAGACCACCCTTGCCTTTTCCACGGAACAAAAAGCCCAGCTTGAAGCCGTTTTCGCTTTGAAGAGACTGGATGAGGCCGAGACGCTCGCCAAAGAGAACAGGCTCGATGCCAAACTGAGCAGTGAAATTTCTGTCCGTTTCGATGAACAATCAAACAACTTCAACCGGGACATCTCTTCAATGAAAAAAGACAGTAATGACAAAACGGCTCTCAAGATAAATACCGATTTCAATGCTTCAATCCAATCCCGCCAGCAGATACTTTCCACGTTGAAGAACCATCTCAATGAAAAAAATGGAAAAATCGGAGATGAATCGAAAAATAACGATGAAACAAAACCCGTACCATCACCAAATGAAACTTCCAAGCCCGCTCTCCTGAGAATCAATACTCCCGAAGTCTTGATGGAGGTCACACAGCAGCAAACACAGGAAACCCAGCAAACAACCGTTGAGGCTCTTCCGGAGGTTACTTCGGTGACAGAGACGGGAATCGCTCCTGCCGTTGGAACCACCGAAGCCGTTGAACCATCGACGACGGATACCGCAGTGACCGACAGTTCTTCCACTGACGCCGCCGCGTCCGGTTCCACGCTCGAAATACGATCCGACAGCACGACAAACGGTTCGCTCTTACTCGTCGAACCGGCTCCAACGACAACGACGCAGCAGAGCTCAACGTAAAGACATCAAACCTCAAAAGGTGCTATTTCAGTCTGCACTGCACGTTTCTGAAGTCCTCAAGCAGTGGGTTGTTGTGCGAGACGGGGAGGACGTCGAGGTATTCATTGTCACCGAGAATTTTTTTCAGACCTTCGTCCAGGCGCTCCATGACGGTTTCAACGACCGCGTCCGGCTTGAGGATGACAACCAGCACTTTTCCGGGAGCGTTCATGGCTCCGGGGGCGAACATCTGCGGAAGGTGTGCTTCAGCAATGGCCTCTTCGCCGTTCAATAAAGAACGGAGGGCTTCAAGTCGCTCCGCTTCCATGGGCTGCGCCGGCGCTCCGATCATGACCTGTGTCCCGGCCTTCATCCGTAAAATATTCACGTTAGTCTTTTTGAAAAGATTCCTTGATATGAATATCCCTTTGTGGGAACGGAATTTCAATGCCTTCTTCCTTGAAACGTTTGTGAAGAGCCTTGATGAATTCGTGTTTGATGAGGTACTGGCTCACGTAATCGGTCACTCGCAGAATCACGTTGAAATTGATGCTCGAATCGCCGAATCCACCGTAGCGGATGAAAGGTTCAAACGTCGGCACGCCGCCGGTCACTTTTTTCAGGATTTCCGACGCCACATCGTTGACGACTTTTTCCACGTGGCCAAGATCGCTGTCATAACTCACGGAAACCGCTACGAGGACCGACATTTCGTTTTGGGGACGTGTGTAGTTCGTAAGGATGGCTGAAGCCATCTTGGCGTTCGGAACGACGATCAGGTTGTTGGAAAGTGTCTGGATCGTGGTATTGCGCCATGAAATATCCTGGATGAAACCTGACTGTCCGCTGTCGAGTTCCACGAAGTCGCCTGGATGCAGCTTGCGCGTGGCAATGATGTGAAGACCAGCAAAAAGATTGGTCAGGGTTTCCTGCAGGGCCAGAGCGACCGCCAAACCTCCAACGCCGAGGGCGGTAATGAAAGGAAGGATCGAAATATTGAACGTTTGCAGGACTACCAGTGTTCCAAGGAGGTAAATGACCAGCCTCGTCAGAGCGCTGAACATCGAAGTGGACTGAAGCAGCCCTTTTTGCTTCCTGGCGTGCGCGTGAATGAAGAGAACGGAGATTCTTGAACAAACCACCGAAAGCGATATCACAAAAACCACAAACAGTCCCTCGCGAACGAGATCTTCATACCCGTCGATGAACGGGAGGGAAAAAGATGCGGCATAAAATCCCAGGAGCAAAAACCATAGGACCGGCGCCTGCCCGATGCCCTGGATGATGATGTCATCACCCTGCCAGGCCGTCTTTTCGCTTATTTTTTTCAGCTTGACCTTCACGACCTTCTGGAAAAACCAGCCGAGAAGGATTCCACAGAGAATAATGGCTCCGGGGAGGTAATAAGGATTAGACTTTATGGCTTGGAGAATGGCATCCATAAGAAAATTTTATCTACTCTTTATATTGTATCATTAAATGTGGGTTTTTGCATCCCTGGGCCACCCGTGACCGTACTGATCAGGGAAACGCTTGCCTAATTTCTTGAAAAACTTTTATACTGCGCGGGTCAACATTACCCCTTAATTTTTTTTACGATGGACGCAATCAATAATGTTACCCTGGAAAAATACGCTGAACTTTGCGCGTTGATGTCCGACGTCACGGATGAAGCAAAACAGGATTCAATCGCCGAAGCAAACGGCGTCACAGCCGCCGACTGGCGCGCGGCCAAAGACGGCTTCACCAAAAAAATGATGGATCCTTCGGATATGGGCAAAACGGCCATGGCATTCATGCCGCTTCTTCAGACGGCTCAGGCCAAGGCACGCGGCGGCAAAGAACCCTGCACGCTCGAGGTCTACACCAAAGTCCACGCAGAAATGGCGTACCTCAAGGACCCTGCGGACCCGAACAAGCAGATCGATTTCAACGTCGTTCTCCAGCAGAACGGATTCACCAACGGCCAGTGGCTGGAATGCGAAAACTACTGGACGCCTGTCGTCTCTTCCGACCCGAATCTTCCGGCGGAAATGCAACAACGCTTCAACCCTGAATTGTCGATGAAATTCAAAACACTCATGCAGCAGGAAAGCGACAGGATCTTTGGAATTAAACGTTAAGAAATTGTGAACTATTCAAAACAGACGCATCCGTTCGTTGACGTTATGCGTTTGTTTTGATTATGCTAAATCCTGGAGCTCCCTGGTGAACGAAGTACGAAAATATATTATTTAGAGCTTTTCGCGGGACGTTTCGCTTCCATACATTCGTTATCAAGAACCTGACATGTGATCATCTGCTCAAGATAATCGAGATAATTTTGCTTTTTGCCTTTTGTCCGAAAAAGTTGCAGGAGTTCTTCCTGTTGTTGTGAACACTGAGAGATTGCAGGTTGGGCATCACAGTTTCTAAGCATATTCCAGGCCTTTTCACTTCCTTTTTTTGTCCTTATATATTCAAAAATCTTGCGACCTTTTTCGGAAAGATTCGAATATTTTTGAATACGTTCGCGAATATCAGGATCAGGATGTTGAACATTAAGACTGCCGTTAAAATCCTCATCATCTATCGCCGGATCCCAACGCTTATCATCTTTTACGCAAGCCACAACCTTTTTTTCAGCCTCAACCATTGGCAAATAATATTCAATAAGTTCGCGGACTGAACCACGGCGCAAAAAAATCTCATCAACGCAATCATCAATGGATTGTTTTTCTGCCTCGTTTGCAGCACATGAACGTATTTCCTCATGGGATACCTTTTTCTCGAGCAATGCAAAACTTTTTTTGAAAAGATCATTGTTTTCACCCATACAAACCTGCAATTTATGACTTCCACGAAATCGTAAACCATGAATTTCATCGCTTATTTTTTCATCCTCAGCTCTCAGTGCGGCATGCTGCTCTTTTTCTTTCGCCAATTGTCGGGCATCAGTTTCGACACCATCCTTCATTTGCACGTGTTGATCCTGAACAAAACCCTGTGGATGAGAAGTGGATATTTGGGTCGCGTGCTCACAACCGCTTAAAAGTAAGAGCTGTTCCAAGTACAAAAGATTTCACATTCATAAACCATCAAATGAAAAACAGATCACTAAAATAACATATTTTAGTAAATATGTCAATGGAGCGGGTGAGGGGAATCGAACCCCTGTCTTCAGCTTGGAAAGCTGTCATAATACCATTATACTACACCCGCCTGTTTTTGGCTTACTGACTGAATAAAATCGCTTCCTTTGTCAGAGATTGTTTGGAAAGCAGAGCCATGATACCGTGATTTTGTTCCGCTTTCAAGAGTGCCCGGCCACGCTCCGGAAAACCCCGAAAAAAACTAGCCGATCTCGTAACTTTCCCCGGGAGTATTGATGGTGACGTCTTTATATCCGCTTTCTCCGAGATATTCTTTGAACTTCTCCTGCTGTTCCTCTTCACCGTGAACCAGGAACAGTTTCTTGACGCCTTTGACCCTGCTGATGTAATCGAGAAGATCGCTGCGGTCGGCGTGGGCGGAGAATGCGTCCATGACGACGACTTCGGCTCGCAAATGGTGGGGTTCGCCGAAAATATTGACCACGGACTGCTTATCCTCGATCTTGCGGCCCAAGGTGTCTTTTGCCATATATCCCACGATCATGATGGTGTTTCGGGGGTCGCTGATGTTGTTGCGCAGATGATGGAGGATACGGCCGTTTTCACACATTCCCGAAGCCGAAATGATAACACATGGGGTTTTGGAATTATTGAGAGCTTTGGACTCTTCAACCGAATGTGTGTACTGAAGCTTTCCGAAACCGAAAGGATTCTTGCGGTTGTTTACGAACTCCATGAAGGTTTCCTTGTCGAAACATTCGGGATGGTTCATGAAGACTTCTGTGACATTCGCCGACAAAGGACTGTCCACGAAAATCGGAAGATCCGGGATTCTTTTCTTCTGCCAGAGCATGTTGAGGTTGTAGACGATCTCCTGGGTGCGTTCGACCGAAAAAGCCGGAATAATGATTTTTCCGCCGCGTTTTACGGTACGATTGACGACTTCCTCAAGCCTTTTCTCGGTGTCGAGGATCGATTCGTGGAAACGGTCGCCGTAGGTGCTTTCAATCATCAGGTAATCGGTTTTTGGGAGAACCTGCGGGTCGCGCAGAATCGGAAGGTTCTTGCGTCCGAGATCACCGGTAAACGCGAAAGTATAACGTTTTTTCGTCTCTTTTTCATACACGACGAGGTGAATCTGGGATGAGCCGAGAATATGTCCGGCATCGTATAAAGAACAGACCACGCCGTCGGTGACGACAAAAGCGCGTTCGTAGCCCACGCCGTAAAACTGGCCGAGACAGCGTTGGGCGTCTTCGACGGTATACAGGGGTTCCATCGGCTTCTTGCCACCCTTCTTTTTCATTCTTTTTTCCATGTATTCTGCATCCTTTTCCTGAATATATGCGCTGTCCATGAGCATGTAGTTGCACAAATCGCGGGTGGCAAAGGTGGAATAGATCGGTCCGCGGTAGCCTTTCTTCACCAGCAACGGCAGACAACCGCTGTGATCAATGTGGGCGTGAGAAAGAATCACGGCATCGATTTTTGATGCATCAACGGGAAAATCCCTGTTCTTTGCATCGGCTTCCTTGCGCCGTCCCTGGAACATTCCGAAATCCAGGAAAATCTTTTTCCCGTTGACCTCTAAAAGATGTCTTCAGCCCGTTACTTCACGGGCCGCACCAAAAGATTGAAGTTTCATGAAAATATGGGTTACTTTCTATTTCCACCTATTATACCACAAAAGATCTCTGAAATCGAATAGGAGGTTGAGGCTGAAATATTTCCGTCATCCCTCAAAATCAGGTACACTGTGAAAAGTAAAATAACCATTCAATAAACAAACATGACCTCACTTTTCATCATTGCTTTTGTCGGCGGCTTTCTCACTATTGCCGCACCTTGTATTTTAGCCGTACTGCCAATCATTCTCGGATCCACCATCGGCCAGCAGCAGAGTAAGCTCAGGCCTTTTTTTATTGTCCTCGGTTTGACGGTGAGTTTTACCGGATTCGGGCTCATTTTTCAATACGTGACGAATTTGTTCGGCCTCTCGAACAACACGCTCAGAAACGTCGCGCTGGTATTCCTTGGCGTTTTCGGATTTGCGCTGATTTTCCCCGCGGTTTTTGAAAAGATAATTTTCCATCTCCAGAACTTTTTCAACAAGTTCGTCCCGAAACAGGAGGCGGCGATGCCGGCACAGCAGGTTCAGAAGAAAAAAGGCCTTATCAACGGTTTTCTTGTAGGAGCTTCACTGGGACTGGTCTGGGTACCATGTGCCGGCCCCATCTTGGGAGCCATCCTCACCCTTGCCGCGACACAGCAGGACGTTGGAAAGGTCACGCTGCTCATGCTGGCCTATTCTCTCGGGGCCGGCGTGCCGATGCTCATCATCGCCTACGGCGGAAACTTCATCGTGACCCGCCTCAAATTTCTGAAGGAAAAAGGAATCCTCATCCAGAAAATTTCCGGAGTATTGCTCTTGCTGGGGGTCGTCGCCATCGCTTTCGGCCTCGATACCACTTTTTCCACAAGCCTCGCCGGACTCTTCCCCGATTTCAACAATCTTGAACAGCACCTTGTTGATACGACGGGCATTAATGGAACATCAACGACAACATCGAACCAGACGACTTCGACCGAAAACTCAACGCCAACTTCAAATTCATCATCTGACATGCAAGCCATGATCAACAAACTCCTCATGCCCAAGGGCACCAAAGCACCCGAACTTACCGGAAACCAGGCCTGGATCAACTCTTCGCCGCTCAAGCTTTCCGACCTCAAGGGCAAAGTGGTCATCGTCGATTTCTGGACCTACAGCTGCATCAACTGTATCCGCACGCTTCCCTACATGAACACCTGGTACGGCAAATACAAGGACAAAGGGCTCGTCATCATCGGCGTCCATACTCCTGAATTCGCTTTCGAAAAAGAGCTTCCCAACGTCCAGAAAGCGGTCAAGGATTTCGGTATCGAATACCCGGTTGTTCAGGACAACGATTACGCCACATGGAACGCCTACGGAAACCATTACTGGCCCGCGAAGTACATCATCGATAAAGACGGCTATATCCGGTACACCCATTTCGGAGAAGGCAACTACGATGAAACTGAAATGATCATCCAGGATCTTCTTGGCGAACAGGTCGGACAGGTCACGCCGGTCAGCGCACCGCAGATCGATTTCAATAAAATCCAGACTTCCGAAACGTATCTCGGGTACAATCGCATCGAGAATTTCGGCAACAAACAGGAATTTATTCCTGATTCCTACATGAGTTTCACCGACCCGACCTCGTTCGAAAACGATAAATTCTATCTCGGAGGCGAATGGGAAATCACCAAAGAGTACGTGACGGCAAAGACGACTCCGGCCAAACTTTATATGAACTATCAAGCCAACAAGATCAACATCGTCGCCGACAAGACGGACAAGGCCGTGACCGCAAAGGTCTATCTGGACGGCAAACCTCTGCCGAAAGAGTACTATGGTTCCGATGTCGCCGACGACGGCACCGTAACCATCGACAAGGCGGCGCTCTACAATCTTGTAGATACCGGGAATGATTACAGCAGGCATACGCTCATGCTTGAGGTGACCTCCCCGGGACTCAAAGCCTTTACTTTTACGTTCGGCTAAAATCGCGCATCGAAACCATCGTGAAACAACATGTAACCCCGGGGGCACTCTACTGTCGAACAACTTGTTCCTCAGTTCTCACCCTTTAATTTTTCTTTATCATGAAAAAAATAACAAAAACTCTCATTACCGGCCTTGCCCTGGTGAGCATGGCTGCCCCGGCATTCGCCATGGATGCGGGAACCGACAGCCAGAATACAGCCACAACCGCCCCGAAAACCGGGGCATTCGTCCAACAGCTCTGCGCCAGCACGGACGGACTTGGGAATATTCAGGATAAAATCGACCAAAGAGTCGGGAATGTCCAAACCAAAATGGAGGATAGACGTGCAATGAACGACACAAGGCTGCAGAATGTTCGCCGGAACCAGGACACTCGTATCGCGAACCGCCGGGATAATTTGACGCAAAGATTGAACACCCAGGGTTTGTCCGGCGATCAGGTCCAGTCCATCGTGAACACTTTCCAGTCCAGCGTCGATGCGGCTCGCAGCGCACGCCGTTCGGCGGTGGATTCGGCACTCAACACCTACCGCTCATCGGTCGACCCGCTTCTTCAGGACAAAAAAGACGCCCTGCAGTCCGCACTGACGACGCTCAAGGCAACCCTGTGTTCTTCCACGGCAACCCAGGATCAGAAACAGGCGGCTTTACAGGCATTCCATGACACTATGACTTCGGCCCGCCAGTCTACTCGCGATGATCATTCTGCGGCCCACGAAACCTTTAAGGAAGAAGTTAAAACGGCGTTCAGTTCTTTCCATAACGCCGTAACCACCGCCCGGCAGATCGCAAGAGACGCCATCAATGCGCTGCGCAACGCCGCTCCGGGAGCAGATTCGACCCCAACTTCAACCACTCAGAGTTAAGAAGTTCTTCATCAAGGAGAAAAAGCTGCAAAGCCCCCGCCGAAATCGGGGGTTTTGTATTGCATGTTTTTTGAGTATTATACCCCAGCATGTACGAAAAAGCTTTTTACATCAGGGAAAAAATCTCCAACAACGCCTTCAACTTTGAAAAACGTCCCGACAAGAAACTTTATGTCCCGCAACTTGTTGAAGGAAATGTGAACGATGTCCGCCCCGGACAGGAAGTGGTTTTCGAAGATTTCGACGACGACGGGATTCTGCACAGCTGCAAAGGGCTGCAGGAATTCGTCAAAACGACTTTCGGAACTGTTCCGGTGTACATTTTTGACAACCACAATCACGCCTTCGCCTTTTGGTGTCTCGAAAAAAAGTTGGGAACTCTGAAGAACGATGCCCTGCTCATCCATATCGACCAGCATAAGGATACCCGTATTCCCGAGAAGTTTATCGAATCGGTGGATGCTGAAGATCTTGAAAAAGTCTTCGACTACACCAACAGGGTACTGAACGTCGGGAATTTTATTCCCGCCGCCCGGCATATAGGACTGGTGAAAGATATCATTTTTCTGGATTCAGAATACAGTCTGAAAGCCTTGAAGGAAAAGCTTGCGCTCCCCGGAGAAGACGGGGGAATCTCCGGTCGAAATCTTATTTTGGACATCGACCTGGATTTTTTTGCTCCTGATTCCGACTACATCGGCAACGATCTGAAACTTGAGATTATTGAACAACTGATCCCAAAATCCTCGGTCATCACGTTTGCCACTTCGCCCTATTTTATCGATCAGGAAAGGGCGATTCATTGGCTTCATCAAATTGCTCAAAGGGGGAGGAATGATATTGACTAAATAGGCAAAATATGTCAAAATAGACACCTTTCAACACACTCAAACCAGAAAGTTATGGAAGAATTTCGCTTCCTCATACCTCTCATCAGAACGTACGGCTATTGGGTTGTGGGTATCGGTATTTTCCTGGAATGCATGGGCGTGCCTTTTCCGGGGGAAACGGTGCTCATCCTGGGCGGTGTCGCCGCGTCATTGGGGCACCTGAACCTCGGCATCGTCATGCTCATAGCAGCATTAACCGCCATTCTTGGCGACAACGTGGGGTATTTCATCGGCAAGAAATTCGGACGTAAAATTATCAAAAAGTTTGAAAAGTTCCCGCTTTTTCACTATAAACACATCGACCGTGCGGAAAAATTTTTCAAAAATCACGGCAACAAGACGGTGTTCATTGGCCGTTTTACCGCCATACTTCGCACCTACGCAGCGATTTTCGCTGGCATTTTCGACATGGCTTACCCTACGTTCTTCTTTTACAATCTGAGCGGAGGGGTGATCTGGGCGATACTTTTCGCGTTTGTCGGATTCTACATCGGAACGAACTTCGCCCTGCTCGGGAAGATCATCAGCGACTTGAATTTCGTTTTCTTCGCAATCGTCGGGGCATTCATAGCCTGGAAGTTGGGAAAATATCTCTTCGTAAAACGTCAGGAAGCCAGAGACACAGCCTTGATCCGGCAGCACAAAGCTCCGGAGCATGTTGCCAAGGAACGTCATCATGCCCGACTGGTTCCGTCCCATAAAACGGCCGGGCCGCTCATGAACCCGCAAGCGCGGCAAGGCCCAGGCCCAGAATAACGGCGGTTTCCATTCTGAGAATGCGTTTGCCCAGCGAAAAAGTGCGAAGTCCGATCTTATGAAAAAGGGCTTTTTCACCGTCGCTGAAACCGCCTTCCGGTCCCACCAAGACAGCCAGGCCGCGGCTTCGATCGGCACCGGCAAAAGGGTTGCCTCCGGAAGACTTTTGCTCTGCAACTTCAACTGCCCCCTGACGTTCTAGAGCCGCCCGGATTCGCCCGCGCCCTGCGTCGTCCAGGCTCAGCAAATATTTCGCAAGGCCGCCTTCTTCAACAATCCCCGGAACCACGGCCCTTTCGGACTGTTCCGCCGCTTCCAGGAGGATTTTTTTGAGGCGTTCCATGCGCAGTTGATGTTTCATCTGGGAAAAATCTCCTTCCAGAAGCGTAATGTTCTTCACGCCGATCTCAACGGCTTTCTGAACCATGAACTCCAACTTATCAGGTTTATTGGGCAGGCACAGCAAAAGATCGAGCGAAAACCCGAGTTCATTTTCGTTCTGGCGCACACCTTTCCGCACAAGTTCGACGGACTTTTTCGAGGACGAAGCAACTTCGAAATCGAATTCGCGGAACGGAGGAACCTGATCCTGGGGGAGCAAAGTGACGACGTCTCCGTTTTTCACCCGTAACACTTTCACCAGTTGGAAAACGATGTCGGGCTCGCCAGCTTCCGTCAGTTGGAATCCGGCCTCAGCCCGGTCGAGAAGTGCGGTTGATTGAGGATTCCTCAAGATAAATCGATAACTGCGAGCCATGGCAAGCTTATGAACTAAGTATGGACGGGAACCTTCTGGCTCAACTCAAACATTTTCAAAAGAGATCGTTCGGCGCCTTTGCGCACCCGTTCGTCGAGGTCGATGATCTGCTCCGGTGTGGGATTTTTCAGTGCCTGCAAAATCAAGGCAAGCGTGTTTTGCTTCATGTAAGGACAAAGACCGCACATCCCCAGAAAGTCTTTTTGGGGGAATTCGGCGCGCATGCGGTCGCTCAACCCGCACTCGGTGACGAGCATGTAGGAAGGAGCTTCGTTCTTTTCAACGTAGCGCATCATGTCGTTGGTGCCTCCGGCAAAGTCGGAAGCGTCGATGACGTCGGGAGCGCACTCGGTATGCGCAAGAACTTTGAGCCCCGGGTATTTTTGTTTGAACTGGCGGATTTTCGAAGGATTGAACTCTTCGTGGACGATGCACGATCCATCCCATCCGATAAGTTTTTTCTTCGTCATTTTCTGCAAATTTTGAACCATGTACTTGTCGGGGATGAAAATAATCTCTTCGTCCGGAAAACCTTCGATGATTTTGATGGCATTGGCGGAGGTGCAGCAGGCATCAGCTTCGGCTTTGACCTCGGCCGAAGTGTTGACGTAGGTCACGACCGGGACTCCCGGATGCTGCGCTTTCAGGGCGCGGACGTTTTCGGCCGTTATAGCGTCGGCGAGCGAACATCCTGCCGCCGGCGAAGGCAAAAGCACTGTTTTGGAAGGGTTGAGGATTTTAGCGGTTTCAGCCATGAACTTTACGCCGCAGAACACGATGGTATCGGCCTCGGTTTCCTGGGCGTTCTTGCTCAGCTGATAGGAATCGCCCTGGTAATCCGCGATGCCGTAGAGGATGTCGGGGGTCTGGTAGGAATGCGCCAGGATGACGGCGTTTTTTTCTTTTTTCAAAGCGTTGATTTCAAGCGTCAGGGGCGCGAACATCTGGCAAAGCGCCTTGCCAAAACCCACGTACTGCAGTTTCTGATGCAGACGATCGGTTTCCCGTGCGAGCTGTTCTTCCGAAAAAAACATAGGTTGAAGCTAGGAAGCGCCATGACTTTAACACAAAAATATTTGTAGAAAAAGCAAAGATTCGTTACAGTTCAGACAAGATTAACCAACCTGCCATGATCACTCTTTCCGAAGACAAATGGGACGACATCAAAGCAAACCTTCTCGACGATCTCGAGGACGATAAAGTCACCATGGAACCGCTGTTCCGCTTTGACTACAAAACCAACAAGGAGGAAGAGATCGGTGTTCGCGAAACCCATGAATTTACCAAAAACAACATGGATTTCATGCTGATCCTCGACAAAGAGCACAAAGTGACCAAAACCGAGAGCGAAAAAAGCGGAAGGGTGGTGGAACACTACGCCCGGAGTCCGAACGAATTCACCTACAAACTCACCATCAAGTTCCGCGATATCGACGGAAGCTGGAAGGACAGTTCGGCGATGGAAAAACGTTACGAAGGTGAAGAATAGGCGTGTATCCATACAGTCATGACTCAAGCAAAGATCGCTGAACAGATCGAAAGTTGCCGTCGCAAAAGATACAAATATCTTGAACACGCCGGTTTGGAAGCGTACCGCCTTTTGGATGTCGACGAATCTGATCTGCCAATTGCCGTAGACATTTACAAGGACAGCGCCGTCGTCCATCTTTTTGGAGCTTTCGCCCTGAAACAATTGCATGAAATCGAAACAGTTTTAAGACAAAAGCTCTCCGTAAAAAATTTTTTCTACAAAAACCGTACCAAAAACGAACTCGACCTTCCCGAAGCTCCGTCCAAACAGTTGGTCATCAGGGAGTACGGGCACAAATTCTGGTGCAATCTGTCCGACTATCTTGATACCGGTCTTTTTCTCGATCATCGCGAAACGCGCAAATGGATCGGCGATCAGTCGAAAAACAAAACGGTCTTGAACACCTTCGCCTACACCGGATCGTTCAGCGTCTATGCGGCTGCTGGCGGGGCGAAAAAGACCTTCAGCGTAGATCTTTCAAAAACCTATTGCGAGTGGATCAGGAAAAATCTTGAACTCAACGGTCTGTCTCCCCAAAAAAACTGGGTGTATAAAATGGACACCCGGGAATTTTTCAGATACGCCAAAAAAAAGGAACTCGCTTTCGATATCATCATCATCGACCCTCCCTCGTTTTCACGCAATAAGGGACAAAGTTTTTCGGTGCAGAAGGACCACCCCGCGCTCATCAACGATGCCCTGGAAGTCCTTGCTCCGGAGGGTTTCATTCTTTTTTCGAACAACAAACAGGATTTCAGACTGAGCAAAGAAAAATTGTCGCCGTGTACGGTCCGCAACATCCAGCGACAGACCATCCCTCCCGATTTTACGCGACAAAACGCCCATTACTGTTTTCTTATCAGGGCGTTGTGATACAATTATCCCGCTTTCCAGTCGGGTCCATGTCCACGCGGTATTGGTTCAATGGTAGAACGCGGCCTTCCCAAGGCTGAAACACGGGTTCGATTCCCGTATACCGCTCCATTTCGCAGTGCGCCACAGAAATTTGACATATATAGGATTTTTGTTTAAATTTCATGCAGCTTTTACAAAGATTATGCCTGAAAAGAAAGACCGGAATTTCGGTATCATCCCCGGGGATGATCCGACGCTTTTTATCAACTCCCGCAAGGAATCCTACAGCGAGATCCATCGGAAAATCACCGAACTCCACGCCCAAAGAGCCGGAATTGAAAACGGGCATCCCTTCGACGATCCTTCAAGACTGCGATTCGAATACAAGGTTCAGATTATTTGCGAACTGTGCTCCAAAGGAAGGCTTGGGTTGAACACCTTCCGTCAGAAGCTTTCCAAGGCGAAAGGTTTCAATCCCGGATGTTACGAAGACGCCTATTTTGAAGTCATCGAGGAGCTTGGGATAGAACTTTAGAACCCGCCCAACTGTTGCTGCTGATTGACCTTGTCGAGCGTCTGTTGGTAGGCTTTGACGTCCGCCGGACTCTTACTCAGGAAGTCGGGAAGCGGAATCGGCTGGGCCTGTTGCTGGGTGACGCGCTTGAACATTTTTTCAAAATCTTTAGGTCCGCCCCAGCTCGGAAAGTATTCATGCCCGATCTGTTTGATAGTGTCCGGTTTGGGGAAATCTTCTTTCGGTTTGTCTTTGAGAACATTCTCGAAGAACTCGTGGAAAATCGGATCGGTGGTATACAGACTGTACGCGCTGTTGATAAGGCTCTTGCCGTCGGTGTTTCCGACCCAGAAACCGGCCGCGATGCTCGGGGTGTACCCGACCGTGACGTTGTTGTTGGGAAGCTCGCGACCACGCACGACTTTGTTTGAGGTGCCGGTTTTTGCCGCGAGGTTTTGTCCGGGAATCGTCAGCAACCATCTCCAGGAACCCGCGGGACGCGCATAGACGTCGCTGAGCATGTCGTTGATGATAAACGCGATTTCAGGGTCAATGACCTGCTTGCCGCCATCAGCGTCCCGGAAAGACTCGAGCAGTACGCCGTTACGGTCGCGGACTTCAAGGATCGGATTCGGGGGGTTATATTTGCCCTGGTTGGCAAAAGTGGCGTAGGCGTTGGTGAGATCAAGAAGCCGGACCTCGCCGCTCCCGATCGCCATCGGCCACCCGAAGTAGAACGTCCATCCTCGTTCGTCAGCATTCTTGTTGAACTCGTCGCGGAACTGCCGCAGATTGGTGATGCCGAGTTTTTCCACGAAATCCAGAACTTTGTCTTCACCGCCGGCTACGTAAAATGCCTTGATGGCCGGGATGTTTCTCGAGCCGCCCAGAGCCTGGCGTACCGTGATGTGTCCCAGAAATTTCCCGTCGTAATCGCTGGGCGTGTCATGCTGGTTGAAGATGGTCTTGTAATCGCCGAGGTAGGTTCCCGAACCGATGCCGGCGTTCTGGATCGCCGCGGCGTATACGAGGGGTTTGAAAGAAGATCCGGGCTGGCGAGGACTGATCGTCACATTGACCTGTCCGTCGATGCTCTCGTCCCAGTAGTCCTTCGAGCCCACCATCGCAAGAATCTGTCCGTTTTTTGGATCGAGCGCCACCATGCCGGCGTTATCCGCACCATAACGTCTCATCAAATCGGTATGGTTCGCTATGGCGTCCCCGGCAATTTTTTGTATGTTCGGATCAAGCGTCGTGATGACCTGCAGTCCTCCGTTTTCAACAACCTCCTTGCCGTATTTCTGGGTGAGATAATCTTTGACGTAGAAAACGAAGTGGGGATCTTCAATCGTATGCTTCAGGTCGCTGAACTTCAGAGTCGAGCCTTCTTTCCAGGCCTGAAGTTGCTGATCTTTGGTAATATATCCATCTTCGACCATGCGCTGGAGAACGTAATCTTTTCGCCCCCATACATAGTTCGGATCATCGGGAGACGAACATGTTGCTGACGATGCATGGACGGCTTGCTGGGTCTGTCCTCCCGCGTCGGAGTTTGCTGGAGCGGGGGCGCTGTCCTGATACGTTTCTTGAGTAGTCTCCATCGTGCCGAAAATCTCATCAGGGGTCGAATCCACTGCATCCGCGTTGCAGTAGCCCGTGAGCTCCTTAACGTTCGGACCGTACGGGGAGTAATAGGAAGGAGCCTTGGGGAGAGAGGCGAGGACGCTCGCCTGGACAAGACTGAGATCTTTGGCGTGAACGCCGAAAAATGTTTCGGCCGCGGCTTCGATGCCGAAAGCGTTCGAACCGTAAGGAATCTTGTTGAAATACATTTCAAGGATTTGATCTTTGTCGAAATTCCATTCGATTTCGAGCGACAGCAGGATCTCTTTGATTTTACGGTCGTAGGTCCTTTCCGGTGAAAGGAAAACGTTTCTGGCGAGCTGTTGGGTAATGGTTGAGGCACCCTGGGAGATGCTGTCCTGCTGGATGTTTTTCAGCTGTGCCCTGATGATGCCCACGGGGTCAAAACCAAAGTGGCTGTAAAAATTTTTATCTTCGATGGCGATTGTTCCGTGGATGGCGTATGGACTGATGTCCGAAAGTTTGACGTACTCACGGTTTTCATCACCGAAGATGCGGTAGAGTTCATGCCCGTTGCGGTCGTAAATATGGGTCGTTTCGGCAAAGTTCATATCCTTGAGTTTCGAAACGTCAGGAAGATCACGGCCAAAGGTCAGGAAAAGTGAAACGACGAAAATCACCGCCAGAATCACCAGGATCGCCACGACCTTGAAAATTTTCTTTACGGGACCTTCGACCTTTTTTATGTGCTTCCCGTATCTTCTTTGCAACGCCGAAAAATAGGTGTGAGAACTTTTTTCGAGTTTGATCTTTCCTTTGAACTCGAGATTTTTCGGAGATTTCTTTTCCTGAATTTTTGCATCACTTTGAGCCGGGGCGCCACTGTTCTTTCTTTGGACGTCCGCCGTTGACTGTTGTTTTTGTTGCTGCTTTTCCCGGTTTTTCTGCTTTTTCTTCTGCTTTTTTTTCTTCGAAGTTTTTTTAGCCATGGCGGGTCAAGAATGATCGCACCAACATTAGCAAAATCGTATCGCGAGTTCAATGAAATCGTTCATGAATCCGGAATAAAAAAAAGACCCCGCAGTGCGGAGTCTTTCCAAAGTTGAAAAAAGAAAAAAGAACTATCTTTTTTTCTTCTTTGCAGCTTTTTTCTTTTTCTTTGGTGCTGCCTTTTTGGTCTTTTTTGCTACCTTTTTGACCTTTTTAGCAGCTTTTTTCTTCTTCATCATGGAAGAAAAAGTTAAGATGTATGAGGTTCACCGTGAACCTATTTATGATCGAATGCTAACAAAAAAAGTATTTAATGTAAAGTTTATTGTCTGTTTCATGCACGATTTATCCGGTGAAATTTTTTTTCCGTCGTGTTAACATCATGACATGAAACAAATTGAAATCTACACGGATGGCAGCTGTAAGGGAAATCCGGGACCAGGAGGTTGGGCCGCAATTTTTTTGAAAAAAAATTCCGATGAACCTTTTGAAATTTTGAAAGGACACGATCTCGATACCACCAACAACAGAATGGAAATGACCGCGGTGATCGAAGCGCTCCGTTATCTTGATCACAAGTTGTTTCATGAATCTGAAATAACGCTCTATTCAGATTCGAGTCTGGTCGTGCAAACGTTGACGCAAGGGTGGAAAAGAAAAGCCAATCTTGATTTGTGGGAAGAGCTTGATGAATTGAACGAGGAACTCGACGTGGATTATGTGTGGGTGAAAGGACACGATAAAAACAAATGGAATAACGAGTGCGACAAGGTCGCGCAAAAAGAAGCTACCGTCGCTCAAAAAAACTCACACAAAAAAGGCCCCGCATCCCATGAACGCAGGACCCCAAATAATCAGCAGGAACTCTTTTAGAGACTTTCCAGTTTTTTCTTCAAAGCCTCTTCACTCTGGAACCCGATCAATTTGTCGACCATCTCTCCGTCCTTGAAAAAGATGGTGGTTGGAATGCTTTGGATTTCATACTTGCCGGAAGTGTCCGGATTTTCATCGACGTCAAGTTTACCGATTTTTACTTTGTCTTTGTAAGCCTCGGAAAGTTTTTCGACAACCGGGGCCATCATTTTACAAGGGCCGCACCAGGTCGCAAAAAAATCAACCATGACAAGTCCCTGTGCTTTCAGTACCTCATCCTGAAAATTCTTGTCGGTAAATACGACTTCGCTCATATGGAGAAAAATTAGTTGATACACTGTTATTATAAACGCAAAAAAATAAAAAAAGCAAAACTTTAAAAGTCGGCTTCTTCATTGGATAAAACGGATGCCCGGGGTCAGGACGCCGATGGGACTGCGGCAGACTGAATTTCTTCCTTGGATTTCTGTGAAGGGTGGCCCGAATGCATCGTCAGGGCCGCACGCTTGAAGACGGTTTCCAAGTCCCTTTGCAAAAACTGAACGTCGGGACCGAAGTTCCTCCATAGATAATTTTTTCTCAACGAACGCAGAGCCGAAAGTCTGCGTACGACGGTTTTGAACTTTCCTTTTTGAAGTTCCCGTTTGTCTTTATATAAAGGTGCAAGATCATTCCGTAGAATGTACATGGAATAATTGATGTCATAAATTCTTTCTGGCAACCGCTCTTCTTTTTCGGCGGGATTGATGGCGATACGGAAAAAATGGACTGTCGCATCGTTCGGTTGGGAAATGATGCCGAGCGCTATGACATTTTTTTGGGGCAGGGCGTGGCAGAACCACGATCTGACCTGCATGTCTTTTTTGTCTGCTTTCTGGAGAAAAGAAAATCCAATGAAAAAGTGCTGGTCCTGGTATTCAATGTCTCGGAGCAGATCGATTTTTGCTTTCATCACGGGGTTCTGGGAGAAAACGATCTCACTCACTTTTAACGGAAGGTCCTCGTGGATTTTTTTCAGAGCGCTCATCGATACGCCTTTGTTGTCTCTCACGAGGTAGGCAAGCTTTAATAGATCCGCCGCTTGAAAACCCGGGAAAATCTCCTGCAGCTGGTTGATGATCTTCTGGTACATTTTGCCAAGAAGCAGCTCCAGACTTTCCTGTGCGTCTCCAAAATAGCTCCCGAGTTTCGAGATATGGATGTTGGTCCCGTTTTCCATGTAAAATTTCAGCACGTATTCGTCCTCGTCGAACTCATGGCTTTTTAAAAAGTTATAGTGGATGGCGAAACATTCGCTCATTTCGGGAATCACGATGACGCTTCCTTCGTAAAACTGTATGCGTGATTTTCCTTTCTGGATGACCCTGTCCTGCCTGGTGACGATCTCGACGTGTCCCTCATACTCTTTATAGAGCATGCCGACTTTCATGAATAATTGCTCGGCGAGAAATTCGTTGCGCACGCGCCAAAAATCTTTGAGAAAAGACTCAAAAAGGTTCGAGAATTCCGACAGAACATATTTTTCCTTTTTGAAGGTTGAAAATCTCAACTGGTCGTCTCCCTCAACGACGATCTCTTTCATGTCGTTGAAGTAAATGACCTCCCCCTGGTCGTGAGCTCCTTTTCCTTTCAGCCGAAAAGACTGTCGGTCGATGACGATCTCACCTTCTTTTTCCAAGAGAACTTTTTGAAAAAAGTTCAGCTTCCGGTACTTCAGGTTATACGTTAAGGCCATTGTGAGTGACTAACTACATGAAACCCCCCGTCGGTGGAGAGTGAAAAGAGTGAAAATGGAACGCAAGTGAAAGAGAGTAAGGAGGAAAGCCTCCGAAAACGGCTCAATATTACTCTTTTTATCTCAAAATGCAAACGGTAAAAGCCAGACGTGATGTTGATTATACAACAAGAAAAGGTTAAGTAAACAATCATGGCTTTTTTAAGCCATAAAACCATTGAATGTCACGTCGAAAAGTGATATAATTTGCAGATATATCAGTTATAAAAAAAGAAACGTTTATTGTTCGATAATCAATCAAGCATTTATGAAGAAATTTTCCGCAAACGTTCCAGTAAAAAAACTTCTGATATCTTTGCTTTTATCCATTGGAATCCTCATCAGCCCCGTGCTGGTTGCGGCCCAGACCCTTCCGGACCCTTCGACTCTCAAAACATCGACCTTCCTTTCTCCTGAAAAAACGGCGCCGATGACGTTCACCGGACTCGGAGTGAGCTGGGATCAGCAGCTTCCTCAAAACAGCACGGCCGAAGTGTCGGTGCGTTTTCAGGAAAACGGGAAATGGTCGGACTGGTACCTTTTGGAGCCGAGCATTGATGGGAAAGAGGAAGCAGATCCGATGCATCCTACATCGTTCATCCCCGTCAATCCGACACAAACCTTCCAGTATAAAGTTTTACTTGAGGGTGAACAGGGAGGTTTGAGTCCCGTGGTCCAGAACCTGAAGTTTACGTACATCAATACTTCGAACAGCGACACAAGTCTGCAAAAAAACAGTATCATGTTCGCGGCCATGCCTCCGACTTCCTCGACCACGACTTCAGACAAAGTGGCACTTGATACAAGCCTCAACGGCATTCACATCATTTCCAGGGCCGAATGGGGAGCGGATGAAAGTCTCCGTGTCTATAAATCCTCGAATCCGGCGCCTTCATTGGTCATCAGCGAACCCGACGATTATCTCAAGAAATATGCCGACGAACTGAAGATCGTCAAAACCGTTGCGACGGACGCCCAAGGGAACACCCTGACCTGGCCCGAACAGTACCCCGCGAAAGTCACGAAAATCATCATCCATCACACCGCAAGCACACAGGACCTCCAGGATCCCATGAAAGCGATCAGGGATATTTACTATTTCCATACCATTACCCGAGGCTGGGGAGACATCGGGTACAACTACATCATCGACCAGCAGGGAAATATTTATGAAGGCCGCGCCGGGGGCGACGGTGTCGTCGGCGCGCACGCCGGACCGGGCAATATCGGTTCAATCGGGATAGCGGTGCTCGGAAACTACCAGGACAATGATGTTCCAGAACCGGTCATCCATTCCCTCGTGGCACTTATTCGTGCAAAGACCCAGCAGTACAACATCGACCCGACCGGAAATTCGATGTTCCGCGGGCAGAACCTTCCCAATATCATGGGACACCGCGACATCATGTCCACAAGCTGCCCGGGAGATAAACTTTACGCCCAGCTTCCGGCCATCCGGCTCGCCGCGAAGACCGGCTTCAAACCGTTGATCATCAACCGAGGCCAGAATCTTGCGGTAAATCAGCAAAACGATTTTCAGATCGGACAAGACATTCCGCTCTTCGAATTTAATCCCGGGGAACAAAAGGATCTCGTCATAACGTTGAAAAACACGGGTCCGAGCACCTGGAATAAAAACACGTACATCATCATGAACCGTGACGCCAATGCCAACAACTTTTTCGTGACCGGTGGGTTGGTAAAATCCAGCGCCACGGGCAGGGACATACCCCCGGGGCAAAGCGCAGTCTTCAAGATCAGCGTGCAGGCCGGCTACAAGGGAGGATTTACCGCCCTGGAAGTGTTCCCGATGGTCAACGGGATCATCAAAGTTGAAAAATATTTGAGCATGCCTGTGCTGATCAAACCGGCAATATTTGATTACCAGGTTACGGGAGTGACGCTTACGAAATCTTACCTGAAAGTCGGGGAACAGGCCCAGGTCACGATCGCTTTCAAAAATACTGGAAACACCACATGGGAACGCACCGGAAAAAACCATTTCTCACTCGGTGCCGACCAGCCCCGCGACCACACCAACAAACTTTTGCTGAATCCTTCGAACCGACTCGGTTTGCTGAAGGAAAACGAAGTGAAACCGGGCGAAACGGGTCACGTGACCTTCACGACCAAAGGCCCGACCCAGACCGGTCCGTACCGCGAATTTTACAGCCCGGTCATAGAAGCCATCACATGGATGGAAAACAAGAACAACCATCTCGACATCTACGTCTACAAGAAAGAGTTTGAAGGCAAAGTCGTCGGAACAAGTACCGAAAAATCCTTTGCGCCGGGAGAAAAGAAAACGGTCTGGTTCGATGTCATGAACACGGGTGGCGTTGTCTGGAACAAGACGGGGGACAATAACCTCAACTTCGATATCAAAAACACCCAAAACGTGAAAATCGAAAACCTCGCCATGCAGCAGGATCATGTGGCCCCCGGCGAAACGGCCCACATAAGTTTCACCCTTAACGTGCCCGCGTCGCTTGGATTCTATCTTGTCCAGATCAAGCCGAAAATCGGTTCAAATTATATCCTTCCACAGGCAAGGAACTACTACATGAACGTTACCAAAAACGCGATTGCAGTTCCCGCACAGCCTTCCACTCAACCATCAACGCAGCCCGCGACCGTCGCCGCGAAGATCAGGATTGCCTTGGGTTTCAACGACAATCCGGTCATCACCGGAAACGGAGCTTTTCACATTGAAGCAGCCGGCAAAGTTTTGGCTCGTTTAACCGCAAACCAGACGGCGACGGTGAGTTTCGAAAATAACCAGTACGTCATCAAAACTCAGACCCAGACACTTACCTCGACGATCGCTCCGCGTATCACGCCGGATGAAGGCACGATCCTCCAGATCCAGAACTGGAACCGTCCGTCAGCTGGAAACGCCGCCATCGTCTACAATAAATTCAGGGGCGTTTTGGAACCTCACTGGTATAACAATAAACTCGTCACCATCAATGAACTGCCGATCGAGGACTATCTCAAGGGAACCGGCGAGACCAAGGATTCGCAGCCTTTCGAAAAACTGAAAGCCATTATCGTCGTGTCCAGGACCTATGCTCTTTTTTACGTTCAGCAGGCCGCAAAGTTCCCGGGCGCACCGTACAACCTGACCGATGATCCGGAAACATCTCAAAAGTACGTTGGGTTTGCCGCGGAACAGTACTCACCCAATACGCTCAAGGCCATCGCCGATACCACGGGTGAAGTCGTGACGTACCTTGGAAAACTCATCAAGACGCCGTACTTCAGCTCGGATGACGGAAGAACCCGCAGCGCAGAGGAAGTATGGGGATGGAAAGACACCCCGTACCTCATCAGCGTTCCCGATCCGTACTGCACGGGGATGGTCCTGTCTGGCCACGGAGTTGGGTTAAGCGGTTGCGGTTCACTTGGTATGGCCAACGCCGGGAAGACCTATCAGGACATCATTAAATACTACTACCAGGGGGTAGCCATCCAGAAGCTCTGATCCGCTCATCACAAAAAACAAAACAAAAATTAAAATTATTTATGCTCAAGCCGATTCCGCAGGAACAGCCGGGAAAGCGCGGTCACAAAAAGAAAAACAAAAAACAGGGCCGCTTCATGCGTCTTGAGATCACCATCCGTGATCTCAAGAAAGCTGACCGTCAGCTGTACGACAAGGTCTGCGAACAGCTTTTGCAATACGTCAAAAAAGATGAGAACGTTTCACTGGATGAGCTCAACGACCTGATCCATGACCTGCAAAGGACAACGCTAAGTCTTCAGAAGAAACGCATAAAAATCATCACGCAACACCACAACAAGCGGAAGAAAAACTAGGAAGGCTTTCCTTGCCGCTGTTCCATTATCGTCTATAATACCACCGAACTTTTAACGATCGGTATGTTGACCTTAGCCCTGAATTCGGCGACCAACCGCACGGGGGTGGCGCTTGTGGCCGCCGGGAAAGTGCTGGCGGAAAAAACCTGGACGAGTAAGAAGGACGAAGCCGGAAAAATCCTTCCCGCCATCGAAATGCTTCTGAAAAAATCCGGCAAGCAATGGCAAGAGATCGGAGAACTCTTCGTCGTCAACGGCCCCGGCCCTTTTACCGGATTGCGCATCGGAATTACGACGGCGAACGTCCTTGCCTGGACTCTTCATGCCGCTTTGAAATCTGCGGATGTTTTTCGTTTTCTCACTGCACAACTCCCGCCCAAATTTCAAAAGGGCACCGCGATCGTCATCAAGGGCGGCGGCGATCGTGTCGCAGTACTCGCGCCGAAGGCATCAAAAAACAAACTGATCCCGATGGATGAGCTTGGAAAGTTCCTGAAAAAATTCCGGACGAAGTATGTGTTGGCGGACCTTGGAGCGGAGGACCTTAAAAAACTCAGGAAAAGGCTTTCGGAAGAAAAGTCCGCCGCCAGATTGATCAAGGAAAGCGAGTTGAAAACCTTCGGGAAAACGGTTGTCGAAATCGCAAAAACCGCCAAAAGAAAATCGAAATTCATCAAGCCGCTTTATCTTCAAAAGCCTCATATCACCAAAAGCAAAAAGGAGGTTTTTACCACGAAGATCCCAAAATCCACAAAAGTAACCCATTATTAATTCACGGTGCTTTACATTGTCGCCACCCCAATCGGTAATCTCGAAGACATTACGCTCCGCGCCATAAACACGCTGAAAGAGGTGGACTACATTGCCGCGGAAGATACCCGTCATGTCCAGATACTTCTCAAAAAGTACGAAATCGACAAACCGACCATCAGCTTTCATGCCTGGAGCGATGAAAGGAAACTTACCCAACTTCTGGATCTGCTCAAAGAAGGAAAAGAGATCGCTCTGGTTTCCGATGCCGGAACGCCGGGAATTTCCGACCCGGGGTACGTGCTCGTGAAAGCAGCCATCGAAAACGGCGTCACGGTGGTTCCAATTCCGGGACCATCGGCATTTTTGGCTGCACTCAGCGCTTCCGGTCTGCCGACGCATCAGTTTCTCTACCTCGGTTTCCTCCCAATGAAAAAAGGACGCCAGACCTTGCTGGATACCTTCCACGATGAACAACGAACGATCGTTTTTTATGAATCACCCCACCGACTTCTCAAAACCCTTTCCGAATTCGCCGAAAAATTTCCCCAAAGGCAGATGGTCGTCGCCCGCGAACTCACCAAGATCTACGAAGAATTTTTCAGGGGAACCCCGGGCCAGGCGCTGGAACACTTCCAAAAGAAAACCCCGAAAGGGGAGTTCGTCATCATGTTGGGACCGGAACCGCGCGCAAAACATAATGATCAGTAAGCCGCGCAAAGATTATCGTTGGGATAATAGCTCTTCACTTCGTTGTACACGCGACTGGTGACGGTTGTTTGAAGTGTGACGGTGGGAACGTCGCCGTTGAAACCGGACAAGGAGGCTTTAGAAGGCTGCACGGTAAGCACAACGGTCACATGCGGTTGCTGCTGGATGCCCTGCGTCGGATCGGTTTCGGCAAAAGCCTTTCGCGGATCTTCCAGAGGATCGACGTAGAATTTAAGGGAAGTGATATCCGTCCTGCTCGGGCTGATCGGAACAAAACCGATGTAATTGTTCGAAGCGTTGTAACTCAACGTATTTTCAAGGGAATCGGTCGTGAGATCCAAAGCTGAACAATCGAACCCTTGAGCACAGCAGAACTGATTATTTGGAGGGAGTGAAGTGTCGCAGTCCCTCCAGACTTCATCAACACCGTCCTGATCCTGGTCCTGGCCCGTGAGTTTTAACAGCGCCAGCGAATTTTCTCCGTCGGCGGTGATGGTTTTCCTGGCAAGGATGGTTTTTCCCGTACCGGAAGCGTTGATCAAATACAGTTCACTCTGAAGGCTGTGGTCGACGTCACCAGGTTGTCCGCAGGAAGGATCAACCGAACCTGCAAAATTAAGGTCGCAGAAAGCATTGGCGTCACTGACGTCGGTATTCGCCTGTCCTGTGCCGGCGTAAGGGTTCTGCCCTGTGTTGATGTCGAGGGAAGTCTTGTCGATGATGCACCCCGGTTCGGTTGCAGGAGTGTTCCCGTCGCTGCATTGCGCGCCGAAAGCATTGTCGCTTCCGGGGTTGTAGAACCGCTGGGCATAGCAGCCGTAACGGTTGCCGTACGGGTTGGTATTATTTAAGCCCGGTAAAGAAACAAACCCGACGTCCTGCGCCATCGCCTTATTGTAATACTCTTCGTAGTCGACGGTATTCTGACGTATTTCACGGGCGATGCGTTCCATCATCACGCGGGCGTCTTCGTAGATGGCGTTTTCCAGCTGGACCCTGCGCTGGATGCGGATGACGTTCACGAAAACCGTAATGGCGATCAGACTTACGATCGTGAAAATGGTTGCGGCGATCAACACTTCGACCAAGGTGAAACCTTCACATTGTGTGCGTGAATTTTTTTTGTCGCGATGGGAGAGGAAGGATCGGATCATGCTTGAACTTTAACTTTTTGATAATTGGTAAGATGTGTCGTCAGGACAACCTGGTGCGCTACCCCTTGTGCCCTCCACTGAACGGTGGAAACGATGTTCATAGATTCACAGTGGGGGAAAGTCGAGCATGAGGGGTATTCGACCTGGATCATGCGGTAGAAAATTGTATCTCCGCTGGCGGCCATGGGAGGGGAAACCGTGATGCCTTTCGTAATGATAACATCATGATCGTGACTGGCGTCACCGTTACCGTCGCTGTCAACGCCCGTATCCATATCGTAATACCCGAGCTGATATGGGTCGTTTCCTGAACCGCTGCTGCTCAGATCCAGCGCTGAGCCGATCGGAGCGTCCGGAAGGACCCACCCCCACGGACTTGGCGTAATGGTATACCCGGAGTTGCTGTCGGTCGCTTCGATGGGTTTGGCCGCCGCATCGGTGCAAGGTTTATCCGCCGGAGTATCGGGCCTCATGTTCCAGCAGTTTTCTTTATCGTAACTGAACTTGAGCCAGTCGGCATCACGGATGTCCCTCATGACCTCGATGCCTTCGACCGCAAGGTTCAGAGCCACAAGGTTGTCACGGCTGAATTCGTTGGCCTGGAGTGCCGAAATAATCAGGGAAGTCGCAACGCCTGAACCGAGCGCCACCACAAAAATAGCCATGATCACTTCCACGAGCGATTCGGCTTTTTTCAGTCCGGTTTTTCGGTAACGTTGAGACATGGCGTGGGTTAAGGACATTTTGCGGGATTGGTTGTCGGGGTGGCTGTCATCGGTTCGCTGATACCCGCGAGTTTATGGATTTCATAACAGCGTTTGCGGAGAATCGTCCCCTGCATCTGGGAAACGCCGAACGTAAAGAACGGGTCTTCGGGTAATACCGGAGATGTCCCGACTTTGAAACTCGCGTCGGCGAAAATAGGTGAGTAGAAAATTGTGGCGTCGTTGTTCCCGGTTCCCGGAAAAGCAAAGACTATCCCGTTGGGCAGGACATACTGATCCAGAATAACGTCTTTTCCGTTCCGGTAATCCGCCAGCCCGCTTCCGGAGTCATAGACGCCTTCCTGTCCGCAACCCGAAGCGCAAGACGGGTTGGCATGGAGGTCGGCGAAAAGCGTGACGGTATAGGTGTCAACGCCACCCGGTGTCGTTTTGCTGAAGTTGATGCCGTAATTCGCAGGGGTCACGTAATCCGGAGGTGCCGAAGAATCACACGGAGAAACATTGAGCGAAGAATCGTCAAAGCATCCGTCTTTATCGAAATCGGTATAGTCCAGCTGCGCCTTCCCGCTGATGGCCAGACTGCGTGCGGAACGGATCATCTCCTGAACTCTCTCCGAAGCGTTGGAAAAAGTGAACTGCGAAGCGGAGTTCACGAACCCCTGCACCGTCACGGTCAGCAAAAAAAGGGTGAGAGCGACCACGAGGATCAACTCGGCGAGCGTAAAACCGGAATGCATCGTGCGTGCGGTGAAACTTTTTTTATTTTTCTTTTGAAGCATGAGGATATTTTAATCCTTCACGACCAAACTCACAAGTTTTCCCGGCACGTAAATCTCTTTGACGAGGGTTTTTCCTTCAAGGTACCTTGCCGCATTTTCTTCTTTTTTTGCCAGCTCCAGAATGTCCTCCTTGGAAGCATCGACGGAAACCTCGATCTGCCCGCGCAGTTTTCCGTTGACCTGTACCGGCAGAATCAATGAAGTCTCCTGGATAAGCCCCGGATCGTATGCCGGCCATTCATGATCGAAAATGCTGAAAGTTTCTCCGAGCTCTTCCCATATCTGTTCGGCCAGATGGGGCGCAAGCGGGGCAATTAATTTCGTCATCACTGTCTGGCTTTCGCGGTCGATGCCGGTCTTGTTGGCGGTGTTCACGAACTCCATCAACGCCGCGACGGCCGTGTTGAAATGAAAATGTTCAATATCTTCCGTGACTTTTTTAACCGTTTTATGCACGGCGCGTACAAGTCCATCGCGGTCTGTGACCTTGTCCTTCGCCCGCATCAAAAGATAAAACCTTTCCACGAAACGCGCGATGCCCGTGATGCCCTGATCGTTCCAGTCGCCGCCTTCGGTGAACGGTCCCATGAACATGAGGTACATACGGAAGACGTCGCTGCCGTACTTTTCCACGAACTGATCCGGACTCACCACGTTGCCTTTGGATTTGGACATCTTGGCCCCGTCCTTGGTGATCATGCCCTGGTGCACGAGCCTTCTGAAAGGTTCGTCGAAGGTGATATATTTCATGTCGTGGAGCACCATGGTGATGAAGCGCGCGTACAGAAGATGCATGCAGGCATGCTCCGGCCCGCCAATGTACATATCCACCGGCAGCCAGTATTTGGTCATGTCTTTGTCGAAAGGTTTTTCATTCATTCTTGCCGACGGATAGCGTAAAAAATACCAGCTCGAGTCCACGAACGTGTCCATGGTGTCGACTTCGCGTTTGGCTTTTCCTCCGCAATCCGGGCATTTGACGTGCACGAAAGATTCCACCGTGTTCAACGGCGATTTACCGTCACCTTTCGGCGTGAAATCGACGTCGCTGGGCAACCGCACCGGAAGATCTTTTTCCGGCACCGGCACCTCGCCGCACTTTTCGCAGTAAATGATCGGGATCGGAGCTTCCCCAATAACGTTGGCGCGAAACCAGCCAGTCGCGCAGTTTGTAATTGACGACGAACTTTCCTGCCTGTTCCTTTGCGCCGATTTTCTTGTTCATCAAAAATTCAGTGATTTTTTTTCTCGCATCCGCCGAATCCAGTCCATCAAACTTTTCAGAGTTGGTCAGTACGCCGTCTTCCGTAAAAGCTTCGGCTGGTAGCTTTGTTGTGCCGGTTTTTGGCTGAATAACCTCGGTCACCGGCAGCTTGTACTTTTTGGCAAAAGCAAAATCACGTTCATCGTGCGCGGGAACTGCCATCACCGCTCCGGTTCCGTAGGTAACCAGCACGTAGTCCGCGATCCACACGGGAATGACGTTGCCGTTCACCGGGTTGATGGCAAAAGCACCCGTCATGACCCCGGTTTTCTCACGATCTTCGGAACTTCGCACGATATCGGTCTCTTTGCGGGTTTTTTCAATGTACTCTTCGACGTTTTTTTTATGTTCTTTCGTGGTGATCTGCAGGACAAGTTCATGCTCCGGCGCCAGTACCATGTAGGTGGCACCAAACAGCGTATCGATGCGAGTCGTAAAAACCGTTACCGCTTTACCGGTTTTGTTGCCGTCTGTGTCGCACAGTTCAAAAACCACCTCACTGCCTTCGCTCCGACCGATCCAGTGCTCCTGCATCAGGCGGGTTTTCTGCGGCCAGTCCAAGTTTTCAAAGTTCAGCAGACGTTCGGCATAATCGCGAATTTTGAAGAACCACTGGGTCAGATCTTTTTTCGTTACCTCGTGTTTACAGCGTTCGCATCGTCCGTCCACGACCTGTTCGTTTGCAAGAACGGTCTGATCGTTCGGACACCAGTTCACTGGGGCGTTCTTGCGGTAGGCCAGTCCCTTTTTATAGAGCTGCAAAAAGATCCACTGCGTCCACTGGTAATAGACCGGATCCGACGTCACGACCATTTTGTCCCAGTCATACATCGTTCCCATCTTGTGGAGCTGCTCCTGCATGTATTCCACATTTTGGGTGATACTCACCGTAGGGTGAACGCCCGTTTTGATCGCATAATTTTCAGCCGGCAGACCAAAACTATCAAACCCCTGCGGTTCAAAAACGTTCGCGCCGCGCATGCGCATATAACGTCCCCAGGAGTCTGCTGGAGCGTAGTTGTACCAGTGTCCGATGTGGAGTTTGTCTCCGGACGGATACGGAAACATCACCAGGTTATAATATTTCGGTTTCGAAAAGTCCTCAAGGTTGGTTTGGTAGAGTTTGGCTTCTTCCCATCGCTCCTGCCATTTTTTTTCGTTGGCTTTGGCGTTGTAAACAGGCATAATCGAGGCGTAAAACAGCGGGTGCCGTCCTCAAGCGGAAGCGGCGAAGCTAAGGCGGCCTCAATTCTACAAAGCCAAGCTCAAAAACACAAGCGCTTCCCGTTCAGGCGCCGTTTTACCCGAGCAGCGTTTTTGCGATATGAAAGCCCGTAAGGAACAGCGTCACCCCAAAAATCAGGCTCAACACCATCAGCCGGACAAACATGTGTTCGTAGTTGAATTTTATGGCGTTTTTCCCGATTTCTTGACGTTTGAACTGGAATTTGACGATCTCATAAACATAGGTGCTCAGAACGGCGACGATCAGATAGAGCGCGAAGGGTAAAAACCCGCTGAAGTAATTCAGAAGCTGCCCCGTTGCGTAGAGGTCCGAGTGCAGGAGATAGCCGAGAACAAGGGCCAAAACCAATAGAACGACCACGTGAAAGCTCTGATCAAGAAAGAACAGTCTGACATAACGATGTTCCTTCTTTTCCATGCGGATTTTATCCTTGTCCATCAAAAAATGGAGCACTGAATTCAATAAAAGCACTCCCATGCCCAACAGGTTGATGTCAGCGACAAAAGGCCAGAAAAAAGCTGTCATCGTCACGAAAAGTATCAGGGCGTGAACAAAAATGCCCTTCCAGCTTTTGAGTTTCCAGGCAATCAGCCCTTCCGGCTGGAAAACGAAATCAGCCAGTAAATGGGCAAGAAAAAGATATATGAACAGGTAAAGGTACAGCATGATTCAGTGAAAAACTACTCCTGTTTTCCCTGCAGGTTGATTTTGAACCGCTTCAGGAACTCACCGCTGATACGGCTCGCCATATTTGGATTGGAGCTAACCAGCTGGATAAAATCTTCTTTTTTGAGTACAAAAATCTCGCTTTCTTCCATGGTCTGTGCGCTGGCGTTGCGGGGTTTTTCCGAAATAATGGCCATTTCTCCGAAAACGTCATTATCTCCCAGCATGGCTACCTCTTTGTCCTCAACCGGGTCTGAGCCGGGGTGAAAGATACGAACAACCCCCCGTTTGATGATGTAAACGGCGTCACCGGGGTCGCCTTCCTTGAAAATGACCTGGTGGGCGGGGTAATACTGCATTTCAATATGCTTGATGATCTCCTTGTGGTCATCTTCGTTCAGATCGGCCAACAGCGGGATCTTTTTGAGGATGGGAAGGATGGAAAGGTCTGGTGTTTGAGCCATAGGTGTATTTTTAGGGTATTTTTGAGTGTTTGTTATGTAATTATACCATAATTAACTGGAAAATCAAAGTCCCTTCAAAAGGGGAAAAATCTTCTTCGGGGCAATTGACAAAGATTATTAAATATTCTAAAATAGTACAATACGATAGAAAAAAGACCTATCTACCTTAAATAAAACCAAAACTCAATGTTGCAATACCTGAAGCAAAACAAGCACGTCATTATGGTGGCGGTGGCACTCTTTGTTGTATCGATGTCAACGATTCTTTTCTTCATCGGGTCAAACGGAGGACTTAACGGCGGAGAAATAAAAACCGACGTTCTGGACCCTCCGGCGGTGACGGAATCCATTGACGTCAAATCAATGCAGGAAAAGGAGACTGCCTATCGCAAACTCGTGAATGACCAGGAAGATCCCGTGTTCGTCATGAATGTGGACGGAACGATCAGGTTTGCAAGCTGGGATGTCGAAAACGCCCTGGGCTACAAACAGACTGAAATCAACAAACAGATTTTCTTTCTGCTGATCCATCCCGACGATCTCTCTACATTTCTTGGGGCATTCGGAAAAGTCATCCAGAACAAAAAGCCCGAAACCATGGTTGGACCGTATCGACTCAGGGACAATAAAGGAGAATATCATCTCAATATGGGATCACTCTACCCCATCATGAACGGTGACAGTGTTGAGGAAATAGCTATTTCCAGTCGAGATATCACCAAGAAGGTCCAGGACAACCAGTCGAACACTGAAGACAAGAAGCCCGCACCTGCACCCGCGCCCAAGAAAAAAATCGCGCCTCAAACACCGAAGGCCGGCCGCTTCCTGGCGGATGAAAACGGTCGAAGTCATGGGAAAAACATGGGAATGATCCGGTCAAACGGCGTCTCCACGGGCGTTGATTTCGGGAGTGGTGGTAAGGTCAAGGAATCCAAAAACCCAGACGGTGGTGGTAAAAACGTGAACGATTGCGCCAAGGTATGAGGCAAAGAACAGTGCAACAATGCCAAGCCCGCCGCCGATCCACAGCCCAATATCCGGGAGCGTTGACGCGGCGAAATAAAAAACGGCGGTAAGTACTCCCAAAGGTACGAGTACCACGAAAATAATCTGAACCAGAATGCGAATGCCGATAACGAACATCAAAAGACTGAGCATAAAAGTCTTTCCGGGATGTTTCGAGACCAGCACAGCGCTTTTTGCCATCGATTCCGTCACGTGACGTTCGTCGATGACAATAAAATATTGGCTGAAAATAAACAAAAACATGAAAATGAGACTCACGACCACAAGAATAATCAGCAGGGGAAGCAGCGTATCGAAGGTGTCGGGTCCCAGATTTCTCAAAACAAAGCCGGATTCCCAGAAAAGGGAAGTAATATTGTAGGTTCTGTCCACGAGGGAATAGCTGAAAAGAGGCAGAAAATAGAATAATCCGTACTTCAGGCCGTCGCGGATACGGACGTCCTGCCCGCCTTTTTTTCTCGCAATAAGCTGGATCATGGCCCCGTCAGTGATCGGCGGAAGAAAAAAGTACATCAGGGTCAGCAGAATTCCCAAGATCACGACCGGGATAAAAGTTCCCATGTTGCTCCTGAGCGTATCAAAAATCGACTTCAAGGCAACGGTAAGAAAGCTTTCCTGCCAGTTTTCGAACAACGGAGAGCTGAGAAAAGCGAAATATTGATAGACAAGGTAAAAAACGCCCACAGAGGTACCCAGAATGGAGGGGATAAAGGCGTACCAGACAATAAGTTTCTTATTCTCCTGCGTAAAACCCCAAGCCTCACCGATGATTTGGCGGTAATTCATGGCGTAAGCTCCAAATACTATAAAATCCTTCAAAAATCCCAACCATGATAAAGGAGAAATATCTTCTTGCCAAGCGTCAAGAGATTTGGTACATTATAAGCCGAATTTTTTAACTTTAGCTAACGCGATGAAACGTACAGAAAAGAAAAAGGTAATCAAGAATTACGCGCTTCACCCTAAAGATACCGGGTCGCCGCAAGTACAGATTGCGGTTCTCACGGAAAGGATCAACCAGCTCTCGGGCCACCTGGAAGAACATCCAAAAGACAACCATTCCCGCCGCGGACTTCTCATGATGGTCGGGAAACGACGCAAACTCCTCAACTATCTTCGCCTGAACGACAAGGAAAACTACGAAGATCTCGTGGGAAAACTCAAACTTCGCAAATAACTTTAATCATTATTTCCTCGGCAAGTACCCAGAGTCACAAGTTACAGGTTCAAGCAGATAAACATATTGTCTCTTTGAACTTGTTACTTGGGCCAAGGGCCTTGTTGGGGGAAAACATATCATAACCCCCATTTTTTTTATGGAAAAGAAAACATTTTCAATGGATCTTGCCGGTCGCGAACTTAAAATCGAGACCGGACTCTTGGCGAACCAGTCCCATGGGGCTGTAACGGTTTCCCTCGGCGACACCGTGGTTTTCGCCAGCGCCATGATGGGCGGAGTACGTGAAGGCACGGACTTCTTCCCCATGATGGTCGATTACGAGGAAAAATATTTCGCCGCGGGAAAAATCAAAGGCAGTCGTTTCGTGAAACGCGAAGGCAGACCTTCGGAAAGAGCCATCCTGAACTCACGTCTCATTGACCGTCCCATCCGCCCGCTCTTCCCGAAAGGGGTCGTCAACGATGTTCAGATCATCTGCACCGTACTGTCGGCCGACCTTGAAGTCGAACCGGCAACCACCGCTTTGATCGCGGCTTCGGCGGCATTGAGCATTTCCGGAATGCCTTTCCAGGGACCGGTCGGTGCGGTACGCATGGGCCTCGTCAAAGAAGGCGACGAAGAAAAACTCATCATCAACCCGACCTACAAACAGGTCGAAGAAGGCCGCCTGGATCTTGTGGTCGCCGGCACGGCTGAAGCCATCACTATGGTTGAAGCCGCTTCCAAAGAAGTTTCAGAGGACATCATACTCAAGGCTCTTCAGATGGCGCACGAAGAGATCAAAAAGATCTGCGCTCTCCAGGAAGATTTCGCCAAGGTCTACCACAAGGAAGAACGCACCCCCACCATGGTGGAAATTCCTGAAGAAGCCAAGAAAGCCGTGGAAGAGACCATCAGCAAAGACATGATGGACCAGGTCTTCGGAAAAACCAAAGGTGATGTGAAGGAGAAAATCCACGCCTTGGAAGATAAACTCGCCGAAAAGTACAAAGAGCAGATCGAAGCCGGAACGTTGAGCACCAGGCATCTCAATGAAGTGCTCAACAAGATGCTCGAACAGAACATGCGCGCCAATATTCTTGAAAAAGAACAGCGTCTCGACGGCCGCAAGGTCGACGAAATCCGTCCCATCAAATGCATGGTCGGACTATTGCCGAGACCGCACGGTTCCGCCCTGTTCCAACGCGGTGAAACCCAGGCATTGAGCATTACCACGCTTGGCTCTCCGGGTTCCGCCCAGATCGTGGACACCATGGATGAAGACATCACCAAGCGCTACATGCACCACTATGACTTTCCGCCGTATTCCGTCGGTGAAGTAAAACCTCTCCGCGGTCCTTCCCGTCGCGACATCGGTCACGGCGATCTTGCTGAACGCTCACTCATCCCGGTCCTTCCTTCCAAGGAAGATTTTCCGTACACCATCTGGGTCGTTTCGGAAATCATGAGCTGTAACGGTTCAAGTTCCATGGCTTCGGTCTGCGGATCGACGCTTTCACTCATGCACGCCGGCGTTCCCATCAAGAAACCCGTTGCCGGCATCGCCATGGGTCTCGTTTCCAAAGACAAAGACATCACGAAAGGTTATAAGATCCTCACCGATATCCAGGGCATGGAAGATTTCGCCGGTGACATGGATTTCAAGGTCACCGGGACTCACGATGGTATCAACGCCCTTCAGATGGACATCAAGGTGAAAGGACTGACCATTGAAGTTATGCGCGAAGCATTGGAACGAGCCAAGCAGGCCCGCGAACAGATCCTGTACGAAATGCTCCAGACCATTCCGAAACCCAACGAGCATCTTTCCAAGTACGCTCCGCTCATCATGGATATGAAGATTGATCCGGCACTCATCAAGGTCGTCATCGGCAAGGGTGGAGAAACCATCCAGAAGATCACGGAAGAGTGCGGAGTGGAGATCGACATCGAACAGGACGGTCTCGTCTGCATCACGGCCAAGGATCAGGAAAGCGGCAACAAAGCCATTGCCTGGATCAAACGTCTCACCTATCAGCCGAAGGTCGGCGATGAGTTCGAAGCAAAAGTCGTCAAGATCATGGACTTCGGTGCATTCGTTGAATTCCTTCCGGGAAAAGAAGGCCTTGTCCATATTTCACAGCTTGCCTGGGCCCACGTGAACCGCGTAGAAGACGTCGTATCGGTCGGAGACACCCTCAAGGTCAAACTCATGGAGATCGACGATCAGGGCCGCTACAACCTTTCCCATAAGGTTCTGCTTCCTAAACCTGAAGGTGCACACGACGATGGCGGCATTGCGTCGCGCCCGCCCAAAAAACCTTTCAGGAGAAAGTTCTAAACCCTGAAAGTACGATTTGAAAAGAGAAAACCCGGAGCAAGCTCCGGGTTTTTGTATTGAAAGAAAGCTTGCGGATTTCTAGCGTTTTTTCTCCCGTATGCTGCTTTTGGTTTTGTGTTCCATGCCGTCTTCAATATGATCCGTCGGTTGGTGCCCGTTGATCATACCGTCTCGAAGATGGATGATGCGTTCGGCCATCAGCCCATACTCTTTTTCGTGCGTGACCATGACGATGGTTTGTCCGGCTTTGTTGAGTTCCAGGAACAGATCGAGAAGTTCGTGCGACATTTCAGAATCGAGGTTGGCCGTCGGTTCGTCGGCAAAAAGAATCTTGGGTTTATGCGCTATTGCCCTTCCGACGCTCACGCGTTGCTGTTCACCTCCGGAAAGCTGGCTGGGAAGGTTGCGGATGCGGTGGCTCAGGCCGAATTTATCCAATATTTCCAATGCCATTTTTTCAGCATCTTTCTTGGATTTTCCTTGCATCATCAGCGGAACCATAATGTTTTCTTCAGCCGAAAGTTCCGGGATAAGCGCATAATCCTGAAAAACAAAACCAAACTCGTACAAACGAAAACGGTCGCGGTCCATTTGCGTAAAGTGGCTGATGTCCCGTCCTTCAATGTAAATTTTTCCGCTCGTCGGATAGTCGATGAGACCAAGCTGGTAGAGCAGCGTCGATTTGCCTGAACCCGACGGGCCCATGACGGCGACGAATTCGCCGGGTTTCACCTGGATGCTGACACCGCGCAACGCTTTGGTCTCAACGTTTCCGGAAACATAAGTTTTGGCCAGATTGTCGGTTTTGACAGCAAACATCAGCGTCCTAAAATAGCGTCTAAAGTGTTTTCGTTGGTGATAAGCCGGGCCGGAATAAGCCCGCTGACGATCGAAACGATGAGAAGAATGATGATACGATCGGTGGCATAAGGTTGAGAAACGTAAATCGAGGTGTCGGCAAAAGGAAGATCAATCGGGTGGGCATTAAAGTACGGTATCAGGAAGCCGAAAAGGATGATCGATCCGAAAATTATGCCCAGAACCGTATAGAAAAATCCCTGGAGAACGTAGGACAGAATGATCGATTCGCTCTTGATGCCGATGGCTTTGAGAATGCCGATGTATTTGCGGTGGGAAATGGCGTTGACGAAAATGAGAATGAAAATGGTGATCGACCCCACGACCACACCGATGGCGCCGATGATGTCACCGAGCGCGGTAAGTACCGTGTTGATGTCATTGATGGCACTGCCGAGCGATTCCTCCCAGGTCTGGATGAGATTGTACTGGGTGTATCCGGCGTTGACGAAATAACTCCTGAAATGGTCGGCGTCGAGCGGGTTGACCGTTTTGATGGCGATGTCGGTGTATTGGGGACTGGTGATATCCATGACGTCGTCGAGCTCCTTGATGTTGACGAAAGACTGCAGATTGCGGAAAACCGGTTTTGCCAGCATGATGCCAACGACGGTGTATTCACGCTTGACGCCGTTGCCGTACGTCGCGAGGACTTTGTCGCCGACGTTGACGTTTTTGAGTGATTCTCCGATGGCGATGGTCCCTCCTCGCCCGGCAATGATGGCGCCGAGGACAATTTTGTCTCGATCATCCGGGCGAAGAAAACGTCCTTCAATGATGGTGTTTTGAAGACTGGTCGTCTTGGACTCCATGTCAGGATCGATCCCCACGATCGGACTGGAAACATTGCTGACTTCCGATCCGATTTTTTTCTCTTTGTAACCGACCTCAAGCTTTGCCGCCGAGTTGAGACGCGCCGAGTAGGAAAGGTATCCGGGAAGGCTCTTGAAAAAACTGATCAGTTCGTCGGGATACTGGATGTACTGTTTTTCAATCGGTGGTTTGACCTCGACCGTTCCGGAAAAATACGTATAAAAAGCCCTGTTACCGTTCTTGAGCATACCGATGAGCAGACCGCCGACCGCAAGCAGATTAAGGAAAATCAGCATCAAAATGGCGACAATGAGAACGGTCACGTAGCGGTTTCCCCTCAAAATCGAACGTCGTGCGAGGAAAAAACCTAAACGGATTGAATCTTTTCGTGAAGACATCGTCTGGTGGATTAATTCAGCGGAACAAGTATCGTATCACCTTCTTTGAGACCTGAAACAACTTCGATCATGCCGTTTTCACCGCGGACTCCGGTTCGGATCTGTACGCTTTGTCCCGGTGAGGTGAGAACGGTTTTATTATTGTTGTCGTCGAGCACGATGGCTCGTTCCGGAATAGCCAGCACCTTGTTCGGAGAATCCGAAGCGATGGTAACATTGGCCGTCATGCCGGCTTTCAGCCTTTTGTCGGCTTTGACGAGCGCAACCTTTGCTTTGTAGTAGATGATGTCCTGGACCGTAGTTGAAGCCGGTTCGATCGAAAGAATCTTGCCGTCAAACGTTTCTTCGGTATCGAGGGCGTCAAACGTAACGGTGACTTTGCTGTCGGTCGAAATCTTGATGATCTGGGTTTCGGGAATGTTGACGTCGATGTGAAACTGGCTATCGTCGATAATGCTCAGTGCCGGCTGGTTGGCGACACCGCTTGCGATAAGGAACTGTTCTCCTGGATCAATGTTTTTCGCCGTCATGATACCGTCGAATGGAGCTTTGATCAGCGTATTATCGAGGTCGCTTTGCGCTTTGTCCACCTGGGCCTGCGCCTGCTGCACGCGCGCACGGTATGGAGCCACGTCCACGGATCGAGGCGAAGCCAGAGTTTTTTCCAGGGCTGCGTTGCTGCGGTCGACTTCGGCTTGGGCGACCTGCAACTCCGCGGTCAAAGCTTTTGAAGCGGTTTCTTTGGTTGAAATCTGGGTGTCTCCGTTGACCTGGACCTTGGTCAGGTTCTGTTGGGCCTGGGTGACGGCCAACCGAGCGGATTCCACATCAAGCGGAGAAGTGCTCCCCGTACCGCTTTGATTGATGGTGGCATCATCAAGTGTTTTCTTGGCGGTATTGTAACTTGCCGCTGCGGCATTAAATGTTCCTCCGGAAGCCGTGATCTCGGTCCGGAGCTGCGTCAGGTCAGAGTACTGAAATTGCGAATTCGTGCTTAACTTATCGAGAACGACCGTCACCGCAAGAATGCAGTCATTGGTCGTCTTGATGAATCCGGTGACGTCAACTGCAACCTTGAGGAGATCGTCGGCTGAAGGCGTCGATGGAAACGCGTCGAATGTTGCCTGGAGGTCTTTGTAACTTTGCAGATCCTGCGAGTAGAGATTCTGGGCGCTGATGTACTCTGCACTTCCCACGATGGTGATAGAATTTGCCGTATTGAAAATCGAGGGTCCTTCAAATCCGAAGATCTTATCGAAACTCTGCAGCAGCCCCTTTGCCGCAACAAGAAGCTGGTCGAGGGCCGTTTTTACCGCAAGCGCTGCGTTCGTGACGGAGGTGTCGCTCTGCTGGGTCGCAGTGGAACTGTTGATCTCCACTTTTTGGAGATTGAGTTTCGCATCGTCGAGGTTGAGTTCGGCGGTTTTGATGTCCTGGGCAACGGTTTTTTTCGTATTGTCGAGATCGGTGAGTGAATTGTTGTAGTCCACCTGGGTTTTTTCCTTGCTCGCGACGGCCTGCTGCACGTCTGCACGGGCGATGGCAATGTCTTGATCGGTGGCCTGGGCAAGCTCAAGGTTCAAAGCGGCCTGTGCTTCGGACAGAATACCCTTGGTTTGGGCCAAAGCGGCCTTCTGGCTGTCATTGGTCAATGAGGCCAGTGTATCGCCTTTTTTCACGCGGTCTCCCACGTCAACGTTGACCTTTCCCACTTCTCCCGAAGTATGGAACGCGAGATCCACCGAAGTGGTCGGCTGCAAAAACCCCGTCGCCTCGATGGATTGTCCGAGATCAACGGATTGGACGGTAAACGTTTCATAATTCTTGCCATCCTGATTGCTGAAGTAAACATAAGCACCTCCTGCAGCCAGAATAATCACAGCGGCGATGATGTACCCCTTTGCATCGTTCAAGAATTTCAACAGTTTTGTCATGTTTGTTTTTGTTAGTTTTTAAATCTTTTTATTTTAGCATATTTTGAGCGCTTCAAAAAGGCTCAACACCGCTAAGGGAAGCCAAATGCACTATCCATATTCCTGAAATATTTTTTAATTTAACGCAAGCTGGAAATATAAAAACTTTTCATGTCAGTCCCGTGGATGCTTTTTCAGGAAAATCCACAAAAACACACTGGCGATGATCATGGCGGAACACAGCAGCTGTCCTTCGGTAAACCCACCGAACAAAAGGCCGATCTGAGGATCGGGTTCCCTGAAAAATTCGATGAAAAACCTGAAGACGCCGTAAAAGAATAAAAACGCCACGGTTACAACGCCGGATCGGGGATATTTTTTCCGGATGAAATAAAGAAGCGTAAACAGAACCAGACCTTCAAAAAAAGATTCAAAAAGTTGTGAAGGATAGCGGCAGTTCGTCGGATCGGAAGGGAAATACAAACACAGTTGCGATCCTGCCGGCGCGATCCTGCCGTAGAGTTCTCCGTTGATGAAGTTCCCGATGCGCCCGAACAAAAGCCCCAGCGGTGCGATCGCGCAAACGGCGTCACTAAGCGTAAAAAGTTTGATACGGTATTTCTTGCTGAACCAGACGACAACCGCGGCAATGGCAAGAACACCGCCATGGAAAGACATCCCTCCCTCCCACACCGCAAAAATCTTCAGCGGATTTTGCACATAGTAGGGAAGGTTGTAGAACAAAATATACCCGAGACGTCCGCCGACCAGCACTCCAAGGATAATATACGCCAGGAAAAGATCTTTCTGGTCGTTCGTTAACGGAAGGCTTTTGCCGTGCTTTGAACGGTGCAGATAAAAATAGCCCAGTACAAAAGCCAAAGCGTACATGACGCCGTACCAGTGAATGGCCACGGGACCCAGCTGGACGAGGATCGGATTGAAGTACCATGAGGTGTTCATGAGCCCCAGTGTAGCAAAAAATCGACGCAAAGGGCAGTCCTCCTCCGGTTCCCGGGATTGCTTTAAATAATCTGCAATTTTTTCTTCTCTCGCAGAGGCGAGCCGGGGCCGTGAGGTTTTGGTGCCAGGTCGGCGACGGACGGCGGCGATTGATCGGGAAAATCCCCTCGCACAAAATCGGGTGGAATGTTCCCCATGCCCGAGTACATCGGATTGTCGCCCCGGCTCGAAGCGTATTTATACCAGATCCACTGACGTGTGGCGGCTCTCAGGGTGTTATCGTGGAGCCGATCCGCAAGTCTCGGGAAATTTTTCCACGCGAAAAAATTTTGGTAAAAGCTGTCGTACTCTGCTTTGACCTCCTCCGGGGACAGGCCTCCGGGGAATTTAATGCATGCGGCTGAGTGGCTGTCGTAGAGACTGAAATCTTTTTCATGCACAAATCCCTGCTGGTGGAAGCGGTGGTAATCCACCGAACCGGGGAGGGGAGTAAGGACATACGCCGCCGCAACATCGATACCCATGTCCAAAAGAGCCTCCGCCGAACGTTTCCCGACGCCCGTGGTGTCTTTCTGGTTGCCGATGATGAATCCGCACTGCGTCAGCACGTTGATTCCGTGCCAGGTGTGGATCATCTCTTTGTAGCGTTCGGGATGATTTTGAGGTTTGTTCATGTCTTTGAGCACTCCGGGATCAACGCTTTCTATGCCAAGAAAAACGGCATGCACGCCAGCTTTTTTACAGGCCTCGACGAACTGAGCCCCCGTTCTTCCGGAGGTTGCCTTGGTATCGACCTGGATCATTGCGTTGAGAGGGAATCCGTCCTCGCGCAATTCGGCAAGGATTTTCAGGATTTCAAAACGCTGGTCGCTCCTCGCAAAATTATCGTCCGTGATAAAGATGCTCCGGATGCCCTGTTTTTCATAAACTTCATGGAGCCACTCTTTCATTTGCGACGGTGTTCTTGCCCGCACCTCTGTTCCGCCGATGGTACGGATCGTGCAAAAACTGCAGGGCAAAGGACAACCTCGCGAGGTTTCCATGGTGGCCATCGCAGGATTGATCATCAGATTCTGGTATTCAGGAATAACCTCGGACAGTTTTTGCGATTCAATGTTTGGATTTTCCTGCTGGCGATATGAGGGCTTCAAATCGTCGTTCCAAAGATCCTGAAGAATGGCTTCCAGAAAAAGACGTCCGTCGTGGACGGGAGATTCCGCTTCGCCGATCGCCAATGATATGCCCAGATCTTCCGCCTGTTTTTCAGTAAAAGGGAGGTCGGCGCGCACGTGGTAACCGCCAGCCACCACCGGAATATCCCGCTGCCGGCAGAGCAAGGCCAGGTCCAGTGCACGGGGCCACTGGTTGGTCTGTATCCCGCAGAGCATCACGATGCCTTTAACATCATCGCCCTGGATGGAACGGACGATGGCATCAATATCAAAAGGCTGGGCGGTGTCTTCAATGAAATGCCGCTCAACGGGGACATTTTTCTGCCCGTCGGGAACGGATTGGGGCATCAGTGCCCACAACTGGCCGATGGCATTGGAAGGAAGAATCTGTTTTTTATATTTGCGGGGTGTTCCATCCTGCCGGTAGTTGGTCGGATGAACGAGCCAGACAACGATTTTTTTTCCTTGATTGGTTTCCGTTCGAGTCTCGGCTGATGGATGACGCGCTTCTTCATGTTGAGGAAGAACCTCTCTGATGACTTTCCTGATTGCCGCCTGGACCATACTCTGTGATGACTCTACCAAAATTTCCCCAACCGTCCCGGCCATCGTTGAAAGATTCTGCACGCGTGGCGGCAATATCTTGAGTCCCTGGTTCAATGCGTCTTGAGCTTTTTGAAGTTGAGCTTTCATCTCTTCCCTGCTCTTAGCCGCAAGCTTCAATAGAAGATTATTTTCTAGAAATGTTTCCTTTTCTAGAGACATGGAAAATCAGTGATGTGCGTCCGAAGTATAAAATATATTAGGAAGAAAGCAAACTTTTCTTGCGGAAGGGCTTCTCAAGACTTTGGTAAAGCATCTTTGAGCATTTTCCTGATGTCGTGCGGCAGTAAAAATCTTTCGAGCAATTCTCTGCGCACCATCGTCCGGAACTCTTCCACGCTCTTTCGATCTTCAGGAGCCAATACCATATCTGCATGCCGGAAAGAGGAATCATCAAGTACTGAAAGTTTTGAGACCAGCCCTGCGGGATCTTGTTTTGAACTGTTCCTCTGACGTTTGGCGACGCGGGCAAAAGCGATAACTTTGGGAAAAACCCTGTTCAGATCGGTGTCTTTTCTGATGACGAAATTGGCGATGGGTCCTCTTCCTCTCGGTCCTCTGAACCCATCATATCTCCGGTAAGTATTCCGCCTGGGATTCCATCAGTTTCACTGGATAAACGCATCAACTGAAGCAGTCGTGAACCGGTTATATCTTCACGCATATTTTGATCGGTAACCACAAACCCGACGTCGTTCCTCAATGGTCCCTGAAGAATTTCAAGAGCTTTCGAGTCCGTACTGGCCGTGATACAGTCGATATACAAGAGGGAGAGGATGGCCTCGGTCGTTTCGATCGTTCCCGACGAATCGTCGACGAGAAGCGCTTTGAATGTATCTGGAGAATGCATATGGTTTTGCAAAAAATGGCGAAGGTTAGCAAAAAATACCCTATCCCGGGTATCTTTGCAAACCATTCTCCATCGTGATGAATCAACGCCGGAGCCTACGCCTCATCGCCGTTATCATCCTCTTCTTCGGCGATATTCGTTAACGCCTCCAGAATTTCGTCGAGTTTGGAGTTGATGATGGCAAACTGTTCCTGATATTGATCGGTCCGCTTGCCTCCGTCATAGTTTTTCCGATCATCTCGCTGCGGTCGCCTTGAATCACCGTTTTCATTCTTCTTAAAACAGTTATTACAGTAAACGGGCCGGTCGCCGGTCGGTTTAAAGGGGACTTCGCAGGTTTTGCCGCATTCATCGCATACCGCCTTATGCATGACAGTTCTTCCCGACCCGTTAAACCCTCTTCCTCCAAAGTTTCTTTTACTGCCAAATTTACCGTTTCGATCAGATTTATACATAGTGGTTGTTAATGGAAATGGGCCTGAGTCTATGCTCATGGCGGGGAAAGATCAATGGGATTATCACCCGGCGATCGTGATCAACGTGCCGGTTTGCGGAAAATCACCATGCACGATGGGCGCGTCGGTCGTAATGTCCGCTGAAGAGAACAAACCAAACGCCTGCTGGTCGGCAACGCCGGCCGTCGGAGAAAATCCGCCCACAAGGCAGATTCTTCTTATTGTGCCGGGTTCAATGCTGATGTTCATGTTTTTGAATTCCACGGTTTGTGTCTCGGAGTTCACCGACCGTCCAGGCGTCAACCGGTCATATCCCTCATAAAGGTAGAGATCCGATAAATCCCTGTCCGGACCGGTTCCGGTGCGGTGGACCGTCAGGGCTTCAATGCGGTGTGTGGTAGAACCAACCGAAAAATTCCAACAGCTAAACGTGATATTGGTCGCACCTTTCGGCGCAACCGTCGAAAACTGCGTGGCCGCGTCGAGAGCGACAGTCAAACCCTCATCGGAAATTTCCGACGAAGACGGCACGGAAGCTTCGGGGATTTTAACCCATTGGAAAAGCGATTCCACAATCCGGAGGACCCGTGAAAAAAACAGCCCGGTATCCGAAACGTCATTCAAGGGAGACGCGAAAACGCATGTGCACGCCAAAAAACTTGAAAGCAAGAGGACCAAGCCTGGTTTTGTAACAACACGACGGATTTTTTTTGAGGTTTCAAGGTTTTTCATGCGGAGAGACAATGTTCCCAATTATATCAACCTCGATGAGGGTCATCTTGTTCGTAGCGTTCAGTCGTGGGAAGACGTGACGAACGACCCCGTCAAAACATTCGTCAATTTTGCGGTTTGTAAAGAATTCACCAAAACCTACAAACTCACCACTTTCGGCCTCGTACGTTGTTGGAAGAATTTTGGAAGTGAGCAGCAGTTCTTTATCGCTTTTCCATTCATTTTTTTCAATGTCAGGAACCCATTCGTGAACTGCATCGAGCACATTTTGGCTCGTCGTTTTATCCCACGGCTCGTCAAACTCTATGCTGATCTCCAGATGTGTCGCACCGCGTCGGGCCTGGGAAAGCAGTGTAAGATAGCGCTTGAGATTGAAACCGTACTTGATGCGTCGAAGCTGCATAAGACGATAGCGTGCGATAATCCGATCGCGCGAAACACCTGCAACAACGATCAGGAAAAGGACCGCAAGTGACCAGACGATCGCAAGGACCATATTGTTCCAGACCAATTCGCTCAAACCGGGAAACAGCACAAACGGCAGGCCGCCGAGTGCGATACATCCAATGACTAAAGCGAAATGGCTCAACCAGAATCCTACTCCGTTACGGTCACTGAGCGAGTGCAGCAGGATCCCCGGACTGCCATCCGCGGCGGAAGCCTTCTCGTGAGCTTTTTCTTGAGCTTCTTTACGGATCCGATTTCGGTGGGCGGTGGCAGCGCGTTGAATTTCTTCAGATGGATCATTCATAACCGGATTATCTCCTCCTTGCCAACGAAAATCAATCTGCATGGCAAACACAGGAACCCTTCAAAAAAGGCCGCACGTGATAAGTACGGCCTTTCTTCCATTTTACGACTAGAGACTCTTTGCCAGACTCTCCAGGCAGCCGTTCCAGCCCTGAGTATGGCTTTGAACGGACTCATCATTGGAAAGATCTTCGTGAGTTAACGTCAGCTCCGTGCCGCCATCTTTTTCAGCAAGTTCAACCGTGACGAGCGTTGTCCCCATTTCCATCGGCCACGCCTCCCACCGCCAGGTAAACTTTATCGTTTTATCCGGAACGATTTCTTTATATTCCCCACTTGCAACCGGGGTCGATCCGTCGGGATTTTTCATCGAACCGTCCGGCGACGCAAAACCGATCCGGTATTTTCCTCCAACCTTGAAATCCACTTCACAAATCGGCAAAGTCGTGCCCGGTTGGGGAGCAAACCACTTCTTAATTTCATCAACGCTTGACCAGGCGGCAAAAACTTTCGCCGGGGAAGCTTTGTAAAATTTCACCACTTTGAGAGATTTTTTCTCCATAAAATAAAATTAAAAAAATAAAATTAGGAGTTGAGATGTTTCCCGAGGGCATCGAGCTGAAGATCCCAAAACTTTTTATGCGTGGCGATCCATTGTTCAGCGCTGTTGATCGGTTGAGCGACGGCCTTGAAATAATACATGCGTCCTTCCTTTCTCCGTTGAATAAGTCCCGCTTTCTCCAGAACTTTCAGATGCTTCGAGATGGCAACGAGAGACGTTTGAAAAGGTTTCGCAAGCTCAATCACGGATACCTCTTCACGTTGTATCCTGTGAAACAGTGAGCGTCGCACACTATGGGCAAGTGCCTGAAAGACAAGATCGAGTTGATGTTCCGCGGCCTGAGTCATGAAATTATTTAACCAATTGGTTAAATAATAGAAGACATTCTTCCGGAAGTCAAAAGAAAATAGTTACGAAAGATGATGCCTAAAAAACTCATAAAACCTTCTAGCCTCTCTATTAGCCAGAATTTAAAATTTATGGTATAATTCATGAGGAAATTTCATCAAAACCATGACGGAAAATAATCCCCAATTACCGGAAAATAAGTCCTTTAAGGAAAAACTTGCTTCAATTCCTCTCTATAAGTTGGGAATAAGTGTTCCTTTGCCGGGCGAATCCGTACAAACCAATACGAAGGATTTGAAAGTCGTGTGTGCAATAACCGATAAGTACGACAGCAAAATTCACGTACGGATAAGAGTAATAGAATCTCAGATCAAAGCCGATGATCCTCTGAAAGAAACAACAGGACGTTTAATTTTCTTTGTAGATGATAAACCTGCCCATGAGTTTCCGGTAAAATTGCTCAATGGCAGATTCGATGAGGATTTTAATTTTTCTGATGAAATGGCGGAACTCTTGAACGACCCTGAACGTTGCCATTATGTTCTTGAAATTGATCAACCCCAGGTAGTCAAAAAAATAACAGAAGAAACCAAAAATGCCGTCCATGAAGCCGAAGAGGCGACATAAAAACAGCTTTAAGGCCGTACAAGTATCTGGAGCTGCCTTTACCGTCAGGTTCGGACTTATTTTGAAGAAAATTCCGAAAAATAACAACCAAGACTTCATATGAAGTCTTGGGCCGCGCCGCCCGCGGCCTTTCGGGCGGCGCGGATACGGACGTGGAGAAAATTTTAAGCTGAAAAGGGCTGGCAGGCAAAAATTCCTCCCCCAGACCCCCTCCTTTTTGCCTGCCCGCAGAAGCACCGAATCTTTTTATAAGATGAAACCCTGGTATTATTGGAATACTTTTGCTGACATTTTTCAGCTAGTCAAAGCTGACCTTATGGCATATGCTCATAAACCCAGCAATGATCATTAAATGCATAAATATGGAATACAAGTGCGTATATTGCAAAAAAACAGGGCAAAGGGATGAAGACTTTAACAGAGAGCATGTAATTCCTAGATTCCTTGGAAAATTTCAGCCGGTAAATCCCGTGCTAATTGGTATAGTTTGTGCAGAGTGTAATGCTAAATTCAGCAAAATGGAGAGAAAATTCAAGGCAGATTCTACGGCAGGCATACTTTGTCAAATGTTGAACCTCGAAGAAAAACCAAAAATTAGAGTACATAATAATCGTGTTAAAAACGCATTTTCGTACAAACTCGAAAACGGCCTTTTTAATGGGCAATTTCCAAACTTAAAAGCCGACAAAGGTGAAATAAAATTTTATCCAACAAATCAGGTAGTTATAAACGATAAACAGGGCGGCTATACAGTGGTTTTACCTGACCTTATGAAGAAGCAAAATAAAAAAAATAAAAACTACGAAAGGCTTGTTGAAGACATAAAGAACAAATATGCAGAAAGAAGTGGTGTGTCCATTTTTGCTGAGGCTAAGTCCGAAAAGGATAGTTCAAGGCTGGATGAAATTATTAAGTGGCTCAAAGAAGAGTTTGATATTGAATATAAAGAAATCGAGAGGGTTCACAATGAACATGCCAGAGAAGAAAAACGCGGTTTAGAAGTTAACCAAGATATAACTGTAGATCATGAAATTGGGGCCGTTCTAGCTAAAATGGCCTTCAATTACTTATCATATTCCGCACAAGCCGGTGGAGAAGCGGACAAACTCTTCTCGCCAAATTTCGACAAAATTAAGGCTTTTGTTTCTGGTGATAAGAACATTGAATTAAAAAGCATTATCACCAAAATATCAGACGATCCAATATTGGAGGAAGAAAGAGGGGGAATGAGATTTATTGTCTTCTATATAACCTTTAAAGAAGATGATGGAAAGATAGTCGCAAGAATAAGTTTTTTTGGAAGAGAGGTTTTCGATGTAGTTATAGGTGATATTCCTGCGGAATGGAAACGCCCAGACTTTGGTAGTGGACATGCATTTGACCCCTTTAAACACCAAATTTTAAGCTTAAGTCAAATGCGCCCAACTGTTCCAATGACTGAAGCAAGTCCAAAATTTGGTCTTTTTAGACGATTAATAACTCAACCTTAATATGGACGAAAAACCCTTTGCTGACTTGGTAAAACATCTAAAAAATCTCATGGATCAACTTTCCAGTGCGTATATGTCCTTTGCAATCTATGACGCAATGATGGAAGAGAAAGCACCGAACCTTTTAGGAAAAGAAAAAGCTGACGAAAATGTAAAAACTATAAATAAATTCAATCATTTTTTTGGTCCTATTGAGTGGGCAGTATTTGTCCACGCGATGCTAACGCTGGCAAAATTTTTTGATAAAGGTGATCGTCCTCTTTCGATCTTTACGATAATAGAATTTATTAAGGCTCACCGGGATAAACTTACTGCTGCGGATTTTAAAGAACACTTTAAAGATCGAATTGGCGTAGAAGAGCTATCAAATGCGTATAAAGATGTAACTGACGATCAATTAATAGAGATTGAGGATGAAATTCAGAAAAACAAACCTCTCATAGAGAAATTAAAAACATTGAGAGATCAATATTTTGCTCATAACGATATAAACAAAAAAGAAGTTAAAATAAACTCAGGCGAGATATTGGAACTTTTTAAAATTGTGGAAGAGATTATGCAAAAAATTTGCGGCGCAGCTATGGAAGAAACATGGGGCTTCGATCCTTTACGTGAAACCTGCAAAGAGGATACTTCAACTGTCATTGACCATTTACAACGTTTTGAACCCTATCGCTTAAAAGAAATTGAAGAATGGCATCAAAAACAGGTATCGGAGATAAAAAAGAATTTCCCAGAAGAAGTTGAAATAAAGCACTCAACGATGGGCGAAATTATGGAAAGCGAGCAAAATCTTTTATTTGTAGCTCCATCAAAATACGGCCGATATTATGAAAATGCCTCCCAAGCAAATGCCCTTTTACAGGATTTTATCAAGTCGGTAAATCATGACCGCTTTATTTTTGCTGCATTTCTCTCCCAGGTGCGTAAACACCATACGTTAGCCTTTTTTTCTGTTATGAGGCTCCATCACGTCCAAGCGATGATGGATTTAAGACAAGTTTTGGAAGCCGGGGCATGTGCAGCTTATGCCATTGCAAACACAAAAATCGAAGATTTTGCCGATTTAGACGATCAAGGTCAGCTAGATCCCTCCCAAGATCTTACAAAAAAGAGAAATGCCTGGCTTGATGAAAATTTTAAAGCTGGCTCAATTGGCTTAAAAAACATGAAAGGCTCAATCAACAGGTCATCTGCACATTCAAATATTGTTTATGCACACAGAAATTTTAAATTTGATGCCCTGAACGGAAAGTTTGAAACTCCATTTTTCGATTATGAAGATGATCTTTATGTGAAAACAGACTTATGGACAGTTGCAAACATTACTATTGGCCTGACCGATCTAATCTATGGAGTAGCTCAAAAATATGGCGGTGTTGTTTTCAGCGTTGATTTTCTGCCGAGACTCAAAGCGCTGGAAGAGGAAAACAAAAAGTTAAAGGAAGTATTGATGCAAAACAGTAGACTAATAAAGCATTCCAATGAAGCGGATTCGGGTAATAACCTCTAATCTTTCTTTACCCCTCGCCGAGTCCGACCAAGAAAATCAACGATTTTTCCTATAAGTGCATCAGTATTGCGCCTGAGATCATGCTCCCATAACCGAAAAACTGTCCAGCCGTTTTTTCGCAAATATGAGGTGACTTTCCTATCCCTGCGCCTGTTATTTTCGATTTTATTCGTCCAAAAACTGGTTTTCAGCAGGTGTTTCCAGCGCGGGTATTGCCAGCCGTGCCAAAAATCGCTGTCCAAGAAAATACAGAGCTTGTAACGGCGAAAAACAACATCCGGTTTGCCCATAATGTCGGAAACATTCGTTTCAAATCTATTTCTTATATTTTTTTTAAGTATTTTTAAGAAGGATGCTTCAAAATAAGTATCGCGGGAACGAATTTTACTCATGATCTGACTTCGCTTTTCAGGCGTAAATGTATCCATTGTGACTTAAATAAGAGCATAAACTAACGCCATAAATTTGTTTGCACCCACATATTACACTCTGTATACTAGAGTTAGCAATATTGTCTGAGACCGATATAATGAAAAAAAATAAAAGAAAACCCGTATTTATTGACTTGTTTGCCGGGGCCGGTGGGTTGTCCATCGGCTTGGAACAGGCAGGATTCAAATTGATTGCAGCCACGGACTGGGATCATTGGAGCTGTGAAACTTTAAGAGCAAATCACAAAGACATTGCTGTGCACGAAGGCGACATTACGGAAATAAACTTAACTGAATTTGCCGAAAAGATTGGGGAGGATGAAGTTGATTTGATTGCAGGCGGCCCGCCGTGCCAGGGGTTCAGTCAGCTTGGGAAGCGCTTAAAGGATGATCCGCGGAATCAACTTTGGAGAGAATACATGCGTTTTGTGGCTTTTTTTAAGCCCAAAATGTTTTTAATGGAAAATGTACCGCAACTTCTTACCAGTGAGGAATTTATAAGTATTAAGCGAATTGCGGCAGACCTGGGTTATGAAGTGAAAGATGCTGTTTTGCCCGCTGTTAATTACGGCGTGCCGCAAAAAAGAAAACGCGCAATCATAATTGGGAGTCGCATTGGAACGCCCAAGCATCCCAATCCTACGCACGTTGCTCCGAACCAATATAATTTGTTTAACGCCGATTTGACGCCCTGGAAAACCGTGAGAGATGCAATTGGGGATTTACCTTTGAAACCCAACGGTAAGAATTGGCACATTGGGCGTAATCCGACGCCGACTTCGCTTAAGCGCTATAAAACCATTCCCCCGGGTGGAAACCGGTTTAATTTGCCGAAAGAATTAACGCCGGAATGCTGGATAAGAAAAACAACGGGATCAACTGATGTTTTCGGCAGACTGGAATGGGATAAACCTTCTTTGACGATAAGAACCGAATTTTTCAAGCCGGAAAAAGGCAGATATTTGCATCCTAAAGCGCATAGACCCATTACGATAAGGGAAGCTGCGCGATTGCAGACTTTCCCCGACGACTATGTCTTTATCGGTTCCAACGTGCAAGTCGCAAAACAAATCGGCAATGCCGTACCTTGTCGGTTGGGTTTTTCAATCGGGAAAGAACTGTTACAACTTCTTAATCCCGTATCTAAGAGCCTGCAAAATGAGGTTGTTTACGGTCTCTCCGCGCTTCAAGGCCAAGCCGCTTAATGCTTGTCGCAGGTCTTCGGGTAAATTTATTGTAATTATCCGATTTTTGACTGTTTCCGGATAAGCTAATAATGACTTTTTCCCTGCGTTACAGCGACTGCAAAGAGTCCATAAATTCTCTTCCAGAGTTCTACCGCCTTGTTTCAGAGGTATTATATGATCCACTTCTAATTTCACGTTGGCATCATAGTGTCCTACGGTCGTAGAGCCACAAAGCTGACAGGTATAGCGATCCCTCTCAAGTATTTTTTGCCTCAATTTCAGGTTAATGTATTTATCTGCGCTTAATGTCACTTTTTCAGTGGAATTCAGTATATAGCCGCTTGGACTTGGGCTGTAAACAATGGCCCAACCCTCGGCGCGCAGCTCTCTTATGCGGCGCGCGTAGTTGTGCTGGCCAGAAACTTTAATAAGAGTTGCATTGTCTACAATTTCTCCAAAATTGGCATAAAGAACGTCAAGCAATTTTTGCCATACTCCGCCCTTTGCAGTTATAAGTTTTTTAGGTTTTTTCAGCATAATTAAAAATCGGCTAATAAGTCCCCGATGTTCAGATCAAGAGCTTTGGCAATTTTTCCAATGTTTTCCAAAGTAATATTCTTTTCGGCCCTTTCAATCATTCCGATATAAGTTCTGTGAACACCCGCACGAGAAGCTAATGCTTCCTGTGACAGATTAAGCTTAATCCGTTCATCACGGACTTTTTTGCCAAATTTAATTAAAATATTGCGCTTCATAAACACTGGAAATATAAATCAATTGCTAACTTTAATGCTACATACTATAGTTAGCGTAAGTGTTTATGCTTCTTAAGTTATGTTTAGAAATATACTGAAGAAAAAAGATTCGGTGCTTCTGCGGGCAGGCAAAAAGGAGGGGGTCTGGGGGAGGAATTTTTGCCTGCCAGCCCTTTTCAGCTTAAAATTTTCTCCACGTCCGTATCCGCGCCGCCCGAAAGGCCGCGGGCGGCGCGGCCCAAGACTTCATATGAAGTCTTGGTTGTTATTTTTCGGAATTTTCTTCAAAATAAGTCCGAACCTGACGGTAAAGGCAGCTCCAAACGGAAAATCGCGTTTTATCGGCGCAATCGCGCCACGGATTTTGCAATTCCAAAGCCACTTTCTGCCCCGCGATCCGGAAGTTCGTTTGCACGGAGCGCAAAGTTCCGCTAACGCGGAACAGCCGATTTTTTGCCTTTCACCTTCGGTGAAAATTCCAAATTTCCATTCCGCCGGAGGCGGAACAAAGAATGCGACAATTTTTCTGCCTCATCTGCCCATGCTTATGGAGAGCTGGGCAGTTGATGCAGTTTGCCCAAAAGCGATAACTAACAAAGCCCTATGAAATACTATCTATATGCCAGAAAATCTACTGACGAAGACGATCGCCAGGTGCTTTCTATAGAGGCGCAGATTACTGAATTGAGAGAATTCGCTAAGAAAGAAAACCTGGCGATCGCAGATGAATACATTGAAAGCAGAACGGCCAAAGCACCCGGCAGACCTGTGTTTAATAAGCTGATTGAAGAAATAGAGCGCAGTGAACAGACGGGAATTTTAGCGTGGCATCCCGACAGACTGGCAAGAAACAGCGTAGACGGCGGGAAAGTAATCTATTTGGTGGATACCGGCAAAATTGGTGCGCTAAAATTCCCTACCTTTTGGTTTGAAGCGACTCCGCAGGGAAAATTCATGCTGAATATCGCTTTTGGGCAAAGTAAATATTACATCGACAACCTTTCTGAAAACATCAAACGAGGCATACGCCAAAAACTGCGCAGGGGCGAACTGCCGAGCCTGGCTCCTGTAGGTTATCTGAACGAATTAAGGAATCATACAATCATCAAGGACCCGCAAAGATGGGAGGCAGTTCGCTCCCTGTTTTTGGCGTATGCCGAGGGAAATAAATCGCTAGAACATTTACAAAAATTGTCGCTTTCTTTAGGCTTGGTGAGCCGCAGAACGGGAGAAGCCATAGCCGTTTCAAAGCTACAGGAACTTTTGCAAAATCCATTCTATTACGGACTCATTAAACACAAAGGAGAACTCTATCAGGGCAGTCACGAGCCAATTATCTCAAAGCAACTTTTTGATAAGGTTCAAAAAGTCATTGAGCAGAGAGGAAGGCCCAGAAAAGCAAAAGACAACATATCTTTTGCTTTTCTGGGGGTATTCCGATGCGGTGAGTGCGGCCGTGCCGTCACTGCGGAACGCAAAACGAAAAAATCCGGCCGCACTTACCGCTACTACCGCTGCACCAAGAAAAACATTATTTGCAGTCAAAAGTATGTTGAAGAAAAAGAGCTTGTTAGTCAGCTCGATGAGCTCTATCAAAAAGTTGCTTTGAGCGATGACTGGACCGAAAAGTTTTTAAAGCAATTGGAGCTGGATTCCAAAGAATCAGCGGCGAAACCAGATCCTTCCGCCCAAAATCTGAAAACGGAGCTAAAACAGCTCGAAGAAAAGCAGATGCGGCTCCTTGACGCTTACCTCGACAAAACAATCACCAACGAAGAATATCTCGCCGCCAAGGAAAAGATCATCAATCGCAAAGTGGAAATCAAGGAAGCGATGGCAGATTTTGGGCGGAAGGGAAATAATTGGCTCGAACCCTTTAGGGTATGGATTTTAACGGCTCACCAAGCCATCAGCACAGCTGATTCCGGAAATTTGGAAGAGAAACGAATGTTTCTGCAAAAAATCGGCTCGAACTTCCGGATTGCGGGGCAGAAAGTGGCTTTGGAATTGCAAAATCCGTGGCGCGATTGCGCCGATAAAACGCGATTTTCCGTTTGGAGCGGGTAAGGGGGCTCGAACCCCTGACCTCAACCTTGGCAAGGTTGCGCTCTAGCCAACTGAGCTACACCCGCTCGCACAAAATCTGATTGCGGGAAAAATTTACCGTAAACACTGCGGAATTTCAATATATTTTTGAACCGTAACCCGGGAAACTACTCCAGGACGTCTTTTCTCAGCTTCAACGAACCCGAAACCACCATGAACCCCTCTCCTGCGATAGCCCCGAGTAAAATAAGCACGAGCCGCAACGTGGTGTCTGAAACCAAAAACTGCGCACCAAAGAATATTCCCGCAAGAGCCAGCGCCACAAATTCGCGCTTCATGAACCAGACATCCTCATTGGCCGCGAACAACGTCAGAAGCACCAGGTCGTAGCCGTAGGAAATCGCGGCCAGCACCAGCATCATCGGGAGTACGAACCAGAATTCAGGCAGATAGTATTTGTCCTTTGTTAAAAGCGTCAAAACCCACGGTCCCAGCAGTGAACCGAAAACAACGAGCGCCAGGCCGCCGGCCACGAGGATCTTGCGGATGACTGCGTAAAGCTTCCGGGCTTTTTCAATATGCCCCTCCTCAATGTATTCCGTGCGCCCGGGGAGCGCCGAGAACATCAGGAAGGTCGACGCCAGGCTCAAAACCTGGGCGATGCGGAAAGAGAGGCTGAAACTTGCAAAATGTTTGTCATCCAGGAACTGGTGCCCCAGGTAATCCGGCAGAAAACGGAAGTAAAGGTTGTTGATGATGTTGATGATGCCGAAAGGCAGACTCACCAGGAAAATTCTCATCATCATCTGCGGGTTCACGGCCCAACTCCATTCGATTTTCCTCGAAACGAAATACAGGCTCAACGCGGCGGTAACGAAACTTCCTGCAAGTACCGCGCCGAACACCAAAAACATCCCGCCGGTATCAATGCCTCCGCTGAACGTTCTGATGATCCAAAAAACCATGCACACATCGACGAGTTTTCCAGCGACGAGGGCGAAGGTTGCTCTTCCCATGAGATAATTCGACTGGAGCATGCCGTCGCAGACCGACGTCACGTAGTCGAAAAACAGACCTCCGCAAAACAGCGCCGTTCCCACGATAAAAACATTTCCGCTGCCGTTGTTGAGCACGATCACCACAGCGGTCACGAAAAACAACAGAGCGGTGACGATGCGCAAAACGAGTGAACTCAAGAAAACGCTCCCGTCGCGCGGACGGTCGGCCATGATCCTTACCACGTTGCCGAAAATTCCCAGGTTCGCCGCCGTGGAAAAGAACAGGGCATACTCGCTGATGGCCGAATAGACCCCGTACCCGTTCTGACTCAAAAAATTGGAAATCAACTTGATGCCGACGGCCGCCAGCACGAGCTGGGCGGCCTTCCCCGCGTACTGGACCAATGTGGAAAAGGCGATCTTCCTGCCGAGCACGTTGAGCGAGAAATTGGGCGCGAGCGTAGATTCAGATTCCGGCATCGAGAACTGTTTAAAAATTGGTCGGAGGGATCACTTCAATCATCTCCTTCGCTCCGCTGTCGATCGGGACAGTATAGTCATGGAGGGCGCCGTCGAGCACCTTCCAGGGGTACACATAGTCCTCTCCGCGCTTGGTGCCCACGTCTTCGGTAATGATTTTCTGCCCCGCTTTATACCCTTTGATGACCATGGCGTGGTAGGTCGGTCCGCCGTTGCTGTAAAAGGGGTTGCCGATCTCTTTCCCGGCGAACGTCATCACGATCAGATGGCCCCTGGTCAGGGCCTGCTGGACATCGCTGTAGGTCGGATTATCGTGGATGACGGCTTTCGCCCCAGATAATCTTGAAGCATCTGCACGATCTGTTTGGCGTTGGTGTTTTTGTAGTCGCCGAAAGTGTTGTTTTCCCAATCCACGAGTTTCAAAATTTCATCACCGAACTGCTGGCGCGTCCAGTTGTGGTTGTAGTAGGTGTTGGCAACGAGAAGAATGCTGGCTTCTTCGCAAGCCTCCTGCCAGGGCTCGCTCCAGTCGCCGGAAGGTGCCTGTGGATAAAACGTCATCTTGATGTTCAGTTCGGGAGGAACCTGGATGTTTTGCTGGGTCTGTACCTGGGAACTGCCTTGCGCCAGGGCTTGAAACGCCTTCTGACTCTGTTCAAGCTGAGCAATGCTCACTGCGGCGGGAACGTTTTCTTTGTTGTACTGGATCTGTTTGTAAAAATAGTAGCCGAGTCCTGAGGCCCCCATGATGACGACGATAAAAACGAAAGAGAAGGATTTTTTCATGCGGAAAAACAAAAACGTGTTGATTTTAGCCTTGATAAGGGCTGAAAACAAGTCACGCTTCATGTTCTGCGTGTTTCTCCCTCGTCCGGTATGATGAGAAATTTTCGTAGAGAATCGACTGATGGTTTCTCGACTGTACTTTCTCTTCGGCTTGTTTGTGCAAATTTTCGAGTTTGATGCGGTTGATGAGCCTGAAATGGAAATTTGGGTTTGGAACGAACTTGATGACACGGATATCCGAGGATGAAGAAAGCATGATGATGAGTTCACCGAAATTGAGCAGGTTTTCCAAAATGCCGTTCTGTTCCTTTTTGACGTCCTGGATCATTCTCATGTCCACTGAAACCTGAAGATCCTTGATGAAAATAATTTTTTGGTTTTCCACGATGCGGAAGTTGGTAATGATCACAGAGTTAAGAAAATGATTGATGAGTTTAAGATAAAAACTGTGAACGGCGTAGGTGATGAGGAAAATGCTCAGAACGAAAACGATTTCTCCCAACGGAGTGGCAATGAACGCGAGAATGGGTGTGGAAAACGTCGCGATGACGACAAAAAACACCACCACGAAAAAAATGTGGACCACGATGCTGGGCATCAGGGTGATCCAGTGGGCCACGGAAAAAGGCAATGACAACCTCTCCGGCGTATTGACCTTTAAAGTGAAGATCCTTGTTGTTCTGGACTTCATGATTCATCGGGCGAAACTAAAGAAGATAACCGAAAACACCGCGAAGGCGATTGCGGAGGAGACGTAAGCAAAAACCACGTGGGGCAAATTAATTCCCCCAAAAAGCAGGGTATATTTTGACTCAGGCATGCGATATTTCCGGGCATAGCCAAAAAGCCTCTTGATGTAGGCGAACAAAAAGAGCAGTGAGCAAAGGTTGATGACGACGATAATGGTCCATACGGTTCCCATAAGCGTGTCGTTACGGGATGTTGGTGGCCTTTTCTAGCCAAAAACTACACCTTTTTTCGCGGGAATGTCAACAGAAAGCCAAGAAATAACGACTATTGACTGAATAGCTTAATTATTGTTAAAATTCAACACCTTTGGAAGGTTGAACACTTATAGCTGCGCAAGGTATGGAAAACAACAATGACAATTCAGACGGATTCGAGATAGATAAGCTTTTTGACCGCCTGATAAATCCGGATGTCAAAGATTGCGATATTGAAGACATCGATCCGTCCAAACCCGGATGGGAAATTTTCCTGCACTTTGAAGGAGTGGACCCGCGTATTCCCGGAACCCCGGCTCACGAAGACTACAAAACCTTCAAATATCTCCAGAATTTTTGTCTGGCCAAGGTTGAATACAAGGAAGGAACCCGTACCATGAGCCTTTCCCATCTCGAGGGATGCTGCGATGATCAGTTTGCTCCGGAACATGTAACGCTCATGGAAAAATATTCACCGACTGCCAAAGCTCCCGAATCTTGCCTCAAACCACAGGCAAAAACGCTTCCACCGCCGCCAATTTCCGCAAAAGTCCGTGATTCTGCTGCGGAGATTCTGGCAAGTGCTGCAGCACTCAAGGAAACACCTCCGGTCATTCGTGAGGTCAATAGCATCATCGCCCCCGAAGAAGTTCCCGATGATATCGTCATTACGCTTTCACTGGCGCCGGAAGACGCAGAAGAACTTGAAGACACTCTCGACAAAATCATGTGCATCGATCTCAACGATCTTATCAAAAAACTTCAGGACATCGCCGATGAAGAAGAGCTGCTCTTTGAGCATGGCGCAGTGGAAGACTCAACCATCTACATCATCAACATCTACAAGAATCCCAAAATAAAATATCGCAAACCGATGGACCCTAAAAACATGGCGGTCATTCTGCAGCTTCCATTCGAGAAGATCTAACCGGAAAATCTAATCGTGCGGATTACAGGTTATACCAGTCGGTGGGCGAGATGCCAGAGGTCGTTTGTCCCGCTTGAACCTGGACCGCTACCGGATTATGCGACGTGCAGGTGTTTTTCTCCCCGCAGACGACGAAGTCGGAATAATAGGCTTTATAGGTGGAATCAAAACTCCCGATGGTTCCTTCGGAGATCTTTTCATAAACATTGTAGTTTCCGGCTGGAACCGTGAGCTGATAGCCGACGTGTGAAGTGTATTGGTCACTGTTGATGCGTTCGGAGGTACAGAATGTCGCTTTTGTGGAGGTATTATCGGCGCAGACGATGATTGAGGGAGGAATAGTTTCCGCCGGATAGCCCATCGAACCGTCGATGGTTCCGCTTGCGATCAACGGTTGATCCGTCTGGGTGATCGAAGTTTCAACGGGCATTATGGATTCGTTCATTGCCCCACTCGGTTGGATTTCAAGCGTAGCAGATACCTGCTGGGTCTTTAGTGCGGGAGTGACGTTTTGGGTAACGGAGGAAGGAGATACGTTCTGCTGGCATCCTGCCAAAAACAAGACAGCCAAAAGCGCAGCGAAGGAAGTTTTTTTCATCATAGAGGCGAAGAGAGAAAGATAAAAACGGTTACGATGATAATAACTTACCAAAAAGGAGGTTCGTTACACAATATGGTAACGAACCTCCTCGGTTTCGGAATGACTGTGAAGCCCTATTTCTAAGGTCGGGGGCGTGTGGCGTGAAATTTACGCCTGGCCTCCGGTAACAAACGTCAGGGCAATACCTTTGCGATCCGCGCGGCCCGTTCTGCCGATGCGGTGGACGTAATCGTCGTAATTCGACGGAATGTCGAAGTTGATGACGTGGCTCACGGCGCTGATGTCGAGGCCGCGCGCCGCTACGTCGGTGGCAACCAGCACCTTCACTTCACCGCGTTTGAAGCGCTGTAAGGCTTTCTGACGATAGTTTTGCGATTTATTGCCATGGATGGAGTCTGATTTCAAGCCGCTGGCAAGCAGTGCCTTGGCGACTTTTTCCACACCATGCTTGGTGCGTCCGAAAACCAGCACTTTATCAAATTCCGGTTTCCGTAAGAGTTCGATGAGAATGTTCAGTTTCGCTTTGTTGTCGGATGGAACATGGATAATGTCCTGTTCGACGTTCGCGGAAGTATCACGGAGTTTGACCGAAATTTTCTCCGGATTCTTGGTGAACTGTCGGATAAGTTCCTCGACTTTCGCTTCGAGCGTCGCAGTAAAAAAGAACGACTGGCGTTCACGGGGAAGTTTGCCCAGAATCGTACGGATATCGTTGATGAAGCCCATGTCCACCATGCGGTCGGCTTCGTCGAGCACAACGTTCTGGAAACGGTCGATGAAGAGTTGTTTCCGGTCGAGCAGGTCCAGGATTCTTCCCGGTGTTCCGATGACGAAGTTGAACGGACGCTTGAGCATGCGGATCTGGAACATGATGTTGCTCCCTCCGATGCAAAGCACGGAATTGAGGTTGAAACCCTTGGCAAACTCCTTGAGCTCGTCGTTGATCTGTAAAGCAAGTTCGCGGGTCGGCGCAAGAATCAAAGCCCGCTGCATGCGGTTGTCGAGCATCTTGTTGATGAGAGGGATCAGGAATGCAGCCGTTTTGCCGGTTCCGGTGTTGGCGAGGCCGATGACGTCCTTGCCTTCCAATCCCACGGGGATGGCCTTGTCCTGGATCGGGGTCGGAGAAATGTACCCCTTGTGCTTGATGTTGTTCTTGATGCGAGGGTCGATCTTGAAATCACTGAACTGGTGCTGGAGCACGTGTTCGGTCGGTTTCAAAAAGGCGTCGTCGTTCACTTTGTTGATGAGCTGGTTCACGTTGATGGTGGTACCGGCGAACCGCTTGCTCTTTTGCATCGGTTTGCGGAAACGACGGTTTCCAAATGGACGGCCGCCTTGATAACGGCTGCCGGATGTCGGACTCGAAGAGGTCGAAGTCGAAGTGGACGACGAAGTATGTGATCCATAACGATGTGAACCGCCTGAACCTGAAGGTTTATAGCCTTTGAATTTTGAGAAACGCTTGTGCATAAAAATATGATGGTTGCGAAATTGAAACTGGATGCATCCCGCGTGGCGGGGTGTAGAGCCAGCTCAAATGTTTATGACAAGCCACTCTATAATCCACTGACTATTTCTGAATATAACAGTAAGGAAATATACAATATTATTTTACCAATGTCAATGGTCGTTTCCTTTCCGAAACGAAGATCTTGGAAATCTTTATCATGATCAAGTACTGGTGCCGAGGGACAGAATCGAACTGTCGACGCAAGGATTTTCAATCCTTCGCTCTACCACTGAGCTACCCCGGCATGTTTTTTTGCGCGTTAGAACCGCACTTTGTGCTCAAAATTGCAGTGAAAAACTTACCCGAATCCGCCGAAAAGATCAATCCGAGTTTCTGGACAAAACTACCTCTTCAAAAAAAGTCCCCGGGAGTATTGACACATATTCTGTTTATGTGATAGAATTTAATGAAACAGTGATTTTTTGACAACAAGAAAAACGCACGGCAAAGGTACAAAACCATTTGCCTGCGCACCTCAATCTCGGGAGAAACCTGCCTGAAATCCTGGTTACTGCAAGTTCCCACCATGCTTCAGTACTAGCGTCTTAGGCAGATTCCTCCCGGGTTTGAAGGATCGGATTATTTGGACAGTTCTCCCAGAACTCGTCCCGATGCCTTTCTTCAACGCTTGATGGGCTTGGAGGTCAAGTGATTTAAGAGAGAGATTGAATGATATGTTTCGACTCCATGAAGTTTTGTTTCGAGCTTCGGCTTGGATCAAACTTTATACGCCGAGACACCTCGGATACATCATAATTATGACTTCGGTCACTCTTATGGTTATCCACGGAAGAGATTTTATCGTTTCTTCTGGGTTCGATATCCGACCCCTCTACTCGGGAGTAAAAATAAAACGTTCTTTAAAAACAAAAAACAACTTTCCGGCAAAAGCTCGGGAGAAAGCTGTCAAAGACCTTAGGTATTGATGAAAAAAGGGTTTCATACTTGGGATCTTTGGCAGCTTCCTCCTTAGACTTTGCGTGATGGAGAGTAAAACCGCGTCCAAGAGTCCCCCAGGTTCTTGGCGTGCTCATCCTTTTCGCTTGGCGGGTCTAAAAGACCAGGCTGTAGAGGGAAGAGGTTGGACTTCATTTGTCGACGCCTCCTGTTTTGTCTGTAGGACTTCGGTTCTGTGGTCAGACGTGATGTGCCGATACGTGAGAGAGGTACTGTCATATTTTGGAAACGGAATATGGTAAGTGACTACTGAGGGAACTAAGAATTTCCGAGGTGTTCAGATGTTTGAAATTTGTCTCGTAGAGTTTAAGGGGGACTGAAGAAATTTCAGTCATGATCCTTGAAAGAACGTACCGTTGAAAAGCGGGAGAGAGCTGTCTTCGGACTGGGCATTGGTCACTTATTTTTGACCCCCAGTCCTCAAGACAGCTCCCTCCCTCGATTTTCTCGGAATCTCATGGTCGGTAACAACAGCGCCCAGCGAATTGTTCCCGTGCTTGTCTTTATTGTGATGGGTTTTGATGTCATGAAAAGAACAGGTATCTAACGTTTGTCCAACGACACTCACATGTAATTGTTCATAGCATTTCATCTTGTTGTGGTTGGCATCATGAGTTTCCATGAAGATACGGGGGAGGTCTGAATATAATTCAAAAATAAAAATTTACCCGGTGCGGCTCCAGTCGCACAGGGATTTTTGAATCTTTTTTCGGACGGAAAGATGAAAACTAGAAGTGCCCGTTACAGCCTTGTGGATCCCAGATTCCAAGGTTTTTTGAACGTGCGTCGTCTTGGGCTTTGGTCAGTTGGTTTTGTTTCTGGTAAGGCTTGTTCGGATCCGTATACAATATGCCCAGGCCGTTCTCCAGCATTTTTTCATTGAGAAAGTCGCCGTTCTTCAGATAAACGTAACGCAGGTGACGACCGTAGTTGTCGGTGTCGCCGAGAAGATTGTCCTGGACCAGACGCACGTCCTGTCCGTCGGAGAAAAAGTCCTCAGCCGTGAGATGAAGCGCCTGGGAATCGAAACATTGCGGGGAATGTGCCGGACCGGTTTTTTCGGGCGCATCAATTCCGATGAGCTGGACCTGCATGATCTTGTCGCCGTCTTTCACCAGCAGCGTGTCGGCGTCAACGAGGTGGATCACCTTCACGTAATGCGAAAAAAGCGGAAAAATCAGGAACGTGTAGAGGAGGTACACAGCACCCACCATGAGGGCCAACGTCAGGATTGGTTTCAGGATTTTCATGAAAAATCGATAAAACGCAAAAGAGGGGAGGATGGTAACACGCCAAACTCCAAAAGAAAAGGACTATTTTGCCAGTGTTAAGCCTCGGAGCCTTCGGGAATATCCCCGTCAAGAACATCCTGGGCTGCGGCCAGAATATCCTCATGATCAAAGGCCAGAGGCGGCTTGTGAACCAAGGGAAACCATTCGGCTTTCGCGGCATCGTCGCCTCCTTTGGCATGTTTTGCCTTCTCCGGATCCACAAAGCCGATATAGGAGACCGAAACGATCGTCCCGCGGGGATCTCTTCCCGGCTTGGAAAACACCCCCAAAAGCTTCAAGTCGATGTCTTTGAGTGCCGTTTCCTCCATCAGTTCGCGCGCTGCCGCCTGCTCGCAGCTTTCGCCCCATTCCATGAAACCTCCCGGCAGGGCCCATGTGCCCTTAAAAGGCTCATGGCCGCGCTCCACGAGCAAAACCCGCCATCCATCATCTCCTCGGCTTAAAATAACGCAATCAGCGCCCAACGTCGGTCTTTTACCATCTCTTCCGAAAAGATCCTTCATATCCCTGAAAGAGCTAAAAATACGCCCAAAGTGTACCACCGGGGCCAGAAAAATGGTATAATAAAAAGATGGCTCAACAATCAAAAAAACAAACCATTGCTCAGGCGCACGATGCCAAACCCCGGCAGGGAATGGACGAACTCAAGCAGGGGGCGACCATTGCGCTCTACGCCATGGGTGAAATAGCTCTCCTGGCCTTGCTCAAAGGTATCGTCGGCTACACCACCGGCATCGTCGTCCTTATCGTCGACGCTCTTTCCAGTTTTTCCGATATGCTGGGGATTTTTGCCAGCTACATCGGCCTCAGAATGAGCCAGCGCAGTGCCGACGAGGGCTTCAAGTACGGATATTACAAAACGGAAAGCTTTGCCGCATTCCTGGCTTCCGTCCTTATCATCTATCTCGGTATCGAAGTGCTGATGGAGAGCATGGACCGGTTGTTTGTGCTCGAAGCCAGCCATGACCATTTGCTGGCGATCGGACAGGTGGTCGTGACGATCCTCATTTCGTTGCACCTTTCCCATTACCTCATCAAAACGGGCAAAAAAATCAATTCGCTCTCGCTCGTCAACAGCGGAAAAGAAAAACGTTCCGATCTTATTTCACAGGTTGCGGTGATCGCAGGCATCGCCGCGAGTTATTTCAAGATCCCGTACCTGGAAGGCGCCATCGGCATCATCCTTTCCGTGCTTATTCTGAAAGTCGGCCTGGAAAGCGGAAAAGAATCGCTGTTTTTCCTTCTGGATTACTTCGACGACCAGGAACTGATCGATAAAGTGAAAAATATCATCATGACCAAGTCGAGGATTGTCCGCAAGGTCAACAACATCCGCATGCGCCGGGCCGGAACGTTTATTTTCGGTGAAGCCTATATTGAAATCAATCCGTATGTGGAAACCAAGGATATCCGCAATGACCTCAATATCCTCAAGGACAGAATTGCAAAAGTGAGCACGCACCTTAAAGATTTTTCGCTCTTTTTTGAAGTACCGCAGACTCACAAAGTCCGCGTCGCCGTCCCGACGAAAAATGATAATGGCCTGAAATCGGAAATCGCCACGACGCTTGAACAGACGCGCTATTACGTTTTCGTGGACGTCGCCGACGGAAAAATAACCGACGTCTCCAGCAAAGAGTTCCCTTTCAGGACGTTCGATTTCATCGGCATCACCAATTTTTTCAAATCCGAAGGAGCCAAGGTCGTCATCAACAACGAAATGCACAGTCTGCTTTTCTATAATCTGCGCCGTCTCCACCACATCCTCGTCTATCCCCACTTCAACAACATCAAAGACGTTGAAAACACCATCAAATTGCTGGTGATCGATACCTGAGAAAATCTCAAAAACCTTTACGAAGGAAGCGGAATGATCTTGGCCACGACCTTCTTTTTGGGCGATACGGTGATGACTTTCTTGCTTATTTTGAGAGGAGTTTTTTCTTTTTGTTTGATCAGCGCGATCTTCAGGACATCGTCGAAGGTCTTGGCGCAATGGATCGTCATGCCCTTCAAAAGGTGCGGTGGAATATCGGCGAGATCTTTTTTATTGCGTTCGGGAATGATGATGTCCTTGAGCTGGGCGCGTTTTGCCGCCAGGATTTTTTCTTTCAATCCTCCAATGGGCAGAATGCGTCCGGTCAGGGTTATTTCCCCGGTCATGGCGACGTTTCTGTGGACTTTCTGGTTGGTGAGGAGCGAAACAAGCGTCGTACACATCGTTATGCCCGCGGAAGGACCATCCTTTGGCGTCGCTCCCTCAGGAACGTGAATGTGGATGTCGTGTTTCTCAAAAATATCTTCCTTGATACCGAAATGCGCGGCATTGCTGCGGATGAAACTCAGAGCGGTGCGTGCAGACTCCTCCATGACGTCGCCGAGATTGCCGGTGAGAATCAAATTCTTGCTGCCTTTCATCAAGGCAGCTTCGATGAAAATGATGTCGCCTCCGACGGGCGTCCAGGCCAGGCCGGTAGCCACGCCGACCATGTCTTTGTCCTCGGCTTTTTCGTAGTCGAATTTTTCGACGCCCAGGAACCCGCGGACGTCCTGGACGGTAACCTCCCTGGTGATCTTTTTGGTCTCGATCATTTTCTTGGCGACCTTGCGGCAGATCGAAGCAATCTCCCGTTCAAGTTCTCGCAGCCCGGCTTCAAAAGTGTAGAAGCGGACAATTTCGGTCACTGCCTCGTCGGTCATGGTGAACATGTGTTTTTCCAGGCCGTTGAGTTTTTGCTGTTTGGGAAGAAGATATTTGTGGGCGATGATGAGTTTTTCCTCTTCGGTGTAGCCCGGAAGTTCGATGATCTCCATGCGGTCCAGCAATGCCGGAGGGATCGGGTCGAGAATGTTGGCGGTCGTGAGGAAGAGGACCTTGCTCAGGTTGAAAGGCACATCGAGATAATGGTCGGTGAAGGCAAAGTTCTGTTCGGGATCCAGGGCTTCAAGAAGAGCCGCCGCCGGATCACCCTGGAAGTCACGTCCGATCTTGTCGATCTCGTCGAGCATGAACACGGGATCGTTGAACTGGGCCCGCTTGATGCTCTGGATAATGCGACCGGGCAAAGCGCCCACATAGGTGCGGCGATGTCCGCGGATGTCGGCTTCATCGCGGATGCCTCCGAGCGACGTATGGATAAACGATCTTCCCAATGCTCTCGCAATGGAACGTCCGAGTGAAGTTTTTCCCACGCCCGGTGGGCCGACAAAACACAAAATAGTGGCTCCAGGAGAACCTTTCAGCTGGTACACCGAAAGATATTCCAGGATGCGTTCCTTGATTTTCTGAAGACCGTAATGGTCCTCGTCGAGAATCTTTCTGGCTTTTTTAACGTCGACCTTTGCTTTTGAGCTCTTGCTCCAGGGCATGTCGCACAGCCATTCGATGTAGGTTCGCGCCACGCCGAATTCCGGAGAGAAAGGGAAAATTTTCTTGAGTTTTTCCAGTTCGCCTTTGGTGATCTTTTCAACTTCCTTGGGCATTTTGGCCGCGGTGATTTTTTTCTGAAGTTCTTTGATGTCCTCTTCATTGCTCATACCTTCCATGCCTGGAATGCCGCCTTTGTCCTTTTCGCCGAGTTCCTTTTTGATGGCTTTCATTTCTTGGCGCAGGAGGTAGTCATGTTCGGTTTTATCCACCTCTTTATTGATGTCGCTGTGGATTTTTTTGCGGATTTCCTGAAGAAGGAGTTCTTTGTTCAAATATTCGATGATTTTCTTAAACCTTGCTTCAACATCGTCCATTTCCAGCAGTTCCTGTTTCTTTTTCACTTCCAGGGTCAGATACGAGGAAGCCAGATCGGCAAGTTCTTCAGGGTCGGTGATGTTATCAAGCCCCATGATAAGTTCCTGCGGCAGTGTCTTCCCGCCGTTGGAAACCTTTCCGACGAGCTCTTTTACGTCACGCATCAGGGCTTCGTCTTCAAGGCTCGGCTCGCGGACCTTGGGAATGAGTTTCACGCTTGCTTTTAAATAAGGTGCGGTCGCCACGAACTCCTGAATCCCAACGCGATTGATGCCTTCGACGAGAACCATCGCATCGTTTCCGGTACCTTTAATCACCTGGAGCACTGCCGAGGCGGTCCCCACTTTGTAAAGATTGTCGACGGGAGGAACGGGTTTCATTGGATTGATCTCGGTAATGAGACCCACAAGCTCTTTGTCTTTCATCGCTTTCTGGGCGGCATCGATAAGATCCGCGTTCTTGACGTAAACCGAAACGACCATCGAAGGGAAAACGACGAGGTCCTTCACGGGGATCATGGGGATCTGTTCAGGAAGCTTGTACTCGGAGGTTTTGTTGATTTCTGTTGGATCGATCGGCGGGATGGAAGAAAATGGCATGATGCAAATTAAAAATTCTTCTTATTATAACAAAAAATTCCAAAAAATTCTAGCAAGCTCACTAAAAAATCTTTATGAACGTAATTAAAAAACATTTTTAAAATTTGGATAGTGGATTTGGCTTTACGTAGCCGTTAGCGACTTCAAGAAACCTCAAAATTGTGCTAATATGAAAAGATTTCAAAAATAAAAATTAACACCAAAACTTATGGAATTTCTGAAAAAACTCTTCAAAAAGGGAGAAGAACAAAACCAGTCGGAAGTGGACCCTTCAGCATCTGAGCGGGACGAACAGGACGAAGGGGAAAACGAAGTCACCACAGGGACGAAAGTAAAGGTCGTGGCGGCGCTTCTTATCGTCGGTTTCGCCGCGTACCTCGCGTACTGGATCCAGGAACCGGTGGAAGTCAGGACGGATCTTTTCGGATCGAGTTCCATGCAGGATACCCAGGCAATGTCTGGTACCGAAGCTATGAGCCAGATGCAGGCCGGAGAGACCCAACAGGTGAGCATCCAGAACTATTCCTATAATCCCGCAACCCTCAACGTCACTCCGGGAACGACGGTTGTCTGGACAAATAATGACGCCGTTCCACAGAATGTCGTCGGAGACAATTTTGCGAGCCCGACGCTCAACCAGGGCGACACTTACAGTTACACCTTCAACGATTCAGGTTCATTCACCTATAACTCGAGTTTTTATCCTCAGATGAAAGGTTACCTCATCGTCGGCACTCCTTCTTCGGAGACTCAGCCGAATGACGTCTTGAGCGGTTTTGGCGCAGGATCCTCCTTCACGACCGGAACGGAAACAGCCAACATCCAGAATCAGGCCGTTACCCAGGAAGCAGCCTCGGCACCGGCGGAAACACAGAATCAGACTCCCGCTGAACAAACTCCCCCGGAACAGCTTTTCATCAACACGGCACCGGCTCCCGGAACCGACCAGCTTCACGGAGCTGCTCAGTCATTAAGTGCTAGCCTCAGTGATATCGGAAATGTCGCTCCTGCGACGACAAACACTGCACCAAGCAGCGCCGAAGGCAGCACCGCGCTTTCCGCAGCAGAACAACAGAACATGGTCGCGGCTCAGAACGGCCAGAACGCACAGGTGGAAATGCCGACGAAGGGCAAACTCGCCAGCTCTGGCCCTGAGGATTACGTTTACGCGGGAATGTTCGCACTGACGCTTTTCCTCAACCGCAGAAAACTCTACAAGATCAAGAAATCACTGCGTTAAAAACGGAGCGAAAAGAAATCAAAAACGCCACAAGCAAAAACCCCCGGACCAAACGGGGGTTTTTTGAAAAAATTTTCCGGCGTTTTTCACGATAATAAGCTTGTTCTCGTCTGGTAGCCACGCTACACTGGTAACCGCATTACAGTGAGCTTTTTTATGGATATACTCAGTAAATGGATCGCAGAAGCCGTGCTCTTCATCGGACAGGAAGCCCAGGGATTTTGGGATAATCTCACCCTGCTCAACTTTTCGCCGGCTCAGGTCATCATCGATATCCTCCTGGTTTCGATCCTGTTTTATTATATTTTTATCCTGCTCAAAGGGACACGTGCGGTCAATATCCTTATCGGTCTTGTTGTCATCGGATTTATTTTTGCCGTCAGCAAGGCGCTCCAGCTTGTGACCTTAGGGTGGCTTCTCGACAGGTTTTTTACGGTCGTCCTCGTCGCCATCCCCGTTATTTTCCAGCAGGAATTGCGTATGGCGTTGGAAAGGATCGGTCACACCAAAATATCGTTGAGCCAGAAGGAAAAAGAACTCAACGCCCTCATCAGTAATATCGTGGAATCCTGTGATTACATGGGCAAGCATAAGATTGGCGCTCTTATCGTGCTTGAAAACTCCGTCCCGCTCAAGGAATACGTCGACACCGGTATTCCTTTGAACGCGAAAATTTCCAAGGAACTGATACTGAGCATTTTCATGAACCGGTCTCCGCTCCACGACGGCGCCATTATCATCAAGGACGGGGTGCTCGTCGCGGCTTCGTGCGTGCTTCCTCACTCCTTCAAGACCTACAGCCAGGTCTTGGGAACGCGTCATAAGGCGGCGCTCGGACTTTCCGAGAACACCGATGCGAAAATCATCGTCATTTCCGAAGAGAAAGGGACGATTTCCTACGCACAGAACGGACATCTGGATCAGAATATTTCACTGGCACGTCTCCAGATATTACTCAACGAGTTCCTGAAACCTCAACGGCATAAAAAGAAAAAAGCATGAAAGGATTTCTCAAAAACTGGGAATTGAAAATTTTGGCGCTGCTCTCCGCCATTGTTTTGTGGTTTTTTGTCGTCGGCATCGAAAACAACTCCTATCGTTTCCCAGAACAGATCGAAATTCACGCCATCAACGTGCCCCAGGACATGAGCGTGTCCAGCGATCTCGGCAAGGCCACCATTCGCATCCGGGCGGACCAGAGCCTCATCAAGAACCTCTCCAAAAGCGATTTCGATCTTTCCGTGGACCTGAAGAACGCCAAAGAAGGGGAACAGGACGTTCCGCTGTCGGCAACTTCGAAAAACGACAACGTCACGATCCTCAAGACGGAACCTTCAACGGTCCATGTCGTCCTTGAGCCGGTAACGCAGAAATCGGTGAAAGTGAAGACGACAGTCAGCGGGAATCCGGCAAAGGGCTACAGTGTGGGCGATATCCAGGTTTCACCGGCCACGGTGAAAATCAGCGGAGGCAAGAGTTTGCTTGAAGGGATAACTTCCATCAGCGCTCCAATTCAGCTTTCGGGAAATGAAAGCGCTACCTACAAACAGAATATAACGCTCAAGCTTCCCGATACCGTGTCGTCACTCAAGAGCGTGACTCTGGACCCGGAACAGGTCACGGTCGAAGTAGCCATCAATCAAGAGATGCAGCAAAAAACGGTCCTGGTAAAACCGGACCTCCAGGGGTCGATCGATCTCACCGTTATGTCAAAAAAAATGGTCGTGACACCTGAAACCATCATCATTCAGGGAAAAGCGGAAGACATCAATGCGCTCGACAGCATCCAGACCGAACCGGTTTCCCTCGATACGCTCAAGAACTCTTCTCTTCCCGTGAAAGCCAATCTCATCCTCCCCGACGGGATTTCTCTCCCGGATTCTCAACCCAACTCCGTCACGATCTCCTTAACCGCTCCTTAACTTATGAAAATTGGTATCGTCGGACTTCCCAACGTTGGAAAGTCCACTCTCTTTAACGCCCTGACCAAATCAAAAAGCGCCATGGCGGCGAACTACCCCTTTTGTACCATTGATCCCAATGTCGGCGTCGTCGAAGTGCCGGACGCAAGGCTCCAGAAACTCGTTGAACTGGTCAAGCCGGAAAAAACCATTCCTGCCATCGTCGAGTTCGTGGACATTGCCGGTCTGGTCAAAGGAGCCAGTGAAGGCGAAGGTCTGGGCAACCAGTTCCTGGCCCATATTCGAGAATGCGAAGCTATAGCGCAGGTAGTCCGCGTCTTCAGTGACGGGAACGTCATTCACGTTCACGGCAACGTGGATCCCAAGCGGGACATGGAAGTCCTGGAAACGGAACTTATTCTCGCCGATCTGCAGACTGTGCAAAAACGTCTGTCAAAAGCCAAGAATGAAGCAAAATCCGGCGACAAGAAAAAGGCCGCTTACGCCGTGCTGGTGGAAAAAGTTGAAAAAATGCTCTCCGAGGGCAAAAAAATCATCGACTCCGATTTCACTCCTGAAGAAAAGATTGAAATGGAGGATCTTCACCTGTTAACCGCGAAGCCGCTTCTCTATATCGCCAATGTCAGTGAAAACGAAATTCAGAATTTTGACGCCGGGAATTTCAAAAAAACGTTGAATCTCAAGCCTGAACAGAAGGTTATCCCCATTTCGGCGAAGATCGAGGAAGAGCTGGGAGCTCTCAGTGACGAGGAAGCCAGAATGTTCCTCCAGGACCTCGGCCTCAAAGAAACCGGTCTGAACGCACTGATTCAGGCGGCGTACGAAACGCTCGGTCTCATCACGTATTTCACGGCCGGGCCAAGGAGGTTCGCGCCTGGACCATTCACCTTGGTGACAAGGGCCCGCAAGCAGCGGGGGTCATCCACACCGACTTCGAAAAAGGGTTTATTTGTGCGGAAACCATCGCTTACGACGATTACGTCAAAGCCGGCAGCGAACAGGCGGCGAAAGAAAAAGGTTTCATGCGCACCGAAGGAAAGGAGTACGTCGTCAAAGATGGAGACATCATGCATTTCAGGTTCAATAACTGACGCCAGATATGGAGATCATTCCGGAAATTTATGTTCTTAACGGACGGTGCGTCGCCCTCTACAAAGGCAGTTATGAGCAGATGGAGACCTACTTCAAAAGCCCCGTGGAGATGGCCAGATTTTTCGAGAAACAGGGCGCAAAAAAAATCCATCTCGTGGACCTTAACAGCCGCAAGGAAGGCCATTACATGCAGGTCGGTGTCATAAAAAAGATTACCGCTGCGGTAAAAATTCCTGTTCAGGTTGAGGCGAGTTTTCACAGCATTGAAGACATGAAGACCGCTTTTGAAAAAGGCGCGGCCAAAGTCGTGCTTCGTCCTTTCGCCGAGAACATCTTTCAGGAAGCGATCCGGATGTTCGGTCCGGGAAAAGTCATCGTGGAAATTCAGGCCAAAGGCAGCGGCGTGGTGGGAGACGGCATTTTACCCGACGGAGACCTTGTCGACGTCGTGGATTTTGCCGAAAAAATCGTTCCGATGGGAGTGAAAGAGATCGTCTACAAAGACGAATACAGCGAGGGAACGATGATCCAGCCCAACTACGACGAAGTCGATCGTCTGTTTTTGATCACCGGAAAAGATCTCAAAATCTACGTTTCAGGAGGGATTTCAGAAGCCAAACAGCTCAAACTGCTCAAGAAAATAGGCGCATCGGGTGCCATTATCGGTAAAGCCTTTTACGAAAGAAAGCTTTCCATTGAGGAAGCCGAGGAAGCGGTGAAAGATTGAAATAAATGCCTTCTCGCTAGGCGGTCTTTTTGAGGTTTTTCAGGTATGCTTTCCGTTGAGCGGCCATTTGCGCTTTCATCCGTTGGCGGTAAGGAATGCGGCCTGGCTGGTTACCTTCGAAAATCTGGTCTCTCAGATTGTTCAGTCTCTTTTTGCCGAAGTTAAAGTCGCGCAAGAAGGCGTATTTTGGATCTTTGGGATCCTCAATGATCAAACGCTGTCCCTGTCCTCGTTTTTTATCCGTGACCTCGATGTTGCCGTAGACGCTGCCTTCTTCGGGAAGCGTAATGTTGCCGGCGATGAGGATGATGTTTTCTCGTTCCGGGAATCCGACCATGTCTTCGTCGGCAATCTTTCCGCTGAACACCGCGTCGCGGCGTTCGTTGAGCTCGCTGTCGCGGAAATCGTAAGTGCGGAGAAATGCGTACTTGGGGTCTTTGCGCAGCACGCCGGCGGGTTCCGCGATGCAGTGGGCGCTGTACACCTCGTATTCATGTTCGGCGATGCGTTTGGTGTTGAAGCCATACATCATATTCAAATCTCGGACGATCTGGTAGATCGTTTCGGCGCGGTCGCGGTTCATCCATCGGCTGCGGAAATCGTTGGCGGGATCGAAACAGTCGAATTCGGGAATGTTGTCGTTCTTGGAGAAACTGATCGTTTCCGGGGAAAACGGGGCGTAAAATCCGAACATGAACTGGGTGGATCCGTCAGTTTTAGCCAGGAGTTTCATGATTTTGAGCGTGGCGTGGATGTCGCTGAGGCGGTCGAGCGCCAGGTTCATGAAAATGAAATCAAGGGAGTTCGGTTCCAGGCCGTATTCGGCCTTCCACATTTTTTCGAAAAAGTCTTCGGGAGGGGAACAGATGTCGGCCTGAATGCCGTTGATGAGTTTCTTGCTGGCCTTGTCGACGAATTTGCCCACGAAATCAATGCCGGTGATGTTTGGATCCATGCTGCGCGGACCTTTGGCAGCTGCAAAACCGTTGGTGTACATGGCGTTCCAGATGCGTCGTGGGATGGCGCCTTTTTCCGGAGCTCCGTAGCGCATGTAGGCAAGGCCGATGTATTTGTTGACGGCGTCGCGCAGTGTACGGCTGATCTCTCCGTTGCCGATGGCAAACTCGGCGCTTTTCTTTCTCACGATATCGTCGCCTTCGAGCGAGCAGAAAAGGTCCATGAGATCATCACCTTCAAGACCGAACATCGCTCCGAGATTTTCTTCGGGAATGTCGCCGGCTTTATAAGCGTCGGCGGCTGCCTGGAGTTCATAGTATTTTCTGACCCGTTCAGCCGAATCCAGCGTCTCCACGTCTTTCAGATCTCGGCGCTGTTGGAGTTCATGGATCGTCTGCAGGAACTCTGGTTTATTAAAAAGTCTTTTGCGGTATTCCTGCTGGTTGTCCGTGGTCGGATGTAAATGGACCGCTTCGACGAAAATATTATGGTTTTTTGCGAGGAGCTGTTTGGCTTCCTCGACATCGGGGCTCGGTAAAAGTTTTCCTTCAAGGTCTTCGGTCACGGCCGGATGTTCTCCCGACGGTTTTTTCTTCTTCCCATTGCCGTCGCCGCCGTTCCCTCCTCCTTGTCCGCTTCCTCCCTCCATGGTTCCGCTTCCGGGAATTGGCGTGCTTGTTGCGCTACTGAGCGTGCTCGGTTTATTGGGTATGGCAAAACTGACCGAGGATGTTCCCACACGGACTCTCCCTCCCAAAAACAACTCTTTGGGCATGCATTCCTGAACCATGCCGTGGGTGGACCTTCTCCTGCCTTCAACATTTCTGGTAACCGTCTTTTTCACCCTTTCAGGGTTACTTTTCCTGACAAGTTTTTGCAGATCCTTCCTCCCTTCGGGCATTCTTAAAATTTTCGGAGACGTTGCCGTCAATTTCGCGGAACGCGGGATTGTTGTTTCACCTTGAGAATCTGGTTGTGACACTTCAACTCCCATAGTTTGTCGGTAAGAGCTCATTATTATATAACACCGGGTAGCAAACTCTAATGATAAATTTAATTTTTGTCAAGCTAACTGTTATCTACAAATTAGCATGTATCAAATGAAACGTCCACTTGTGACAATAGGGTGAAAAGAGAGGAAATTCAGGACAACGGTCCCAGCTCTCCGTCGATGCGCTGCCGGCGGTAGTTTTTGGCTTTCAGATTGATGATTTCGGCCGCAACTGAAGCGATGATCATTAAGATACCTCCAAAAACAAATTTCCAGTCCAGGGCAATATGCAGGAAAAGAACCTCGCTCAAAACCGTGATAATTCCGATATAGACAAGGTTCAGGGTGAGAGGAATGACGTTCAGACGCTTGGAGGCGACGTGCCAGAGCCAGTACGCTACGCCGGTGGAAAAGACACCGATGAAAATAATCAGGCCCCACTGTTCGGCCGTGAGTTTCACGAGGTCACCAAAAGGAACGAAGAGGGTGACGGGGATGGCGGCAACCGCCAACGTTACCATCGTCACGTAGAGACTTGGAATTTTCTTTTCGAGTTTTGAATATTCGCTGCTGCAAATGACGAAAATGGAGAAGAAGATCATTCCCGCGAATTCGAGGAAATCACCGAGAAACTTCAGGTCGTCGCTCACGATCTTGTTGTTGGAATCATTGACGAGAACCAGCGAAGCGCCGATCGAACCGACAAGCACGATCTGGAAGACTTTGGTCCAGAAAACCTTGTTCGGCGCGATCTCTTTAATGCGATGCGTTAAAAAGATCGTGCTGATGATGAGCACCGCGACCGGGGAGAAATTCTGGATGAGGTTCGCGTCCGAAGCCAGGGTATACTCAAGTCCGCTCTGGAAAAAAAGGAAATTAATGCCAAGGCTTATCGCCGCGATCCAGAAGAATTGGTTGAACTTGAATTTTACCTTTTCTTGGCGTGCTTTCTTAAAGGTAAAAATCCTCTGCAGGGCAATGATGAGAAACAGGGTGATGGTCCCGATGTATAACCTAAGACCCGCGATGAGGTAAGGGCTGATGCCTTGTTCGGTAAGCGACCGGATGATGACGGAATGGATTCCCCAGAAAAAAGAAGCGAGAAGTCCGGCGCTATAACCCGACAGCTTGGAAGTCCGAATCATGACAGGAGTTTAAGGATAAGACGGGAGTATCAGCTTCGATCATTCGCGTAAATGTATTCCGCGATCTGATAGGCCACGATCAACAGTATCATACCGAAAATGAACACCCAGTTGAAACTTAACTTCAGAAAATAAATTTCGCCGAAAAAGGTGACGGTCGAGAAGGCCGTTAAGAGAAACGACATGATCCAGTAGGCGGTCGTTTCGCGAAGTTCAGGGAAACTGCGCCGGCTGAGCGACTTCAGGAGAAAAACTCCGAGGAAGAGCATCAAAAAGCTGAAGTACTGGAAAAGCGTTGGGAGCAGGGCGTTGGGGTTCAGGATCAGTTCGCTTTTGGCAAGGTTCATGATGAACGGATGGACGACCCACACCGAAAAGCTGAGCATGCTCACCAAAAGGAACGACAGCTTCCGCTTCCAGAACTGTCTTTCGACGTGCTGGACGCCCGGGACGTGTTCAAAATTTTCAAAAAGCTCCGAAAGCTGCTGGAAATTTTCAATTTCCAGCACGAATTTACACAAAAACACCCGGCGGAAAAGCGAAAGATAACCCTCAGTTTTTAAAATGTTGATGTTGAATTTGGAAATGATGTTGAGAAGACTCTGCAGCTGGCCCGGGTGATCCTGGTTAAAACTGACTTTGACGTTGACGTGGGTTTTTTGCATCTGGGGCTTTAATCGCAGAAATTCCAGCACGGAATGCTGGGAACCGTTGATGGCGTCCCGCACGGGGAAAAGCAGGTGCATCAGGTCGAGAGTGCTCAGCGCCCCCTCACCGATCGACGTCAACACGTCGTCAAAATTTTTCAGACGGAGTTCAGTGAATTTTTTGGCAAAATCATCGATTTTCTTCTGGGGAATCGGACGCACGATTCCGAGACCCGCTCGGTCGTACTCTTTCTGGAGAAGCTGCCGGCCAAGCTGGATTTTTGATTCCTTGGACTCTTTCTGGAAATATTCGCGGATCTTGTTTTTTGCGCTGTTGGTCTTGGCGAAGAAAAGCCATTCGCGATTCGGACCTTTCTGGCGGTCCGAAGTGATGATGCGGACGGTGTCTCCGGTATTGAGCGTGCTGGTAATGGGGACGATTTCTCCGTTGACATCGGCCTTCAGCGCCCGGTGCCCGACCTGGGTATGGATGGCATAGGCGAAATCAACGCACGTGGCGTCCTGGGGAAGATCAATCGGTTCGCCTCGCGGAGTGAAGACGAAAATTCTATCGTGGAGAATATCTCCCTTGAGCGTGTCGATGAAAGAATCCTGCGGACGCTGCGATTTTTCCATGTCGCGGATCTTCTCCATCCACCCCGATCGCCGGTCGTCGGTTTCGGTATTCTTTCCCTGCTGTTCAAAATATCTGGCGGCAGTTCCGTATTCCGCTTCAAGATGCATTTGATGGGTGCGGATCTGGAATTCTGTGATAACACCCTTCAAACCGAACACGGTGGTGTGGAGACTCTGGTAACCGTTCACTTTCGGAACGGCGATGTAATCCTTGAATTTACCCGGTTTTGGTTTGAAAAGAGTATGCAGGATGCCGAGGACCTTGTAACAGTCCTCGCGTTCCGACACCAGAATGCGCAAAGCGATGAAATCATCAAATTCGTCCATGCGCTTTCCCTGGGAAACGATTTTTTTGTAAATGCCGTAGAGATTTTTCTGGCGACCGTAAAGTACGGCTTTGACGTGAGCCTTTTCAAGTTCACGATGCACGAGGTCGAGCGTTTCGTCCATGACTTTTTTGTTCTTCTCCCGGCTTCGTTGCATGCGGTCGTAAATGCTTTCATACTCGTCCGGCATCAAATAGCGGAAGCACAGATCCTCAAGCTCGGATTTCAGTTCTTCGATGCCGAGCAGGTTGGCCACCGGCACGAAAATTTCAAGAGTCTCGCGGGCGATGCGCATGCGTTTTTCGGGCTTGTCGATGTACTGGAGCGTTCGCATGTTATGAAGCCTGTCCGCGAGTTTGATCAAAATAATGCGGGGATCCTCCGCCGTATAGATGAAAAGTTTTTTGAGCGATTCGACCTGGCGCGTCGCCATGTCGTTGCGGTAATGGACCTTGGCGAGTTTGGTCACCCCGTTGACGAGAAAAGCGATTTTTTTGCCGAACTTCTTTTCAATCTCATCAATGGTGTGGGGAGTGTCTTCGGGAACGTCGTGCATGAACGCCGCAATGACCGTGTCCTCGTCGGCGTGAAGTGAAATTAAAATCCTGACCGTTTCGACGGGATGGACGATGTAAGGCTTGTTTTCTTTGCGGAACTGGCCCTCATGGGCACGTGCGGCAAAATAGAAGGCTTCGCGGAATTTTTTTTCGTTAAAATGTGGAGCGTATCGCTCCACGTCATGGACCATCGCGTCAATGTCGAGTCCATAGTCGTTGCGGAGGGCGGTAATGAGAGCTTGTTTCTGTTCCATAAGCTTTCCCTAAAATACCCCTTGCGAGAGTGCGTGAAGTATGGCATAAAAACATAGCAAAGTCAATTTTTTTGGCAGAACGATGACCAAGAAGAAAGTTTTAGTGGGAATGTCAGGAGGCGTGGACTCATCGGTCACGGCCTGTCTCCTGAAAGAACAGGGGTACGACGTCATAGGGATTCACTTGAAATTCTGGACCGATCCGACGGTTTTTAGCGAAGAAGACAGTCTCAAATTCCCTCAAAACAAATGCTGCACCCTGGAAGGCCTGACCAGGACCCGCCAGCTGGCGGCGAAGATCGGTATTCCTTTTTACGTGTTGAACTTCGAGGAGGCTTTCAAGCATGAAGTCGTCGATTTTTTCGTTGAGGAATACGGCAAAGGCCTGACACCGAACCCCTGCGTCGAATGTAACCGCAACGTGAAATTCGGACTTTTTCTCCAGAAAATGAAGGAACTCGGCGCGGATTACGTTGCCACCGGCCACTATGCCAGAAAAGTGACCGTGAAAGAGAAATCCGGCGAACGCTATGAACTCTGGACGGCCAAAGACAAGACCAAGGATCAGAGTTATTTCCTCTACGTGCTGACCCAGGAGAAACTGAAACATATTCTTTTCCCTCTCGGAGATTTCACCAAAACCGAAGTGCGGGCCATGGCAAAAAAGTACGGCATTCCGGAGGTGAACGAACAAAAGGAAAGCCAGAATCTCTGCTTTTTTCCCGAAGGAAACCATGGCCCTTTCCTCAAGCGATATCTTGAAAATAAGAAATTTGAACCCGGCCCAATCATGACCGCCGAAGGCAAGATCATCGGAACCCATAAAGGGCTTCCCATCTACACCATCGGTCAGCGCAAAGGTCTGGAAATCGGCGGCATCAAGGGTATGCCCGATCAGGAAGGAAATCCATGGTACGTGGTGAAGCTCGATAAAAAAAAGAACGCCCTCATTGTGGGGAAAGCCAAGGATCTATTGGTCAAAAAATGCAGAGCGCACTCTCTGAATTTCATTGAGGGCGTAAATCCCGATGGTGAACGAAACTACACCGCCCGGATTAGATACCGTTCGCTGCTCCAGCCGGTAAAGATTCGCCCCGTACTGCGCAGGAGCGGCGTTGTTGACGTGGATTTTGACCTTGCGCTGCGTGCCGTGACCCCGGGGCAATCTATCGTTTTTTACGATGGCGAAAAAATTGCCGGAGGCGGAATCATTGATCGGTAAAACGTTGTTTCACGGGCTTATATAGGCTATAATGAAGTGAAAGAAAGCTCAAAACACCAGATGCCTCCTAAAAAAACACCGAAGAAAAAGGGTCCGCAGCGCACCAAAGAGGTCGCCATCAATGCGGCGTCAGCCGACCCGGTCCAGAGCAGGTCCAGCGACCCGACCCGCTCCTGAAAGTGACGAAACAACAGCAGGACGAAGCTTTCCGGTTGAACGTCGCTGTTCCTCATGGCGCCAATGAAGTGCTCAAAAACAATGGGAAACTCCCTGCTTTCGCCCAAAAGAAAAGTACCAAGGAAGAGCCTGCTCCGCTCCAGAAAAAAACGACCGGCGTTTCCGTCGGTACGAAAATCTGGAACACACTGGAATGGCTGGCGACCTCGGCGCTCATTTTTATGGTACTGTTTTTCATCATCAACTACAACGCCTACAGCACGCTGTTCGTGGACAAACTCAACCAGCTTCGCGGGACGATCCAAGCCAATCCCGTAGTCCAGAACCTGACCCATCCCGCGGGAGTGACCCAGCAACCGCTGCCGATCACAGCGACATCGGATCAAAGCAAAAAACAGATTCCATATCTGAATCTTGAGGTGGCTCCGCCAGACGACCGCGTCATCATTCCCCGCATCAACAGAAACGTTCCCATCGTGAAAGTAAGCACCGAAAACCTCATCAAGCGCGATTGGGGTGCCCTGGAAAAAGACATCCAGCAGGCGCTCCAGGACGGAGTCGTCCACTATCCGGGAACGGCAGAACCGGGAGATAACGGCAATGTCGTCATCACCGGACACAGTTCATATTTCAGCTGGGATCCCGGAAGATTCAAGGACGTTTTCGCCTTACTGCACGAAGTCGTCATCGGCGATACCGTCATCGTCTACCACAATCAGAAAAAATACTATTATCAGGTCTACAAAACGGAAGTCGTCACTCCCGACCAGGTCGACGTGTTGGCGCAGGCGGGAGAAAACCGGCTCACGCTCATTACCTGTACCCCGGTCGGCACAAACTTAAAACGCCTCATCGTCTTTGCCAGACCGACGGGGAGCGGCAACTAGACCGCACGGTTTCCATACGGATTGAAGACTAGACCTGGCTCAGGCGTTTCAGCAAAGCCTCCTCTTCGCTCTGTTCCTTCTGTTGCGAAACTTTTTCTGCAGCCGTGAGCGTCTTGCGTTTTTCCTTCGATTCGAACTCTTTCCATTCGATCATGTGTTTCTCATTGAGTTTCGTCAGCTCGTTTTCGTAATCCTGGTCAAGATTGGAAAGCTGTTCTTTTTCGTTCACCAGAATGTCGCGGAATTTTTTGATCTGTTCCTCGGTCATGATCGGGAGAATCTGGAACCAGTAGTCGCGTTCCTCGTCGTTCATCGACTCGGTCTCCTTGATGAGCTGGATAAGGTCGGGAAATTTTTCCTTCACCAGTGCCGGGATGGAATATTTTTCCTGGACCGGCGCCTGCATCGATTCTTCGTCTTCGGAGAGCAGGATCGCGTTGGTTCGTTTTGCGGAAGGAACGCCCTGGGCACTTGCCGCAGCGGCCGGTTGAGCGGCTGCCGGAGTCGAGCTTCCCGGAGTCGGTGTGGCTTTTTTGTCGGCGTCACGCAGGTCAATAACCGGTTTCAGTTTGTCGCCGGCCGGTTGCTGAGCGCCCGAATTTTGTCCACCTTGAGTTTGGGGATTGTTCATGCCGCTAATTTTGATGTCATCAGCCATGGTTTTCGGCTTATGGATCTTATATAATTATACCGCATTCCGTCGATTTGCGCAAACCGGGCGGAAAGGAGATTACGAGGATTTCCAGTCATCGATTTTGCTCAGAACATACTCAAATACCTTCTTGTCGGTCGAATCGTTTGCCCCGTTCTTTTTGAGGGCGGTCACAAATTTGTCATAGCGTTCCTGGTCAAAATCATCGGGCTTTTTCTTGAGGAAATCTTTGACCTCCATTTTTGAGAGGGCATCCAGTTCTTCAACTTTTTCGATCTTGAACTGTTCCTTCAGGAGTTTTTTTGCTTTCGTTTCGGTTTCTTTCAACTGTTCGGGAGTTTTCGGCGTGCCGTTGGCTTTCAGGAAATCGCCGAGTCCGGTCGGGGCGTTGATGCCAAGTTTCTTCAGCGTGCTCGGCGCCAGGAACGCGCTCAAAATAAATCCTCCGATGAGCGGAACGTTTTTGGCCATATCCACGACGATCTTCGCCAGTTTTGAATCGCCGAGCACCGCGCTGTCCAGAAAACCGGGCTTATCTTCTTCTTCGGCGTTTTCCGGATTGGCAGCAGCCGTTTCGTCTGCGGTTTTTTGAGCCTCTTCTTTCTTTTTTTCAAGATCTTCGGAAGCCTTGGTCATGTTAAAATCGATCTCGTCCCTGGCCTTGGTAAGATTGCTGATGTTATCCATAAGAACGAGGCGTTTTTGAGGGTCTTTTTCAGCTTCGAGCTGTTTTGTAAGATCATCGTATTTTTTCTGGAGATCGTTGATCTGCCCGTCGAATTTCGTGTCAAAATCGGAATATTTTCCTTTCTTTTCGTTATATGAATCGCGGAGCCCCTTGATGTTTTCGGAAAATGCCAAAAAAGTTTTATAGGAAGCCATTTCCTTTTCCAGGGTTCCCAATTGTTCCTGTGCCTGAGAAGGATTGTTGAGAGCGAACCCTTCGATGTTCTTCAACTGTTGCGAATAGTATTCCTGCTGTGATTTCGGGAAGGCCGAAAGGCTGTTTTTATCGGTTTCAAGACGGGATTTGGTGTCCAGAATAGCCTTGGTATCAAGCTTGCTGTACTGGTACGTCACATCTTCGAGCTTCATCCCTTTCTGGGCAATCCATGCATTGAAACTCATCACGTAAGGCTGCTCTTTTATCAATTTTTGTTCCGGATCGGTAACTTCTCCCATGTCGAAATTTTCAAAAGGCGCGTCAAAGCTGTCGATGGCTGCGGAATAGGCTACGATAAAATCTTTGGCGAACTGGTGGCGGATCTCGCGTTTGACGTTTGCGGGAACGGACCTGATGACAGACTTAACTTTGTTGACGCAGTATTCTCCGGTCTGATAATCGTCCCAGTCCATGGAGAACCCTTTACCCTTGTACTTTTCCATGCCCGGCGGGCAGAAATTATCACTCGTTCCCGTCAGAGACAAAAAGTAGTCGACGTAACTCGGCTCTTCGCCGTTGACGTCGAGGTACCCCTCGGTCATGTCGCGCTCGAGCACATTTTTCTGCATCGTGCTGATAATCTGCTGGACGAACTCTTCGGCCGTCGCGTGGCGTTCATTGAGCGACTGGATTTCCTGTTTCAATTTGGAAAGTTCGGTTTTCGATTTTTCATGAACAAGACTCTCGCGTTGTTCGGGAGTGAGCGTCTTCTCGAAATACGTTTTGACGATTTCGCGTTTTTCCTGATCTTGGATCTGATCGATGCCGAACTGTTTTTCGACATCAGAAGGAGCTGATTGTGGAGCCTGATTCGGCTGTTCTCCCGCCATGGTAAAACTAAATGATGTAAATGTCTCCGCCCAGTTCTTCCAGACGTTCCTTGGTCAGCCTGATCTGGTGCGTGAGGTTTTCAATCTGATAGGTGTTTCGGTCGCCAGCCTGCCAGAGTTTGCGAATGGTGCGGATCGTTCCGAGCAGATTCAGGGCGTCAAAATCGGCCTTGCCTCTGGCATTTTCATCAAGCTTGTCGTACACCGGATGGTTGACGAGCGTATCGGGACGATAAAGGTCGATTTCCCCTTTTTCAATCTTGTCCATCAACATCGTAAGGAACTCGGTATCTTTTGGATCAAGCTCTTTGGGATGCTCCGTGGGTTTGTTGAGCATGGCTTGGGTATCGGGACTTATGTCCTGGTTTTCGTAGGCAAGGAGTTTGGAAGCTCCCTGCGGTTTCTTCTTATCCTGTGGTGTTTTCTGCTGGTCCATACGTTCACGTTGAGAATATCTGTAAATTATAGCACAAAAAAACTGGAATTACCAGTCAACAAAGAGCAAAAACCTAGTCGTTCTGAAGGAAAATATTCTCGGTTTTCCACCATTTGCGGATGGCCTTTTTCAGAGGAAGCACGGAGGAGAAATACCACAGGTCGAACATGCGCCGTTTGATCCAGGGAATGAATCCCGTAAAGGTCCTGTTTTCTTTATGGTAAAGGAAAAACTTGCCTCCCAGCGAGATGATGAATCCCTTGAATTTCGGAACAAAGGCCTTCTGGGGCTGTTTTGCGATGTCCGCCCAGATGTTATAGGCGATGACCGGAGCTTCCTGGACTGCAATTTCCCCGAGTTTTGGCAGCATGCCATGGTGTTGCATGTCGAAAACCGCTGCATTGTCGCCACCGGCGTACACTTTCGGATAGTGTGTCGCCTCAAGGTTCGGTTCAACGTCCAGACAACCGCTTTCGTGCAGGACCGGAAAATTTTTGAGCAGCGGATTGGGCATGATGCCGGCGGTCCAGATCAGAACGTCCGCTGGAATCTGACGTTTATTCGAGCCGTCCTTGGCCATGATTTCCAGTTTGTTATCGGCGTAACCGCAGATGCGTGAGTCGCAGAACGCTTCAACGCCGAGTTTTTCGAAGCGCATCATGGTGAATGATGAAACGGCCTGTCCGAGCCAACCAGTTCTGATCCGCTCTGGACGACCTGTATTTTGACTTCCAGGGGATCGAACGAATATTTTTTACTTAATTTTTTGATAAAACCGGGAAGTTCGCAGGCATACTCGACGCCGGTGAACCCCCCGCCGCCGACCACAACGTGAAGGGGAGTGTGGATGTTTTTTTCTTTGCGTTCGCGGAAGAGCTGCTCAAAATGGCATTCCAAAGCCAGTCCGTCTTCAATGGTTTTCAGGGGAAAAGCGTTTTCTTCAACACCAGGGAACTGGTAGAAGTTGGAAGCCGCGCCGAGTGTCACGACAAGATATTCAAATGACACCTCTCCGGAATTTTTCAGCCTGACGGACTTTTTGGGATAATCGATCCGTTCGATGGTATCTCTCAAAAAGCAGACAGAGGTTCCTTTGAGAACTTCCGGGAAAGGGATGGTGATGCTGTCCGAAAGCTCCCGCAGACAGGCCTGGTTGATTTGCGGGTAATAAGCCGTTGCGATCTCATAAAGGTCTGCGGCGTAAAGATGGAGGGGTTTCTTGTCGACGAGGATAACCTGGTAATCTTCATATTTTTCCAGCTTCTTCGCCAAAAGTTTCGCGACGCGAAGACCGCAGTATCCGCCGCCCAGAATGACAATGTGTTTTTTGTCGAGATGTACTTTCGTGTGCACGGAAAACTGTGGTAAACTTATCCCTGTATTATAGCAAAAAATCGCTGCATGAACAAGCATGAGGCAAAGGAGAGAATCCAAAAACTGAGAGAAAAAATCAAAGAACTCAACTACCAGTATTTCGTGCTTGATAAATCCGAGGTCTCGGAAGCCGTGCGCGATTCACTCAAACTCGAACTCAAAACCCTTGAGGATCGATTTCCCGAATATATCACTCCTGATTCTCCGACCCAGCGCGTGGGTTCGGTGCTCAGCGGGAAATTCGCCAAAGTCAAACATATCACTCCCAAACGAAGCCTGCAGGATGCGTTTTCAGAGGAAGATGTCCGCAACTGGTATGAACGCATCGAGAAGCTTGTTCCCGGTCAAAACATCAATTTTGTCTGCGAACTGAAAATCGACGGACTGAACCTCACCCTACACTACAAAGACGGAAAATACGTCCGTGCCATCACGCGCGGCGACGGCATCGAAGGCGAAGACATCACGCACACCGTACGCACCGTCGAGGCGGTGCCGCTTGAGTTGAATGAACCGGTGGATCTTGAAGTTTCCGGAGAAATTTACATGCCCAAGTCGAGTTTCCAGAAACTCAATGAAGAGCAGAAACGCAAAGGCGAGGAGGTTTTTGCCAACCCCCGAAACGCCGCAGCGGGAAGCGTTCGCCAGCTTGATCCTCAAGTCACCGCCGAAAGGAATCTTTCGGTGTTTTTTTACGAAATGGGACAGAACAATGTGCGGAACGCTCCCAAAACCCAGCAGCATGTTCTGGAAAGATTCCAGGACCTCGGACTCAAAGTGAACAAAGGCTACCATTTTTTTGAAACCATTGACGGCGTCATAAAATTCCTCAAAAGCTGGACCGAGGAAAAAAGGGAAAAACTTCCCTACGAGATCGACGGCATCGTCATCAAAGTGAACGATAAATCCATGTGGCCGGTCATGGGTTTTACGGCCAAGGCACCGCGTTTTATGCTTGCCTATAAATTTCCGGCGCAGCAGACCACGACAAGGATTCTCGACATTCATGTTCAGGTCGGACGAACAGGGGTTCTGACTCCCGTTGCGGTATTGAGTCCCGTCCGCGTCGCAGGGTCGACCATCTCGCGAGCCACGCTTCACAACGAAGACGAAATCCGCCGCAAAGACGTCCGCATCGGAGATACCGTCGTCATCCAAAAAGCTGGCGACGTCATTCCCGAAGTGGTTTCCGTGCTCAAGGACCTGCGCACGGGCCATGAGAAAATTTTTCATTTTCCAAAGAGCTGTCCTGTCTGCGGGTCGCATGTGGAACGGGTGGAAGGGGAAGCCGCTTATCGCTGCACGAACGTAAACTGTTTTGCCCAGGACCGTGAAAGGTTCATCCATTTTGCCGCGGTGCTCGACATCGAAGGGCTCGGTGAAAAAGTCGTGGACCAGCTGCTTGAACACCAGCTCGTCGACGATCCCGCTGACATTTTTGCCCTGACCAAAGATGATTTCCTTAGTTTACCCTTGTTCAAGAATAAGCGTTCCGAAAACCTGACCAAGGCGATAGCGAACGCGAAAAAAGTGACGCTTTCGCGGTTGTTTTTTGCGATCGGAATACGCCACGTGGGTGAAGAAACCGCCATTGAACTTGCCAACTACGTCGAGGCGGAAATGGAAGAAGGACAGGAAAAACCGGAAGAGTTCACCATCTCCGCGGTGCTGCGTTTCATGCATCACGTCAATATGGAGAAAATCGAGGAGATCGAAGGGTTCGGTGAAAAAGTCGCGCAGGAGATCGTCAGCTGGTTCCAGGATGAAAAGAATCTCGACTTCATGAAAAAACTTGAAAAAGTCGGAGTGGAACTTGAACGCGAAACCACAAAAGCTTCTTCCGTTCTTGAGGGAAAACATTTCGTGGTGACCGGGACGCTCGCCACCATGTCACGGGATGAAGCCAAAGCCAAAATCCGCGAAAACGGCGGAAAAATCCAGGGCGCGGTGAGTTCCAAAACGGACGTAGTTCTCTGCGGAAAAAATCCCGGGAGCAAAGAAGCCAAGGCGAAAAAACTCGGCATAAAAATCATGACCGAAGATGAGTTCCTGAAGATGTTGAAATAGATTGCGCGAAACGGATCATTCGCACAGGTTTCCAATACGTCACTCAATGAGTTCTCCGCCCATCATCGCAAGAAGCTGCGATGTCTTTTCATCGACATGTCCCGATGACGATTCTTGCGCATTGGAAGCTTGATCGGTGGCCGCGTCGACTTCAGTGACCACCTTGAGCGGGACCTGGAAAACCGTGAAGAGGGCTTCCTCGACGGCCAGACGGTTGACGAACTCGTTCATCTTGGCGGCATGAAACTGGGTGCTGAAAACGATATGGACGGTTTTTCCTTCAAAGGACTGAAGTTTTCCGGTGGTCAGCGTTCGTTTGGCGGTAACGTTTTTTATGGCTTTGACGACGTTTGGCCACTGCTTCTGGAGGACTTCGAGTGAAAGCAATGCGGTTTTTTGGAGCGTCTGGTGGCTGCGGTCGACAATCCCGTTGGACGAGGTTTCCATGGCCGCCGAAGCTTCTATCCCCGCATTTTTACGCGGAGCCGTCGCCGAAGGCGCGCCCTTCTGGATGGCGGTTTGTTGAGGTTGATGCAATTGGAGCGAACCGTGTCTGCGGTCTTCTCCACTGCTGTTTTCGGGTGTCGCTGGAGTTGAGGGAAGGCAAGACTGCACGACGGCAACTTCCAGCGGAAGCTGTGGGATGGTGGCGTATTTCACGCCGTCGTAAGCCTGTTGGAAATGTTCGATCCAGGCAAGAACTTTGCCGATCTCGGCGGTATTTTCGCCTTTGACCTGTTCAAGCATTTTCTGCCTGAGCAGTTCGAGAAAATCTTTACTGAACTGCGTGAGGTCGTATCCTTCATTGTACAGTGACGTGATCTCTTCGATGCCGTGTTGAACGTCGCCGGACTGCAAAAAAGCGTAGAGTTTTTCCAGGCTGGCCTTGCCGCTTATCCCCAGGACTTCGCGGACGTGTTCAAAAGTAAGTTTTCCTCCGACGCTGAGCTGTTCCAGCAAACCTATGGCGTCGCGGAGCCCGCCCTGGGCTGCCCTGGCGATGGCGTCCAAAGCTTCGGGTTCGGCTTCGATTTTTTCCTGTTCCGCGATGAATTGGAGGCGGGCGATCAACGTTTCAAGTTCGATTCTCTTGAAGTCGAAACGCTGGCATCTGCTCAAAATAGTTTCCGGAATCTTGTGGACTTCCGTCGTCGCGAGGATGAAATACACATGGGCCGGCGGTTCTTCCAACGTTTTGAGGAGAGCGTTGAAAGCCTCCTTCGTCAGCATGTGGACTTCATCGATGATGTAGACCTTGTTTTTGGCTCTGGTCGGGGAAAAATTGATTTTCTCCCTCAGGTCGCGGATTTCGTCGATGCCGCGGTTGGAGGCGGCGTCGATCTCGATGAGATCAATCAGCCTGCCGTCGGTGATCTCGCGGCAGATGTCACACTCTTCGCACGGTTCCGCATCCTTCAGGTTGAGGCAGTTTACGGCTTTCGCCACGAGGCGGGCCGTGGAAGTTTTTCCCGTACCGCGCGGACCGGTAAAAAGGTAGGCGTGGTTCACTTTGCCGTTCTTGAGGGCGTTCATGAGCGTCGTGCGGATGTGGTCCTGCCCCACCAGATTGGCAAAACTTTGCGGCCGGTATTTACGATAGAGCGACATAACAAATCTTTAACAGGTCACCATTGTAGCAAAGCGAAAAGGCTGCTGGCAACGAAAAGCTGGAATGGCTAGGCCAAAACGTTTTTCTTGATGAACTCTCGGAAATTTTCCTCGAACTTCTGGGTGGAAAACTGCACGGCGTGCTTGTGAATTTTGGTGGGGCTGTAGTTCGGTTCGTTGATGATCATCCTCCCCAGGCCGTCTTCCATCGACTCCACGGTCGGTTCGTAAAAGAACTCTCCGGTGACGCCGGGAACAACGGTTTCCAAAGTCCCGCCCTTCCCGTAAGCCAGTACGGGTTTTCCGCATGCCATGGCCTCGACGGGGGTAATACCAAAATCCTCTTCACCCGGAAAAATGAGCGCTCTGCATCCTTCCATGTATTTTTTGACGGTTTCATCGTCCTTGAACCCCATCACGTGAACATTGGACGCGGCGATGCTCTTGAGGTATTCATACTGTGACCCGCTGCCGATAATAATGAGCTCTTTGCCGATCTTGTTGAAAAGCTGGACCGCCAGGTCGATTTTTTTATACGGCGAAAGCGTCGAAACGATCAGATAATAATTATTATGTTCCTTTTGCGGTTTAAAACGCCGCGTGTCCACCGGCGGATACAGGATCACCGACTCTTTTCGGTAGTATTTTCTGATGCGTTTACGCACGTGGTTGGAGTTGGCGATGTATGTGTCCACGCGGTCCGCGGCGAGCTGGTCCCACAGCCGGATATTATGAATCATCCGGTTGGCCATGTAGGTTTTGAAACGCCCGGCATGTTGTTCCTGCATATATTCGTGTGTGTAGTCCCAGGCGTAGCGCATAGGGGAATGGCAGTAACAAATGTGCTGCGACGATGATGAAGCCAGAATGCCGTGGGCGTAGGCGCTGTTGGAACTGATGATGAGGTCGTACCCGCTCAGGTCGAAAGACTCGATGGCTCGCGGCATCAGAGGAAGCAGATACTTCTGTCGTTTTCGCAGAGCTTTCGGCAACTTTTGCAAAAAAGAAGGCCTCACTCTTGAGGAGGGGAAAACTTTTCCGCATATATCCTCATCGTAAAGAAGCGTGTAAATGGGGGCTTCCGGATACATGTCGGCAAGTATTTTCAACACGCGTTCGGCGCCTCCGAGCTTCACTAAAAAATCGTGGACAAGGGCAATTTTCATGCCAACATTGTACTGAAACCAGACCCCGCTGTAAACGACTGCGGAAGGTGATTATCGTCGCTGCTCAAATTTTCCGAAGACGTAGTGCGGATCAAAATTCACGCCGAGTGTACGCAGAAACCTGTTGAGTTCTTCGCGGCTTTCGCCCTGTTTGGCCTCGATCCCGGCCAGGATGGCTTCGTTCAGTCCGGCATCAAGAAGAAACTCCTGGTATTCTGCGGAAGTGAGTCTGCGTTTGATCGTTTCCTGCAGGGAAGGATCTTTGTCGCCGCTGCGAAGGTCATTGGTGATTTCCATACAATAAAAATGAAAAATTAGGCATTAATTAAACCACTTATATAAAAATTGTCAATGCCTGCTGTCAAACAAGGGTTTCACGGATCAAAAACCAACCTATAATCAAATCATGCTGATTTTTGGAGCCCACATGTCGATTGCCGGGGGATTCGCCCAGGCTGCCGAGAAAACCGGAAAAGAGTTCGGCTGCAACGCCATGCAGATTTTTACCAAGTCTCCGCGGAGCAGAATGGTCAAACCTATTGATCCTGATGACGCCGAATTGTTCAAAAAATACTGCAAAGAATACCAGATCAAACACGTGGTGGCCCACAGTTCGTACCTTTTGAACTTCGGCAAACCGGCGGGCCAGGTGCCCTGGGCGGTCAAAGACATTACGCTGGATTTCGAACGTCTGCATATGCTCGGCGGACACGGCGTGGTCGTCCACATCGGGAAATCTTTGGACGGCGAACGCGAACCAGCCGTCAGGAACGTTATCGAGAACGCCAAGAAAATTGTTGACCTCACGGCGAAAACCGGACTCCAGTACATTCTGGAAAACACCGCCGGGCAGGGGAGCGAGATCGGTTTCCGTCTCGACGAACTCGGACAAATCTGGAAGGAGCTCAAACCTTTCAGCCCGCGCATCAAGTCCTGCCTTGATACCGCGCACATCTGGGCCGCGGGCTACGACATCTCAACACAAAAGGGCGTCGAACAGACACTCAAGGAGTACGACGAACTCATCGGTGTCGATACGCTGTCCTGCTTTCACTTCAACGACTCGAAGAAACCTTTGGGCAGCCGTGTCGACCGTCACGATAATATCGGTGCCGGAACAGTCGGCATCAAAGGGCTTAAAGCGATCGCCAAATTCGCAGAGCAAAAGTCTATTCCCTTCATCCTTGAAACGCCCGAGAAAGACGGGAAAAACCATCTGGACGACATTAAAATCGTGAAAAGCTGGTTCTAGCCCGCATTGCAATTGCAAAGCTGCGTCATCATTTTTTCTCCCAGTACTTCATCAGATCCTTCAGCGGGAGGGTGTTCAAAACATCCTTTTTTTCCAGCCAACCGCGGCGCGCCACCGCGATGCCGTAGTTGAGATACTCCATCTGCAGGGTATGGTGCGCGTCCGAATCCACGGTAAATTTCGCGCCCCTGTCCTTGGCCATCTTGCAGTAATAATCAAAAAGATCAAGGCGCGCCGGCTGTCCGTCGATCTCCAGCGCCACATGATGTTCAATGGCCGTACGGATGGTTTGTTCCATGTCGATGGCGTACGGTTCGCGCTCGTTGATAAGGCGGCCGCTGGGATGTCCCCAGATTGTGACATATGGATTTTTGAGCGCTTTGACCACGCGCGCCGTCATCTCGGCCTCGGTCATCTTGAAACGTGAATGAACGGAAGCCACCACGATATCCATTGTGGCCAGGACTTTGTCCGGCAGATCCATCGAGCCGTCCGGCATGATATCGCATTCCGTCCCTTTCAGGATCTTGAAAGGCTTCACCACTTTTCGTGAACCGTGAAGTTCCTTGACGTATTTTTTTGCTGTGAAAGCTTTTTCATAATCGTTATTGATCTCGTCGATGTCTCCCCACTGCAGTTTATAACGATCAGGGGTCAAACCGTGTGCCACCGTCACGGCTGGGGAATGATCCGTGAGCGCGAAATATTCGAACCCGGCTTCGTAGTAGGCGCGGGCCACCTCCTGGATCTCCTGGGTGCCGTCGCTCCATTTGCTGTGGACGTGCAGATCTCCGCGTAAGTCCTTTCGTTCAATAGGTGTGATGAGGGTGTGCTTCAGTCCTGCTTCAACCTCGCCGCGGTCCTCTCGCATTTCCGGAATGATGTAGGGGACGCCCACGCTCTTGAAAACCTCCTCTTCGGTGGCGCCGCACAGGAAAACTTCAGCTGGTTCTTTTTTCCCGCGGACTTTCTTGAGTTTGAACACGCCGTACTCGTTGATCTTGAGCCCCATTTTTTTTGCACGGTCGCGCATCACGATGTTATGGGCTTTGGAGCCGGTGAAATAATGCATGGCCGCGCCGAAAATTTTGGAATCCAGAACGCGCAGATCCGTTTGTATCCCTGACTGCAAAAGAATCGAAGACTTGGTCTCTCCGTTCGCGAGTACTTTTTCCGTCTCAGGATACCTCAGGAAATACTCCATGATCTTCGCGGTGTACCTGGAAGGATTTTTCGTCGATACCAGGATGTCGATATCGCCGATGGTTTCTTTCATCCTGCGCAAACTCCCGGCGTACTGCACCTTTTCCGCGCCCGGAGCTTTTTCCATGTAGGTAACGAGTTTTTTTGCTTGATGCAGCGCTTCCGAGAGCATCATGCGTTCGGTATGTTTTTCGTAGTCCTTGAGCGCCGCCAGGATTTCCGTCTCACTCTTTTCGCCCATTTTGGGAAGCTCGCGAAGTTTACCCGCTTCCGCGGCTTTGCGCAGTTTTTCAATTGAGTCGATGCCCAGCTCGGAATAAAACAGTTTCACTTTTTTGGGACCGACGCCGCGGACTCGTAAAATATCCAGAAGTCCTTTATCAAACTTTTTCAGAAGCTCCTGATGGTATGTACACTTTCCCGTTGTGATCATTTCAACGATCTTCGACGCAAGGTCTTTGCCGATACCGGGAATCTCCTCAAGTTTTTTTGGATTTTCATTGTAGACGTCGCGCAGCTCCCTCGGAAGATTGAGGATATTCTGCGAGGCTTTTTGATAAGCCAAAACACGGAAACGGTTCTCTCCGTTGATATCAAGAATATCACCGATTTCCTGAAAAATTTGCGCAATCCTTTGATTGTCCATGGGGGTGAGAAACGTTCCTGAAAGTTGTCATTAATATTCTAACACACTATAATAAAGCCATGAACAACAACCTCGATCCGGAAAAACTCAAAATACCGGCATACCTCCGTAAGAAGGCCATTGTTCGCCAGTCCAGGCAAAAACTCATCCTCACCGCGCTTGATCGCAAACAGGCGGGTTTGGACGTGCATTCGCAGAGGGCTCTCGCTCCGATAAAGGTCAAAGAAAAAACTTATTCCAACGTCACCAGAAAAGCTGCAGTTAAGAAAGCGAAGGCCACGTCATTTCCCGCGAACCATACGTCACCGCAGCCGACGATATCACAAAAAAATTCGTTCATGAGACGTCTGCTCCCCGTTGACGACGAACCTGTGCAGAAAAAACCTCTCCACGAAGCGCCGACCGGCTGCGTCGAAATCATCCCGATCGGACATATCACCGCCTACTTCGACAAAATCCAGGTAGCGGTCATCAAACTTGCCAAACCGCTCCGCCTCGGCGACATCATTCAGATTACGGCCGACGACATGCTTTTCCAGCAGCCGGTCGACTCCATGCAGATCAACCGTAAACCTGTGAAAATCGCCAAGAAAGGTTCTGAAATCGGACTCAAGGTAAGCATGGAGCCTCAAATGAAAGGGCCTGTTTATAAAGTCCTCATCTAACCTTCCATCCCATCTTCCGAAGAAGCTTCCTCTTCAGGGTAAAGCGGAAGTTCAAAGATCGCCGTCGCTCCTTTTCCGGTTTCACCTTCTATAAAATCATCGCATTCTTCATTGTTGACGAGGAACAACAACCCTCCCATTTCCCTGGCCAGTTTTCTCGAACGCCAAAGGCCGATGCCTTCGCCTGCTTTCCGGGAAAACCCTTTGGAAAATATTTTGACGCGGTGTTCCTGAAGAATGCCCGGTCCGTTATCTCTGATAAAAACTTGAACCAGCCCGTCGATTTTCGGGTGAACGCGCATCGTCAGGGATATCGCGGGTTGGGATGCATCAAACGAGTGCGGACGATGTTTTTTTTCAAGTTTCAGGATCTCAATGGCGTTGCTCATCAGATTGGAAAGGATTTCGTACGTCTTGACGTTTTCACCGCGGATCGAAACGTCATCCGCAACCTCCCCGTGAAATGCAATGCCTTCGTTTTCGGCAAAAGTCTGCCACATCACCATCATTTTCCGGAGAAATCCACTGAAATCGATTCTGGCGAAGTCAGGGTTTTCCTGCGGGTCCATGGGGGGCAGGTCCGATTGGCTCTTGGTGGCGCTTTTCAGCAGGCCGATCATCTGTTCAATCGATTCCTCAACCATGGTGAGAATCGGATATATCTGATCCGTTTCAGGGAAGTTCCGCCGGCTGAACTCGCGCCGTAAAATCGTAACGGCGTTTAACGCGGTGGTCGCCGGGTTAGCCAGTTCGTGCCTTAATACTTTGAGGTCGCTCAGATCGGAATTGGCAGGGGAAGAGTCCGGGCCGTCGGAAGATAATTCCTGAATGCCGCCCATGGCCGTTTCAGCGATGGAACGATGGACATCAGCGATGCTTTTCGGGATAACCACGGACTGTCTCGCCGGAACCACTTCGGATTGATGCCTGTTCAAAAAAACCGCTTCATTCAGCTCTGCCGGCTGGGCAGTTTCTTCATGAAGTTCTTGAGCTTCTCCACCATCTGGATGACGAGAACCTTTGGTGTCCATTGGGAATGGGGTTAATTCCCTTTTTAGTTTCACATTCAAACAAAATCATAACAAAATGTCAAGCTGAACCTCCCCCTTCAGAACCCGAAGAGCACCTCATACGTTGCATTTGCCGCTTTCTCCCATGAGAATTTTTCAAGTTGCGCCTCTTCTTTTCCAATGAGCTGCGAAACAAGAACCCCGTCCGAGGCCAGTCTTTTCAGACCCACGCCGATCTCTTCGACTTTTTCGGGATTTACGAGGAACGCCGCTTTCCCTGCGACCTCCGGAAGCGACGAAGTCTTGGAAGTCAAAACCGGTTTGCGATGGGCAAAAGCTTCCAAGACCGGAAGTCCGAACCCCTCATACAACGAAGGAAAAGCAAAAATGCGGCAGTTTTCGAGCAGGAAAGATTTTTCCCGTTCGGTCACGTAGCCGGGAGCAAAAACACTTTGCTCCAGTTTGAGTTCCAGAACCTTTTTCCAAATTTCTTCAAATCCCAAGCCGCGTTTCCCGGCAAGCAAAAGCTTCCAACCCGGAAACTCAACGGAAAATCTGGCAAAAGCCTCAACGAGACGTTGAAGATTTTTTTTTGTTTCCAGTCTGCCGATGTAGAGGATGAAAAGGTCGCGATCACTCAGAAAAAACAACTCGCGGTATTTTTTTATTTCGGCCTCCGTCCAGCGTTGAAAAGGCTGAATTTCCGGAGCCCCGTGGGGAATGACCACGACTTTCGCAGGGTCACACCCGTAAAACGTTAGAAGGTCCTGTTTGGTAGCTTCGCTGGGAACTACCAGTTTCCAGGCTTTTTTGACGGCTTTTTTCGTCGAACGGTTGAGCAGCCACATCTGGAACCGCGAATATGAACTCTTCAAATGTCGGAAAGCGACATCATGAATGGTGATGACGGATTTTTTGGGAGCGAACACCGGGAGAGTGTGCGACGGGACGAACAGCACGTCCACCCTGCGAAAAATCATTTCCATGGAAAGTCGCAGCAGCGTCCAGAATCTCGGGAACGGGATAATGCGTTTGCGAACGTTGAAAGGAAGGTCCACTTTGATTTTGAAATCGGCGGGAGCGTAAAGACGGACTTCCGTATTGTGCTCGCGTCCTAAAAGAGGAATAAGTTCGTTGAGGAGATGGTATGAATACCATTCCACGCCGGTGGCTTCCTTATGCCCGTATCTTGATGCGTCGATGCCGACAACCATGAGGAGGATTGTAATTCAAGGAGGTCATTATAGCGCATTAAAAAACACGCGCCAGTACTAATCCGTAAACCCGTCCGAACCCTGCCTTTTTGAGCGCTCCCGCCGCGTGGTTGAGCGTCGCGAGCGTCGTCGCGATGTCGTCCACGAGAAACACGGAAGAATTTTTTTCAAATTTTTTTTTGGAAATTTGAGGCGACAAACGGAAAGCACCTGCAACGTTGACGAGCCTTTGCTTCCTCATTAACTCCATTTGTGGGGTTGAAAAATGAACGCGTTCAAGCAGCGTTTCCGATTGAGGATTGTTGAATCCCTTATTCCGGAACATTTTTTCAAGGACCTGGCAGAGAAGTTCGGACTGGTTGAATCCTCTCCAACGCTGACGTTTCGGATGAAGCGGGATCGGACAGAAGAGCAAACGTTCACCGGAAAAGAACGGTATGAACGGGAAAGTTTTTTCGAACAGGAACTCCCCGAGCGGCACGGCAAGCTCTTCGGCAAAATCATACTTGAAATGATGAATGGCCGTTTGAAGGAGCGAACGTTCGGAAAACCTGCTTCCGGCAAGAACTCCGTCCAAGAAACGGTCCGATCTTCGGCAGTCCTGGCATGGTGACCCCGTCACGTTCGGGCGGTAGCACCAGGGACAGACCTGTTCTTCGAATCCGGGAATCGTTGTGAGGCATTTTTGACACAAAAAGCTGCCTTCGGCCTTGCAACCCAGGCAGAAAACGGGAAAAACGCAGTCCAGCAGGAGCTGCTTCACCTTTTCATAAAAAAACGGCATGGTCTTTACTCATAAGGACAATCTGCTACAATACAGCATGCCCTAAAGAAATGATCGCCACTTAAAATTTTCGTATAAAATCAAGGAGATGTAGCTCAGTTGGTTAGAGCGCAACATTGACATTGTTGAGGTCAGAGGTTCGACTCCTCTCATCTCCACCATATAAACGCAACATCATGCAACAAGGACCCTTCCCACCGCCGGCACAGGGAGCTGGGGACGATAATCCGTTTGGATTTCCTCCCGGCGCGAACCCGCCTGCCCAACAACAGGAAGACACCACCCCGGCGAACTATCAGATCGGCTCAAAGCTTCCCAAAGCGATTAACGTAAAAATTCCCGCGCATAATCTTCAGTTCGACGAGCAGTATTTTCTGCACCTTCTTGCGGGTTCCATTTCTCTGACCAAAGAAGAAAAAAAGCGCATCATCGAATCCGTTCCCAAACTCAAACAGGCTCAAATCGATGAATTGATCCGCATTTTTGAGGAGGAACGCCGAAAATTCGCCGAACTTTCCGTGAAACACGTGGACCAGCTCAAGAAACTTGAAGACCAGCATTTGCACGACTGGCAGGACATCGAACTCAGCCAGAAGGCTGAAGAAAAGAAAAGCGCCGACGAAGCGCAGGCGGAAGAGATCCGCAAGAAACTTGGTCTAGGTTAAAAAAATTTTTAACAAATATCCTATGATGCAAACACAAAAAATCCTTGCCGTTTCCATGACGGCGCTGGCTCTTTCCGTACTGGCTGGCTGCCAGACACAGCAGGGAAACCAGACCACGCCTTCACCGACCGCGCAGTCGACGTCAACCGTTACCATCCAGAACACCACCGACCTTGGCGGTGGAACGATGACAGAGCAAAAGATCATCAAACCTGAAGACGTCTCTTTGGCTGACCAGGATGCCTTCATGAAAGCTGACGCGGCGAAAGATCCGAAACTCTGTGACGCCATCACGGTCGACGCCTACAAGAAATTCTGTGTGCAGCAGGCGAGCGATAAAAACAGTCCGCCGCTCCTGCAAACCACTCCGACGCAGGAAAAATGTCAGAAAACAACGACCAGTGAAAACGGCGTTCAAAACTGCATCAACTTTGAACAATAGGGGGCGGTTGTTTTAACCGTTAGGATCCCAGCATTCGACAGAGACCATTCCGCAGATCTGCGATCCGCCGGTATTTTTGAGCGTAGCGTTGCACCATCCCCCCGATTTCGGAACGCCCCATCCGCCGCCTTGCGGTTCCAGCATGATCTTGGTGGCAATCACGTTGTTGGATTGGACACTCGCTGTTCCGGATCCACAGTTCGCGACATCGGAAAAAGCTTCGTAATTGCAGGCGATGGCGATGTTGCCGTTTGGACAGGTCAGGAAACTGCTCGGTAGCGCACTCGGATAGTTTTTCGCGGCTCCGGCATTGATGGTGGCGTAAATGAATTTTGACCAGGTATATGCGCCGATTTCAGCTCCCTTTACATGGGAGGTGCCCGTCACGAACGGCGCTTTGACGTTGATCCAGGCATTGAGGTCGAAAGCAGTTGCGTCCCCGCTCACATTGGCGTCGCTTCCCACATTCAGGGTTCCGCTGTTGCTGACGTTGCCTCCGTTGGAGACGGTCAGATTGCCTCCGCCGGCGGTCACCAGAAGTCCCTGGGCGTCACTGATGGTTAAAGGTTGCGTCGCCACCGGATTGGAAAGGATGCCCGAAGAATCGATCCTGAACCCGACCGGTGAACCCGTACCCACCGTCATGGTTGAGAAGTGCGGGTCAACATTCCCGCTCACCGGCGAACCGGAAGGTCCCGTCGCCAAAACGGGCAGAACGGTGAATCCGACCACAAGAAGTGCGGCAAGAGTTGAACTCGAAATTGAAAATTTGTTTTTCATATTATTAAAACGAAGAAATGTAAACCTTCGACCTTTACATAATTTACCACAAAACCTAAACCGAAACAAAATCCTTGAGAAGAAAGAAAGAAACGGCTAAAATAACATGTAGATTTTATAAAACCAATTTATGAAAAAAATAATTGTAGCAACATGTCTTGCAGCTTCACTTACACTCTTTGGATGTGCGGCGGAAACCCCGACAACCGGAACGCCCGCAGCGGGAACAAATACTCCGGTGACCAATACAACGGCAACCACTCAGAATAATCAGAATACTGCAAGTTCCACGGCATCATTGGAGGTGTCCGGAACCCAGCAAAATATTAATACCGTAAATGCCAGAGATCAAGCTGCATATAATGCCGCTCTTCAACTCAATGATGCAAGTTATTGCGATAAAATTACCATTACTGATTATAAGAATCAGTGCAAAACCGCAGTGTCTGATCAGATGGCCGAACAGGAAGCTTTGCAAAAACCTGATGCTTCACTGTGCGAAAAAATGTCAACAAAGGATCTCCAGGATGCCTGTAAAATCAAGGTTGAAGCTCAAATTCAACAACAGCAAACTGCTGAACAGCAAAAAAGTCAGGAACAGGCTCAACTCGCTTCTGACCAAAAAATGACCGGACAAATCATTTCAAGCGGTGATTACAGTCGATGTAGCGAATTGACAATCTATGGTGATCAGATGGATTGTGAAACAAACATTCTTACGCAAAAAGCGCTCGATAATAAAGATATAACATGGTGCGACAAAGCGACGCTTGCCGATGCAAAATCAAGCTGTCAAACAACATATCAGAAAAGCAATCCGGCTTCATAATGGTCGAACAATAGAGAGATAAATAAAAAAGTGAGATAACGAAAAAGCTGTGTGATTTTCACACAGCTTTTTATGTTTAACAAGTAAAGCCAGATTTTCTACTACCAAGTACTGCCGTTAGGATTCCAACAGATAATATGTCCTTGAACTCCGTTGATAGTAGTGGAACCATTGTTCCTTGCGTAGAGTGAAAGCGAATATGGAGTCACGCTATACCAGTCTGCAACAGAGACATTTGCACTCGCCGTAACGTAAGCATTGATAAGTCTGTCATTTGAAGAGTTGCAAGAAATACTCCCAACCAAAGAATACGTATTTGCTGCAATATTAACTGTTGATGATGCATTTTTCGTATAAATCTGTCCGAACCCTTTCACAGCTTTTGCATGTCCATCCTTTGACAGACTAATATTGTCAGGTCCTCCGCCGGTGGCAGAGTTACTCACAATAATACCTCCGTTTTCAAAACGTGTATCAGTATCAAAATCTGCCGGGTAAATATGACTGACAACAAAATCACCATGTGCGCGCAGATACGAACCGAAATCGCCTCCTGAAGCAGATAAAAAATCGGTTGACGTAGATCCCGTAACATCCAGGTTGTCATCTATTTTCGTGGGATTGTCAAAAGTACCTCTGAAATTAGTATAAGTTGAGGGATTTAAGATCGTCCCATCTGCGGCAATATCGAGCCCGACAGTTCCTGCAGCATTTCCAACAGACAGACCACTGTCATCCTTGACGGCGAGTGGAGCTGTGTCGGTCCCACCAGAATTTTGACTGCCGATTCCCCCAAAAGCATCAATCATGCTTAAAAAATGGAAAGCGTTATCCGAGGCAGGACAGTTTGTCAGACTCATATTACTTCCATTGATTCTGCTGTCACATTGAGAGGCGGTAGTCCTGTGGAATTGCGCCAGTCCGTTAACCAATGTATTTCCATTAGCAACGATAGAATTCGTATCAGTACCAAGACTCACTGAATTACTTGAAGGAATGTTAGCAAAATACCCGGCACTACTGCCGGTTTCACCAACATCAACCTGTCCTTTTATGGCTGTACTATTGATAGCGGAAGCGTGTCCGATTATTCCAAATCCATTCGAAACGTTAATTGTTCCTTGAACACCAGCTATCGCATTAGTACTCCCAACACCACTTACGCCAACACCACTTACGGCATTGCTTCCTCCCCAAACACCAACATCACCGCCCAAACCATAAACGCCATAGTGTGGAGCACCGAGATAACCGATACTTCCAGTACTACCGCTACCCATCACACCGTAACCACTGCCTGAGGCTGTACCTTGAACCCCGTTGCTGTTGGTAGAAGAACCGGAAACACCAATTCCATTGGTTGAATTCCCAGAAATAGCGTTTCCATTTGTAGAATTAGCGGCAACACCGACACCATCTGTAGATATTCCCTTTATAGCAGTAGAGGATGTCGTTGTACTTGTTACACCATCTGGATCGTTGAACCCCACCGTACCTCCTGCGTTTGTACCCGGGTTAGAAATATAACCGCTTGAATCAATCAGAAGATTCTCAGAACCCAATACACCAACACCAATAGTATCGAAACGTGCATCAACATTTCCTCCTGTAGGAGTCGAGGACGGCTGTGCGAAAACCGTAAATGTTGTGAGCGCCACGACGGCGAGGGCTGCGATTGATGGAGCAGCGACCTTGAAATGAAAAAACTTTTTCATAATTTTGTTTTTAAAATTTGTTAGAAATTTTTATTTCATATTATTGTACCATAAAACTGCAAAAAAACCAACCCATCAAGAGATGAAAAGTGAATCCGTCGAGCAAAGTCAAAAATCTCTATCTCAAGCCCGTCATCAACTGTTTGGCCATCGTTTCGGTCCAGCTGACGTTGATCTGGGCATAGGCTCGGCTGATCGCCCCGTCTTCATCCTTTACCTCAAGCTTGATGACTTTGGTTCCTGGAATGCTGTAGTATCCGCTGTAACGGTCGGAACTGCTCCAGTCGGTGTCGTACACGATATCATCTGGCCCGTTGTAGTTGAAATCCCAACGATAGAGCAGGTTGTTGTGGGCGGTTTCCGCATCGGTACTTGAAGACGCATTGAATTCATAACCAACGCCCTGGCTGTTTGGAATGGCTTGCAGGCTGAAATTGGCAAACGGCGGAGTGTTCGGGGCGGTGCTCACAACGGCTGAATATTGCCCGGTTGCACCTTCCGGATCTTTGGCTTCCATGATGACTTTGAATGTTCCGGAGGTATTGAAGCGGTGATTCCAGTCGGTCTTGTCCTGGTAGCTGGTATCCCATGTTCCGTCGCCGTTCCAGTCAAAACGGTACACAAGGGAATACGGCATGTATTGGTCGTCTCTTGAACGGGAAGTGTCGAAATGGAAAATGGTCTGTTCCGTTCCGCTGGTCGGTTCAACGACGAAGTACGCCTCCGGGGGGGTATTGTTGGCGACCGTTACGGTATGGGTGGTGCTTGAAATGTTGCCGGCAGGATCCAGGACTTGAAGTTTGACCGTATAAACGCCCGCCGTTTTGAAAGTATGTTCGATCGTCTTTGTCCTCGAAAAATAGCTGTCGAGCACACCGTCGTTTTCAAAATCCCAGCGGACTTCTAGATCGCTGATGTCGGTTTCGTTGTCGCTGGAGTTGCTGGCGTCGAAAGTAAAGCGGGTCGAGGTGGTGCCACGGGCCTGGCTCTGCAATCCGTTTTGGTCGTTGTAGATGGTGAAATCGGCTTCGGGAGGCGTATTGGGAACCTCATCATACACCGGAGGACGGTAATAGTCGTGGTCAAAGGCATCGTAATTGGGAGGAATATAGCTTGAAGGCGTGTAATCCGTTGGGGCGAGCATGCTGTTGAATTCGGCAAAAACCGGCTCCAGTTGGCCGCCAAAGAAGCTGAATCCCACAACGAAAAATCCAACGAGCAGTTTCTGCGTTTTTTTTAGCGCCTTTTGGCTTGTAGGAGAAGAAAAAATGCCGAAAAACATTGAAATGGAAAAATGAAAAAACGAAGGGAATCTTTATATCATAAAAAAGTACTTTTGTCAACGCTTCAGGCTCGAAGCGTACACAAAAAGACCCATGATCAATGGTTTCGAAAACAAACGAAAATAAGAAATTAATTGGTGGTGTTATCACCGCTGACGTCGCTCTCGACTTCGATCTTGATATTGTCGGGAACGTTCGGCATCGTCGGAGCCCAGGCCGGCCAGCTGTCGATGGTGACTTTATTGATCTCGGGAAGGTTCTGAATATAATCGCGGGCTTCACTGATCTGATGACCCACAACGTGGTCTTTGATCTTCTGGACGATCCTCGCGCCATTCTCTTTTTCAGGATCGACTTCGAACTCTTCAATCCCTTTGATCGAAGCCGTAATTTTTACTTTCTTGGCCGTTGCGTCGGTATCAACGATGCGATAGGTCAAAGAATCCTCGTCAATATGCACCAGTTTCTTTTCCGGGTTTTGCTTGAGTTTCAGCTCGGTTTTGAGCATGTTCATGAGCTCGTCGCGGTTGTAAGCGATTCCCGTGGCAACAAGTTCTCCCTGGATCTCAAAACTGTCCAGTTTCTGGTTTTCCAGATTGGCGGGGACGGTGATTTTGGGCTGGGTGGTCTGGAACGCATTGTCTCCGACCAGGAGCACGAGGTTGGTTTTATCGGTATCATTACGCTTGGTCACCGTTGCCTGAAGTTCGGCCTGGGCCGAGTTTTTCAAATCGGTCTGAAGCTTATCCTTGGCCGCGTTGATATCGTCTTTCGTAATGAATTTCGTGACGATGGTTTTTCCGCCAGTCATTGGATTTTTACTCTCAGCGTAAAGTTTTTTCTGATTTTCTGCCGAAAGTCCTGGAAGGAAAAATTTCGCCGGACCGATGTTTCCACGGTCACCCGCGACCTGCCCCACCGCATCGAGCTGGTCGGCCTCCACGGGGACGTCGATGGTCCCTGGAGTATCACCCTGTTGGGCTGGAACCGTAATATAGTCGTTGCTGCGGAAAATCAGGTTGTCGGAGGTCTGGAATCTGGTGTGAGGAAGCAGCGGCCAGTCCTGGTTGCTGGTGTTGATGATGGTGATGACGCCTTTGGCGTTTTCTCCTTGGAAATCTTTGCCGGTCGCGGCGTACTGCAGCGGACGCTTGATCGTCGTCGTGATGGTGTAGCTGGCAATTTCGTGGAGGGGGTGGGTGTCGAGTTCTCCGCGGTTGGCGTCATTGTCGGCCAGGGTGATGTTGACCGACGTCTGAAGCACGTCGGAATTCGGGACCAGCTTGATCGTTGCCCCGGGAAGAGCGATATAGGTGATGGTCAGAAGGATGATGATGCTGACGACGACCAAGGCCACCAGTGCCTGGCGGTTCGGAGCCTCAAGAACGAGCCGGCCTTTGTCGGATTCGTTCTTCTTCCCTTCACCAACTTTGTTTTTCTTCAACGGAAGATTTTTCGGTAAAAGTCGCATGCCATGTTTTTTCCCCTTCCGGATGAGGTCGGAAATCGAAAACTTTTTCTCCGTCTGGCGGATAGGGCGTTCATCTTCAAGCGCGTTCACGCTGGCTTTCAGCGGACTGATGTTCATCTGGTCCTCCAGGAATTTTCCGGAAACCAGACTCGGATGTTCATGCCCTTCAAGTTTGTCGTAGACCACCAGTCCGACCTGTTTTGCCAGTTTGATGCCGTTGGGATCGTTGGTGATGATATAAATATTTTTCTCGAGATCTTCTGCTTTACGTTTGAGAATTTTCAGATTGACGATACTTTGAAAAACGATCGCCCGTCGGGGGACCACGATGTAGATGTTTTTCATTTTCAGCTGCTTGAGCTTGTCGTAAATGGAAGTGACTTCATCGTCTATTTCGGTGTAGAGGACTTTCTTGGCTCTGCCGGCTTTTGTTTTTTTCTCGTCCTCGACGACCTCTTCAAGCTCTTCCGTATCACCAATACGCTTGGTGGCGAACTTCTTGTCGCCATCACTTTTGGATGATTTCGGATTTTTTTTGTTGTCCTTCGTCATAGCTAAATTTGAATCAAACGGACGACTTTCTTGAGAAGTTTTGCCAGAATCTGTTCTTCGCCGATATATTCAAGGGCGATATTTGCAAGCGCGAGGGGTGTGACATCCTCCATGTCTTTGAGGGTTTTCGTTTCATCGGACATGTTCATGATCATTTTCGGCTGCATGAACGTAATGTGTGGTTTTTTGGGGAAGGGGAGTTTTTGCGTCCATTCTCTCGTTTCCAGCACTTCCTTGATTTCGGGGAGATGTGAGCCGCCTCCGCAGAGAAGAATTTTTGAAGGCAGAATGTCGACGTTTTCAAAATCACTAAGCGTCAGGGCCACGCCGGAAAGCCAGACTTCGCAATCGCTTTTCATGGCTTCACGGACTATTTTGTGCGATTGCTTTTCAAGCCGTTCATTGGAATAAGCCAGTTTGATTTCCTCGGCTTCTTCAAAAGAGATATTTAAAGATTGTGCGAGGCGCTTGGTGAAGGTCCGTCCGCCAAGCGTAAACATTTTTGTGCCTTCCACTGTGCCATTGCGAACCACGGCGATGTCGGTGGTTCCGCCTCCGATGTCTACAAAAATAGCGCTGAAATTTCCTCCGTCTTCGTACGCCATGCAGCGGGAAACGGCATAAGGTTCGGCGGTGATCGCCAGCAGATCCATATCGAGTTCCGCCGCGATCGTCTGCAGGGCACCGTAATGCACGAGCGGGGCGAACGCGTTGAAAATTGAAATCGTCACTTCTTTGCCCTGGAACCCCAGCGGATTGGCCACTTTATATCCGTCAATGAACACGCCGACGATCGCGGCGTTGACGAGTTTGACGTCGATTTCGTTGTATCCTGTTTCAAAAGCGAGTTGTGATCGGACTTCATCGAAAGCCTTCCATTGCACTTTATGCACGATGTTCTTCAATTCAGAAAGATCGATCTTCGTATCCGGTTCGCGGCGCGTGTAGCTGATGGTGGTCGTGGCACCCTTGACCAGTTCTCCGGCAATGCCCATGATCAGTTTGGAAGCGCTTGCACCGGCCATCTTTTCGGCATCACGGATGGCTTCCTGGCAGTTGTTGATAACGGAAGCGATGTCGGTCACCGCGCCGCTTTGCATATCGCCGAGTCGCTGACGTTTTCTGCCCACGCCCAAAACCCTTCCTTTGGTCCCTTCAGCCTTGCACAGAAGCGCTTTCACAAATTCAGTACCGATATCCAGAGCTACGTAATAATTCCCCCGCGCTTGAGGTAAACGTCTAAAAAATGGCATAAAACAGCTAAAAAAGCCCTACAATTCTAGTGAAAACTCCTCTCAGCGTCAAGGAAAAAGCCACACCACAAAGACCGGTTTTTTCAAAGAGAGTTAACGCACCACTTTTCGCAGGATACCTTCGTTGATTCGGGTCGTCACTTCATAGTTGATGGTGCCGATCCACTGGGCCAGTTGTTCTGCTGAAACCTCTTCTTCCCCCTGGCGTCCCAGCAGTACGGCTTCATCTTCAATCCGAACTTCAGGAATATCCGTCACGTCGACCATGATCATGTTCATGCATACGCGTCCGCATAAGCGAGCGCGTTTCCCGCGTAAAAGAACGTAACCGTTATTGGAAAGTTTTCGGTCATAGCCGTCATAATAGCCCACAGGAAGAATGGCGATTCTTGAATCTCTCCCCGTTTTATACGTACAGCCGTAACCGACATAGGAACCTGCCTTCACTTTTTTGACCTGAGCCACTTTAGTTTTCCAGGTCATCACGGGTTTCAATACAATCTTTTTCCCTTCCTGGAGCGCGGAAACGTAGGTTTCATTCGAAGGCCACATGCCGTAGTTGCCCACACCCGTTCTCACCATGGTGAAATGGGTTTTGGGGAATAGGATCGTGGCGGCGGTGTTCGCCGTATGGATATATTTCGGTTCAAACCCTTCCTTGCGGATGCTCTCCGTGATGTTTTCAAAATTTTTGAGCTGGAGTTCAGCAAAACTGTGGTCAGTGGTATCTTCAATGTTCGCGAAGTGAGCGGCAACTCCTTCCATTGTTATCAAAGGATTATTGCGGTAAAGATCCAGAACTTCATCAAGTTCGTCTGCATGGACGCCCTGGCGATGAATGCCGGTTTCGACTTTCAAATGCGTCAGCGCCGGACGCTGAAGTTTCCTGGTAATAAGTGCCAGTTCGTGGAGGGTTTCAGTATTGTAGACAACAAAATGAAAACCGTTTTCAACGGCCACGGGCAGTTCTTCCAGAGGAATATACCCCATAATATAAATGGGCGCGTTAACACCGCTTTGCCTCAAATCCAAAGCTTCAAAAAGGGCGTTCACTCCCAGCCAGTCCGCGCCCGACTCCACCATCAAAGGTCCGCAAACCGTAAGCCCGTGGCCATAGGCGTTGGCTTTGACCGCAGGGCAGAGAATACGATCTTTTCCGACAAGGTCGCGGAAAACCTTGACGTTATGGTCAAGATTTGAACGGGAAATTTCGATCCAGGTGAGACGGTGGTCCATAAAAACAAACTCAGTGGGTCACATCATATACCAACAATACCCGCATGGCCAGTCTGAGCCGGACGTCATAATTTCTGCAATGCCCAGCTTGTCAAAATTTGCAAAACCTTCTACAATGCAAACTCAACACGAACTCACTTATAAACTCACATCTATGACGAATACGACACAAGATTTTACCTACGATCAGAACGACGGTCTGGCAGCCGTAAGAACATCATCGTTCTTAAGCAAGGTCATGTTCTTTTTCGGCCTCGCCATCCTGGTTTCCGCCGCCGGAACCTTTACGGGCTTCCAGTATCTCGGCCCGCTTTTTATAGAAAACCCGGCCTGGATGTGGGTTTTCTTCGCGCTTGAATTGATCCTGGTTTTTACCGCCAGATTTTGGAGCACCAAACGCCCGATCAATTATGTTCTTTTCGCGGCGTTCGCTTTTGTCACCGGAGTGACGATCGTTCCGCTCCTGGCAAGTTTGATTCTTGAATTCGGAGGGCCGGGCATCATCATCAAGGCTTTTCTTGCGACGACCCTTACTTTCACCGCAGCCGCGGCCATCGGAGCCGTCAGCCAGCGCAGTTTTGCGGGACTGGGAGGTTTTCTCATGATCGGCCTGATCGGGATGATCATCGTCTCCGTCATCGGAATCTTCATTCCCTGGAGCAATACCTTTGAGATGATTTTTTCCGGAATCGGCGTACTCCTTTTTACCGGCTACACGCTCTACGACGTTCAGCGGCTCAAAGTTTACCCCCACGACCGTTACATTGACGCGGCGCTCCAGCTGTATCTTGACATATTCAACCTGTTCCTGTTTATTCTACGTCTCATAGCGGGTGTTTCCCGTTCACGTTAATTCAATCGCCGTGTCACAGTTACTCTACAAAGTCGCAAAACTCTGGGGAAAACCCATGGGGTCAAGCGAACAATATGATATTGACGAGAAAATCGTTTACCCGGAAGACAAAGACCTTGAGTTCTCTTCCCACTTCAGCGGGAAGCTGACCTTCATCCGTTTGAAAAACGAAGTCTGCGCGTTACTCAACGATGCCGGTATCGAGGTGCTTTTTACCTGCAACCGCTGCCTTAAGACTTTCAAGAAAACCATAGAAATCGCTGCGGCTGAGCGGCAGTATTATTATGGCGACCCCGATTTTGAAAGCGACGATCTGGACGACCTTTTCTTCATCGACAAGAAGCCCATGACGATCAATCTCAACGAGATGGTCCGTCAGGAAATTATCTTGCATTTTCCACTTATTCCAGTATGCTCTAAGAGCTGTAAAGGGCTTTGCCCTGTGTGCGGAAAGGATCGCAACACGGTCAAATGCAAATGCGTCGAGGTCAAGGAACAGGGCCCAGACACATATAAGCCCTTTAAAGACCTCAAAAAACTCATTTAATCATATCCGAACGACCCTATGAAACATCCAGTACCCAAGTATAAAAAATCCAAATCCCGTTCAGCAAAACGCTACCATTCCTTTACACACAAAACCCAGGTCAAACTTCAGGGAATTGTGAATCTGGTTGATTGCCCGAACTGCAAGACCAAGAAACTGAACCACCATGTGTGTCAGAATTGCGGCCAATATAACGGAAAGAAGATCCTGGATATGAACAAAGCCGTTGAAAAGATCACCAAGGTCAAGGCGTAAAACTCCGGACGTAACCGGGAGAATAAATTTTAACAACCAGCGCGGGAATTGAACATCATCCACCGTTTGTGTGCGAAATGGTCAATTCCAAGCCAAAATAATTATGGCCAGCTACCGCCACATTGCCAGAATAGCAGTGATGCAAACCCTCTTCGCTTTTGAATTCCGGGGTGGGGAACCGCTGGATATTTTGAAGTATAACCTTGAAGAATACAGCGCGAAAATCAAGGATTTTAGTTTTGCCGAAAGTCTTTTGCACGGCGTTTTGAAAGAAAAGAAGGAAATCCTCAAGGTCATCCAGGAAGAGGCGCCGGAATGGCCGGTCGACAAGATCGCTCCGGTGGACCGGGCTATTTTGGAACTCGGCTGTTATGAAATTTTGTTTTCTGAAGACGTCCCTCCGATCGTCGCCATCAATGAAGCCGTGGAGGTCGCCAAAAGTTTCGGCGATACGAACTCCCCCAAGTTTGTTAACGGAGTGCTCAGTACCATCATGCATAAGTATCGCAAAGAGGCGATAAAAGAGCACAAGGAAGCTCAAAAAAAATCTTAACTTTTCCACATGGCAGTAAAACCTTCATCCGAACAGCCTTCCATGAACCGTTATGAGGCGCTCGAAAAAAAGATCGACGTCACCTTCAAGGATCTGAATCTTATTGATACGGCGTTCGTGCACAAATCCTACATGAACGAACATCGCGATTTGAAAGCTCAACACAATGAAAGGTTGGAATTTCTGGGAGATGCGGTGTTGGAGCTCGTAGTCACGGATTATCTGTTCAGGAAATATCCGGAAGAGGAGGAAGGCGTCCTCACCAACTGGAGGTCCGCGCTGGTGAAAGGGAAACATCTCGCCGAAATCGCCTCGGAACTCGATCTGGGGCTTTACCTTTATTTAAGCCGGGGAGAAGAACGTTCAGGCGGCCGCAAAAAGAATTACATTCTCGCCAATACGCTTGAAGCCCTCATCGGAGCCATGTACCTGGATCAGGATTACAAGACAGCTCACAACTTCATCGATTCGTACATTCTTACCAGACTCGAGGAAATTCTCAAAAAAGGACTTCACATCGATTCAAAATCCCATTTCCAGGAAATTGCCCAGGAGGTCTTGGGGGTTACGCCCGAATACAGACTGATGAAAGAAGAAGGTCCCGATCACAACAAAACCTTCATCATGGGAGCGTACGTCGGGGAAGAGTTCGTCGCAGAGGGAAAAGGTTCCAGCAAACAAAAAGCCGAACAGGAAGCTGCAGCTGAAGCACTCAAAAAGAAGAAGTGGGAAAATTATCAGCTCGCCGCCAAGGAGGACTAGGCCACATGGTGCTTGAGGGACTTCTGCAGATAGAAGATCAAAGTACCGCCCACGATCATCCAGGCCCCGAAAATGATCTCAACAGGAATGAGGTCGGTTTGCGAAACGTAAAATAAAATCGTCGCCAGAATCGTTCTGATGCCCACCGCGAACCAGACGTATCGCGTTTTTTTTTGAGAAAGCCCGAGAATAATCAAAAGCGCCATCGCCATATCGATCATGAGGGTCCCCATGCTCTCCAGCAAAGGCGTCAAAGCATTGAGAGGAGACCCGGCAACGAGATCCTGAATCTGTTTTTGGCTTTCCTGAAGAAACTGCATCTGGTCGGCATCGGCGTTGGGAAGCGTCGATGCGAGATCCTTGGTTGTTAAAAGGTTATACATGCCAAAAACGCCAACGGCCAGGAAAAATCCCATGATGATAATGCTCAACCCGGACCATCCGAACCCGAACAACATGCCCGCTTCGCGGCTCCGGATCGAGTGCATGAACCTGTCCAGGACAAGAAACTTTCCGAGTTCGATGAAAAGTCCGTTCACGAAACCGAGGGTCAAAGCCTGAATGATCACCGGAAGTTGATCAAATGCCGGAAAAGCTCCGTCAATATTCAGCGTGACTCCGAAAACAAGGAGGGAGACCATGAGTCCGGCAAGACCGGCTTTCCAGAAAATTTTCGGCTGGATATGCCACTTTTTCACCAGAAATCTCAGAAGAAAAATCGGCACGAAAGCGCTGGCCAGTCCGACGAGAAAAGTAATAACGAGAAACAGCATAACGTACGCTCTTAAAGAGCTTCTGCTCTAGGTTCTATCCGCTGACGTCAAAAGTGATCGGGAAGGTGTACACCTTTGATCCGAGTTTGAACTCGGCAAAGGCCGTATAGCGACCGCCTTTTACGAAGGTAGTCAGGAATTCGGCGAGACCTTTCTGCGCATCGTTTGAATTCAGAGGATTGGCGCGGGTATAACTGTCGATGTTTCCCTGTCGGAAAATAATCACGGACCCCAGATTGCCCAGGTATGGTTGAAGTGTGGTCGGCTGGTCACCCTGGGTAACATGGTAGGAAAGGACACTTTGCTGCAGGACAAGCGCCTGGCTCAAAGCCAACTGGGCCTTGAAGGTTTTGGAGATGGCGAAAAGATCAGGGGTCAATCCCGGATAGGTAATCGGATCGGTCGTTTCATGCTGGACGATGAGGTCGCTTCGCAAAACGACGCGCTGACCTTTGACCGGCGTCACGTCGGTATAGGCATAGTACGTTCCCGGTGTCGGCATATAGGCCAGGGTGTTCCATTTTCCGTTGGTGTAGGTCGGATCAAGGTGTTGGAACTCCTTGAGATTCGAAGAGACGACGATAAAATGCACCTTCTGTCCGAAAACCTCCTGAAGGTCGTCGGGAGTATAGGCTTTACCGTTTTCATCAAGAATATCAAACTGCAAAGGCTGGAGGGCGAGTTTTTTGAAATGGTCGATCTTGAATTTGACGCGGCCGTTTGCCGGAACGGATCCGCTGTTTTCAACCATGTTCATATGGTTTTGGACGGAAGTCTGCTGCGACCCCGATGCATCGTTGGAGGCCACTTCACTGGCTGGCGAACTCACGCCGCCGGAAGGAAGAATCGTGATCGTCGCGGTCTGTTGTCCGTTCATCAGAGGGGCGCCGGTGCTCGTTGACGTTCCGGGTGACATCTTGCTCATCTTTGAAAGATACGCCAAAAAGAAGACGACGATAATGACGATGAGTGCCAGAAGTGCAATATAGACGGAGGTGAGATCCTTTTTACTTTTCGTGGTTTTTTTTGATCTTTTTTTCATAAGCGGAAACTATGACAAAATGTATGCAGGTCAATTCTAAATCAAATTGACGCGAATGTGAAGCTTCTTCATATCAAAACGTCACTAGAAGTTTGTTCCCAGGCCGGCAACGATGGTGTGGTCCACTTCATAATGTTTGTAGGTGCCTGGAATTTCTTTGCTGACGGGTTGAAGGGTAAAGTGCGGATTGTAGGCTGCAAAAACGAGAAGCCTGTCCTGGACGTGAAAGGTGATTTCGCCTTCCAGCATGGCAAGCGGCACAACTTGGGTGTTCGCGTCCACGCCGTAATAATTATAATGGTTGTCCTGTCCGATTTTGGAAAACGAATGATAAAGAATTCCAAGAGCCATGCCGGCCCCTAAACCAAACTCCACAACATCACCTGCTGGAATGCCCACCGAAGCAACCGAACCAATATGGAATTCGGTCCCCATGATGCTTGTATGGATTGGATGAGCGAATTGGACGTTGATGGGAATGCTGTAGAAAGAAACGCCGAGGTCGACGAACGCAAGCTCAAAGTGCGGCGACGAAGCTGCGCCCGTTTCAGGACTCCAGCTGAGGTGAGCGTCAAAACCGTATTCGGCGCTTTGATGGTCCGGCGTCAGGGCAAAACCGGCTTTGAATTCAAAAGGATGGTGCTCGTGCCGTGAATTTTCCGACTGGGCGGTGCCACTGCAGTCGTTTGGATGATCTGAACAGTCCGCAAGGCATGTCTCCGTGACGGTCGCGCTGGCCCCCACGGCAACGAGTGCGGCCAGAAGAGTGCCGAGACGTATTTTTTGAAGGGAGGTTTCGTGAAAAGTTTCCCCTTCTTCGCGAAAAACCTCATGTGATTGAGCTGCAAAATTTTCCTGAAATTCGTCGACGTGGTCCTTTTTATAATTCATTTTAAAATATGTCAATGTATACATGGGAAAAGAAAAGCACTCTATAATCGAAGTTGTTACCTAACCCTCTCTACGAGCAATGCAACAATATTGCATTATAGAGTGCAACACTATTGTATTTAGAACAGGAAAAAAGTCAACAGCAAAAAACCTTTCGTGAAGAAGGGTATGATCCTGGTGCGCGAGAGAGGACTTGAACCTCCACGACCTTGCGGCCACTACCTCCTGAAGGTAGCGCGTCTGCCAGTTTCGCCACTCGCGCGGGCACGATGTATTCTACTCAATGCCCGAAAAAATGCAATCACGACGTCTTCTTGATCCGCTCCCAGGCCTTTTGATAAAGATTTTGCAGCTCTTTGGAGTCAAAAAGGTGAGGGCTGCCGTCGGCGGAAAGCTGGGCATATGCGGTATGAAGCCCTATGGATCCCAGAAAGGGGACACCGAGCGTTTTCGCGACATCAATACTCGTTTCATTGCCGAAAACATCCCCTCCCATGTTTTCCATGAGTCCGAGAATCTTGATGCGGAGCTTTTTTGCCATTGCAGCCGCCTTTTTGGCATCCAACAGCCCGAGCTCATGAGGTGTTGTTACCAGTAAAACTTCCGTTCTCGGCAGCATGTGGTAAAGCGTCAGTGGAATGTCGGAAGTCCCGGGCGGAAGATCCACGATCAGAACGTCCAGATCTCCCCAGGCAACGTCATAGAGAAACTGCTCCAGGACTCTTGAAACGATCGGTCCTCTCCAGAGAAGCGCTTCATCCCGGGTGTTCAGCAAGGGAGCCATCGATACGAGCTTGATGCCGAACTTTTCCAAAGGGACGATGAGCTTGTCTTCGTTGGCTTCAAGTTTTCCTTCGCATTTGAGCATATGCAAAACGTTGGGGCAGTCGACGTCGGCGTCGAGCAAGCCGGTTTTCAAGCCTTGTTGCACCAGAAAAGCCGTCAAATTGACGGCCACGAAAGTTTTTCCGACCCCGCCCTTGCCGCTGTGGACGGCGATGATTCTTTTGATGTTTTCCAGCCCCCCCGTCCGGACGCCGGGTTTGTGAATCGCTTCGACGCCTTTGACCTTCACTTCGAGGACCGGTTCCCCGGTGACCGAAGAAAGTTCGTCGAGAATCTTCCTCAACGGAATCCGTAAAACGATTGCGGCATGTGCCAGATTTTTGAAACGGAAATGTTCCTCGGCTTCAAGGGTTATGCCATACTTATGCAGAACGGGGACCGCCTCCGGATAGCGGTCGAAGATGTGGCGAACTGTTTCCTGGCCAGTCAACATAGTCAAATCCAAAAAGAGCTTCTATAATGTAACATATGATTCATGAAACATCAGCCGGGATTGTGATCTTCCGTCAGCTCAAGGATGAAAGGGAGTATCTGCTGCTGCATTACCCGGGCGGGCATTTCGATTTCCCCAAAGGACACGTCGAAAAAGACGAATCCGAACATGAAACCGCTTACCGGGAACTCCAGGAGGAAACGAGCATAAAAAAAATAGTCTGGATCGAAGGATTCCGCCATAAAATCCATTACTTCTACCATCGGGGAGCGGAACTGATGTCCAAGAACGTCATTTTCTTTTTGGCCAGAACGACGCAAAAGAAAGTCACGCTGTCGTTCGAACACAAAGGATACCTCTGGCTTCCCTATGAGCCGGCTCTGGAGAAAGTCACGTTCCAGACCGCAAAAGACATTCTCAAGAAAGCCGAGAAGTTCTTGTCGAAATCGGAAAGCCAGCAATAAGAATCCGCGCCGTACGGACGGGGAAATTTTTGTTTTCGTAAAAAATTCTGTTAAGATGTCTGCAGATTTTTTTTATTGAGTTGCCATGGAAATATCCGTTATAAATTCCGTCCGTCCAAAAACGGGCGTTTTGATCGTCCCCCTGTTTCAGGAGGCTTCACTGAGCGCAAACGCGCCGAAGATTTTGGAGAGTTTTTTGAAGAAACGCGAGAAACAAAAAGATTTTCTGGGTAGGGAAGGTGAAACCCTTCTCGTCATTCCCGATGACGAAACGTTGCCGGGGAAAGTGGTCTTGTTCGGGCTCGGTGAAATGAAAAAATTCACTCCGCAAAAACTCCGTGAACTTGCCGCCCTCATCGTCAAATCCGTCCGTCCGCTCAAAAAAGGGGAAATGACGTTGTGGTGTTCAACGAAGATCATTGATCACGGACAGGAACTCGGGGAAGGCCTGGCATTCGGGAATTACACCCTGGCCAAATTCAAAACCGGCAAAGAGAAGGAAGATCTTGGCCACCAGAACATCAAAAAAGTTTTCCTGGTCGTGCGGAAAAAAAATTCAAGGTTTGACTCTGCGGTGAAAAAGGGAGTTACCATCGCCGAAGCGGTCGGAGAGGTCCGCGATCTCGTCAATGCCGGACCGTCGCTGAAAAACGTTGAATACATCACGAAAAAAGCCCGGAAGATCGCTGATAAAAACGGATATTCCATCAAGGTCATCGGGAAAACCGAACTCGAAAAAATGGGAATGTTCGGAATACTGGGCGTCAATCGCGGAAGCGAGTTCGGAGCAAAACTGGTGATCATGGAATACTCGCCCAGAGGAATGTCGAACAAGAGCCCGGTCGCCTTCGTCGGAAAGGGCATTATTTTCGACAGCGGAGGATATAACCTCAAACCGGGACACTCCATGGCCGACATGCAACTCGATATGGCCGGAGCCGGAACTGTCATAGGACTGTTTTTGCTGCTCAAAAAATTGGGAATCAAGCAGAAGGTCATCGGGATTTTTCCGTTGACCGACAATTTAATCGGTCCGTCGGCGCAGAAACCGTCGGACATCGTGACGACCTATTCCGGAAAAACCGTTGAAATCGTCAATACCGACGCTGAAGGAAGGATGGTACTTTGCGATGCTCTCAGCTATGCCGTAGAGAAATTCTCTCCACGATACGTCATTGATGTTGCCACACTCACCGGCGCGTGCATGGTTGCCCTCGGGAGCCGCTACGCCGGACTCTTCGGCAACGATGCTGCGCTGATCGAAAAACTTCGGGAGGCGGGAGAAAGTACGGATGAGTTCGCGTGGCCCATGCCCATCCATCCCGACCATCGCGCCAAAATGAAAAGCAAAATCGCTGATTTGCGCAACTGGGACGAAGTGTCCACGGCGGGAGCTTCAAAAGGAGCCGCCTTTTTGGAAGAGTTCGTCGGGAACGCAAAGTGGGCTCATCTTGATATTGCCGGCCCGGCGTTCGTGAAAGATCCCAAACAGTACGAATCACCGATGGGAACGGGTTTCGGCGTCAGGCTTTTCGTGGAGTTTCTGGAAAAACTGCGCTAGGCTCTCCGGCTTCTGTGATAATCGCAAAAACGGCTGAATCCAAGATAGAGAAAAATAATGAGCGCTCCGAAAACGACCGAAACAAACCAGGTATACGAGTGAACCATCGGTTGTACGACCCTTTCGCCGATATCCTGAAAAAGTTCGTTCGGGGAAACGATGAGATCCCAACTGTTCCAGCGTAAATATCTGCCGAGGTACACGCCGAATCCCGCAAGTAGAGAGACAATAACCGTAAAGACCCAGCTCCAAACAATACCGAGACGTTCCACAGTGATGCGTTCAATGATTTTCAACGAACAAAGCCCGAGCAAGAGCCCGGTCGCCGCGAAGCTGGCGATCATGAGAACGTCGAACCATAAAGGAACGCCGATCGAAGCCCATGGACTGACGTGAACAAAATCTGTGATGATGTACGGCGCATTGGGGAAGAACATCAGCCATAAGAAAATGAAGATCCAGTACCACGCGACGCTTCTTTTTTTGCGGTGGAAATATTCCGCAGCCAGTGCATACAAAAACGGGACCCACGCCAGGAACAGATTCCAAAACAGGAAAATGTATCCCGTCGGACCCGCGTAAACAATCCTGAACCCCAGGATGCAGGAAGAAAAAAGCGTGGCCAATATCAACGTACTGAAACGAAGGGCGATTTTTTTCGGGCCGGCGCTCGTTGTACTCCTAGCATTCAATGGGTGTCTTGCCTATGTAATCGAAAGCAAAATACGCTGCGGTAACGGCCTCAGCCGCGCCGGTAATAGCCTGTTTAAAGACCGTGTCCGCGACGTCGCCAGCGGCGTAAACCCCCGGAAGGTTGGTTTCCGACTTCCGGTTGATGATGATTTCGCCTTTTGCATCCAGCGCGACGCCGAGTTTCCCGGCGATGTCTGAAAGAGCGATGTGCCCGATGGCGACGAAAACCCCTTGCATCTGAAGTTCTTCCCCGTTATCAAGTTTAACCTTTTCGACGCTTTTCGTGCCGGTGATTTCTGTAATCTGCGTCTTGTAGCGGAGTTCGATTTTATCGCTGCCCTTCGCAATGACACGGTCAAAGTTGACCGGTTCGGCTTTCAGTTTGTCCCCGCGGATGAAGATATAAACCTTAGGGCAGTGCTCGGAAAGCAGCAGTGCTTCCTTGGCGGCAGAATCGCCGCTTCCCACCACACAAACCGTTTTTCCCTTGAAGAAGGCTCCGTCGCAGAGAGCGCAGTATGAAACGCCTTTATTGGCGAACTCTTCTTCGCCCGGGACGCCCATTTTACGGTATTTCGTACCTGTAGCGAAAAGGACGGTCTTCGTTTTATACGTATGTGAGGCCGTTTTAACGATGTACCCCGACTGCTTGCCTTCCGGGGAGTTCTCATTGATGCGTGTGACCTCCGTAACCTTTTCGTTAGCAAGAGGGACACCGAACGATGTCGCATGGTCAACAAGTGCTGAAGCAAGGTCGGGTCCGGTAATGCTTTTGATGCCCGGCCAGTTTTCAACCAGGTGGGTCGTCGTAATCAATCCTCCGGGGAGTTCGGCGATCATGAGCGTTTTAAGGTTCATTCGGGAAGCGTACATGGCTCCGCTTGCACCCGCGCAGCCCGCACCGATAATGATCAGATCGTAGATTTGTGGTTCATCCATAAAGTTTCATCAAAAAGTAGCCCATATATGATAACAAAATGAATCAAAAAGGGGAGTGACGGACAGTAAAAAAAATGCTATAATAACAAGAAAAAACAAAAAACAAAAAAATATGTTCAAAAGCTTATACAAGAGTTTGCCGCTCGCCTTTGTCGTCGGAATGATCTGTTCGATCTCGACGGCGTCGGCCGTTGCCGGAACAAGTACCAGCTATTCTCTGGATTTTACCGCGCTTACCAACTCAGCGGCGAAAGGTTCTTCAGCAGATTACGGATTGCACGGCGCCGTTGGCGACAGCGTCCCCGGGACATCATCCAGTACAGATTATTCACTTTGTACGGGATTTATCCAGGAAGCATACGGAGACTGTACGCCCACAACCCCGCCACCACCGCCACCACCGCCACCACCACCACCGCCACCACCACCACCAGGAGGAGGAGGAGGAGGGGGGGGAGGTGGAACAGGCGGAAGTTATCCTCCAGGTTTATTTGTTCCACCTGGGGCAACGCAACAGCCGACGCAGCAAACCACGCCGACGCCGACGCCAACCCCAACACCAACGCCAACCCCAACCCCAACCCCAACACCAACACCAACCCCAACACCAACACCAACGCCAACCCCGACCCTTCCGGGAGTAAACACCCAGGAACTTCAGGGGAATGTCCTGCAGACAAACCCTCAGGAACAGCCTCAAAACAATGGTCAAAATCCGTGGATCACGCCGACGCCGACCAAACCTTCAGGAAACGAAATCCTCAAAGGAGCCGCTGAAGTCGAACAAACCCTCAACGACGAATTCAATTTCTGGTTCGGATACGTGTGCCAGGACTATTTTTGGTGGTTCTGGATCATCATCGCCATCCTGACAGGCTTGCTGATTTCCGTCGACATGCGCCTCCGTGACATTCTCAAGCATGTTCCGAAGAAGACGTTGAACGATCTCTACAAGAAATCAAACTCCAAAAAACCAAACAAAAAACGCCGGAAATAAACCGGATTGAGGCTTGGGCACGCGTTCACATTAACGGGCGTTCCATTTTGTCGAAGGCCGTCGCTGGTTCATTCTCGCGGTTTTACCGAGCGGTATGAGGAATTTTCCTCCGGATCCGCCGAGGTCGATGTAATCATCGGCTTCTTCGAGGAGCTTCGCTGAAGTGGTTTTTTTGAAAGCCATCAGTTCCGCCCGTATGCCGCGTGATTTCACGTAACGCAGCACTTCAAGAAAATCACCATCGCCGCTGACCAGGACAACAGTGTCGATCTTTTCGCTCAGGCGCACGATGTCCATGGCGATCCCCACGTCCCAGTCGGCCTTTTTCTCTCCGCTGTAAAAAATCTGGAGGTCTTTGACGCGGGTTTCGATGCCGAGATCGGTCAACGCCTCAAAGAATTTACTTTCATCGTTTGTTTCGGACTTGATAACGTAGGCGAAAGCCCTGATGAGCCGTCGTTCGCCGACGGCACCGTCAACGAGACTCTTGTAATTGACGTTGCTGTTAAAAAGAGAACGCGCCGAATGGTAGAGATTTTGCGTATCGATAAAAATCCCGACCCGCTGATAGGGATGACGGAGCTGGGAAGAATTTTTTTTTACGGTTGGTTCATTCATAGAAGATTGTTATTTATACATATCATACGGCGAAAACCCCAAATACCAAAGGCCAAGTTGTTCAGGCTTTCGACCTCAAGCCGAGACCTTCACGAAAATTGAGCCGATCGAGCAGAAAAAGTGTGGCCTCCGGGCCTTGCAGGATCTTGTCGTTGTCAAAAACGGGTAAAGGCAGGACGTTCTGTGGATGGGTTTCGCCGACGGTAAAAGGCGTTCCAAACTTTCCGTTCAAGAACTGCTCGTCGTTTCCAAGCGGGCCAGGCTGGTCTCCGACCGCGACGATTTCTTTGGCATCCTGTGAAATTTTCAACCCCCTGGTCGAGACAATGTGTTTCGCAAACTCGACGATGCCGCGTTCTTTATCGCTCTGCATCGGATAAACATTCACGCCGATGCCGGAATCGCCGACGGCAAGCAGTCCCTTGGGGTCGAAAGGAAGAAGTTCCCGGGCGATGATAAGAGCGATCTCTCTGCTTTTTATTGCGATTTCTTCTCTGGGCAAACCTTCCCAGGGAGGACGGAAGATCATGCTGACGACGTTCATGAAGGAAACTCCGAGTTTGTCTTTGAGCCGTTCGTTGAGGTGCTGGAACAGCGCCACTCTCACCTGTTCCGGATAAGGATATTTTTCACGGTAAAGTTCAAGATACTTTTTCTGTTGGGCGTCAAAAAAATAACCGATCGCTCCGTTTTCGCAGATCAACACCCAGTTGCTTTCGCTTTTGAGCGGATCCACGGCGTGGATAAAAAGCGGAGCAAGTTTTTCACGGGCATGATCGAGCCTCCTCGCGGTACAGACGGCCATCGGAACAGACATCGAAAGCTCAGCAAGTTTCGGTTGCAGATATGCCGGGATAAACTCGTCACCGCGGACGGTCAGCGTGCCGTCGATATCGAAAATACACGCAGTGTACGTTTGTTGAAGCGCTTGGTTGAAGGCCTCTTTTTGCTGTTCGAACGCAGGACTCATGAAACCATTATATCACGTCTGATTCAGGCTGCTTTTTCTTCTCCGCCTTCGTCAGTAGCTGGAGGGGCATGTTCGGGAACTGCCGGCTCTTGCGAAGGCTTGGCCATTGGCGGAGTTTCGTTTTGGCGAGGAACAGGCAGCTGCGAAGCATTTTGCCCTTTTCCTCCCATTTGCCCTTCAAGTTCCGACGTTCCCTGTTGAAGCTGGGAATAATCGAACCATGGATCTTTCAGGCCGACGAGCTCGAAGATCTGCCTGCGGATATTGCGCAGAGTGAAGAGGACGTTTTCTTTGCTGTAAATGCTTTTGACCTTTTCCTTATGGCTCAGCTCCTTATTTTTCTTTGTTTCGGGAGAGTAGAGGCCGAGCATCTTTTCGGCGATCGCCAGCTGGGTCTTGTAGAGTTTTTTAGTTTCAGGATCCTCGCTGTAGCTGGTTTCTTCGTAACTTTTTTTCACGTTTTTGACGTAAGCTTTGAGCAGGCTCACCGCGGCGTTTTTGCCCCGAAGTTCGTTTCTTTTGAGAAAATCCAGAAAACCGTCTTTCCATTTTTTGCGGGAGTCTTCCCATGTGGAATGTTCGAGCGCTGAACGTTCGCCGTAGGAAAGTTTTCCAAGAACCTCTTCCAGTTCTTCTTGAAGATCAATTGTTGATTCGGAATGTTCGTGTTGTGGAACGGCCGCTTCGGAATTTTCTGATTCCTGGCCGGAGTGCATATTGTCCATGTCGGGGCAAGTTAAAAATATCAAATTATCTCATTATTATACCATAAAACCCCCAAATTTACATTTGCAAAAATTTCCCATACAATGCGGATGCTTTTAAGTTTTGAATATGGAGCAGTACCACAGTTTAGTGCGTGAAATTCTCGAAAACGGAGCGGAAAAAAAGGACCGGACGGGAGTGGGCACCATTTCGGTTTTTGGAACCCAGCGAAAATACGATCTTCGTGACGGCTTCCCTTTACTCACAACCAAAAAAGTCCGTTTCGACGGCATCCTCAGGGAGCTGTTGTGGTTTTTGCGCGGATCGACCAACATTAACGATGAGCTTGCCGAGTACACACCGATCTGGAACGCCTGGGCGGATCCCGACGGCGAGCTTGGACCGATCTACGGCTATCAATGGAGAAAGTGGGGAAAATTCACACCAATGAAATCCGAAGCTCTTCAATTCACGGATACCAAAGGCCGGGCCGGCGAAACCGGAATGTATACCAAAACCCATATTGATCAAATTCAGCAGGCCATCGACACCATAAAAAAAAATCCCAACTCACGTCGCATTATTGTAAGTGCCTGGAATGTTGCGGACATCGACCGGATGAAACTGCCGCCATGCCATGCTTTTTTCCAGTTTTACGTGATAAACGGAAGGCTGGATCTTCAACTCTACCAGCGCAGCGCCGACGTTGCCCTGGGAGTACCCTTCAATATCGCCAGTTACGCGGCGCTGCTCATGATGGTTGCGCAGGAGTGCAACCTCCAACCTGGAATTTTTACTCACACCATGGGGGACACTCACATTTATCTAAACCACATTGAAGGCATGAAGAAGCAGCTGGAAAGAACCGAATTTCCTTTGCCCACATTGAAAATCGCCAAGAAACCTTTCTGGGACCTCAAGTATGAAGACTTTACACTGGAAAACTACCAACATCATCCTTTCATCAAGTTTGAAGTTGCCGTTTAGTTTTACAATGGTTGTATAAAATTTTTATACGAAAAATGAAATTTTCTTTGATCGCAGCCGCGGATAGCCGTAATGGAATCGGAAAAAACAACACGATTGTGTGGAAGCTTCCTGCAGACATGAAATACTTTGCGGAGATAACAACCAAAACGCACGATCCCTATTGTAGAAACGCCGTCATCATGGGCAGGAAAACGTGGGAATCGATACCGGAAAAACACCGGCCGCTCAAAGACCGTTACAATATTATCCTTTCACGGGAAGCTGCCGCCGAACAACCTCCTCTCAAAGAAACCACCAACGCTTTGACCGCTCCCGCTTGGGCAAACTCTCTGGAAATGGCTTTGGAGATTTGCAATTCCAAACTCATTGAACACGTCTTCGTCATTGGCGGCGCGCGTGTATACGCCGAAGCCATTGAACATCCCGATTGCCAGACCATCTACCTTACCCGCCTCGATCAGCATTTTGAGTGTGATGCTTTCTTTCCTCCAATCGACGAACACCTTTTCAAAATTATCGACCGAAGCGGCAAAAAACACGAAAACGACATCGATTTCGAGTTCCTGACTTACGAAAAAAAAGCGTAAACGTTTAACACCATCGATCACCAATGAAGACCGTCTCGAACAGACAGATTATTCAGTTTATTTGGAGCTATTTCCGTCGAAGACCCTGGATGGTTTTTGCCGCATATTTCTTTGTGACGCTCAGCTACGTGGCGGACCTGATGAACCCTTTCATTATGGGGCAGATCGTCGGAGTGATTCAGAACGACCAGCTGAGCGTTGATTTACGTTTCCAGCAGGCAATTTTCTGGGTTTTCATGATCGCGGTGCAGGGGGTCATCTTCCATGTAAGTTACCGTGTTGCCAACTTTTTTAACTGTTATACGGATTCCGGGGTCCAGTCCCTAGTATCCACGGAAGCGCTCGATCAAGTGCAAAAGTTTTCCACCGACTGGCACAACAACAGCTTTGCCGGATCAACGGTTACAAAAATAAAGAGAGGCATGCGCTCGGCTCACATCTTTTACGACATCGTCTGTTACGACCTCTATCCAGCGGTGGGCGTCGTCATCGGTCTCGTCCTCATGACTTCGTTCAAGAACCCGCTCCTTGGACTCATCTTTGCAATTTTTACCGCAGTCTACGTAACGACCAGCGTGAGCCTCGCGCTTGGTTACGTTGCACCGCAGCGCCGCCGGGCCAATAAGGACGACAATCGTATCGGGGCCACGTTAGCCGATGCCATTTCCTGCAACGCAACCGTCAAATCGTTCGGCGGTGAAAAACGCGAACTCGGATATTACAAAAAAGTCGTCAACCGATGGCGGATTTCCGCGCGTACGGCCTGGATCCGCTCCAACATCGTGGCCGTCATTCAGAACGTTCTCATCATGATCCTCAAGTTTTCCCTTTTCGCGGGAGCCATCTGGTTTTGGTACAAAGGCATGCTTACTATTGCCGACTTTGTGTTCGTCCTTTCAAGCTATCTGGTGTTCACCGGATATTTCCGTCCGATCGGCGACCGCATTCGTGATCTACAGGAAGCCATGAGCGATATCGAGGACGTCGTGCAATTCCAACAAACGCCGATCGAAGTCAAAGACGCGAAGGGAGCGAAACAGCTCAAAATCGATCGGGGAAAAATTGAGCTCAAAAATGTGAATTTCCATTATCCGTTTCACAAGGATCATATTTTTAAGAAATTTACTTTGACCATCAACCCCGGTGAAAAAATCGCGCTGGTCGGACACAGCGGCAGCGGAAAATCTACACTGGTAAGACTCATCCAGCGACTCTACAACATCCAGAGCGGGGCCATTGTTATCGACGGACAGGACATTTCCAAAGTGACTCAGTCCAGTCTTCGCCGGAACATTGCACTTGTTCCCCAGGACCCGATCCTCTTCCACCGTTCTCTGCGCGAGAACATTGCCTATGGAAAACCTGACGCGACCACAACGGAAATTGAACAAGCCGCCGGCCTTGCTTACGCTTCGAAGTTTATAGAAACGCTTCCCCGGAAATATGAAACGCTTGTGGGAGAGAGAGGAGTGAAACTTTCCGGCGGCGAACGCCAACGCGTGGCCATTGCTCGAGCCATTCTTGCCGGCTGTCCCATCGTTATTTTGGATGAAGCCACGAGTTCACTGGATTCACATTCAGAATCACTCATCCAGGAAGCTCTCAAAAATCTTCTCAAAAACAAAACGTCCATCATCATCGCTCATCGTCTCAGTACTATCAAATCCGTTGACAGAATTTTGGTGTTTGCCGGAGGGAAAATCGTTGAAGAAGGTACGCACCGCAATCTCGTCCGAAAAGAAGGAGGAGTCTATAAAAAACTCTACGAAATGCAGGTTGGAGGATTCCTGAGCGACGAAGACGAAATAACCGGACCTTCCATTGAGCACGTCATGATGTCTGTTCCAGAGACGACGGTCCCGGAAACAAGTAATCTTGAACCGCAAACGGGTGTATAATGAAACCAAAAGATCAATCCATAAGTTCCATGATTATGAAAAATCCAGAACAAACTTCTGCAGACGGAAACGACAAAGATCTTGAAAAGATGAAGAAAGTGGCCGAACATCTCGAATCCATCAGTGATGACAAAACACTCCAGCGCGAAGCGCAGAAATTCGGTGAATGGCTGAACCAGAACAAAGCTTTTAAAGCCTTCAGGAAAGGCTGGGACAAGCTACCGCATTCAGTCCAGTGGGCTGTACTCAAAGGCGAAGAGACCGTCCCGATGATGCCGGCCTGGTTCAATACACTCATCGAAATGGGACTCTTACAATACAAAGGACACGCGTCGCCGGAAGACCGCGACGAAAAGATCAACGAAAAGCACGAATGGGACAAGAAGAAAACCAAATGGAGCGTCTATATTGCGAGCGTTTTCCAGCCCGAGGTGGAAGCGATCCTTCCTTTTCTTGAACCGATCGAAAAACTCAGGAACGCCAAAAGCAACGTTCTTGAAAGCGTCCGCCATCATCTCGATACTTTGAAAATAGAAAAAGAGACCGAAGGAAAGGAAAAGAAAGTCATGAATAAAAAAGAACCCGACGGCGAAATTCCTTACGCCGACGCGGCATAGAGATTCATGGGCCGACGTTAGAATCCGCCAAAGAGCATCTGGCGGATTTCCGGATTCATCATGTCCGGATTCCATGGCGGATCCCAGACCACCTCGATTTCAACGTCCTTCACGCCTTCCTGCATCCGTAAAACGGCATCAACATCGGTTGTTAATTGGGGACCGGCGGGACAGCCCATTGACGTCAGTGTCATCGTAACGACAACGATGCCGTCATGCTCTTCAACGTGGTAAATGAGGCCCATGTCCACGATGCCCACGCCGACTTCGGGATCGACGACCATGTTGAGAATAGTGTAGTAGGGGTTGGTTTGGTCAAAATCTCGTTTCGCCGCTTCCATCTGCGGAGTTTTGATCCCATCGCCGGATGATGCATCTTTTGGCGGATCATAGTGGGGGATGCCAAACGAAGGTCCCTGCTGCGGTAAAATTGGTTTCATGTCGCTCATGATTGTTGAAGTTTTTCCAAAGTAATGGTTTTTTTCAAAGTGGCCAAAGAGAGCAGCGCGCATTTGACCCTGGCTGTGGTCAGAGGAACGTTGAGCATTTTATAGATATCTTCACTGTTCATCTGGACGGCCTCGAAGAGCGTTTTGCCGATGAGTTCATCGGTGAGCATCGAAGCGCTGGCCTGGCTGATGGCGCAACCCTGGCCCGTAAAACCGGCGTCGGTGATGACTCCGTCACGGTCGGTGATGAGGTCCAGCTGGATCTGATCACCGCATAAAGGATTGGAATCCCGGCCCGAAAGAGTCGCAAATTCCAGCCTCCCGTGATGATGGGGGTTTTGGTAGTGGTCCAGAATAATTTCGCCGTAGAGATCCATCTTAGAGTTTGAAAATTTTGTAAACGTTGTTGAGTCCTTCACAAGCCGCGTCGACGTCGGCTTCGCTATTATAGACCGAAAAACTTATTCTGCTAGTGGCCGGGACTTTCAGCCTTTGCATCAGTGGTTGAGCACAGTGATGGCCGGCCCGGATGGCAACCCCGGCTTCGTTCAGAATAGACGCCACGTCATGCGGATGAACCCCGGGAACGTTGAATGAAACAATCCCTCCCGACCGGGCCGGGCCGTAAACCGTCATACCGGCAAACCCTGAAAGTTTTTGGCGTGCGTAGGTTACGAGTTGTTCATCGTGCAGTCTTACCGCTTCAACATCCAGACTTTTCGCGAAATCTATGGCCGCACCAAACGCGATGACGTCGGCAATGTTCGGCGTGCCGGCTTCGAACTTCCAGGGAAGTTCGTTCCAGTTGGCCTGGTAAGGGCCGACCTCTTTCACCATGTCTCCGCCAAATAAAAACGGAGGCATCGCTTCGAGCAGTTCCCGTTTGCCGTACAAAATGCCCGTGCCGGTCGGCCCGAACATTTTATGGCTTGAAAAAGCAAGAAAATCACAGTCGAGTTTCTGGACGTCAATGCCGAGGTGCGGAACGCCCTGAGCTCCGTCCACGAGAACTTTTGCTCCGACCTTGTGAGCGGCTTCGATAATTTTTTCCAGCGGAACGATCGTTCCCAGAACATTGGACATCTGCGTTACCGCGACCAGTTTGCATTTTTCGCCGACAAACTCTCCAAGCCGTGAAACATCAATGTTTCCGTCAGCAAACGCCGCATCTCCGTCCAGGGGAAGAACCCTCAAAACAGCTTTCTTCCTGCGGCAAAGTTCCTGCCACGGCACCAGGTTGGAATGGTGTTCCAGCGCACTCACCACGATTTCGTCGCCGGCTTCGATGTTCCTTTCCCCCCAGGTATAAGCCACAAGGTTGATCGCCTCGGTCGCATTGCGGGTAAAAACAATCTCGGCCGGCTCCCGCGCCCCGATAAATTCCGCGGTCTTCGCCCGTACCCCTTCGTAGGCTTCCGTCGCTTCTTCCGAAAGTGTGTGGACGCCGCGGTGCACGTTAGCGTTGATGGTGGTGTAGTAGTTTGTCAGAGCATCAAGGACTGCTTGCGGTTTCTGGGTCGTCGAAGCGTTATCCAGATAGACCAAAGGTTTTCCGTTCACCTGCCGTGAAAAAATGGGAAAACTTTTTTTTATGGTTGGAACCTCAAACATTTGCATATTCTAATGACGGAAGAGGCAGGGCCTGGGCAATCGCTTTCTGAAGGCCTTCGCGTATCTCTTCATCTGGAATCAGCGCCAGCTGGCTTTCAAAAAAACCGTTGATGAGCATCTGTCCGGCCTCCTTGCTTTCGATGCCTCGGCTCAATAGGTAGAACATCAGCTCTTCATCGACTTTTCCGATCGTCGCGGCATGGCCGGCCTTCACGTCGTCAGCTTCAATTTCCAATGCCGGAACCGTTTTCGCACGTGCATAATCCGAAAGCAGCAGCGTGTCATGGGAAAGATAAGTGTCGGTCAGTTGCGCCGGCTTCGTGATGATGAGATTGCCTTTGTAATCGACGAGGGAACGATCAAACATCGCGGCACGGATACGGTATGAAGCTTTTGTTTCCGGAACGATGTGGCGTGAAATCGTTTCAAAAGAAAATTTCATCTCCTTTGTCCCGACAATGACGCCGAGACATTGCAGTTCGCTGTTTTTCCCGGCGAATTCGAAAGTGATTTTCGGCGTACCATCCCAACCCTCTGTCGCAAAAAGAACAAAGGTCAGTTGCGAATTTTGCTGAAGTACGACGTTGCATGTTTTGGCGGCGGAAACCATGCAGATCATCTTCGTATCGGCTGGAACAACGAACGCTTCCCCGATATCCTCAAAAGTTTGTGTTGCTCCCGTCTCCAGATTTTTCGTTAGAAATCCTTTCACGTTTGAAAAATAAATGAATATTAACCGACGAGTCCCTCCATCTCCAGTTCAATCAGGCGGTTCATTTCGATGGCGTACTCCATGGGCAGGGCCTTCACGATCGGATCAATGAATCCGTTCACGATCATCGTAGAGGCTTCCTGCTCGCTCAATCCTCGTGACATCAGGTAAAACAACTGTTCTTCGCCGATTTTGCTGACCGTCGCTTCATGGGCGATCGATACGTCATCCTCGTTGATGTCCATGGTCGGATAGGTGTCGGAGCGGGAGTCTTCATCGAGCAGCAGCGCGTCGCAGACCACACGCGATTTGACGTTCTTTGCGCCGGGATACACACGCACCAGTCCGCGGTAGGAGGTTCTCCCTCCGGCTTTGGAAATGGATTTCGAGGTGATCGTGGAGGACGTGTTCGGTGCCATGTGGACTGCTTTGGCACCCGCGTCCTGGTGCTGGCCCTTGCCGGCGAACGCGACGGAAAGCACTTCAGCTTTGGCGCCCGGCTCCATCAAAAATACCGACGGATACTTCATCGTCAGCTTGGAACCGAGGTTGCAGTCCAGCCAGAACATCGTGGCGTCCTGGAAAGCCTTGGCGCGCTTCGTCACAAGGTTGTACACGTTGTTGGACCAGTTTTGGATCGTGGTGTACTGCACCCGGGCGCCCTTTTTCACGATGATCTCCACCACCGCCGAATGCAGTGAGTCGCTGGAATAGGTTGGCGCGGTGCATCCTTCAACGTAGTGGACGGAAGAACCTTCGTCGGCAATGATGAGCGTCCGTTCGAACTGTCCCATGTTTTCGGCGTTGATGCGGAAATACGCCTGGAGGGGAAGTTCAATATGCACACCTTTGGGAACATAAATGAACGATCCGCCGGACCACACCGCCGAATTCAAAGCGGCGAACTTGTTGTCTCCCGGGGGGACGACCGTCCCGAAATACTCTTTGAAATATTCCGGATACTTCTGGAGCGCCGCGTCTGTCCCTTCAAAAATCACGCCTTTCTTGGCGAGCGTATCCTGTAGATTGTGATAGACCATTTCCGATTCGAACTGCGCGCCCGATCCGGCCAGGAACTTTCTTTCGGCTTCAGGAACGCCCAGTCGTTCAAAGGTCATTTTGATCTCGTCGGGAACTTCGTCCCAGCTGCGCGTCGGACGGTCGGAAGGTTTGATGTAGTAGTGAATGTTGCCGAAATCTATCCCGCTCAGATCTCCGCCCCAGGTCGGCATGGGCTTGGCGTTGAAAATGCCCAACGCTTTCAATCGGAAATCCAGCATCCATTGCGGCTCGTTTTTCTGGCGTGAAATCTCCTCAACGATCTCTTTGGTCAGACCTTTGCTGGATTTGTAGACGGATGTGGTGTCAACGTGGAACCCATACTGGTAGTCACTGAGTTTCTTGCTGAGTTCTTCCTGTGTCTTTGTTGCCACGGTCGTAAAAATTAGAGTGTAAAGAGGAAATTAACGCTTGATCTCGCAGGCATTCGCGGCTGCGGCGATAAACTTTTCATAGCCGTTCTTTTCAAGTTCCGTCGCAAGTTCGCTTCCGCCGGATTTAACGATTTTGCCGTTGACCATGATGTGCACGAACTGCGGTTTCAGGTAGTTCAAAATTCTTTGGTAGTGCGTGATGAGCAGGACTCCCATATTGATCCTTTCGAAAACTTCCTGGATTCCGCCGGCGACAATTTTGAGCGCGTCAATGTCCAGTCCGGAATCGATTTCGTCGAGCATGGCGATTTTTGGCTGAAGTGTGGCCATCTGGATGATTTCAGCACGTTTTTTCTCACCACCGGAAAATCCTTCGTTCACGCTGCGTCCGATGAACTGGCTGTTCATTTTGACGACATCAAACTGTTGTCGGACGATCGGGACGAACTCTGCCGGACCGTAAGGTTTGGCGTCGGGATCATTGGCCTTCTGGATGGCGTTTACCGCGTGGCGCAAAAAGTTGCCGAAGGTGATGCCGGGAATTTCACGCGGATACTGGAACGCCAGGAACATGCCGAGCTGTGCACGCTTGTCCGGATCCATATCGACAATGTTAATGCCGTTAAGCAACGCTTCACCTCCCGTAATTTCATATTTCGGATGGCCCATGAGCGCATTGCAGAGCGTACTTTTTCCTGAACCGTTCGGACCCATGATGATATGCATTTCTCCTGATTTGATCGTCAGAGAAAAGTCTTTGAGGATATCTTTGCCTTCCACGGCGACACTCAGATTTTTTATCTCGAGCGTTACGTCTTTGTAAAAAGTTTGGGGTAAACCGCGATTCGTTCCGGTTTGAACAATTTTTTTGTGCGCAGTTTGGTTTATACGGCTTGTTTCCATGGTGAATGAAGTAAATTATATAATGTCGTATTAGTAAAAATATCAATGATGGCCTGATTGATGGTTCCCAGCCCGTGGCGCATCTGGCAGCGCGGCTGACGTGAACAGTTTGAGGTTTCGCTGACCAGACAATGCATGACGGTCAGCGGACCTTCCAGAACCTCGATGATGTCTTTCAATGGAAGAGAGGAAGCGGCTTTTGCCAGGACGTACCCGCCGTTTTTTCCGCGAGCCGCGCGAACGATATCAGCTTTGCGGAGCTCAAAAGCGACCTTCTGCATGAAGAAAAAAGACATGCCGTTTTCTTCACAGAAAGTCCTGATTGAAAGGGGGGCAAGAGTTTTCAAACCCGAATCTTTAACCTGTTTCCTCGCCAGTTCCATAAGCAGGAAAAGCCCGTAATCCAATTTTTGAGAGAACTGGAGGAATCCGTGTTTTTGCTCTCTTGAGAATGGTTGCAGTCCTGATATCATACCTTGGCGGTCTTAATTTAGAGTGGCCCTAAATTAAGCGAAAAAACAGAGAATGTCAAACTAAAAAATCAATTCTAAGATCACTTCTTTCCTGAAAAAAGTGTCGTGAGAAATCTCTTGATGCGGTTGGTGTGTTGAACCTGTTCGGCCAGGTCCATATATTGCTGCAAAATCCCCCGGATCGAAGCGAATCCGTTAAAGATAATCAGGAAAATACAGCCGATTTTAAAAGACAACTGGCCATACATCTCATTGAAAGCACTCCACAGCAGCCCGATTTCAAACGGCTGGGTGGAGATATTCTTGATGGTGATAATAATCCAGAACGTGATCGAGGCCACAAAAAAAGTAAAATTGAAGATTTTTATGAAAGATTCCATGAACTGGTGAAAAATTTGTACTTTTTTGAACATGGGATTCGATGAGAAAATAAAGGAAAACGCGACTTTTTTACCTTTTTCAGGTGTGGTTGCGCGCAAGCACATTGTCTCAGGAACTAAAAACATGGTCAATAAGCCAAAAATATGCTAAAATATTGAGATATTTTTAGTGTCTTGGAAAATCATGAGATTTGTCTGGTACATCATGCCGCAACCTGAAGACGAAGGAGAGAAAGGCAAAGAAAAATTTGCCGGTGCTGCGCAGTCTCCGGATGTAGAGCCCGGAAGGAAAAAACTGAGCGAAATCGGTGCCGATCTGAAAGGCTTCATCGAAGGTTTCGAAAAGGCTGATCCAAAAGAAAAAGCGGAGTTCGCCAAAAAAGCCGCGCAATGGGACCAGACCGAGAACATCGCTGAAATCCGAAGGGCCGGCGTTGAAGAAGCGGTCAACGAAAAAGATCCTCTCAAGAAACATGAATTACTCTCAGCTCTTTTCTTGGACAGGGATCAGAAAGCGAAAGGAAAAATGTCTTTCAAAGTAGACTTCAAAGGCAACGACCTCGCTGAACGTAAAGTCGGGGCGGGCGATTTGCTCCCGATTTCTGCAAAGGCCATTCGCGTTCAGTATGCTGACGGAAGAATCATTGAAAGAGCGGTTCGCGCCATCAACCCGGCCAACGGCCGCATCGGCTACTATGACGAAAATGAGTTGCAGAGAGGCGTCTACAAATACGTGCCGGTCTTTACCGGAACGACCATCGATATTCTCGAAACGCAGGCTGCGGATGATCTCGCCGTGAAACGACGTATGTTCGCGGAAAATATGGAAATCTACAACCCTCCGAAAAGAGCGGTCCCAGCCTCGACGGGATACGGCGGGAGGATGGAAGTGCCTCGCCGTGCTCCCCTGGTACCGGTCATTTCTCCATACGGTATCAATACGCCTCCGCAGTTGAAAGAACGAACGGAAATCAACGGACAAAGGTATGAAGCCATCGACCGCCATTTTTGGGAACAGGTCGGAGCAAGGCTCATCACGGTCGATCCTGTCACGGGAGGGCCGTTGAACTTTATGGGAACGCCCATTCCCAGCATCAATGCGCTCATTTATCCGTATCTTAAGGAGGCTGAAGCACGGATGAAAGCCAAAGGATACAAATTCGATCCTGACGTCATCCAGTGTTTCAATCCCCGTCCCATCGCCGGAACCAACACGCCGAGTTACCATACTTGGGGCGTGGCCATGGATTTTGATCCCGGAAAAAATCCTCAGTATCAGCAATGGACAAATTTGAATCCGGAAACGAGAGTCCCCAAAGCATTCGTGGATGCCATGGAAGCCGTGGGGTTTCAATGGGGAGGCAGATGGACCAATAAGCCGGATTCGATGCACTTTGAGTTTTCCAGAATCAACCCGCTCACCTCAACGTCCCTCCTGACTTCCGATGAGGGGAGGAAGTACAGGATTGCCATGCTCGATCCTCTCAAGAAGCCCTCCGAAACCAATAAAGCTTACGCTTCAAACGGAAGTTTGGAATCTCCTGAAGGCATTTCGAACAGCAAGACGAGAAATTACGAAAAAATCGCGGAAGATCACCGCTCTAATTTTGAAAAACTGAGCATCAGGCCTCAAGACCAAAAACGTTTGAAAGAGTTTCGTGAACGTACGCTTGCCAACCGTGAGCGTTATCAAAGAGTCGCAAATGCCACTGGAATCCCATGGATGCTCATCGCGGCAATCCATCAGCGTGAATCAGGACAACGTTTTGACCGTTACCTCGGCAACGGCGATCCATTGGACAAAGTAACGACGCACGTGCCTGCCGGGAGAGGACCTTTTCCGGATTGGGAATCGGGAGCCATCGACGCACTGGGTATGTTCACGGGATTAAGGGATAAATTGGGCATCAAAGCTGACACCACGGATCCGGGAAAACTGATGACCTTTGCCGAACAATATAACGGATTGGGATACCGCAACAGGGGATACGTCAGCCCTTATGTCTACTCCGGAACGAATATTTACCAGGGAGGACTCATCACGACGGATCGGGGACCCTATAATCCCAACGTCTGGGACAGGAATTTTGGGGTTGCGGAAATGCTCGTCGCATTAAGCGGTCCTGAAGACTATGGACCTCAAAAAAAGAACATCGCTGTAGCCTGATTTTACAGATTTTATGTGAATGAAATGGATATGCGGCCCGGAAAGTTTCCCGGGCCGCATATGTAAGCTGGCTTGAAGCCGCGACGGAGTCTAGCGGCTCCGGGCGATGTAGCAGCAGGCCTTCATGGCCTTGAGACGGTGAACCTTCACCTTCGCACGATCGCGTCCCCCGCGGCTGGCACGATGATGGGCCGTCGTGGATTTCCCCCGACGATCCTTCGGTACCGAATTCCTACCCTCGGGCAATACCTCTTCGAGCTCTTCTACCATCCTTCGCGACATGCTCTACCTCCGGAATCACGTTGGTTGAACTGCAACATAGGCTTCAAACTGACAGCCTACCTACCTCGCAACGGCAAACGGAAAAGAAAGAAACGGCACCAGTCCGTTTCACCCTTTTACTCGCAGGCAGTGCGGAATAGGTAACTACCAGTCAAAACATCCAGTCGCATCGAATCATAAGAATTTTTAAAAATTTGTCAATTTTCATGACAAATTTTATGGAGCATCGCCCAATAAATTATATGAAGTTGAAGAATGAGCCCGCTTGACAACATTGGGCCTTATTTATACAATCGGCTCCTTTCAAAAATTTTCATATGGCTATGAATGAAAACGTGCAACCGGAAATTGAAAATCAGCCCATGAACTGTTCCCATCCTGAACTGGGGGAAGAGCTCACGCGCATGAAAAATGACGGAATCAAGGGGGGAGATGCCGGACGACTTCGCGAAATCATTAAACAGATCGGCTGGCCCACCATAAGCAAGGTTGGAAAAAAGGGCTACGATGCTGCCGTACAAATCGCCTTGGCTGCGGACCATGACCCGGAATTGCAGAAAAACGTACTGACCTTTCTCTTTGGCAGAAAAGAGTACGCTCCTCATGACATCGACCTGACTGATGTCGAAAAAGTACGCCAGCTTGTCGAATCAAGATTTCCGCCACAACCGTTGGGCAAAATGCCCGAGGTCCACAACCTGGAAGCAGTGAACAAACACCGCAAAAACTGGGGTCTGCCCCCGTTGAAAGCTCTTCTGGCAATCGACGAAGAAGATTAAAAATGAACTGGTGGGCCTGGATGGACTTGAACCATCGACCAATCGGTTATGAGCCGACTGCTCTAACCACTGAGCTACAGGCCCGGGAGTGGATGCAAGGCTGCAGTTTAGGCTACAGGCCTTTTCAAAACACCTTCACGATTCTAATACAGCGGGTCCGATCCCACAATCAGAAAGACTCGCGCAGGTTTTTTTTACAAACAAAAACTGCCGCGCAGAGCGGCAGTGGGATTTCAAGACAACCATCAGTTTTATTTCGTCGGAGAAACGGCACGAGCCAGCCTGGACTTCTTGCGGGCGGCATTGTTCGGGTGGAGAATATGTTTCTTGCAGGCGGTATCGATCACGGAATACGCCTCGTCCAAAAGTTTCTTTGCATCCTCTGGTTTGGATTTGCTCAGGGTAAGAACTTTTTTCATGTAGGTTTTTACCTTGGTTCTTGTGGCCTGATTGCGTTCAAAATGGCGCAATGTCTGGCGGGCTTTCTTTTTGGCTGACTTAATAATTGGCATAAATATTTTTCTGTAATATTGTGATCAAAAGCTCAACAAATATATGGAAGCTCAGCGCCTTTGTCAACATTAAACTCCTTTGAAATACTTTTCTTTCCCGACAGGTGGTGTATATAGTTCTTGGAAATTAAAAAACAAACTTGACAAAATAAACAATAAACATTACCATAACAGCCTTTCTCAACAATTTGAAAAAGAAAAGAGTGAAGATTTTTGTAATGAAAAAGCGCCAAAATGATTAAGGAAGTTGACGGCAGCAGAGCCGTACTGGTTACCTTCTACAAAATGTAAATAATTTTATCCCATTTTTTACAACAACATGCTGCAATATGCTTCTCAATGGCTGAAGAAAACGGCAACCGTCATGACATTGGTACTTACGGTGGTTTCTTCTTCGGTCCAAACCGTATCCGCTTTTACCGTCGTGAACGGTACAAACGGTGGAGTTTCAACGGTGACTCCGACCTCAACGGTAGATCCATCTCTGTTGGCTGCCATTTATAGCCCCACGACCGGGGTTATTAACAATGCCAAGGCCACTCCGTCCACTTTCAAACCGAGCAACGGCGAACAGACGACCATTCATTTTGAACTGGCCGCTCCCGCCACGGTTTGGCTCGATATCATGCAGAACGGTTCAACAGTGAATCGTCTGTATCACACTGCCGGCATCCACATGAACGGCGGCGCTTATGATACTCAGTGGAACGGTCTTGATGGCACTGGGACGCTCGTCAATGACGGAACATACCAGTTTCTTATTACTGCAAAATTGGACAGCACCCAGGCAACCTACACTGCCCAGGATAACATCGTTGTCACTTCCAATTCCGCAGCACAGCCTGTTGTTATTACTACCGGGAACGCTTCCCCAAACCCTTTCAATCCAAGCCTCGGCCAGCAAACCTATGTGAGCTATACGCTCAACACCCAGGCAAACCTCAACATTGAAGTTGTCGACGGCAACACCGTGCTGACCCAGCTCGGTGCTTCTCCGTTCACCCAGAATGCCGGAACCTACCAGATCAGCTGGAACGGAAAAGTCGGTTCAACCAATGTTGCAGCAAAAACCTATTATATCCGTTTTACGGGAAAGAACGACGCAACCCCGGTTGCCTATGTAACAACCGTCCCGGTGACCGTCGATTACGGTACCACGACCAACAATCCAAAAGTTCTTTATGTTTATGCCGAGAACGCATCGTTCAATCCGAACACGACGACAGACCGGATCCATTATGCTGTTGATAGCAGCTCAACGGCAGTCGTAAAAATTCTCGACAGTTCGAACAACGTTGTTCGAACCTTCGGTTCTTCCAGCGTTACCAACGGTTATGATTACTTCACCAACTGGGACGGCCGCAGCGACAGCAACGCCTTGGTCCCTGCTGGAAACTACACCGCGAAGATCGAACTCACCAACGGATCTTCAACCGTCGTCGACAGCAAACAGTCTTCACCGTTTGCCGTTGATTATGGATCTTCCAATAACACCGCTCCGGTTGTCACGTCTTTGACCGTCAATCCTTCAAGTTTCAATCCGTCCAACAACGAAACCACGACGATCAGTTACAACCTCGATAAAGCGGCAACATCCGCTATGGTTCAGATCCTGGACAGCAACAACAATGTCCGCAGAACCATCAGCGGTACCGGAACATCTTCAACAACCACCAATACGACATCTTTCAACGGCCGCGACGACAGCAGCAACATTCTTCCTGTCGGAACATACACCGTGAAAGTTAGTGCATCCAACGCCTACGGAACAGGTACAAACACCACTTCCGTCACCATCACCAATAATGGATCAAACAATAACGCTCCGGTGGTGTCGAACGTGTACGCCAGCCCTTCAAGCTTCAATCCGTCGAACAATGAAAGCACGACCATTTATTATACTCTGGACAAAGTCGCTACGTCGGCCATGGTTCAGATTCTGGACAGTAACAACAACGTTCGCCGCACCATCTCCAATACCGGAACGGCTGCTTCGACCAACAACGTCTACTTCAACGGCCGCGACGACAGCAACAACATCCTTCCAGTCGGGACATACACCGCGAAGGTGAGTGCATCGAACGCTTACGGAACGGGTACCAACAGCACTTCGGTTTACATTTCCAGCAATAACGGAAACGGCAACTGCAGCAGCAACTACGGTACGCCGAACCTTACCAACGTTAACGCTTCACCGTCGAACTTCAATCCATACAACCAGTCGACGACGATTTACTACAACCTCGACCGCTCGGCCAACGTAACGGTTGAAATCCTCAACGGAAACAGCTCCTTGATGAGAACGCTTTCCGACAATGTTTGCCGCAACAGCGGAAGCGGTTCCTACAGCTGGGACGGCCGCGACATGTACGGAAACACCGTCGGCAATGGAACCTACACGGCACGTGTAACCGCAAACAACGGTTCCGGTACCGACACCGAATACACCTACGTCACTGTTGATAACAACGGAAACAACGGAGGTAACAACAACGGCAATCTTATCCTGAACATGTACGTTCAGCCGGAAATCTTCAATCCACGCAGCGGCCAGACTTCAACCGTTTACTATAACCTGAACCAGACGGCTACGGTCACGACCCAGGTTCTGGATCGCAACGGCGTTGTCATCCGCACGCTTGTGGACAATATCACTCGTTACTCCAACAACTACGCATACAACACTTCGTACGGTTCTTATAACTACGGAGATCAGTGGAACGGCCGCGATGTGTACGGCAACATTGTCCCGGATAACGTCTACCAGTTCCGTGTGACCGCCAACGCCAACGGCCAGACCGATACAAAAACCGCCTGGGTCGAAGTCAACACTGACGGCAACATCATTGGATTCCCGAACGGCAGCACCTGCGGAAACTACATCGACGTCACGTCGAACAGTCCGTACTGCAAAGCTATTCAGCTCATGACGGACAACGGAGTCTTCTCCGGGTACAGTGACGGAACATTCCGCCCGTACGATCCGATCAACCGTGCAGAAACCGTGAAAGTCATTCTTCTCGCACTCGGCATTCCTGTCACCAACGACGGCAGCACGCTCTTCTTCGATACTGATGGCAATGCATGGTACGCTCCGTACCTCCGCACGGCGAAGAGACTCGGCATCATCCGTGGTTATCCGGATGGTTCCTTCAGACCGAACCAGACCATCAACCGCGTTGAATTGCTCAAGGTGTTCCTTGAATCTTCTGGAGTAAACATCCCTTACTGCAACTACGCACCGTACAACGATACTCCGGTCAACGCTGATACACGATGGTACATCGATTACGCCTGCTATGCGAAGAGCAACGGGCGCATGCATGACGACGGCTCAGGCCGCTTCAGTCCTGCCGCAGCCATGACTCGTGGAGATGTTGCGGATCTATTCTACCAGTTCGAAACCAAGGGTTTGTACAACCAGACTAATAACCCGTACATCAACGGCAACAACGTCTACGGTTACAACAATACCAACCAGAACTGTGTTCTCAACTCCAGTTACTATAATTGCGGATCAACCAACTATAACAATAATAACAATACGAACTATAACTCTTACCCGGTAGTGACTTCCGTTTCCGCAAGTCCTTCGAACTTCAACCCGTACGCCGGTGATTTCACGACCATCTACTACACCGTGAACCAGGCAAATTCGGTCCAGGTCCAGATTACGGACAGCAACGGTTCCATCCGCCGCAGCATCACAGGCCTGGGAGTAACCAACAGTTACAACAACAGCACGTCCTGGAACGGCCGCGATAACAACGGCTCAGTCGTACCGACCGGCACCTACACGGTAAGAGTGACCGGAACCAACAACTACGGCAGCGGATCAGCTACTACAACCGTCTACGTCAACAACAATAATAACGGAACCAGCAACAACGGCTCTCCGATTGTCAGCAGCATCACCGCTAACCCGGTAAGCTTCAGCGCAAGCAACGGTCAGTCAACGACCGTTACTTACTCTCTCAACATCACCGGAAGCATCGTCGTCCAGGTCCTCGATAGCTACGGCAATGTCCGCCGCACCATTTCCAACGGTACCGCTTATACCAACACATCGAACTCGGTCACTTGGAACGGCCGCGACGACAGCAACAACGTTCTTCCGACAGGTTCATATACCGTCAAAGTTTCCGCAACGAACTACTATGGAACGGGAAGCAACAGCGTCGGAGTGAATCTCTACTAATAAATACAACTCCAGAATTTCTTCTTCATCATGGAAAAACCCCGCTTTGCGGGGTTTTTCTGTATGTTTTTCACAATGAGAAATTTGTTCACATTTTCAAAATATGATAATATGCCTATACATTATTTAACAAAAACCAATATGGGCAATAAACGCGGAGGACTTTTCTTTGGTGTAATCGTGGGGACCCTGTTGGGTATTTTGTTTGCGCCACGTAAAGGAAAAGAACTGCGAAAACAGCTCAAGGACGAGGTTTCAAAAGGGGGCATGGGAACGGAAACGTTGAAAAAGAACTTTACGGAAATGGGACATGACATCGCCGACACCGCGGAAGAGGTTTATAACATGCCCGAAGTCCAGGAACAGGTCGTCAAAGGGAAAAAACAGGTCGATAAAATGATGCTGAAAGCGGAAGGCCACGTCAGCAAAGCGGAACAGAAGGTCAGGGACCTGAGTGAGAAATATCTTGATCTCGACGAAGAAAAAGTTGACGAAATCACCCATAAAATCCACAAGGCGGGGCAAAAGGTCCACGGGAAACTTCAGAACTTCAGACAGAAATTCATGGGAGACGTCGGTTTCACCAAAAAACCGATTTCAAAATCAAAAAGCACTTCTCAACCAAAAAAGAAAAGCGGACGGACATCATCCAAGAAACGCACCAGGAAAGTGAACATCAAAAGAAAGGGATAACCGTTATGTCCTTGGGCGGAGAGCTTCCATCATGGCCACACGTTTGGCGATGAGCCCGGCAGTCCCTATATCTTTGCGATGAAAAACCGGCCCGTGAATGCTTCCGCAGGCTTTTTCAGCAAGCTGCTCGGCTTCAACGATCGAATCGGCGATGCCCACGAAAGCCACGGCTCTCGAGGAACTGAGGATCAATCCTTCAGCGGTCTGATCCACGGAAGAATAGTACATTTTCACACCTTCAGGGATGGTCCCGACCTCGATTTTTTGTCCTTTCACCGGTTTGTCGGGATAGCCCTCGGGAACGATATATTTGCAGACGGTGGCTTTTTTCGCAAAATCGACGGTAAGTTCATGCAAATTTCCTTGAAGGATAGCCTCGCAAACATGAACAAAATTTGTATTCAATAAAGGAAGAACATTCATCGATTCCGGATCACCGAAGCGGGCGTTATACTCGATAAGCTTTACGCCATTCGCCGTGGCGATAAATCCTCCATACATAATGCCTTTGAACAGAGCGCCGGTTTCTTCAAACAGAGCGGAGGCAACTTTGTGGGTGATGGATCGCGCTTCATCGATATCTGAAGGTTTGAGGAATGGAAGCAGGTGGTTTACGTCTGAATACGATCCCATGCCTCCCGTGTTTGGACCTTTGTCTCCTTCGTACGCGCGTTTGTGATCCTGGACGGCAGGCATTTCAACCGTATGAGTCCCATCAACAAAACTCATCAGGCTGAACTCCTGCCCCGTGAGTTTTTCCTCGATGACCACTCTTCCCGCTGCATCTAAACATTCTTTGGCATAATCGAGAGCTTCTTCATGATTGGCCAGATGGTCGCCGGAAACTTTCACTCCTTTCCCGCCCATGAGACCGTCGGCCTTCACCACGAAATGTTCCCCAAGCTCCTCCAGAAATGCCTTCATGCCGTTTTCGTTCAAGAAAACTTGAAAACGCGGGTTGCCCTGAATTCCGTATTTGTCGACGAGTTCACGCGTGAAACCCTTGGAAGATTCAAGACGTGCAACGGTTTTCAACGGCGCGACAGAATGAATGCCGACTTCGAGCAGTACGTCGGCAAGACCGTTGCCGATGGGATCGTCCGGCCCGATGAAAACGAAATCGGGTTTGATCTTCAAAGCATGTTCCCTGATGTTCGCAAAATCGTCCAAAGAACCTTGTTGGTAGTCTTCGGCGAGCTCACGGAGTCCAGGATTTACGGCTTTCCCATAACAAAAAAGTTGAGCACCGCTTTTTTTGAGTGTCTCCCCGACGACATGTTCTCTCGCTCCGTTTCCGACAAGTAAAACTTTTTTCATAGAGAAAACCTCGTTAAAAAATACACCGTCAGTGTAGGCAAACAAACCTCCTGAAACAAGACGAAACTCAGGAGAGAATACCGAGAATATGAACTTTTTCAATAAAGGCTTCCGCTATAGGAAGATAAGCAGGGTCGGGGGAGACGCTATCAAGAATCATTTTGATCAGGGTCAGCCGTTCAATGTCGGCTTCATCGCAGATAATTTTCTCTTTACGGACGGTCGCCACTTTATAAAGACACCGTTCAGCGAAAAGTCCCAGTTTGCTCTGAACCACGTTCGTCTTATGCTCCGAAATGTACGCCCAAAGGTAGTTTGTCAGCTCTTGCAAAAAGTAGAAAGCGACGCGCTTTTCTTCGAGAACGGTTAAGGCCCTGTCCTTCCACCGGAATTGCAGAAAAAGCCCATAGATCGCTGAAAAATTCATGTCCATTTCGTGATAGATGGATATGCACTGCTCAACCGCCAGGCTCAAAGCTTCTCGAGACTTTTTATCAGAATCTTCGATATCGGCAAGCGGTATTTCATCGGATCCTGTGATCTCGATGCTTGGAGTGTCATCGGAAGAACCGTTTTTAGCTTCTTTACGGCCATAAAATCTCGGTATTGGTGAAGGTTTCAGTCCCGGGAGTGTTCCGGAAAGAACTCCATGAACCTCATCAGCTAATTGTTTCTGTGCTGAAGAGAGGGCTTCGCCCGGATCGGTTAATTCAAAAAGTCTTTTTACGTCAATGCCGTCCGCTGGAATGGTCGGTTTATTCGATTCGCTGACAACTTTCAGAGGGAGAGGTTCGGGAACAAGGGGCGTTGGACGGTCGGAAGGCTCGATCGCTGCATCAAACAGTCGGTCAAATTCGTCTTCAACCGTATCTTCCGGCTTGCCGTTTTTGTTTGGCATTTTTGATGACATGGTGGCTGTTTATGGTCGATTATTATAATATTTTAAGGTAAATATGTAAACAGGTGCCGTCGAACAAAAAAAACGCAAAAAAGTTGAATATCTCAACAAAAATATAGGACTATTTCCCGAGGTAAAGTTCCCCGACCTGTTTGTCGGCCAGCAGTTTTTTTCCAGAACCTTCGAGACGATTCCGTCCAAGTTCGAGAACGTATCCACGGTCGGAATATTCGAGGGCAAGCGTGGCATTTTGTTCCACCATGAGGATGGCTGTCCCGGTGGCTTTGATTTCCCGGCATTTTTCAAAAACTTCGAGGACGATCTTCGGCGCCAGACCGATCGACGGTTCGTCGAGGAGCAGCAACCGCGGCTGGAGCATCAGAGCCCGTCCGATTGCTACCATTTGTTGCTCTCCGCCGGAAAGCGTCTTGGCATGCTGGTGTCTCCGTTCATAAAGTCGCGGAAATTTTTCATAGACGGAATGCAGATCTTTTTTGACAACCTGCTTGTCTTTACGGATGAAAGCCCCCATTTCGAGGTTTTCCTCAACCGTTAAAGAGGGGAACACGGTGCGGCCTTGCGGGACATAGCAGATCCCGCGTTCGATGATTTCAGACGTCGGCAGATCGCTCAGGTCTTCATCGAAATAATGCATGGTCCCGTTGTCGATCTTCGTCATGCCGAAAATACTTTTGAGAATCGTGGATTTTCCGGCTCCGTTTGGGCCGATAATCGTGACGATCTCACCTTCTTGAACGTTAAGATTGATGTCATGGAGGATATTCGGTCCTCCGTATCCTGCGGTAAGATGTTGAATCGTGAGCATATTCAAAATGATTATTCGTGTTTTTTTCCGAGGTAGGCCTCGAGGACGCGCGGATTGTTTTGAATTTCTTCAGGTTTGCCGACGGCCAGTTCCTTCCCGAAATCCAGAACGATCACTGTATGGGCTATCGACATCAAAAAGGGCATGTTGTGTTCCACGATCAATAACGTCTTGCCTTGTTTGTGAAGATCAAGAACAAGCGTTTTGATTTTATTCAAAAGTGTCGGGTTGACGCCCGCCGCCGGTTCGTCCAGTAAAAAAATGTCGGCGTCGGTCGCCATGCATCGGGCGATTTCTAGGAGTTTCTGCTGTCCGTAGGAAAGATCTCTGGCCAGCAAATGTGCTTTTTCGGAGATGCCCACCTTATGAAGGAACCCCATTGCCTTTTCCTCGAGTTGTTGGCGTTTCTTTTTGAACGGCAAAAAGGATTGGTAAAGTTTTTCGGGATGTTCACGGAAAGCCACCATGATATTTTCCAAAGCCGTCAGTTCCGGAAAAACCCGGATGGCCTGGAAAGTCCGTGCCAGGCCCAGCCGCGCACGCTTATGGGTCGGCCAACGGGTCACATTGCGGTCCTTGATGAAAACGTGACCCTCGTCCGGAAACATCAGCCCGTTCAGCAGGTCGAACATTGTCGTTTTTCCGGCTCCGTTCGGACCGATGAGGCCGGTGATGCTGTTGCGTTCGACGCTGAAACTGCAGTGATCAATGGCTTGGAGCCCCCCGAAAGATTTATGCAGATTTTGTACGCGGATAATATTCATGAACGTTAACGGTCAAAAGTTTTTATTTTCTTGCCGAGAATTCCATTCGGGCGATAAAGCATGATGGCGATGAGCAGCAAAGCGTAAATCATTGTGCGGACGGGGCCGATGGCGTTTGGAGGAAGTGGGACGAAACGGCTCATTTCCTCCAGTCCCTGAACGATGAAGGCGCCGAGAATTCCTCCCCAAAAAGATCCGGCACCTCCCACCATCAGCGCCGCAAGGAAAAAAATAATTTGTGGAACGCCGAATCCCGTGGGGCTGATGTATTGAAAAAACGAAGCCGTCAAAGCGCTGATGATGCCTGTAAAGAAAGCGCTCAAAACATTGGCCTGAAGTTTATAGGAAAAAGTGTTTTTGCCCAGGGCTTTGGAGGCGACCTCGTCTTCGCGGATGGTTTCGAGGATTTTTCCGAAAGGGGAATGGAGAATTCTATATAGAATAACTCCGACGACGATAGAAATCCCGACGGTCAGAAGAAGAAACGAAAAGTCGCTTTCAAAACTGATGCCGAAAATGACCGGACGGGGAATGCCCGGAAGCCCCAAAGGGCCGCGGGTGATATCGCTGAGGTTGGTCAGCAGGGCGGTCGTAATGTACATGAACCCGAGCGAAGCGATGGCGATATAGTGACCCTTGAGACGAAGCGTCGGAAATCCAAGAATTAGGCCGGCCAGGCCTGCGGCGATACCTGCCGCCAGCATAGAGACAAAAAAGGACTGACCGTGAAGCATCAGCAGGGCGTACGTGTACGAACCGATCGCCCAGAATGCCACGTGTCCGAGGTTCAGATAGCCCACGAAACCGATGATGATATCCAGACAGAGCGTGAGCATGCCCAGGACGACAAACATGATGGCGATGTGGATGAGATAATCGAGCATAACGAAATTATTTACGGATTTCGGCGTCCGCGGTGGCACCCATGGCCCCGTTGGGCTTGAACATGAGCACGATAATCAGAAGAAGAAAAACCAGCGCGGAACGATAGCTTGCAGGGACAGGAGTAAAACCGATCAAAAAGTTTTCGGCGAACCCGATGATGAGACTTCCCACGAGCGCTCCCCAGACATTGCCGACTCCACCAAGCACGACGGCGGAAAATGCATAAATGCCGAGTTCCAGCCCCATGGTGGGATTCAGGTTCTGTTCCCCGCCGATGAGCATGCCTGCGATCGCCGCGATGCCGGTGCCGATGGCAAAAATAATCGATACGGTTCTGTCCACATTGATGCCCAGGATCGACGCGACTTCACGATTGTCGGCGACGGCGCGCAAAGATTTCCCGGTTTTGGAGTATTGAAGAAAAAGGGCAAGTGCCGCGAGCAGGATGACCGACACAACCATCAGCAAGATTTGATGGTCGGTAATGACGAGATCTCCGTTGAAAAAAGAAAAGGTCTGGGCTTCTTTTTGCCCCGCCTGAAAATACGACGTCACTCCGGCACCGAAAATGAGAATGACCAACGATTGTAAAAAAGCGCTGATCCCTATCGAGATCACGAGGGGTTTAAAAGGATGGCTTTTTCGCACCGGCTTGAACGTAACCTTTTCAAGGACAACGCCAAAGCCAGCCATGATCACGGTCACAAGAATGAAAGCGACCCAGAAGGGAAGTTGCAGCCACGTCAAGAAAGCCAGAAGAAGGTATGCTCCCAGCAGGGCCATCTCACCATGTGCGAAGTTGATGAATCCAAGCACGCCGAACGTCATCGTCAGTCCGATCGAAATAAGCGTATAGATGGCCGTCGCCAACAACGAATACCAGACGACCTGGGGAAGAATATCGAGCATGGGTCTTTGTGGATGAAGATACAGAAAAAGAGCCCTTCACATTATGGACATGAAGGGCTCTTTTGAAAAGCTTTTTTCTGGACGGGACTACTGCTGGTAGGCGACGACCTTGCCGTCTTTGACGATTTCAAGCGAGTGACCCGCTTTCGGATCACCGTTCTCATCGAAGGTCAGGTTGCCTCCGAGACCCTGACGGTCATGGATGCCGGCGAGATAATCCTTGATCGCATCGGCGTTGTTTCCAACGCTTTCAAGCGCCTCTTTGACGATGTATACGGCATCGTAACTGGTGCTGGCGTAGGTTCCGTAGGGAAGTTCTTTGCCCGTTATGTCCTGATATTTTGAAGCGAGTTTTTTGAAGTCGGGATTTTCTTTGTCATAGGTGAATTCAGCCACGATCATCCCTTCAACAAGTTTTGAATACTTGCTGATGAGATCCTGGTATCCGGCAACAACGTCATTCCCCATCAGTTTAACGTCCCAGCTCATTTCCTGGAGCTGTTTGAAGATGAGGTCGGCTTTGGCCGGAGTTTGCGGATCGACAAGCAATGCATCAACGCCGTCGGACTTCAGTTTCAGGAGGGAAGTTCTGAAATCGCTGTTGTCGGGAAGGTAGGTTTCGACGACAACATCGCCGCCGAGTTGTTTGAACTGGTCTTCGAAAACCTTCTGGATGCCAAGCGTATAATCGTTCTGTTCCGCAAGGACGCCGACCTTCTTGAAGGCGGATTTTTGAGCTCCCTCAGCTAAAACTTTGCCCTGTGTGGCATCGGATGGGTAGTTGCGGAAGATATAGTCGCCGGCATTGGTGATGTCCGGGCTGGAAGATGCAGGAGAAAGAACCACCACGTGCGCGGCCTCTGCGATCGGTGCTACGGCGAGCGTCTCGCTGCTGCAGAAACCGCCGTAAATAATCTGGACCTTGTCCACATTGATAAGTTTGTTGGCGGCGGCGGAAGCATCGTTACCGTTACATTTCCCGTCTTCCCACAAAAATTCGAGCTTCTTGCCGTTGACGCCTCCGTTGGCGTTGATTTCATCCAAAGCGATCTGGGCGACTTTCTGCATCGGTTCGCCGTAAGCCGCGCCGTCACCGGTGAGCGGAAAAATGGCGCCGACCTGAATGGTATCACCTTCCGATGTGGCAGGCATTGCCTGGCTGTCGGACACCGTCTGCATCTGGGTCATATTTTCATCCTGTTGCGTGGATGACATGCCTTCGTCGCCGATATCGGCGCACGCGCTGAGGGTTGATGCTAGAACAAGTCCGATAGCCGCAATCCCAAAGATTTTTGTAAAGTTTTTCACCATAGGACAAGGAATTAAAAAATGATAACAAAAATGATAACAAAAAAGAAGCCATAGCAGACTTCAACGGAAAGATATAGGATAAAACCTTATTACGTCAAACTTTCTCTGGGGTTGAGGAGTCGTTCCCGGGTTGAGAAATACGCAATTCCACTTCAAGTTTTAGAGTCTTGATTTTGACCAGGATCTCGGGTTTCCTTCCCAGAATCGCAGCAACTTCACGGGCGCGCTCGATAAGTTCCTTATTGGAAAGACCAAACGGACGCACGGCTTCCTGACGTCCCTGTTCTTTTTCAGCATAAAAAAGAACCAGATCGATCAGCTGTCCTAAAAATCTGTAGTAATCCACCTGAAGGGACTTTGGATTGGAATTGATTTTGTCTTCAAGAAAAAGCATCGGCAAACCGCATTCACTGGCGCGCTGATGAATGTTGACGATACTGGCGTCCTCGCAGCTGAAGATTTTGAGGCGATCCCAGAATTCATCGTGACCGCATTTCGCCACGGAACCTTTCACGTTCGTGTCACTGACCTCAAAGTGCCCACCCATAATTCGATCGATGAGAGGTGATCGTACTCCGGGAGAACAAAATAACGCTTGTTCTTCATGACGCGGAATGGTCCCACTTTCAACAACGGATCCAACATCAACCGCTTCCGCCTCATTGTCACCCGGTCGTACAGATTCAGGATTAGCCATAAAAGACCATCTTTTAAGAGGAAAGGTCTCAAAGAATAGCATAAAACACTAAACACGTCAAATAATCTTTAAAATAGCCTGGCAACGGCTTCAGGAAATACTATTTTGTATCTTTCAGGTCTTCAAAATCGAGCTCAAGGGGCCGAACGGTCTTCCCCAAAACCTCTTCAACCGTAAGTTCCGGTTTTTTCGTTTTTCCCGTCGAAACGACACTCCCGGGAACCTGGAAAGCAATGACGGAAAGCGGGTGTTCTTCGATCTTTCCGTCGTTCTGACGACGGAGAACGTTTTTCATGATCTGAGTCATGATCTTTTCGAATGATTGACCCTTTTTCAGTCTCTCAGTGAGAAGCTTTCCCATGGTTCCGTCCTGGAAATATTCGTGACCGCCGAAAGCTTTCATGAAGTCTGAGCTGGCAACGACGACAATCTCTCCGGGGCCGGCCTGGATGTCGGTTTCCCTTGGGTCGAAGAATTCGGAAGTGACTCCTGCGGACATGCTCAAGACCTGCTCAATTTGTTTGGGAGTTGCTCCGGTTTGTTTCGACCGTTTGTCGAGAATTTCTTTGCGTCTTCGCATCGAAAGCTTTGCTTTCTGGAATTCGCCCCCCACCGTCGCTGGGATTGATTGAACGATCTTGCCGCTTAAGGTATCGATGACAAAACAGTGGGCATCTCCTGCGTTGAGGATTTCCACATTATAGAGCGGAATGTTGTCGCTGGCTTTGGTAAGGGTGACTCCGATAATGGCCGTACGCTGTTTTGGAACATTGAGCTCACGCTTGATGCTGTTCAGCATGTCGTTGGTGCGGTCGAAGACGTCGGTCAGATGCGGAGGATGCATCCTGCTGAGGTCGAATCCGGCAGATACCGCAGCGGTATTCGCCAGAGCCGCTGACTCAGGACCTTCGCTCACGCCGTGGGTCATGATCATCTGCAGACCTTGACCGTCTTTCGTTTTCATGATGACCATCCCGTCACGATTTTCAGGGTACTCTCCGTTTGCTTTCTTAAGACCCGGAGACCCCATGGCGACAATTTCACCTTTATTGAAAAGAGCTTTATAGGCGACCGGTTTTTTCCCGCCGCTTTCGATGATCCCCAGGAAATTCTTTTCAAGCTTCTCCCCGAGAATCTCTTTGCCGCTTTTGGTAAGTACGTCCGCAGCGTCAATTTCGAGAGGCTGAATGACCTCAAAAATTGATTTTTTGGTTTCTCCCATCGATGCTTCAAGCGAAGCACCGATATTCTTTGATCTCGCCTCTTTTTCTTCGGGAGAAAGGGGAACTTCGGCATGTTCATAAGAGAAAACTTCTTTACCTCCGAGAGATTTTTCAGCTTCTTTTCTGGCGTATTCTCTGATCTTGTCTCCTTCTTCTTTTTCGAATTCCCTCATGTACTTTTCGGACGCATCCTGGCCCCGATCGTCGGCAAGAGTCTTGGCGTACTCCATTGCTTCCGCTTTTCGGTCGAAGTAGCCGGTTTTACTGCGTATTTCATCCATGAAAGCTTTTTCGGCTTCCAGTTTTTTCTTGAGAGCCTTGGTTGTCGGAGCGGTGGTATAGACGCCACTGACTTCCTCTTCTGCCGGAATTTCTTGTTCAGCAGGCTGCTGAACCGATCCTTTTCGCTGAAGTTCATCGTCTGCGCCTGGCTGGAGCTTTGGTGCTGTATTCATAAAAATGAGTGGAGAAAATGAGAATTTTTTAATCTTATTATTATAACAAAAAAGTTACAGATTAGCAAATTTATAGTTTGCATGGTGTTTAACTCCCTCAGATGAAAACTATTACAGTTCAAAAAACAATCCATCTCAAAACAGACCCGTGTTTACGGCTCTGGAAAAGGAAACTCAGTAAAAATTAGATCAGGGAAAGCTGATCGTCTTTTGACGCGTCATCTCCCAATTCAGCATCAATCTGATGCACGTTGCCTCTGGCTGATTCGGCATGGGCAAGAAGCTCCTTGGTAACTTCTGGAGTGGGGTATTTCCCGCTCATGCAGGCAAAGCAGAAGTTGGTGATTTTGGGATTACCCTCTTTAGCAGATTCAATGAGATCATCAATATCCTGGTAAAACAGTCCGTCAGCACCGATAACCTTGCATATCTCATCGACGGTCAGGCCATTGGCCACAAAATCTTTTTTCGTCGGCATGTCGACCCCGTAAACGCAGGGGCTGACGATCTGAGGAGCCGCGGAAGCAAAATAAACCTTCTTCGCACCGGCTTCACGTATCATCTCAATAATCCTCTTCGAAGTGTTTCCACGGACAATCGAATCATCGACGAGAAGCACGTTTCGTCCCTCGATTTCGAGTTTGATGGGGTTGAGTTTGTAGTGAATGGATTTCTTTCTGATCTCCTGGCCCGGCATGATGAACGTCCGTCCGATATATCGGTTTTTTACCAAGCCTTCACGATATTTGATGCCCAGCTCCTGCGCAAGGGAAAGTGCGGAACTTCGCGCGGAATCAGGAACGGGAACAACCACGTCGATCTTCAGTTTCGCTTTCTTGATCTTCTGGGCCAGTTTGATGCCCATGCGAAGACGTGTCTTGTAGACGCTCACTCCGTCCTGCATCGAATCGGGTCTGGCGATGTAAACATGTTCGAAAATACAAGGTGCCCAGTGTTTCTTCGTGATCTGTTCCCTGTGAACGTTCCGCTGATTGTCGACAAAAACTACTTCCCCGGGCTGCACGTCGGAAACCAGATCGTAACCCAAGGTGTCCAGCGCGACGCTTTCAGAAGCGAAAATATACTCCGGGAGGATGCCTTCTTTACGCATTCCGAAAGATAACGGCCTTATGCCGTAAGGATCCCGGAAGGCCATCAATCCGTAGCCCGCGATGAGCATGATAACCGAGTAGCTTCCTTTCAGACGTGCATAAACAAGCTTCATGGCATCAAAGAGGATCTCCGGACTCAGCGATTTTCTTTTTTGCGCCCGCAGGGTATCGCGGATCGACTGGGCCACCACGTTGAGCAGGAGTTCAGAGTCGGACGTGGTATTAAGGTAGCGCAGGTCAACGGTTAAAACCTCTTTTTTCAGTTCATTGTAGTTGGTCAGATTCCCGTTGTGGATCAAAGCGATGCCAAAAGGGGAGTTGACAAAAAACGGTTGCGCTTCAGCGGCATCGTAACTTCCCGCCGTAGGATAACGCACGTGGCCGATGCCGATATTCCCACGCAGGCGGATCATGTTTTTGGTATGGAAGACGTCACGGACCAGGCCGTTCCCCTTCTTCAAATGAAAATGATCCTCATAGGTCATGATTCCCGCTGAATCCTGGCCGCGATGCTGGAGTACGGTGAGACCGTCGAAAATCTCCTGAGCCGCTTGTTTATTGCCGATAACACCGATAATGCCACACATACAGCGAAGGTTAAGAATCAAAATGCGGATGTTGTTTGAGAACCGCGTGAACGACATTTTCCATGAGACAGGCGACCGTCATTGGCCCGCAGCCTCCCGGAACCGGAGTAATAAATTTACATTTGGGCGACACATCATCAAAATCCACGTCACCGACGAGTTTCCCTTCTTTGTTGCGGTTGATCCCGACATCGACGACCACGGCTCCGTCTGCGACCATATCTTTGGTGATAAGTTTTTCTTTACCGACGGCCACAACCAAAAGATCCGCTGACTTGGTATGAGATGCAAGGTCCTTGGTTTTGCTGTTGCATATCGTCACCGTGGCTCCCCGGTTTTGAAGCATGATCGCAAGAGGCTTTCCCACAGTATTGCTTGCTCCGACCATCGTCACTTCAAGGCCCCGTACGGCGATATCGTAGTATTCCAGTAGGCGGATGACCCCGAGCGGGGTGCAGGGAGCCAGGTCTTCAAATTCTGTGCTCAAAAACATTTTTCCCAGGTTATAGGCGGTAAAACCGTCAACGTCCTTTTTGGGATCCACCGCTTTGAGAACCTTCGGCGTATCCACATGTTTGGGAAGGGGAAGCTGCACGATAAAACCGTTGACATCAGGATCATTGTTCAATTTTTGGACGAGTTCGATCATACTCTCGGTATCAACCTCATCCGGTTGTAAATGCATGAGCTCGGAAACGATTCCCGTCAGTTCCGACGCTTTGCGTTTTTGTTTGATGTACGATAAAGATGCCGGGTCGTCTCCGACTAAAACGATAACCAGTTTGGGAGTGAGTCCCTTCTCTTGTAAGGCCGCAACTTTCCCTTGGAGTTTAGTGTAAAGTTCCGAGGCGACCTTTTTTCCATCCAGGAGCTGCATGGAGAAACGAAAAAATGAAGAGATCTCAAAAAGAGAAAGCGCTGCAATGCTAACACTTTAAGGTGCGAATTTCAAGGAAAGCTGAGGGAAAAACCAATGCTATTGACGATGGTGCTGCTGAAGAAAATCGTGAACGCTCTTCCAGATCAGGTCCGCGGTGTCAGGTATGCCTTGTTGGAGCTGGATAAAATGCCAATGGTAACGCTCTCCAAGCTGAACAAAAATTTTACTCACAGATGAAAGTAATTCAGAATTTTGCTCATGGATATGATGCTTTTCCGTTGCGTGAACATCACGATGACCGATCATGAGCAGCGAAAAATCTTCCTTGAGCAGTCCTTCATTCAATTTCTCCATCATTTCCAGTGAAAGGCCCTTCGCCATACCCCAGGCAATACCTGTTCCCGTGTAGTCTTCGGCCACGACGATTTTACCTTCATCAAGGTATTTCCTGAGTTGAGGTTCAAAATCCCTGCGGTTTTGTGTAAAAAGCCTTTGAAGCTCTTCTTCAAGGATATCCTGCTTCTCTCCGCCCCTTAAAATGGCATTGAGCTGGGAACCAGTCGGTTCCAGATCATAAATCGGATATTTAAGCGTGACGACGTCGTACCCTTCACGTTTTAAACGTTCACTGAGAATTCTGCAGTGTGTAGATTTTCCTATATTATTTACCCCGTATACTGCTATAAAAAGGCCTTTCCTCATGTATAAAAATATTATACAAGTATAAGAAAATTATTCAGCATGTCCTCCTGTGCTCCCAAAACCGCCTCGGCTGGTTTTTTGCATGGCTTCCGTCTCGTCCCAGTCAAACTTATCAATATGGACGAAAACCCCTTGGGCAATCTTTTCTCCACGTTGGATGATAACACCCTGGTCCAGAAAATTATAAACCTGGATCTTAATTTCGTCCTCCGGACCGCAGTAGTCATGATCGATGATGCCGATGCCGTGAGGCGTTAAGAGGCCCTTTTTTTTGGGTGTTGAACTGCGCGATGCCACGACAAGCATGTAGTTCTCGGGAACCTCCACGATGATGTTTCCTGGTATAAGAGCGACGTTTCGTGGCGGTATGGTGACGTTTTCTCGGGCAAGGATATCAAAACCGACCGCACCTTCGGTTTCATAAACCGGCAGTGGAAGGCCTTTGTCGACGCGATGAATCTTCACTTTCATGGAGAACGAAAAAATCTTCATCCACCTTAGCGTACAATGAGCAATATTGCACGAAAATTTTTTCATTGGTGGTGAAAACCTCGCATGGTAAACTTCTATCATGCACAAAGATGAATTGAAAAAATATCTTCCCTTGTTTATCGCTCTTGGAATTGCTCTGATCGCGGCGATATACTATTTCGGAAGCGGACACAGCAGCCTCGACAATAACATTCGCGATCTTGAGAAATCCTCTACGGTCGAAAACGTACAGACCAAAGACGACAACACCATCATCGTCAACTGCAAGAACGGTGAAAGCTATGAAATCTATTATCCGCCCGGTCAGACCAGTTACGATAATTTGGTCTATGATAAATGCGGATCGGAAGGCGCGGTAAGCGTCAGTCAACAAGTACAGTAGAACTCAATGAAGAGATCAAAAAAGAGCCCGATATGTCGGGCTCTTTTTTCTTCAATTGAAACACTATTTTACGGCTGACATAACGTCGCTGACATCCAGCGTGATGCCCGGCCCCATGGAATTGGCGACGCTGATGTTCTTGATGTACGTTCCTTTCACGGCGGCCGGTTTGTTGTCGGTAACCGCTTTGACGAAAGTGATGAAATTCGCTTTCAGATCTGGTTCGTTGAAGGAAGCTTTTCCGAAGATCTGGTGGATTTGTCCCTGTTTGTCGGTGCGGTACTCAACCTTACCCTTGATGATCTCACCGATGGTTTTAGCGATTTCAACGGTTACGGTCCCGGCTTTTGGATTTGGCATGAGACCTTTGGTTCCCAAAATTTTTGCGATTTTTCCGAGATTTTTCATGGCGTCAGGCGTCGCAACGGCAACGTCGAAATCAAGGAACCCTTTGCTGATGTCGTTGATCAGGTCTTCCATTCCGGCTCGTGATGCTCCGGCAGCCGTTGCTTCCTTGACCTTATCTTCGCCGACGAAAGCGATCACCCGGACTTTTTTACCGGTCCCGTGAGGGAGAGCGACCGTGGAACGAACCATCTGGTCGGCGTGGGTCGGGTCGACTCCGAGGCGGATATGGATTTCGCAACTCGGATCAAACTTCGTCGTGGAAGTGTTCTTCAAAAGCCCGATTGCTTCATCAATGGTGTAAGCAGTTTTTCCTTCGGTCAGCTTGACCGCTGCTTCGTATTTTTTACCGTGTTTGGACATAATAAAGTGTGATTGCGTGGTGATAACGGCCTTCGGGGCCTCCCACTGTGATAATGAAAAATTATACTTCATGTTCTTCCCTCCGTCGGTACTCTTTCTGGATAATGCCCCAGTGGAAGAGCCAGATGGGAAGACCGATGACAATTTGAGCCAGAGAAATCGAGAGGTCACGTCCGAAATTTGAATCGTTGATACGCTTGTTCTGTTCGTCTTGGGATTTTCTGCAGTCAGTAATCTCCTGAGTGGTTGGCGAGATCATCATTTTCCCCTGTGGATCATTCGGGTCCGGATAAGAGGACGAACACTGGTCCCGGTATCCCGGATAGACCGGAGCGGTATAAATACTGCCCTGATCAACCTGGAAAACGTAGCGCTGCAGCACATTATTGATGATCCCGACCGAGCCGAAAATGAAAGTGATCAGCCCGATAAGGGTGACGAGATAAAGATAGACGTTGCGGATGATCCGCATGGCGCCACCTTTGGGTTTTTGCTGTGCTTTGACGTTTGGCATGGAAAAATAGAAAGAAGATTACTCTTCGACTTTCACGCCCATATTTCGGGCTGTACCGGCAACGGTGCGCATAGCCGCTTCAACATCGTGACAGTTGAGATCGGGCATTTTCTTCTCGGCGATCTCACGCAGCTGGGCTTTGGTGATCGTGCCGATCTTATTCTTGTTGGGTTCGCCGGAACCTTTCTGCAGGCCGAGAGCCTTCAAAATGAGTATCGAAGCCGGAGGGGTCTTCATGATGAAGGTGAAACTCTTATCCTTGAAGACAGAGATTTCAACGGGGACGATGGTGTCTCCCATGGCTTTGGTCGCGTTGTTGAATTTGTTGCAGAAATCGGGAATGTTCAGGCCGTGCTGACCGAGAGCTGGGCCGATCGGAGGTGCCGGATTTGCCTTCCCTGCGGCAATCTGGAGTTTGATGACGGTAAGTAGTTCTTTTGCCATAACCTTTTCGGGGATTAAAAACTATGAAATGAAAAGAAGCGTTTTTGAAGCAAAGCGTAACAGTTTTTGCCAAAACACTCTAATGATTTTTAATGCCAAAAGCAAGTGCATTTGGCCTGATTCAAGCTATAAAAGTCCGATCAGTTTCGTGATCTGCGGGTGCAGTTCCTTGCTGTAGGTATAGGCGAAGACATTTGTGCCTTTGCGGAAGACCAAAAACACCTTGTCTGGATACTCGAAATAGTTCACGTAAAAGGACTGGTCTTCGAAACTGTTCGTCTCGTTGAGAATGACTCCGACTTCGCTTGAAGTTTTCTGTTTCAGCAGGTTGTAAACTTCCTGGGCCGATTGGATCGAACCGGGCTGGAACTCGTAGAAACTTGCCACCCGTGCCACCTGGTTTTTCATCAGGTGGGATTCAAAGGTTGGAATGAAGTTCAAATCGGTGAAAGGAATCTTGTCCAGTAGCTCGCCTCCGTATGGTTGGGATTGAAGGGTATAGTCCTGAAGACCGGATTTTTGAAGGAGTTCAATGCTTAACGAGCCCGAAGAAGCTGCAACAGCCTGGCTTGAACCCTGGGCGGCCGTGGCGGTTTGTTGGGAAGGGGAATCCGCCTGTTGGGCCTGAAAAATATTTGCGGCACCTTCAAGACTGTAGGGAGTTCGCAAATATTCGTTCACAAGAATTTCCGCGACGATCACGATGATGATCGAAGAAAGAAAAAGTGTGAAAAGAGTAAATTTGTTCATGCCGGAGGTTAAAAGCCAAACAAAGCTCCAGATTCGCGGTGCTCTGATCTTCCGGAAGTTTATTTTTTCTTGACCTGGGTAAAATCAAGTTCCACGGGCGTTTCACGACCGAAAATCGTAATGAGTACCTTGATTTTGCCTTTCTCCTCATCGACTTTGTTCACGACGCCGTCGTAGTTGACGAAAGGACCGTCAAGAATGACCACATGGTCACCGACAGCAAAATCGATCTTGAACTTGGGTTCGGCCTCACCCATGTGTTTTTTTACGAGTTGGAACTCTTCTGGAGAAACCGGAACCGGAGTGGTTCCAGCACCGACGAATCCTGTGACGTTCGGAGTATTGCGGACAACATACCAGGAATCATCGGTCACGATCATGTCCACAAGAACGTAACCCGGAAAAATGCGTTTCTTTTCAGTCTTTGGTTCTCCCTTTTTAATGACGATCTGAGTCTCTTTCGGAACGACGACATCGAAAATCAAATCCTGCATTCCCAAAGATTCAACGCGCTGGAGAAGTGCTTCCCTCACCGCATCTTCATACCCAGAGTAGGTGTGGACAACATACCAATGGCGGCCTGTACCGGGTGCTTGTTTTGGCATAGTGTGGACGAAATTAAGATTATTGTTGAGTCGAACCCGGAGTAACGGTGACATCACTGACCGGAGCAGAAGTCGGTTCAACCTTTAACTTGGAAAGATCGACGGTCGAAGTCGGTTCGCCGGTAGCAACCTGGTTCGTCACGGGAGTTTGGGTGGTTGTCGGCGGAGCGACCTTGGTTGAATAATCCACGAGCGCGCGATAGCCGTAGTTGAATGCGAAATCGAGAGCTCCAAGGAAAAATGCGAGTACCACGCAAAAACCGATAACGATGAATGTAAGCTTTATCGCCTGGTTTCTTGTAGGCCAAGTCACTTTTTTCAGTTCTTCGTAGCTGTCCTGAAAGTATGCGACGATGGGATTTTTTTTGGATTTTTTGGATTCTGACTTAGGTTCTGACATGGTTACAAGTAGAAAAAAAGTGTGCAGTTAAAAAGCCCCCGAAACGAGAGAAATATACAGCGGATTTGTTCTTATGGCAAGGAAATTGTGCCTGGAAAATTTTATTTTTTATCATCGCTGTCGATGTCGTTAAAAAAACCGCTCTTGAGCATCGCGGGCAAAGCGAACGCTATTCCGGCAGCTGCGAATATCCACACGCCAGCGACGACGTACCAGTACTGTTCCCTCAGGAAAGCGACGATTCCCAGATCCTGATTGCCGATGGCGGTTTCAAGGAACAAGAAAACAGAAATCATCATGGGGAAAATTGCCAGTCCGAAGATGACGAAGAGCATGAAAACAAGAATTTTGATGGGAGACATAACTTCAAATGAGCTGAAGGAAACTTTCTAAAATATTATACATCATCCGCCAAACCACCTTTGCAAAAATGACCTTTTTCTGCTATAATTAAAAGATATTTTTGTATTTTTGTAAGCGCGTATGAAGACGTTGAAACAATTTTTTCTCGCACTCGCTCTGATGGCCGCCGTGCTGACAAGCTTGTCGGCTCCGGTACTCGTCAGTGCTCAGGCGCAGGACAGCACGTCGCTTCTTCCTATTCCCGACGCTTCAAATTATGCGAATCTTCCCCAGGTCGCCGGGAGCACCGCCGATGAAAAATTCGACAACCTCATGGTGGCGGTCGTGAATAACGTTCGCTACATCATCGGAGCCGTGGCAGTCGCACTGTTGGTTTACGCGGGTATACGTCTGGTCATCGCGCAGGGAAACGAAGAAGAATATACGACCCAGAAAAGAAACATCATGTACGCCATCATTGGTCTTGCCGTCGTGGGTTTCGCGGGAGACCTTGCCAGAATTTTCAACGTGGGATGCTCAAGCACTGGAAAAGATTTTATTACCCAGCAGCCCTGTACGCAGGGAGGATTTTTGAACGGACCGAACGCCATCGTCCGTTCCGCGACGCTCTTCAACCAACGCACGCAGTTCATCATCACCTTCATCAAGTATCTCATCGGAAGCGTCGCCGTGTTTTCGGTTATCCGAAGCGGTCTTCGTTTGATCACATCCGCGGGAAACGAGGAAAAACTTGCCGAGGACAAGAAGTCGCTTTTTTACGGAATTCTCGGGTTGCTTTTCATCATCATGGCAGATTCCGCCATCAATACCGTCTTTTACAAGATCGATCTCAGTAAATATCCGAGCGTCGGCGGCGCCGCCCCCGGCTTCGACGCCGCACAGGGCGTAAGTGAAATAACGGGATTCACCAATCTCGTCGTCACCATTGCCACTCCTGTGGCGATTCTGATGCTTCTTTATGCCGCATTCATGTACATTACCGCAGCAGGCAACGAAGAGCGCCAGGGGAAAGCCAAACGCCTCATTTTCGCCGTCATCGCCGGGATCTTGATCATGTACGCCGCCTTCGCCATCGTAAGTACCATCATTTCCGGAAGCTTCCAGGGTGGAGTGGGAACCGTCACCCAGCCCACCGGTCAATAAAAAAACTCAACAAACAACAAACGAAAATGAAAAACCGACTCACCTCAATCTGGAAATACGTTTTTGCACCGCTGTTGCTCTTCGTGGTCACCACGAGCGTTGCGCTGACGCTGGTGGTGCCGGCCAACGCGCAGACGGCTTCGGATATTATCCGCAACGTCGGAAACCAGACCAGCCTGCCCGGCTATGAAACATCCGGTCACGCCAACGCATCGATTGAAGCGGGAGCGAGCGGAATCACCAGTGCCATCTACTACGCCGTGGACTTTGCGAAATACGCCATGGGAACGGTGGCGGTCGTTACCATTATCATATCCGGAGTGCGTTTGGTGACCTCAGGCGGAAAAGCAACCGAAGAAGAAGCGCAAAAACAGAAAAATCACATCAAATTCGCTATTATCGGATTGATCGTTATTATCGTCGCCAATGAGTTTGTGACCCAGGTTTTCTTCGGGCAGCAGGGCGAAATTTTCAGCAGTCAGTCGACACTGCAACAGGCTGCTCAGGCCGGTTCAGCACAGATCAAGGGTATTTATGAAGTCATGGCCTATTTCTCGGGTGCCGTTGCTGTATTGATGATCGTGATTGCAGGTTTTCGTTACCTCAGCAGCGGTGGAAACGAAGAAGTTATGGCGAAATCAAAACGTCAGATCATTTATGCCGTCCTGGGCCTCATGCTTATCGGCGTCGCCGAATTCGGCGTCAAAGACGTGCTCTTCCCGCAACAGGGAAGCCAGCTTCCGGACGTGGAAAAAACCAAAATGCTCATTATCAACATCACCAACTTCATTTCAGGATTCCTGACGACCATCGCCGCGGTCATGTATGTCTATGGCGGTTACATTTATGTCACGGCTTTCGGAAACGAAGAAGCTACGGGAAAAGCGAAAAAAGTCATTATCGAAGCAACGATCGGTTTACTATTGGCCATGGCCGCGTTCGGCATCGTCAACACGACCGTCAAGCTGGAAAACCAGATCGGCCCTTCAACAGGGGCAACGCCGGCGGGAACAGGCGCGCCGGTCGGACTTCCCACAAGCGGCACCGTCGGTCCGTAATTGAACAAAAGGCCGTTTGTGTGCTAAAATACTTAGATAAATAAAAATTTAAAACTCACCTATGGGTACCACCACACCATACAAACACAAAATACTGGCAATTCTGCTGTCGTTGACGGCATTCCTGTCCCTCGCACTGCCGAGTTTCGCTTTCGCGGATCTTTGCGGCGACATCTCCCAAAGTACTGGAGGGTTCTTCTCCTGCGGAACCGAAACCACCAGTTTTACCGAATTCAGCGGAACACTTTCCGCTCCTGAAGCGTCACAGTACGCTCCGGGCCTGGCCCAGAACACAGACCTGCGCCAGTACATCAAGAACGTCGTGAACTTCGGACTCGGATTCCTCGGCATCATCGCTGTGGTGGTGGTGATTTACGGAGGTTTTCTCTACGTTACCGCAGCCGGGAAGGAAGAACAGGCAGGGAAAGGCAAAAAAGCTCTGACCTATGCCATTATCGGTATTTTGATCATCCTGTCATCGTTTGCGTTGGTGAACACCGTACTTCTCGCAGGAGGTGGAACAGATCAGGGAGCAAATAACGGTTCAGCACCGAGCGGAACGGGAGACCAGAACGCACAGCGTCAGGCACTCTTCGCGTATGCCGGCAGCGTGGTCCAGACGGTCGCACGTGATTTCGTCACCGCGTACCAGAACTACAGTGAAATCAATACAGATCTCGCGACACTTTCCAATGTCGATGCTTTTTCGAGCATTCTCGGAACCAGTGACGCGAATTCCTTTAAGTCAAATCTCCAGCAAAAACGCCAGATTCTGATTAATATCATCACGAAAGCCGGTGCCTTAAGCCAGATCGCGGAAAAGGGACAGGCCGGACTTGTCTTGATCGATAAATACATCAATCTCTCCAACTCGGCACTGGATCAGATCGCTAACAGCAAAGAACAAACCACAGACTGGTCTTCTTTTTGGAAAGACCTGGGAGTGAACTACGACAATATTAAAAGCGAGTTTGATGCACAATTCGGGACTGCCGGTATGACTGAGGCCAACAAACAGGATTTCGCCCAGGCTGTGGTCAAAGCCAACGATACACTCTTGAAATTACAGAACCAGATCAAACAGGCGGCGGCTCTTCCGGCGGTGGACAATCAATTCACGATCGTCCTGGGAGACCTCAAACAGCTCGTGCCGAATCTTCCGGCAACTGCATTCGTGAATCCTTCTCGATGGATGCAACTTTTTGTGAATAAGGCATTTGCCCAGGCTACGCCAGCCTATACCATTGCAGGAACACCGAACAATGCGGCAATTCTCCAGGTCGTGAACGATCTCAGCAAACTGTACGACCTCGTGAAAGATCTCCAGTTCGTTTATACCGTTATTACCGCGGACAAGACCGAAGGCAACGCCCCGTTGCCGGTCAACTTCGACGGTCTCAAGTCACTTGATCCCAACAACCACACCATCGATCCGGCGGCAAACGCCAACTGTAACAGCGGATCACAGAACGGATGTTACCAGTGGGATTTTGGTGATATCGGTAGTGCCGACAACACGGCAATCGGTGCAGGAGTGACCCATGTTTTCCAGAACCCTGGCACCTACATTGTTAAACTCAGCATCAAAGCACCGAAAGCAGATCAGGGCAAAGGAGAACAGCAGCCGGCAGACGGCATTGCCTATCAGACCATCATTGTGAAACCGGCCGTCGCACAGATTGCATTGACGGCAAATGTTTCAGACGTCCAGGAACCGTTAATATTATCCGCATATACCAACGGAGTACAGACAACCAACATGCAGAATCTTCCGATCACATTGACCGAAGCACAGCAGGGCATCAAGTTTGACGCTTCAAATACGAAAGTCGGCGCCAAAGGCGATATCCTTCTCAAAAATGCCGGAGGCCAGGCCAAAGTAAAATGGGATTTCGGAGATAAAACCAACCCCGATAATACTCAGGAAGGTCCGCCCGACAGCAAGTCCACCGTCCAGGGCGTTAAATATAATAAAGAAGGAACCTACCGCGTCACTTTGGAAGTGACCGACGATCGCGGCATCGTTGACCGTAAGATTTTTAATGTCATCGTCAGTTCGCTCGTATCCAGAATCCAGGTCACGCCGGGACAGTTCGGCCAACTTGGTGACCAGTACCAGTTCCAGTCTCTCTCGGCCAGCGACGGCGGCCCGATTACGAAATACGACTGGACGCTCAAAAACAGCCAAGGAACCATTCCGACAGATTTCACGCCTCCGGTCCAAACGGCCGACGCTTTCAATTATACCTTCAACGCACCGGGAAGCTACGATGTGGGGCTTACAGTCGATAACGGCAGTACTACTGCCACGACCGACATCCCGCTCAAAATGAAATCCAAACCTCCGGTCGCACAGTTCATTGCTAAGAACACGGATCCGACCCATCCCAACCTTTACAGCCTCGACGGTACGGGGAGTTACGACCCTGACGGAACTCCTGATGAAAAACTTCAGTATAAATGGGAAGTAAATGCCGCTCCCGGCGACTGCACCTATTATAAAGCAAATACGGGTGGCACTGGAGGCTACGAAACCACCGGAAGCGATTGTATCCAGCTCGGCAACGAAGGAACAAACGGTTACAATGATGCCGACGGCCGTATCCAAATCAAACTCAAGAAAGGCAACTACACCGTAACGCTCGACGTCCAGGATCCTGCGGATCCGAACAACAGCGTTCCACAGGAACAGCAGCTAACTGTTACCAACGATCTCGATGTCGGTTGGAGCGATGATGGATCTCCGCTGACAGCTCAGCTTGTGGATGGCAGCGCTGACGTGACTTTTAACGTAAAAAGTGACAATGGGGTCGCTTACAGAATCGATACCGGTGATAATGGCAAAGAAGAAGGGAATATCACAGGTGGCGTCGCGGTCGTTAAGCACACCTACACCCAGGCCGGAGCATTCAAGGCGAAACTCACCGTTTACGATACGCAGGATAATGGCAATGCAACATATCGCAAAGTCTTCATAGGTTCGTCCGACAGTGCCATCGCCGCCATCAGCGTCAATATGGATGGCCAGAATATCAGCGATACCAGCAGTACAATCGAAGGAAATCGTACCTCGGTCTTTACCTTTGACGCCGGTAAATCTTTGAATATCGATGGTACCGGTCGCAACCTCAACTATAGTTGGGATTTCGGTGACGGCAGTCCGAAGAGTGACAAGAAAACCGTAACACATACCTTTAAAGATATCGGTGACCAGAAATCCAAAAATTTTACCGTTAAATTGAAAGTTTCAGATATCGATACTGGAAAATCTTCACCGGAAGACACCGTGACGATCAGCATCAAACGACTGCCTCCGGTCATCAGTGGCATAAGTGCTATTCCGATAAGTGCCAACCTTGTGACTCCGCTACAAGTCAATGTGTCAGCTCAGGGAGCGATAGATCCCGACGGGAAAATCGTCAGTTACAAGTGGTGGTATTATGACGTGAACGATCCCGGGACCCAGCTTGGTGTCCAGATCAACCAGAACCCGAGCGTGACCATGACCATCGGAACCAACGGTGAAGAAGGTCAGAAAAAAACCTATAAATTCGGGGTGATCGCCACCGACAACGAAAACGACAAATTTGATTCCAGCAAAGATTTCAATGAAGCTTTGATTCCGAGTATCGACGTTACCAATGGTCCGAACAAAGCTCCGATCTCCAAATTCAGCGTGGATCATACCAACATTTTTGTCGGAGACAGCGTGAACTTCAGTTCAAGTTCAACCGATCCGGACAAAGGCGGCAAGATCGTCAGTTATATGTGGAATTTTGAAGGTCAGGGATATACCGATCCGGGAGACCAGACTTACGACAAGGCCAATGTGAGCTATACCTTCAAGAATCCGAACAAAAACGGATTTAAGGTCCGTTTGAAGGTCCGCGACAACAATGGTGCCGAATCGATTTCCGATCCGGTAACGATTTTCGTTGATGCCGCATCAGGACCGCCGGTCGCCGCCTTCACCTCTACTCAGCTCGACGGCAAGAAAATCCAGTTCACCAACAACTCGAAGGCTGATACTGAAAACGGCGCAACGTTGAAAACGTACGCCTGGGATTTTGACGTCAATACTGATTCGAACGGAGACGGCATCAAGGACAACGATATCCAGTCCAGTGACGCCGCACCGACCTTCGAATATCCCGATTACGGTATTTACAGGGTAAAACTCACCGTCACCGACGATCAGGGCAGCAGCAACTCCGTCACGAACTTCGTGAATGTGAAAGCTCCGGTTGCTGTTCAAACACAACAGGCCGCACCTCTGGATGCCCGTTTGATTACCACGCCGGCAACGAGTGTGGCGGACGGGAAGGTCCACCTGCAAGGGGACAGTGCGAACGTTACCCTGGATTTTTCAGGATCACAGGGAAACATCACCTCCTATATTATTGATAAAAACATCTTTTACGATTCCAACGGCAACGGAAATCCTGCCGACGATGAAGATTACAAGACCGATAAGCCGGGAAGCTGGACGACGCCGTTTTTTAGAAGCTACGGTGTTGACAGCGTAAGGCTTACTGTCGTTGATGCCGCCGGCAATAAAAAAACCGTGGACAAAAGCATCGTCTTTGATCCGCAGCCGGCACCGGCCGGAACAACGCCAACACCAACAGGCGGAGGAGGACAACCTGCGAACCAACTCCAGGCGTTCGTGCTTTCCGGGTATGAAGTGGTCGATTGGCCGCTCCTGCTTGTATCTGTAGGCGGTTTTGGTATATTTATTATAAATACCTTAAACAAAAAGAAACATGCCAGAAACAAATCCAAATAATCCCGGCAATCAAAGTTCAGGCGGAGTGCCATCCACAGGCGGCGGTGCCCAACAACCCCAACAGCCGGGGATGCAGCCGCAGCAACCAATGCAGCCGCAAATGCAGCGGCCTGCTCAACCAATGCAGCAGCAGCCACAACAGCAAATGCAAAGGCCGGCCATGCAACAGCCGCAATATCAACAGCGCCCTATGCAGCCACAGATGCAGCGCCCAGGCCAACCAATGCGCCCGGGAATGCGTCCCGGCCAGCCCGGCGCACAAAAACCCGGCGTACGGAAACCGCCAAGCGCCAGAAGGCTTTTGTATTGGACTGTTGGATGTTTTGGATGTTCGATTTTATTGTTTGTTCTTTTTGTACTTATTTTCGTAGCCCAAACTTCGCCGACAGGGGATAACGCCATGGCAAGATCACTCGGCCTTGACCCTGCAACATTCATCAACTCGCTCATCACCCTGGTGAATGTTATTTTTGGATTCTTCTCGATCATCCTTTTCATCATTGCCATCGTGGGTATTTTCCGCGCGGCAATGGCCAGAAAAGAAGACAAGGAAGGCCGCAAAGGAGGTTTGACCCTGGCTGGTGCTTCGGGTTTGCTCCTTATTTTCATGGTCTTCATCTGGGTTGGAATTTATCTCTACATGAGTTCCAAAAAAGTCATCATACCTCAACAGACGCAACAGGTCGGAATCGTTACCGACCCCGCGACAACACTCGGACTCACCGCTCCCGTAACCATCAAGTTTGACGGGACCAAACTTCCGCTCGATACAAGGACATACCAGATTTTGGCTTTTTTGTGGGATTTTGGCGATGGGGAAACTTCCACGGTCCAGTCTCCGTCCCATACCTATAAAGACCGCGGAAAAAACAACGGACGCTTTGACGTTAAGGTGAACGTCGACCTTCAAAACTCAGCTACCGGAGAAGAGACGACCCAGACTTTCAGTACCATCGTCACCATTTCCAACGTGAAACTGAACGCCGACTTTACGGCGACACCGGATACCGGTCCCGCACCGTTGAACGTCAGTTTTGACGCTTCCGCATCGAGTGCTCCCGCCGGTGAAATTCAGGCTTACGATTGGGATTTTGACAATACCAATACTTTTAACGGCGGTTCCGGGGCGACCATCCAGCACACTTTTGACAAAGTCGGAACCTACACCGTGAACCTTCGCGTAACCGATAACACCGGACAGTACGCGGTAATTTCCCACGACATCACCGTCCAGGGACCGAACCTTCCGACAGCGGTGATTGATGTTCCCACACAGGACGGGCACTACTACACCGGAACCCAATACAATTTTTCAGGTGAAAAATCTTCCAGCCCGAACGGTCAGATTAACAGTTACGAATGGGATTTCGGAGATCAGACTCCTCACGCCACCACCCGTACCGCAACGCACGTTTATAAAGATCCGGGCGATTACGTCGTAAGTTTGACCGTTACTGACGCCAAAGGAACCAAGAACCAGACGACGCAAACCCTTACGCTTGAAAAACCGACCGGAGCACCGATCGCGTCTTTTACGACCGTTCCAACCGAAGCAAAACAGGGAGACGGCTATATCAGCGGCACCGTTCCGTTCCAGGTGAATTTCGACGGCTCCCCGAGCAAGGAAGACAACGGGTCCATCGTCGATTACAAATGGGATTTTGACGGAGACGGCAAGATCGACGATTCAGGAAAACAGGTAAGCTACGTGTATAACACGGCCGGAACCTACAACGCGACCCTCACCGTTTATGATGCTCAAAATAAAACCGCAAGTACGGTCATGGTTGTGAAAGTCGCTGCTCAGGGAATTCAGGCCCGCGTGGTCGCGGATCCGATTGAGGGTGTCGTTCCATTGACCGTGACCTTCGACGCTTCGGGATCGAGCTATCCAACTGGACAGATCGTCAGTTATGAATGGGACTTCGGCGACGGTACACCGAAACGCATCGACGTTTCCAAGGTTACCTACAAATACAATCAGATCGGAACATTTACCGCGAAGGTAACAGCCATCGCATCCGACGGGTCCAAGTCAACCGCTCAAACACAGGTCAACGTACGCCCGGTGCCTTTAAAATCCTGTTTTGAAGCAAGCACGACACAGGGTGCAGCACCGTTGACCGTGGATTTTGATCCACGCTGTTCGACCGGCACTGTTGCAAGTTACAATTGGGATTTCGGCGATGGACAGACCTCCAGAACCCGAAAGCCGACCCATACCTTTGCCAACGCAGGAAGTTATACTGTAAAATTGGAGGTGGCCGACAACCAGAACGTCGTTGATAGCTTCACCATGGACATTCTGGTCACCGGTACTGTTCAGTAACCTCAACAAGCATGAGCACGCACACCAGGAGACAAAAGAAGATCATTAAAGCCGTGGGAATCGCCACGATTCTCATGATCCTTTTGGCAGCTATCCTCCCGTATCTGAGCCTCGGAGTGAAAGCTTAGAAAAATGGCTTCAATACAACACGAAAGGCCCTGAACATCAGGGCCTTTTAAATTGTTTAAAAGCATATTTTATGTTATAATTTAACGATACCTAAAATAAAAAATAATGGAGAACGAAGAACAGTCAGGAATGCAGCAGACGGAACCGTCCCAGCCTTCAGCTCCTCAACCTCAAGAACAGCAGGTGAAGGTCTTTTCACTTGATGACAGCCAGCCGGCGACAACATCCCAGCCGGCAACCCTTCAGCCTCAGGAACAAGCCCCGGTCAGTGAACCGACTCCTGTCCAACCACAAGAGGCTCAACAGTCAGATAAAGTACTGGAACCACAGGCCCCGCCCGAATCTGAAGCTCACCCGGAACCTCCCCAGCCGGCTCCTGCAAGCGAACCCGCTTCCGTGGAAGCCGTTGCTTCTCAATCCGTTGAAGCACCGCTCCAAAAGGCTCATTCTGGTTCCATGAAATGGATCGTGGCCGGCGTCGTGGTCTTGATGCTTGCAGGGACGGCCATCGGTTTGTACTCCAGCGGGGTTTTCAATCCACCGCCGCAGAATCCTGAACAGTTGAAGGGTGCCGCTGAACAACCGTCGAACCTTGAAACCCCTGCCGTTACTCCGACGCAGGAACAAACCCGGGCCGAAAGCCAGCAGACATCTCAAATCACGGATCTTTCCAATATCACCCAGATTACCCTCAACGCCTGCCCGACCGGACAGGTAATGGACCCGATCAGCAGCCGCTGCGCATGCGACATCAACAACAACTACTTTGACCTGAATCTGCCGGATGCATATACTCAGCCGACGGCAGGGATCCAACCGGTACAGTGTACGACGTGTGCCCAGCTCAGCGATCAGATCCTCACCCTCGGTCAGAGTATTGACCCCGCTGATATTAGCAAGAAAACACAGCTCCAGGCAGTTGCCGAACAAAATAATTGTTCACCTTGCGCGGTCTATGATGATCGCATAGCCCAGGCACAGCAAACCAAAACCTGGGACCAATATTTTAATCTCGTCGTCCAGAAATCCGAAGACAAAACCTGCGGACGTACACTCTCAACCTGCGATTCGCTCAAATGGCAGCTTCTTTTCCTCAATGACCTGCGCGACAAAGCCGGAAAAGATCCCGGAACAACGCCGGACATGCTTCAGACTCTGAAGGATAAACAGGCCTCCCTTGAGGAAGATCTCGGTAACAACACCGCATGCTACAACGTTGAAAATCTTTGCATGGATCTCAAGACGATCTACGGAGACAATACGGTGGCAATCCTTTCACAGCCCGGCCAGGTATCCACGGCGCCGCTGCTAGGAACTTCGTCCACATCGACTGCTCAAGCTTCCCAACAGCACACCCAGGCTTCGACCCAGGAGCAGCTCGCGCTCTCTTCGACCCAGGAGGCAAGCACCCAGCCGGATCTTTCATCGATCACCCTGGACCAGCTCTTTACCCGTGATTTTTACATGCTCCATTGTCCCGTTGACGGCCTCTCTCAACAGTCGACGCCGACACAGGAAACACACCCGAAAGTGAAAGTTCATGCCTCCGGCACACCGCAGGAAACAATCTCGATAGCTCCGGCTCCCCAGCCGCCTTCCTCGGACAGTTCTAAGCCGCCGCCAAACGCACCTCAAGATCAGTTTTCTCCGCAGCCTCAGCCGGCGGCCCCGACTGACACATCATCCCCTCAGGATCCGGTGATCCCGTCACAGCCTTCGTCGACAACTCCAACGTCATCGACAACATCAACATCAAACACATCGACGTCTGCTCCACCCCCTTCGGAAATTGTTCCAAGCGCACCGTCGAATCAAACAGCTCCTCAGTCATCTTCGAACCAATCGAGCACTCCACCCCCGCCCGAGTCATTAACTCCGTAGTGTGAAGTGTCACTTTCAACACGCAAGGCACTAAAATGAAAGGTACTTCGTCGCGTCCAGCCATTGGCTTAAAGCTGCCTTGGTTTGAACGTACCCCAGAATATTGATGGTCGTGCCTTTGTGAATTCCCAGGTGAAGATGTTTACGTTCACCGTCGGTTTCGCTGCTGTAGCCCGTCCCCAGAACCGCGAACGTTTGACCGGCCTGGAGCTGGTCGTGGACCGCGGGTTTGATGCTGGTAAAACGGAGATGACCGTAGACGATGGTGACATCCTGGCCGTCGAGCGTACATTGCTGGACGGCGACGCCGCCATAGCCGGTCGCGACCTTTTTCATCACGAGCGGACCGCTGCAGACCGCGCTCACGGGAACGTCAACCTCCTGTTCGTCGGGAAAAGTTTCAAAATCCACGCCGGTATGATAGCCCTGGAATTTTTCCGGACTCACCGGAGAGTTTCCCGGCGATACATACAAGCCGAACGTCTTTTTGGTAACGCGAGAAAGAGCGTCTGGAAGTGGGGGACTCAGCAAGGGTTGAACGGTAACTTGTTGGGTCGGCTGGATCGTTGCTTGTGTCTGCTCCGTAACCGTTGACGCATACTGCGTAAAGACTTGCGTCTGCTGCTGAGAACTTTCAATCGGCGGAATCTGCGGTCTCATGAACAGTGCAAAAAACGAGCCGATGGCCACGACGGCAAAACCCAGAAAATACCCGACCTTGATGAATCTATCCATAGACCGTTCTTTAAAAATGGAAAGGGAACCAGGACTTTTTATTCAGTTGCCAGATTTTGAAGTTCAACAAAGCGGCAAAGGAAATCCAGGCAAAATAAGGCAAAAGCAGGACAGCCGCGGCAAGGCTGACCGTCCAGCACGCGATAATTGTCAATAACGTAAAAATCCAGAGAGTGACAATGATATAAAAAGCGCTTTCAATATTTTTCAGACCAAAAAATACGGGAGTCCAGATCCCGTTCAAAAACAACTGCATCACAAATAAAAGGAATGCCAGGGAAGTCACCGGAAGCTGTTCCCACAGCATGGCAACGGAAATCCCAATCAAAAAATAGAGGATCGTCCACACAGGCCCGAACACCCAGTTCGGCGGACTAAAGGAAGGTTTCTTTAGTTTGGCATACCACGTTGGAATGGCCTGCGTAACGGAAAACGAACCCACCAGCCCTACGGCCTCGCACAGGACAATGAACAGGATCCACATGAAGATGTTTATTTGCATGGTTTGTTTTGAATCGCTTACGTTCGATTATAACGGATTCACGAAGAAGCCTCAACTCCATCATGCGTCACGGTTTCTGCATGTCCCTGGATTTTCTCCTTGAGATCTTCATGGTCCAGCTGAAAAATGATCCGGGGTGAATCGCCTTCTTTCCGTAAGACATAGGTCGAAGCCGTCCGAACATCAAACGGTTTTCCGGGATTCTTTTCAAAATGAAAATTCCAGACGGTCTTTACGATGAAAAAGCTTTCGTCGCCGCTCAGCTCTTCCAGTGACGAAATGGATGAAGACTTTAACCCGGTAGCGTCAAAGAACTGTTTACGGTTTGGAATCATTTTCCGGAAAGCTTCATTCGTGAAAGCGTACGAACCTTTGGGCATCGCGATCATGACCGGATCGCCGTACGCCTTGGTAATGAATTCAGACCCACCGGCGTTGATGTTTGTTTCATAATCCTCGAAAAATTTTTTCACCGCGGTACTGACAGAATGTTTCATAAAGAAAAAATGAAGGTATCTTATAATTAAATACCAATTATAGCCGGCGGGAAACGTACATAGCAAGAATGAAAACTTTCCAATGACTACTTCGCCTATGGGACGTGGGTCTAGTACCATAAACAAGTCCACAAGGACCTTTTCAGCATCAAAAAGAGCACCATTTCAAATTATCACAACCCTATGGAGGTGGATCATAGCTGAACAAACTGAATCACTTGGCTGGGGCGGAAGGATTCGAACCTTCGAATGGTGGCTCCAAAGGCCACTGCCTTACCACTTGGCGACGCCCCATTAATCTCCGGTGATCACTTCCAGTTCGTAATATCCGTCAGGTGATTTAAGATATCTTTCTCTTGCTAACGCGTCTGCTCTTGTTTCGTATTCTTCAGAATGAATGAGGTGAAGTGGCCTCCGGTATTTCGTCGAAGGAACTCTTCCTTCATTATGTCTGCTCAATCGTTGTTCAAGATTACCTGTCTGGCCAATATACCGCTTTCCGTCTTTTTCGCTTCGCAATATATAAACATGATACATGATGCCGGGGGTAAGAATGAACCTTCGAATGCCCCAATGGGGTGCCTTACCACTTGTTTACCCCTTCGGGGGCGACGCCCCAATATGCGCAATATTCAGCGGGGTAAACTCTAACAAAACCCATGCGAAAGTCAAACAGCCGAGTTCGGACCAGCCGGTTGTCTGGCTTTGCAATAAAGAACCTGTTCAAAACTACATCGCCTTCATTTGCTTCCATTTGAGCGAAAGCAAAGCTCCCCACGCGGTAAGGAAGAACACAAAGCCAATGATCCAACCCACGATCGGGATCCAGGTAATCACGTGGAGTCCCACGATACCAAGGATGAGCCACCACCAGCCAAAAGCATAGCGTTTGGGCTTTTTAATGAAATCATAAAGCAGCACACCAAGGACCACGCCGCCATAAATGACGCTGACAATGATCATGGCCACATAGGCGATCAAAATAAGCCCGCCAAGGAATCCGCCGATTATCGTTACGAAAGAGATGATGGCCGCAATCGGCATCACGATAAACAGCACAAGTCCAAGCACGAAACTCTTCCAGAAATTTTTTGGCGAGCTTTCCAGCACAAACTTTTTGGTGAAGCCCGGAAAAAGCAGATGCATGATCGCCACCACCACGAAAATTCCCAGAAGCATCAAAAGTTGTCCGACCCAGAACGCTGTGGTTAAAAATTTATTCGTATCCATCAACAACGGGCGAGGCGCCGTCTGGCGATCTTTTTCACCGTTTTGGATGTTGATTTTTGAACTGAGCATTTGGGCCGAAGGATCTACGTTGACCTGTCCCCCGACAATGTTCACGTCTCCACGGATCACGGCATGCGGGCCGATGTTCACATTTCCGCCGGCCGCCATGAGTTCCCCGTCCACGGGACCGTCAATGACAATGTTCCCGGCTGCGACCCTCAGGTCTCCGCCGACGTGCCCGGTAATATTGATAGCGGCTCCTGCCAGCATGGCGTCCTGGAAAACCGTGCCGCTCATGTTAATGTTGCTGCCCCAAACCAGCAGGTCTCCCTGCACGGTACCGGCGATGATCGGATTCGGACCCGCGAGGTAGAGATTCTGATTGATGGTTTCCGTCTGGTCGACGTTTTCATTGGCGCCAGCTCGGATTTCGGAAGCCAGTGTAAGACCCGGAACAATCAAGGCGATGCCCGCCAGCAAAGCGAAAAGTTTTGTGAAAGTAGTTTTTTTCATGGGAAGGAAGTCAAAAAATGAACTATCTCGGAGTATACCACAGCTTCTTCATTTTCCCATGAAGTTTTGGTGGTGCTATAATCGGAATATGGAAAAATTTTTGAAAATTCTCGAAATCATCTGGAACAAAATAGCAGGCGTCTATAATAAAGCTGCGTTTGTTGTCTGGATATTTGTCGTGCTTTTTATTCTTGTTATGGTGTTTTTTGTCAGCCCTCAAGCCAGAGATCAGTTTTTTAACGGGTTGACCCAAAATCTTCAAAATCTTAGCCAGCAGGTTTCAGGATCTCCAACGCAGGTCGTCTCCACAACAACTTCTATTCCATCACCATCAACCACCATGAACATCACAAGTTCCGCTTTCCAGAATAACGGAAACATTCCATCACAATACACCTGTGACGGCCAGGGGATGAGTCCTCCGCTGCAGATCAGCGACGTTCCGGCGGAAGCCAAAACTCTCGCCCTCATCGTCCACGATCCCGACGCCCCCCGCGCCGGAGGATTCACACACTGGGTCATGTGGAACATTCCGGCTTCAACAACGGAGATCCCCGAAAATACCGTACCGCAGGGCGCCGTTCAGGGACACAACGGAGCGGGAAACAGCCGATGGACCGGGCCTTGTCCGCCGTCGGGCATTCACCACTACCAGTTTATGCTCTACGCGCTCGACGCTGAACTCAACCTTCCGGAAACGACCGACAAAGACGCCCTCGAAAAAGCCATGCAGCCGCATGCTATTGCCCAGACCACGCTTGTTGGGCTGTATCAAAAACAGTAGAAGGCGCTCTTAACCTATTTCACGCCCTTCCATTTTCCTTTGGCGTCAAAATCAAAGGCTGACGGACAAAGTTTGTTGAGCACGCACGCCGAGCAGTTCGGTTTGACCGATTTGCAGACCGCACGCCCGTGGTCAATCAACAGATAGGAAATTTCACTCCACGACTTTCGCGGGACGATCTTGATCAAATCCTCTTCGACTTTCACGGCGTTGGTCTGTTTGGTCAGGCCCAGTCTTCGCGAAAGTCTGCCCACGTGGGTGTCGACCACGATGCCTTCAACAATGCCGTAGGCGTTGTCCAGGACCACATTGGCAGTTTTACGGGCCACGCCTGGAAGTTCCAGCATCTCCTCCATGGTGCGCGGAACCTTGCCGTGGAATTTTTCCACGATCGTTTTGGCCGCGCCCTGAATGTTTTTCGCTTTGTTCCGGTAAAATCCCGTGGAGCGGATCATGGTCTGCAGTTCGGGCATTTTGGCTGTGGCGAAATCTTCGACGGTTTTGTATTGTGCGAACAGCGCCGGGGTCACTTTATTCACCCTTTCATCCGTACACTGCGCGGAAAGGATCGTCGAAACGAGCATCTGGATCGGCGTGCGGAAATGCAGTGCCGTCTTGGCCTGAGGATATGTTTTTTTCAGAAGTTTGAGCATGTCGGGAAATTTTTTCCTGCTTGCTTCAATATTGATCATGGCACCAGTATACCCTAAGATAAGGCCATGAAAAAAGTATGGCCTTATCTGAAACGTTTCGCCCGGAAGCTCGACGGACTCAAGCATGACAAACGCGCCGTGTACTGGATCATGGCCGTCGATCTTGCACTGGCCATCTCCTCCACCGTGGTGGACTGGCCCTGGCTCATCCGTGTTCCTCAAAATCTGGTGGCGTTCGCTCCGATCTGTTCATTGTATCCCTGGCTGCTGCTGGTCTGGTTCGGAGTGTTTTTATGGAAGAAAAAAGTGCCGGCCTGGTACACTTCGTTTCTGTTCCTTGGACTTTTCAGTTACGGCTTGCTGGCCTGGATATACTTCCCGTTGTACATGGGCTGGAACGGCATCAATTTCCACGACGTCGGCAGTATCTTCTGGGTGACGGCTTATGCCGGGCAGGCCTTCATCATTGCATCGGAACTCAAAAAAATCCCCTGGTACCAGTATGCCCTCATCCTCGGATATTTCTTTTTCAAGGACTATTCCGACCGTTATCTCGGAACATTCCTTGACGTACTGTTGGACAGTTATCCCCAGAATCTTAAGCTGATCTTCTTCGCCAGCGCGCTGTCGCTGCATACTGTGGGGGCGGCACTGCTCTTGTACCTCCCCGGCAGAAAAGCCGCGCAGACGTTACAACCCGCGCTGGAGTTTTCCGGCGTATCGAACCTTCAGGAAAAATCATAAAACAGATTTTCGCGTCGACGCAGCTTCGTTTGTATTTCAGATTTAATCAACCGGAACGTTCTCCGACACGCCGCTGTCGGCAGGCAGATTGGAAGCATCGTTCGCCACCGGAGACCCGTTGATTTCGGCGTTGCCGCTGTTCTCGGCCATCTGGAGCAATTGCTGGCTGTCGCCGGCCACACCGCTGTCTAAAGGCACGGTGCGGCTGACCTTATTCGGATCGCCGGTAATGCGGCTCAGATATTTCTGGGCCAGGGAATCCAGCGGGAGATAAGCGAGTGGAAGGTAATCCAACGGATCGACGTGTTTTCCGCCTTTCATCACTTCAAAGTGCAGGTGGGGGCCGGTCGTCAAAAGCCCGGCTCCTTTGGTCCCGGGAGTCGCACCGCTCAACCCGATGACCTGGCCCTGTTTGATTTTCTGTCCTTCTTTGACACGGATCTCGGACACGTGACCGTAGAGAGTCATGAAACCGCCGGCGTGAGCCAGGATGATGTAGCTGTAACCGTACCCGTTGTCGCGGGTCTTGTAGACAACGCCGTCCGCTGGTGCGTGGATCGGCGTACTCTGCGGAACGCGGATGTCGATGGCTTCGTGGGGAATGCCCATAGCCTGCAGATAGGATGGGTCATGGAAGTATGCACTGATGCCGCGGCTCGGGCTCACCGGCCAACGCGGTTGGAACGCTCCGTCAGGATTATCCTTGATGTACTGCCAGACGTTCGTGGTGTTCTGGTCGAGCACGCTCTTGTAATCATCCGGGTTGAACTTGTCGCCGAGTTCGGCGATCTTGTCCTGGATGAACTTCAGGTTATCGCGGAGCGAATTGATGTCCTGCAGTGCCTGTGCCTGTTCCTGCTGGGATTCGTCAAGCAGCTGCTGGTAAATGGTTTCCTGTCCTTTGGTTTCCTCGAGCAGTTGTGCCTTGGCCTGCTGCTGCGTCTCCAGCGTCGACTTCTGTTCGTCAAGTTGCCGATAGAGCATCTCGAGTTTGTTGCGGGAATTTTCAAGGACCGTCTGTTCGGTTTCCTGTTCTTTCACGAGCGAATCCAGTTTGTCGAAAATCTCTCGCCCGGTCGCCTCGAGAATGTTGAAGTAACGCAGTTCGCGCAGTGCTTCATCGGGAGTCTTATCCGAAAGCAGCATCTTGGCGATGTTCACGGCGTTGTTCTGGTCGGTGGTGTCGTCGATCGAGTTTTCGTCCTCATAAAGAATCGTCAGATACTCCGATAGCATTTTTTTCTGGTTGTCGATCTCGATGTTCTTCACTTTAATGTCTGCTTCAAGCGCGGTGATCTGGTTCTCTTTTTCTTCGACCTGCATCACGACGTTTTGCATGATCGCAACGGTGTTTTCGATCTCCTGATTCAAAATGCTGACCTGGTTTTGCAGAGTCAGTCGGTTTTCCTGGACGCTCAGGAGTTTATCTTTGGTGTCTTTGACGTTGCGGTTGATGTCCACATAATCGCTTTGAGCCGACTGGAGCTGGTCTTTGATGTCCTGAAGGAACTGCTGGCGCTTGGCGTACTGGTCTTCGAGCAGTTGTTGGCTGGAACTCAGCGACATGGCTTCCTGCAAATCCGACATTGTGGAGCCGTCAGCAGCCTGCGTCTGGCTTGTTGGTTGAACGCTCTGCTCGGTGCCAACGACCGCGTTTTGGGCAAAGAGCAGCCTGCCGATGGAGTTGTTCGGCGAAAAAAACAGGCTGACCGCAATAACGGCGACGAGCGCATTCGCGACATGTTTGACCGTTCGTTTCATGGGCTTTTCTAAAATCTAAAAATCCTTATATTATAGCCCAAAATAGCTTCAAAAACAATGCACGGAAGGCCAAGCAAAGGCCAAAAAGCCCTTTTTAACTTGCGTTGATAAAAGTTTTTCAGTAAAATCAATCCGCGCACTTGGAAAATCCCTGAAAAAAGCCCAAAAAGCGCAGTTATATCCTCAATTTCGTAAGACTATGGCACACAAAAAAGCTGGTGGTTCAACAAGTAACGGACGAGATTCTCAGGCGAAAAGACTTGGCGTCAAGATATTCGGCGGCCAGGTTGTCAAAGCCGGAAACATCATTGTCCGCCAGCGCGGAACCAAATTCCATCCTGGCATGAACGTCGGCATGGGGAAGGACCACACCCTGTTCGCATTATCCGCCGGCAAGGTCCAGTTTGTTGAAAAGCAGCTCCGCAAGTATGACGGCCGTGTATATAAAGACAAGCTCGTCAACGTCGTCGCCTAAGTCCCCTTATAGGCCGCATGTCTGATCTCGAGTCATTTTTTGGAGCGGATGACCGCGGTGAGTCCATGGACCCCGCGGCTTTTGAGCGTTTCAAGGAACGCATGGCCGCCGCTGCCGCCCAGCTCAAGGCCATGCAAAAACAGGAGCAGAAGCAAAAGAAAAAAGAGGACGAACTCGTCAGGATTCTCCTCCGTTTCATCCAGACCGGAACCAAACGCGATATCATGATCCTGGTCTCCCGCCTGTTGGAGCAGAATATTCCGGCGGCCTTCATCGTGAGCCTTCTCCTCATCAACAACGAGGAGATCCAGAAAGAGCTCGGCATAAAACTGTTGCCCCAGGGTGAAGTCGAAGAACAGAAGATGCGCGCCCTCACCCTGCCCGACCATTACCTCAAAGGCGAAATCATCCCGCTGAAGATCAAGATCACCATCGACGCCTGGGCTCACGACATTATCGAACGCAGCCAGGAATACGCCGAACGCGTCCTGGATACGGTGCTCGATCACGACGGACTCATCAAGCTCCCCGTGTTACAGCTCGGGGTCTTCTGCCTGCGCGATTTTCTCGAGGAAGAAGGCATCCGCATCGACTACGACCTCATGAAGGATTTCGTCGAACTCATGCTCGAAGGCATCCTCAAAAAAGTCGCCGAAGAGTTCAAAAACCGCAAAAAACTCAAATAGTTTGACAGCGATGGGGCAAAAACCTACTATTGCCGCCTACTTTATAAGAAAAGACCATGAGCAACCCAGCAGATCTCTTTGAGGGGAATCTTTCACTCCCCGAAATAAAATGTAAGACCGCCGACCGTTTTCTCCAAAGCAGAGGACTCCGAAATTTCATCACCATGTTCAACAGTGATCACGAGAACGTGTCCGGAGACCAGACACCGGTAACCGTTGAAAGTCTCCAGTCGTCGTTCCATGATTTCGACCGTCTCAGAAAATACTTCAATCAGTTTAAAATAACCGGGAAACCTGAGGACATCGGCCGCCTTTTGAAGCTCGTCGATGAACTTGGGGACCGTGTGAAGAAAACCACCCGGACGGCTGAATGCGCGTAAAAAACTCTTAGTTGTAGAATACGAACTCGTAGCGTTTCTTGCTGCCCGGACTTTTTTGATGGACCACAACCCCGTCCTTATAAGGATGGTAGCTTTCCAGGCGTCCTTCATAAAGAACATCTTCTCCGTTTAAAAGAAGGCGCTGGTCCCGGCCGTTCTGTTCGAGGAAAACCACGCCAAAGGCATGCGGTTTGATCCTTTCCATGTTTTCACGATGTGCGAACTTTGTACGGTTCATAAGAAAATCGAATCCGCCGTTGGGATTATTCTGTGCGGTCACGACACCTCGTCCGGTGGCAAACCAGAGATCGTGGCGCTCATCGGCAAAATGGGTGGTTTGAAGCGCCCCTCCGTTTCTCAGGTATTTATAACAAACCCGGTCGTCGATGTTCATGGAAGTGCGGACTACCACGCCGTTCTCATTGACTTTGAAATCTTCGTCACCGTTCAAACCATCATGTAGGGGTACCTTTCCGTTGAGTGAAAGCGATTTTCCGTCATGGACGACAAATCCCCACGGATGGTAATCGAAGGAAAAGTCTTCATTCGGATGGCTGTAAACGGTTGATTCACCGTTAAGGCTGATCGTGGAGCCGTTTTTGTAGATCATGCCTTCGGGATGTCTGGTATAATCGCCCTTCTGATAGGGAACATGATGCTCATTCCTGGTATCAACATCCGTATGATATTCAATGAAGGTACTTTCTTTTTTTTGTCCCGGAGTATCTCTGCGAATCATGATGCCGTGTCTCATCATGTGCCAGTCTTTGTGGTCGAGCGGTTTATCGTATTCCCAAAGAGCCTGTCCTTTCTCGTAGTCAAGCCAATGCCGGTAGCAGTCCTCGAATTCAAACGCTCGTAAAAGTTTCACGTTGTATGCGGCCTGAAGTTTCTTGAGGCCTTCAATCACTTTTTCGGCATCGGAAACGTTAACATCCATGATCTCAGCGCCTCTGGTGAGATCTCTGAAATATCTTTCAAAAGATTCTGGTCGTCCGAGGTGCATAATGGTGTGAGATGAAGAATTGAAATGATGGAAAAAATGTGCTCAGGTCAGGAAACGAAATTTTCAGTATCGATGGCTTCGGCGATACCGCCGCAGGCCATGAAGATCACTTCGTGCGGTGCCAGGAAACGGACGAATTCATCGCGGATTTTCACCAGCTTTTCCGCCCAGCACGAAGGGGAAGGGTACTTGCAGACATGATTGTTGACCAGCGCGTCGATCTCATGAACAAAATCGTAGGCACGTTGGAAATGCGAACGTTCCACCGCAAGCGAACGAAAGATAGAACCGCCGTTTCTGCGGCTGTCGATGAGATTGAGGATGAAAGCTTCGAGATCATTCTTTCGTTCGATCATCTCTTCCATGAAGGCCTTTTCGGCTGGGGTGACGACTTCGTCTTCACGGTATCCGAGTTGTGATTTTTCGTTTTCCATCGACAAAAATAAGGCGCTAATGATAGCAAATACTTTTGTAACGTCAAGATATATTCTGATCAAAAACAGCGACCAGGAGAAGCTCGCGGCTTGACTTATTGAGCTAATATGTGTTTACTCTAAGTCGTTCGATAATCATCACTCTATGAGTGAAAAGGATAAAAAGTGGGAAGACGAGCAGAGTCAGGAAGGTACAGGCTTCCTACAGGAAATGAGAGGCGTTCCCATACACTGGAGTCTCCGGAGGATCCTCGAAAACAATCACGCCAAAAACAGGAGAAAGAAGTCGTTCTGCCTGGATTTCGCAGGTTTTGGGATGGACCCTCATTGTTCGGTGGAGATTTGGATCCAGTAGTGCCCCATGAAAATTTGAAAGTTGATCAACTGCGAGGGAAACCCCGCAAAAATCACGAAAAAAAACAAAAAGGAATGGAATTTATGGGTCCTGCCCTACAAAAACAAAACTTTTTCCGGGTCAACATCACTGATCAGTTTGAAAAAACAAAAACGGTCTTACATGTCGAGTTTAGTGGATGCGACAAACTCACCTGGTAATCTCTTGCCGGTAAATGTCTAAATTGTCCAAAACAAAAGTCAATATCTGGGGTGACCTATGGGGCTCGAACCCATGACCCTCGGGACCACAACCCGATGCTCTACCAACTGAGCTAAGGCCACCACGCCCGATGATTCTAGCAAAACGCCTCCAAAAATCAAAGACGAATAACCGCAAAATAGAAAAAAGTGCATACCAAAACAGCTCCCGACTTGCAGGAGCTGTCTTTAGGGTTTTAGGAGTACCAACGCCCTAGAAAAGCCTCAGTATCCTAAAATCTTATTAGGATAAAATCCTATCGAAACAAATTCACTCTTATCGTCCCGCCCGATGGCGCGGACCCTTCACCTTAAACCGTGAAGAATTTCTGCATATCATAATGGAGGATCGTCGTATCGTAGTCCCGATTCGCATAGAGTATTTGACGCGAATCGTCTCCATTAAAGAACTCTTTCCCGTGGAACACCCGTGTTTTCAAAAAGTCGTATTTTTTCTGGAGGATGTCATCTTTCGTCGCAAGTTCTCTGAACTGGTCGCCGTGCAAAATGTAGTAGTTGTAGGTTTCCGCAAAATCTTCAAAGGGGTCGGTCATTGCATACCCTGAAACGAAATCCAGCATCGTGGCGTTCGGCCTGACTGTTTTTTCGTCCAGGAAGCTTAAACGGTAGAAGTCCAAGCTTGGATCATCGTTGTATACGGGGTTGGATCCATCGTGGAATTCACTTTCTCCGGATGAAGGGTTACCCTGCTCAACGCCGGTGTCCTGGATGTGGCCCATTTCGTGGACCAGCACTCCGACCAGTTCCTCATCGGTCACATTGTTGCAATGAAGGATGATGGTGGAACCGCCTCCCAAACCTCGGCGGCCTTCGGTATCGAAGGTGAGCGTAAGGTTCTGGAGGTGACTGACGACCTCTTGTGGGAGGCTCGCCAGAGTCCTGTACACCAGTGATTTGCAATGATTCAAAGAGCTTAAATCCGGTTTACTCTCCTGAGTAGAACCGGCTCCGGTTTGGAGATTGAGACCGAGACCATCGAGCTCTGCAGCGTAATGGTTCTCGTCCAAAGGAGCAGAATGATTATACTCAATATATTTCGTATCTGCAAGACTATTTTGTGTGAGACTGTTGAGATATGTCTGCGGATTGAAGTTGGTCAGATTGAAACCCAAAAGGCTTGTCATCAACACCCAAAGGTTGAAAAAGGTGGTCGTTTTCTTATGCATGGTCTGCAAGTTACGTGACGATATTCACCTTTTGTTTTTGGATGTGTTTTGAACGATTGTCGGGGCTTCGTTTATTGAAGCGTGGACAAAGAGGAGTGAGTTTAGTTTTTAAAATTTTCGAAAGGAAACGAGTATAACAATAATATTGTATTTTGTCAATACATCGGCGGGTATGTGAAAAAGGGGTGCCTGGTTTTCGGACGGATCCTTGCGGACCGAACGAATAACCGTGATGGCACCCCTTTCTCTGTTCTTCACCTAACCGTGTTAACCGTGTGCGTGCTCCTTCTCATCGCCTTCGGCGATGTAGTAGACTGCGACAACCCCGCCCACGATAGCCAAGAGACTGCCGGTAACGAGTGCCGACATGTAGGCGTCGACGATGCGGAGCAATCCCAAGAGCACCATGAGCACCGGTGGCCCCATGACGAGCAGAATCTTCCACGCCCCTTCTTTCGCGAAGAAGGAGACGACAAAGAGTGCTCCACCAGGAACGATGAGGCATGCCCAGACCCAGAACTGCAGGTTGAGGACACCGATCCAGTTGGCCATGAGCAGAACAACGCCCGCAGCCACCAGGATCGCCCCTTCGATCGACATCTCGAACTTTCCGGCCGCAAAGCCGGGGATCAAGCTGATGACCAGCAGGGGAATAAGGAGCATCAGAACGTGGAACACCACCATCGCGACGAATCGTCCGAAGGTGACCGCACCCGAATGCACCGCATCGGCAGCTTGATGGTAGCGATAGCTTGCGCGATCGCTCCAGCTGGGATCGGAAGACCTGAACCCTGGACGGCCTTCCTGTTGCATGTACCGGTCCACAGCCTGTTGCTGGGCCGGGGTGATCTTGTCGTCCTGGGACGTCCGGTCCTGGTCCTTGGGATTGTCACACCCCAACGAACCGATTCCAAGCGCCCCGATAACGAAAAGAGCAGCGAAAACCGTCACAACCATCGACATCAGATTTTTCATGACTGTATCCTCCGCGGCCCCTTAGGTACCGCAAAATTTGCAAACTTCATGGAAACGGCAGAGCCGCTCCGAAAAGTGTTGGTGAAAAACAGAGAGGAGATCTGCCGTCAATGTTGGCTTTGGAAAACCACATTGTCAGCAAGTCCCTCTCTGCTTGAACGGAATGTCAAAGAGCAAAAATTATGCGCAGTAAAAGCTTGAGGAGTATACCATAAATTATCAAATTTGTCAATGCGTGGAGCTCCTCAAACACGGAGGAGGTATGACGAAAAAACGCTCCTCTTGGAGAAAGATAATCCTCAAAAGTGAAAGAGCTTACGATTCCACGTTGGCCTGTTTGGAGAAATCCTCGAGTTTATGTTGGTATTCCTTGAGTAGTTGGTCCACGCTTTTCGTGGCAGGATCGAAATGAAACAACTCCATTGAAGGTTTGTCTCCAAGCAGCGCAAGACGAAGTGAAGAACCGAGGGTTCTGTTCATCCGTTCCTGGAAATCATGTTTGACCTTGTCCGAACCCGCCACTTTCTTGGCGGCTTCAGTTTCGATGGATTCGATCTTGCTTTCATTGGCTTCCAGAACGCCGCGGTGCGCGTAGAGTTTCTGGTCGAGCTGGATACTGTTTTTGAGCGCCTTGACCACGGCGTCGCGGTCTTCATTGTTTTCGGTCAGGCGGGCCATGACCTCGGCCATGGACTTTCCTTTCGTGTTGTATATGCGGGTATATTTGTCGCAGACCGCTTCAAGTTCAGTCGTCTGACTTGCATCGAGGTAGAAACGAAGACGCAGGTTTTGCTGCTGCCAAGGTTCCAGTTTGCCGTATTCAATCTTGTTGTCAGTCCCGAAAATTTCAATGTTTTTACGGGACTTCATCTCTTGCTGGCCCCACCGTCCGGCATTGCGCTCGTTGAACTCCACCGTTCCCGGCAAAGGCATACGGACGAACACTTTATAACTGTTGTCGTTGACCACATAGACGCCCTGTCCAAACTCGACGAACTGGTCGATCTTGTCACCGACCTGGGGATATTTTTTCTTTAAAAATTCTCGGGCGGCACTGTCGGATTTTTTCATGGCTTCAAGAACTCCGGCTTCATTGCCGATCACGCCTGGGACGCGGCATCCCGCTGATACATAAATCGAATCATTGTCGCGCACGGCGTATTTCACATCGACGTCGTTTATACGTTCAAAACTGCCGTTGCGGAAAGCTTCGATGTAACCGTCCGCTTTCATTTTTTCGGCATTGTTTTCCCGGATGAATTTTTCCAGGTCTCCGCTCTTGCTTTCATCCCAGTTCTTCAATGATTTTTGGGACCATTCAAGAACCTGGTCGTCGGTACCTTCTTTCCCGAAATTTTTATGGTAAAGATCTTTGGCCCAGGCCCAGGCTTCTTTGGCGGCTTCGCTTACATCGCTGGCGACCTCTTGTCCCCCTCCGATGGCTTCTTTGGCGACACCTTTGCCGCCCTCGTAGACACCTTTGGCAATGCCGCCGGCACCAGCCGCGACACCGATGGCGAGACCTTTAACGCCTCTGCCGATGCCATGGCCGATTTCATTGACGGCGCCGCCGACTTTCTCACCGGTTTTTGCTGCTGCTTCGGCAAACTTGCCGGAAGAAACGTAGTCGACGGCAGCGGCGGCGCGCGGAGCCATATAGTTATAGGCCCTGTCCACGGTTCCGTGAACGGCGTCAACGGTACGGCTGACGAGACTGTCCTGCATTTCAATGCTCTTGTCTTCGATCATTTCCGATCCCACGACTTCCCGCCAGGTCGCTTTTGGCGTGACCTGGGCATATTTGCGCATGAGCTGTTCCACCGGATAACGTTTGAAGAAAACATCGAGCGACGTATAGATCTGTTTCGGATCCATATCTTTTTGCATGACGGTCGGGAGCACGATCTCGTTTTTTCCAAGATCACGTGCTTTTTTATATTCTGAAGCCAGATACATAAAATCCTTGTCGCCAAGATAGATGGTGCTGGCACGAAGAATTTCCGCCTGGTCGGCGTTGGTCTTATAGGTCTTGGTCCAGAAGCTCTCCGTGGCCACATTGGATTTGCTCCAGTCGCTGACCGTATCGAGCGCGGTTTTTCCGGTAAAAACTTTGAAGAGCGTGTTACCGAACCAGGCGAACCCGCCGATTTTTAAACACGTCCACATCGTTTCTTTGATCTTTGCCACGCGGGGACTTTCCGAACCCATGAGCATGGCGGCTCCGATGATTCCGCCGACAACCACAAGCAGTTTTTCTTTGCCGTCGAGATTGCCGAAATTCTTTTTGGCGGTTTCCATGACCCCGGCAAACTCCTCCTTGACCCCTTTTTCCACCTTGGTCTTTTCTTTTTCGCGGGTCTCGCTGAACTGTTCGCGGATCTTGAACATGCGGTCGCAGTAATCGCGGACCACGCGGTAGGTATAGTACCCACGCTGCAGATCAGCTTCATTTTTGAGTTCATTGCGATCGTTGAGTTCCTTGTGAATGTCGGATTTCACCATGGCTTCGTTGGTGCTTTCCAGAAGATTGCCCAGATTGCGCTGGTCGAGGTAAGCCTTGGTTTTGCTCAGGACATTGAACATTTCGGCTTCACCTTTGGAATGTTTGGCCGCGGTCAAATCTACGGCCGTGGCTAAAGTGAAGCTCTTGTCGAAATTCTCGGCCGTAATACCGCGCTGCCTCAAAAAGTCGCTCACGTAACGAGCGTTGAGCGTTTCCTTCTGGGGAATGCGTTCATTTTCGGCATTGACCGCCTCTTTCTGGTCATACTGGCGGTAATAGTCGAGGTCGACATGTGGGTCTATCGGTCCCTGAGCCATAATTTTGTACAAAATTAATCTTTATATTATAGCAAAAAACGGCCCATTTTTCTATGCCTGGAGCCGTTTTCGAGGGGGTATTTAAGATTGCGCAAATGGCAAAAAGGTGGCCTAAACCTATTTAAGCAGCATGTTCGGCCTGTTTTCGGTTATCCATGGCCTGTTGGATCTGACGCGCATCATAGGTGAGTTCGTCATAAAGATCCATGATGGCTTTTTCGAGACGTTGTTCGAGATTCGGAACCTCGGTGGAAATCAGCATGATGCAGTCGATGTCATCGAGTTCGGGATGGTCCTCCATGACCTTTTCGAGCAAAGTGAACTCCCGTTCGTTGAAACTGTCGATGATTGAAGCGACGATGCGTTCGGCCAGACGGCGCTGGATGCCTTCCTCCAGAGCAGAACGGGTTTTATCGTCAATGTCGCCAAAATCGCAGTCGCGCATGACTTTGTCCACGAAGACCGTGGGATCGAAATATTGTGGTTTTTTAGACATAATGTTGAGATTAAATTTTTATTGTGAGTAATACATAATGGGTTCAGCCATGGGCACCGCCATGACCGCCACCTCCGTGGCCGCCACCACCGCCATGGCCTCCGGAATGAGCCTTTTTCTGGGCATACCAGGCCGCGTCTTTGGCGCGTGTTTCATCGGAATAATGGAAGAAATTCCAGAATCCTTTGGCGCCGCGACCCACGGTCTTGAAAGGCCACCATAAAGCCTTTGCAGTCGTTTTTGCCGTCCACCTCGGGGCATCCCAGAAGAAGAATTTCGGGGCGGTCCAGACCGTGAATTTTCCGGCTTTGTACACTCCCTTGCCCACGCCTTTCCCAACGTACGCGATGCCTTTGCCGGTCCCTTTTAATGCGGGTTTGCCGAGCTTCTGCCAGACCGATGCCACGATGCCGCCGCCTTTTTTGACGCCGAATTTCGCGGCCTTGCTGCAGGCTTTCCCAAGCTTGCTGCCGGTCCATTTCACGATGCCGCTGCCGATGTCCAAGGCCTCTTTCAGGGCAAGGCCGGTCATGAGATGTTTCAGGATGGTTTTCGGTGCACTCGTTTCCTTTTGGAGATAGTCCCTCATCGCCTGTCCTTTCAGCCCCTTTTCTTTCGCGGCTTTGAGCGCTTTGTCATAAGCTTCACCGAATTTGCCCTTCATCAGGCTCTTCAAAAAACTCGTCTGCCAGAGACTGCTCGGATTGCGCATCTCTTCAAGATGTTGCTGCTCGAGATTCTTAAGATTTTCGTCGCGCTGGTTAAGAAGTTTCTGGAAATACGCGGCTTTGTTATCTTTGGAAAGTTTCTTGTCTTCTTCCGTTTCCGGATGTTCAATCTTATGACAGAATTCACGGGCCTCGATCTCCGCATGGATACGTTCGGCAAAAAGAGCGACCTGTTCGATCGGCCAGTCGTGATCGGCAATTTCCACGATACGATGTCCACCGACCTGAAAAGACTTCAAAGCTTCCTGGAGATGCAGGTAGAACTTCATGAGATTTTCCGTACTCATGCCGCCGTGGTGTTTGATGGCGTTGCGGATATCCGTAAGAGAAGCGTCGGCAGGAAGGTCTTTGAAACATTCAAAGGCATGATCAAGCCCGGCGATATGTTCAATAATATCACGCGCCCGGAAGGTTTCACTGTCAAAAAACCTGGAAGCCGCCTGCTGTTTGGATTTTCTCCATACCCCTTCAATTCCACGCCATCCCTTAACTTTGCTTTCGGCGATCTCGCGGTTCCCGGCACGGAAGAGCTCAACGTTCTTGGCGTCAATTTCAGCAAATGAAGTAGCCATACGGGCTATTTTGTTTGCCTGCTCATCAGTATACTTTGAGTGGCCATTTTCTTGTATAGCCAATGTTTGTTGCTTTTTTAATTCAAAAAGTAAATTATCTGGTGAAAGACTTTTGACCTCAGTTCCTACAGCTTTAAGCACGTTAATTTCTTGATTAAACTCATTTTTAAACACAAGGTCAGTAGCGATTTGTTTCACAAACGAAGGGTTCAATGTGGTTAGAGTATCTTTGATCATTTTGATTTTTACGTCATTTGTCAGGACTGTGCCTTTAATCTCTTTCTTCATTGTTTTTTCGACAAACATCACAAAACTGTTTGCGGATTTTTTAAACTCACGCTCTGCCTCAACGATTTCTTTGTTGAGTTCCAATAACCTCTTTTTAAGTTCGTTTTCACGGTTTGTAAATTCAGCATTTTTTGTCTTCAAATCTGCAAATTCATCAAGCGTCGCGATTTCCCGAAGTTCTTTCTCCAGCTTCTCAAGATCTTGATCGACGTCTGTTTTAAGAGCCTTTTTTTCCTGAAGTTTAGCTCTTAAACCTTTGGCATCTGTTTTTAAATGTTCGAGTTCTTCCTTTCTATCACTTAAATCTTTTTCAAGTTTACTAGTCACACTTTGGTCAGGATTGTTTTTCTTTTTTTCATCACGTAATTCACGTTCAATACGATCACATTCAGATTTTGCTGTATTAATCTCTAGTTCTTTTTCAGTAAGATTGCTCTGGGTTGAGTCAATTTCTATAATAGCTTTTTTACGCTCTTCGCGTACATTTCCTATCTTCATTTTTACCTCATGTTCTTGTTGTTTTTTAGCTCCTCTGGTTTTTTCCAAATCATTCCTTTTCCTTCCAATATCTATGAATGAACTGTTAATTTTTTGTTTTTCATCGAGTTTTTCATCGAGTTTTATTGCGACATTATTTATGGTTTCAACGTATTCATCAAGTTTCTGATTGTTTTGTTTTTCATCTTCAGAGAGCTCTCTTTTTACGACAGTCCTTTTTTCGACCGGGTAATCAATCAATACATTTTCAAGATGCTCATTAAGTTGAGTAATATTCGTTGCTCTTTGAGACTCAAGTTCTGCCAATAAAGCCTGTAAATTGTGGTCTTGTTCCATCTGTCGATCAAAATGACCACCGAGAAGTTTTTCGAGTTTTTCTTTTAGATCTTTATCTTCGGCGGAGGCTGTAGATTCAGAAATTTTATGTACAAATTGATCTTGCAGTCGATGTGGATCATAAATCTGTACGCTTAAAATTTTTGCTTTTTCGATAGCTATAATTCTTTCAATTTCTCTGATTCTCTCAATGTGCTGTTTTCCGATTTTTGCTTTTCCCTCTACAAAAATAGCATCAAATGTTTTCGAAAGTTTTTGAAGTTGATCAGGGGTAGCTTTTAAAAAATGGTCAAAGTCAGCCAAAGTGGTGTCACTTTGTATTCCAAAAACATTGTTTATTGTGCCCACAACCCTTTTTTGTTCATTCTGATCGGAAATCGCTCCTATTTCATATTTGGTAAAAAAATACAAACGGTCACGGGAATGCAGCATCAACTCATTTGCGTAAGGTTCTTCAGGTATACTGGCCGCAAGAAGTCTTTGAAAAGCTGCATTTCCTTCAAAAAATTTTTTACCTCCATTGTCTTTAATGCTTCCCAGAAGTTCTAGAAGTTTTTTGTTGTCAGCGCTGGAAAAGAGTTGATCTAATGACGGAGAACCAGGCTTTATTGCTCCAAAAGATTTTTTGATTTTATCCTGAATATCCTGCGGAAGAGCATTGAGGTTGACCGCTTGAATAAGATCATTCCGGATTTTTTTGTTAGAATCCGGATCTCCCCAGAACTCCTTTTGTATCTCTTCTGCATATTCATCAAAATCGTCTCTGAACCAACGCATCGGGTTTGTTAAAGTACGAGCAGCATTCTTTATCTCTCGCTTTCTATTGCCCATCCACTCCTCACTGCCTGGAACAAGCCGTTTCCATGTTTTGTGTTCATGGGATTTTTTTCGTTTTATCTTTTGTCGCAGCTGTTCAGTAACCCGGGCATCAAGGAGGACATCCTGAACGCGTTTCCCGTGATAGTCGTGCTCAAGCGCATGGGCGATATCGTCACGAACACCAAGACGTTCCGGTTCAATATCCCCATCAAACGGATCGGTCAAATAAAAGCCTTTAATGCCTTCGTGCAGGTGCTCGGCGGCTTTCAGTTCCTCTTCCTCCTGCATTTCCTCGAGGGTAAGCGGTCTGTGGTGTTCTTTTCCGGACATATTTAATGAATTTTTTAGATTCTTTTAATCTAAATATTATACCATAGTTCCTTATTACAAAAAAGGCTGGATTTGTAACAAAAAAATGACAAGAAAAGGCATAAGCAAGACAAAGAGTTGACTTTTTCGTGAAATTCATGATAGTACTGCTATCTTCTAACGAGTAATTATGGCTAAAAATTCCCGTTTCCTGGAAAATTTGGTCCATGATATTCCCATGTATCCGGCCAGCCATACGCCGGACGGGAGAATTGTCGCCGAACTCCACAGAGGGAGAAAAGAGAATCGGGATTTTCAGCAAAAGCTGATCTCTTTCCAGGAACAGGCTATCGACAGGCTGGCTCAAGCTCACGGCGGATCAATGACAATACCCGCTGGCGATTTTCGCGCCACTGAAACCGCACGCATTCTCGGGGACCTTGCTTATGAAATGCAAAATGCCTACAACGCCCACGAACGCAGTGCTCAGGAACTCGAAGCACTCGGACACGCGACCTCAGAGGGGTTTGGTCAGCTCCACGGTGATTTGAATGACCTCAAGGGACCTCCGTATCCACACGAAAATCTAGCCGCTATGATCGAAAAAAATGGCGATTTTTTTGCCGCAATGTGCGCTTACAGCAAAGGAATTCTCAATCGCAATGCTATAGGAGAATTTCAGCAGCTTTTCCAGGAAAAAATGCAACCAATCAAAAATGTGGTGCCGCACATAGAAAGAGAACTTGAAACGAAAATTCAAAAAGAGCAGATGATTCGATATCAGCAAGTCCAGCAGGAAAATGAAGAAACAGAACTTCCCATCCCTCCGCTCAAAACGATCTTTGATTTTCCTGAAATCAGAGACTCTCTTAATCTTTTTAGAAATCCTCTCGGACTTCTAACTTCAGACCGGGGAAAAGTGTATGACCATTTGGCAACCGCTCTCAAGACGGCAGAACAATATAACCTTCCGTTGCTTAAAAGCGTCGTCGATTTTGTAGATCGCTTTTTTGAGACTTACCGAAGAGCTCAACAGACGCCGGTACCTCAGGAAATGCTTGTAAGTTTGGGAAAAAAACACCTCCTTGCACCCTCGAACCAACACGAAGTGTTAAAATATTTTCCCGAAACAAGAGATGATGCGTCCCTGACGACCATCAATTACAGCTTGCTCGATATCGCTAGAGATACACGTACGGCGATCGGCCAGCGGAACGTCCTAGCAGCCCTGGGAGCGGCATCGCTTGAACAGCAAGAAAAACTCTACCGTCAAGGGGAAACAGCCGTAAGTCATCTGGAAGTGGGGAACCGCCAGCGTAAAGAAGGACTTCACAAACTGGACACTATGGTTGGGCAGAATCAAGCGGCCATAGTACAGCGTGAGAGAATGGTTGAACAAGGCGATATCGGAATCCGGCAAAGAGACGTATCAAATTACCATCTCACATCCATCGTCGGAAATCTGGCCGAAATAAAAGATGGAATGATTGATCTTGGATCAATTGTCGGAGTTTTCGCCGATATGGTAGAGGAGGGATTTGAACAAGTGAATTGGACATTACAAAGAGGATTTGGAGCTACTATCACAATATTAGGAAGTGTTGACCAAAGACTAACAAAAATCGACCAAAGTATTGGGAGTGTCGCCAGCGAAATGAGATTAGCAAATGTGAGACTGGAATCCATCCACAAGACCCTTTCTAACATTCAAATGGAAATGATAATATCTAGAACGGCGGTAGTCGCTGAACTGCGCCGAATTGATGAAACAGTTCTCAGAATAGGAGAATCAATTATTGATTCCATCGAAAAAACAAATGAATCACTTGTTGAACTTGTTGAGTTAACCAGGAACAGTCAAAAGAATGAAGCTCGACAGTGTTTTGAAGATGGCTTGAAGTGTCTATCGAAGGCACAAAGTATTGATGATATTGAAGTAGCCTATCGAAGATTTTGTAAAGGTATTGAAACACATGAAACAACTATATGGAACCATTACGGGGCAGCGCTAACATCTGAACTCTTAGGGAAATTAAGTGAAGCTAAAAAAAACTATCGAACCCTAATAGCTCGATGTGAAAATGAACAAAACGACTTGAAATCACTGGCTCAGGAGAATATGAAATTTCGAAAACAATTTGGAAACAGAGAAAAGAAATTTTTGAAAAAGTGACTTCACCTAAAAATATTTAAGTAACCATTGATAAACCCGCCATTTCCCGCTAAGCTTTATGGGCATTTTAACTGTATCCCAATGAAAGTTACCGTTCAAAAACTCCCCAAGTCGCAGGTGAAGCTGACGATCGAAGTGCCTTCCGAACGGGTTGAAAAATTCATGCAAAAGGCCGCCGAACAGGTTTCCATGCATTTCAAGATCCCGGGTTTCCGCCCCGGCCACGTTCCTTTGGACGTCCTCAAACAGCACGTCAACGAGCAGGGGATTGAAGCCCATATGCTTGATATCGCCCTTCCCGAAACCTATACCGAAGCCGTGATGAAGGAAAAACTGCAGGTGGTGAGCCGCCCCAAGGTGGATATCAAGACCAAAAATCCGCTCGTCTACGAAGCCACGGTCGCAATCTACCCGGATGTGAGCGTGACCGGTTACGACAAGATTTCCATCAAAAAAGAGGAACCAAAGGTTGAGGAAAAGGACGTGGACCAGGTGCTGGAAGATATCCGCAAGCGCCACGCCACCTACAAGGACGTTGACCGTGAAGCCAAAAAAGGGGACCGTGTGGAGATTGATTTTCAGGGTTTTGACGAAGGAGGAGCTCCCCTGGACAACACCAACAGCAAGAACCATCCGCTTGTCATCGGCGACAACACGCTGGTTCCGGGTTTTGAAGATGAATTAGTCGGCATGAAGAAAGGCGAAGAAAAAAAGTTCAAGGTGACGTTCCCCAAAGACTACTTCCATAAGCCGTTCCAAGGCAAAAAGGTCGAGTTCAAGGTCACTCTGAACCGCATCGAGGAAACGACGCTTCCCGAATGGACGCCGGAATTCATCAAACAGGTCACCGGCGAAGAAAAAACGATCGATCAGGTCAAGGAAGTGGTCCGCCAGAACCTGCTGCGCGACAAGCAGGAAGCCGAGAAGGTTCGCCGTGAAAACGCCTTCCTGGACAAAGTTATTGAACACACCAATGTGGACATTCCTGAAATTCTGGAAGAAGAAGAGATCGACGCCATGGTCGAAGAGTTCAAGAACGAGCTCGGCCAGCAGATCGGCGTAACCCTTGAACAGTTCCTGGAGCAGAATAAAAAAGAGCTCAAGGATCTGCGCAACGAACGCCGCAAGGAAGCCGTCAAACGCCTGACCCTGCGCTTCGGCCTGCAGAAACTTTTTGAACAGGAAAAGATCGACGTTTCCAAGGATGAACTGAACAAGGAAATGGAACACATCATCGAACTGTATCCAAAAAACGAGCAGTACAAGGTCCGCAAGGAATATAAAGAGGGCAGCTACCTTCTGCGCCGTCTGGAAAACAAGATGAAGATGGACAAACTGTTTGAAAGATTTCTCGGGAAGTAACGAATTACCATTCATTTCCGCCCGGCTCTTCTTCATCATTACTCATGAGATTAGCCAGGAACAAAGTGCCGAAAACACCGATAACCGCTCCAATGAAGGTGATTTCTAAAACCATGAAAAATCCGTCAAACTGACCGAAAGCCCCGAAAAAAAATAGCCATTTGTTGAGCATCGCATTGATGTTTTCGAATGCGATGATGAGGATGACGACGGTCAGGAAGATTGAAACACCGAAGTAAAAACCTTTCATGGCTTCATGATTACTTTTCTATATTATAGCATATGCAAAATGAATATGGTATAATAAATATTGATATGAAGTTTTTTTCTCTCAGCATAGCGATCTTATTCAGCTTTTTGGTTTTGATCCTGGCTTTCGAAAATCTCGGAGCAAAAACCTTGTATTTTCTGTTTCTTCTGGTCCCTGCCGATAGCATTCCGGCATTTTTCATTGTTCTTATCCTTGCGGCTTTAGGAGCTGTAACCGGGGCTTTTTATACCTTGTTCTTCTTGCAGCTGATCAAGGAAAAGAGGGATACGAACGGTTCCGATATCGAAAACGAATAAATTTCTATCCAAATAAAGAGGAATTGAGCGCAGACGCTGCTTTTTTACCTTGCAATCTGAAAAAAAAACTTATACAGTGCAGGCAGCTTGTATAAAATATGTATACATCAAGCGTCTCACCAGCTCATGCTTAAACGGCTCTTTACCTCAAATACGCGTATAAAACTCCTCACGCTCTTTCTTTTAAACCCCGACGAAGAGTTCTTTATTCGCGAGCTCACCAGACGCCTCGACGAACAGATCAATTCCATCCGCCGCGAGCTTGATAATCTCAAGAAAATGGGCCTTTTGAAGAGCAAGGAGAAAAATCGCAAGAAGTACTATATCGTGAATAAAAATTTTGTCATCTTCCACGAGCTCAAAAGTATCATCCTCAAAGCCATGGGGGATAAAGACGCCCTCATCAAGAAAATTTCACAGATGGGAACGATTGACGTCATGGTGCTTTCGGGATTTTTCGTTGAAAAAGAAAGCCCGCTGGACCTTTTGATTGTGGGGAAAATCGACCGCAACACCCTCGAAAACTACCTCAATAATGAGCTCGAAACCGAACGTCCCGTGCGCTATTCCGTCTTGACCCGCGACGATTATATTTACCGCCGACAGTGTAAGGACAAGTTTTTATCCGATCTCGTCGATGATCCCGAGAACATCGTGGCCGTGAACCACCTTGAGAAAAAATAACAGGATTGAGAGCGCTTTTGCTCTTGATTTTTCAGCATCCAATCCGTACACTACAAAGGCAAATTTTTAGTTTTAAAGCAATGACGCACCACTTACTCCAAGACATCGAAAAGAAGTTCATCAAGAAACTTCCGTTGATCCGTCCGGGTTACACCGTTCGCATCCATCAGAAAATCCGTGAAGGTGAAAAGGAACGCGTACAGGTTTTTGAAGGCCTGGTGATGGGCTTTAATGCAGGTCACGGCGGAAGCAAAATGATGAAGGTCCGCAAGATGGTCCAGGGAATCGGCGTGGAAAAGACTTTCCCGCTTTATTCACCGCTCGTGACGAAAATTGAAATTACCAAGACGCCAAAGGTTCGCAGAGCCAAGCTCTTTTACATGCGTGAACTTTCCGGTAAGGCAACCCGCCTCCGCGCTCACGTGGGTCTGACTGCAAAAGACGAGAAGTACAGCAAAAAGAAGGCTGATCTCATGGAATCCATGGGTGTCGACCACAAAGCCCAGGCTGCCGCTGAAGCTGAAAAAATGGAATCCATGATGGAGGCTCCAGCCGAAGGCGCGCCAAAAGGCGAGGCCGAAGAAACGACCGCTCCTCAGACGCCGGAAGTCAAAACCGAAGAAGCAAAAGCTCCGGAAAAGACGGAAACCAAGGCTGAAGCGAAAAAAGAAGAGAAGAAGGACTGATCGAGAAGTTTCAACCCGAACTGTCAAAAATCCAGCGTATGCTGGATTTTTTTGTATTTTGCAAGCCGGAGTAAAACACAAAAATTCAAAACGGAGCTACAGTGTTGGCATGGCTTTTCTTCCGATACATAAACTTGTTCCCCCAGGGGTAGACGACCATCTGGTATGCGGTCTGGACGAAGTCGGACGGGGACCATGGGCCGGCCCGATCGTGGCCTGTGCCTTGATGTTCCCCCAGTCACTGCGCCTGGCCCATCTGAAGGATTCCAAACACCTTTCTGAAGCCCAAAGAGAGGAGTTTTACGAGCTTCTTGAACGGAAAGCGGCGTTCGGCATCGGAAGGGCGGAAGTCGATGAAATCGATCGTTTTGGACTTTTAAAAGCCAATAACCTGGCATTCATCAGGGCATTGAAAGAGCTCAAACAAAAGGGGCATGTGCCTGAATTCATCCTCGTGGACGGCAGGGACCGCATGAGTCTTCCGCATCCGTGGAAGACCCTCATCAAGGGCGATGAAAAGGTAAAACTTATCGCCTGCGCTTCCATTATGGCAAAAGTTGTCCGTGACCGGCTCATGAGCGAACTCGGCGAAAAATATCCGCAATACGGCTTTGCCGGTCACAAAGGCTACGGCACAAAAGAGCATCAGGAAGCACTCAGAACACACGGAGCCTGCCCGATCCACCGCAAAAGTTTCTCTCCGGTGCACAATCTTCTTCAGATGACGATTGAATGACGTGCGCTCAGAACGCTCAGGCATCCACAAGCTGTTTGATCATGTGAGCATACTGTTCGGTTTTGTGCTCCAGCTCTTTATGCATTTCCTCAAGAGATTTTTCCACGTGCGTTCGCTCACTGAAAAGTTTTTCGAATTTCTTTTTCAACGTATCCAGATCCACGAACCGGTACTCGTCCAGGAAGTCTTCCATCCCAAGCTGTTTGGCAACCTCTGCTACTTTTAGGCTGTAGGAAAGCGCTAAAAACGGGGTATGCGTTATCGCAGAAAAAATAATGGAATGAAGACGCATCCCGATAACCGCCGTGGACTCTTCCATCAATTTGAGGGTGTCACGCATCTCTTCATTGTGCGAAAGAACCTCGCAGACGCTTCGATGTTCCAGTTTGAGAAGAACCTGGAGACATTCATTTTCGTCATCATCATGGAGCGACTGGAAGGGAACGAAGTAGGTGCGCAGATGGTACGTTTCAAAAATCCAGTCAACGAATTGCGCGAGAATTCCGCGGATTTTTTCGGCATTTCTGATCCACGGCCTCAACGAAAAAACAATGTAGGGTTTGCGTTCGCGTGGGGCTGGAGATTCGTGTGATTTCCTCAGGTGAAAGCCAAAAACAGGGTCAGGCAAAACGTGGATGTTGCGGACGTTCAGTTTTCTGAGCAGCAGTTGCGAGGCTTCATCGCGGACGGTAACGATTTTCATTTTCCTGAAAATTTTCCCCACGACCCAGCGACTCCATCTGTTCATGAGCGGACCGACGCTTTGACCGAGACTCATTACTGGCTTTTTATATCGGAAAGCGGGAAGAATTTGCATGAGCCAGATGAAAATGGCGTGTGGTCTTTCATCGGTAAAAAGGCCTCCTCCGCCAAAAATGACGGCGTCGGCGCGTTTATAGGCATGGAGTGTTTTTCGCATGCTTCTGCTGAAAAAAGCTTTGACGTAGGAGCGAAGGCCAGCGGGCATCATCGGAACGGTTTTGACGTCGTACTGCTCGGCGGTGCGTGCGGGATTCGAACTGATGACGGTAATGTCCGCATGCGGAAAAGCGTGGCGGCAAAACTGCAAAATGCTTTGCAAAATAGCTTCGTCACCAATGTTGGTGGCGCCGTAATTTCCGCAAATCACAAAATGAGGTGTTTGCTTCATGATTGTATTGTAGCCCAAAAATAGCTTTCACGCGAAAGAGAAGATCTCTTCAAGATTGCATCATAATTTTTCAAAATTTCAAACCGCAGTTTTGTAATACCCGAAGCCAAAAAGCATTTACGAGGGTAAAGGGAGAAATATGACCCGAAATGTATTGACAAAAATAGACTTTTGTGGTTATAATTACTTCCTTTAAAAATTTACCTACCCCTCAACTCTTTTGGGCTTATAAAAGACACAAATTGAACATCGGGCTACTGATTCCGGCAAAGGAAAAGGCTGGAAGGGCTCGATTTTAAGTGTCTTTTACAAGCTCAAACAGAACGAAATTGTTTGTTTGGGCTTCCTGTACTGATGGATCTTTGAAAATCCGGTTCATGAAACACGAAGAAGCGAGTGTGCTAGCTCCTTAAGAGCGGGCCAACGCAAGTTCGTGTGTACAAAACATTCTAAAATTTTTTTGGTGACTCGAGAGCTCAAAGCTGCTTTTCTGCAGGTCCGTTTGACGGGTCTGCTTAATAGGGCCCAGCCCTGGAGAGTAGTTATGAGCTCTCGAGTTCGCCGACATACTCACACTTCGGTGAGTTAAGGTAAGAGCAAGAGGGTAGAGGAAAGGAAAAGGTAGTATGAAGCGCTTCCGCAAGAGGCGCCCACACCACCGCCTCGGCCCTATGTGCATGCAGCCCCGAAAGGGTAGTTACATGCACTAAGGGCGAACCGCTCCGCTGTGGTGGCGGGCGGTTTAGGCCGTATCGGCCTTACGATTCAAAGGAAAAGTTGGGCCGTAGGCGGCCACCGCCCATAAGGCGGAGTATCATAGGTTCGTCCGGTTCGTTGCTCCCATAGCGCGGCTCGGACACAAGAGTTCAACAGTCAGATGAAAGGTGAAAAACATGTCTCACAAGCTCATGAAAGGGTTCGTCGGGTTGGTGTTCGCGCTCGCCACCATCGTGGTGGGCAAGACCGCGTTCGCTGCCGATTGTCGGCAGCCGCTCATCTTCAAGGACGGCATCCAGGACTACGTCGGCACCACCAACACCTCCGGTGTGGTGGTCCGCGGTTCGGCGAGTCTTCGGATTCGCCTGTACTGCAAGAACGGGACCCAGGGGAAGGTCACTTCTTCTGATTTCCCGGCTCCGCTGACGAAGCCCGAGGTGTCGGAAACGAAGAGCGGCACCACTGTCGTCCTCGTCTCCGCGTTCGCGGAGTTCGAGGGCGAGGTGGCGGTCGACCCGGGTGCGTCCAAGACGCTGACCTTCACGGACGGTAGCGGTGCTACCTTCACCGTGATGGTCTACGGCAAGGACAAGCTCGTGGAACAGCCGGCCATCGACGCGGTCAACGGCAAGCTCGACGGCAAGGCCGACAAGAGCGATCTCGTCGGCAAGGCCAACATCGGCGACTCCTACACCAGGCCGGAATCCGACTCGAGGTACGAGCCTTTGGGTGCCCATTTCGGTTCGGACGGACGCACCAGGCTCGACCTCGAGCCGATGGCGTACTTCCGTACCGGCGGCTTCGATGTCGCGGGAGGCGTGCAGGGACAGTTCACGTACCACGTGGGTCCGGTGAACGAGACGGCCTTCGAGGTTGCAGCGTTCGCGGGGTATGCCCGCGGCCGCATCGACAACCGCGGCGTGGTGGGCGTTCCGCTCACCGAGCCCAGCGTGTGGCAGGACATCACCTGGTGGGGCGTCATGTTCCAGGCGGGCATCCCGGTGGGGAGCCGCGTGGACGTCGTCCTGGGTGGTGGCCCGTTCATGCGCTGGATTCACGTTCCCGACACCAACATCGGCCAGGCGGCCGATGGTACGGTCTGGAACAACCACGCCAAGAACGACATCGAGGGCGGCCTCGCGCTCAATCTCGGCGTCAACTTCATGTTGACGGGAGACGAGAGGCGCGGCGTCTACCTCGGGCTGGGGACTTCTCCCCAGTTGCCGTTCATGCAGTCCTACCACATCGACGGCGGCGACAAGAACGTCTACGCCGCTGCCATCGATGCCCACGGTACGCTCGGGGCCCGTTTCTGATCCGCCGGCTCTTCCGCAAGGAATTGAGACGGCACCTCGCGCACCCCGCGGGTTTACGGATTCGACATCCGTCACCCGCGGGGAATGCAAAACCTCAACCTCAACCAACGTCGCCGACTATGGCGCGATCGTTTACCAACAAGAACATCGCGCCAGACAATACGGTCGGCGCAAAGTGTGAATCCGCTGCGATGACGATCGCACCTGCGGAGGAATTTCGACGCCGGTGACGACCGGCACATGGAGAAAACGATGTATTCACCGCGTAGGCGGTGGAAGTGGGTGGTACTCTCACTGTTCGCCCCCATCGCTATCGCGGTGGGATGCAGCAGCGAGGGAGACCATCCCTTCTGCCTCAACGGGCAATGCCCTCCCGGAACCGGAGGAAGCTCCGGAACCGGAGAGGGCGGCGTGGACGTTTGCGAGGGCACGTGTGGCCCCGGAACCGTCTGCGATCAAAACACCGGAAAGTGTTTGCCGCCGGGGAGCAATCCCTGTAACGGCAAATGCGCTCCCGGAACCACCTGCGACGTCGCGACCGACAAGTGCGTCGCGGGTGGTGGAGATCCGTGCGGCGGTCATTGCGCCTCCGGGACCACGTGCAACGTGGATACTGGCAAGTGCGAGACCGGCGGCGGAGGCGATCCCTGCAAAGGGCATTGCGCTCCACCCCTTACCGTCTGCGACCCGGATACAAAGCAATGCGTACCGGGCGGAGACGGCGGCGGGGACTGCGGGGGCCACTGTGGCTCCGGCACGACCTGCCTCAACGGACAGTGTGTTCCCAACACCGACGGCGGGAGTTGCAACAACTGCAACAACCACTGCGGCCAGGGAACCCACTGCAACACGTCGACCTGCACCTGTGAATCCAGCGATGGAGGAACGGGCGGGTCCGACGCCGGCACCGGGGGCGACTCCGGAACTGGCGGTGACAGCGGAAGCGGCGGCGACTCGGGGAGCGATCCCTGCGGCGGCGTCTGTGGAAGCACCACCGTCTGCAACCCCGTCACGAAGCTCTGTGTTGCCGAGAAATGTGACGGTATCGACAACAACGGCAACAGCCTCATCGACGAGGGCTGGGGGACGAACCTTCCCTGCACTCTCGGCGTTGGGGATTGCCTTGCCTTCGGCAAGGTGATCTGCGACGGGCCCTGGGCAACCCGTTGCGACGCAATCCCGGGCTCGCCCATGCCCGAAGTCTGCGACGGTCGCGACAACGACTGCAACAACAAGGTTGATGACGGTCTTCCGCTCTGCATCTGCGTGCCTACGGGCCCGGAGGAGTGCGGGGATCACATCGACAACGACTGCGACGGAATCGTCGACAACGACTGCTACCGGGATATGGGTGGCGGCGGAAGCGGCGGTTCCGGCGGAGGAACCGATCCCTGTGGGAATAAGTGCGGCCCCGGCACGGTGTGCAACACCATGACGGGGCTGTGCGATATCTCCGGCGGATCTGGAGGCAGCGGCGGCACCGGGGGAAGCTCCGGCAGCGGCGGCTCTTCCGGTTCATCTGGTTCATCCGGAACGGGAGGCGCGGGCGGCAGCGATGCCGGTTCGTGCACCCCGGCCATGGATCCGTGCAGCTGCGCATGCGGCCCAGGGACGACGTGCAACGTCACCCTGGGTGTCTGCACCTCCGGATCCGGAGGCAGCGGCGGCACGAGTGGCAGTGCTGGATCTAGCGGGAGCTCCGGCTCCAGCGGTTCCAGCGGCAGTTCGGGGTCCAGTGGCAGCGGCGGGGGAGATCCTTGCGGCGGTCACTGCGGTCTCGGTACGGTCTGTAACACGATGACGGGGTTGTGCGACCTCGTCTTGCCGTGTGACGGAAAGTGCGGAGCTGGCACCGTCTGCGACACCATGACCGACATGTGTGTCCCATCTGACGCCGGCAGCGGCGGCAGTGGGGGCGCATCCGGTAGTGGTGGTGCGGGCGGCTCTGATGGCGGCCTTCCTTGTGGAGGCGCCTGCGGAGCAGGTACGGTCTGCGACATTGCAACCGACATGTGTGTTCCTGCAGATGCCGGAAGCGGCGGAAGCGGAGGCACTGCCGGAAGCAGTGGTGCAGCCGGAAGTACCAGTTCCGGTGGAACGAGCGGGAGCTCCGGCTCCAGCGGTTCCGGCGGTTCCAGTGGTAGCTCGGGTTCGGGAGGAAGCGGCGGCAGCGATGCCGGCGGTCCCTGCTCGTCTACCACGGGTACCTGCATCGAAGCGGGCACCTGTACCAAGGTGATTCATCTCCACTACGGAGTCATCCTCGGAGATTCGTCATCGGACGACACTACCTGCCAGAGCACCCCCTTCACCGTCAACACTTCACCGAATGACGATGTCGGGGTCGCAATCAACCTCACTCCCGGACAGACCGTCGACTTCACGTTCGCTTCGGGAACGGGGCCGTTGAGCGTCTACTTCAAGTGCGCTCCTTCGGCTCCTTCTCCCGGACCGGCGCCGAAGCTGGAACCCGATCTCTACGGAGCGATCTACACGACGGGGTACGTCCTTCTCAAGACCAACCCCGGATCGTTCTCGGTGAGCGCGGACTGTCCGTCCAACTGGGCCTATTTCGTCTTCAACTACTGAGTAGGCCCTACATTCGCACACAGCGTCCGACTGCATTCGGGCAAGAGCGGTTTCGACTCTCATCGAAGCACGCAAGCCTTCGCGGAAAGTAAGGCAGAATGGATATTTCATGAACCGGATTGCGCCAAGACCTCACGGTCACGGTGCACAGCCCCGCTATGCGGAGGCCAAAGACAATCAGAACAGGATCAGGGGCCGTCTTCAAAGCTTACAAGCTACGAGGACGGCCCTTTTCCTTATCTATGCAACCTGTATTTTGTAATGAACCTGCCGGAGTTTGCATTAAAGTTTTCAGAAATATGTCAATCACGTTCACAACACCCTTTTTTCATATCCCTAACCCCCAAACCTATGTCTCACCCACAACAGGCTGAAGCGGTTTTTTCACGGCCGGATGCGATCCCTCATCCTGAATCTGCGGCAACAAGCGGAGTTTCGACGCCAAACTTTACGTCAAAACGTCATCAGGCCCGCGGAGCGGTACTTAAATTTCTTGCGGCTGCGGGTATCAGCATGGGGCTGCTTTCCCAGGGATGCGGCGGATCCGATGACGGTCCTTACAGCTTGGGAGACGGTGGTTCCGATGCCGGAATGAACGTCTGCGGTGATAATTGCGGCAGTGGAACACACTGTGATGAAGCCACAAAACACTGTGTTCCCGACACTAACAACGATCCTTGCGACAATCTTTGCGGAAAAGGAACGGTCTGCAATCCCGACACCAAAAAATGTGATCCGGTTTCCCATGATACCTTTGCAGGAGTCACCTGGCAGAATGCGCACGCAGGTTCCGGAAACGGCTGGATAGAGACCATCAACAACGGTGGAGCAAATTACCCTTTGGGAAACACGGTCTGGTTTCATCAAACCGAAACCCCGGCGACAGTCTGTTTTGTCGGATACGGCAGCGGCACGATTTTAACCATGAACGGCAGCGGGGAATGGTGGGATGTTGAATCGAATTTTCTGGCGGCTCAAACCGGCCACAGCCCGGGTGATTTGGCATACTTAACATCACAACAGGCCGCAAAAGACGCGGCCGGGCAGCTCATCAGCTACCGAACGACCCCTCAACAATACCGCCCGGCGAACGCTTTTGTCTGGCGCGCCGCGGGCTCCAACCAGAGCTGGCAGGAAAACGATCCGATAGCAGACACGGACGTCGCCATCCACTGCGCTGACGTTCCCAGTGACGGCATCGTGGAAACCCATTAATTTTTCCAATTTACCTGGTGAACGAGCGATTTGACCGCTGTTCCGGTTTTTGACTCGGGACAGCGGTTTTTTTGTAATGGAAAACCCTTGAAAACATTATCATTTTCCGGCCTGAAAACCGGACGAATTCGTATGATATTTTTGTTCTCAGGAGTATTGACAAAACAGCAAAAATATAGTATCATTCGTGACCTGATGTATTTTTGCGTCTTTTCGCAAGCGGTGCATCAGCACAGTTCTTTGAAAACTCGCAGAAGATTTTAATGGTTATTCAACAAGAAAGTCAGGGTCCGAACCTGTTTGTTTTTGCGTTTGTGGAAGATAGACGCAGCCAGCAAAGCAGTCGGATTCGGGCCCTAACTTTCGAGGAAGTAGGGACCGGGGGCGCACCATGGTGGTGCTACCCAGGGCCCTACAGCCCAAAATTCCTCGGGGGGCCCAAAGCCCTCAGCCCAGTTTGGAGAAACAAGTCATGACCAAGACCAACCTGAAGCTCAGTGTCGCCATCTTCGTCACCCTCGTCACCGCGCTCGCGGCCGTCGGCTGCGGCGGGTCGTCCAACGACCAACCGTATTGTTTGAACGGCGATCCCGCGTGCAGCGGTACGGGCGGCGGAAGCAACACGGCATGCGACGGCATTTGCCACGACGGCGCCGTCTGCAACACGCTCACCGACAAGTGCCAGTTCAGCGGCAACGATCCGTGCAACGACATGTGCGATGGGGGCACGTACTGCGACAGCAGTTCGTCTCCCGCCACCTGCCGCCCGGCGACCGGCTCCTGTTCCGTGACCTGCGGAACGGGAACGATCTGCAACAACGGGTACTGCGTACCCGGCGGCAACGGGTCCGGCAGCGACACCTGCGGCGGAAGCTGCGGGTCGGGAACCTACTGCTCGAACGGGCAGTGCGTCTCCGGCTCCGGCAACTGCAACAACAGCTGCGGATCCGGCACCACGTGCGAAAACGGCGTGTGCGTTCCCAACGGCAGCGGAAGCTGCACCCCGGCCTGCTCGAGCGGCTACTACTGCTCGAGCGGGACCTGCGTCCCGAACAGCTCGGGTGGCACGGACGTGACGTGGAAGCCGTCCCTGTCGAGCAGCACGCTCGGCTGGGTCGACGCCTCGCTCACCACGGACGGCTCGTTCACCCCCGGCCAGACCGTCATCGTCAGCTCGTCTGACGGGACGACCGTGGTTTGCGCCGTCCTGTACGGTGCGAACAACGTCCTCACCTGCTCGGGCGATCACCCGTGCGAGTGGTACAACCCGCTGAAGAGCGTGTTGGCCGCGAACCACGGGCAGAACCCGGACAACCTCAGCTACGTGGCTGGGTTGCAGGGCCTCCAGGACGCGGCTGCGGACCTCCGCAACTGCCTCCCCGGGTCCTGCTCGTCCGAGTTCATCGATCGCGGTACGGCCAACAACAACTCGTTGATCGACAACGAGGCGGTCGGAGACAGCCAGTCTCAGATCGCGTGCGCAGCCGTCGTGCAGTGAGGAACAACCGCTGCTCGTCCGTCGGATCGATTCCGTCGGACTTGAAGCAGCATTCACCCATTAACAACAACAGTACCCCGCCGCTCTCATAGAGCGGCGGGGGAATAACCTTTCCCACGTCCGATAGAGGACGGAGGAACGGTATCGCTCGACGCGGTACTGCAGGATCCATGTGATCCCGACCCCCCTTTCAAACCGGCGGTCGTCCTCCTCCTCTTCGGACCGGGATTTACACTTCTGCGAGTTTTTCTCTTTTTAAACGCGCTCCAGCGGTGGCAAAGCCACACGCTTACGCCTTCGCGCCGTGCGCTCAGTTCAAACGCTTCGGCGTTCTTTTTTTTGTGCGCTTTTTAAAAACTTTCACCGTAATCGTCTTCCATTCTTTTTTTAAACGCTTCAACGGTAAAGGTGTGACCCTGCGTGCTTTCGTGTTCCAGGGAATAGGTGGCGGCAAGCGCGCCGATCCGGCAGGCTTTTTCAATGCCGAGTTTCATCTGCATACCCGCAAGCACGCCAGCGCGGAAAGCGTCGCCGCATCCGGTCGGATCGGCGATTTTTCCCGGTTGCACCGCTTTGACGAAAAACATCCCTTCCGGAGAAACAATGCTCGAGCCTTTGGCTCCGTAGGTTTCGATAAACGTCGGGACAAGTTCCGGCAGGTGATCTTTGGTCGTGCCGAGCATCTTGCAGATAAGCTCCACTTCGTACTCGTTGCCGATCAAAATGGCGGCTCCGCTCAAGGCTTCCTGCAAACCCGGTACCGTCATGTTCGTCAGCGCCTGCGACGGATCGAAAATATAGGGAATGTTCATCTCTTTGCATTCTTTGGCCAGACGCACCATGCGCTGCGGATCGTCCGGAGCGATGATGGCAAGATCCAGACCGTCGTACTTGTGGTCGCGGACGCTCAAAACGTGCGGGGCGAAACTCATTGCTCCTCCGTAAAAAATCGTGATCTGGTTTTGTTCCTGATCCGTGATGATGGTGGCGCTCGCCGTGAGAACTTCCGAATGCCGGAACAGTGCCGAGGTGTCGATGCCACACTGTTTAAGCCATTTGTCGTATGCGGCAAAATCGCTCCCCACGGCGGCGAGTATCAGCGGGTTCAAGCCGAAAAGCTTCAGGGTGTAGGCGATGTTACCGGCGCATCCGCCGAAGTTCACCGTTTTTTTTGAAGCCGTAAAAGCCACGCTCAGATGGTCGAGTTTGGAAGGAAGAATGACGTTCTTGAAAAGCCCGTCATAATTCATCACGTGGTCGTAAGCCAGCGAACCTGAAACCAGAATGCGCGACATAGGGTTGCACGAAAAATACGCGGCTACTCTAACAGTTCGGTGTCGCGTTGTAAAATCTGTTCGTGGGTCAGCCCTTCACGGGAAAGAGCAATATTGCGGGCGATGCGGTTGGCGCGGTACAGACTTTCGAAGGTTCCGGCGTCGGTCCAGTTTCCCTTCACGACGTGGGCTTTCATCTTGCCCTCTTTGATGTAGTGGTTGTTGACGTCGGTGATTTCCAGTTCGCCGCGACCGGAAGGTTTGAGCGTTGTGATGACGTTGAAGACGTCGTTGTCGAAAAGATAAAATCCGGTGACGGCCAGATCGCTCTTGGGTTTCTCAGGTTTTTCCTCGATGTTCATGATCTTGTCGCCCTCAAGTTCCGCCACGCCAAAGCGTCGCGCGTCTTTGATCTGTTTCAAAAAGATTCTCGCGCCTTTTTCTTTTTCGAACTCTTCGATATCTTTCTTGAAAGAATCCTCGAAAATATTGTCACCGAGAATGACGGCAATGTTGTCTCCGTCGGCAAACTTTTCGGCGAGACCTAGAGCCTGCGCGATACCGCCGGCTTCTTCCTGGATCTCATACCACAGGGTGCAGTTATAGTCGCGGCCGGAACCCAGAAGTTTCAGGAATCCGCCGGCGTGATCCTTGCCGCTGACAACCAGGATCTCATCGATGCCGGCGTTCACGAGGGTCTGTAAAGGGTACACGATCATCGGACGGTCATAGACCGGAAGCAGATGTTTGTTGGTGATGTCGGTGAGGGGATTGAGCCTGCGCCCGTTTCCGCCTGCGAGGAGAACTCCTTTCATGATTTGTCGGATAAATATTCGGCCAAAGCTTCTTTCCAGGGACGGAGCGGGGGAAGCTTGGTGTTGATGAGGGTGGAATACTGGGGCCTTTTGGCCGGCCTTTCGTACTCCTTGGAGGTGCATGATACCACATTGACCCTGGTCTTGTACAACCCAAAAATAGCCTCGGCAAAGTCATACCAGGTCGTCTCCTCCTCGTTCGTCACGTGGTAGATGCCGGAGGGGTATTCACGCGTGTCCAAAAGGAATTTGACCTGTCTGGCCAGATCCAAAGTATAGGTGGGTTTTCCGTGCTGGTCGTTGACGACTTTGAGCTCTTTCTGTTCCTTGCCGAGTTTGAGCATGGTGTCCACAAAATTCTTCCCGTGTTTTCCGAAAAGCCAGGATGTGCGGATCAAAAAGTATTTCCCTTCCGGCTCGTACATATCCTCCTGCAGTTCCATTTCCTCCACGAGCAGTTTTTCTCCGAGGTCCTTGGAACGGCCGTAGGCGTTGAGCGGAGAGGGGACTTCCTCCTCTTTATAACCGGATTTTTTCGTTCCGTCGAAAACATAGTCCGTGCTGAAGTGCACCAGACTGGCACCGATCTCACGGGCGGCTTTGGCCAGAATGCCCACAGCGTAGCCGTTGACCTCGTTGGCTTTTTCTTCCTCTTTTTCGGCCAGATCCACGTTGGTGTAGCCCGTGGCGTTGATGACCACGTCGGGCTGGATCGTCATGAACTCCTCAAAAACACGTTCCTGGTCGGTGATGTCCAGGTCGGCGGAACCGAGCGCGATGACGTCGTCCTTCGAAAAAACCTTGATGAGGTCGTGGCCGAGCATGCCGTTTTTTCCCAGGATGAGGACGCGCATGGTGAAAAAATTATGACTATAACCAACTCTTGATCTCGATCATCACATCGTTGAGCTTGATGTTGTGACCGTCTTTTTCGCTGCGCATTTTCCACTCAACGCTCTGTTCCTTGAGGGTGCGGCTGCTGATGACGATGCGCAAAGGAATGCCGATAAGGTCCGCATCATTGAACTTCTTGCCCGCGGATTCGTCGCGGTCGTCATAGAGGACTTCCACATGCTCCTTCATCATCGTTTCGTACAGTTTTTCGGCCTCTTTTTTCACTTCAGAATCTTTCTCCGCACCGAGCGCGATAAGATGCACATGGAACGGAGCAACTGATTTTGGCCAAATGATGCCCTTTTCGTCGTGGCTGGCTTCCACGATCGTTCCCACCAGACGGGTGGTGCCGATGCCGTAGCATCCCATCGTGACCAGCTGCCGTTTGCCCTTTTCGTCGGTGAAGTTCAGATCAAACGCTTCGGAATATTTAGTGCCGAGTTTGAAAATGTTGCCGGCTTCGATCGCCGTAACCTCTTCAAGTTTGGAGTCGCACTTCGAGCAGGCGAACCCGGCTTCGATCGAAACCACGTCCACGAACTCCTCAACCGTAAAGTCGCGGCCGAGGTTCACGTTCACCAGGTCGAGATTCCTTTTATTGGCCCCGGTCACGAAGTTTTTGACGTTGCGGATCGACTGGTCGCCGATGAACGGCAGCGCGGTGTTGCCGTGCACGACCTCTTTCACCCCTTTGTCGTTTCCTTTGACCTCGGCCGCATGTTTCAAACCGCCCTCAACTTTGGGCAGACCCACCGGAGAAATAAATCCCGGGATGAGGCCGATCGCAGCGAGATCTTCTTTTGAGGCGGGATGCACTTCCGACCCCACGTATTTGGAAAGTTTGTGTTCGTTGACCTGCAGGTCACCGCGGATGCACACGCCGATGCGCCCGCCGCTCTGGAGTTTATAGACAACGCTCTTGAGAATTTTTGAAGCAGGTACCTTGTGCGCTTTGGCGTTTTCTTCCACCGAAGGACCGCGTTCCATTTCCACTTCCTTCATCGGAAGTTCTTTTTCTTCGGGATCGTGCGGGTTGTGGATTTTGCCCTCGGCGATTTCAAGATTCTGGGCGATGTTGCACTTGTTGCAGACGAGGATCGTGTCTTCACCCGCCGGAGTGACCACTGAAAACTCGTGGGAAATCTTGTCGGAGAAAATACCGCCGGAGGCTTCCACCACGTACGCTTTGACACCGCAGCGCATGTAGACGTTGAGGTATGCCTGCTTGGCGCGTTCATAGTACTGATCCAGGTCGTCGTCGGAAACATGGAAACTGTACATGTCTTTCATGCCGAACTCGCGTCCGCGCAAAACGCCGGACTTGGCGCGTGGTTCGTTGCGGAACTTCGTCTGGAACTGGTACACGCTCAAGGGCAGGTCTTTGTAGGACTGGACGTATTTCTTGGCAAGAGGAGTGACGGCTTCTTCATGACTCGGCGCGAACACGAAATCCTTGTCGCCGGCGCCCTTGGTTCGGTACAAAATGGCGTCCGCGGTCACGTTGCGGCCGGTCTGCTCCCACAGTTCGATGGGGTGGAGCGCCGGCATGGCAATTTCCTGGCCGTCCACGGCGTTCATCTCTTCGCGGATGATCTGGATGATTTTATCCAAAACTCTTTTGCCGAGCGGCAGGTAGTTGTAGATGCCCGCAGCCATCTTGTCCACAAAACCCCCCTGCGTCAGCAGCTTGGCATTCACGCTGTCGGCGTCGTGGGGAACCGACATACTGGTCTTTCCGAAAAACTTTGAGTAACGCATAACAAAAAACACGAGAGTAAATCACGAGCTATCATAGCACGCGCTCGCATAAACGAAAAGAGCGGCTTTGGAGCGCTTTATCACTCACCTCACCGGCATGCATTCGCGGCTGTCAACGCTGTCGCCGGGAAGTTCCTCCAGGAAAAGTTTGCAGTCCAGTTCGATCTTAGCCACCGTAAAAATTTCATCCGGGATGCCTTTAAAAACAACTTTGGCCCCCGGCCACAAACCCTTCCGCTCAATGTGCGACCATCGTTGAAAAACCTGGGCGCGGGGCGAATCCTTGCGGAAATAGGCGAATTTATAAATCCTCGCCGGAACCACGCCGTTGTTTTTCATGTAGCGGAAAAAACGGCCGTACGCGCTGATTTTAGGATCACCTTTTTTCCAGTTTTTCAGCGTTGAATCCACTTGCTCCACCGGGATCACTTCCATACCGTGCTCCTGGAGCCGTTGAATACGCTCGCGGGTATGTTCGACCGCTTCAGCCAATGCGGGATAAAACTCCTCCACGCGTTCCGCGGGGATAATGCGCGGGATTCTTTCCTCAAAAAGTTGTTCGAGTCCGTCATGTGCAACCATATCGGAACCTTGTGCCATCGCAAGAAAGTGATAAATCCGTAAAAAACTGCCGGAAGCATAACATATCATTATTTTTTGGCAAAAATTAAGGTTTCCGGTTAAGATGAGCAACGCTACTTCTTTCCAAATCCCCATGCAGAAAATCACCCCGTTTTTGTGGTTCAACGACCAGGCCGAGGAGGCGGCCAACTTTTACGTCTCCGCTTTCAAGAACTCGAAAATCCTGAACACCACCCGCTACCAGGGCAAGGAGGTCGAAAAAGTTTCCGGACGGCCGGAAGGTTCCGTGATGACGGTGGAGTTCGAACTGTGCGGCCAGCGTTTTTCGGCCCTGAACGGGGGACCGGTCTTTACCTTCACCCCCGCGGTGTCCTTTACCGTGGAATGTGAAACGGCTCAGGAAGTGGATGAACTCTGGGCCAAACTTTCCGATGGAGGGAAAGCCCTTATGGAACTCGGCGAGTATCCGTTCAGTAAAAAATACGGCTGGATCCAGGACAAATACGGCGTATCCTGGCAGCTCATCCTTAATGAAGTCCCGCAGAAAATCTCCCCGTTCATTATGTTCATTGGAGCGCAGTTGGGCAAAGCCGAGGAAGCAATGAAATTTTACTGTTCGGTTTTTCCGGATTCAAAAATCGTCAACATTTTCCGCGCGGGCCCGGGCGAGCTGGAAAAAGAGGGGACAATAAGCCACGCCGTTTTTTTGTTGAACGGCCAGCAGTTCATGGCGTTGGAAAGCGGTCTTGATCATAAATTCACCATCACGGAAGCAACCTCTTTTGTTATCAACTGCGATACCCAGGAGGAGGTTGACCGTTACTGGGACAAGCTCACCGAAGGCGGCGATCCCAAGGCCCAGCAGTGCGGATGGCTCAAGGACAAATACGGCGTGTCCTGGCAGGTCGTGCCCACGGAGATCAGCAAGATCTTCAGTGGCCCGAACGGTGAAAAAGCCACCGCCGCCATGCTCAAAATGAAAAAACTCGACATCCAGGCTTTGCGCCGGGCCGCCGGTCTGGAATAATGGAACGGTATTTTTACTTCCTTACTTAATTTTTTTTATGGATCCAATCGTACATTTTGAAATGCCGGCGGGCGACAAAAAACGCATGATGGACTTTTACGGCAAATGCTTTGACTGGAAATTCCAGGTCATGGGCCCGGAAATGGGCGATTACGTTCTCGCCACCACCACGGAATCGGATCCAGCGACAAACAGGCCCAAACAGCCCGGAGCCATCAACGGCGGATTCTTCCAGAAGTCCGAAAAAACCAACTGGAACGCCAGCCTCGCCGTGGCGGTCAAAGACATCAATGCTTCCATGCAGAAGGTCAAAGACGCCGGCGGCACGGTCAGCGGCGAGCCGGTGGAAATTCCCGGCGTAGGCCTGTATGTACAGTTCACCGACACGGAAGGCAACCAGATGAGCCTTTTGCAGCCGAAGATGTAACCCGGAGTTATTGCTCTTTGACCACCATCAACTTGTGCGGCATCCGGGGGTATTCGACCCCTTCAAGCATCACCTTGCACCGCGGGGTGATTTTTGAAACCCGGAAAATCTGCTTCGGACTCGAAGCGGAAAACGCGGTGTTGTCTTCCACCATTCTTCCCGGGACAATGCCCCGTTCGGCAATATGCCTCCAATGTTCGGCCGGGCAGTCCCGGCGCTCAATGCGGTCGGGTTTCCCGAAGCCGCGGCCGTGCCGGCCGCGGGTGTAGTATATTGGTTCAGGATTGGAATGACGGAACGCTTCTTCGCTTAACGGCGTTTCGCCCTGGGCAAGCATGACCTGCTGGTAGTTCAGAAAAGCGTCCTGTTGAAGAATATCCCGGTTCCATTCCGTCAAAAAATCAGAAACGGAAATGGCAAGATTGCCTTTTTCCCCCGGAATCGGGTTGTGAAAACGTTTGAGAATTTTTTCCCGAAAACCCTGCCGCAGCCCTTCCACCCGCCAATGGTCTTTGAACAACGGCTTGGTCTTGGCAACAAGCAAAACACCCTGTTCCACAATACGTTCCACGGTCGCGTCGATTTCCTGTATGTCGACGTTTTGTTCCATAAAAATTAAAAAAATCCGCCAGAATCATAACACATCGAGTGTTTTTAAAAAAGCTCCGCGACGGGAGCTTTTTTCCGGCCATTTGGTGACTAAAGTCGACATCAATATTTTACCGCTACCCATAGCGAAAAATCAACATAATATTTTCTTGGAATCTGTTTGTGAAAGTGTCATGTGTGGCGTGATAAAACACCTATGCTCAATGTTTGGCCGGGTCCAGGCATTGAGCTTTTTGGATTGGTCGTGCTAAATTTGAAACATGAAAAAACCTCTCCATGTGTATATCATCGGCGTCATCATCGCGCTCGTTATCGTCAACTATGTCGCCTGGCTCGTGGACTCGACGGCAACATTCCATACGTCGTTGCTGGTTTCCGGCGGATTTCTGCTCGGCTTGCTCGCGATGTATATCGCCGTACATCTGTACCGTTGGAAATAACTCGCGTTCACCAGTTCAAACTATCTCGTCGTCTTGAGCGGCGTCTTGCTCACGACCTTGGTGTTGTATAATGCCTTGTGGTTGCGGTCTGAAAGTTTCGACACCCATTCCGGATTCGCTTTGTACCAGTCAAAAGTCTTCTTGATGCCCTGGTCAAAGGTCACCGAAGGCTTCCATCCCAGCTCGCGTTCGATTTTTGAAGGGTCCATCGCGTACCTTCTGTCGTGGGCCTTGCGGTCCTCCACAAACGTGATGAGGTTTTCATCCTTGCCCAGAAACTTCAGAATATGCCGCGTGATCTCCAGATTGGTGTATTCGTTGTGCCCGCCAATATTGTAGACCTCGCCGTATTTATCGCTGGAAACAATCAGATCGATCGCGCTGCAGTGGTCCAGCACGTAAAGCCAGTCGCGGACGTTTAGGCCATCGCCGTACACCGGCAAAGGCTTATCTTCCGAAGCCAGCCGGAAAAAGAACGGGATCAGCTTTTCCGGGAACTGGTACGGCCCGTAGTTGTTGGAGCACCTGGAAATCGTAATCGGCATCTTGTAGGTCTCAAAATAGGACATCACCAGAATATCCGCCGCCGCCTTGGAAGCCGCGTACGGGCAGTTCGGATTGATGGGCGTCTTTTCCGTAAAGTAATCTTTGGAGCCGCCCAGGTCGCCGTAGACCTCGTCCGTGGAGATCTGATGGTAGCGCTGGACGCCCGTATCGCGCGAAGAAAGCAGCAGATTATGCGTGCCCATCACGTTGGTCTGCACAAAAATATGCGGATCAATAATACTGCGGTCCACGTGCGTCTCCGCCGCAAAATTGATGACCGTATGGAACTTCTCGGTCTGGAAAAAGCTGGAAATATAGTTCTGGTCCGCAATATCCCCGCCCACGAACCGCACCTTCTTGGCGTTCACGAGCGAAGCAATATTATCCATATTCCCGGCATAGGTCAGCTTATCCAGCACCACGACCTCATCCTTGGGATGATGCTCCACATAATAATGAACGTAGTTACTCCCGATAAACCCGGCCCCCCCGGTAATAAGAACTTTCTTGGACATGGCTCAAAGTTACTGGACAGTGATTATAGTATACGGAAAAAGGAAAGGAAAGCCATATTTCCCCGAGGCTAGATCTCATATTCTTTATACCTGTCCCGTTCAAGATCATTGATGATCAAACTTATGTTTTTCTCCAGCGCTTTCTTAAACTGGGGGTTCTTAATGGTCATATTTGTACCAACCTGCTTGTCGGTTCCAGATCAATATCTTGACCATCCTGACTTTTTCCCTTTAAAGCAATGTTTTTATCTTCCAAAAACTTATAAATCCCTAAATATTTATTTTTTTGTTTTTCAAAACCTAAAACGTTATCACAGAATTTTGGCAAGTTTTCACCAACCACTCTATTTGCCACTGCAGTCGCTTTTTCATCTGTAGAATAATAATTCTCACGATTTTCATTAAAACCGCTTAAATAAGTGAAAAATCCTTCAAATACACCTTTTGAATGAGTCGTACCCAATGCTTTCTCCAAATCCGCCTTATTCACCAATTTCCCATCACGCGTTTTTAACTCCATCGCTACAAAACGATCAATCCTCGCCTTGATATATTTCAAAATACCCGCCTCAGTCAAAACTTTGTAACTTTTCTCTTTTAAAAATTCTAATTTCATTATTTCTTTTTTTATTTTCTTCTGTTCTTTATCATCTGCAGCATTAGCCAATTTGGTAACAAGCATATTTTTTGCATTTTGGTCAATAGCATCTACCTTAAATTGCTTTCCTGATTTTTCATAAATATCACCAAAAAACTTTCGCAATTCCCCTTCCCTTTTTCCAATATTTTTTTCAATCATGTCTTTTTTATCTTTATCCTGCTCTGCTCGCAATTTTTGATACAACTTAAAATATTCCGTCACATCCAATTTCTTCGCCTCCTTACCATTCAAAGTGCAGATAATAAACTCTTCGTGTAATTTATCAAACACCGGCTTCAAAACCTGATACGCATCTTCAATTTCTTGATCATGAATAAATTTCGGATTAGCTTTTTCAATATTTATACGAGTTTTTCCAACCGGCTTCAACTCAAACCTCACCGTCTTAGAAAGTGCATACCGACGTGTAAAACTATTAAAAACTGACATAAAAATTGGGGAGAAGGAAGATAAGCATTCAAATTATACTCCACACTAAAAAATATTCATTCAAAAAAGGGAATATCATAAAAATGTCATCAAGACGGCATTGCTACCGCTAGGTCGTTTCCCCCAAGAACACCTCAAAATCATAAATATACTTTTCCTTCTCGTAGTTCATGTTGGAAATGGCGCAGAGGACGGCGCCCGGGCTGAAGTCCTTGAATTCGCGCCAGCACATGCCGTTCATCACGATGGCGTCCTCCGGGCCTTTAAGTTTTAATTCGTGCCACTCTTTGCCGTCATGGATTCTTGCGGTCATGGTGCCTTCCATGCACACGTAGATCTTTTTTTCGCCGCGAACCGCGTGGCCGCCCCGGTCCTGCGTCACGTTCGTCACGTAGTAAACGCGTTTGACCGGCCAGTCCACGTAGTCCTTGAGTTCGATCGCGCTTAAACTGCCGCGCGGATCGGTATGGGTCGGGATTTTGACGAGTGTGAATTTTTCGGAGGGGGAGTCGGACATAGGCTGCCGGGCGTTAAAATGAGCTTGAAACCGGATATATTATAGAGAAAACGTGCAGAAAAGCCATAATAACGTGCTTTGGGCTTGTATTCTGCTGTGGAAGCCATATAATAGGCGAGTCATCTTATTTCTTAATCAACAGAAACATGACAAAGCAAGATCTCGTTGACGCAGCTGCAAAGTCAGCAGGCGTTACCAAAAAAGCAGCAGGCGATGTGCTCGAAGCAGTACTCGCAGGCATCACAAAGTCTCTCAAAAAGGGTGAAAACGTGACCGTGACCGGTTTCGGAACTTTCCGCGTTTCCAAGCGCGCAGCTCGCACCGGTGTGAACCCACGCAACCCAAGCCAGAAAATCAAGATCCCGGCCATGAAGCTTCCGGCTTTCAAGGCAGGCAAATCTTTGAAGGATGCAGTTCGTGGTTAATTGCGAAATCCGCGAGGATTTACAAAGAAATCGAAAGCCCCTCGGAACTGAGGGGCTTTTTTGATTGATGATGGCAGAATTGATGATGTCAGAGCAGCGGCGACCTTCTTTGGCTGCGTTCAAACCACTGCAAAATCCAATACGGTTTCAGGCCATGGGTATGGCCTGGGAAGGTATTGAAAATCAGAGACAGTTTGGGAAGATAAAAGCTTTACACCCTATAAATATCTTTGCGATGTTTGATGCGCAAAATCATCAGGATGTAGATTTTGCCCTTACTATCGACGTCAAAGATGGCACGGTAATCGCCGATGCGGAAACGGAACCTGCCGATATCGGAATCGGTAAGGCTTTTGGCAAAAGAGAGTGGATCTTTCTGCTGGCTGTAATGGAATATTTTACCAATGATTCGTTGAGCGGTTTTGTTTTCCAACATCTTGAGATCTTCCCTGGCGGTCTGGGTATAAATGACGTGATGCATACATTAGCTTAAACCAAACTCTTTCATGATCTCTTCCTGGGTGTAGACCTTGCCTTCTTTAACCTGTTTGCGGGCCTCGGCTATTTCCGCCGCCAGTTTTTCATAAGCAAACTCTTTTTCGTCGAGCGCCTTCACTTCAAGGACCGGAACATTCTTTTTGAGGATGATAAAACGGATATTTTTCATTTTTGCTTCTTTGGTATAACCGGCAAGGTTTTGGCGGAACTGTTTGAGGCCGATGAATTTGGTGGTCATGGTGTACATTTAAGATGTACCTTAAGTGTACACTTCAAATCGAAAACGGTCAATGGACCGGCACGTCTAAAATACCATCTGAGGCATGAAGGTTTGATGAACAGAGTCTTAAAAGTGAACCCGCATGATATCGTGCGGATTATAAGGTCCTGATCCTCTTCTCCATCTTGTAGGCTTCCAGGATGTCGCCTTCGAGCAGCGGCATGAAACCTTCGTAACGTACGCCGCAGTCGTTGCCTTCGCTGACCTCGGTGACGTTCTTTTCAAAACTCTTCAAAGAAACGATCGTGCCGTCGCCGACTTTTTCCTCTCCCTGGGCGCTGTTGCGGAAGATGCGGACCTTGGCCTTGTTTTCCACGTGGCCCTTGATGACTTTGCAGCCCACGATCATTTCGCGTTTTTCGGTGAGGAAGATCTGTTTGACCTCTGCGCGGCCCAGGATATTTTCCACGATTTCAGGTTCCAGGAGACCGGTAAGGATTTTCTTGATGTCGTCGAAGAGTTTATAGATCACGGAATATTGGAGAACTTCAACGTGCTCGCGTTCAGCCATTTTTTTGACCTTCAGATTGACTTCGGCATTGAAGCCCATGACGATGCCGCCTCCGGCTGCCGCCATCAATACGTCGGATTCCGTCACATTCCCAACCCCGGACAGAATGATTTTTACGCCCACGCTTTCGTTCTTGATCTGGGCGATGGACTGTTTCAAGGCTTCGAGCGAACCTTTGGTGTCCGCCTTGAGTACGAGTTTGAGTTGTTTGAGCTGACCGGAACTGATCTGCGACATGATTTCACCAACCCCGCGTTTTTTGAGCAGTTCGGCGTCTTTGAGGGTCTGAACATTGAGGGCCTGGCTTCGTGCTGCCTGTTCGTTGGGCACTACGTGCAAAATGTCACCGGACTGCGGGGATGCGGAAAGTCCGGCGATCAGCACGGGCACGGACGGGCCGGCTTCCAGGATGTTTTTCCCGGTGCTGTCCTTCATCACTTTCACGCGGCCGTAGGTACTTCCCAACACAAAATTATTACCGATTTTCAGGGTTCCGGTATTGACGATGATCGTTGCGATGGGGCCGAGGCTTTGATCCAGATGCGCTTCAATCACTGTTCCCACGGCTTCACGATTGGGGTTTGCCTTTAAATTGGCAACGTCGGCAACCAGCAAAATCATTTCCAAAAGCTGGTCCATACCCAGGCCGGTCATGGCCGACACGGGCACCATGATGGTGGAACCGCCCCATTCTTCCGGCACCAGGCCGAACTCGCCGAGTTCGCCTTTTACTTTATCCGGCTGGGCGTTCTCTTTATCAATCTTATTGATAGCAACAATGATCGGTACTCCCGCGTCCTGGGCATGTTGGATGGCTTCAATCGTCTGGGGTTTCACGCCCTCATCCGCGGCCACCACCAGAATGGCGATGTCCGTGACTTTGGCGCCGCGGGCACGCATGGCCGTGAAGGCTTCGTGACCCGGAGTGTCCAGAAACGTGATCCTGCGGTCGTTCTTGACCACCTGGTAGGCGCCAATGTGCTGGGTAATACCACCAGCCTCACCGGCCACCACGTTGGATTGTCGAATATAGTCGAGGAGTTTGGTTTTTCCGTGGTCAACGTGCCCCATCACCACCACGATCGGCGGTCTGGTCTGCAGATCCGCGGCTTCGTCCTGTTGTAACAGCGCGTCGAGGTTTCCGCTGAACACGTCTTCCGCGGAACCTTCACCGCGTTTTTTCTTGATCTGAATATGAAGATCGTCGGCAATAATCTGCGCGGTATCGTAGTCAATCTGCTGGTTGATGTTGGCGAGAATGCCGTTCTTCATCAATTCACCGATCACCTTGGCCGCGCCGATGCCCGTCTTTTCCGAAAACTCTTTCACGGTAATGACCTCGGGAATTTCCACCACGCGGTCGGTCACCGGTTTGGGCTGCTGATAAAAAGTATGTTTCTTGTGGCCTTTCTTGCCGCTGTCCTTTCCAGCGGTCTGTTTGCGCTGACTGCGGACAATTTCGCGCTCCATCTGCTGAGAGATGAGCTCGTCATAAATATCGGCCTGTTCTTCCGGAGTTTTATTCGTTGGTCCCAGAATGTCTTCGGCAAAACCCGCGCGCTTTGGTGCTTCATGGGGTTTGTGGTGAGGCTGCTGTTGCGGTTTTGGTTGCTGTTGAACTGGAGCCGGTTGCTGGGCAGCGGCTTGCGGAGCAGGAGCAGCCTGCTTCGTTTCTTCAACTTTTTTTGAAATTTTTGAGGGAGCCTTTGCCGCCGTTTGCTTGGTTGTTTTGGCGGAAGACGTGGCGGGCGCTTTCGTTTTTTTGGATGCAGCCCTCGTTGAACTCTTAACGGTTTTGGCCGTCTTGGTCGTTTTTTGGGCTGGGGTTTTCTTGGTAGGCACGAAAAAATTGGCTTAAAAACGCTGGATTAGCGTAAGCAGTCTAGGCAAAACGGGCTGAAAAGTCAAACCTCAGCTGAGCTGAAACTAATCGTCAACGCCGGGTTTCTCCAGCAGCGGCAGCTCCGCGCCGATCTGCTCCTGTCCGTCGGAGATTTTATAGACGTCCTTGTCGATCTTCTTGAACTCGTGCGAGGCCTGGTTATACATGCTCACCGTCGTTCCGAGATTGTTGCCGAGTTTGACCATGTAGGTCTGGTAGCTCTTTAAATGGCGGCCGAGTTCGCCGACTTTTTTGACGATGTCCTGGACGGACTCTTCCATCTTCAAAGCTTTCAATCCCTGCAAAACCGTTTCCAGGTAGGCAAAGAACGAAGTGGGGGACACGATGATGACGTGTTTCTTGAAAGCGTATTCAATAAGATCCTGCGTGTTCACTTCCACCGTACCCACGTTGTAGACGAGCAGGTTGTAGTAGATGCCCTCGGCCGGAAGGAACATGAAAGCGAAATCCGTGGTGTTCTCCACCGGGCGGATGTATTTGGAGGTTTCGTCGATGCGGTTCTTGAGATCGGTCTTGAACTCTTTTTCCAGGGACTCTCGGCGTTTTTTGTCGTTCTCCTGCATGATCTCGTTGTATTTTTCCAGCGAAAATTTGGCGTCGATGGGAATAATCTTGTCCTTGAAGAAGATCGCGGCGTCCACGATTTCACCGTTCTTGAACTTGTACTGCATCTGGAACTGGTCGGGTGCGAGGATGTTGCCGAGGAGCGACTCCAGGAGATATTCACCCAGAATACCGCGCTGTTTCGGATTCTTGAGAATGTTTTCCAGACTCTTCATCTGTTCCGCGAAGCCGACGACCTGTTTGTTCGTCTCGTCGAGCTTGGTGAGTTTTTTGGTGACCTCTTCGATAATCTTGGCGCTCTGCCCGAACTGTTTCTGCAGGGTATCGAGTGAACCTTTTTGATGTTCGGCCAGCTGTTTGGTCATCTTATCCAGCTGATCCTGAAGCGTCTTGCGCGTTTTATCGTCGCTGTCCTGGACCGACACGCGCAGCTTTTCCATCACGTCGAGCATCAGCTTTTGCGACGTTTCGTCCTGGGGTTTCTTGAGTTTCTGCAGTTCCGAAATGAGGTAGACGAGCGCGCCCGCTATACAAATGGCGGCGAGCCCGATGATGACGTAGAGAATTTCCATAAAGTTGTGAAGAAAATTGAACATCTTTCAGTGTAGGTGAGTGTCCACTCACCGTCAAGAAAATTGTGCGACCGCTTTACACGCGCCCGGCAATAAGGTCTTCCGTAAAGTGTCCGATGCCGAAGAGATCCTTATCGTACGTGCTGACGTCCGGGAAGTCCAAAGCGACGATCTTCCGGTAGACCACGGCGATGAGTTTCTTGAGTCGTTCGACGTCTTCGTCGGCGATCTCGAGTTCCAGCGACATGATCTTTCCGTCGCGGGGTTTGAGGAAGTCCAGTACGCCTTTGCGGACGACTTTTCCGCGGTACTCACGCGAATGTTCCGCCAGAATTTTGTAAAACTGGAGCTGCATCTTGTAGTCCCACGCTTTGTACTGGAGGTACTCGTCGGAAGGTTCCCAGCGGTCGAACGTTTTTCCGGTCTTGTAATCGAACACCACAATTTCGGAGGAAGACGGAACGGCATGGATGCGGTCGATGGCTCCGGAAATCGGAACGTCTTCAACCACCACCTGTTGGCTGCGGAAATTGACCTCCACTTTGTCCTGCGGGTCGATCAATGCACTGCGGTTCTGATAAAAGCAGGTCAGGTCTTCACGCCCTCTGCCGAGCTGTTTTCTGAAATCGTTGTCGTTGAGCCGCTGCAGCGCGAGCGTTTCTTCGAAATTCTTGAGCAGGAAGTCCAGCGCGGGAAGTGATCCTTCACGTTTGTAAACGAGATAGAAATTGGCGAGCGCTTTGTGCATGGCGTTTCCGAACGCCAGGCTCGGCGTGATCATCTGGGGAAACCGCAACAGGTTTCTTTCCAGAAAGACCTGGGGACCGGCTTTGGCGACATCGATGAAGTTCTTCAAATGGGTGACGCTGAGCCGGTAGTTCTGGAGCGTCGCTTTGAGGAGATGTTTCTCGTCTTCGGAATGGGGTTCGTGTCGTCTGACGTCGTCGATGAGCTGGAAAAACTTTTCGGCGCCGTACTCCTTGGCGGCGCGGCTCTTGGCAGCTTCCATGTCGATGCTTTCCCTGCTTTTTCCGCTGCCCTGTGCCTGCTCGTCCGCGCCGCTTAAAAATCTTAAGTGAATCAGTTCGCGGCCCTTGTCGTCAAAACGGTGTCTCGTCAGGTACAGGAAATGTTTGGCGCGGGTGATGGCGACGTAAAAAAGTCTAAGCACGTCGTCGGGAGTTTCGTTCTCCGCGGAGAGCGGCAGGTTAGAAGGGAACTGAAGTTTGTCGCCGCGCCTTCTGACCCATGCTTTATCCTGGCAGTTCAGAACGAACACGCTGTCGAACTCCTGACCTTTGGCCTTGTGCACCGTCATCAACTGGACCGCGTCGTCGTTCGTGCTCAACTGAAGAGTGTGGTTGAGCGGAAGTTTGTTGTTGTCGAGAAGCTTCACGAACTTGATGACGTCCCCGGACGAAAGAACTTTTGCAGCTTTATACTGACGGATCTTGGCGATGAACGCCTGAAGGTTTTCAAGGTATTCAAAGTAGCCGCTCGCGGGATCGGTAAGACGTTCTTCGCTGAAATAAAAAGACTTGAACGGACTGCGGTAGGGAACGTTGTCCTCGAACCGCAGCACCGACTGGTCGTCGTCGCCGTAGGTGTCATCGGCGATATCCGTGGCCTCGATCCCGGTGATGAGGTCGATGATCTCCTCGACGGTTTTGGATTTGGCGTCCGCGGCGAGTTCCATCAGGAATTTGGCGATGTTGCGCAGCGAGGCGGATTCGGAATCCACCATGATGTCGAGCCAGTTTTTTTTGCGTGATCTGGAAGCCGCGACCGAAATCTTCCACAGCGTCACGCGGTTGATGCCCCAGAACTTGAAACTCAGAATTTCCGGAAGGAGGTGATCGGCCTGGTCGCGGTCGTTGCGGACCATCGAATCCACGTATTCCAGAATAGTGACGATCTCGTGAATGAGCGGATCTTCGAGCAGGTTCTGCTGGCGTTCATAGGCCACGGGAATGCCGAAGTAATTGAGCGTTTTTGCCGCCGCTTCGAGAATTTTGTGTTTTGGAGCGAGCACCGCTATCTCACCGGGGTCGCATCGTTTCTCATCAAGGATGCGCTTAATCTCTTTGGCCATCCAGAACAGTTCTTCATAGGAGGTTTCAAAATCTTTCTGCAGGAGCATCCCTTTGGGAAGGTGCTGCCGCGAAGCCTTGAGATCTTTCCGGATGTTCTCCAGTCTGGATTCAAGACGGTCTTCTCCCCGGAGGACCACGGTACGGGCGAAGTCCAGGATTTCCTGCGTTGAACGGTAGTTGTCGGTGAGGACGACGATCTTGGGATCGACGAATTTTCCGGAAAAACCCAAAATGTTTTCCACGTTGGCGCCCTGGAACTTGTAGATGGACTGATCGTCGTCTCCCACAGCCATGATGTTGGGACGACCTTCGGAAAGTTCGGAATCGAGCAGCAGATCAAGCAGACGCATCTGCGCTCCGTTCGTATCCTGGAACTCGTCCACCAGAATGTAGAGGAATTTTTCCTGGAGCGTATAGCGCAGATCCGGGCTGTTTTCCAGCTCACGGATGACGTCGAGCAACATGTCGTCGTAATCAAAAAGGCCGCGCTCGCGAAGCTTCTGGAGATAGGCTTCGTAAATTTGAACGAGATCGAAATTCTTGCGGAGCCGCGCGGCGTCCCTGAGCACAGTTTTTTTCTCTTCGTCCTTTTTGGTGAAACTGTTTTTCCATTCGGTGAGGGGCTTCGTGCTTCCTTTGTCGCCGCCGGCCTGCTCAAGCGCCAGTGCCAGCGACTCCGTAATTTTTTCCTTGAGGCTCTTGGAACGTGTCCCGGGAGCGACCGGGGCGTCCGTCAGAGCTGCGAGTTTTTTGAGCAGCTCTCCGGCTTTGGGGATCATGCTTTTATCCACTCTTCCTTCAAACGTCTCCGCGATCAGCGGAGCCGCTTCTTCCAGAAAAACCCGGTCAGCTTCCAGGAGCTTTCTGAATTCGTCCGGGCCAGGCCGGCCTTCTTGAGATCGCCGATACGTTCCCTGACCTCCTTCATGTAGGTGTATCCCTGTTCCGGATGTCGGGAATCCAGGCTGTTGTCGTGGGGAAGTGTTTCAAAAATCTCCTGGAGAATTTCCAGCTGCTGGATTTCGTCGGCCGGAGAATAGTTGGCGCCTTTGTAAAAATATTCCGCGTTCTGGGCGATGATCTCCCTCCCGAAACTATGGAACGTATGGATCGTCACTTTATAGGCTTCGGCACCGATGAGACCCTCGAGACGTTTCTGCATGTTCACCGACGCCGAATCGGTAAAGGTCAGACACAGGATCGATGAAGCGAGCGTGTCGGTATTGCGCAAGATATTGGCGACACGCAGACTCAGCAGTTCGGTCTTTCCCGATCCCGGACCCGCAACCACAAGCACCGGACCATCAATGGCGTCGACGGCCTCCTGCTGTCGCGCGTTCAAGGCTCCGTAACGTTCCTCGAATTTCTTGTCGTAATTTTCCGTCGCGTTCATAACTGCGGCAATTTATTTGGTGGAATTGGCGGAACCGGTCTTCTCTTCCAGAATTTTCCAGATGTTTTCCGGAATCTGCACCTTGAGTCCGTATTGTAATCCATTTTGTCCTTTACGGTCACGGATTTTGCGGAGACATTCTTTTTTTCTGCAGATATAAACGCTCCTTCCGCGTTGTTCGTAAGGATCGTTGACGATGACCTCTCCGTTTTTGAGCCTTGTGACAGCCAATAAGTCGGACTGATCATGCTTCTTTCTGCAGCCCGCACAGGTGCGTTGCGGCTGGATGGTTTTTGTGTTCATTTGGTATTCACTTTAATATTCAAAAGTTGGCTTATTTGTGCTATAATTATAAGATTTTAAAAACAAAAAAGTCGCACATATGCACTGTAAACAAAATTACAGCTGGGAACAAGGGACTTTCAAGGCTTCACGACCCGTGTATCAGAAGGCTCCGGAACAGCCGTCGGTCCAGGTTGAAAAGCAGCCGGAGCCCGAAGCGCAACAGCCTTCGGAAAAGGTGACGACCGTGGAAAGGTTCGGCACCAAAGCCCGACTGGCCAACCTGAGTCTTGAAATCGGCGTGGAAACTCCCATGAAGGAGATGCTCGCCATTGAACGCGGCCTGAGCCGGGAAGGGCAGAAAGCCGAGTATGCCTTTCGCGACGAAAAACTTACCGCCACCAAAGAAAAAGACGGCGTGGTCTGGCGCAACGCCAAAGGCGAAGTCGTCCAGAAGGCGGAATGGCTCAGGGGAAAAACCGACAAAAAACTTGAAGAACAGAAAAAAAACCTTGGAGGATACTGGAATGAAGTCGCGAAAAAATACAGCCAGGACGAAAAAGTCCGTGAAGCTTCCGAAAAGCAGACCCACACCGATCTTCAAAAAGCCCAAGCCGAGAACATTTACAACCTCCAGGGCGGGTGGGACAAGGCCAAAATGTCCCGTATGTTTCTTGGTGAACAACGCGGCAGCGGTCTGACCTTCAAGGTGGACCTCAAAGGAAATGATAAATTTGAAAACTACGTTGGCGCCGGAGATATTCTTCCTCCGAGCGTCACCAGAATTACCGTCATCGACCTGCAGGGACAGCAGCGCACCGGAACGCGCCAGATCCAGAACGGCCGCGTGGGCTATTTTGACGCGCAGGGGTACATCCCCATTTTCAGCGGATACACCATCGGCGTGCTGGACACCGTTCCCGAAGGCGGCGACGAAGCAAAAGCCGAAGCGAAAAAAGAACAACAGGCCCACACCGAAATGAACGGAACCATCTGGCGCAAAGACGAAGCGGCGCCCACCGAACTGGGAAACGACATCAGCCCGACGAGCGGCTACCGTTACACAACGGTCAACGGCAAACGTGTTGAAGTCAAACCGCCCAAACCGAACGAAAAAGTCTACGAAGCCAAGGAGCCGGAGCAGCTCCAGCAGGTTGAACATCCCGAAGCCAAAGAGTCCATCTACCAGTTCGGTAAGGAACGGGTCTACATCAATGTTCCGAAATTTGAACAGTACAAAGACAAAAAGCCGCGCGTCGTCGTCTACTTCCACGGCAACGGCGGAAGCATCGAGTCCAGTCTCAAAATGATCCAAGGGCAGGTCCAGAAAATGCGTGAAGCCGGAGATCCGGTCATTCTTGTGGTCCCTGAAAACAGGATCGGCGGCTGGCAGGATTTCCGTCAACCCGGATCTTTTTCCAGACTTATGGCTTTGACCGACCAGGTCAGCGGAGTTGCGGACGCGAAGATATCCATCGCTTCGCACAGCGGCGGTTACTTCGCGGTTCAGAATATCCTGCACTCACATGACATGTACGATCGCATCGCTTCATTGGGTCTCCTCGACTCGGCGTACGGAAACTCCAACCAGGAGTTCATCAGGTTCGCGTCCGATCCGTCCAAAAAACTCCACAGCACTTTTACCCCGCATCTCGCCGACAAAAACCGGCAGATGGTGTCGGCCCTGCTCCCGGGAGTCGCCCCTGAAAAAGAAGGAAAAGATACGGTCTGGCGCAGCGATGACGACCGCATCGATATCCGTACCAGCAGCACCTACCACGGAAACGTCCCCAACGTGTATTTTGAAAGTTTCGTAAGCTAACATCATGAAAAAATTCATCTACCTCACAACCTGTCTGAATCTGCAAAACGGAACTTTCCGCGGCTCCCGCGGAAAACATGTTTTTCATAACCAGGAAACGCCAAAAGAAAATTCCAAAAACGAGCCTCAAAAAAAACGCATTTCGCTTATCAACGTCGGAGAGAAAATGTCAGACGAAGAAAGTGCGGAAGCGCTGGAAAAAGCCAGAGCCAACCGCGAGAAACGCAAAGAGGTTGTTGCGGGAGCAAAAAGCGACCTTTCGGCGCTCCGCGCCCAGCTGGGTGAACCGGAGAAAAAACCCGGCGAAGATAAAGAGGACGGAGGGGACAAAGAAAAAAAAGAAAAGAAGGAGAAGAAAGAAAAACCGAAAATCGGTCCGCACATTCCGGAACGCGCCAAGGACGCCATGAGCGGAAAAGAACTCCGCGATGCTTTCGAACATTGCAAATCCAACGAGGAACGCCAGCAGCTCATTCTTGACCAGCTCGCCAAAGGCAACGTTCCCGACAACTACCGCAAGGGTTTCCATAAGGTCAGCGTAGAAAAGAACGGCAGGAAACTCGAATGGTATGCTGCGCCGAGCGGGTTTCGTCTGGGCCCCGATGACGATCCGATGGAGTTTCCAATGAACGGCCCCATGGCCCAGGCCATCGCCGACGCCACAGGAACGAGCATTCCCAACCAATGGATGGTGGATCGCATGTACGAAGACGCCCAGAAAAGCGGACAGTTCATCCCGTTTTCGCCACAGGTGTTCAACAGGGAAGATGCTGCACACATGCGGTCAGCGCAGTTCATTGAAATTCATAATAACAAGGCGCGCCAATATGCGCAGGAACACGGCATAGATTTCAACAAATCCGTGTATGGATATTACAAACAGGTCATCCAGCAGGAGCCGGAGACAAAAGCTCGCAGCAGATTGGAAATCTACGGCGGCATTTATGCCAACGGTAATACTGTCCAGCCCATGGGCGTCGGGCACGACATTTATCACGACGATTACAGCCAGAGCGTCCAGTTGACATCGAGCGTCGTCTACCTTGACGGCAAGCCGGTCAAACTCCAGGACGTTCTGTCGGATTCCGATCTTGCCGGTTCATTCGGTTTTCGACAACTGCCGAAAGAAAATAAATATCAATATGCCGATTGGATGAAGGAGCGCGTAGCCGCGATCCGCAAAATGTCCGGAGCGCCGAGCGAACCGGAAGAAAAACCCTCCAAGCCGGAAGAAGTCGCGCAGACACCGGTTTTCAGCGCGGTTTCCGATGATAAGCTTGAAAAAGGAAAAACCAACGAAGAGTACGATTACAACATTGCCCACGGAGCACCGGGCGGGCATGTACGTTTCGTCGATACCGACGAAGGCAACATCGCGGTTATGGAGTTCAAGGGAACCAAGTACCAGATGAAAATGGACTTCAACAACGAATCCCGCGTTGAAAACACGCAGGGCTACAAACCCAGCGGGGGAGAGGTCATTGGCCCGTTCGCTTACGTCATGCTGGGATATTTCCTGAAACACCGCGATCAGTATAAAGTCGGAGATATCGTCCCTTTTGAATACAACGGGAAAAAATACCTTGCACAGTTCCAAATCCACGGCCCGGACTCCAGCGCGCCGGTCGATCATCCGGGAGTCGGCGTCATGGTTCAGGGAGAAAGCGGGAATGAGACGTCAGCCATTCCGAACCAACCCCAGGCGCTTCCTTTTGCACCATCGACGGGACCTCAGCTTCCCCAGCAGGGAGAAGAGCTTCCGCCGGCTCCTCCGCATCATCATGCGGGTGGGGGAGGGTTTGCCCCGGCGGCTTCGTACAGTGGGGGGATGCCTGCTCCGAGTTATGGAGGCGGCGGGGAAGAAATGCCACCAGCCCCTGGAAACTATCCGCTTCCGACTCCCGAAGCGCCTCCGGCACCCCCGGAAAACAAACCGCAGCCTCTTCCCCAGGCTCCCGAACAGAAAAAAACTCCTTTCGAAAACAGGGAGGCTTCAGAATACGTCATTCACGGATCAACACTATTTGTCGGCGACTCGAACACCGTGAACGCCTTTAACCGTGAAACCATCAATGTTGACGGGGATTTGGATAATGTCGCCGAGGTTGGCATAAGCGCACCGGCGCTCCTTGCCAAGGTAAAAGCCTATGAGGCAACAGGAAAAATCGACAAGATGAAAAACATGGTCGTGACTGCGGGAGTGAACGGAATCGGCGCCGGTGCCGAAAGTATTTTCAACGCGCTGCAGCAGATCTGGGAGATCGGTAAAAAACACGGTCTCAAAATCTACGCGGGAACGCTTGCTCCCTTCAAGGGGTGGGAATATTTTGGTGCAAATTATGAAAAATTCAACGAAACACGCAAACAGATCAACAAAATGATCCGGGAATCACACGACGCAAACGGCATTCCCGACGTCATCATTCCCTACGACGAAATCCTTGCCGATCCGTCGGACCCCGACAAGATGGACAATAAGTACGATCTCAGCAAAAAGAAACCGGACCATCTTCATTTCGACAAAACGACCAACGCCAGGATCATCGCTTCGGTCGTAGGTGAACCCAAAAATCCACAATCCGACGACAAAACGACCTGATAATGAAATTTGATATGACAAAAAAGCCCCGCCGCAGGCGGGGCTTTTAATGACTTCAATTTCGGCCGGATCTTCCTTACTGTTCCGGACTATTTTTTCTTTTTCTTCGGAGCTTCGTCTTCCGCGGCTTCAGCCTTCTCTTTCTTCTCCTTCTTTTCTTTCTTCGCCTCTGTCGCTTCCTCTTCGGCCGGTTCTTCCTTTACAGTTTTCTTGGCCTTCTTCTTGGCTTTTTCTTCTTCCTCTGCCTTGGCTTCCTCTTCGGCTTCTTTCTTGATCTTCTTCTTCGGTTCTTCACTCAAAGCCTTGATGGAAAGTCCGATGCGGTGTTCGGTCGGTTCAATGGTAATGACCTTGGCTTTGACCTTTTCACCGATCTTCAGCACTTCACCAGGATCTTTGATCGGGTCAGCGGTGATTTCGGTCAGATGGATCAGGCCGTTGATATCGTCACCGAGTTTGATGAACGCGCCGAACGGAGTGAGGCGGTTGATCTCTCCTTCAATGACGTCGCCGATCTTGAACGCTTTGGCTGCTTCGAGCCATGGATCTTCAACGAGTCTCTTCATGGAGAGGGAAATCTTTTCTCCTTCAATGCCGATGACGAGCACTTCGACGTCGTCGCCGAGTTTGCCGTAATCAGCAGGATCTTTCACGTGGCCCCAGGCGATTTCTGAAATATGGACGAGACCTTCAAGGCCGTCAAAGGCCACGAAGATACCGAACTTGACGATGCCGCTGATCTTACCTTTGACCTTCTGACCGACCTTCAGGCTTCCCAGAGCGACCTTGCGCTGTTCTTCCATGGCGGCTTTTTCGGAAAGGATCAGTTTGCCGTTCTCTTTATCGATGTTGATGATCTTGACGAGGAACTTGGTTCCGACGAGCTGCTGAAGACGTTGTAAAATCATGTTGGTGTCGGCGCCGTTCACGCGTGGATAGTGCAGAGGAGCAAGCTGAGAAACCGGAATAAATCCTTTGATACCGTCGATTTCAAGCAGAAGACCACCTTTGTTGGCTTCATTGGCGGTAACGGTAATGACATCGCCTCGTTCAAAAGCCTCTTCAAAACGCTTCCAGGTCTTTTCCTGGCTGGCCTTGCGGAGTGAAAGTACGATATAACCTTCATCATCCTCTTCATCGAGTACGAAAGCGGAAATGGTATCTCCAACCTTGATCTTCTTGAGTGTATCGAGGCTGTCACGGGCTTCGCGGCCGGAAATGATACCGGTCATGACACCGTTAATATCCACAAGAACCTTGTTCTTATAGATACTGATAACCTTTCCGTCCACCAGGGTACCTGGTTTTGGGGCGGTAATGTCCGGAGCGTTTTTCAACAGCTGCTCCATGAGACTCCCGGAACTGGTCTGGGTTGCTGGCATAAATGAATACACCGCAGCAAAGTCTTAGAAAATAAAGCTTCTGCGGGGCCGACTTCGCTGGGGATTTTGAGAAAAGCCCTTACAAAAGCCTAAGCATTGTAAGGGTTCCCGGATTCTTTGTCAATATTCTCAGGACGAGGATTTCGTGGTTTTTCTCGTCCTTTTTTTAGGTTTTGTCGCTTTGCCCGTTTCCAGGACGGAAGGGGTGGTCTTTTTGAGTTCGATCCCTTCATCTTTCTGGGCGATCTGGACGGTATCGCCTTCCTTGAACTCTCCTTCAAGATAGCGCGTCGTCAGCGGATCTTCCACTGTTTCCTGGACTTTGCGTCGTACCAGACGTGCTCCGAACTGGCGGTCATAGCTCAAGTTGGCGAGAGCCTCAAGCGCCGCAGACGTAAGGTCGATCTTGATGTCCTTGCCCTTGATGCGGTCCTGGAGGTAAGAGATCTGAAGTTTGACGATCTCTTTGATCATCTCATGGGTGAGCGCGTTGAAGACGATGATCTTGTCGATACGGTTGAGGAATTCCGGACGGAAATACTCCTTGAGGTCATCAAGAATGGTCTCCTTGGCGTGGTTGTATCTCTCTTCGGCCTTATCGAGGTCCTTATCGCTGACGTTGAACCCGATGGGGGCGGCCTTGTCGGTGAGTTTCTTGGCGCCGATGTTCGACGTCATGACGATGATGGTATTTTTGAAGTCGACGGAACGGCCTTTGCTGTCCGTCAGTTTGCCGTCCTCAAGAATCTGCAGCAGCAGGTTGAAGACGTCCGGATGAGCTTTTTCGATTTCATCGAAGAGTATGACGGAATAAGGTTTTCTGCGGACGGCTTCGGTGAGCTGGCCGCCTTCTTCATAGCCGACGTAGCCGGCGGTGGCGCCGACGAGACGTGAAGTGTTGTGTCTTTCCATGAACTCACTCATGTCAATGCGGATGAGCGCGTTCTTGTCGCCGAACACTTCTTCGGCAAGAGCTTTGACGAGTTCGGTTTTTCCGACACCGGTGGGACCGAGGAAAATGAATGAACCGATCGGTCTGTTGACGTCGCTGAATCCGGCGCGGGCGCGGCGGATGGCTTTGGAAACGGCAATCACGGCGTCGTCCTGACCAACGATACGTTTCTTCAAGGCGTCTTCAAGCTTCATGAGGTTCTGGACATCTTCTTTGACGAGGCGTGTCACCGGAACCCCCGTCATCTGGGAAACAATGCGTGCGATATCGTCTTCATTCACCTTTTCGCGTTTCTCGCGTGGGATTTTGACGATCTTGCTCGCTTCGATCTCATTGAGCAGCTCAAGTTCACGGTTGCGGAGTTCGGCGGCGTGTTCGTAATCCTGGGCCGCGACGGACTCCTCCTTGGACTTGATGATTTTGCTGAGTTCTTTCTGCAGTTTGCGGATCTTATCCGTATTGACCTTGCTCTTGATGCGCCGGACCGAAGAAGCTTCATCCATGAGATCGATGGCCTTGTCGGGCAGGAAGCGGTCGTTGATGTAGCGTTTGGAAAGGGAAACGGCTGCCTTCAACGCTTCATCGGTAATGAGCAGATTGTGGTGGTCTTCGAAACTGGTGCGGAGACCTTCAAGAATCTTGAGGGAATCTTCTTCGGTCGGTTCGTCGACCTTGACCGGCTGGAAGCGGCGTTCCAGTGCGGCGTCGGTTTCAATATGCTTCCGGTATTCTGAAAGCGTCGTGGCGCCTATGACCTGGATGCGGCCGCGTGAAAGCGCCGGCTTGAGGATGTTGGCGGCGTCGAGGCTTCCTTCGGCTGAGCCGGCACCGATCACGGTGTGGAGTTCATCGATGAAGAGAATCACGTTATGGACGGAAGCCGCCTCGTCGATGATCTGCTTGATGCGTTCTTCGAACTCACCGCGGTATTTGGTTCCTGCGACCACGGAACTCATCGAAAGCGAAAGAATGCGCTTGTCGAGCATATGGTCTGGGACCTGTTCATTGACGATGGCATGGGCGAGGCCTTCGGCGATCGCTGTTTTCCCGACGCCCGGTTCACCGATGAGGACGGGATTGTTCTTGGTCTTGCGGCAGAGGATGCTGATGGCACGATCGATCTCCTTGCTGCGGCCGATGACCGGACCGAGTTTGCCGTTGCGGCATTCGGCGACCAGGTCGCTCGTAAAGTAGTCCAATGCCGGGGTCTTGGTGGGTTTTTCTTCCTTTTGATCCTGTTTCTGGGTTTTCTGATAGGCATTCTGTTCTTTTTCCATGTTGCCGACGAGTACCCCGTGAAGTCCGCTCAGGAAAAATTCGATCGGATTCATCATTTGAGGGTTCATGGCCTGACCGCCGTTGGCGGCATTGGCACGATGTGCCTCTTTGGCTTTTTCAAATGTCTGGATAAGTTGTTCTTTGATGTCCTGCGGGTTGATCTTCATGTTTTCCAGGATGACGGTCGCCGCCGTATTTTCCTGGCAGACGAGTGCGTAGAGCAAATGCTCGGTTCCCACATAGGAGTGGTTGAACTCATGAGCCGCCCGGACAGCGTCTTCAATAACCTTCTTGGCAAATCCGCTCAATCCGCCCCATCCTTTCTGGGAGGAGTTGCTGACCGGAGTCATTCGACCGACGGTCTTCAAAACCAGGTTCACGTTTTCAAGCGAAACGCCGAAGCTGGTCAAAATCGAAGCACCGAGCGAATTCTCCTGGCTTAAGATACCAAGAAGGACATGCTCGGTTCCTACATAGTTCAATTGGGAGTCCCTTGCCTTTTCCTGCGCTACAACAAGCGCCTGTTTCGCCTCTTTTGTGAACTTTTCGAATCGGTTATCATTCATAGTTGTATTGGGTTTGTTAAGATTTTTTGTTGTTTTCCAATTATTCTAGCATAAGAAAGAGCTATTTTGAACTTTGTTCTGCGAATTGGTGTTTACGTATAAAAAAATATGGTATGTGTAACATTAGCACTTACAATATTAGAGTGCTAATGAAAAAAAGTCAAGAATACACGCTCAATTACTGCTGCGAAATAAGCGAAAAATTGTATTGTGAACAAAATTATTGTTCCTGAAGAGTCTGAACCATTGTTTGAAGGGAAGCGTCCGCACTTGCCGGTCCGCTCACGCGGTACACACGCCCGTTCGCGTCCTGATAATAATAGGAAACGGTCCCTCCGCTGCTGGTTTTTACCACAGACTTGTCACCGACGGTGGTGGAAGATCCTGAAGGGACTCCCCCCGAAACGATATCGATATTCACGTCGCCCGCTTGTTCATCGATTGGCTGTGATCCGAAGTTATAGCGGCGGATGACGTCGCTTTCTTCGGCTTGGGTCTGGCCGTAGTACCAGCTCTTTGGATACTGGACGGTGAACTTGTAGCCGGTGCTCGTGAAGGAGCTGTATCCCGGAAGAAGTTCCTGGGTGCTGCTGTCACTGACCTGTGGGACGGTCGTTGAAGCATCATTTGATGTCGATGTGTCATTTGAGGTCGACGTATCGTTCGTCGCTGAAGTTGATGAGGAAAAATCCTCGCTCGAAGACTGCATGGCCGAACTGATCGAATCGTTCGACGGTGAAGTGTCGGTCGTAGCGGTTGTTGGAACGGTCAACGTCGGAGTCGATGGCGCAGGGCTCTGGACGGAAGGAATGTAGGTGCTCGGAACCACAGCCTGTTGCGTTGAAGAAGAACCATTTAAAAGCTGAAAAGTAGCAAGGAAATCGTAGAACACATTCTGGTCGTCGATGGACTGCGAATCGTTTCCTCCCTGATAACTGACCTGGTAAAACCTCACACCGTCATCGAAGGAAAAAACGACGCCATCGGAAGTAAGCTTTTTGTAGGCATCAACCCCATCAAGACCGATCTTGCTTTGGCTGTATCCGGCGGCAAGCAACGTAGCTGGTTGGCTATCGGAAAGATTGAGAAAGTCTTTTGCCAGAGTTTCATTAGTCCCGTGTGATTGAACCGAGATGCTGATCATGTGGGCCTGTGTCATTTCCATCGTTGTAGGAACAACTTCCTGGGTCGTCATGATGTGGGCGTCGGAACTGACGGGTCTGGTGAAGGTGATGACGTTATTGCTTTCATCAACGGAGAAATCGTCGCGATACTTCACCTGGAAGCCGAGTCCTGCGTTGACGTAATCGCGCCAGGTCGGAGCCTGTTGTTGGGTCGGCGGAGCAACGGCCGTTTCGGCGAGTACGTCGATGCTTTGAACCTCCATGATCTGTTTACTGTCGGTGGTGTAGGTAATGACACCGCTGACTTCGACTTTTCTGCCGACGTATTTGGCGTCATCGAGATTGATGGCCGCGCTCTTGAGCAGCATTGTCGTTCCGTCATCCATCGTCAAAAGATCCGTCCCCTGATTGTTGGTGGCCACGCCTCCCAGGGATTGCAGCACTCCGATCCTCCGGTCGAGGGGTATCTGATCAATGTTGCCTTGATCCTTTGGTTGATTTTGTGAGAATGAACATCCACTCAAACTTGAAACCGTCAACAATGAAACCAGTATCAGCGCGGGAAAAAGTTTCTGATAATTCTTCATAACGTCAAAATTAATGAATATCTTTATTCTAGGGGATCACTCAAAAAGAACAAGTTGACTTTAAGCTTGTTTCTTTTCTCGCAAAAACTAATCTCTGCTTTCCTGATAAACGATGCCGAGATGCTCATAACCTCTGCGGGTCACCATGCGGCCGCGAGGCGTACGCTCCAGGAAACCGAGCTTTAAAAGAAAAGGTTCGTAGACGCTTTCCACGGTGTCTTCTTCCTCTGAAGTTGCGGCCGCAATAGTGTTCAAACCCACCGGGCCTCCCTGGAACTTTTCGATGATCGTTCTCAAAATTTCGCGGTCGGTTTTATCCAGACCGAGGTCATCAACACGCAAAGTCGCCAGCGTTTCCTCCACAGTCTGCAAATCAATGCGCGTTCTTCCATGGACGTCGGCAAAATCGCGGACGCGTCGCAGGAGCCGGTTGGCGATGCGCGGTGTCTGCCTGGTGGACCTCGCCAGCCGCGCAGCGGCTTCGTCGTCAATGTTAATTTCAAGAATTTTTCCGGAACGCAGGATGATTTTTTCGATGTCCTCATGCGTATAAAAGTCCAGATGGTAGAGCGACCCGAAACGGTCGCGCAGCGGGGAAGAAAGCATACTCATCTTCGTCGTCGCGCCGATGAGGGTGAACTTTGGAAGTTTCAAACGCATCGATCTGGCTGACGGCCCCTTGCCGATGATCAAATCTATCCCAAAATCTTCCATCGCCGTATACAAAACCTCCTCCACGACCGGTTTCAGGCGGTGGATCTCATCGATAAAAAGGATATCGCCGTCGCGAAGGTTGGTGATGATCGAAGCCACGTCGCCCTGTTTTTCCAAGGCAGGACCGGACGTTACGCGAATGTTGACGCCCATTTCATGCGCGATGATGTGCGCCAGGGTCGTTTTCCCCAGACCCGGAGGCCCGTGCAGAAGCACGTGTTCCAAAGATTCACCGCGTTTTTGGGCAGCGTGAATAAAGATCTTCAGATTCTTTTTGATCTCATCCTGGCCGATGTAGTCTTCGATTTTCTGGGGACGAAGGGTGTTTTCGGCTTCCTGGGTAGAATCCTTCTGGACGGCTTCATCGTTGCCTGCTTCTGCCGACACCAGCCTCTTCGCTTTCTTCCGTGTACGCTCGATCATAAGATGATGTTTCAAGGGCTTCGCTCATTATTTTAGAAGGTTTTTGAAGAAGATGGTAGACGAAATGCTTGATGCCTTCGGGATCGGTGGCATCGTAAAAAATAATCGAAGCCTTTGAGGAAGCGGTCTCAACATGGAATGTCCCGAAGTCAAAAATTTTGAATCTTGAAAGAATTCCCATTTCGGAAGTTTCAATATCCTGGATATCGATGAGTACGGCTTCGGTTTCTTCCCGTTCGAACAGTGTCTTCCAGTCAACGTGAATGACCCTTTTATTTGTCACAATGATACGGTCCATAAAATAAAGGAGACCTTCATGACCGATGAACAAAGCAAAAATCGCCGCAATACCAACATAAATCAGAAACATCTCTATCGGACCAAGTAGTCCTTGAAAAAAAGAAGCGACGAAAAAGAATGGAAAACTGACAATGGCAATCTTCACCGCCTTGATAAAAAACGGGAACGGGTGGTGGAAAAAGGTTTTGATCTTGCTTTCATCTTCCTGAAGTTGCATATCCAGGGCACAAAAGAACTAGATCAGCAATATAACAACATTTTCCGAAAAAATCAAGTTTTTAAAACATCGCGTTATAAACAAATGGTGCGCCCGGGCCGATTGGAACCACGTATCCCACCGCACAGAACCGGAAATTGCAAAAAGTTGAACATTGGTGCGCCCGGGCCGATTCGAACGGCCGACCCACAGCTTAGAAGGCTGTTGCTCTATCCGACTGAGCTACGGGCGCACATACTGAAAACACGCGAAAGCAGGAGCATTCTACACGACTCGCCTCGAGAAATCCATAATAATGGCACCTCTCCGCGAATCCTTTTAGGTCGCGTTTCTGAAGTACTGGTCCGCGGAAGCACTGGAAACCACCAAACTGTTCTGGTACTTCGGCTGGCCGGTAAGTTTCAGGACGATGGTGCGGTAAATAACTTCGGCAACTTCCGAACGCGTCATGCCTTCTTCAGGATTGAACTTGTTACTTCCGCTGTCGATGAGGTTCTTGTCCTTGGCATATTTTACGTACGGAGCATACCAGCTGTCCTTCGGGACATCGGTGAAGACATCCTGGGTGACATTGGTATCCAGTTTCACGTTCATCGCCAGCAGGAGCATCTTGAGGAATTCAGCGCGGTTGACGGTATTCGCCGGTTTGAAGGTGAGGTCGGGATAACCGCCGACGATGCTGCTATTGTAAGCGGTCGCCACATAGTTGGCGTACCACTGGTTGGAATCTGTATCCTTGAAAGGAAGTCTGCCCACGGTCTGAATCTGTTTGTTGGTGCCTTTCAGAATAAACTTCAGGGCTTCAACGCGTGAAACTACGTTCCCGGGTTTGAAACTTCCGTCGGGATAACCGCCCACGACATCATGGTCTTTTAGGAACTGTAAGGCTGATGCAATGTCGCTGCTGCCGGCAACATCGCTGAAGAGAACACTCTGCATCATATCGCTGTAGCCGGAGAGATCACCATCACTCGCCTGGATACGCAACCCCTGCGGGCCGGTCGGCGTGAACGTTGTGCTGACGGTCCCGCCTTTGATTTCAGAAGCGCTGAAATTTGCTTTTCCGAGTGTGGCACCGCCGTTGGCGACCATGAAGGTCAAACCGTTGACGGGATGATAGTCCGAAGTGACGTCACCGTGAGCGTCGAGAGCTTTGACGGTGATGGTCTGGTTGGAACCGACCACGAAGTTTTGATCAGTGTTCACTTCCAGGCTCACTGCGGGATCGCTGACCGTGACCTGCGGTGGAGCGGGAGCAACGGAAACCGGCTGCTGGGTTTCTTCTTCGGTCGTCGGAGTTGTTGCCGTCGAAGTCGGAACGTCGGCAATCGGAGCTGTTGAAGTTGAAGTCGGCTGTGGTGCGGGTGTAGGACTTGGTGCCGGAGCCAGCGTTGGACTCGGTGATGGTGCGGGAGTGGTGCTTGAAGTTGTCGCTGAAGACGAAACTCCGCTCGAATTCATATATTTCTGAACATACATCAAAGGATTGATCGTGGTGGCCAGAGCCTTTTCACGACCGAAGCCGGCATTGATCGCAGACGTAAAATCGTATCCTGCGGCGGCGGCTTCCTGGTAGGTAAACGGCCAGTACGGATGCCACGGAGCGTTATCATTATCGATCTGGAAATGGACATGCGGAGTTGTCGCGTCACCGCTTTCTCCGCTCAAAGCAATTTGCTGACCTTTCAACACGACTTGTCCTTCACTCACGATCGCCTGGCTCAAATGGTTGTAAGTTGAATAATAGGTGGTCAGGACATTCGGATTATCGTAAGAAGGGAAGTTGTCATGCCGGATCACGATATGCGTTCCGAAACCCGTCGTAATGGTCGAAACAGTAACCACGACACCGTTCCCGATGGCGTAGACGGGTGTGCCCATCGGAACCTTGATGTCCACGGCCAAATGGCTCCCGGCTCCTTCGATACCGTCAAGCTTATAGTCTCCCATGTACGGAGTACTGTAGGTGATTTTTGCATTTCTGATGACGAGATCGCTCGCGGTCTTCCATCCGAGTTGTTCAACGGGAGTTTTCAACGTAGTGGCATCATAGACCGGAGGCGGCCCCATTTTATCCGAGGGAATCTGGTCATAGCTCGCGTGGTATTCGCTTGTGGTCAGAGAGGTCCAGATCGGCGTGCGTTGAACCGGCATCACCAGTCCGTCGAACGGCGGAGCCTGCACAGTGGGAAGCACGCTCGCCTGGAAGTCGGTCGCATTTCTGTTGACCAGGTACGACGCGGTGGTTAAAAACATCAAGGCCAGAACCCATTTGGCCACATTCTTTACATGAAGTTTTGATGCCATAATTTTTGTTTTTATATGTTATGCTTAGAGAGGTTTTTCTTTTCCATGAAATCTTTAAATTATAGCAAAAAAAAGCCAACAAGACAACTATGAAAATCGTCATATCAACATCGGAAAAGCTGACCAGGTCCTTAGCCTCGAAACTTGCCCGCAAAAGCCGCGCGCCACAGTGTTTTTGCCTGAGTGGAGACCTTGGAAGCGGGAAAACGGTATTTTGCAAAGGTTTTGCCGAAGGCCTCGGCATCGCCGCAAAACAGATCAAAAGTCCGACCTTTACCCTTATGAGAAAGTACAAGAAAGGACGGAAGGTTTTGTATCATTGCGATTTTTACCGCATCAACGAACCCGACGACCTTCTTGCCGCCGACCTTGAAGAGATTTTCCAGCAAAAAAACGCCATCGTCCTCATCGAATGGCCGGAGAGAGTCAAGGAACTGCTCCCCAAAAACTGCACAAATATCACACTGGAATATCAAGATCCATCCACCCGTATCATAACCTTCGAACATGACTGAAGAACTTCTCCAAAAACTGACGGCGCAGTACCATGTCCCGGTGCATGTCCAGAACCACATGAAAAAGGTTTCTGCCGTGGGCCTTTTCATTGGACAACTCCTCATCCAGGCAGGAGAAAAAATCGATCTGGTTGTGCTTCGCCAGGCCGCACTGCTCCACGACGTGCTGAAGCTCTGCGATTTCAAGCGACTCGATATCGAACATTTTGAACAGAACGTCACGGCCGAAGATATCCAATTCTGGACCGCTCTCATGAAATCCTGCAATCACATCGGCCATGTTCAGGCCGCCTACAACATGCTCAAAGACATCGGTGAAACAAAAATTGCCACCATTGTACGCAAACACCGCTTTGATGGCATCATCGATCCCGTCGACAAGCCGGAAACCTGGGAGGAAAAACTTCTCTATTATGCCGACAAGCGTGTGCTTCACGACCGTATCGTGAGCATTGCCCAAAGACTGGTCGACGGGAGAAAACGGTATTTCCCGGACGGCGATCTTCCCCCAAACGACCATCTCGTGGGAAAAGCCGTCCACAGACTGGAAGAGCAAATCTGCGCCAAAGCCGGATTGGATCCGCGTAACGTTACGGAAGAGGCAGTTGAACCTTTCCTGGAAAAGTAGACGCTACTTCGCCGCGATGATCATATCCTCTGGTTTTGACGGAGGATTTTTGCTGGCCATGAGACTGCTTACATGTTCGCGCTGGCCGATGATGGCATGGATGCTGGCGCGGGTGTTCTGCCCGAAGTATCCGGCGCCGCTTTCATTTTCGGAGCCGATGATTCCCTGAGCTTCCTGGAATTTCATCACGGCATGCTGCGTCACGTCACCATAGTAACCCGTCGGGTCGATGCCGAGGTAATGCATGCGCTGGAGTTCCAGCTGGAGTCTCGTCACATCGTCACCTTTGTCGCCCAGCTTGAGATCTTTGGTAAAGACGACCACCGGTTGGACGTCCGTTTCCTGTGCGTTGGCCGTATCGAAGGTCACCCCCGCCAGGTTGCTCGCAAGGACCTGCATTGTTTTCGGACCGAACACTCCGGCCCCGAAATCTGTTTCGGCGGAAACGACGTTATGGTCTTTCTGGAACTTGAAGATCGCGTCAATGGTCTGGCTGTCGTAAATACCGGTCACCTCCACATTGTAGCCGAGCTTCTGCAGGGCTTCCTGAAGCTTGCGGACATCGTCACCCTGGTCATCCTTGCTCAATGGCGTTTGAGGAAGATGGTGTTGGACCTCCAGATTGCTTGTGTTCAGAGCGTCTTCAAGGCTTTTGCGTGTTTGCGGACCGAAGTATCCTGCTCCGAAATCGGTTTCGCTGTCGACGATCCCGACGGCGATCTGGAATTTCACCACGGCTCCCCGGGTCGCGTCGTTGTAATCACCGGTCGCATCACCGCTGTAGTAACCGAGCTGCTGAAGGCCGGTCTGGAGTTTTTTGACCGAATCGTTGTTGTCGTTGAGGGTAAGATCCTGGACAAAGGTCTTGGGGTCTTCACCCGTTGCGGTCTGGGCAATTTTTTCAGCTTCGGAATAACCTTCCAGATAAACATTTTCCTGGAGGCTCGGATCAACGCCGTATACCGTCACGTCAACCGTGCGGCGTCCCCACTGGAGCGCGCGCTGCAAACCGGCATCACCGTAGCCCATCCAGACGTCCAGACGGTCGTGAGCCTGATTGCGCTGGCCTGCGTTGACGATGGCGCCGCCGCGGTCATGAACAGCCACGATGCCGATCCCTGGAATCTTCATTTTGGTACCGAAAGGATAGTTCTTTGGAGCGGCGACCATGCCGGGATATACCGTGGAACCGTCCGCAGAATGGACTCCGCTTCCGTTCAACCTGATGTCTCCATTGTAGGAACCTGTCACATATTTTTTTTGTCCTTCAATCGGTGAGTAGTACGCTGAAATAACAAAGGTCTGCTGGTTCGGAAACGTCTGAATGGCATCGCCGCCCTGCTGGCCGTCTTGAGATGGATCGGTGGCTTGAGGAGCACTCACGGCTGGAGCAACCTGCTGGGTATCGACGACTTGCTGCGTTTCGGAGACGGCTGCAAGAGTGACACTGCAGGGAAGTATCACGGCGGCCACGCCCGTATACATGAAAACGTGTAAAAAGTTTTGTTTTTTCATATTGTTTTGGTTTGGGGTTTGTTTTGGTTTTTTTTGACCGCCGGAATTTTGGGCGATCAGGAAATTATATCATGAACAGAAAGCCGCAAAAGCCGAATGGTATTGGCAGATAACAAGAATGTTTTTTAAATTTTCCATGACAAAATAGTCACTTTTTAGGAAAAGATGACAACTTCTTTCAGGAAGTAAGAAGAGGACTATAAGGCCATAGCTCCAATTCTCCTGATGATTTCGTGTTCAACGAACTCACGGTCTCTCCCGTATTTCAGACGTGAAAGTTGTTTGAAAGCTTCCGACGCTTCCTCGTCGCCTTTTTCCAGGTAAGGGTTGACAGGCGTAATACTAAATGGTCTGCTAGGCTGAGTATCGATGGAAAGTTTCATCACGGCCTTGTACTTATCAAGGTTGATAAGGTCCTGATCACTGAAGACCGGAGCCATTTCCTTCGCCATATATTCGGCATCCTGTGCGCCGATCTTGTAGCACATCATGGTTCCTACGTTTCCGAACACGGCGTCTTTGACCTTGGTATTGTTGTTCGGGCCGACGAGCTGATTGATGTACTGGTGGGCCATGTTCAGGCTCAAACGGTACTTACGTGCTTCGGACAGGATTGATTCGATGCTGTCCGTGATGTAGTTCTGGAATTCATCAATGTAGAGATAAAAATCACGGCGTTCTTCCTTGGGGACGCGCTGTCTTCGCAATGCTGCCATCTGGATTTTAGAAACAATGATCAAACCGAGCAGTTTGGAGTTGATTTCACCGACTTCACCTTTGGAAAGATTCATGAGAAGAATTTTTCCTTCCTGCATGACTTTCATGAAATCAAACGCGGATTTGGTCTGTCCGATGATGTTTCGCATCATCGTGTTCGTCACGAACTGACCGAATTTGGCGGCAAAGTAGGGGATCATCTCCTGTTTTTCACGGGCTCCCGTCTTGGCCATCTGGTTTTCCCAGAACGACCTGACGATCGGATTCGTTACATGCTGGACTTTGAGCCGCTGGAAATCGTCGTCGGTGAACAAACGGACAATGTCCGTCAGGGAACCGCCTTCGGGATCTGACATCAGGGTAAGACAGCCGTTGCGGAAATAGTCCTGGATGCGAGGTCCGAAGATCTCTTCATTGAACAGTTTGATCATGATGTTCATCGCGTCCAGCGCCACAAGTTCCTTTTCCTCCCAACTGTCACCTTCCAGCATGTTCAAACCAAGAGGTCTCTCCAGGTCCGCCGGATTGAAATAGATGACGTCATCGGCTCGGTTGCGGGGAATGTAGGGAAGAATGTCGTCGATGAGAGAACCGTGCGGATCGACCACGGCCAGGCCGTGTCCCATCTGCAGATCCTGACGGATCATCACCTGGAAAATCGAAGATTTACCGGTACCCGTCTGCCCGATGACGTAAAAGTGGCGGAAACGGTCTTCGTTCTTCATGCGGATCTCCTTGGTTTCACCGCGATAGGTGTTATGCCCGAGCAGAATGCCCTCTTTGGGAATATTGTGCGGAGCAGGCGACACTTTGTAGTTTTGCCAGGCGATATTCGGTGTTTTGTTGTAGCGGATGTTCGGTAAATGGAAGAGAGAAGCCAGCTCGTCGGAAGACAACACCATCTTCCGACGCTTCAGGATCTGCGTCCACGGCCGTTTGAAATGTCGGTAAATGTAGTGTTTGACAAGCGCTTTGTCCGAGGTATGTTTGGTGTCGCCGAAGCCGTTGGCGGCCGGAGATTTATACTGGGCAAAAGCGCTCTTGATGTTTTGCAGATTGGCCTTCGCTTCGCGGTAAGACGGTGACGCCGTCACGATGCGGATGACGGTTTCGTATCCGACCTTCGAGTTTTTCTCTTCAAGAGCTTTCACTTCTTCATCGGTCAGGGGAGTCGTCCGTTCGCTTGATCCGTGTTCTTTGTTCTCACTGATTTCACCTTTGACGAAGAAATCGAAGAGTGCCGATAACCAGGCCAGGGGATTGAGAGAAGAATGTCCTTTTCCTTTTTTCTGGTTGAAAATTTCCTTGGCCTCATGGCGTCCATGCTCCTGCCATCCGTCCTTTTTCGGTTTGATCATGATCTGGATCGAAGCACCGTCTTCCGGACTCAACTTGGAAAGTGCGTTGGTGAGATTGTTCATCGGGTCCGAATTCAAATGGTTGTAATTCTTGATCGGAAACCAATAAGGTTTCGAAAGATGCATGTAGTTCCCGGCATATTCCGAATCGGGTTTGAAAATGTTGTAGTCTTGGACCTTTTCAACATAGCAGTCCGGATAGAACCCCGTGATCTGTTTTTCAATCAGGCTGGTAAGTTCTCGCGGCACCACGACGTAAAAATTGATCTCCCCGTCAAGAACGGCATATTCCAAAGAAATGAAATCCTGACCGGTAAAATAATGTTTGATGCTTTTGGCGTAAATACTGTGCAGTGAGTCAAACATGTGGCTGGCGATGCCGAGAGCATGTTTGAAATCTGCTCCTGTGGCCATACTTTGCTGTTCACGTTCAACGTCCTCCTTGGACTCCTTCTTTGGAACCTGGATCCTCAAAAAGACCATGTTCAGTGAACGCTCCAGATCACTGTGGTGATGGACATACCATTTTGTGAACTTCAGCCCGGCCCAAAGCACGACCACGGTTCCCCCGGCGAGCAATAATGTCGTAAAAAAGTCTTCCATAAGCGATTATTTGATTCTGCGAGCGCAAGGCGGCAAGCGCAGCTTGCGCTGAGCGTACCATCAAAATTATACAGCAAAAACCCTCAAATGGGAATGCTCCCGAATCAAAGAATGCACGAAAAAAGCCCCGGACAACCGGGGCTTTCATGTGTACAACCGAGATAATTACGCTGCCGGGGTCGAACTTCCGCCGGCTGGAGCTTCAGGAGCGGCCGGAGCTGCAGGAGCAGCCGGAGCGCTTGGAGCCGCTGGTGCCGGAGTTGGCATAGCCGGAGCTGCGGGAGCAGCCGGGGTTGGATTCGGAGCCGGAGCTGGTGTCGGACTCGGTGTTGCTGGAGCTGGTGTACCTGCTCCGTTGTCATCTCCCATCATCATAATAATATGGGGTTAAGAAATAAGACCCAAGTAAACTAGCACCTTATAAAAAAAATTCAAAAACTTTTTTCCTGAATTTACAGCGAAAAATCAAGTATTTCCCTTTCTGAAGCCGGATACTTTTTTTTGAAAAAAATTCAAAAGGACCACCGTCGGCTTTATTTTTTCGGGACATTGATCCGGATGTGCATCTCGGCCACCTGTTCATCGGGCATTTCTGACGGCGCGTTGAGCATGAGGTCTTTGGCTTTTTGATCTTTTGGGAATGCCATCACCTCGCGAATGTTCTGTTCATCCTGAAAAATCATCACCAGACGGTCGAGTCCCCAGGCGATTCCTCCGTGCGGTGGAGCGCCGAATTCGAAAGCATGGAGTAAATGACCGAACCTCCGCTGGGCGTCCTCTTTGGTGATTTTGAGAATGTCGAAAATCTTGCTCTGCAGTTCAGGATCGTGGATACGAATGCTTCCTCCTCCGACTTCGACGCCGTTCAAAGCAAGATCATAAGCTTTGGCTCTGACTTTTTCCGGATGTGTTGTGAGAAGATCGAAATCTTCGTTCATTGGGCTGGTAAACGGATGATGTGCCGAATTCAGGCGCTGTTCTTCCTTGCTCCACTCAAAAAGCGGGAACTCGTAAATCCATACGAACGCGAAAGTGTCTTTATCGCGCAGTCCGAATTTGTCTCCGCAGGCCAGACGTACGTGGCCCAACGCCTCGCACACCGTCAAAAACTCGTCGGCTCCGAAGAAAATGATGTCTCCGGTTTTCGCTCCGGTTTTTTCATAAATCGCCTTCAATTCATCCTCTTTCATGAATTTGAGAAAGGGGGATTTCGATCCTTCTTCAGCCATTTGGATGTAGGCAAGACCTTTGGCTCCGTAAATTTTCGCGATTTCAGTCATGTCATCGATCTCCTTGCGGGTGAACTTATTGCCGCCTTCCACGCGCAAAGCCCGGACCACTCCGCCGTTCTTGATAGCCGAAGAGAACACCTGGAATTCACAGTTTTTGACCTCTTCGCTGACATCCACGATTTTCATCTCGAAACGGAGATCCGGTTTGTCCGATCCGTAGTTGTCCATGGCTTCCTGCCAGGTCATGCGTGGAAAAGGCTTCTTCATAAGTTTTTTATTGGAGGCGAGTTTTTCGACGATCTGGATCATCAGTTCCTCGCTGTTCTGCATCACGTCTTCCGCTTCCACAAAGGACATCTCGACATCGAGCTGCGTAAATTCGGGCTGGCGGTCGCCGCGCTGGTCTTCATCGCGGAAGCAGCGGGCAATCTGGAAGTAGCGGTCCATGCCGGCCACCATCAGCAACTGTTTCAACTGTTGCGGCGACTGCGGGAGGACAAAAAACTTTCCCGGGTACAGGCGTGAAGGAACGAGGTATTCGCGGCTCCCTTCAGGCGTCCCTTTGATCAAAATCGGTGTTTCCACCTCAATAAAATTCTTGCTGTCCATGAAGTCGCGGATCATTTTAATGACCTGGTGGCGTTTGATGATGTTCCCTTTCATGCGTTCGCGGCGTATGTCCAGATAGCGATATTTCAGGCGAAGTTCCTCGTTGATCTCTTTATCCTGGTCGATCTCGAAAGGCGGGGTCTTTGCTTTGTTCAGAACCTCAAAATTGCTGATGAGCACTTCGATCTCTCCGGTAACCATTTTGGGGTTGGTCATGCCTTCCGGGCGCTTTCGCACTTTTCCGGTGACGCGCACCACGAACTCACTGCGAACGTCGTCAGCCTTCTTATGGGCATCGGGGAAATCATTGGGGTCGGTCACGATCTGGGTCAGGCCGTAACGGTCGCGGAGATCGATAAAAATCAGCCCGCCGTGATCGCGGCGGTGATGAACCCATCCGCATAATGTCACCTCTTTTCCCACGTCGGAAGCTTTCAATTCATTACAGGTATTGGTGCGTAACATAAGACAAAACAAAGAAAGGGAGGTCTGGAAAAACAGACTGCATCATGGATTGTACGGTCAAAAGGCCTGAAAATCAATGGAAGCACAACGCAGTGGCCCTTTGAATTCGCACAAAAACAAGAAAAAGTTGACAAAATAAAAAAATCATCGTAATATACGATGCCTTAACCAAGGAATATGCCCCCAGCTGACAGTAAAGATGGTGCACTTCATTATATTCGTAACCACCGTTCTGACCTTCCCAAAGTCGGCGACGCCCTGAAAAGAATCATTTTCAGCGAAGAACGCTGTAAGGGTGACGCACAAAGACTGAACGATTACTGGAAAGAGCAGCCGGACAAGGATATCCTTGCCATCCGTTTCGATGCGGAAAGCGGAAATTTTATTCTCACCCACCGGCTCGACGGCGACTTCATGATGTCCCCGGAAAAGTTTTATACGCTCGTCGCCAAAAAGGCCATCCAGATCTTTTCGGATGAGATCAGCCATAAAATCAGAACACTGATGGGCAGTATCGACAACGTTTGAATCTTACGCCGCCCGGCGGAGTTCCTCCGCCTTTTCGTGTTTCATCGTAACGACTTTTGAAGTCCAGACGAATTTTTTGGCCTCGCGGCGTACAGTAGGCTCCTTCCCCGTAAGCGTTTTTTCTTCGTCCATCCGCAGCGTGACCGGTTCGATTTCGTTGAAATTCCGGTCATCGAGAACGATGTCGTTTGGGGTGAGATCGTTCAAATCGACCTGCGAATAGTAATCAGGATCGGCTTCGTGTTCTGGGAGCAGATGAAGTTCATTGTCGTTGCTGCGCTTGTTGATGTAAAGATGGAGTCCCAGATAGCCGAGATCATCGACGATGCCCAGGAGATCCTCCTGCGGGGGCACCATGCCTTTTTCTTTGATGACGACTTTCTGTTCGTCGAAAAGCCTGTTGATCATAGGTTCAAAGGAGCTTTTCAGTGCCTCGAGATAAAGCATGTCGTTTACATCAATATTTGCCAGGTGATGGTAATGGGAGATAAGTTCCGGAACATTTTCAAAAACCACTCTCATCTTTTCAGCGGTTTCCGGCAACGCACGCAACAGTTCTTCTTCGTGACGGTTTTCAACTTGTGAAGGCGTCTCTTCAACCCGCATCGGCGTCGGAACAGTGTCTTTTTGTGAGGATTTCTGTGTCCCGCGTTTCGTGATGGCCTCTTCCAGCGTTTCCCCATTGTACTCTTGAGCATTGAGTCGGTCACACAATTCTGCAGCCTGGGCGTAGCAACCATGATGGATCATGCTCCACACCCTGTCGTGTTCGGGAACGTAACCGTTCAGTTTTATATCGATCAGCGTATCTCTGCCGCTGAGAATTTCTTTGTCGATGTCCTCCTCGAGCTCAATCTCTTTTTCCTTCATTTCCTTGTGGGGTTTTGTTTTCGCATATTGACGAAGAGTATCTGCAGCCTGATGATAGCTTTTTGCGTTAAGATAACCGTCTACCCATTGCTCGAGAATGTACTGTTCGTTGTTATTGAAAAAATCCAGGGCATCCGCATAATCACCCTTGCTGACACAATGAATGAGAAAGGCATCGATTTCACGGGGCAACCAGAGATGTTTTTCCGCCTTGATCGGACCGATGTTTTTTTTGGTTTCGGAACTTACCGCACCGACTTCCCCGTTCAGCTCTTCGAGAAAATTTTTAACTTTTACGATTTCCCTGAACTCGATGAAACGTTTCAGCTTGCGAACCTGAGGCGATTCATCTTTTTTTTCTTCCCGGGAAACCTCCGCTCTTTCGGCGGTGTTCTCCTTATCCTGCTGGTTTTTACGGAGACTTTGCGGACTGTGGAGGCCGGTCGCCTCGTCCCGCCCGTCTCCGGGAGTTTTCATTTGGGCCATATTGTTTTTTGGTTTTTGTATTTTTTTATCTTATCATTATACCATTTTTTGCCTTATTTTTAAAGCCCCGACCCGGTCTTTGAACCATGCGGGTTTTTGCCGTTATTTACGGGGTCGGGCATTCCTGCGTCATGACGAAAGACGCGCTGAAAAAAATCGGGAACGAAATCTGGATGGCCGACGGATCACCGGTCTCTTTTTTCGGTTTCGCGTATCCCACGAGAATGGTTGTGGTGCGTTTAAGCGGAGAAAAGCTTTGGATATGGTCTCCGATCGCTTTAACGAACGGATTGATTCGAGAGATCGAAGCTTTGGGAAAAGTCTCCTTTCTGATTTCTCCCAACAAGCTGCACTATCTTTTTTTGGGTGAATGGGCAGCCAAATGGCCCGATGCAATCATGGTCGCTTCCCCCGGGCTGAAGAAAAAAAGAAAAGATCTGAACTTCGACCTGGAACTGGGCGACGACCCCTATCCGGGCTGGGCCAAAGAAATCGACCAGGTGATTGTGCATGGAAGTTTCGTGCTTGATGAGGTTTTGTTTTTTCACAAAACCAGCCGCACCTTGATGGTTTGCGATCTGATCCAGCGATTCGATCCGAAAAAAGTGCATGGAATCACAGCTCTGATCATGAAACTCGACGGGCTGGTTGGTGATAACGGCAGCACGCCCCGCGAATGGCGTGCGACTTTTCTGCACAAAAACAAAGCCCGGACAGCGATCAAACGCGTAATCAAATGGAACCCCAGACAGTTGATCATTGCCCACGGAAAATGCGCCTGGAAAAACGCGGTCGTCGTCGTAAAACGTTCACTGCGATGGATCGGAGTGTGAAATTTTCAGCCCGAATGGTGAGAACTCGGCAGCATGTCCTTCAGCCGGGTCTTCAATTCTTCCGATACGTTGATGTCAAAAGGAAGTTTAATTTTTTGAATCCCGGAGGGGGAATGGATGTGAAGCTCAACCCGTCTCTGGCCGGGATTTTCGGTGAGAAGCTGTTTGATACGCTGCATGGAATTCATGTCGAAATTAGCGGGGATCTCGATGATAAAAGGATCTTCCTGCCAGCCTTCGTTCACACCCTGTGAGGAAAGTTTCGCAGGCGGAGCGCCGAAGTCACCCTCTTCTTCCAAAGGGTCGTGCTGCGCGGCAGCTTCCAGAATTTTCTGCTTGCGGACCACTTTTTCTTTTTCGTCGTACAGCCCTTCCGCTTTGGCGTTTTTGATCATGCTGTCGAGTGAAACCGGCGTCAGGGTGTTGACGGAAAACTGGAAGGCGTCGCGGCGCAGATCGAGTCTCCCCTCCATCATGAACAGGTGGTCGTCTTTGAGAATATTCTGGAACTGGGCGTAAACTTTCGGAAAAATCACCACGTCGATGCGTCCTGTGGGGTCCTCAAGCGTCGCGTACGCCATATAGCTGCCGGATTTGGTGAAGACGCGTTTGATCTGCGTCAACAAGCCGCCGAGCTTCACTGTTCTTCCGACGTTCCTTTTCGTCAACTTATCAACAAGCTGGACTTTTTTTGCCATGTATTTGCGCAGGCCTTTCAGCGGATGACCTGAAACGTAGAGTCCGAGATACTCTTTTTCCCAGGTCAGTTTCTCCATGAAGGTGGCGGGGGGGATATCTTTTTTGATTTCGATGGAAAAAGCTCCGCTTTCCCCGGGCTCCGACATCATGCCGAAAATATCCGTCTGCCCCTGGGCATTGACCTCCTGGGAATACTTGGAGAATTTTGAAAGTTCGTCATAGCTCAACGCCAGGACCTTGCGGTCGCCGAACTCATCGAGCGCACCGGAATAAGCGAGGGCTTCGATGGTTTTCTTGTTGAGAAGTCTGCTCGGGACGCGCTTCAGGAAATCTTCGAGTGAAACGAATTTGCCCTGTTTGCGGGCCTGAAGAATCTCTTCGACGGTACCGGCCCCAAGACCCTTGATGGCGGCGAGACCGAAACGGATCGTTTTGCTGTCGACGACGGTAAAATTGAGAAACGATTCGCTGATGGACGGTGAGAGGACAGCAATGCCCATTTCGTTACATTCGTTGATCTCGAGAATGATGCGGTCGGTGTTGTCCGCGTCGGCGGAAAGAAGGGCTGCCATGAACTCCGTTGGATAGTGCGCCTTGAGGTACGCCGTCTGATAGGAAATCATGGCGTAGCAGGCTGCATGAGCCTTGTTGAAGCCATAACCCGCAAAAGGTTCAATGACTTTTTCGAAAACCTCTTCAGCAAATTTCTTGTCGTGGCCTTTCGCAACGGCTCCCTTGATAAGTTTTTCTTTTTGTTCGTTGAGCAGGGCAGGAATCTTTTTACCCACCGCCTTGCGCAGCAAGTCCGCCTCTCCGAGGCTGAATCCCGCAAAATCACGGGCAAGCTGCAAAATCTGCTCCTGGTAAATGGCGACGCCGTTGGTCTCCTTGAGAATATTTTCAAATGAAGGATGCAGGTAGCGGATCGTTTCCGGATGATGTTTCCCTTTAATGTACTGGGGAATCCATTCCATCGGCCCGGGCCGGTACAACGAAATCATGGCGATGATGTCTTCGAAGCTTGTTGGTTTCAGTTCACGGATATAGCGGCGCATACCTGCGGATTCAAGCTGGAACACGCCGGTGGTGTCGCCTTTTTGCAGAAGTTCGAAGGTCTGGGCGTCGTTCATGGGGATGGTCTCCAGCTGAAGATCGATGTTGTGAAGAGACTTCAAAAGATGAAGAATCCCCTGGATGATCGTCAGGTTCTTCAGTCCGAGAAAGTCCATCTTCAAGAGGCCGATCTCCTCCAGCGGTTTCATCGAATACTGTGTGATGATTTCTTCGCCGCCTCCGGTGGAACGCTGCAGGGGAGTATAGTTTACCAAAGGTTTTTCCGACATCACCACCGCGGAAGCGTGCGTCCCCGCATGCCGGACCGAGCCTTCGAGCTTGACCGCGTTATCGAGGAGAGCTTTCGCTCGGGGATCGGTTTTGTAAAGGTTGTGCAGTTCCGGATCGTCCTCGATGGATTTTTCCAGCGGGACGTGCCTTCCCTGAAAAGGAGGGGGAACAAGTTTGGCGATTTTATCGACTTCTGCATAAGGATAGGCCATGGCTCTTCCAACGTCTCGGACTGCCGCACGCGCCGCCATCGTCCCGAAGGTGATGATCTGTGCCACGCATTCCCGTCCGTACTTTTCCGCCACGTAATTGAGCACTTCGTTGCGGCGCGTGTCCGCGAAATCAATATCTATATCCGGCATGCTGATACGTTCCGGATTCAGAAAGCGTTCAAAGATCAGACCGTAACGGAGCGGATCGAGCTGGGTGATGTTGAGGGTGTAGGTAATGAGCGACCCGGCGGCGGAACCGCGTCCTGGTCCGACGGTGATCCCTGCGTCCTTGGCGTAACGAACAAAATCCCACACGATGAGAAAGTAATCGTCGAAGCCCATCTTGTGGACGATGCCAAGTTCATAATCCAGCTGTTTGGCGGCATGTTCAGGAGGAGGGTCGCCGTATTTTTTCTTCAATCCTTCCTCGCATAACTTACGCAGATACGTTTGGGGGGTTTCATTGCCGGGCGTTTTAAAAACCGGGATAAGGTTCTCCCCGAATTCGATCTCCACCTTGCAGCGCTCGGCGATTTTTACTGAGTTTTCGATGGCATCGGGAACATGCTTGAAACTTTCGCGCATCTCCTCTTCGGTGCGGAGTGAAAAATCACCCTGGAACTTCATGCGTCCTTCTTCCTGGAGCGTCGATTGGGTCTGGATACAAAGAAGAATGTCCTGGGACGTGCTGTCGGACGGGCGGACGTAATGCGAATCCTGGGTGGCGACGAGCGGCGCCCCGGTGATCTTTGAAAGTTCGATGAGACGATCGTTCAAAACTTTCTGTTCATCGATGAACGGATGATCCTGAAGTTCAAGATAAAAATTTTCCTTGCCGAAAATATCCTGATAACGGGCAATGACCTCGAGTTGTTTTTTTTCATCGCCGTTGGCGACGGCCTGGGCCACTTCTCCGGCCAGACAGGAACTCAACGCGATGATGCCTTTGCTGTGGGCTTTCATCAACCCGTGATCCATGCGCGGTTTGTAATAGAATCCTTCGATGTGCGCCTTGCTCACCAGATTCATCAAGTTGAGGTACCCTTCGGTGGACGTCGCGAGCAGCACCAGATGATAGGGTTTGTTTTCGGTTCCAGGGGTTTTATCGAACCTTGAGCCGGGCGCGACGTAAACTTCACACCCGATGATCGGTTGAATACCTTCTGCACGGGCAGCTTTATAAAACTCAATGGCTCCGTAGAGCACCCCGTGATCGGTCATGGCGACCGCAGGCATGCCGAGCTCCTTGGCCCGCTGCACGATGGATTTGGGGGTCCCGAAACCGTCAAGAAGGCTGTAATGGGAATGGACGTGTAAGTGAACGAAAGACATTTCTACAAACGAAAAATTCAGGCTTCGTAACTATACTGGAGTTTTTTGCGAACACCAAGAATTTTACACCTCCGCACGGGCGATCAGATAGACTCCGACGAGGGTAATCAGGAAGAGCAGAATTTTCTTCATAATATTTTTTCTTTCGACGTTTTCATGGAACAGTTTTGGGAAAAATCTGTTCAGAACCACACCGTAAAAAAGAACAATGAACGGCGTGAAGGCCATAAGCCCTCTTGCCAGCGTCACGGGAACGAGCGAAAGGACGAAGGTTCCGGCTGTGTTTCCGGTAAAAGCCATGATTTCCTCAAGCGTTAAGAACTTGAAAGAAGCCCGGTGTTCTTTGAGTTGGATCACGATATCTTTCCTTGCTTTCTGATGGAGCAGAAAGCACAGGGAGAATCCCCAGGAGGATACAAGGACGAACGTGAAAGCGGTACTCCAGGGAACCGCATTCAAAATGTATTTATAGATGACCGTATCCAACGCCAGGACGATCGCAACAAGCAGCATGTAAAAAAATGAGGCGTTGAATTTGAATTTTTTGATGTCCTGGAGCGTGAGCAGGCTGCTGCAGACAATGATGAGAAAAAATCCGAAATACTGCTCGGGCTTCAAAACTTCGCCGACGATCAGAAAGGCAAAAGCTGGAATAAATATCCTTCCGAGTGAAAAAAGCGACGAAACAACGGAAGTGTCGTCTTTTTGCAGTGCCTTGTAGTAAGGAAAAAGATAGGCAATCTCCAAAAACCCCGTGAGAATGATAAAAGGAAGCATGTTCACGGGCGGGAGGGCCGGCGGAGCGAAATACCATATGACGGGTAGGAACAGAATGTCGATGCAAAGTCCCCAAAAAACCAGCGTCCAGATACTTTTGAAGAGTCGATTCGTAAGAAAGTTATCCAGAACATTGGCCGCGCCGTAGAAGAAGGACGATCCAAAAGCGATGAAAACCCACATAGGTTGGTTGAAAATGGTGCCGGGGAGAGGACTTGAACCTCCACGCCTTGTGGGCACTAGCTCCTAAGGCTAGCGTGTCTGCCATTTCACCACCCCGGCAAGTGTTTTGGAGGCCTTAATAGCTTGAAAAGCTCTTAAAACCCACACTGAACAATTTTAACAAATATATAGGAAAAGGCCATAGCAAACACAAAAAACGCTTTTATTACATTGCTTTTAAAAAATAACGTTGACAAAATAGGAATATTGGAGCAAAATTCATCCCTTTATATATGTGATACAAGGTTGCGCGGATATCAAATTTCTTTCTTGACACTCAAATTATTTAAGCCTAATCTCTCAGTAGCCACGAGCAAAAAATCACTTTACGCCGCTTGTTATGGACAATAGTCAATTTTCACCTTCCACTGCAATGACAGGATCCAAAACAACAGGAAAACTGAATCTCGCCGAAATCATTGAAGATATGTTCATGGTCCTTACGACCAAGGAAAAAGAGGTGATTATTAAGCGTTTCAGCTTGGACAACAAACCAAAGCAGACTCTTGAAAAGATCGGGCAGATGTTTTCCGTGACCCGCGAACGCATCCGCCAGATCGAAAAGATCGCACTCGGAAAGCTTCGCCGCACCGTTGAAAACACCAAGCTCAGCATTATCAACAAGCTGGCCCGCGAAGTGTTGGAGAAAAACGGAGGCGTCCTTTTGGAAGAAAAACTCACCGCAGAAATTTTGAACACGATAGCCAGCACCCAGGAGGTCGACTCGAACATCATCAAGCTTTCACTCAACATCAATCCCGAGATCACCATGACGGAAAAGACCAACGTCTTCCGCCCTTTCTGGAGATTTCAGAATATCTCAATGGGAGACATCAAGACCGTGATCGAATCCGGGATCGAACTTCTCAACAAAAAAGGTGACGTCATTCCGGATGAGAAGATCGCTCAGGATGTCCTGGCCGCTACCGCCGCCAATGGCAAAAAATATTCCGCTCCGATGGTGCTTTCCACCCTGGAAGTCGATAAAAGAATCAAACGCGTCAAAGAAGGCTACGGTCTCATCTCATGGAGACACATCAATCCCCGCAGCATCCGCGACAAAGCGTACATCATTCTCAAGAAATCCCAGAACCCGCTCCACTTTGTGGACATTGCCAATAAGATCACTGAGGCCGGCTTTGACAAAAAACTCGTTACCACGCAAGCCGTTCACAATGAACTTATTCGCTACGACCAGTTTGTGTTGGTGGGCCGCGGTCTCTACGCCCTCAAAGAATGGGGCTACAAGAAAGGAACCGTCGCCGACATCATTGAAGATCTCCTCCGCAAGAAGAATCCGATGACCAAACAGGAAATCATCCAGGGCGTGCTCAAACAGCGCCAGGTCAAAAAGGGAACCATCTCCTTGAACCTTCAGAAGAATCCCCAGTTCGTCCGCGTCGGCCGCGCCGTCTACATGCTCGATGAAGCAAAGAAGGCCTCCGCTGCAGCGTAAACAGACTCCAATTGAATTTCCAAAAGCCTTCCAGTAATCTAGGGGAGACTTTTTTCGTAACTCCACCATCATGAACGACTGTGTTTTCTGTAAAATCATCGCCAAAGAAATTCCTTCGAAGCTTGAACACGAGGACGACCTTTGCGTGGCGTTCCACGACATCAATCCTCGCGCAAAAAAACATATCCTCATCATTCCCAAAAAACACATCGGGACAATGAAGGACGTCACCGCCGAGGATGAACCGACCCTTGGGCGCATGCTCATGGTCGCGAGTGAACTGGCCAAAAAGCATGGCATGAACGACTATCGTCTGCTCATCAGTACCGGGAAAGGCGCCGGCCAGGAAGTGTTCCACGTCCACCTGCACCTCATGAGCGCACCCGCCTAAATCGAAGATATCTTCAGCGAAATATCGAGGGCCGGCGCCGAATGAGTCATCGCACCGACCGAAATCACGTCAACACCCGCCTCCGCGAACTCGCGGATATTTTTCAGGGTGATACCTCCTGAAGCCTCAACAAAAATATGTTCAAAGAGCGGAGAATCCTTGAACGAATTCATGAACTCCCCGATCTTTTTGGGATGCATGTTGTCGAGCATGATAAAACACGGGACCTTCCTTTGCCGGTGAACGCCGTCAAGGACGGCCGCGGCTTTCCAGGCATCCTCCACGGACTCAACTTCCACTTCCACGAATCTCCCAAGCTTTTTTGCCGCGAGCAGTCTTTTGCCAAGCTCACCGAAATCATGATGGATCAAAGCAAGATGGGTATCTTTGACGAGGACGGCATCACCGAGGCCGAGACGATGCGTTCCGGCTCCGCCAATAAGACAGGCTTTCTTATCAAGCAGTCCGAACGGTGTTTTCCTCGTTGAACAAACCAGTACATCAAACCCGGCACAGGCATCGGCATATTGACGAGCCATCGTCGCGACACCGCTCATGCGTTGCAGAAAATTCAACACCGTTCTTTCTATTGCGAGCAGTTCGTTGATCGGGCCTTTCAAGACTGCCAGTGCCATCCCCGCGGTAACATGGGCACCATCATTCGTGATATGCAGAACTTCTACGTCGGTGAGGTCGATCGTTTCACCGCCGGAAAGTGTCCACGGTTTCTTGAAAAAAAACTCAACGTCGCTCATTCCGGCAAAAATTCCCTCTTGCTTGGCTAAAAGGGAAGCGCGGACTTTTGTCGAAACTGGGATCACAGCTTCCGTGGTGATGTCACCTCCTCGCGAGTCCATTAAAAATGGCTCCGCCAGATGATCGGCGATAGCTCGTCCATACTCTCTCGATCCCTCGCTGAATCCCTTTTCGTAGGCGTGAGTTTTAGAAACCGCATCCAACCGTTTGCTTTGCAGGTGTTTCGTCATGGGTTGCTGATCAATTAACCCTTTTTCACGAACTTCATCCAGAGTCCCTTGAGGGCTTCGAACGTTAAATGCGTAAGATTGGAAAGTATGTTTCTCAAATCACGGATTTTCCCGACGACCTCACTTAAGGCAAAAGGCTTATCACTCACCCGGACAGCTTCCTTTTCCAGAACGGCGATCTCTTTTTTGATGGCCGTTGCGATCTGAATCTGCATGACCTCTATGCGGGGTAAACTCAGAGGCTGGAGCTGAACTTTTGTCTGCGCCGCCCCGCCGCCTGAAGGGAATTTCCCCTGAGGACCTTTTTTCTTGTCCTCCCCGGTCTTTTCAGAAACTTCACCGGTTTCAACGCTTTCAACAACCTCGGACACGCCTTCAACGAACTCTTTCGAGGTTTCACGAACCTCGCGGGACTCCTCTCGCTTTTTTTCCGGTTTTTCCCTTTCGGGGGATCCACCTCCGGGTCTTTCGATGGTATTTGGATTGTCCATAGGTCGCCAAAAATTCTCAGTCCCTAAAACCTGAAATTTTGTTTAATTATAGCAAAATATCGAGGTTCGGTCAACGTGGTCAATTCAGGAAAGATTATCCCGCACGCCGGATTTATGGTATAAACATGATGTTCATTTTTCAAGGAATTATGAAAGAAATCGAAAAAGCTTACGAGGCCAAGAATTACGAAGACCGCATCTATAAAACCTGGGAATCATCAGGTCTTTTTACTCCTAAAATTCCGAAAGGCGGCAGATCCGCCATAAAACCTTTCGTGATCTCGATGCCGCCGCCGAACGCCACTGGAACGCTCCATCTTGGTCACGCCACCATGCTTGCAATCGAAGATATCATGGTCCGTTACAACCGCATGCAGGGAACACCCACCTTATGGCTTCCCGGAACGGATCACGCCGGCATAGCGACGCAGAATAAAGTGGAGAAGCTCATCGCCGAAGAAGGGGAGACCCGCCACACCATGGGACGCGAACGCTTCATTGAAAGAGTCCATCAGTTCGTCAAAGAGTCCCAGTCCACCATCCGCAACCAGATTCGTAAAATGGGAGCCAGTTGTGACTGGACCCGAGAACGTTACACCCTGGACGAAGGTCTTTCCGAAGCTGTCCGTGAAATTTTTGTCAGGATGTTTGAAGACGGGTTGATTTACCGCGGGAAAAGAATCGTCAACTGGTGCACACGCTGCAGCTCGACGCTCGCCGACGACGAAGTGGAATTCAAAGAGGAGAAAACTACATTCTATTATTTCCGCTACGGACCGGTCGTCATTGGCACGGCCCGCCCGGAAACCAAGTTTCTCGACAAAGTCATCGCCGTTCACCCCGACGATAAGCGCTACAAGAAATATATCGGAAAAAAACTCAGCGTTCCCTGGATCAACGGTAATGTCGATGCGGTCTTCATCGCCGACAAGAACGTCGATCCTGAATTCGGAACGGGTGCCATGACACTGACCCCTGCCCACGATTTCATCGATTTCGACCTCGCCCAAAAGCACAAGCTCGACATCGTGCAGATCATCGGACCAGACGGTAACTTCACCGCCGCCGTCGGCAAGAAATTCGCCGGGAAAAATGCCCGGGCCTCGCGCGAAGAGATCGTCAGGATCCTGGAAGACAAGGACCTTCTTGATCACGTCGACGACAACTACGTCCACAACCTTTCCGTCTGTTACCGCTGCGGGACGCCCATCGAACCGCTCGTCTCCGAGCAGTGGTTCGTCAACGTCAGCAAACCGGTCATCAAGGAAGGTTCCAAGAAAAAATCGTTAAAGCAAAAGGCCATCGAAGTCGTCCGGAACGGAAAAATAGAAATTATACCCGACCGTTTTAACAAGATTTACTTCAACTGGCTCAACAACCTCCGCGATTGGTGTATTTCCCGTCAGTTATGGTGGGGACATCAGATTCCCGTCTGGTACTGCCAGGGAGATGAACGATGCAAGCCTGAGTGCAAACAGCCCATCGTTCAAAGAGAAACTCCCAAAAAATGCCCGCACTGCGGATCGAACAAAATCAAACAGGATCCCGATACGCTCGACACCTGGTTTTCGTCCGGACTCTGGACGTTTTCAACGCTGGGATGGCCGAAAAAGACCAAAGATCTTGAATATTTCCACCCGACCTCTGTGCTGGAAACAGGCCACGACATCCTTTTTTTCTGGGTAGCTCGCATGATCCTCATGACCAACTACGCCCTTCATGACATTCCTTTCAAGAAAGTCTATCTTCACGGACTCGTTCGCGACCGGCACGGCAAAAAAATGAGTAAATCCGCCGGCAACGGTATCGACCCCCTGGACATGATCCGGAAGTTCGGCACCGACGCGGTAAGATTGAGTCTCGTTATCGGCACGGCTCCCGGCACGGATTTTCGTCTCTACGAGGAAAAAATCGCCGGGTACCGCAACTTCGTGAACAAGATCTGGAACGGCTGCCGTTTTGCGCTCATGAATATCCCTGAAAGCGAATACCACAAAAAATTCTCTGCAAAAAGCATCAAATCCCAGGCCGACAAATGGATCGTGTCCCGCCTTCAGAAACTCATCAAAGAGGTCAACGACGATATGGAAAATTTCCGTTTTTCCGAAGCCGGCACGAGAATTTACAACTTTACCTGGAGTTTTTATTGTGACTGGTACATCGAAATGTCCAAGAGCGAACACATGAACCCACCGGTTCTTCTCTATGTCCTCAAAACGTTGCTGAAACTGCTCCATCCTTTCGTCCCGTTTGTCACTGAGACACTTTGGAGCCATCTGGAACAGAAACATCAGCTGATCGGGGAATCCTGGCCGGGATCGGATAAAAAACTGATTTTCTCCAAAGAAGAAAAAGAGTTCGAGGCCGTTATGGAACTTATCAGCGCAGTTCGCAGCATTCGTGCCGAAAAAGGCGTTGAGCCCGCAAGAAGGATCAACGCCGTGGTGTACGGAGGAAAATGGATGAAGGTTCTTGAAGCAAAGCGAGACCCCATCATCCGCATGGCCCGCCTTCAGGACTTGAAGCTTGAGATGAAAGGAAAGAAAATAAAGGGCGCCATCTGGAAATACGTCAACGGTATGGACATCTATCTCCCGGCTCAGGATCTTTTTGACATCGCCAGGGAAAAAGATCGTCTGAAAAAGAAACTCGATGAAATTTCCATGAAAATGAAGGGGATCAAGGGAAGGATATCCAACCCAGGATTTCTCAAGAACGCCCCGGAAGCGGTCGTAGCTAAAGAAAAGCAGCTTTTTGAAGAGCTCGAAAAAGAACTCAGGTCTTTGGAGGAAAAACTTGCTGAGCTCGAGTCTTTGAAATAACCGGAAAATATTGTATAATAATACAATAACTAAGATTTTCATTTATGCCTGGAGCATACAGCCTCGAAGAGGCCTATCGAAAAATCAAACAGCTCATCAAGGAAGAACGATGGCTCGAAGCGCATCGTGCCTGTTTGGAAGTGCTCCAGTTCGATCCGGAAAATCTCAAAATCATCCATTATAAAAACAAGATTGAAAAAAAGGTGAAGCAGATCAACAAAGTGGCCATCGCTGATGATATCAAGAAACTTAAACCTTTATGGGCCCAGCAGAAGTATGAAGAACTCCTGAAAAATTTAAGAGTGCTCGAACCATATATCGGAGATTTTCCTCAGATCAAAAAGCTCATCCTCAAAGCAGAAAAGAAATATACCCAACAGCTGAGGGGAGAGCAGGAAACCACCTATCAAACCGAGACGGTCCGCCTTGCGGATCTCCGCAAAGACCATAAATATCCCGAAGCCATCCGAACCGCCGAAAAGCTTCGCGTCATGGGCATCCACAAGAACGATCTTAAAAACCTCCTCGCTGCCATCCGCAACGAATGGATCGATTACGAAATTGATCAAAACAAAATTCTCTTCACGGAAAAGAAATTCGAAGACATCCTGCTGCTATATCAGAGGCTCCTCAAGATTGATCCCAAATCCATAAAATTGAAAAAAAGGATTGAACAGACCAAAAAAGCTTATCAGGAGTACAAAGTCGAAGAGAAAAAAGAGTTTATCTACAAAACGCTCGAAGACATCCGGACCCTCTATCAGCTCAAAAAATACGAGAAAGCTTTCGAAGCCTGCGAAGCCGTTCTGCATGTGGACCCCCTGAACAAAAACGCCCAGAGTTTTCAGAAACGTTCCGCAAAGAAAGTGAAAAAAATCATCGATGACGAGGTCATCACCCAGATGATCAACGATCACAAAAAAGACCGCAAGGAATACAAAGCCGACCACAAATCGTTTATCCGAATCTGGCCCTGACCCTTCTTTGCTTCCGTGAAGCCTAGGAAGGGTTTTTCAACGTGTATTGGAAGCGTCCGACACGGGTGAAGTTTTCCTTACTCTTGAGGTTCAAGATAATGGTGATGGGTTTGACCTGACGCTGTTTAAGGACCTCTGCCACGATTTCATCCTGATGCATGGACCCTCTATTCCTGAGAATCGCTGTGATGATGTCTGCAACGGTTCCGACATGGAATCCCCATTCCTTGAGGGCGTAAATACCGCGCCCGATCAGTATAAATTCATCGTTCCTGATGAGTTCGTTGTGGATCGCCTGATGATTCAGCTGCTTTTTGTCGAACTGGGCTTTCACGATTTCATTGGCAATGTCCACGAAATGCATCGGCTTTCCTTTTTCGCGCAAAATGAAGAAAATCTTGTCCCGGATCGTTCTCGGATTGACGTGTCTCCATTTCATCAGGCCCACGGAATCATTTTCGACAAGTTTGAAGTTCTTATTGACCTGGAAAATCGACGCCAGTGTTTCTGCCTGCACAAGATGCTCATCAACGATGGTCTTCTTTAGCGTGCTGACGAGTAATGAAATCTTTGTGACCGTACTGGAACCCTGCAGCATTTTCATGCATTCCGATGCGACATTCTTGATGAACTGTTCTGGAAGCGTCTTGTATTTGACGTAAGGATGATACTGTACGGTATTTGGAAGACGTTCGAAACGTTTGTCGAGGTTGACGATAAGCTGGACGGCGGCGTAAGAGAAACCTGCTTCACCGTTAAGGATTTTCGAAACAAGGAGATCCTCTTTCATCAAACCTCCGGCTTCCTGGAGAAACTGGTACGCCATTTTGTTGACGTTATACAGTGGCGTGTTTTCAATGTTGCGGCGAAGTTTCTGCAACGCGTTCCGTTCTATCTGCCGGACCCGTTCACGCGTAACCTGAAAATGCTGGCCGATCTCTTCAAGTGTGGCTCTGTTTTTTTCATCAAGATTGAAACGCCTCTGGATCACGAACTTCTCTTTTTGAGAAAGGAGCAGCAGTAGCTGATCTATCTGGGGTCTTAATTGATCAAGAACCGGATCGACTGGTGAAACAGAAGCCATGAAGAATGGTAAAGGAAACCATAGCCAAAAATCTAACTGGAATTATAACAAGACGTTTCAAAAAAGCAAAATGTTTTATGAAAAGATGTACCCGGAACAGTGGACGGTATGGATAAATTTATCGCTTACGCTGTAGTCAATCTTCTTGCGGAGCTTGTTGATGTGGACGTCAACGGTATTCGTAAAAATGTTCGCGTTACGGTCCCAGACGCTTTCCAGGATCTTTTCTCTGCTTAAAAGTTTTCCGGAGTTGAGCATCATGAATTCCAGAAGCGTGAACTCTTTGTGTCTCAACCGGATGCTCCGCCCTTTCCAGACAACTTCATGGGTATCTCTGCGTAGTTCCAGGTCACGGACTTTCAGAACCGGGAATTCGGACTGTTCTTTCATGCTGTACACGAGAATCCTGATTTCTGCGGCAATGCTCCGAAAAGGGAAGGGTCGGGTAAAAACGCGATGAACCTTTTTTGTCCGGAGGTAGACGGGAAATTTTGCGTCGTAATGCTCCGCAAGAACGATAACGGGAATCGACTGCCCCAGGCTTTCGAGAACCGAGAGCAGTTTTTCAAGAGCATCCTTATCCCTCATCAATAAAAAAACGCTGTCGCAGCCTGTAAGAGCGTTTGTCAGGGATTCAGTGCCGGCATGAGACTGAAGAAGCTCCATGGGGATGCTTTCATATTTGAACCCCTGCTGGACAAATTTGCCATGATGAAAATCTTCTGCGATAAGTAAGCTTTGCATAAAAAAAGAGTGAAAAAATGATAAATCGCCTTCGTTGTAAAAAAAGCACAAACAGTTGTCAAAATATACAAAGTCAGAAAAGTTAATTTTTCCCATTGCAAAAAGCAAAAAGTCACTTATAATTCCTGTTGTACAACTTTGGACAACACAACAACTTTAATTGTCAAGATGCTCGCGACAGAAGATCTCATTCAGGAACTCTCAACCCGGGAAATACCGAGGTACAGAGCCATGCAAGTCATCCATGCCGTGTGCAAGGAAGGCAAAACGGCCTATAGCGACATCACGACCCTCCCGCAGAAACTCCAGCGTGAACTCGAAACGGAGTTCCCGATTTTGAGCATGAAGACGGTCCGTCAGGTCACATCGCTCGACAAAACGACCACCAAAACACTTTTTGAACTGAACGACGGACTGAAAATCGAAGCCGTGCTCATGCATTTCAAGGACGGACGTCATACCGTCTGTATTTCAAGTCAGGCCGGTTGCCAGTTAGGCTGCAAATTTTGTGCGACCGGAACGTTGCGATTCGGAAGGAATCTTACCTATGAGGAGATTTCCGACCAGGTGCTTTATTACGCTCAGCAGCTCCATCAGCAGAACCAACGCATCAGCAACATCGTGTTGATGGGTATGGGAGAACCGTTCATGAATTACGATAACGTCCTCAAGGCACTCAAAGTGATCAACGACCCCGACGGACTCAATATCGGAGCACGCAACATTACGGTCTCAACGTCGGGCATCTGCGAAGGCATCGAAAAACTCATCGACGAAAATCTGCAGGTCAACCTCGCGGTCAGTCTTCACGCTCCCAACCAGGATCTCAGAAAGAGGATCATGCCCATCGCCAACAAGTACAGTCTTGACCAGCTGATGAGCGCCATTAAGGATTATCTCAACAAAACCCGTCGGCGCATTTCGTACGAGTACGTCATGCTCAAAGGCATTAACGACACCGAAGAGTATGCCCATCAGCTCGGAAAACTGATCCAGGGACAACTTTGTCACGTCAATCTGATCCCCTATAACGCTACTGGAATTCAGGGAATTGAAGGGAGTATTCCCGAACAAATCAAAAAATTCCGCAATATCGTGAAAGGCTATGGCATCGCCGTAACAATTCGTGTAACCTTGGGACAGGATATTGAGGCAGCCTGCGGGCAGCTCGCCAATAAGGCGGCCCGGGCGGAAGAGATCGACAAACAAAAACCGCTTTTCATTCCGAAATTCGATCCTCCAAAATCCTAATTTTTATATTTTTTCATACAAAACTATGGCGAACGAACAACAACAACCGCAAGTTCAGGTCAAAGTTGACGCCGCACAGGAACAGGGAGTGTACGCCAACGCCGTTTCCGTACACGTGAACCAGAATGAGGTCGTTTTGGATTTCGGATATATCATGCCAAACGTCAAACCGATGACGATCAAGGTCGTCAACCGCGTCAACATCACTCATCAGACCGCGGAATCGTTCATGAACGTCCTTTCCAACGCCATGCTGGACTGGAGAAATCGCCAGGGTCAAAAAGGCGGGGAGAAAGATAAAAAGTAATTATTGAATCATGCGTGCACTTATCCAGCGCGTTGCCAAAGCCTCGGTGACGGTCGAAGGAAAAACCATCAGCGATATCAACAGGGGAGTGCTCATTTTTATGGGAATTACCCACGGTGATGACGAAAAAGACATTAACTACCTTCTTGAAAAAATTTCCAATTTGAGGATTTTCGAAGGCCGGGACGGGAAACTCGATCTTTCGGTGAAAGACGTGAAAGGAGAATTCCTGCTGGTGTCCCAGTTTACGCTGTATGGCGACTGCAACAAGGGCAGGCGCCCCGATTTTAACGGTGCCGCCCCCATTGAAGAAGCCAGGAAAATTTTTGAAAAAGCCTGTGAAATCTTCAGGAACTCCGAAGTTCCCACCAAGACCGGCCGGTTCCAGGCCAACATGCAGGTCGAACTCATGAACGACGGCCCGTTTACATTAATGCTGGAAAGTAAAAAATAACCTATCCTTCCTTACCTATGAACGACGAAAAAAAAGCAAAACCCTCCGCTGAAAAAGCGACGATGGACAAAATCGTTTCGCTCGCCAAACGACGCGGATTTATTTTCCCCGGATCTGAAATTTACGGAGGTCTCGCCAATACCTGGGATTACGGACCTTACGGCGTGGAACTCAAGAACAACGTCAAAAAAGCCTGGTGGAAAAAGTTTGTCCAGGAAAGGGAAGACGTCGTCGGTCTCGACGCCTCGATCCTCATGAATCCAAAAACCTGGGAAGCATCCGGCCACGTCCAGTCGTTTTCCGACCCGTTGATGGACTGTAAGAACTGCCACGAGCGCGTCCGCGGCGACAAACTCATCGAGGAGCACTATGGCATCGAAGCCGCGGCCGGAAAATCTCTCAAAGAGATCAGTGATTTCATCAAGGAGAAAAAAATCCCCTGTCCTTCATGCGGTAAGAGCGACTTTACCGAAGCCCGTTCCTTCAATCTCATGTTCAGGACGCACCAAGGTGTTGTCGAAGAAAGCAGCGCCATGGTGTATTTGCGTCCTGAAACCGCGCAGGGGATTTTCGTGAACTTCAAGAACGTTCTGGCGACAACCCGTTTGAAACTGCCTTTTGGTGTGGCCCAGATCGGAAAAGCCTTCCGTAATGAAATCACCCCCGGCAACTTCACCTTCCGTACCCGTGAATTCGAGCAGATGGAGATCGAATATTTTATTAAACCGAACACCGAAAAAGAGCTGTTTGATCAGTGGGAAAAGGCATGCTTCGCTTTTTATACGGATCTCGGCATCAAGAAAGAAAAGCTCCGTCAGCGTCGTCATGACGCCAAGGAACTGGCACATTACTCAAAGATGACGGTGGATATCGAATACGAATTCCCTTTCGGTTGGGGTGAACTCCAGGGAACCGCGCATCGCGGAACGTTCGACCTGAGCAGACATTCCGAATTTTCGGGAGATGAACTCGTCTATTTTGATCCGGAGACCAATCAGAAGTATGTTCCTGAGGTCATTGAACCTTCTTTCGGTGCCGACCGCACCGTCCTTACCTTCATGATCGACGCCTACGATGAAGACGAGGTCGGAGGGGAACAGAGAGTCGTCATGCGCTTTCACCCGGAACTTGCCCCGATCAAGGCGGCCGTCCTTCCGCTGGTCAAGAACAAAGAAATCATCACGGGGAAGGCTCACGAAATCTTCAATATGCTCAAGAAACATTTCATGGTCGAATACGACGAGTCCGGTTCGATCGGCAAACGTTACCGACGCCAGGACGAAATCGGTACGCCGTTCTGCATCACCATTGATTTCGACACCGTTGAAAAGGATGACGCGGTGACCGTTCGCGACCGCGACACGACCAAGCAGGAAAGGATCAAGGCATCTGAGCTCTTGAACTATCTCCGTGATAAACTGCAAGCTTAGGAAAATTTTACGAAAATTTTAACGAGGGATGGTACGATCGAAAGACCATCTCTCTTTTTATGAAACCACGGGAAAAACTCAAAGAATGCGGCATCAAGAGTCTCTCCGATGATGAACTCATCGCGCTCATCCTCGGCAAGGGAACAAAAAAAGAAGATATCTTCAGTTGTGCGAAGCGCATTCTGGAAAAGTTCGATCACGATGAGCTCGTCAACATGGATGAACCGGAAGATTTTATGAAAAATTTTCGTTTGGGTTACGCACAAAGCTGCCAACTTATCGCTGTGTTCGAGATAGGAAAAAGGTTTTTCAATCAACGTCATGACAATGCGTACTTCCGGACTTCCGAACAGGTCTACGCTTACGTCAAGAACATGCAATATCTCCAAAAGGAGCATATAAGGGGACTTTATCTTGATGCCCGGTATAAATTGATCCACGAAGAGACGTTGAGCATCGGCGGGTTGAATGCCAACCTGCTCCATCCCCGCGACGTCTTCCGTCCCGCCCTCTACCATAACGCTTATGCGGTGATCCTTGTCCACAACCACCCTTCAGGCGATCCGACGCCGAGCCGGGAAGACTCGATGACCACGGTGGAGCTCGAAAAAGTCGCGGAAATAATGCATATTCCGCTTTTAGACCATATAGTTGTCGGCAAAAATAGTTATGAAAGCCTGCATTAAGCCAAAAAGTAACAAAAAAATTACACAATAAATCAAAATGGGAGCAAGGGACGATAAATGGCTTTAACAATTGTTAAAACGGGCATTTTGTGATAAAATACCTAGATAAATAAAAACAAAACAAATTTATGAATTTCGACCAGCTTTTGCAGAGTCTTCCCGACTGGGCACAAAACCTTTGGCAGCAGATGGTGACGAACCCTTGGGAGTTTATCATCGCGTTCGTTGCGCTGTTTATTGCTTTAAAGCTCATCGTTTCGACCTACCGCTACCTTTACGTGGTCTTACGGAGCAAATCGCTCGTCTACATGAGAATTACGCTCCCGAGAGAAGATTCTCAGAAAGACAAAGAGAAAAGCGAAGAGAAAGATTTCCGTGAAAAAATATCGGTAATGGAACAGTTGTTCCGCAATCTTTACGAGATGGGCGAGTTGAACCTGTTCAATGTCTTCCGCACCTTTATTTTTAGAGCTGACATCCTTTCGTTCGAATTCGTGGCTCAGGAAAAAGTCGTGGAATTTTACGTCGTCGTTCCCAAATACTTCCAGGAGCTCATGGAAAAACAGATCACTTCCTATTACACCAATGCCGACATCCAGATCGATAAACCTTATCAAATCCAACCGAAGGGCAATAAGCTCAAATGTTATTACGCTTATGAGAAGAATCCTTTTTGGTATCCCATCAAAACATACAAAACCATTGAAAACGATCCGCTCAACGATCTTACGAACATCTTTTCAAAACTCGAAGAAGGGGAAGTGTCGGTGATACAGATCATACTCAGGCCGATCAAAAGTGAAAAATGGAACAAAACCGCCAAAGGTGTTGCCTCACAGATATTTATGGGAAAAAAAGGCAAGCCCGGACTGCTCGACATTCCAGGGCTGAGAACACTCAACAGTATTTTTGTCGGGCTCTTTTTCGGTTACGAAAAAGTGGTCAAAACAAAAACACCAGAACAGGGCATGAGCGGATACGTTCGTATGCTTCAACCATTGGAAGAAGTTGCAAAAAAGATGGGTGAAAAAGCGGGACAGGTAGGATTCGACACAGTCATCCGCATCATGGGGTCAGCGAAATCCAGGCAAAAAGCACAGAGTTTGACCAACGACGTGGCTCTTGCCCTGAACCTTTTTCGCGACAACTACATGAACTGGTTTCAAACCAGACGCATCATCTTTCTGGACTTCATCAACAACATGATCATGAAGTTCAACTTCAATCATCGCCTGCTCGATACGAGATTCCTGATTTTCGGGGAAAAGAAATCCGTCATGGTTCCGGAAGAACTCGCGTCTTTTTTCCACTTCCCGAGCAGCCGCTACAATCCTGCTCCGAACATCAAATGGCTTCAGTACAAGGTTCTTCCGGCTCCCGTGGATCTTCCTTCGACGGGCGTTTTGCTTGGATTCAATGTCTATCGTGGTCTCAAACGAGAAGTCCATATCCTCCGTAACGACCGTACGAGGCATCAGTACTGCATCGGAAAATCTGGTTCGGGTAAATCCGCTTTCCTCAGTTGGATGGCTCGTCAGGACATTCAGAACGGCGACGGTCTCTGCGTCGTCGACCCGCACGGAGATCTTGTTGAAGAACTTGTCCAGTTCGTGCCGAAAGAACGCGCCAAAGATGTCATTTTGTTCAACCCTGCTGATACGGAACGACCGATGGGGTTGAATATTCTTGAAGCGAAAACACCAGAACAGCAGGATCTGGCGTCCAGCCAGGCAACGGAAATCTTCATCAAGATTTTCGGTGACGAGATTTTCGGTCCCCGTATTCAGCATTATTTCCGTAACGGTTGTCTGACTCTCATGGAGGATGAAGAAGAAGGAGCGACGCTCATCGACGTTCCGCGCATCTTCGTGGATGACGAGTTCATGAAATACAAAGTGAGCAAGGTGAAAAATCCCGTCGTCCGTTCGTTTTGGGAGCATGAGTATGCACATACAGGTGAACGTGAACGACAGGAAATGATTCCTTATTTTTCCGCGAAATTCGGTCCTTTCATTACCAACTCGATCATGCGCAACGTGATCGGACAGACCAAGTCCGCGTTCAATTTCCGTGACTGCATGGATTCAAAAAAGATTCTGCTCATTAATCTTTCCAAAGGTAAGATCGGTGATCTCAATACCCAGCTTCTGGGTCTCGTCATGGTCGCGCGCATCCAGATGGCGGCCATGAGCCGTGTCGACGTGTCAGAAGACAAACGTACGGATTTTTACCTCTACGTTGATGAATTCCAGAACTTCGCGACGGACTCATTCTGCTCGATTCTTTCCGAGGCCAGAAAATACCACCTCGCTTTGATCATGGCGCATCAGTACATCAAGCAGCTCGAAAAGAAGAACGACACTTCGATCCGCGACGCCGTCTTCGGTAACGTCGGTACCATGATGTCTTTCAAGGTCGGCGCCGATGACGCGGAATACATGGCAAAAGAATACGCCCCTTCGTTAACTGAACAGGACGTCTTGGGAATAGCAAACTACAAGGCCTACATCAAGCTGAACATCAACAACACTACTTCGAGACCATTTTCGATGGAAACCATCTACGATCTTTCCAGCGCCAACAAGAAGATCGGTGAGATCGTCACCCAGTACTCACGCATGAAATACGGTCGCAAGAAAGAGTTTGTTGACCAGGAAATCGCAGCACGCATCGGTATTGATCTGAGTTAGTTATGAAAAAAACACCGGAACAACAATTCAAACTGGCCATTTCGGCCGTCCTCATCGCGCTGTTGGTGCTTGTCACCGGCTTTGCCGTGGTCTACAAGAAAAACCAGCAGGAACTTTTGCAGAAGGATCTGAAAATCAGCGTGCTCATCGATGAGGTCGGGCAGGTGAAAGATCAAAATGAAAAAATGTATCAGTATTTCGTTTCGGAAAAAGACAACATCCAGAACACCACTTCCCAGCTCGGTGATCTAAGCCAGAAGCTCAACGAAGTGGATATCGATACCGCAAAACAGAAACAAATCCAGCAGGATCTCGCCGTCGCCAACAGCAATCTGCGCAATCTTATCGACAAGAAAGATCAGACCATCGAATCGCTGCAGCAAAAAAACTCTCTCATCGCGCAAAATATTCCCAACTCAGGAAAACTTCCCGGATTTCTCAATGTCCTCGTTTTGGGCGAGAATATGGGGCTGACCGACACCATCATGCTCGCGAGCATCAATACCGTTGCTAAAAAAGTGACCCTTCTGAGCATTCCGCGCGACCTTTACTATAATGGACGGAAAATCAACGAATACTACGAGAAATACGGCATCGGCGAACTTGAAAACGTCATCAACGCCGTTACCGGAATCATGCCGGATAAATATCTCATCGTCGACATGTCCTCGTTCGTCGCCGTCGTCGACGCGGTTGGGGGTGTTGATATTAATGTCCCCAAAGGCATAACCGACGCCCTCTATCCAGGACCGAACTCAACGTACGCCACGGTAAGTTTTAAACAGGGATACCAGCACATGGACGGACAGCGCGCGCTCAAGTACGCCAGGAGCCGTAAGTCCACGACGGATTTTGACCGGAGCGCTCGCCAGCAGCAAATCATAACGGCGCTGAAACAAAAAGCAGAGGAACTAGATCTCAAGGACGACATCACCAAACTCACGGAAATGTATAACAGTGTGAAAGACGGGATCAAAACGGACGTCAGTCTGCTCGACGCCCTGAACTATTATTCACAGTACCGGACGTTCCAGATAAACAGCGGAAACGTCATCAGTAATCAGAACTATCTGTACTCAACCTATAACAGCGTCGGTCAGTATATCCTGCTGCCGTATAAAAGTTCATATGTCCCGCTTCAGAACTACGTCAAAAAGCTTGTTGGCGCGTAGAAGACCCCTTTACCACCAGACTTTTTTAAGACCGAGAGAATAGCCAAGGACGTTACTCAAAAAATGAAGCAGGGGAGTGAACAAAACAAGCGTAAGGATATACTCCCAGGAAGGAAGGAAAAGCGGCGCGGCAAGCAGCAGGCCTCCTGCAACAAAATCCAGTTGATCAAAAGGAAAAAAAGGTGCGCCACTCGCAATTCCGAGTCTTCTTTTGAAGAAACTTTTGATGAGATCCCCCAAAAGAGAACCAAAGCCAAGGAGAAAACCCAGCTGAAGGGCAAAAGACAGAGGGTAAGGTTCTAGAAACAACATGCGGCTATCCGGAAAATAAGAATAGATGGCGCTTTGAAGAAGGCCCGTCAACAAGGCACCGCTGACTCCTATCAAAAATCCAAAATAGGTTTTATGTTCCCCGAATAAAGATTTTTTGCCGAATTTCTTCCCGTGATCGATCGGTTTTTTGAAATGTTCCAGTTTCTTCACTTTTCCGAAAACCACCGGAAACATGTTGGCCATGTAAGCCGGAAGGAAAAAAAACAGCGCCTGTGCTACGATAAGGAGCATCGAAAAGTGCGGAACAAAAAAAGATTGGTCAGAAACATGTAAATCGAGAAAAACACCAGGAAAACGTCAAGATAGTTCAGGCCGGTGAAAAGAAAAAGCGCCCATACGAGGTACAGATAATATTTACTCCGTACGACGGGAAAAACGTGCAGCCTCAAAGCACGCATCGAAAGCACGTGCATGATCATCACGAGGTAGTTTATGGCGTACGCCGCGCCCCAGAAGCCGTCCATCGCCTTGGTGTAGATTAGCGTCAGAATCACCGCCATCAGCACAAAATGATCCATGCCGATATCAAGCAAGGAACCTTTATCGCTCGATACTTTTTGATGTCTGGCGAGACTGCCGTCGATACTGTCAAGGATAACGCTCGTCAACAAAGCGAAAAAAGAAATAAGCGGAATGTCGATCAAAAAATAAACGAAACCGAAAACCATGACCAGGTTGAGGTAACTCAAATGGTCCGGCTTCACGCCGAGATGTGTCAGAAAAACGCACACAGGTTTCCAAAAACGGTCCCTGAAATCCCGCAACCGTTCATAAACAGAATCCTCTGCGTTGGAAAACGTGCTGAAATGTATTTTATGTTCCATACATGAATGGTAGCTGGGGGCAGGATCGAACTGCCGACCTTGGGCTTATGAGTCCCACGCTCTAACCAGCTGAGCTACCCAGCCATAAACAAAAATTTGGTTGCGGGGGGTGGATTCGAACCACCGACCTCCGGGTTATGAGCCCGACGAGCTGCCTCTGCTCTACCCCGCGTCATACTTCAACCGTTCATACCTTAAACAACGAACTTGCCAGAAGCACAAGAAATTTACTTTGTCTCCTGGCGAATGTCAAAGAAAAATTTCCACCATTTTTGGGGATTACTCAGAGCCTGGATGCTGACATCCGAAGACTGATTCTGGGTTGTGTCGGCTGTCTGCACCTGATTATCGGGAGTATTTGGGATCACGATGACCTGTTCTCCGGGGTTCACCAGGCCGAGGTTTTGTTTGGCAATCTTCTCGATATAGGCGTCTGAACTGTAATAACTGTAATCGGCCTCTTTTTGTTTGTTCTGCTGGGCGATCTGATCGTTCTCCTGCTTGAATTGGGTAATGTGCTGATCGATCTGGTAACTCTGGTAAACCGATTTGGTGAGCGTATAAAGCAGATAGGAAACAACCAAAAATTCGATAATAATAATCATTTTGGTGAAATTCGAGGTATGATTGAACTGGAAAGCCATGATGATATCAGCTTAAAGCAGGGGAAATATACCCTTTTTAAGGTGGAATCGCAATTTTTTCTTTGAACCCGATGTGAAGCGTATTAGACTGATGAGGCTATGAACGACGAACTGAAAAACACCAGACACATTCATTTCATTGGAATCGGCGGAAGCGGCATGAGCGGTCTGGCCAGGATTTTGAAAACGCGGAAAAAAATCATCAGCGGTTCAGATATACAGATGAACCCGGCCGTACGGAATCTTCAAAAAGAGAGGATAAAAATTTCGGTCGGACAAAAAGCTTCGAATATCCCTCCCAAAACGCAGCTGGTGATTTATTCCCCAGCGGTTCCTGAGGAAAATCCGGAAAGGATCGCCGCAAAAAAACGGCACATTCCTGAATATTCGTATCCTGAGGCCGTGGGGCTTTTGACCCGTACGAGATCCGCTATCTGCATCTGCGGGACCCATGGGAAAACCACCACTACGGCGATGGGGGCCGCTGTATTCATGAAAGCCGGCAAGGATCCTTCGGTCATTGTCGGGGCCTCCATCAAGGAATTGAACCATCATAACGCACACAACGGACACGGCCCCGACCTCATTATAGAATCCTGCGAATACCGCCGGGGATTTCTCAACTACTGGCCGCAAACGATCATCATCACCAATGTCGAAGCCGATCATCTCGATTACTATAAAAATCTCGCCGATTACAAGAAGGCTTTTCTCCAGTTCGTCCATAAACTGCCCAAAGACGGGATGGTCATCGCCAACGCCGACGATAAAAACATCAGGAGCATTCTCAAGAATTACCGGAAAGCAAAAATCGTCTGGTTCGGAAACGCAAAGGATTCCGACTATCGTTTGAAGAAAAACAGCGTTTACCACCGCAACAAAAAGATAGCCGAGCTGAAACTGAGCATTCCGGGAGAACACAATCTCATGAACGCCCTTGCGGTTCTCGCCCTGGCCGGAGAGCATAAAATCTCCATATCGTTGTGCCTGAAAGCGCTCAAAGCTTACCAGGGATCGTCCCGTCGTTTTGAAACAGTAGGATATTGCGGGAAAGCCATCGTTCTCGATGATTATGGTCATCACCCGACGGAAATCAAAGCCACGTTAAAAGCTGCGCGAGAAAGGTTCGGAAAAAAAGCAAAGATACTTTGCGTTTTCCAACCACATCAATTCAGCAGAACCCACAAGTTGCTGAAAAATTTCGCTGAAGCTTTTCAAGACGCCTCGGAAATCATCATCCCAAACATTTATGGAGTCAGGGACTCGGAAAGCGACATCAAAAAAATCAACGTCGACAAGCTTGTAAGGGAAATATCCAAACACCACAAACGCGTAAAAAATGGGCAGGGTCTTCAAAACACTGCAAACACTATTCAAAAAGACAACCACTACGACGTTATCATCACCATGGGGGCGGGGGACGTTTACAAGATTGCCGAATCGTTGACCCGGAACCGATAGGAATCGAGCACCAACTCATTTAGAGCTTTTTCCAGACCGTGCCCTGCGGCGTGTCTTCAAGCTGTATGCCACGTTTCAAAAGTTCATCGCGAATCTCGTCCGAAGTTTTCCAGTCTTTGTTTTTGCGTGCACTTTCACGCTGTTCGATCAACGAAGTTATTTCCGTATCTATTTTTTCACTTTGCGTCGAAACGAGGATTCCCAGTATGGCGTCAATGCGCATCAGGAACGTCATGGCCGATTCCTGTGAAATTCTCGTCAGAGTTTTGCTGTCGATTCTGCGATTCACCTCTTTGACGAGATCAAAAACGGCTGCTAACGCCTGTGGAGTTTCGAAGTCATCGTTCATGGCGTCTTCAAAACGCTTTTGGCAGTCTAGGATCTCATCCTCAAAATCGTTCTGTTTTGCGTTCTGAACCGCGGGGACATAATTTTCGAGTCTCTTCATGAAATCCTGCAGACGAGCCAGGCTGTTTTTTGCCTGGGACAAAAGTTCGTCAGTAAACTCGATCGGCGAACGGTAATGGGTCTGCAGAAACAAATACCTTACAGCTTGCGGCGGATATTTAACGAAAACATCCCTCAGCAAAAAGAAATTGCCGAGAGACTTGGACATTTTTTCATTGTTGATTTGAATGAATCCGTTATGCAGCCAGTACCTTGCGAAAGGTTTTTCAAGAGCGCATTCGCTCTGCGCGATTTCACATTCATGATGCGGAAAAATGAGATCCGAACCTCCTCCGTGAATTTCGAAGGTATCACCGAGGTATCTTCTGCTCATGGCGCTGCATTCAATGTGCCAGCCGGGGCGGCCTTTCCCCCACGGACTTTGCCATTCGGGTTCTCCGGGTTTGGAAAATTTCCAGAGGACAAAATCCTGAGGATGCCTCTTTGAGGCTTTGACTTCAACTCTCACGCCGCTTTTGAGGGCGTCAAGGTCCTGCTTCGACAGTTTGCCGTATTCAGGAAATTTAGAAATATCAAAGTAAACACCGTCATCGAGGACGTAAGTCGCACCTTTTTTCTCCAGCAATCCGATCATTTCTATCATCTGTTCTACGTGATCGGTTGCCCGGGGTAAAACATCAGGAACCAAGATCCCCAATGCGCCGTAGTCTTTTTCATACTCGGGGATGATCTTTTCAGAGAGTTCCTTGACGCTGATCTTCATCATCTCAGCACGGTTGATCATTTTATCGTCAATGTCCGTGTAATTGGAAACGAAAGTTACGTCGTAACCTTTGAAGATGAGATACCGTCGGATGATGTCAAAAGATACCGCAGAACGACCGTGCCCCAAATGGGCGAAATCATAGACGGTCGGACCGCAGAGGTACATGCCAACTTTTTTGCCATTTATCGGCTGCAACGGTTCCTTTTGTGCGTTAAGAGTATTGTAAATGTGCATAAATTCAACCGACGTTTAAAAGGGCTAAAATGATGGTCTGTAAAATATCCAGGGCAATCAGGGCAACAATGGGGGAAAGATCGATCATGCCGATCGGCGGAATGACTCTCTTTGCCAGGTTCAACACCGGGCGGGTGACGTCAAAAATAAAATCAAAGAGGGCATTGTGCGGACGTCTCGGAAACCAGGAAAGCAGGACCCGGACGATAATAAGAAAACTCAGCAGATTAAAAAAGATTTTGACGAACGCTCCGATATAAAGAGTCACCATAAAAACTCGTAAAGACAACACCAGGATTATAACAGGAGTCTTCGAAAAATCTAAAATAATCTGAGGAAGTCCCCGGATCCCTGGGTTCAGGAAAGAAAACCGGCGTTTATTTTTTCTTCTTTCGGCGCAGCTTTTTGAGAGCTCCTCCGAACAAACCGCTTCCTGCAAGGACCCAAAGCAGTTCAGGCCCGCTCTTGGTCGTTGTCGGCGGAGTCACGAGTTCTCCAGCAGCCGGGTGAGTCGCTGGCTGCAAAGGCCCTGAAACCTGACCGAGTGAAGCAACTTCAGTTGTAAACGGGATGCCGCTCACAACTTCACTCAAACCGGAGCTTTCCATGCCTTCGGTATCAAACGCGCTGACAGCAAAATAATACTCCTTGCCGTTTTCAAGATTCGGGACGTACCAGGTCGTGCTCGCATCTTTCGTGTCCACGTAAAGATCAAGATTGCGAGGATCGGTGCCGTAATAAATACGATAATGCTGGACATAGGTTTCACTGTCCGAAGCGGCGTCCCAAACCAGAGTGATCTTCTTATCACCGGCATAGGTCAAGAGGCCGGAAACTTTGGAAGGAGCCGTGTTGGCCGGGGGAGGAGCGACCTCCTGGGTTGGCTGCTGCGTCTGCTCCTGCGTGGCCACCTGGGTCTGTTGGCTTTGCTGTTCGGTCGGAGCGGCACCTTCAACGGTAACCTGGGCTTTCCCTTTATAAGAGCCTTCGTTACCAAGCTGGTCGACGATCAAGACATCAATCGGATAGACGCCCGGAGTATCAGGAGCCTGAATGGTGGCAATGTAGGTACTCGGATCATCGAGACTTGGATTAAGCGTTACGATATCGCCATTGAAAACAATCGCCGCCTGTGAAAGGTTCTGCTCACTGGTGACAGAGACGTTGATCGGAGTCCCGGGCGTGATCCCCGAACTCGGATCGAGAACAATTTCATCCGCGGTCGGCGGAGTCGTATCAATACTGAACTCTACGGTATTCGATGTCCCCTGTGCGGTCTGAGTATTATCATACATGACGGCATAAATGCTGTGCTGACCGTCACTCAGGGGAGAGGACTGGTAGGAATACGTTCCGTCACCGCTTGCCTGGACGCTTCCGATCTCCTGCTGGTTGTCGTAAATCTTCACCGTATCTCCCGACTGGGCCTTTCCGCTGATGGTCTGAGTCTTCTGACTGTAAGTTCCTGCTACCGGGGAATCAACGGTGATATTTGCGTTCGATGACTGTTGAGTTGATCCGCCTCCGCCGATCGTGACGTCTTTGGTCCCCTGAATAAGGGTATTGGATAAATCCGTTGCCACAATGGTGTAATCACCGGCTGAGCTGAAACTGAGCCCAAGGCTGAACTGATGGGTCCCAAGGTCTTCAGCTTTAAAAGTATAATCTTCTGGGAGCGTGACATTGGCGCTGTTTGAACCCTGTGCTGAAAAATGAACGGTACCGGTATAGTTCTGAACCGTCTGATTGGTGTCATCCTGGGCCGTAACGGTAAAATTGACGCTTTGATTCGGTTGAATACCGTCGGGAAGACCTGAAATTTCAAAATGATGAAGAGTCCCGGCCGCTGCGTTTGCGGTATCAATGAAGAAAGGGAACTCTCCTCCAGCATCTGCCATAAGATCAGATCCGGCCACATAAGCCACGTCGATCTTGTGGGAAAGCATCACCCCCGAGGTGGAATCGAGAACAGAATATTCTGAAACCCCTTTGTCCGAAGAGCTGAGGTTGAAAGCAATATTTCCTTTGGCATCGGTCATCCCGTTCGTGGAGACCGTCGATATTTTATCTTGAGTCCTTGTTGAAAAAACCTGAACAAGATGATTCGACACGGGATTATGATACTTGTCGGTCAGCTGGACGGTAAGTTTGGCAAAATCCTGAGAACCGGGCTGTATGACGGTTTTATCAATGGCAACAGTCGATTGGTCAGCAGAAACTTTATCCGGGAGAATGGTAAAATTATGGACTGAACCGCTCGAAACGTTATTGTTGCTTCCCAAAGACGCCCCGACCTTATATTGGCCGGCTGTCGTCGTGTGATAATCAGACAAAGTTGCTTTCGCCACGCCGTTCGCTCCGCTGTTCGCGTTGAGACTTACAACGGTTCCGTCCGGTTTGGCAACATGGAAAGTAACGTCCTGCCATGCCGAAACCGTACTGGATTTTAACAAAGTTTCATATCCGGCGATTGTATCAGAACCATAGCCCTCAACTGCTTGTGGTGCTGCGAACACCGGTTGTGAAAATGAAAGCGCCAAGAGAGAGATAACCGCCAAAATGTTTTTTTGTGTTGTATTCATAGGTTTGATGTTTATTTTTATCTAATAATTATACCAAAAAAAGGCACTTTTGAAAAGCCCAGCAGCAAAATGTTTACCCCTTGCTACTATTCTCAAAAAAGCTAATATACGTAGAGTCACAGCGAAGAGCTATGAAAAATCGTAAAATGCACGAGAAACAGCACAAAAAAGGCATAAAATATACCGCAATATTGGCATTGCTTCTTTGGGCAGTGACCCCTGTCCTAGGGTTATCCCAAAACATTTCTGATAAAAATCAAGCTTACCAGGCCGAAATCGACGTCAATTCGTCAGCGGAAGTCGAAAAAAACGTCGTTTTTGACGCCTCAAAGAGCATTTTACCCGGTGATCCCGCCAAAGCGGTGTACCACTGGGATTTTGGTGACGGTACAAAAAAGGAAGGGGTGAATTTGACGCACACCTATAAAGATACCGGAACCTTCCACGTCAACTTGGATATTTCGAGTGAAAATCAGGATTTTAAGACCGAAACGGACATTTTCATCTACAAGAAGTCCATTTTGATGCTGACGGATCAGACCGATAAAAAAGACCAGATCGAAAATCTTAAAAATGTTGCCCAGAACGAGGGTGTGGAGCTTAATGTCCTGGAAAGCTTCGACAGTGCTTCTGAATTTATTTCCGAAGAGGCCCTCACGAAATCCATGGACGAAAACCCTGAAGCTCTCAATCGAAGCGATGAAATCATTCTCTGGACGAACGATAACGTGGGCATAAATACCCTCAACCGCTTCATCAAGGAAAATCAGGACACCAAGGCCAAGATACTTAACGATAAAAACCTTTACATCATCGACAACGACATCGATAAAGTCGTTTTTACTCCCCCGTTCCAGGGCTTTAACCCCAAACAGATCATTATTGCAAAGGAAGCGGGGCTCTATGTCATCGTTTCGAGCGAGGAAAACACGGTGATCAAAGAACTGCAACAGGGGGGATACGAATTTAAATTTTTCGATGAGGCTTCAAGGAGACTAAGTATCTGGAATTTCATGACGTATTTCGTGAACTTTCTTGTTGAAAGCGGAATCCCCGACAACACCATCGTGCTCATCCTGATGTTGCCGATTATCGCCACGATCATCGTCATCATGCGCCAGATCGTCGGCATGAACACCTTCGGTATGTATACGCCGTTGATCATGTGCCTGACTTTTCTTATTCTCGGATTGAAGTTCGGACTGCTCACCCTGGTAACGGCTTTGATCGTTGGCATGACGACGAGATTCATTTTGAAAAAAGCGCATCTTCTCTTTATGCCAAAGCTTGCCGTGGTTATGATCATGATCACCCTGTCGCTCTTCGCATTGTTGATTTTGGGAACCATTTTCAAGCTTTTCGACAGTCAGTTCTTCTCTTTGGCCATCTTTCCTATGCTTATCCTTGGCAGCATCACTGAAAAATTCACCAGTATCCAGTCCGAATCCGGCATCTGGAAAACCCTTTGGCTTACCCTGCAAACGGTCATCATCGCCGTCGTCGCGTACATCGCGGTTGGCGGCCAGATCGACTTGGGTTTTTTCAACTTTCAGTGGGATACGCTGAAAAACTTTATGAGGCATTATCCGGAAGCCATCTTCTTGTTTCTTATCATCAATATCGCCCTTGGAAGATGGAGCGGCCTTCGCCTGGTTGAATTCATTCGTTTCCGTGAAGTCTTCCACCATAACGAAGAAGAATAATGTCATTTTTCCTCAAATATTTCAAAAACCCAGGTGTGCTCGGCATCAACGCGCGCAACCTTTTGTATATCAAACCGTATAATGCCGATAAATCGGTTCTTATCGCCGACGACAAACTGAAAACAAAAGCTTTTCTTTCGGCACGCGGGATTCCGGTTCCTAAACTTTACGGCGTCATCGACAGCATCGAAAACCTCTGGAAGTTTGATTTTGAACAATTGCCGGAAAGCTTTGTTATCAAGCCGAATCTTGGATACGGCGGTGAGGGCATTATTCCGATCATTGAAAAGCAGGACAAGTACTGGATCACCATCGACAAGGAAAAATATACTTTGAAAAGGATCCAGAAACACATTCAGGACATTCTCGACGGACGCTTTTCCGTGACCAACCTTAACGATAAAGCTTTTTTCGAACAGCTCATCATTCCTGACGAAACCCTCGGAGCTCTCTCATACAAAGGCCTGCCCGACATCCGCATCATTGTCCACAACCTTATTCCGGTCATGGCCATGCTCCGTCTGCCGACCGAAGAGTCCCGGGGGAAAGCCAATCTTCACCAGGGAGCCATAGGCGTCGGCATCGATATCGCCAGGGGAGTGACGACCAACGCCATTTACCACAACCGCATCATTACTGAAATACCGAAAGTCGGCAAAGTACGTGGAGTGAAAATTCCTGACTGGGACAAAATGCTCAATATCGCCTGCCAGGCGCAAGTCGCCACCAATCTGGGATATCTTGCCGCCGACATCGCGGTTGATAAGGCACACGGGCCCATTCTCCTCGAGATTAATGCCAGAGCAGGACTCAGTGTACAAATAGCCAACCTTGCGCCTCTGCGCAAACGACTTGAACGTATCAAGGGACTCAAGATCAGGACGGTAAGTAAAGGCATCCGCATCGCCAAAGAAATGTTCGGGAAAACCGCTGAAAAAAATTCATCTGAACCGATTGAGAAAAAAATCGTCAGCGTGGAAGAGAACGTGGAAGTTATCATGAAAGATCAGACAAAAAAAGCAATGGCGTTTCTCGATACCAGCAGGGAGAGGAGTGTCGTCGACGAGGATTTCGCCAACGAGAACGGCCTTCTTGAAGACCACGAGGTATACGATGACGAAAAATCCACGCTCAAGCTCAAGCTGTCCATCGCCGGAAAAAGAATCCAGAGTATCTTCGACGTGGAAAAAATTACCGACGAAAATTACAAGATTATCATCGGGCAGCGTGATCTTGGCGAGAACTTTCTTATCGATCCGTCAAAAAAACGCAAAACAAAAAAAACAGTCCAGAAAATTACAAAAAGTATCGATTACCACGCCATCGATGACCAGCTCATCAGCATCGACAATAAGATAAAACTCTTGTACTACCTGAGACCCATAAATCTGGAAGAGGAAACCAAAAAGTTTTTTCAGGATTTCTCATACAACCCCCAGTTCACGTATCCTGAACTTCGCTACGATCCCGACGATCTCAAAAAACAACTGTCCAGCATTATTTTCGACGACACTTCCCTGGGAATTCTTTTCTTCAAAAAAAGCAAAGAGATCCAGAAAAAGATCGACCTTCACCTGTCACGCGGGCAGCAGTCGTTTACGCTGAATTCAGTGGAGCTTTTCGGAAAACCTAACAAAGAGCATCTTTCCTTGGCCGAGGAAACCCTGAAGATAAAAAAAACGTTCGAAGAAGAAAAGGAGGATGTCGACGCCGCAGCGGCCAGGAAAATTTTCATGCAGGTGTTCCAGGATTACCATCTAGATCAGTGGAAAGTCGTATTGAAAGACAATCTCGTCACCAACTGCGTCGCCGGAAAAAACAACCAGCTGTTCGTCAAAAAATCCGCTAAATTTTCATCATCGAGAGTCAAAAGTCTTGTCGTTCATGAAATAGAGACGCATATCCTGACGGCGGAGAACGGAAAACATCAGCCCTACAAACTCTTTAACCGCGGGTTTTCGGAATATTTGTCCACCCAGGAAGGGCTGGCTCTCTATAACGTCAAAACGCAGGGGCTTGAAAAAGAAGCAGACCGTGTTTATAAGGCTTCACTGGTTAAGGCAACGGAGCTGGCCTTCCAGTTGTCTTTTGCAGATCTTTTCCTGAAATTAATGAACTACGGACTTTCCCAGACGAAGGCCTTCAAAATCTGTTTGAAACTGAAGCGCGGATTGAACGACACTTCTTTGGCTGGAGCTTTTACGAAAGATTACATCTATTTTTCCGGAGAAAGGGACGTCGAACGATTCGTCGCAGAAGGCGGAAAAGTGGAAGACCTCTACATGGGAAAATTCAACCTCCACGATCTCGAGCGCATCAGAAAGATTCCCGGGATCCAGCAGGCAAAAGTGTTGCCAAAGTGGCTTACAAAATAAGCATGGCGTCTCCGAAGCTGTAAAAACGGTATCGTTCTTCTACCGCCTTTTGGTAGGCGTTCAAGACAAAACCCGTACCCCCGAACGAGCAGGTCAGCAGGAGCAACGTACTTTGGGGGAGGTGAAAATTCGTCAAAAGGCCGTCAACGCATTTCCAGGTATATCCGGGGTAGATATAGATCGAAGTATCACCCGTTTGGGGCGTAAACCCTTTCACCTGATCAAAAGAACTTTCAAGTACACGGACCGACGTGGTTCCGACAGCGATAATTCTCCTTTGTTCATTACGTGCTTTTTGCAGAACATCTGACGATTCCGATGAAAGTTCGAAGATTTCACTGTGCATCATATGGCTCTCCACTTCGTCGGTTTTTAACGGTTGAAAAGTACCGAGTCCCACATGGAGCGTGACGAAAACGATTTCAACGCCCATATCTTTGATGGTCTTTAAAAGTTCGTCGGTAAAATGCAGTCCTGCCGTCGGTGCGGCCACGCTGCCTGATTCCCGAGCATAGACGGTTTGATAGTCGTCAGGCGAAGATTCAGAACGTTTGATGTATGGAGGAAGGGGAGTATGCCCATGTTTTTCAATGAGGCTTTCAATTTGATCGGCTGGTTGAAAAAAACGGATCTTCCTTTGTCCGTCAGGTAAAATTTCCAAAACTTCAAAAGAAAAATCCACAGCGATGGAAAAAAAATTTCCAGGCTGCAGAATCTTCCCCGGTTTCCCGATGGCAAGCCACACGGCATCATTCAATTTTCTCAACAGGAAAAGTTCAGCTTTCTTCCCGTGACCCTCAAAAAACATTCTGGCCGGAAGAACCCGTGAATTGTTCATGACCAAAACATCACCGCGTTTCAAGAACTTGGGAAGATCGTAAAAATGACGGTTGGACATTGAATGAAAGGACCTGTCCAAAACCATCAGTCTGCAGGCATCTCGCGGGGAAGTCGGATTCTGGGCGATAAGCTCTTCCGGAAGATTGAATGAAAAATCTTTGGCTTTCATCAAAAAACTTAAATCGACACGTTATCTTTTGGCTTCTTGGTCTTTTGCGGTTTTTGATCTTTTTTTTCAACCTCTTTTTCCTCTTCCGTCCAGGCAGTGAGATTCGGCTGTTGAGGAACTGCTACCGTTTCGACGTTCGGGCCCATATAACGGATGGCCATGAGCGTGATATCGTCTTCCTGGACATGCTGCTGCACAAAGCGCGAAAAATCGCGCGCAATGTGGTATACGATGCCTTCAGAACCATACTGAGGAGCATAGATTTCAATAGCTTTCTTCAGACGATCAAGGCCATACATTTCCCCAGCCATATTGCGGGCTTCGACGATACCGTCTGAATAAAGAACCACCACGTCATCTTTTTCCATTGGCAGATCGAGCTCTTTGATGATCTTACTGTTGTCGGCGATCATACCGAGCGCTATACCACCAGACATCCTGTCGTCACACTGACCTTTCGATGCGCGATAAACGATAAGATGTTCATGCCCGGCACCGACATAGGTCATTTTTTGGGTTTCACGATTCCACCGAAGCATCATCATCGTCATGAACATCGTCGATTTGATTTGGGATTTTAAACGCCGGTTCGTCTGGTATACGACGTCAAAGGCATTGTCATAAATCTCAACAAAGGTATGAATAAGCGTATGAACGATCGTCATGACCAGGGCAGCCGGAACGCCGTGACCCGTAACGTCTCCGATGTAGATGTAGGTATTGTCTTTCACCGTAATAAAATCGAAATTATCTCCGCCGAGTTCAACGGCCGGTCTGGTTTTGGCGATTATGTCGAGATTCGGAACGTTCGGTGCTGAAACCGGCAAAATGTCTTTCTGGATCTGTGCGGCGACTTCAAGTTCACCAAGCATGCGCCGGCCTTCTTTAAGCTGCCCCGAGATTTTTTCGAGATTCCTCGTGACTTCGTTGAAAAAGTGGGCGATGGTTCCTATTTCGTCGATCCTGTTGGTATAAACCCTTTTATATTTCCTCCCGGTCAAAAGATTCTTGATCTGTTTCAGAATGAACTCGAAAGGACGGACGATTTCATAGAGATAAACCAGGAGAAAATAAAGCAGAAAAACGATCAAAGACCCGATAAACACACCAAGACTTATCGTTTTCTGGTCTGAGGAATAAAAATAGAAAACCGCCACGGTGATAAGAATCGCAAAGAGAAAGAAATTTACGAATACCCTGCCTAACAAACTTTTTTTAAATAACTTCATGGTTATATTTACGCAATGGTCTTAAGAAAAGCTTCAAGTGAATCATGGTAATCGATGACGTTAAGAATCCCTATGACTGAAAGAACGTCTTTGACATGCGATTTAGCGGAAGTGACCACGAGTTTCTTTTTCATTTTAACAAGGTGAGAATGCAAAGTCATCAAAAAGCCGATGCTTTCACTGTTGATGAAATTCAGGTTCGAAAAATCAAAAATGAAGTATTGATAAGGAAAATTTTGTGCAGTTTCTTCCAGCTTCTGTCGGACAAGCGTAAGTCCCTGTTTGTCCATGTCACCGTTCAGTTCAAACACCTGGTAAGATTTTTGCTTATCCGGAGGTAAGGTATTGAGTGTGAGAATTGGAGTGTTATCGTTCATGATAGAAAATATTTAGAAAGCGTGCAGAGGAGTTGCGGAAGTTTCGAAGGTCGAATGAATGGCTTCAGCTTCGAGGCGGAGATCCAAAGCCCTGTAAGCGTCCGCGCAGCGTTCCAGCATCTGATGCGCTTCTTCTGAAAGATTGGAAGCGTCACCTGCCGTAAAAATCGGCTGTAGGCGTTGTGAAATTTCACGCTGGACGATATTTTGAATGAATCGCTTTTGTTCCTGCTTCAACGTCCTGAAAAGCTCTTTCGCCTTATCCAAGACTAATGAATTTCTGCTGAAAAGTAAATGAACAAGATCCTCCACAACTTCGCGGTGACCGAGTTTAAAAAGTGCAAATCCAAGGGTCATTTTCAATTCCGGATCCGCAGTATTATACCGAGCAATAAGTTTTTGAGGATCTACTTTAAGGTTCAAATCACCTATAACCGAACAATAGGCCAAAAAATTCTCCCTTTTTGTTGAATGGAAAAGCTCATTCATGACCGACTGAAGCTTGTGGTGATAGCCGTGAAATTGCCATAGGGCGAGAACCGTCTGAGCTCGGACGAAAGGGGAATGTGCCCGTAACGAAGGAAGAAGATAATCCGCCAACGCCGGATCATGAAACATCGAACACACCTGGATGCATGCGATGTGGAATTTACTGGAAGTCCCATGCATTTCCTGAAGCAAAAATGGGACTATTTTTTCGTAACGCAGCGTCGCAAGGGTTCGTATGATGGATTCCCTGATTTTTTCACTCGAGGTTCGGGTAAAAAGCTCACGAAGTTCATGGATGGCTCGATACCTCGAAAAACCCTGTTCAAAAATGTTGTCTCCGAGTTTCGTAAATCCTCCGAGTGCGATAACCGAGGCATAAACGAGATCTTCATCTTTGGAATGGAGAAATTCGATAATCACAGGGATCGCTTTTGGATCGGATAATTTATGCAGGATTTCCAGAATTTTCACTTTTACGTCTACGGATTCACGCGGGTTTTTTAAAGCCTGGATCAAGGCCGGAAGATGATTTTGATGGCCCTTCTGCGACAAAATTTCTATGGCATGAAACTTGGCGGTTTTATGTTCAGATTTCAAAAGATTGTCCTTGGAAAGTTGTGTATAAGAACGCTGTAGCCGTAAGGCAAAAATGATCATTCCAATGGTCAAGGCGATCAGAATGACCTCCATGGCAAGGTACGTATGTTCCGGAAGAAAGAAAAACTGGACTCCGAAAATGACGAGTGTTCCAAAAATAGTCCCGGCTGGATAAACAAAAGCCTCGAAAAATTCTCTTACATGTCGCTGGGTACCATGGTGAAGCGCGTAGTACGAAGCTTCGTAGGCATTCTTATGGACGATCCCGCTGAGTTCAAAATTATTTTTAGCAAGAATGACGCTGAAGTATCCGAACCCGAGGAGTAAAGAAACTGAGCTGAAGAAGGTTACCAGGCTGTGCAAGAGAAAACTTCCCACGGTACCCAGTTTTCTCAGAATCCTGCTGGCGACTAGAAGCTGAACAATAAGCGCCGAACCGTGGAAAAGGATCTGAAAAGAACCCAGCCCATGAGCCAGGCTTTCTTCGTGTAAAAATACTGACGCCGTAGCCCCGACGGATTCATCAATGAGTTTCGTATACTGGAACTCAAGCACGTTCGCCACCACCCAATGCAACAGAAAGATGATGAGCATACCCTGCAGAAAGGGAACCAGCCGTATTTCACGGATATTCTGTTTGATTTTTTTTACGCGCGAACGGAAATCTTTCTTGATCCGCTCCTGTTGTTTGAAGAAATACTGATGTTCGCTCGAAAAAGGTTCGAGAAAAAATATGACGGAAACCACCAGAAAGAGAAAAAGAATCCAAAGATAGAAAAACTTGTAACTTCCGATGTATTGTCCCAAAGTCGTGATGAGCAAGCCGGCGAAAATGCCTCCAATGGTCTGGGCGGATTCAATGACAGGAAAAGTACGTTCGCATTCAAGCGGCGTGAAAAAATCTTCGATATAGTTTGCCAAAAAAATCGTAAGTTGGGGCAGAAATATACCGGTAACACCCAAAAGCAGAGCAAAGAACACATAAGGCTGATCAACAAAAAACGTGGAGACAAAAAGCAGAAGACCTGTAACGAAAGCACAAACCGGAATGAGCTGTTTCGAAATGAAGTGTTCATTTAAGAATGAAAAGGCAAACATTCCCGCTATCGTCAGAGAAGCTTGGAACAGGATCATCAACGGAAGCAGGTTAATGCCGAACTGGGTCACGAACATAGCCGTCAGCGTGGTTGTCCCGATAATTAAGCCCATTCTGTGCAAAAAGAGGAGCGACCATGCATAGAAGGTCCTGGGGGCTTCATGATCGGCAATATTGAAAACTCTTTCGATGTATTTCATAATGTCTTTTTTGTTTATTTTTCAACACACGATATTTATAATAATTATAAAATAAAATGATTAAATAGTCAATAGAACAGGCATCTAAAAATCCTCTGCAGCAAGCAAAAGAAAAGCGTTTGCAGTCGTTTAAAAAAATGAACAACCGCTTCTAGAAACTTTAATCTTAAATCAAACTCCCCTGAACCAGGATATCATCGTCAAATTTTTGATAACGGACGTTTTGAAGTGAAATTCCCCTGTAGGTAGTTCTGGTTCTCAACTCTCCTGCCCAGTTTAAGCCATCAAAAAGGATTTTTGGAGCGATATAAAGCAAGAGCTCATCACCCAAACCCTCATGAAGTAAACTTGAGACCAGATTCGCACCGGCTTCAGTCATAATGTTACATACGCCTTTAGCATAAAGATCTTTCAACAATTGTTTGAGAGGAACTTTTGACCCTTTATAAAACAGCATTTCTATACCTTTTTTCCTAAAACGTTTAATTTTAACGGAAGAAGCAGCCAAAGAAACTGCAACAACGACGTTCCTATTGCGATAAACCTTATGCGACGGCAAGGTGACCAAATGACTGTCAATGACGACCCTTAAAGGATCTTTCCCTTTCGCAAGTCTTACGCCGAGATGAGGATCGTCTGCCAAAACCGTTGATGAGGTCGTCAAAACCGCATCAACTTGAGCTCTGCGCCGGTGAACATCTTGTCGAGACTGTAGACTGGTAATATACCCCGTCTTGCCACTTGAAGGAGCAATCTTTCCATCCAAACTCATGCCAAGCTTAATGGACAAATATGGCATTTGTGATTTTATATTCTTTTCAAAAATCTTATTGAGGAGTTTTGCATCATGGTTCAAAACCCCTACGCGCACCTCGACACCAGCTCTCTTTAATTGCCGAATACCTTTTCCGGAAACCTTAGGATTAGGGTCGCGCATAGCTACTACCAAATGATCTAAGCCTTTTGAGGTCAAAAAATTTGTACAAGGCGGAGTCTTTCCATAAAAGCAACAAGGTTCCAGTGTTACATACAAAGTCGCCCCATGTATTTGCTTTTTTGTCACCTTTTGCAAACAATCAACTTCAGCGTGAGGCGCCCCGAATTTTTTATGAAAACCCTGAGCGATAATCCTACCTTTTTTTACCAAAACCGCACCCACCATAGGGTTTGGAGCTACTTTTCCAGCTCCTTTGCGAGCCAGATCAAGAGCCTTTTGCATAAAAAATTCGTCGTGATGTTGAAATTTAGACATATTTGAGATAATGGCCCATCTTTTTCTTTTTTACCGAAAGGTATTTCTTGTTCACCCGGTTTGGAGTCATCTCTATCGGAACACGTTCAACCAATTGAATGTCATAACCTTCCAGCCCGATGATTTTTTTGGGATTGTTCGTTAAAAGTCTCATTTTTTTGACCCCGAGATTGCGAAGGATCTGAGCTCCAATCCCATATTCTCGAAGATCAGCCTTAAATCCAAGCTTTTTATTGGCCTCAACGGTATCTAAACCTTTATCTTGCAGTGCATAAGCCTTGATCTTATTGATAAGTCCGATGCCTCGTCCCTCCTGTCGCATGTAAACGAGAACCCCCGACCCGTTCTTCTGGATCGCCTTCAGGGCTGCATCCAGCTGCGGACCACAGTCGCACCGTAACGAATGAAAGACCTCACCTGTAAGACATTCGGAATGGACTCTTACAAGAGTGGGTTTTCTTGAAGACACAGTACCTTTCATAAGGACAACGTGTTCCTTATCATCAACAGTATTGGTAAAAACAAGACAGCGAAAATCGCCATACACAGTGGGTAAATCGGATTCAGCCTTTCGTGACACCAAACACTCGCTCTTACTTCGGTAATGAATAAGGTCCTGGATGGTGATGATCTTCAAATGGTGCTTCTTGGCGAACTTCAAAAGATAAGGAAGTCTTGCCATTTCACCATCCTCTTTTGCGATTTCACATACGACGCCCACGGGAGAAAAACCTGCGAGGGAAACCAAATCTACGGTCGCCTCAGTATGGCCAGCACGCACAAGCACACCACCGTTTCGGGCAATCAAAGGGAACATGTGACCGGGCTTTTGAAAATCTGTGGCTTTCGAACCTGGATTCCCGAGTGCGGCAATAGTCTTAGCTCTGTCCGAAGCGGATATCCCGGTGGTCGTACCTTTCTTTACGTCAACGGAAACAGTAAAATTTGTTCGGTGGGCTTCAGTATTTTTTTTGACCATCGGGTGAAGGTCAAGTCTTTTGGCAGTATCTCCCGACATTGGAACGCAGATAAGCCCGCGGCCTTCCTTCGCCATGAAATTGATGTGTTGCGGTGTAACTGCCTCAGCAGCCATGACAAGATCGCCTTCGTTTTCACGTTCCTCATCATCCACGACGATAATCATCTTTCCCGATTTCAAGTCGTGCACCGCATCCTCAATCGTTGAAAAATTTTTCATAGCATAGATACAAAAGCAGGACAATCTTAGCTCATATTCAAAGATTGTCCACTTTCTGGGTTCTCAAAATCTAAACGGAAAACCTGCTGAATCGCACGATTTTGATGTTTTCACCCATTCTCGTTACCGCATCGGTCAGGACCTGCTCGACGGTGAGTTCGGGATTTTTAACAAATGCCTGCTTTAAAAGAGCATTTTCTTCACGGAACTTTTTTTCTTTCCCCGTGAGAATATTCTCGATCATCTTATCGTTTTTCCCCTCTTGTTTCAGCTGTTCACGCCAGATCTCACGTTCTTTTTCCACAAGTTCATGAGAAACCTCATCCGAACTGATCGTTAGGGGATTCATCGCAGCGATGTGCATTGCTAGTTCATAAGCAAGATTCTTGAAATCATCGTTTTTGGAGACAAAATCTGTTTCGCATCCCAATTGGATCAAAACCCCGAGGCGGCCGTTCCCGTGGATATAAGAAGAAACAACACCCTGGTTTGTTGAACGATCACTGCGTTCAGCAGCTTTCATTTCGCCTTTTTTGCGTAAATATTCAACAGCCTTCTGCAAATCACCTTTGGTTTCTTCCAAAGCTTTTTTGCATCCCATCATGGAAACCCCCGTCATTTCACGGAGTTCTTTAATTTGATCAAGTGATACAGCCATAACAAAAAGAGATTAGAGAGATAAATAGAGAAGATAGAACGTAAAGTTATTATTGCTGGACAGGAGGATTGTTCTGAGGAGGGGGTTCTGCCGGTGGTTGTGAAGGATTTTGATCAGGTGCAGGAGGAGGGGTTGTATCAGCTGCTTTTTCTTGTGGCGCAGACTGTTGTTCCGCCTCTGTTGCTCCAGGATCATTCGATTCCCCGGTAGCGGGAGTTTCCTGGCCGGTAATCGCCTGGGTTGCGACGTTTGTGAACATATCAACAGGAAGCATATCTGAAATCTGACCTAACACGGGAATTTTCCACCAGTTTCCCGAGATAGCCTGATAAATCGAGAATATTCCAATCACGAACATGGCGAGCTGCACGAGTCCTCCAAGCAGAGGACCAAGCGGCGGAAGTATAATGTAAAGGAAAATCGAAAAGAAGAAAATCAAAAAAATCAGCAATCCCTGCTTACCATGGAGTTTCACATATGCACTCTTCGGCTTGAGAAGAAAAGCCACGAGTGCGACCATGGGGACATAAGATAATGCCGCCCAAATCTTTTCGTCCTGGGTGACAGGAGGTTGAGGTTCCGATGGCTTAGCAGTTAACAATTGAGCAGCTTGTCCCAAAACCTGTCCTGCTTGATTCGTGACCTGTTGAGCCTGTCCCATAACCTGCTGCGCCCCCTGCGTGATCTGCTTTCCGGTCTGCTGAACCTGTCCAACGGTCTGTTGGGCCTGATTCATAGCCTGTTGAGTCTGTTGACCGGCTTGCTCCGTCATTGATGGAGCAGGTTTTTCAGCTGAAGGCTGGGGCTGGTTTTGAGCCGGTACAGGAGCTTTATTTTGGCTTTCTGGGGCCGGCTGCTGTGGTGAAGGGACAGTATCAGCCATTGCGAGGTAAAGCTAAATATTACAGATTAACGTATACCTTTCCCATCTAATATACCATATTTCACCTTTTGAATCAAATAACTGAGGGACTTAACAGCATCGTCATTTCCGGGAATAGCATAGTCAACGCCGTCTGGATCAGCATTCGAGTCAACGATTCCAACAACTGGGATTTTCATCTTATTGGCTTCATTTACGGCAATTCTATCCCTCAAAGCGTCCACGACGAACACAACGTCAGGAAGGGAATCGAGATCACGTACGCCACCGAGAGCAGATTCCAGCTTTTCAATGGTTTTTCTCAATTCCGATGCTTCTTTCTTCGTATATTTCTCAAAATCGCCCGCTTTTTCCTGATCCTTGAGGTTCTTAAGGTATCTGATACGTTGCTTGATGGTATTGAAATTCGTCAAGAGCCCACCCATCCATTTATGAATAACGTAAGGCATGTTGCAGGCTTCTGCCGCCTCTATAACAAGATGTGCGGATTGAGGCTTGGTACTTACAAAAAGTATCTTCTTACCGCTGGAAGCTGTCTTGGAAATGAAATCAAGTGCCTTTTCGAGGCAAACCTTCGTTTTTTCCAAGTCAAAAATATGGATCCCGTTCTTTGACGTAAAAATGAATTTCTTCATTTTTGGATTCCATTTCTGGGTTTTATGCCCGAAGTGCACAGCAGCTTCAAGCATTTCTTTAACGTCGACCTTGGTATCGACTTTGGACGTAGTTTGAGCCATAAATCCTTGGGGTTAATTTGCCTTTATCATCTTGCGCTTAGTTCATAGCCCTTGTTAGTCCTTCAAGAATTACGACAGGATGACGCAATCAAAAGACAAATATAAATAAAAATAACAGGCCAACTTTAATGGAAAAGCATTTGGAATGCAAGGAATTTTAGCTTAAAATCAATGAAAGAGAAGAAAACCGTAAAAAAGGACCCTGTTTTGACAAATTAAGGAAAAATTGATACAATATTCAGATAAATTTGTGTTGGACATTATGGAAAACAACCCACAATCACTGGAAACCAAACCGGTAAAAATTACGATTACATTACCGACCAACGCGTATTTTATGTCGGGAATCCGTAACTTTACGCTTGGATTGATCCGCAACATGACGGAATTTTCCGAACAGTGGGCGTTCCGTTTCCAGTCAATCGTTGACGAGCTTTGCAACAACGCCATCGAGCACGGATCCGCGCCTGGACAGGACATAACCATTACGTTCATAAGCTATCCCCATGACAGCATTGAAATTTACGTCAGGGATACCGGAACCGGCAAAAACAAAATGAAAGCCGACGAACTGAAAAAAATCATTGATGAACGCCGTAACCCCAACTACGTTCATACTGGTATCAGAGGAAGAGGTCTTTCCAAGATCGTTGCCGAATGGACGGATGAACTGGAATTCAAAGACATTCCCGAAGGCGGCATCGAGGTAAGAATCAAAAAATTCCTCAATGACCCGAAACTTAAAGAAATGACACAATATCTAGAAAGTCCGACTCATCTTGTGTTAAACTAAATTAAAAATAAATAATTAAATTTCCTGCTATGACTCAAGTAAACATAACCATCGAAGATATTCCTGCCACAACACAGGGACAGGTAGCGAAAATCGTAAAATTCCAGGGGCAGCTTGACGAAAGCAATGTCGACGAAAAAGCCAAAATTATCTACGCCCTGATCGAACAGAATCCGCAGAATCTTTATTTGCTGATGGATTTCGAAGAACTGGAATACATGAACAGCAAATCCATCGGATACCTGACCGATTGGTACGGAAAAGTCACAGAAGGCCACGGAAAAATCGTCATTGCCAAGGCCCGAAGTAACATCCTCGATATTCTTCAGGTTGTTGGTTTGACCCAGCTCATCAACTGCTATAACACCCTCGACGAAGCCAAGTTCGCTTTGCTGCGACAGGATGCCCCTGGAGCAGCACCTGCACCGACCCCAACTTCCACCCCCCCCGCTGCTTAATCCATTTTGAACTTGCCGATGCCAGGAGGAACGCTGACGTACTACGCTCTCTCTGCTTTACTGGCATTCATACCAGCGCTTATTTGGTTAAGCTTTCTTTTTAAAAAAACCAAAAAAAAGGGACTGCAAATACTCATATTCCTTGGAGGAATTTTTTCAGTAGGCCTCATCTTTGCCCTCCAGTATTTCCTCAACCTTTTCCCCCAGTTTGATATCGTTAACTTTCTTCAGGCAAAGATAAACGATCAAAACACAGGATTCCTGATCCTTTTTATCGCCGTCGGCATTACGGAAGAGATCGTCAAACAGTCCTTTATAAGATTTGCAGACCGACACTTCCTCTTGATCGAAACGATCAATGACTCCATTCAGTTCAGCCTGGTCTCCGCCTTGGGATTTTCTTTCGCCGAAAATATCTTCTACATTTACAGCATATGGACAAACCTCGGGTTTCAGCAGCTCTTCATCGCCTACACTTTCCGCTCCATCTTTACGACCTGCGCCCATCTCATTTTCTCGGGTTTCTTCGGTTACTACTACGGAATCGGGAAATTCTCGCTCAATATCCGAGAAGAATCCCGGTGGATCGGTAAAAAACTTTATCTTACGAACTTCCTGAGCAAAATAACCGGCATGCCCAGAAGCCAGGCTTTCAAGGAACAGATGATCCTCAAAGGTCTCTTTATCGCCATGACTCTCCATGCTACGTTCGACTTCCTCCTTCAATTCAACGAAATTCTGGTTGTCGTTCCCTTTGTAGTCATTGGTTATCTCGTACTCAGACATCTCCTTAAAAGGAGAGCCGGCCATCTCATTATGGTCACGGACATCGACGAACAGCGCGCTTCAACGATGGCAAAAACCGACGAAGAGGTCGTGATAGAACTTGTAGGAATGTGGTTCAAGGACAAACGCTACGTTGACGTCCTTCACATCTGTGAACGTCTTCTTCAGCGTGATCCTGACAACAAAATCATCCAGCTCTTTAAGGCACAGGCTGTCGACAAGATGGATCAAAAAAATATCTACGTAAAAATTCTCAAAAAACTTTTTCCCGAAAAAGAAACCAATGAAAGCATCGCCAAACTGGTAAAGGAAAAGAATAAAGTGCATGGTAAAAAAGCAGCGGATCAAAATACCTCGATCACGTTGCACCCCGACGAACCGTAACCCAGCTTCCCTTTACGGCAGAAAGAAAAATCCCTATCATGTGAGCATATCAAAATGCTAATTTTTTCATGTCGCTGAAACATCTCAAAATCGCGATAGTCTGTGACTGGCTCACCAACATGGGCGGTGCGGAAAAAGTGATTTTGGCGCTTCATCAGCTTTTTCCGAAAGCGCCGATCTACACCTCGATCTACAATCCTGAAAAAATGGAGGGGTTTGAACATGCTGTCATCCACACCTCTTACCTGCAGCATATGCCCTGGGCAAAAACCAAACATCAGATGTACCTTGGCCTGATGCCTTCGGTTTTCGAAAGGTTTGATCTCAACGCTTACGATATTGTCATTTCAAGTTCTCACTCGTGCGCCAAAGGGATCATCACAAAACCTGAGACACTCCACGTTTGTTACTGCCATTCACCGATGCGTTACGCCTGGGAAAACAGCCTTGCTTACATTCGAGAATACGAAATCCATCCGCTCATAAAAAAACTTGCGCCCCTTTTTATGCATAACATCAGGATGTGGGACCGCCTGAGCGCGGACAGGGTAGACTACTTCATTGCCAATTCCCAACATGTTCAGAATAGAATATTCAAATACTACCGTAGAACGTCGAGCGTGATCTATCCTTTCGTCGACACACAGGGCTATAAGGTAAAAACCAGACGGCAGAACTTCTATCTCGCCGTGGGAAGACTGACTCCTTATAAAAAATTCGACCTTATTATCGATGCCTTTAATAAGCTCGGTCTCCCCCTGAAGATTGTCGGAACCGGAATCGCTTATAAAAAACTCGCTCAAACCGCCGGGCCGAACATCCAATTCATGGGACGGGTTGATGACGAGACACTCCGGGAACTCTATTCGGACGCACGTGCGTTGATTTTTCCCCAGGTTGAAGATTTTGGCATCACGCCTCTCGAAGCGATGGCTTCTGGTTGTCCTGTTATCGCCTATAATAAAGGCGGAGCGCTTGAAACGGTCGTCGACAAAAAAACCGGAATATATTTTGACGAACAAAACCCTCTTTCGCTCCGGGGAGCCGTCGAAAAATTCGAAACTCTGAAATTCAGGCACGAATCCATCCGCGATCACGCCGAAAAGTTCGACCGTCGGGTTTTTAACGCAAAAATCCTTGATTTTCTTGAGAAAAAATGGGAAACCTGGCAAAAAGAAATGGGAATGAAATAATTTTTACAACAACTATGAATTTTCTAGATTATCTCGCTCTTGTCAGACGACGCTGGGCACCATGCCTTGTCATCACCGCCGTGGTCACGCTGAGCGCAATCGTTCTTGTTCAATGGAAAAACAATAAACCGTTTGAAACCACGGTTTTCCTGAGTATAGGAAGCAGCCAGCAACCTTTGGAAAACGCTCAGTCAGGAATTTACGAAAGCGTTCAGGCAGCGGACCAGTTCAGCGAAACCGTCATGGGATGGTTTAAAAATCCCCAGTTTATTGATCGAATAAATGCTTCCGCTGCATCGATAACGGATATAAGCGCCCGTAAACAGGAAAAAACCAACGTAGTTGTGACCTATTCAACGTCCACAAAGTCTGAGGCCGATAAAATCGGTGCGGTCATCAAAGATCAGCTGAACAACGAAATATCGTCATACGATTTGATGACGAACGATCATTTCCAGACCGCCGTTCTCGAAGCAAGCACCAAAGAAAAACCGTTGTCACTTCTTCTTTTCGGAATTATTGGCGTCCTCGCCGGTCTGGTCCTGGCTTCGTTCGCGCTCTACGGATATGAGTATCTTTTTCGTAAAATATCCTCACCCCAGCAGGCGTCAGAAATCCTCAAAAAAAATGCCATCGAAACTCTGAAAAATCTTCGACCAAAAGACCGGTCGCTCAGTTTTCTCGTGGCCTATCTGCACAAAATACCCGGTAAAAGCGTTCAACTCATCACCGCCGGACCCGGGTTAACCCATCTCACCGGAAAACTGGAAAAGATGATGAAAAGTAAAACTTTTCACCTGGTTGATTTTCCTAAGGACAGCCTGAAAATCAACGACAAGGATCACCACGTCGTCATTTGCAGACTCGGAAAAACCGCGGTCGACGATCTGGAAAAAATTCAAACGCTTTTATCAGCCTCATTTGATCTCGTTATCGTGGAAACATGAATATTGTCATTGATGTTCGCCCGTTGATGGAAGGAAAACTCAGCGGTATCGAAATCTACCTACTCCACCTTCTTCGAGAGCTTTTCAAAAAGGACAAAAAAAACACCTATATTCTTTATGCGAATGCGGCAAAAGATGTCCGTCCGATCATTCCGAATTTTGAAGCAGAAAACGTCTCTCTCATCCAAACAAAAATCCCCAACAAAATCCTCAATATGGAGCTTTGGTTGTTCCACCGCCCAAGGCTCGACAAACTCATCACGAAATACTTCCGCAAAAATCCATCCCAAAAGCCTTCAACGATGAAAACAGATCGTCTGGATATATTTTTCATGCCCGACCTGCGCCCCAGTGCACTGAGTAAGATAGTAAAAAAGATAACGGTCGTTCATGACCTGTCCTTTGAGCACTACAAACAGTTTTTCTCATGGAAAACGAGGCTCTGGTACAAACTTATGAAGCCGAAAAGAGAAATTTCGACCAGTGACCGTATTATTGCGGTTTCAGATGCGACAAAAAAGGATCTCGAAAACACCTACAAAACCGATGCCGAAAAAATAACCGTCATTCACGAAGCCGTCGATGACAATTTCGGTACAAACGATGTGGAAAATAATTTTCGACATATCAGAAGAAGATACGGTTTACCGGAAAACTATTTTTTGTTCCTTTCCACGATAGAACCGCGAAAAAACATCAAAAATCTCGTGCGTTCGTTCATCATCTTTAAAAAAAACAACCACGGCGATACGACCAGACTTGTCATCGCCGGATCGAAGAACCCAAAAATTTTCTCGAAAGTCTTGCATGAAAACCATGACGACATCGTATTCACGGGATTCATCGACGAGGAAGACAAAGCGTCGGTCATGAAGCACGCAGATGCCTTCCTGTACCCGTCCTTCTTCGAAGGCTTCGGACTGCCCATTCTGGAAGCCATGAAATGCGGAACGCCGGTCATAACCTCAAATGTGAGTTCCATGCCCGAAATAGCAGGAGACGCAGCTTTGCTGGTAGACCCGGAATCTCCTGAGGAAATTGCCTCTGCTTTTGAACGTATAAAAAAACCTGAAGTTCGAACCAGGCTGATCCAAAACATGGAACACCAGCTCAAAAAATTCAGCTGGAAAAAGTGCGCTTCAGAGACGCTTGAGGTGTTCGAATCCGTCATGAAAGCCTGAAGTGTTTTTTACTTCGATTTCTCCATGTAGTCCTTCACGAAAATCGCCACCGACGTTGCGATGGGTATCGAAATGACCAGGCCGAGAATCCCCAAATATTGTGATCCGACAAGCATCGCGAAAATGACGATGATCGGGCTGAGTCCGACAACCTTGTTCATGATGTAAGGCACGAGGACGTTGTTTTCAACCTGCATGAGAATGAAATAGTAGATCGTAACCCACAACGCAAGCAGGGGAGACTGGTTCAAGACGACCGGAAGGGTAAAAAGCCAGGCAAAAACACGACCCATCACCGGAATAACCATCAAAATACCGGCGATGACGGCGAGCGTGAGTGCGTAATCCACGTTAAGCACGAGCAGCCCGACATAGGTCAGGACACCTGCAACCAAAGAAAGCAGGAGCTGGCCGCGCAGCCAATGACCTATCTTCTCTTTGACGGCTTCCATTCTCGTCGAAATATAATTGCCATATCTGGATGGGAAAAGAGACAAAAAGAAATCATGGAGCGCACGTTCTTCCACGGTCATGAAAAAAGTCAGAACGAGGACCAGGACAAGGTTCATCAATCCGAAGGAGATGTTCAGCAGCTGTGCCGCGACGACCTGGAGCGCCGACTGGATCTGTTCAGCGGCGGTTTTGATGTCTATCGCCTGATAGAGCTGGTCAAACAAAGGCTTAAACTGTTTCGCCAGGGGGGACATCTGTGTCGTGTTGGAAGTCAGGTTTTGGACGAACTCAGCGACAGCTTTACCGATATCAACAACCTGTTTCGCGATAAGGGGGACGAGACTCGACAAAGAAACGCCCAGAACATAAAAAATGACGACATAGATGATGAGCACGCCGAGGCTACGTGGGATCTTGCGTTTTTGTAAAAAATCCACAATCGGATCAAGGGCGGCGGCTAACAGGAAAGAAACGAATAACAGGACCAAAATGCCGCTGATCTGGTAGAGAAAATACAGAAGCAGAAGCAATAAAAGCACCACTGCCGTTGATTTCGCGATCGTGCCTGCCGAAACTTCCAACACGACTTTATTGAGCTCCTTGGTCGCAGGAGGCGGAGGTGCAACCTTCTTCTCCATTTTATGTTCGTGGTGCTGTTTCAGGTGACTGATTTTACTTTGAAAATCGGCAAGACTTTTCTGCGTACCTTTCAAAATTTTCTGGAGTGGATTTTTCTTTTTCATAGATTTAGCCGGTAACGGCACTCATGATAACGGTAACAATTGTCCAGGCCAGCAGGGCCAAACCCATGCCCATAAGAGCATTTTTGATGGCATTCTTGCCTTTTTCCTTCTCGTCGATCAATCCGCCGACAACATAACGGTATCCACCGATGACGATGAAGAGAACACTGATGAGCCCCGACAACGCCAGGAGGAAATTGATGATATAGGAAATGTAATAAGGGACCATGAACAGCGAAATACGTCCGGTCTGGATCCCGCAGCCAAGAATGTTGTCACGATCACCTTTGATGTAAGAAGCCTGATCCGGCGTAGCTTCAAAACTATCAATGGTGCTCTTACAATCCGTCCCAGGAGCTGCTTGCGGCAACAAAGAAAACTGCTGCGCCTGTACCGCCATTGGCGGAAGAAAACCCACGATAAAACCGAAGAAAAGAAGGATGGCAGCCGCCGAACGCTGGAAAAACTTTTTCATTCTTAAAAATAAATTTACCTGTATCATAACAGAAACAGGCACAATCTCAAAGCTAATGCGCACACCATCACTCGAAAAAGTACCTGCCGATCCTCACTTCGGTTGAACCTTCCTCGATGGCGATCTTGAAATCATGACTCATCCCCATGGAAAGGACCTCAAAACCCTTGAACTGCCTTCTGCAAAGTTCAAAAAGCCCTTTCATCATGCGAAAATAGGGTCGGGACTCTTCCGGATTTTCAAAATAGGGGACGACCGTCATCAGGCCGAGGATTTGCAGATGCCAAAATCCGGAAATCTCTTTGATGAATTGAAAAGTTTCCTTGGGACCGATGCCGTGTTTTTTTGGGTCCTTCGCCACGTTAACTTCAAGGAGCACGGGCATTTTCTTATTCAGCTTATCGCACTCTTTTTCCAAAGCGAGCGCCAGTTCGTATCGATCCACGGACTCGATCATCTGAAAAAGCTTCACAGCATTTTTCACTTTATTCGTTTGTAAAGAACCGATGAAATGTCTCTCGCACGGAAGCAGATTGGGAAACCTTTTTTGTCCTTCCTGAATACGATTTTCTCCGACAACTCTGATCCCTGCTGAAATCAGCGTGTTCGCCTGTTCAAGGGTAGCGTATTTTAATGCGGCAAGAACGGTGATATCCTCAGAATTTCTCTGAACATTGGCGCAAACCCGCTTTATTTCCTGGAACAGTTGATGTACTCTCTGGACCTCGAATCCCATGAATATTGTGGAAGAAACAAGCTTTAACTATACTATACGGCAGTATGAGCACGAAAAAAAGCCCACAAAACCCGACCCATACCGTCCCGATCATCGCAATCGTCGGGCGCCCCAACGTTGGAAAATCCAGTATTTTCAACAGGATTATTCGCAAACGTCTTGCAGTGACCCATCAACAGGCCGGCACCACCCGCGACCGCATTTACTATCAGATCAACGCCGACGGAATCCCTGCCATCGTCGTGGATACCGGCGGCCTTGAATACGGGAAAAAGGAAAACATCGAAGCGGATATCCAGAGCCAGGCCCGCATCGCCGTCAACGAAGCCGATCTGATAATTTTTGTCGTCGACGTCAGCGAAGAGCTGACTTCAAACGACTACGAAGCGGCCACCCTCCTTCGGAAATCCGGGAAAAACATCATCTTCGTAGCCAACAAGTTCGATCATGAGGGCCTCAAGGGAAATCTCGAAGAACTTGAAAAACTCGGCTTCGGAGAACCACTCGCCGTTTCCGCTATCCATAAAACCGGTGTAGAGGAACTTAGAGAAACGCTCACTTACAAATTGAAAAAGGAAGGCTGGAAAAAACAGAAAGAACGTGCCGAAAGCAAGGAGAACGAGATCGGCATCTGTTTTCTGGGACGACCGAACGCGGGAAAATCCTCACTCGTGAATGCCATTCTCGGAGAAAAAAAACTTATCGTGTCCGACATTCCGGGGACAACCCGCGACGCGACCGACACCGGAGTGATCTACAAAGATCAGAAATTCAACCTTATCGATACCGCGGGGCTACGGCGTCGCGGCAAAATCGAACCCGGACTCGAAAAACTCAGCGCCCTGCGTTCGCTGGAAGCTCTTGAACGCAGCGACGTGGTCTGCCTAATCCTTGATTACGAAAGAGGAATCCGCAAACAGGACCTTAACATCTCGTCATACGCCCAGGACTCCAAAAAGGGCCTGATGCTCGTGGTGAATAAATGCGATCTTATGAAAAACACCGAAAGCGACCGTAACCGTTTCATAAGAATTCTGCGCCATCGTTTTGATTTTCTCCCATGGGTTCCCGTGCTTTTTGTCAGTGCGCTCAAAAGAAAAAACATTGAAAAAATCATGGAGCTGGCCCGTGAAATCTACCTTGAAAGGTTCAAACAGATCGGCAATGAAGAGCTCGACGGGTTCATGAAGGAAATTACTTATAAACACATCCCCCCGAAGGTCACGCTGACAACCCCAAAAATTTATTCGCTGGAACAGACCGGGATCAACCCTCCAACCTTTACCTTTTGGGTGAATGACGAGAAAGCTTTACATTTTTCCTACCGGCGTTATCTCGAAAATGAAATACGCAAAAAATACGGATTCAACGGAACCGGAATACGCCTGATTTATAAAAACAGGCTTAGGATGAAGCGATGATATCGTCCAACCTCCGACGGAACTTCACCGCAATATCATGACGTCGGTCAATATTATGGAACTTCAACATATGGTCGGTAACGACGATGGAAGCTCCGGAAGGAAGATCTTCCAGATGGTGTTTGTGACGTTTCATCTGGATCGACCGCAGCTTGTTTTCGAGCCGGTCGCCGAGCTTTCCTTTGAGCAAGTGCTCCTTGATCCACCCTAAAAACCTTAAGGGATTGCCTTTCCTGATGTCCACGGCAAAGGAAAGCGGATGTCCGAAATATTTTTCGATCCAGAGATTGGCTTTGACGAACGCACTGTAGGTATCTCGACCAAAGATCGGTTTCATCGTCAGAACCCAGAACGGCAGATAAATGTCTCCGCTCCCCGACTGGATTTTCGACATATCCAGTGCACTGTCGTCGACGTAAAAACTCAGGCAGAATCTGCCTGCTATTTTATTGCCGTGACGGCGAACGCCCAACAAAGCGAACAAAAGAACCGTAAAAAAGCGCACGATGAAAAGCCTGCCGGCTTTTGCCACGATGAAAAGGTCTATATCGCTCTCCGCGGAGGCGTTATTGAAGGAAAGGGTGTTACAGACGCCGACCATCCTGACAAAAGGAACCAAAAGTATGAACGGCAAAAAACTTCTTACCTTTTTCCAGTAGCGTTGCGAAACCTTTTCTCTCTCCTCCCGTGTGATGACGATATGCTCCCGACCCGGAAAGAAATAATAACCGTCCAGCTGATGGATAAAAGTACGCGAAGAAGCTAAAAAGTGCTCCAGTGCTTCCCTTGAAGACAGTTCGCCCAAAAAATACCTCTCTATCTCTTCCAGTTTCAACGGATAGTCGAAAAGATCAAAGTAAGCCAGCGTAGCAAGGCAACGTTCACGGAGTGATTGCAGTGGGAACTTCATAGCAGTGCACAAAGATCAAAAAAAGCTTATACTAGAGAACGGACTTTTCAAAGACAAACGAAAAATTATGACCACGAACGAATCAAAAACCCCCGAAGACCGCCGGCGTTATCTTGAGCACATACTCAAGAATCTTCCGCACAAACCGGGTGTATACAAAATGAAAAACGCCGAAGGGCAGATTATCTACGTCGGCAAAGCAAAAGATCTTAAACACCGTGTTTCAAGCTATTTTCAGAACAAAAGCGACAAGCCCGTCCGTACCCAGAAAATGGTGGAACAGATTGAAGATATCGAATACATCGAGGTGGGAACCGAACTTGAGGCTCTTTTCCTTGAAACCAACCTCATCAAAGAACTACGGCCGAAATACAACGTTCTCATGAAAGACGACAAAAATTACATTTACATCAAAATCACGGTCCAGGAACCGTACCCGCGCATCTATCTCGTGAGAAAAGTTCAAAAAGACAAAGCCAAGTACATCGGCCCTAAAACTGCGGCCCACAAAGTCATTAAAACCCTCAAGGTTCTCAAACGGGTCTTTCCCTTCAGGAACTGCTCCATGGCGATCGATTACGGAGTATACGGCGAAAACAAAAAATCCATGCTCATGACCGAAGCGAATCTCCGCTACCACACCAAGCACTGCATCGGGCCGTGCATCACAAGCGTTTCACCTGAAGAATACCGCAAAATAATCAACAAAGTCATCGAATTCCTGGAAGGGAAACACGAAGACATTATCGAAGACATCAAACGCGAGATGCTCCGGGCTGCGGCGGAAAAAAAATTCGAGATCGCCGCCGCCATCCGTGACAAGCTCAAGGCAGTCGAGGACATCATTGAACCCCAGCGCATCAGTGATCCGCACCAGAAAGACCTCGATATCATCAACTATGTTGAACAGGACGGCAGAATCTATTTCAACCTGTTTCAGCTCAGGAACGGAAAAGTCATCGATCAGGAAAATTTCACCTTCAAGAGTGCCTCCGCTGCTCCGGAACAAAACGCCGCGGACGATTCAGACGCTCTCAGCGCTTTCCTTGAACAATACTATGAAAAAGCCGCGGATTTACCCAAAGAAGTACTGATCCCGCATAAGATTGACGATAAAGAAACGCTTGAAGAATGGCTCACCCGTATGAAAGGCCAGAAAGTGACCATCATCGTCCCCGAACGCGGTAAGAAAAACCACCTCTTGGATCTTTCACTGGAAAACGCCAGAAGCTTTGCCCGTCAAAGTCAGATCAAATGGCAGGGTGCCGAAAAGGGCAATCGCGAACAGGCTCTCCAGGATCTCAGGGACTTGCTCAATCTTTCCAAGATTCCCTACCGCCTGGAATGCTATGACATCTCCCATTTCGGAGGCACCGAAACCGTGAGTTCCATGACCGTTTTCGAAAAGGGTTTTCCCAAAAAAGAGGACTATCGTAAATTCAAACTTCATCAGGAAGAATCCGGGGCTCCGAACGATTTCGCATCGATGGAAGAAACGCTTACCCGTCGTTTGAAATACCTCAAGTCATCGAAGGCTTCGAATGACTTCAAGATAAAGAAAGCGACGAAAAAAGACCTTGTAAGTATACGGGAAGCAGGGGAGTACCCAGACGGAAAAAAACCTGAAGCAGACGAACACTTTTTTACTGTCGAAAAAAACGCAGAAAATATTGGATTTGTTCACGTTGAAATAACCGACGGGAAACGACACCTCATCGAACGCATCAAGCTCGACGATGAAATAGACCTGAATTTTCTCGTCAAAAAAATCATCGAAAAAACCAAAGCGAAACGCATCTATTACCATTGCCCGGACAAACAGGTCTCCCGTTTCGAAGAAACCGGTTTTCAGCATATCCGGAAAATCCCTGATGAGTTCACTTCCGTTGCAAAAATGACCTACCTGGCCTTCGACAAAACGAAATACGCCGAAGACAAATCCTTCAAGAAAATTCCAGACCTCATCATTATCGACGGAGGAAAAGGACAGTTAAGTTCAGCGCAAAAAGCCATGAAAAAATACGGACTCAGCATTCCCATGATCTCATTGGCTAAAAAAGAAGAGGAGATTTACCTTCCGGAGAATCCCAACCCCATCCAACTGGAAAAATCCGACCCGGTCAGCCTGCTCATCCAGCACATACGCAACGAGGCGCATCGTTTTGCCGTGAGTTACCATCAAAACCTCAGGTTGAAAGCCACCACAAGTTCAATTCTGGACACCGTTCCCGGCATCGGAACGGAACTTAAGATAAAACTCCTCCAGGCTTTCGGTTCTCCCGAAGGGGTCAAAAACGCAACCATGCACGAACTGGCCCAGGTAGTCGGACAAAAAACGGCCATGAAGATCAAGAAAACACTCGGCTGACCGAAAAATTCACCTCAACCGCCTCTCGCCAAAGGCCGAAATTCATGATAAAATAATATTAGTTTTTTAAAAACAAAATTATGGCTGACAACCCACCAATGGCAAATAATCCGCCCAATTCCCAACAGACAATGCCGGGGCAAACGCCCGTAAACATCAGGATCGAGGACCTTGAAGCTCCACAACCGGACATGACCGCCAAAATCATCAAATTTTCCGGGCAGCTTGATGAAAGCAACATCGATCAAAACTCCAAAACGATCTATGACGTGATCGCCCAGCACCCGAAAAACCTTTATCTCCTCTTCGATTTTACCGAACTCCAATACATGAACAGTAAATCGATCGGTTATCTGACCGACTGGTACGGAAAAATCAATGAAGAAGGTGGGAAAGCTGTCATTCTGGGAGCTCCCGCGACCATCCTGGACATTCTTCAAGCCGTCGGGATCACAGAGCTCATAAAATGTTATAACTCCATGGACGAGGCGAAACTGAACCTCTTCAAAAAAGACGCTTAAACCTAAAACTATCATAACCGTGTTTCAATGGACCAAAATGAGCAACAGGTCGATCGCAAAAAGGTCGCACAAGAAATAGAAAAAATAGAAAATGAGATGAAGAGAATCCACATGTGGCAGGACGATCCCTTACCATCGGAAAAGTACGAATTCAAAGAAGCTTTTGCCTCCGACACCATGACGTTCAATCAGTGGCTCCAGTTTATTTTTGTTCCGAGAGTCCATGAGGTTCTGGACACCAACGGCGGATTCCCTCCCCGAAGCATGGTTTCGACGAAAGCCATCCGGGAATTCGACGGGTATGATGAAGCCGGAGAACTGGTCAAGCTCTTAAGTGAATTTGACGATTTAATCAACAAGCAATAATCGATCAGCGAGGCTTATGCTTCGAGGACCTTAAATTGCATTTCCCGTCTTTGACGTAACTTTTGTGATACTTGTCGATAATCCTCATGGCTTCTTTCGGTGATTTGACGATGTGAATAAAACGAAAATCACCCTTGCTGACCAGATTTTCCTTAAGCATATAACGCTTCATCCAGGCGATAAGATGCTTCCACATGCCTCCTATCAAAATGATCGGTTTGAATTCGACATGATGGACCTGCAGCAGCTGCCAGCTGAAGAACAGTTCCAGCATCGTTCCGATTCCTCCAGGAGTCACGACGAGAACGTTGGACAAAGCCATGAAATTTTCAAGACGTTCCGAAAATCTTGTGAAATCTTTACGGAGTTCAAGATATTGATTCACTGATTCCTCGAAAGGCAACTTGATCGTCAGGCCGATCAAATCGGCTCGGCGCAATTTATCGCCTTCATCGTGTCCGGAAGCTGCAGCCTCCATGAGTCCCGGCCCCCCGCCGGTGATGAGGTCATACCCGCGTCTTCCGATCATTTCCGCAAGATCAAAAACCTGCTTATAGACCTTCTGGTTCATTTTGATGCGTGCCGAACCGAAAATGGCCACGCCGAAGTCGCACTTTTCAAGCTCTTGCTTCAGATTGAGTTTTTTGGGTTTCAGGACCTTATCAGCTTTCACCATGAGTGTTTTTTTTCCTTGTGTTTTTTGTTTTTTTGGCATTTGAGATGAAGAAAAAATCAGAAATACATACTGAAAGTATTATAACATTTTTTCCACGAAAAACATAGATACCGCGTCGTCAATCTACTTCAGGTAATGCTTCTTTACGTATTCAATGATATCGTCCGATTCATACATCATCTCACCTTTATCGGTATCGACAAGAAAGGGCACCTGCTCTTTTCCCCCAAGCTGGGTCAAAATCTTACGGGATGGGGAACCTTTCGGGCTGACGAGACTGACGTAACTCACATGATTGTCAGACATGAACTGACGCACTTTCTGACAGAACGGGCACTCTTCTCTGTGTATAAGAATAAGCATAAGAAATTGATTTAGTGAAACATTGGACCCATTATACCAGAAAGACCGCTTCCCCGAAGGAAAACGGTCTTTTGAAGATGTACAAACTGTTTAAGCAGCGTTGTCCATGTCTCCGGCCTTGGCCACGTTGGTGGCTTTCGGGCCCTTTGGGGAATCACCCATGTCGAAGGTCACGGCGTCGCCTTCGTGCAAATCGTCAAATTTGCCTCCGACAACATCGTTTCCATGGAAGAAGACGTCTTTACCGCCATCTTCAGGAGTGATGAATCCAAAAAACTTATCTGTAAGTTTTTTGATGGTACCTTTCATATGAAGAAAAGGTTAAAAAATAAATTCCTTTAAGCTTCGCTGCAGGAATTTATTGACGTGACTTCACATAACCCCACAAAACTACAACCTATTGGACAACCACAAAGTAACACATATAACTCCTCAAAGTCAACCAAGACGTTCTATGGTGGGCGAGGAGGGACTTGAACCCTCACATCATTGCTGATACACGATTTTGAGTCGTGCGCGTCTGCCAGTTCCGCCACTCGCCCGAAAAAAAGACTTATCGAAGTACGTTTAAACAGCTGATAAATGCACGGTGAATAGTAGGCATAAAACCCAGCCAAGTCAACTAAGCTGAAAGTAAAAACCATGATATCAATCAGGCCCCAGGGCTTCAAGTTCTTTCTTGAAAATATAGCGCGATGTCGCGAAACTCTGGTAAAAATCCTGAATCCTTTCATAAGGCATCCGGTCGATCTTTTTCAAAATAGCATTCTTCGTTTTGCGATTGAGGGAACGGTATTTTGATAAAAGGAGTTCAAGTTTCGATTTTTCATTTTTTCGTTCCAGCTCACTCATCTCAGCAAGAAGTTTTTCGATATAATTCGTTTCCCCGAGTTTAATAAGGGTAATAAGAGCATAAAGGGCGCTCTTATCGTTATTTTTCTCCACAATCTTCCTCAAAAGATCTTTCTCCCAGTAGAGATCAAGATGATCGATCAAAAACACTGCACACTCTTCGTCATCCTGGGTTTTGCACTTCAATATTTCACCAATTTTCTGGAGAAGCAGAGGACGGTAATCGCTGAACTTCCACATCCCCACGATCGCTGAACTTCTCAAATGGGGATTTTGGTTTTCAAGAAAAGGTTTCAAATAATGGACAATGCTTCTGTCGTTGAAATTCGAAAGTGTTTCAAGAGTATACATGACGACGTTATTGTCATCATTGCGGAGGTTCTTTTCCAAAAACTGGATGATGTCCTCAATTTCAAAATACTTGAGGGTGTTCATGACTTCTTGCTTGATATAGTTCGAAACATTGCTGATGAAAATGTTTTCGTAGGCCTCAAGGAGCTGATGTTTGGTAAAAGGATATTTTTTTAAAATCCTGTGATAACGAAGCATATGGTGGATAGCACGGAGTGTCGCGAACTTCACCTTGTCACTCGTGTCGTCGAGACACTGGATAAGGTCTGCAACCGTCTGAGGATTACCGATAATACTTAACGAGTAGATGACGTCTTCTTTCATGTCTTTTGAAAGGTCGTGCTTACTCAGTAACTTCCTGAGAAGGTTTTCTCCTTTATTTTTCTGAGCCTTTTCGGCAAGTAAAGCGATGACCTTTTTTTGAAGATAACCGTTTTCTGAAGCAACGTTCTCCTGAAGTTTACCTTGATAGCTCTTGCGAAGTTTGAAGATCAACGCCATGCCGACAACTGCGATCACGGTAATAAATCCGGTATTGATGTATCTTTCAAGACCCAGATTATAAGAATATAAAAGAAGAAAGCACGAAGCCAAGACCGAAGCAACAGCTACACTCAATTGATTAAAAATATAACTGACGCCTTGAACAAAATGCTCAGGCAAAAAAGCAACGGATTGCGACGAAGCGACCTGATAGAGCGTCACGTAGGAAACTGAAAAAACGAGGTAGACCAGAACAACTCCGGCGACGTTCCATCCGAGCAAAAAAGCGCTTACAACAGAAAGTAATACTACCACGGCGAATAACATCATTGTATTGAGAACTCCAAATCGGAAGAGAATTTTTTTTACGAAAAAAACTGAAACTGCTAGTCGGAGCATATTTTCCGCAAAGAAAATTTTTCCCAAGACGGTATTCAGATCTTCAGGAAGAATACTTTGCATCAAAACGGTGTTTTGTTTGAATTCTACAAAAAACTGCAAGCAGATGAAAAGAACTGTCCCTATGGCGAGATAGCGAAAAAGAGATGTTTTGAAGACGTATTCAAGGCTCTGAGCGATCATTTTCTTGAAATTTCCATGATGAACTTTCTGAATATTTTGTGGTGATGGCAACCCGTGCGGCTTCCTCAGTGAACTCATCATGGTTGCCACAAGCACAAGCAAAGTAGCAGGGATATAACCATATCCGGTTTCAGAATTGAGATGATTGAAGTTCGCGCTGAAATATGAACCTGCGATCAAACCGATCGAAGCAACGGAGGAAAGCAAAGGCAAGAAAGTTTTTGCACGAATAGGATTGACGAAATTTGTAGCGAATAAGATAAGACCCACGTCTAAGAAAGTAAAAAACAACGAAGTAACAAAATAAAAATAAACCGTCAAAAACCAAGATCCTTTTTCAAGATGAGGGAGAACGGCAAAAGAAAGAGCAAAAATCAAAACCAAAACCGCAAAAATTCTCTGCTGGCGGAATCTTGAAGATATACCCACAAAAATGATCGTAAATATGCCAAACAGCAACGATCTCACCAGTAAAACTATCGGGAGCATATTGACACCGACATCTGAAATAAAATTACTCAAAGATTCGACATAGAGCGAAATCACCAAAAAATAACAAATAAAACCACTCGTAAGAATGAGGATTTCATTGGTTAATTCTTTTTTAAGTCTGAATTGCATAATGAGGATGCTGTTGGCACTCAAAAAAACCCTTTTTTTCCTATCATTATAACAAAAAACGGCAATTTTAACAATACAACGACGATACCAATGGGAAGATGAATTACCCCAAGAATACGCTTTAATACGCACGAAATACTTTCATCTTATGCTATACTGCGCGCATGAGTACTTTTTGCGACCAGACAATCGTTGAATTTATAGCCGGAAAAGGAGGGGACGGCATGGTCCACTTTCGGCGAGAGAAATATATCGCCCGAGGCGGTCCCGATGGAGGTGACGGCGGAAACGGCGGCGCCATCGTCCTCGTGGCCGACGAAAACATCAACACTCTCATCGATTTCAATACAAAAAAGGTTTTTCAGGCTGAAAACGGCGGAAACGGGAAAAAAGGACAGATGTTCGGCAAAGAAGGGCCCGATCTGACGCTGAAAATACCGGCCGGAACGCTCTTGAAAGACGTCGAAACCGGCGAAGTTATCGCCGATCTCAAAAAACACGGTCAAAAATTCATGATCGCCCGAGGGGGTCGTGGAGGTATGGGCAATACACATTTCAAGAGTTCCACCCACAAAGCTCCCCAGTTTGCCGAAAGAGGGGAGGAAGGAGAGAAAAAGAGCGTCCTCATGGAACTTCAGCTCGTCGCCGATGTCGGCATCATCGGCTTCCCGTCTGCCGGTAAATCCACTCTGATTTCAAGGATCTCAAACTCAAAGCCCAAAATCGCCGATTACCCTTTTACGACGCTTATTCCCAACCTTGGCGTGGTCGATATGCGCAGCTTCGACAAGAGACAGGAAGGATCTTTCGTTGTTGCCGACATTCCCGGACTCATTGAAGGTGCACATAAAGGAAAAGGGCTCGGCCATGAATTTTTGCGTCACGTTTCAAGGACGGAACTGCTCATTCATATCATCGACCCTACCCGCGGGAATCCCGCTGAAGATTATAAGGTCATTAACCACGAACTCAAAAGTCACGACGAACGTTTAAGCACAAAAGACCAGATCGTCGTCATCAACAAAATCGACGCCGTTGATGAAGAAACAGTAAAAGACTACGAAAAGCAACTCATCAAAACGAACAAGGCGTTGAAAGGAAAAATTTATAAGATATCTGCCGTAACGGGCGCAGGCCTCAAGGAACTGATCTTTGAAATGTTCAAAGCTGTCCAGCAGATGCGCGCCAGGCAACTCGAACTTCTTGACCGCTCCATTGAAGCGCTTGATGCCCTTACTCCCAAAATGCCAACGGAGGGAACGCCTGTAAAATCGACCATCACCAACGCACAGTCCCAACAAGGTGAAGAAAAAGTATTCCGTCCCCATGTCGAGAACAAAAAATTTACAGTTACGTTTGTACGTACGAAGCTCGAAGCCGAAAGCAAAAAACAACGCAAAATTTTTGACGTAACTGGCTTCCGCATCGAGCAGGTCGTCAAAATGACCGACCTCGACAATCCCGAAGGCATGGAACGCGTCTTTCATTTTTTAAGGAAGATGGGCATCTTGCGTGAATTGAAGCGCATGGGAGCCACCGCCGGCGATAAAGTGCGAATTGCCGGAAGAACCCTCCGTATGCGTTGACTCTTGCATTCATAAACTGTGACCATGACTCCGAAAAAACAAAACCCATCGCGCAGCATCATTATTGAAATACTTGGCTGGTACGGTACGGTTGCCATCATCACCGCATATGCCCTCAACAGCTTTAACGTCATATCTGTCGTCAATCCGTGGTACCAAATACTCAACGGCACGGGAGCAGTCGGCATTATCATCCTTTCCCTCAACAAAAAGGCCTACCAGCCGGCGGCACTCAACGTCGTTTGGGCGCTGATAGCAATCTTTGGTTTATTTCAGATACTTATCCACCCCTTATGAAAATCGTCGTCGGACTCGGCAATCCGGGAAAAGAGTACGAAGGCAGCAGACACAATGCCGGCTGGATGGTCCTGGACGAACTCAGGAAAGAACTCGACGGTGAAGCTTTCAAGGAAGAAAAAAAATTCAAAACTCTCCTAAGCGTTTCCGCATTTGAAAATGAAAAACTCTTGCTGGTTAAACCTCTCACCTTCATGAACCTCTCGGGCGAATCTGTTCAACTGCTCGCCAAATATTATAAAGTGATACCTGAAGACATTCTCTGCATTTTCGATGATTTCGACATCCCCTTTGGAACATTGAGGATCCGTGCCAACGGCGGTCCCGGGACGCATAACGGCATGAAATCCATGGTCCAGCATCTCGGTGAAAATTTCCCGCGGATAAGAATAGGACTAAAAAATGCAAACAACGATCTGGTACTCCAGATGAAAATGGATATGAAAAACGCGGTTTTAAAACCATTCAACAAGGAAGAAAAGAAAGAACTTCCTCGTGTCCTCAAAAAAGCGGCAGCCGCAGCCAAAACATGGCTGAATCAAGGAATTGAAGACGCCATGAATACCTACAACTGAAACAACAACGAAATCAGTGTTTCTCTTCAAATTCATCAAGACTGGCAAGCGGCTCGTCCAAAGCTGCGTGCATATCCTCCTTAATTGCGGAAATATTCCTTATCCAGCCAACTCTTGACTTTCATGGTGAAAAAATTACTATTTGCGCGCATTCTATAAACTTTACATATCGGACATGAACAACAGAAGAAACTCAGGATTCGACATCGAGGAATTCCGAGAAGAAAGCGCTCCTTCAACTGTAAAAGCTTCAGACGTCTTCACCAAACCCACGATAAGGAACCCGGATCTGGACAAATATATAAAAAAAACTTCAGGTCCGAATGGGGACAATCGTACAAATCAGCCATTGAGTCTTGATTTCAGCGACCTTGACCGGGTATTTGAACAGGCGGCCGAAACCCTGCCGGCCCGAAGGGTTGAAATCATTTCCGCCCTGCAAAGACAAATTACGGCCAACGAGCAATCAATCGACTCACCAGCAAATCAGGAAGCCCTTCGCGATTGCCGTCGTACCGTCAATGAAATGCTGATCCGTTCACGTCGACAGGTGCCGACCATCCCTCCTCCGACGGTCCATTCTGCAGGAATTTCTCAAGAAACAGGGAATAAATCAAAAGAATAGCTTGATTTTTGGGTCAAACTTCAGTAATTTATCAGAGCAATTTTTATCAAAAAACCTATGTTTGCAGTTGTAGAAATCGGAGGACGACAGTACAAGGTCGCCCCAAATGCCAAAATCGACGTTGAACTTCTGGAAACGGAAGCCGGAAAACCGGTAAAATTCAATAAAGTCCTTTTGGTCTCGAAAGACGACAAAGAAGTTGAAATCGGCATGCCTTACCTGAAAGGCGCGACCGTGGAGGCAAAAGTGGTCAAACATTTCAAGGGCGAAAAGATCCGCGTTTTCAAATTCACGCCAAAGAAACGCTTCAAGAAAACCCAGGGCCATCGACAAAACTACACACAACTGGAAATTACGGCCATTAACGGTTAACGGTTGAGGCTTCACGGCTCAAACCGTCCAGGACACGTTGCAAATCCAAAGGGAGAGGAGATTCAAACTCTCCCTTTTTTGAACGTTTGTTTCGACCAGCAGGAGGGATCATGAAAGAAAGCTCGGTCGCATGCAAAAACTGCCGCTGCAGACCGTAATGTTTTTCAAAACTGTGGTTTGTCTTGGCCCTGCCGTACGTTCTGTCACCCACAAGAGGAAACCCGATCGCGGCGAAATGCACGCGGATCTGATGGGTCCTTCCGGTAAGAAGATGAACTTTTACGTAACTGTAGTCGCCGTAGTAACGCACAACCTCATATTTCGTCACGGCCTCTTTTGAAGTCTTCCCCTGGACCACGGCCATTTTTTTACGGTCATGAAGACTGCGGCCGATCGGAGCATCGATAGTGCCTTGCTCAGGTTCGAGATGTCCGACCACGAGAGCGTAATAAACCTTTTGCACCGTTTTCTCCTGGAACTGTTCCATCATGAACTGCTGGGCTGCATCGTTCTTCGCCACGACCAGCAGCCCCGAGGTATCTTTGTCGAGCCGGTGGACGATGCCGGGTCTCACAACGCCGTTAATGCCGCTCAATGAACCTTTGGAGGTATCCTTCAGGGTTTTGCAATGGTACAGAATCGCGTTGACCAGAGAATCGTCGCTATGCGAACCGTGGGTGCCGGGATGAACCACCAGCCCGGCCGGTTTATTGATGACAAGAATATTCGGATCCTCGTAAACGATGTCCAAAGGAATGTTTTTCGGCTCTACAAGAAGCTCTTTCGGGGTGGGGAAGGAAACCTCAACCTTATCGCCGCTTTTGACGGTATAGCTCGCTTTGACGCTTTTCCCGTTTACTTTCACCGAACCGCTTTCCAGAAGGTGCTGGAAATAACTGCGGGTGTGCTCGGAAAAATAGTGGGTTAACACTTTATCCAGGCGCACGCCGGCATACTGTTCTTCAACCGTAATGCCAGAAGTTTTCATGAAAATTGAATTCAAATGATGTCTATTTTTGCTTTCTTCTCGTTGTAATATACCCAAGTTTTCCGGCTATCCTCCTCAACTCCGTGGTAACCGTGAGAGCATCTGAAGTATCGCACAGCTTTCGCATCGTCACCACGTCGGTTGCATGATCACCGCCTGAACGATCGATATCAAGATATCCCGCTTTCACGAAAAAAGCCATTATACGCATCAAGGCTTTCATCGATTTGATGACCTCATCGTTCACCACAAATTTTGGAATATTGGCGTGAAAGGAAAAAACGATTTTCTGCTCATTGGTGCCTCCCAGAATCTGTATCTCGTTTCCGTCCGGAAACCTCGAAGAGATTGAATTGACCCGATACTCACTGTCCATCGTGACTTCCGCGCCGATCTTTCGTAAAAAATCGTGCGCATGACAGGCAATCTTCAAAGGAATAATCGGACGCTCATAAGGAGCAAGCTTGCCCCTTTTTTCCATCATGTCGTTTTTGAGCCCCTCATACTCCCGAGGCTCGAGTCCACCGAGTTTCTTTTTGGTAGCCATGGCAAAAATGAAAAGAGTGCAAAATATGCCATAACATCCATTGAAAATCAAGGAGCTATTTGTTAATCTGCTCAAGCTTTTACCTCTTCTTATGACGAGAAAATCATCAGTCTCAAAAAAGAAAAACACGAAAAATGACGCCAAGGGGACATTTTCCGTAAAATCCAACCTGGCACAGATGCTCAAGGGAGGCGTCATTATGGACGTCACCAACGCCGAACAGGCCAAAATCGCCGAAAATGCCGGAGCCGTGGCCGTCATGGCTTTGGAACGCGTTCCCGCCGACATCCGAGCACAGGGAGGGGTTGCCAGAATGAGCGATCCGAAGCTTATCAAAGAAATCCAGGCTGCAGTATCGATCCCCGTCATGGCCAAGGTCCGTATCGGTCACGCTGTCGAAGCGCAGATCCTGGAAGCCCTTAAAATAGATTTTATTGATGAAAGTGAGGTCCTGACACCTGCCGACACCAGACACGTTGATAAAACCGGATTTGCCGTTCCTTTTGTATGCGGAGCGACGGGTTTGGGCGAAGCCCTGCGTCGTCTCCAGGAAGGAGCCGCCATGATCAGGACAAAAGGCGAAGCCGGAACAGGAGATGTTATCGAAGCGGTACGCCACATGAGGCAAATTCTCAAGGAAATTGACGGTCTCAAGAAAATGAACACTGCACAGCTCAAGAAATACGCCAGCGACGAACGTATTGAACTGAAATTACTCGAAAAGGTAAAAACGCACGGAAAACTCCCCGTGGTCAATTTCGCTGCAGGCGGCATCGCCACACCCGCCGACGCAGCTTTGCTCATGCAAATCGGTGCCGAGGGAATTTTTGTAGGATCCGGAATCTTTAAATCGAAAAATCCTGCAAAACGGGCGCGCGCCATCGTTCTGGCCACCATGAATTACAACAACCCCAAAAAACTGGCCGAAGTCTCGGAAGATCTCCAAGAACCGATGTTCGGAATTCAGACGCACCAAGTTGAAACGCGTCTCCAGGAGAGAGGGAAAAACCTCTAAAAGGCCACTACCGCCATGAAATCCCACTCCAAACACCGCCGAGTCAAAACTATCGGTATCCTGGCTTTCCAGGGCGATGTTCTTGAACACAAAAACATTATTGCAGGATTGGGCCACGACGCCGTTGAAGTCAGGTCCGTTGATGATCTGGAGCAATGTGACGGGCTGATCATCCCCGGCGGCGAAAGTACGACCATCGGCTTTTTTCTTGAACAAAGCGGAACAGGTGCCAGGCTGAAGAAACTCGCGGCTGACGGTTTTCCCGTCTTTGGAACATGTGCCGGAGCCATCGTCCTGGCAAAACAAATCATCGGCAACATTATTCCGCCGCACCTCGGACTCATCGACATCACGGTGCAAAGGAACGCCTACGGAAGGCAGATCGACAGTTTCTCAACCGACGTCGACATTCCCGAACTCCATATAAAAGCACTGCACGCTGCGTTTATCCGCGCTCCGGTTATCCAAAAAACCGGCCGGGAAGTTAAAATCCTCGCCCGACATGACAAAAAAATCATCCTTGTTCAACAGGAAAACATCCTCGCGGCGACTTTTCATCCCGAACTGCGAAAAGACTCCAGGCTTCACCAATATTTCGCCTCGCTCATTGAACCTCGGGCCTGATGCCGCAAGCCAAAGGATAACATTGTAAAAAAGGCTTTTTTTGCTTATGATAATTGCGTTCTTAATGTTTACTCATGCCCCAGAAACCCGATCTCCAGCAAATCAACCGACTCCTCAACCGCGGCACCGTTGAAGTGCAGGTCAGACCTGATCTTGAAAAAAAACTTTTGTCAGGGAAAAAACTGAACATCAAATTCGGTATCGATCCGACCGGAAGTGACCTCCACCTTGGACACATGGTCGTTGTCCGAAAACTCAAAGAGTTCCAGGAGCTCGGCCACAACATCCAGTTGCTCTTCGGGAACTTCACCGGACAGATCGGCGACCCCACCGGAAAAAGCGAAACCCGCACCATGCGCACGCAGGAGGATCTTGAAAAAAACGCCAAACACTACCTCAAACAGGTCAAAACTTTCCTCGACGTCGACAAACTTGAAGTGCGTTGGAACGCTGAATGGCTCAGTCCACTGACCTTCACCGATGTCATCAAACTGGCCAGCAATTTTACCGTCGCCCAGATGCTCGAACGCGACATGTTCCAGGAACGCATCAAAAAAAACGCACCGATCTCCCTCCACGAATTTTTCTATCCGCTCATGCAGGGTTACGATTCCGTCGCTTTGAAAGCGGATGTCGAACTCGGCGCTACGGAACAGACCTTTAACCTCCTCGCCGGACGAGTGCTTCAGAAAGCCCATGGACAGAGGCCCCAGGATATCATGACCGTTCCGATCCTCGTAGGAACCGACGGCAAAATCAAAATGGGCAAGACCACCGGCAACTACATCGGGGTCAACGAACCTCCCAACGACATGTACGGCAAAGTCATGTCCATCCCCGACGACATCATCGTCAACTACTTTGAACTCGCCACGGGCGTTCCCGACGAAAAAATCGACGAAGTCAAAAAAGCGCTCAAGGCAGGAGAAAATCCGCGCAACCTCAAAATGGAACTGGCCCGCCAGATCGTCACCGAATATTACGATGCCAAATCAGCCAAAGCCGCGGAAGGGTATTTCGTAAAAACGGTCTCCAACAAAGAAATCCCCGACGACATTCCTCTCGTTGAGTATCCTGCCGAAGACAGAAAAGAGATCTCCATCCTGAATATACTTTGCGATCAATACGGATCCTTAACACCGCTTCTGCCTTCAAAAAGCGAAGCAAAACGTCTCATTCTGGGAGGGGGAGTGAAGGTTGATGGAGAAAAAATCGAAGACATCAACGCCATGATTTCACTGGAAAAAGAACGAACCGTTCAGGCCGGGAAGCGCAAATTTCTCAGAGTAAAAAGCAACTGACATTCAGGTATCAAGACAAACAAAAAACCCGTTACCTGAAAATATGAGCCTCAAATCTCCTCTACAACAAGTCCTCCGCACCAACAAGGAACACGCGGTGAAACTCCAGGAACTGGGGATCAAGACCGTACGCGATCTCGTCCTGTATTTTCCGCGGACCTACGTCGACAAAAGCGCCTACACCAACATCAGCGATCTCAAAACAGATGAAATCAACAACGTTATCGGAACGCTCAGCAACATTTTCCACAAAAGGACCAAGAACGGCAAACATCTGACCAAAGCGCTTTTGAGCGACGACACCGGTTCGGTCGAAGTCATCTGGTTCAACCAGCCCTACCTCAAACGCGTCCTCAAGAACGGCCAGGAGATCATCCTCTCCGGAAAAGCAAAATTCAACCTGGGGAAAATGACGCTCCAGAGCCCTCGTTCGAAGAACAAAAAAAAGAGCAGACACACGTGGGCCGCATCGTTCCGGTCTATCACGAAACCGCAGGCCTGAGTTCCAAGTGGCTGCGCGAAAAAATCCAGCCGCTCATCAAGGACTGGGTCAAACATTTCAAGGACTACATGCCTCCTGAAATCATCAAGGAATACAAATTGATGAACTATCAGCAGGCCGTCGCTGAAGTCCACTTTCCCACGGACGAACAAACCCTGGAAGAAGCCAAAAAACGCCTCAGTTTCGACGAATTGTTCCTGCTCCAGGTCAAGGCGCTCCAGAAAAAATGGCGCTGGCAGAACGTGGCCGTCCATGAACAAAAACCGTTACCGCGCCTTCCCGAGGTTGAAAAATTCTTCAAGCAACTTCCTTTTGAACTGACCGGAGCCCAGCTCCGTGCCATCGAAGAAATTTTTACCGACCTCAACAAACCATACCCCATGTCGCGGCTCCTCCAGGGTGACGTAGGCTCCGGAAAAACCGTCGTGGCCGCTGCGGCCATGCTCGATGCCGTAAAAAACGGCTATCAAACTGCACTCATGGCTCCGACCGAAATCCTTTCCAAACAGCACTACCACACCGTCTACAAGATGCTCCAGCCGTTCGGTCTCAATATCCAGTTCATCGCCGGAAGCACTCCGCAAAGCATCAAAGACGACATCACACTTCAGCTGAAAAACGGGACAATCGATATCGTCATCGGAACGCACGCGCTCATCCAGGAAACCATCGGCTTCAAAAAACTCGGCCTGGCCGTCATCGATGAACAACACCGCTTCGGGGTGAAACAACGCGACATCCTCAAGTCCCAGGGAAGCCCGCATTTACTAAGTCTTTCGGCCACGCCAATTCCTCGGACGCTCGCCATGACCGTCTATGGCGACCAGGACCTTTCCGTCATCGATGAAATGCCCAAAGGACGTCAGCAGATCCAGACGCGCATCGTTCCCGAAAAAAAACGCCTCGACGGTTACAAATGGATCAAAGAACAGGTCAAGAAGGGAAGACAGGCTTTCATCATCTGCCCGTTGATTGACGAATCCGACGTTCTCGAAGTAAAGTCCGCCATCCAGGAATACGAATATCTTCAGGAGCACATTTTTCCCGAACTCAAAGTCGGGCTCCTGCACGGAAAAATGAAACCGAAAGACAAAGAAGAAACTATGACGCTCTTTTCACAGAACAAGATACACATCCTGGTATCCACCTCGGTTATCGAAGTCGGCATAGACGTCCCCAACGCCAGCATCATGGTCATCGAAGCCGCCGAAAGATTCGGCCTTTCGCAGCTCCATCAGTTCAGGGGACGCGTCGGAAGAGGAGAACATCAGTCCTACTGTTTTCTCTTCATGAAAAAATCCGGGGAAGAGGCGACAAAACGACTCCGCGCCATGGTGGATTTTTCCAGCGGATTCAAACTGGCCGAAATCGACCTCCAGATCCGCGGCCCCGGGGAAATTTACGGAGTCAGGCAAAGCGGCATACCCGATCTCAAAATGGCGTCGCTGAGCGACTCCTTTACGATCAGCCTCGCCCGACAGGCCGCGCAGAACGTCATCGAAAAAGATCCCGAACTTGTTTCGTATCCCACGCTCAAAGCGAAAATCGACGAACTCCAGGAGGTATTTGTCAAAGACTAACCTTTTCACTAGAATAAGAGCTAATATGCCTCAAAAAAAATCTCGAAAAAGGAAAAAAATTGCTATCATCTGCGGCGGACCTTCGGCTGAACGCGGAATTTCATTGAACTCCGCGCGTTCGCTCTTTGATAATCTTGATCCGGACAACTACGAACTCACCATTGTATACGTCAATCCCAAACTGAGGTTTTTTCAGATAAAATCCACGGAAATTTACTCCAACACGCCTCTTGATTTTGATTACAAGCTGAAAAAAAGCAAAAGGATGCTGACTACAGCGCAGCTGCGAAAACTTCTTAAGAAAATCGACCTTGTTTTTCCGGCAATCCATGGAGCATTCGGAGAGGACGGACAGCTCCAAACGCTGCTCGAAAAAATGGAGGTTCCTTATCTCGGCTCGAGTCCGAGAGCCTGCATGAACACGTCGGACAAACACCGTTGCCAGGAAATCCTCAAGAAACACGGATTCTTCACCCTAAAGGACTATGTAATAAAAAAAGGGGCGAAATTACCGAAACTTCCGAAAGGCAAATGGGTTGCAAAACCACTCCATGGCGGCTCGAGTATCGGAGTACAGTACATCCGTGACCCCAAAGAACTGAAAGACAAACTGGTTGAGGTTTTTAAACACGAAGATAAAGCCATCATTGAGCCTGAAGTCAGCGGCAGGGAATTCACTATTATTGTGCTGGAAAATGCCGGAGGAGACGCAGTGGCATTGATGCCGACGGAAATCGAACTGAAGAAAGACAGATTTTTCGACTATCGCAAGAAATATCTTCCAACTGCTGAAACCCGATATCACACCCCTGCGCGCTTTGACGAGAAAACCACCGAAAAAATCCGCGTACAGGCGGCTCACGCCTTCAAATGCCTGGGCATGAACGATTTCGGCCGTCTTGACGGCTGGGTGCTCGATGACGGATCGATCTGGTTCAGCGACATCAACGCCATCAGCGGTATGGAGCAGAACAGTTTCCTTTTCCAGCAGGCCGCATTATTGGGATTAAGTCATCGCCAGCTGCTCGACTACATCATCAATAAAACTGTCGGAAAATCCGGACCTGACGATGAAAAAAAAGAAGAAATTCCGGTAATTTTCGGAGGAAACACCGCAGAACGGCAGGTTTCTGTGATGAGTGGAACCAATGTCTGGATGAAACTCAAGTTAAGTAAAAAATACAGTCCGGTGCCTCTTTTTCTGACGTTCGATCAAAAAATCTTTTATATACCGCAATTTCTGTGTCTTCAACACACCGTCGAAGAGATCGAAGAAAAGATCAAACTGTTCAAGAACTCCAATTATTTCGAAAGGCTCGAAAAAGAGGCCGACCACATTCTTGCCGGACTCGTCATCGACAAAAAAAACGTGAAGGAGCCCATTTTTATTCCGCGTCAGACATCCATTGAATCTATTTCAAAAGATTACAAATTTCTGTTTCTCGGGCTGCATGGGGGAGCGGGGGAAAACGGCACCATGCAAAATCTTCTCGACCGCCTCCGCCTTCCCTATAACGGTCCCGGTACGGGCTGCTCCATGCTCTGTATGGATAAATTCGCCACGGGGCAGAGGATTGAACAAGCCAAAATTCCTGGAGTCGGTATCGCAAAAAAATATTTGATGCCTATCGACGAAAATCCGCAGAAAACCTGGAAAAAACTCAAAGAATTAAAATTCAACAAGTCAATTATCTTGAAACCGAGAGGTGACGGTTGTTCCGCCGGGGTTATCCGCATCAACAACGAAAACGAGTTCAAAAAAGCTATTCAATATTTTCGCAGCGGCAACCCCTGCATTCCGGAACGGGCAATTCATCCGTTCCACGGACAAATCGATCTTCCAGAAAAAAAACTCAATGAAATACTCATCGAAAACTTTATTGTCTGTGACAAAGTAACACTCGAAAATCTTACCATTCATTGGGAAAACCGCAGCGGATTGATCGAAATGACCGTCGGTTTTCTCGGTCCGAAAGGCAAATTGACCGTCCTTTCTCCAAGCCAGACCATCGCCAAGGGCGAAACGCTCAGTCTTGAAGAAAAATTCATGGGCGGTACCGGCATCAATCTTGTCCCTCCTCCAGAAAAATTCGTGAGTCGCACGGTCTTGAAAAAAGTCAGACAACGATTAAAAAAGGTTGCCGACGCCTTGGATATCGAGGGTTATACCCGTATGGACTGTTTTATGAACCGTAAAACCGGTGAATTGATCATTATAGAAGCAAATACCTTACCGGCACTCACGCCTTCAACGACTTTCTTCCAGCAAGCGGCATCTTTACCAAAACCTCTCAGTCCGAGACAACTGCTCGAAAAAATTATCGAAATCGGTAAAAATCGTTTCAAACGCTAAAAACACATTTCGAAAAATTTATTCAAAGGTATCAAAACCCAAAAAAGATATTAAAACGGCTAAAATCGAAAGTTTTTAGTAAAGCCAGTCGAGAAGCCACATATCAACGATAAACCTGAAAAAAACCCACTTTTTGAAGCAAGAATAAGTTTAATATTTGCACAAGATATATTGTGCAAAATAAAAGATAGAGGACCAAATACCTTTAGACTGTCCCCCTCCTCTCTTTTCATGAATATTTTTTGCATTCTAACTTCATTCCACTTTCTTCTTCTTTACCTTCAAACAAAATAAAAATTGGAGCTATTGACTTAATTGCAATTTTGTATAATAATAAACTGCTCTTTTTGCTTTTGTGAGCCGCAAATATAGACAGGAGTTTTGACGGCCTACAAACGAAAAGACTGATGTTTGAAATCAATGAAGTAAACGAAACTGTCCTCAACATTTAGAAGGACATAACCTATAAAAGGAGGAGTAAACTGATGCGTCTCACGGTATTCATGTATTGTCCGATGATCCTGGCCGCCGCCCTCTACTCGGGGGGATGCGGTCTGAATTCGGACCCGCTGTTCGGCCCCGGAGGTTCCGGCGGTTCGAGCGGTCAGGCCGGAAGCGACGGCCAAGGCGGCTCTGCAGGAACCGGTGGCGAAGCTGGTGCAACGGGCACCGGTGGAACTGCGGGTTTCGGCGGCATGGGCGGCCAAGGCGGCTCTGCTGGAGCGGGCGGTGAAGCTGGTGCAACGGGCACCGGTGGAACTGCGGGTTCCGGCGGCATGGGCGGTTCAAGTGGTCAGGGTGGTGCAGGCGGCATGGGCGGCTCCGGTGGAGCTCCCCCTCTGCAACGACCCGCCGCAGCCCAACGCGGTCACTTTCAAGTGCACGAACTCGTGCTACAAGGTCATCCTCAACAAGTTGGGGACGACCAACAACGCGGAGTCGTCACCCGACGACTCGACGTGCCAGGACGGTACCCAACCGTTCTACACCCACCCCAACGTCGGGAGTGTTGTCATGGCGTGGGTCAACGACCCCGCGAACAACAACAATATCCAGGCGGTTTCCCAGGGTTCGTTCCCTCTCTCGTGTTCGGTCAAGTGCGCCCCGACGTTCAATCCGGGGCCCGCTCCCGATCACTCGCAGATGGAAGCGGAACTCTTCACGTCCGGATACAACACCATCGGGTGCGGTTCCAATCCCAACATCAACCTCTCGGCACCTTCCTGCACCCATGGAGCGGATTTCCTGCTCCAGTACTAGGTCTCGCGCCGGACGAACTTCCTTAGCTCTACTTCATTGTACAACCATCAACCCGGCGCCCGCTGCTTCCTTACCAGGACTTCTGGGCGCTTTTTCCTATGTATTGACTTTTTATCACTTTTACACCATAATTAAACGCTCTTTTTGCTTTTGTGAACCGCAAACACCTAAAGGAGTTTCTGACGGTTTACAAACAAAAAGACTGGTGTTTGACATCAATGAAGTTACGAAATTTCCAAGGGAGGCACTTTCTTCTCCCGGGAGGTCATATGCATCTGAAAAGTTTACTGATGACGTCGCTCCCCTGCATGGGGATCTTCGTCCTCCAGGCATGCGTCCTGGATTCCTACGGCACCTGTCCGGACATCTGCAACCAAGGCGGAGGTGGTTCCGGAGGAATGTCCACCTCTGATACTGGAGGTGGCAAGACCACCAGCAGTTCCAGTCAGGGCGGCTCCGGCGGCATGGGGGGCTCGACGAGCTCTTCAGGCGGCCAGGGCGGTTCTGGCGGCATGGGCGGAGCAACCAGCTCCACCGGCGGTGGCGGCATGGGCGGCTCTGGCGGTATGGGCGGTACGGGTGGTTCCGGTGGAGCTCCCCCTCTCTGCAACGACCCGCCGCAGCCCAACGCGGTCACCTTCAAGTGCACGAACTCGTGCTACAAGGTCATCCTCAACAAGTTGGGGACGACTTACAACATGGAGTCGTCGCCCGACGACTCGACGTGTCAGGACGGTACCCAACCGTTCTACACCCACCCCATCGCGGGAAGCGTCGTGATGGTATGGGTCGGTGACCCTCCCAACAACAACGCATCCCAGGCAAGCTCGCTCGGTTCCTACCCCGTCTCGTGTTCGAAAAAGTGCGCCCCGACGTTCAGTCCGGGCCCGCTCCCGATCACTCGCAGATGGAGGGAGAACTCTTCAGCGTTGGGTACACCGCAATCTCTTGCGGTTCCAACCCCAACATCAACCTCTCGTCTTCCTGCCCGAACGGAGCGGAATTCCTGCTCCAGTACTGATCCCCGCCGAGCTTTCTTATCTCCACTTTTCTTCACTTCATTGAATAACCACCAACTCGGCGCCTCGCTGCTTCCTTCATAGGACTTCAGGGGCGCTTTTTCCTATGCTCGAAGTGAACTACTCCTTATAATCGATGTGCTCCAACAAAGTAGAAACCGTAAAAGCCACCGATCCGATTTTTTCAAACTCCTTGTAAAGTTTTTTCGCATAGGATGGATTCATCATAACCGTATCCATCTTTTTTACCCGAGCTTCAAAAGAACCGAGATCACCGTACTTCGTCGATGAGTTGTCTCCTTTCATCATGACCTCCAGAAATCTGCTGAAAATAAAACGCATGTTTTTCGTCAGCACGATATCGTTGAGACTTCTGTCAAAAAGTCTTTCCGCCATACGTGACATCGTATCATCGGTAAGGATATCATTGACGTTGAAATCCGGACTCATGCTGTTTTGTCTGATCCAGTCGTTCATGAGGTAATCAAGAAACATCTGGTTGCAGCCGCTCCGCAAGTTATCGCGTTTAAAATGCACCTCGTTGCCTTTGGCTTTATCGGCATATTTATCATAAAAAACGAACTCGGCATCATCAAAGGTCTTTGAACCCGGACGTGGAATAATTTTCATTTTCGTTTCAAGTGTACTGTCCGGATAGCGAACGGTGTAGGTGTCCGTTGCGGGATCATAGCCCATGATGCGTAAACCGCCTGCCTGCATGGCTACGGATTCCGGAGAGTCCAACGGCATCGTCGCGAGAGCGGCATCCGCACTTGCTTGATAGACAAAAGCCTGTTGCTGTTCCAGGGCCTCTTTAAAATATGGATCTTTCTGAAGATCGTCTTGAAGCATCTTGTTCCATTTTTCTTGATCGATATCTTCGTTATGATCAATGGCGTCCTGGGCAAGGCCTCCCATATCCTGATAACTTGAGACCAATTTTCTTTGAGCCAGAAACGCCACTTCGATGTCCCCGATGATATCTTCAAAAAGCTTCCGCGCCTCTGCGGCTTTCGCCCCCTGTAAACCTGATTCAGCAAGAAATTTCTGGGAAAGCGCCTGCCTTTTAGGGTCTTTGATGTCCAAATCGTTATATTCGAGCAACTCATCTTCATGCTTCCTGATAAAACTCATCACCTTGCGATCGATATCCTTCAGTTGTTCTTTTCCCTGATCGGCCGTCGGAGTCTTTGGCATGGAATCCTTCTGGAATTTCCTTAAGCGTGAGGCAATGATTTCATTGCGGCGCGCATTGATAAAAGCTCTCGCCCGTTCAAAAACGTAATCCTGGAAATCAGGATATTTTTCCTGGAGTTTTGGATCTGAATCCCAATTTTTCCGCCAGTGTTTATAGTGTGCAAGAAAGACCCGGGGTTTGAAGATGACCTCCGTCATCGTTCTTCGAAGAGCCTCTTTATCATCCTCGGTGGTCCCCTGTTCATCCACGCACTGATCAACGGTCTCGCAATAAGCCTTTTTCTCCTCATCGTTCAAACAACAGCTTTCATCATCCAGTTGCTGGTTCACGTCTTTTTCCGAACCGATCGTCGCAGCCTGGACCCTGAGGGAAAGAAGATCGCTTCCCTCCTCCAGCTTCAGTTTATGCTCCTCCAATTCGCGGTTGATGGCTATGGACTGGATCTCTTTTTGTTTTTGCAGAAACGCAAACGAGGGCTTGAATTCAAGTGCGTGGCGATGCACGACCTCTCTTGTAAGAGAAGCTTCTAACGGTTTGGGGGTTTCACCCGGTTGAGACATGGCCTGTAAAATGATTAAACAATCTTTTTATTATAGCACAAAGCCAATATTCTTCACAGTGCTCATGGGTGAGCATATACTCACCCATGAGCACTTACTTCACTGCCGATGTTGGAATTTTTCAAAAACCGCCCCCCGGAAAAACAGACCGCCATCAAGCTCTTCGCCACGCCGGTTTCAGCGGGTTTTCCGTCACCTGCCGACGACTTTCTTGAAAAAAACCTGGATCTGAACAGTCACCTTGTCGAACACCCGGCAGCAACATTCTTCGTGCGCGTCCAGGGGGATTCCATGATCAATGCCGGCATCCGTTCCGGAGACATTCTTATCGTCGACCGTTCCGTCGAAAGCACCAATAATAAGATCGTCATTGCCCTCATCGACGGAGAGTTTACGGTCAAACGTCTCAAGAAAAACGGAAAAAACATCTGGCTCATGCCTGAAAATCCCCGTTATAGACCAATGGCCATGACGCCGGACATGGAATTTGAAATATGGGGAGTCGTCACCTACATCATTCACTCGACCCGCGCATGAACCACGTGAAGCTCTTCGGGCTGGCCGACTGCAACAATTTCTATGCGTCCTGTGAGCGGGTGTTTCAGCCAAAATTACGCAAAAGACCCATCATCGTTCTTTCCAACAACGACGGATGCGTCATTGCAAGATCAAACGAAGCCAAAACGATCGGCATCGGCATGGCCCAAGCGTATTTTGAATGCGAAAAACTCGTTAAAAAACACAATATCGCGGTATTTTCCTCCAATTTCGCCCTGTACGGCGACTTTTCGGCGAGGGTCATGAACATCCTGGAAACGTTCACCACGGATCTCGAAATTTACTCCGTTGATGAAGCATTCATGGACTTCACCAATATGCCGACAAACGATATAGCATCGTACGCCCGCACCGTCCGGAGCACGGTCTGGAAATGGACGGGAATCCCGATTTCCATCGGCATAGGACCGACCAAAACCCTAGCCAAGATCGCCAACAAAATCGCCAAAAAAGACCCTTTGCAAAAGGGTGTTTTCAACATCACCGGACACCCCCACGCCGATGAAATATTGCAAAAACTTGACGTTGAAGAGATCTGGGGCATCGGCTACCGGACGGGAAAACTGCTGCGCCAGTACGGCATTTGCAATGTGCTTCAGCTCAAAAACAGCGACGATGTTTGGGTCAAAAAACACCTCTCCGTCAACGGATTACGCACTGTCCTGGAACTTCGTGGAATTCCAAAAATTGAGATGCAGGAAGAACCCGAAGCCCAAAAAAGCATTATCACATCCCGTTCGTTCCGTCATCCTGTCACCACCTTTGAAGCTCTCAAAGAAGCCGTTTCAACGTTCGTCAGTCGCGCCACCGAAAAACTGCGCGAACAGGGCTGTGTGGCCTCATACATACAGGTCTACGTCAGTACCGGCCATTACCAGGAAGGGTCCATATACCGGCAAAGCGGAGGACGGGAACTTCCCTACCCCACGGCTTCAACGCCGGAATGTATGGCAACAGCCCGGGAATGCCTCAAAAAAATCTATAAAGACGGCTACAACTACAAGAAGGCCGGCGTCATCCTGACGGGGATAACGCCCAAACGCCACCAGCAGCTGGAAGCTCTTCACTCCTTTACGGGAATATGAACGAAAAGAGTCATTGATGGCGGTCATGGACCGGCTCAACTGGCGCTGGGGCACGGACACCTTAAAATACGGAAGCAACGGAATACGGCAGGAATGGCGTTATCGTCAGGAAAAACGCTCGCCGAACTACACCACCCAATGGGACGAACTGCTGACCGTAAAAATCTAAAAACTCCAGAAAGGCCTACTCAAAACAACCGATTTAGGGTATAATAATAGGAATTATTTTCGAAGAACAACCATGGCAGGTGATAAACAAAAACCGGAAGAAAATCCAAATGGACAGTCTGAAAACACTCCCGACGTCCTCAAACTCGGTGAAGTAAAGATGCCGGAAAAAGCTCCGGAAATCGCAGCTGAAAAAACCGATGTCAAAAAAGAGGCCACCAAGGAGACTTCGGAAATCAAACGCGAAGTCCTCCAGATGGAGGTAAATCCGGATAAAGATACGCCTTCCAAGATCGACAGGCTGAACGTGGAAGAAGGACTGGAAAGTAAGGAACAAAAGGAGTCTTTCGACCTTTTACAGACCGTAACCGGAACAACGCTTTTGGCAATGCTTTTTGAGAGCGGGACGACGAAAGAAGCGCTGAAAAACATCGAAAGCTTGAAAAATATTGGAAGAGCTACGCTGGAAAAATTGAACCCGGCGGAAAAAATTTCACTCAAGAAACTCCAGGAAATCGCATCGAAACCCGACTCCAAAATATACGCCGTATTGAAAGAACGTTGGAGCAGACTGGTAGAACGCGGTCATGAAATTTACGAAAGCGCCCATAAAACCAAAGAAGCGTTAAGCGCACCGACTCAACAGCCCGGGAAATACCCCGGAGCCACAGTGGAAAAAGAACCAACGACCTTCTGGGAAAAAATAACCGGTTTTGCCAAAGAGCATCCTATCCTCACGGCCGGAATCGCGGCCGCAGGCGCGTACGGTGTCTATAAAATCTTCAAATGGTTCACTTCGTCCGATGAAGATGAAGAGCAGGGAAACGGAGAAAAAAAAGAAGGGTTCATCGACAAAATCCTCGGAGACAAATGGGGAAAAAGACTCAAATGGGGTCTTGGCATCAGCGCCGGCATTTTTGTCCTGGGAAGATTGATCGGTAATGAGGATGTCAGTAAATGGCTGAAGGACAAGCTTGGCATCAACATCACCGGCAACCGTTTGAGCCAGTTTCTCATTCATCTTTCTCATGGAGAGTTCGTCGAAGCGTTCAAGGTTCTTTTCGCCGGACCGGACGAAAATTTTGAAATTCACCGGCACATGGCGGAAAAAATCAGTCAAGAGATGGGGGGAACCGTTGATCCAGAAACCCTGAAGGGTATCGGCAACATCAAATACAGCGATTTCATGTCAACTATTGCTGAAGGAAAATCAGCAATTGCCGGCGTACTCGGCCAGATTCCTGGCTTAAATCTTATCGTGGGAAGCGCTTCAACAGCGGAGCAGGAAGAGATAATCCGCAAATATTTTGAAGCACATCAGGAAGAAATCAGTCATTTCGTCAACCCAACCACCACCGTCGACGATGTTCTGAAAAACCTCAGCGGAGAAGCGGTAAGCACCGAACCTCCAGCTCCTGAAGTAGCGTCGATTGACGACGCCATCAGTAAACTTCCTCCGGAACAACAGGAAATGGGCAAGGAGCTCAAGCTGGACCTGCAAAAATTAATGAACGAAAAAAGTGTCCTCAGTATTATCAGCGAAGCGAAAAAACTGAACATTGATACCAAAAAAATCACCGAACTTTACCGGGAATGGAAGAATGCACTGAAAGATCTGAACAACAGCATTGCAAATAAAGAAAGTACTGAAAGCATTGCCGAAAAAGCGGATAGGGTATTTAAGACAAACGTAGCGCTTGGCGACGAATACAACGACCTGAGAGATCAAATCATGAAACGTCGGGGCTGGACCGAATTGGAACTTTTGTCCGCGACGCACGCTCCCAAAGCCATTGGTTGGTTATTGTTACCCGAATGGAAAAAAGAGTACGGCAAATACATTGTCTCCAAGTACCTCAAAGCGCCGATAAAAACAGCGACTGAACTCATCAATAAAGCAAAAGGCATTTCTCCCGAGAGCGGACTGATCGGACGGGAATTCAAAACCAACGCCACACCTTCCGAAGTCGATCAGGATATCAAAAATAACGAAGAGGAACTTACGCGCGCCAAGAAAAGCCTGGAAATTGCTGAAAAACAACCAAAAATAAAGTCTACTGAAGAGATTACGAGAGAGATCGAACATAACAAAGCCAAAGTGGCGCTTCTCGAAAAAGACCAGCAAATTCATGGTTATCGAAAAACCATCGCCGAACAGGAAGCAAAAATCGCAGAGCTGAAATCCAAGAGAATTTCCACCGGTCCGGAGATTACAAAAGCCGAAGAGATCATCAAGGAAAACCAATCGACCATGCGGGCATTTATAAAAGAACGTGTGGAACTTCAGGGAAACTATCTTGTCTATGAGATGGCTGAACGCAAAGCTGTCTTCACAAACAAATTCGGTCCGGAAGGAGAAAAGGGCGTATTGACCAAAACGTATCTTGACCAGATGGATACCCTTCAGAACACCATTGACGCCCACAGAAAGCAGATAAATCTACAAATGGCCGACAAAATGGCTGAAATGGAAAAACTGGCAAAGGAGGGGAAAGACATCAAGGGAATAGCAAGAGAATACAACGATCTCATGAAAGAAAAAATCAGAATCGATCTCGGAGACTTTACGACATACAAAAGCCTTGCCCAAAAATTTACGACAGAATGGAAGCTCAGAAAAGCGATGAAAGGCAAGGGCGCCGCAACACCAGAAATCGAACAAATAGCCAAACAGGAAAAAAATCAGATGCAGCAACTGTTCTACAAAGTATTGAATAAACAGAGCGAAAAAGAAGGAATTCTGAAAAGCGTCACCAACATTACAAGGGGAAAGTTGTTACTTTACGGTGGTTTTATCGCTTTGGGAACAGCTATAAACTTTAAAGACCGGAACGCAAGTGAAGAGTTCAGTAAAGCGCTTTCCAATGCTCTTGGCCAGTCCGTCGTCGACACGGTGCCCTTCATTTCCACATATTCCAACTTTTATTCCGCCTTTACCGGCGAAGAGATGGTCACAGGAAGAAAACTCGACAAAACCGACCGTACATTGAGAGCAGCGTTCGGAGTTGGCTCCGGGCTATGCGATGCATCGACGATGGCGGGCACTTTTATGAGACTTAAGGCAGCCAAAGCAATCATGCAAGAAGCAAGTGAAACCGGAAAAAGTATGGAGATGGGCCAGGCACTCAAAAAAGCCGGAAACGAAATTGAGGATCTGGAGGCCTTGCGTGACATTTCAAAAAGCGGGCACTGGGTAAATAAGCTCGCCATGGGAGGCGCATTGGGAGCGATGGGTTATGCACTCATCATGCAGCCTGTGGCTTCCGTTGAAATAACACCGGAAATCAAAGATATCATGGGCGACCAGATCCACGACACCGACATCGAACCTCCGAAGATCGACCATCCCCTGGTCCAGGCTCCCTAAGCGAGCTTTTTCATCATGTACGTCCCTTCCAACTCGTAGCCCAGCTTACGATAATATTCACGAACGCCGATCCCGCTGATGACGGCGATTTTCTTATAGCCGTTTTTGAGTGCAATCTCCTCGGCTTTCTTCATCATGCGGCGGCCCAACCCGATGTGTTGCGACACAGCTTTTTCTCTTGAAGAGATTTCGACCTGTTCGCCGTAGGTGTGAACTTCACGTACCAGGGCCGCCCCCTCAAGTTCTTTTAAAAAGTGCGGTTTACCCTGAAGACTGTACGATGAAAACCTCAAACGCAGCAGAGACGAAAGCCGATCACGTTTCATGTCATCGAAGGTGATGAAAAACTCCCGGCCTTCGGAAGCTTCAAACTCTTGAACGTTCAAGGTGAGGTCATCGAATTTTACCTTTTCATCCTTGATTTCACGGCAGCGGATACAGCGGCACTTCACGTCGAGTTGCTTCATTTTCGCCTGAATGAGCTGTCGGAGATTCGAAATCTTGGAACCTGCGGTGATCGTCGTCGCTGGAATGTCGCGGTACAAGCGGGTAATACGGGTATATTCGGGAATAATCTGTTTCACCTTCACCAGAAGATCGACAAGTTGCCCGTCAGTATAGGGAACATGAAGCCCTTTTTTCCAGATACCTTCAAGTTGAGACCACGGCACCACCATCGTGGGGTAAATCTTGAGCCAGTCCGGACGGTATGCAGGATTACTGAAAAGCTCGACCATGTCTTCATAATCGATGTCCGGGGTACTGCCGTAGAGGTTCGGCATCATATGGCAATTCACCTTATAGGCCGCGTCGCGGATCAGCTGCAGGGCACGCTTGGTCTCAGCGATCCCGTGTCCCCTTTTGTTGATCTCCAGAACTTTATCGTTGAGGCTTTGCACGCCGATTTCAATTTTCGTACAACCCAGCCATCGCAAGCGGCGAAGCTCATTTTCAGTGATGTGATCGGGTCTGGTCTCAAAAGACAAACCGATGCACCGGTTCTCGGCCGTTTCGTTGATCTTCTGAGCCTCTTCGAGCGACCTCGATTTCTTGCCGTTGAGAGCGTTGAAAATGCCTCTCGTGAAATCGGTTTGATAACGGTGAGGATAAAAAGAAAACGTTCCTCCGGAAACAATGACGTCGATCTTATTGGTTCTGTGGCCGGTTTTGCTCAAACTGCTGAGACGGTTCAATGTCTGCTTATACGAATCAAAATTATTCAAAATGGCCCGCATGATGGCAGGTTCGTTGGAAAGATAGCTCTTGGGCATCTCGGCGCAGTCGGACAAAAAATACATTTCCCGGGACAGGGATAAGCTTTGGTGATGACGGTAATGGAAGCGATGCCCGAAAGTGAACGAACCGAACGCTTGCGAAGGGTCTTCATGAAATCACGGTCTTCGGGGAGATCTCCGCGTTCAATGAGCTGACGGTACACCTGGATCATCTCCGCGTTGCTGGGAAATCCTGTTTTCTGTTCCACAGCAAAGCGGTTCTTTAGGGCATGGAGACCATGATAATTCCGAATTTTGGCTTGGAAAGCCTCTTTTACCAGATTTTCCAGTGCTTGCTGCATAGTGAGAAAAAAGTACCCCCTCCGGGAGTTGCAGATTACAACGAATATTGATATTTTACAAGGAGGAAAGCCTTGAAAATACCTTCTTATGGACGAAAAATCAGCAAAAAAAATCATGAACGGAGTCACCGCGACCTACGACGAAATCAGCAAGGAATTTTCCGAGAGCAGGGCCTTCGCGGGAAAAGAGTTCGAAGCATACAAGGACTACCTCCGGCCCGGACAGACAATCATCGATCTCGGCTGCGGAAACGGCAGGCTTCTTCAGTTCATTGAAAAGGAAGCGTCAAACTGGCATCAAAAAACCTTTCACTATGTCGGTCTGGATACGAGCTCCAATCTCCTTTCAGAAGCCAGGAAAAAATATCCCGGCAAAACCTTCCAAAGAGGCGACATGACCAAAATCCCCCTCAAAGACAAAAGCGCAGATATCATTTTCTGCATCAGGGCGTTCCATCATCTCCCAACCAGGAACTTGCGTCAAAAATCGCTCAAGGAAATCAAACGGGTACTCAAACCTCAGGGTATTTTGATACTGACGGTGTGGGATCTCTGGCAAAAAAAATATTTCTGGCAGCTGATGAAAGCTTTGGGCAGGAGTATAGTGAGTTTCGGGAAGTACGCTCCAAACGACACGTTCATTCCATGGGGAAAGACGAAAAAACCAAGGTATTATCACGCCTTTACACTGAAAGAACTTCACAAACTTTTCATCGGAAGCAAATGGAATATCATTGAAATTTCCAAGACCGACCCGACGACCAAAGCCTACGACTACATCGTTATTGCCCGTCCATGAAACATCAGCACATAAACATTATGGGAGTTCCCTTCACGAGCTTGCAGGAAAGTCAGGTCCTTGCCTTGGTCCTGGAGAAACTCGTATCAAATGAAAAACATTTTTTCATCGCCACGCCGAACCCCGAAATGCTCCTTGAGGCCAGAAAAAACCATACGTTCAAAAAACTCTTGAACGAAACCGACCTCAACATACCCGACGGTTTCGGTATTGTTCTGGCTTCGTATCTCACCGGAAAGCCGTTGGGAGGACGCATCACCGGAACGGACCTCATGCAGTCAATCTGCAGGTTTGCCCCTGAAAAAACAAAAATTTTCCTGTTGGGAGCTTCACCCGGTATCGCTGAAAAAACGGCCCGAGAACTTGAAAGACAGTATCCATATCTCACCGTCACCGGCTCGTACGGCGGATCCCCCGCCCCGGAAGAAGAAGAACATATCCGGAGCCTCATCAACAAGAGCGAAGCCCAGGTTCTTTTCGTCGCCTACGGAGCTTCCGAAACAGGAAGCGTGGATCGCCAGAAACCTCAGGCATCTGCATCACGTCAAAATCGCCATGGGTGTGGGAGGAGCCTTCGATTTCATTTCCGGAAATGTCAAAAGAGCGCCGGGGTGGATGCGAAAGGTCGGCCTCGAATGGCTTTTCAGGCTGATCAAACAGCCCAGTCGCATCAAAAGGATCTATAACGCGACGGTCAAATTTCCGGTCCTGTTCCTGGTTTCGCTTTTCAGAAAGAACTAATCGGAACGCAGAGCTTCGATCGGCTGCAATCCCGCGGCTTTTCTAGCCGGTCCGAATCCGAAAACCACGCCGAAGGCCACCGTCACGATCAATCCGATGATGAAACCGCCGGGCGAGAGGCTCATGTCCAAATGGATGCCCGCCAGTTTGGCGCCAAAACTGACCACCGCCGTCAAAAACAAACCGCTCAAAATACCTAAAATGCCTCCAAGTAAAGTAATGGCCAAAGCTTCAAGCAGGAACTGCAAAAGAATGTCGCGTCTTCTTGCCCCCACCGCTTTGCGCAAACCGATTTCACGAATACGTTCCGTCACGCTGACGTACATGATGTTCATGATGCCCACGCCTCCGACCACCAAAGAAATAGAGGCGATCGCTCCAAAAAGCAAGGACACGGCGTCAAACACCACGTTAATAGTATCGAGCGAAGACTGAGAATCTTCGATCCTGAAATCATCCTTTTTAGGGTCGCTGCTCTGGATGTGGTGCCTCTGCCTCAAAAAGCGCGTCACATCATCCACGGTCAGGGCCATATACGCAGGATCTTTGACCTGGATAACGAAATAAGGAAGGTAATCGTAACCAAGTAAAAGTTTCTGCTGGGTTTTCAAAGGAAGATAAACGTAATCGTCGTTGTTCTGGAAAAAAGCCGCACCTCGTTTTTGCATCACTCCGACGACTTTAAAGTTGGTCCCGTTGATCCTGATCATTTTCCCAAGAGGTTCTTCCGTTCCAAACAGGTCGTCTTTGACATTACTGCCGATAACGGCAACACGGGCAAGGCTGTCTTCATCGGCCTGGGTGATAAAACGTCCCGTGTCGATCTTACTGCTGTCGATGTTGATATAGTCGGCGTTGGTTCCGTAAATAAGAGTTGTTTTGGAATTACTGCGATAAGAAATCTTGTCCTGACCGATCGCGACGCCGTAGGAATCTTTAACGTTAGGGAGCTTCCTGGCGGCAATAACGTCGTTCATCTTCAAGGACTTCACCTGGACTCCGCTGGCTATGGCCGAAGCCGAAGCCCCAGTTCCCGCATTCGGAACCTGAATTTCAACAAAAATTGTGTCGGTTCCGAACGAAGCCAGTTGATCGCGGATAAAACCTTCCGCCGCGTTGGAAATACCGAGAACCAAAACAAGCGTTGAAATACCGATGACGATGCCGACGACTGAAAGCACCGTTCTGATACGGTTTTTCTTGAGGGCTTCAAAAGCGAGTCCGAGCAGATCCTGAATGTTGAGGAATTTATTCATAGCGAAGCGCTTCAATGGCGGGTAATTTGGATGCTTTTCTGGCGGGGTAGTAACCGAAAATAATTCCGATCGCACTGGAGACACCGACTCCCACGATCATGGCATTCATGGAGAAACTCAGATCCCAGTTGTAGCCAAGTGCCTGAATAATCAAAGCCACGATCGTCGTCACGAGCATCCCCAGAAGAATCCCGATGATTCCTCCACAGAGCGTCACAAAGACCGACTCCACCAAAAACTGATTACGGACATTGGAGGGCTTGGCACCGATTGCTTTACGAAGGCCGATCTCGCGGGTCCTTTCCGCCACCACGACAAGCATGATATTCATAATTCCGACTCCTCCGACGAGGAGAGAAATCGCAGCCACCGCTGCAAGAACCATCGTTATGGCATCGGTCACTCCTTTGATGGCGGACAAAGCAGCGTTCGAACTCAAAACCGAAAAATCGTCGTTCGCAGGGTCGGTGATATGATGTCGAAGACGCAGGGTCCGGCGCATATCCTCCATGACCTGATCAACGTACTTGTCGGAATCGGCTTTCGCGCGGATAACGCCGACATAATTGACACCGATGATGATTTTCTGGGCGGTGCTGATGGGAAGGTAAATCTGATCGTCAAGATTCTGGAAAGCGACGGTACCTTTTTCGGAAAAATATCCGATGACCTGAAGTTTCTCGTTCCCGACCTTCACCGTTTTGCCGATCGGATCAAGACTGCCGAAAAGATCCTGTTTTACCTGATAACCGAGCACGACGACTTTGGCCAGATTCTTCTCTTCTTCTTCATTGAAAAATCTGCCTTCTTCGATGGTCTCATCGATAACTTGCGGATACATCGCCATCACCCCGTTCAAAGGAACATTGACGGTTTTATTTGTGTAAGAAACGTTCTCCTGCCCGCGAGCATACGCCGTAACGGCTTCGAGGTGCGAAATGGCATTCGGACCTTTGATCATCGCGACGGCGTCTTCATATTTCAGTGTCGTGATGACGACACCGTATACGGAAGCCGGAGGGCCGTTGGTCCCTCCCTGCCCCGGCAGCACACCGATCAGATTCGATCCAAGACTGCTGACCTGATTCGTAATCAAACTTTGCGCTCCGGCGCCGGCAGAAATAATAATAATCACCGAAGCCACGCCGATGATAATCCCCAACATCGTCAGGAACGAACGGCTTTTATTGGTGATAAGCCCATTCCACGCGAGTTTGATGATATTTAGGATTTCCATAAATGGTTTTGTTCATCGGCAATAACATTGCCGTCACGGATGGTGACGATTCTTTTGGCTATCTGAGCGACGTCCATTTCATGGGTAACCAGAATTATCGTTCGTCCTTCAGCATTCAACTTCTTGAACAGCGCAACGATCTCTTCGGAAGATTTGGTGTCGAGATTTCCGGTCGGCTCATCGGCAAGAATAAGGCGAGGATTGGTAATCAAAGCTCGAGCGATTGCGACGCGCTGCTGTTGACCTCCTGAAAGTTCATTGGGTTTATGGGTGAGACGGTCACTGAGGCCGACGCGAACAAGCGCTTCCTCGGCACGTTCCTTCTGTTCCTTCATCGAAACGCCCTGATAAATAAGGGGAAGTCTGACATTATCGACAGCCGAAGTCCTCGGAAGCAGATTGAACGCCTGGAAAACAAATCCGACTTTCTGGCTGCGAATATCGGCAAGTTCGTCCTCATCATATTTGGAGGTTTCGCGTCCGTCGAAGACGTACTTGCCTCCCGAGGGAGAATCCAGAAAACCGAGAATATGCATGAGCGTGGATTTTCCCGATCCTGAGTGCCCGATGATCGCGACAAATTCACCTTCCTGAATGGAGAGGGAGACGCCGCGAAGTGCACGGGTCGTCACACTGCGCTCCCCCTCCCCCATGACGTATTCTTTGGTGATGTCGTGGAGAGAGATGAGTGAGTTCATGATTAGGTTGTTTTAGTAAAGGTGACGACGTCCTCACCGTTCTCAAGGCCGGAAACGACTTCCACGTTTTCATCTCCCTGGAGACCGACCTGGATGTCACGTTGTTCGACCTCCTGCTTGTTGTCCGTGGTTTTGAGAACCTGGACGTAGGCCTGGTTTCCGTCATACTGGATGGCACGGGCCGGAACTTCCAAGATATTGGATTTTGATTGCGAGTGAATCGTCAGATTTGCGGTCATGCCGGGTTTGACTGCTTGATTATTGGCATCGAACTGGACTTTGACGACATAATACACCACGCCCTGGACGATCGTCTCGGAAGGATCCACCTCATAGACGTTTCCTTTGAATGCTTGATCTGAACCAAAGGCGTCGAAAGTAAGATCAACGTCCTGACCGACCTTGATCTTGGCGATGTCGGCTTCGGAAACAAGCGCTTTAATGTAAAGGTACTTGGAGTCGACGGTGATGAAAGGCTGTGAGAGTCCGGCTGTTTCACCGACATCGGAAGCGATATCGGTAACGATTCCGTCGGTCGGTGACTTCAACTCGGTCTGATCAAGTTGGTATTGAGCAAGGTTCACGCCGGTCCAGGCCTGGTCGACCTGGGCTTTCAACGGAGCGATGTCAACGTCTCTCGGTGCGGCTACTGTCAGATTATACTGCTCTTTTGCGTTCTGAAGGGAAATATTGGCTTTCGTCACGGTGCTGTCGAGCTGATCCGTCTGGTTTTTGAGGTCAGCTACGGCTTTATCGTACGCTTCCTTGGCCTGATCATAGGCTTCCTGGGCCTTTTGTACGGCAAACTCAGCGTTCTGAAGGCTGTTGACGTTCCCTAAATAGCTGCCGGTCGGACTGTAGGAGGAAGATCCGTATGAGCTTGTTGACGCGGAAGCCGAAGCGCCCGGATCCATGGCCGACGTATCTGTCTGCGGTAATGAACCGCGAAGATCACCAAAATAGTATCCGCTGTCATACACAGGATTGGAAGGGTGATCCCATGTAGTATCCTGAATGCTCTGAAAGGTATAATTGTAAGTATCCTGAGCCTGATCAAGCGACGTTTTTGCGGTGTGTTCCGCAATGTATGCACTGTTCAAGGTTTTTTCGGACAAAGTATTGAAATCATTCCTTGAAGCGTTCGCGCCGTCGACACCTGCTTGGGCCAAATCGATCTGCAGTTTGCTCACATTCACTTCCTGTGAAGGTTTTCCGGCAACAGCCTTGGCAAGATTCGCTTGGGCTATATGTAAAACCGCCTTCTGTGAATCCAGTTGATACCGGGCATCATCATTTTTCAAAACAGCAAGGACATCACCCTGCTTCACCACGCTCCCCACCTGGACAAGTATTTGTCCCACGGTACCGCTTTTTGCAAACTGAAGCTGGTAACGAGTCTTCGGCTCGGTTGTGCCGGTCAGAGCCACCGTTTGCTGGACATCGCCCATTTCAGCCTTGGCCGTAATATATTCAGGGCCTTTTGGTGCCGCAAGAAAACGGCTGACGATAAATCCGACGATAACGATGCCTACCAAAACGTAGACAATTCTACGGATAAGACGGGAACGTGATTGAGTTGCCATAACGCGAAGAAAAAATGATGAGGTAGGAGTATAACCACAATTTCTAAAAAAGGCAAGAGGCACGTTCAAAAAACAGCCTATCCACAAAAACGTGAAGAGGCTGCCGTTTTCATCATAAAAAAAGATCACTCCTCATCCATTTCCTTCATCTTTTTCCGTACTTTTTTTGCCGCTTTATGAACTTTCTCATTCACAAGATCGTTGAGCTCCCCGCGTTTATTCTTTAAAGTCTCCAAAATGGGCTTAATGTATTCGCTGGCACTACTCAAAAAAGCAAAAGGCTGAACAAGATAATCGTTGACGCGTTCGGTCGTCTCACTGATGTTATCGGTTATCTTGGTGACGTCGCGTAAAATCTGAATAATGTAGATAAGCGTGGCGCAAAGAAAAATCGCAACGAGGAGAAAACCAACGCCGAGGGCTATGTAAAGAAATGACAATGGATCCATAATTTTGTTTGATTAATAAATAATAATTTTTGACAAGTTATGCAGTCTATCCAGCGAGCTTTTTCAAGAGATCCAGCACCATCACGGCATTGGCCTGTCCCCTCGTCTCTTTCATGACTTTCCCGACCAGGAACTGCAAAGCCGCCTGTTTCCCCGCCTTGTAATCCTCAACCGACTTGGCATTATCAGCTATAACTTTCTTGCAGATCTCCTCAAGTTTTCCGGCATCGTTCATCTGGACAAGCCCTTTTTCCTTCACGACGTCCTCAGGATCTTTCCCATCCATATACATCGACTCGAAAACCTCGCTTTTCGCGAGATTCATCGAAACTTTCCCTTCATTAACCATCGTGATGAGTTTGGACATCATCGGGGTTTTTATTTTGGTTTCGCCGATGGAAAAACCGTCCCTGTTCAGATGACTCATGAGGATCGTAGTGATAAACGTCGCGGCTTTCTTTGGATCCTCTGTTGCCGCGACAACCTCTTCAAAATACCTCGCCAGTTCAATCTGGGAGCTTAAAAGGGCGGCCTCCGCTTCGGAAATATTCCATTCGCTCCGGTAACGTTCCAATTTTTCCACCGGCAGTTCCGGCACTTCACTCTTGAGTTTATCGATAAAATCAGGTGTCACGAGCAAAGGCGGGAGGTCGGGTTCAGGAAAATAACGGTAATCATCGGCACCTTCTTTATCGCGAAGAAAATAGGTCTTTTGATGATCGTCACTCCATCCGACGGTGATATCCCCATTCAAGGGTTTACCCTCGTCCCACAGGAAGATCTGACGTTCTATCTCGTAAGCAATGGCAGCTTCGAGTGATTTGAAAGAGTTCAAATTCTTGATTTCAGCGCGCGGATAGAGGTTGGTATCTCCTTTCGGACGGATACTGACACTGGCGTCAAAACGCATCATTCCTTTTTCCATATCCGCTTCCGAAGAGCCGACATAGCGGAGAATCGTCTGGACCGTTTTGGCGTAAGAGCTTGCCTCTTCGGGATTCCGGATATCGGGTTCACTGACAATCTCCATCAAAGCGATACCCGAACGGTTATAATCGCACAACGTACCGCCTTCAACGTGCGTCAGTTTCCCCGCGTCATCTTCAAGGTGCAGACGGGTGATGCGGACTTTCTTTTTCTCACCGTTCACCTGGATTTCGAGCCACCCGTTCAATGAAACCGGTTGATCGTACTGGGAAATCTGGAATCCTTTCGGAAGGTCGGGATAAAAATAGTTCTTGCGGTCAAACTTGGAAAAAGACGGAATCTGGCAATGGAGCGCCACTGCCGCTTTCAGGCCCTTGTGGACAGCTTCTTTGTTAATGACGGGAAGCTGTCCCGGGAAACCCATGCAGATCGGACACGTGTTGATGTTCGGCTCATGATTGAAGGCATCGCTGCTGCATGTACAGAACATTTTCGTCTTCGTCGAAATCTGGGCGTGAATCTCCAGTCCTATAACTGATTCAAAACGATCATTCATAACTTGGACATGCCTAAAAAACTTCTTCAACTTTACCAAAAAAAGTCCGAAAACTCAACTCCTATCGATCCGTTTCCAAACCTTCAGCAGTGAATCTTCGAACTTCTGCCTTGAACCGCTGTTGTCCACGACAAAATCCTTTTTTAACGGTTGTACCTGAATGCGCAGAATTTTCTCAAAAAGAGATCGTTCGATGGGTCTGATTTTTCGCAACCTTTCAAAGGCGACGTTCTTTGGGCAGTCAATCCATAACAAACCGTCAATCAAAGCCTTGAGATGTTTTTTTTCAAAATAAGTTGCTTCCAGGACAAAAACCCGCGCATCCTCCCGATCGACCATCTGCTGGATTCGATTCGTGACAAGAGGATGGATCAGGTCGTGAAGAATCCGCAATTTCTTGGGGTCGTTAAAAACGGTCTTCGCGAGCTTTTTACGGTTCAACCTTCCGTCTTTCAGAAAATACTCTTCGCCGAAAAAACTCAGGATTTTACGATAACCATCCTCCCCTTCCCCATAAAGCTCGTCGACAACTTCATCGGCATCAATGAAACGCGCACCGAGTTTCTGGAAAAACTTGCCGGCAGTGGACTTCCCGGAACCGATGTATCCTCCAATTCCGAGGACGTATTTTTTATGCTTTTTCATAAAGCGCCGAGGTCTTTGAGAACTTTTTCGTAGGAACGCAGGGCCCTGTGCCTCTCCGCTTCCGTGAGTTTCATGTCGAGCTCGTGGGCGATGCGGTTTCTGAGCTTGTGGGCATACCAGACGGCATTGACGTCGCTGAAAAGTTTACCCGCTCTTTTAAGCTGGTCGCCGACGTTCCCGCTGTATCCTTTTTTTTGCAAAACGGCGTGAAGAAGCTTATCGGCATCGAGAATGGCATGTTTGGGATCACTCAGCCCGGAAATCTTTTTCCACTGTGCATGAAAAAAACGTATTTCACCAGAGCTGAACCTCTTCTTTGAACGACGATAGACGACATAAATAACCAAGAGCAGATCGACCGCCAGAAAAATCGCTAAATAGAGATATAAATTCATGGAAATCATTTTTATTTCTTCGAAGGGGAAGCCTTTCCTTGACCGTCATCCTGGGAGCCGGCATCTTTATTATGCTGACGGATCATCGTCACCAAAAGACTTTTCAGGGTTTCGGAATCTTTCATGCTTTGATCGGTCACGAACTGTTCCTGATGGGAAAGAATGACCCTTTCGACTTTCGGGGGGTTCATGGCGTCCGGAAGTTCAAGAACGGAGGAACCGCCTGACCTGTTGACGTGAACGTGACCGTAATTGAAAACCGTCCTGCGGAATCCCTGAATGGCATAACTGATACCTTCAATCATCGGGTACTCCAGTCTCGACGATGATCGGTCGAAAAATCCGCTCCAGTATGTCTTGAGTAGGCTCACGTTGGTGACGAGAAGAGCGTCGTGATACCAATTAAAAAAAAGATAGACCAGACGTATGCACCCGATTCCCATCCAGATAAAAAAGAATATTGAAAATTCAGGAAAAAGATAAAACAAAAAAAGCGGCACCAGAAAGGTGAAAAACAAGATCCGACCAAGGCTCGGAAGAATGATGAATGGATGACGGTGGAACACTTCGAGCACTTCTTCTCCCGGATCAAGATGAGGTTGGAACAAAAGCTGGGGAATCTTCTTCATAAAAGCTTGTCATGAGCTTCCATAAGCGTACTATAATCAACTTTCCTTGTAAAGAAAGGGCATTCGGGTTAAAGTGGATGAGCAAATTTTCTAATTTGTTTTCTCTTACGACTACTGACGATGGACGAACAGCAACCCAGGGTGACCAACGGCGATATTGTGAAGGAGTTCTTCAAAAAGCATAAAGCATCGATTCTCTTCGCCCTCGATATTCTCCTCAATCTGGTGATTATCGCGGCCATGGTTTTCGTGATCCGCACTTTTTTGATCTCACCGTTCCAGGTATACGGGCCTTCCATGTGCGACACGCTCAATAACATCGATAATTCCTGCCAACACGGCTACGGTGAGTACATCATCGTCAACAAATTCGGCTATCAGAATTTCCTCGGATGGCAGGTCGGTCTGCCCAAACGCGGTGACGTCATTGTCTTTCGCCCACCAACCAACGACGAGGAGTTCTTCATCAAACGCGTCATCGGATTGCCCGGAGAAACGGTCAAACTCCAAAACGGCGACGTCTACATCTTCAACAAAGAACATCCGGACGGCTATAAACTCGATGAACCTTATCTCAATGCGGTAAATTCCGGCAACACTCATCCATACACCGAAGACGAAACCGTTTTTGAAGTACCGGAAGGTAACTACTTCGTGATGGGCGATAACCGTACCGCAAGTTCTGATGCCCGAAGCTGCTTCAAGGAAAGTATCACCAGCGGCGGATGCAACCAAAACGGCAATACACCCTACCTTAAACTCGACCGTATCGAAGGCAAAGCCTGGGTCATCCTTTGGCCGTTGAGCAAGATAGCCGTTTTGAACGATCCGGCCTATCAAATCTAGACTTTCCACCGTACCGGAAAAACACTCCAAAGAGTATTGACAAAAACTCCTTTTTTTGGTATAGTTACACCCTTTCCTGTAATAGGTCAGAAAGGCTGTTCTTTCACTGTTATGGCGACCCAAAAGAACTTCGGGGCGCTCAAACCGTGTTGATCGAGCTCATTGACAACAAGATCAAAACAAGCAGAGAGCAACCTGCCTTCAGCGATGATGGTCCGGCTAAGACCCTTAAAAAGGCCATGGCACGGACGATTACGAAAGGCAGATACTCTCTCTGCTTTGTTGCTTATTTTAGGACGCGCATCTCTGGGCAGTGCACTGGGCTGCCGCTGACAATTTCTTTGGGTTTTGAACAAGTTTCTAGGCTTGGGAAGTTGTTGACGCAGTTTGGTACAATGCCCAGAGGTTTTCGCGTCTACCTCGGCAGGAGTACGCACCCTTTGGGTGCTGCTAACAAACGACGCATGCGCCATGGTGGCGCGTCTCATCAGAAACGCGCTTCGGCGCAAAGGAGTTTAGCATGTCGAATTCGAACCCGCCTCCCGCACCGCCCACGAACCCGGGCAATAGTCCCTCGAACCCGCCCCCCGGCCCTCAGCAAGGCCTGTTCGGAACCCCGGCACCCAAGAAGAGCCGGTGGCCTGCGGTTCTCGGAGTGCTCGCGGTCCTGGGGCTCCTCGTCGGAGGGTACTACCTCTTCCGTGGAGGCTCTTCCAAGAGCACCGCATCGACGACGACGGCCTCGACGTCCGCCCCCATGGCGAACAACGCGGATCCGACGAAAACCGCTGCAGAGCCGACCCCCGAGTCCTGCGGAGACGGGACGCTCTGGGACAACAGCAAGAAACGCTGCGTCCCTCAGCAGATCGTGCAGGCGCCGGCCATCCCGAGCGCCATCACGGTCAACATCCCCTGTCCCGACAATTGCGGCAAGCCCGCGGACTCCGCCGTCGCCCCCGCGACCGCACCGCCCACGCCCAAGCCGCACAACGGGACCAAGATGGTCCCGGTTCGCATCGACCTCACCCAGGTCGGCAATCCGGCCGTCTTCGCAAGCGGCGGGCCGTGACGGTCAACAGCGTATGGTGCGCCGTTGCGGACTCCATGCGCTGTACATTCAACAAGCAACAAGGTAGAGACAGGCGTTTCGTTCGTTCCACGAACCATCCTCACGGATCGGTTCACGGACAAAGACGAAGCGCCTGTTTCCCTTATCCAAAAAACTCATCCCAAAAAAACAAGAGCGCAGCTCACGCAAAACTACGCTTCCTCTTTCGCCATGAAATAAAACTCCACAAGAGTCACGGCTCCGATAAAAAGAAGACCCGACCACCAGGTCAGAACACCCAGAAGCTGGAACAACAAACATCCCACGGCAATCAACGTCAGCAAAATCCCCTGACGGAACGCCACGTTGATATGGCTGTAAAAAATCTCGTTCTTGTTCAGCCAAACCCGGAAGTAATACCCGGCAACCGTGAAAGTACAGGTCAAAGCAAAAAACAGACTGATAAAAAACAAACCCAAAGCAAGCCCCGTGGATTCAAACGGATCAAGCTTATTCAACACGACGATCCAGGCGACCCAACTCAGGACGCCGGCGGCGGCAATGATGGTCAAATAACGGTTGTGAGACATACTCATTGTTTTAAAAGCTCGGAAATCTTCCTGAAATCCTTCAGATGGACCTTCTTCATGTTTGGATTATACAAAGCCGCCGCCGGATGGTAAAGCGGCAAAAAAAGTTGCGGCGATTTTGACCAGATTCCTGTTCCTTGTTGAGGAACTCCGTGAGCTTCGGAAATAACGAGTCCCGGGAAAAACCAACCCATGGCGTGTCGGCCGAGCAAAACAATAATTTTCGGCTTGATGATTTTCAGCTGTTCCATCAAATACGGAGCGCACGCTTTGATTTCCGAAGGTTTCGGGTCGCGGTTTTCCGGCGGACGATGCTTGATGATGCTGGTGATAAAAACATCTTTTCGTTCCAAACCGATACTTTCCAACATGGTATTCAAAAACTTTCCCGCAGCCCCCACGAACGGTTCCCCCTGGAGATCCTCGTTGCGACCCGGAGCTTCACCGATAAAAAAAACTTTCGCCTTCGGACTGCCGTTCCCCGGAACGGCGTGAGTGGTACCTTTATAAAGAGGACATGCTTTGCAGGCCCTGATGATTTCGCCGAGCTGGGACAGTCGGTCCATAGATTAATCCTCCGTTACTTCCTTGGTGTATTTTCTCAAGAAGATAAAATAAACCCCCAACAGGATGACGCCGAGCGCCAGGAAGACAAAAGCGATCTTCTGGACCTCTCCCGTAAAGACTGAAAAAATCTGCTGGGCATATTTTACCAAGACGAGGTCGCCTCCTAAAACATTGACCACGTCTACATTTTTCGCACTGTAGGTCTGGACAAGCCACAACGGCACTTCGTTGAAGGCAAGGCTCATCAAAAAGCCCAGAAACCCGCTGAACAAAAAAGCCATCCCTTCGTAGCGCACGATCATCGTAAACGGACGGTACAAAACAAAAGCGATGATGACGATCAAAAACATCAGTGCGGCGATGCCGTAAAACCTCGCGGTTTCGGTGGAACCCAAAATAAAGGTGAAGACCGAGCCGTTCTCATCATGAGCAAGCGTCAGGTCCATGGTATCGGGAAGTGCGTTCAGAACGCTCAATTCAAACTGCTTGGACAAAGGTCCGGCGACAACGTCGTAATTGGTTCCGTCCGGAACGCAGGTCGCAATGCCTTCCTCGTTAAACTCCGGGAGTTCATTTGTTTTACAGGCTGGAAGCGCCTGAAAAATATGAATGGCCAGACGCTGGGCGATGCTTTCGAGGCTGCTCTTGTAAGGTTTCAAATCGAACGTCAACGGATGATCCGGCTGGGTTTTGACCTGCTGGAAATCATTGGCGAAATCCTGCATGCTCCCTTTGAAAAAATCCAGAGAAATCGTCTCACCGACAATCTTACGGATATCTTCTTCTTTGAAATGTTTCTGGATGACGGGATCCTTGGCGTAAATCTTTGAAGCTACCGCGTTCAACAAAAGCTCGTAGGCGGGAGGAGAAACGGTGTCCACGTAAAACTGCGGATCGAGAAAAGTTCTGCTCACACCGAAGACAACGAACGTGAGCAATGAGACGATGACGAAGAAAAAAACCAGTAATGAAGCAACAATACGCCGAAAACTCATAAACAACACAAAAAGCTTGTTTATTATACCTTACGACGACTGTTTTTCAAGCTTCGGAAGTTGGAACGAAACGATATCATCTCCTTCGATATGCTGATGCTGCGGAACGATTTTCCAGTGAACCTCTTTATGGAGACGACCCGGCATGGTGAACCCTGCGGCCTTGCGATGCCCACCGCCGCCGAACTGCGCGGCAAGAGCCGCTACGTCCACGTCTTCACGCTGAGTCCGGAAAGAACCCTTTATGTTCCCATGTGCGTCTTCATTGAGTAAAACCGTGAATTTCGATCCAGGCACGGAATTCAGGAAATCCACGACCCCGGATATCTCGTCCGGGCCGGCTCCACATTCCAGGAAATCCTTCCATGTTACGACGGAAACGGTCACGCCTTCTTCGTTGACATGGGCATTTTCCAAAACCCTTCCCCACAGTTTAAGAGTTGAAACTGGTGTCGTTCGGAAAAGTTTCTTCGCGACCGTGGTAAGTTTTCCACCTTTTTCCATAAGCTTACCCGAGACTTCGAACACCTCGATGGTCGTATTGGAATGCATCAGGCTTCCGGTATCGTTGTAAATGCCGCAAAGCAAAGCAGTAGCAATGGCCGGAGTGATCTGAACGCCCCAGGCTTCAAAAACCCTGTTCAGCAAAACCGTCGTCGCCGGGCAGGCCGCGTCGACGATATTGAGCGTACCGAAATTATCGTTTGAAGCGTGATGATCAAAATTGATGACAGGAACGTCCCCTTTGAAGATATCGGGATAGACTTCGTGGTAACGCGTCATATAGGAAGCGCCCGCATCGGAAACGATGATCAAATCGTAATCACGGAAATTAAACTCGTGAATGACCTTGTTCATGTCAGCGAGAAAGCTGAATCTTTCAGGAATCTCGTCGATGCAGGCCATGTCCACCTGCTTCCCCCATTGCTGCAAAGCAAGGTGCAAAGCGCAGGAAGCACCGAGCGTATCCCCGTCGGGCCGCTTATGCGAAATCGAAAGGATTTTTTGCGCCTTTTCGATAAGTCTCTTGGCTTGTAGGAATTTTTCCTGCATTCTTGCGGTTGTTATTAGAGAGGGATACTACAGAAAGATCGATATTTTTGCAAGTTATTTTGGCGGAATATCCTGTCATGCCGGAATCTGCTATGATGGCAAAGACCAACAGCAACGATATGCATAAAAAAATCAAAATTATCTTCATGGGGACGCCGGATTTCGCCCTTCCATCACTCCAGGGACTGCTAAAGGATGAAGACTTCGAAGTCCTCGCGGCCGTCACCCAGGAGGATAAAAAAATCGGACGCAAGCAGGAACTTACCCCACCTCCGGTCAAACAACTCGCGCAAAAATACAACGTCCCGGTTTTCCAACCGCCCGACGTCACCAACGATGAATTCATCCTGCTCCTCAGCAACCTCAAGCCGGACATCATCGTCGTCGTGGCATACGGAAAAATCCTTCCGCAAAAAATTCTTCAGCTCCCTGCATACGGAGCCGTCAACGTCCACGCCTCCCTGCTTCCCAAATACCGCGGGGCATCACCGATCGAGGCGAGCCTCCTCAACGGAGACGAAGAAACCGGCGTGACCATCATGAAAATGGTCCAAAAGCTTGATGCCGGAGACATTCTCGACGTCGCCAAACTCAAAATCGAAACGTCTGACAACGCTGAAACGCTTACGACGAAACTCAGCCTTCTCGGCGGAAAACTCCTTCCCTACGTCCTGAAAGACCTCGCTGAAGACGAAATCCATCCAATCCCGCAAGACGAGGGCAAAGCAACATTCTGCCACAAGATAACCAAAGAGGATGGTCTCATTGACTTGAAAACATCGACGGCCCTTGAAATCCACAACAAAATCCGGGCCTACACCCCATGGCCGTCCGTCTACTTTTTTCTCGACGGCAAACGGTTCAAAATCCTTGAAGCGAAAGTGGACGAAAACCTTCAGCTCCAACCGGGAGCTTTCAGGGAACTCTCAAAAAGTTCCATCGCCATCGGAACCAAAAAGGGATCAATCATTCCGGAAAAAATCCAGATCGAAGGCAAAAATGCCATGACGGTTCAGGAATTCCTCGCAGGCAACCGCTCGCTGCTCAGCAAACTGCTCACAAACCCGAAGTAAATAAAAAGCATCACCTGGGCCTGATAGATCGTCACGAAGTAATGATCGAAAATGCCTATGACGATAATGCCGGCGAGCATCGACAACAGAAGTGTGACCGAAAAACGGTTTTCCGGCGTTTTTTGATGTTTGATGATCCTCAGAAGTCGGTAAAAACTGTAGCAGAATAAAGCGAGAAAAAGCGCACCTCCCACCAGACCGGACTCATCGGCCATCAGAAGAAAAATATTGTGGACGGGCTGGAACAGCCACGGCGTGAGTTTGGTAGTCGTATAGTCCTGCATTTGCAGCGTGAACCCTCCAAGCCCGACTCCGAGAGGTTGGGCATAAAGCATATCCATTCCGATCTTCAGGTACATCGTGCGCTCGACCGTCGAAGCCTGATCTTCGAACATCAGCCGGTTGACGACGACGTTCTCAAGTCCAAAAACGACGATAAAAAACAACAGAAAACTCATGGCAAGAACCATGTACTTCATCACGATCTTACTGTTCTGAATCGATATGTAAACCAGAAAGGCGGCGATCAGCGCGAAAAAAGCGCTCCTCGAAAAAGAAAAAAGCAAACCCATCGCCAGCAGCCACAAAACCCCGGCGATGAACCAACGGTACTTTTTTATGAGCGCTACGCTATAGATGATCCCCATGAACATGACCCCGCCAAGCACATTGGCGTGCGGGAGCGTTCCGAAAGCCCTCAAAATCTGCTGGTTGCCGAGGTCGATTTTCGCGACCCCAAGCGTCGACGTATTGACTGATGCCTCGCCCAAGAACGTCAATCCCACCGATTGCTGAAGCACATATTGATACAACGCCAGCAGCCCCTGAAAACAAAGTCCGAACAAGAGATAGAACACGATCTGTTCCTGGCGCAGAACCCTGTTCACCACCATAAGATAAAGCAGCAACAGTTCCGCGAACCGGAACATGGCAAAAAACTGGAGCTCGGTCCGCGGCACCAAAAAAATATTGCCGATCATCACGAGCAACAAGGCAAGCAAAATAAAACTGAGCATGTCGTCCCCGAGATGGAAATGCCACTCTCCTTCCTCTTTCCACAAGCTCATTCCCCATGAAATAAACGCCAGAAAAAAACAGATATCACTGAAATACAAAAAGAACGACGAATAGAAATCGAACTCTCCGCTCTGGTAAACCGGAACGGCATAGAGCAAAGAACGAACCTGGAAGAAAAACGTCAGGAGAAAAAGCGCCAGGAAAAACCTGCTGACTTTGAGAAAGGTAAGCGTTTTGCAAAAGTGTGCCCAAGATGTTCGAGCTTGTCGCAAGAAAGTCACCATTTGTCTTGTTGGGATTACTGAGAACTTTGTTGAGTCGATGCCGATTTGGGCAGTGCCGGTATAAGTCCTGTCGCCGGCAGCAGGGAGTCGATGGCCGAAGCTGCGTTCCTCATGGCATCTTCAGGTGAAGTGGTAGCAAGAACATTGGTGATCGCCTGCGAAAAGATCGTCACGTAACGGTCGTAATCATAGACGGGCAGGCTCTTGGCGTATCCGGTCTGTTCTGCGAACACCCCGTACACCGGATCTTTCTTCTGGTCTTCGATCATATCGCGGCGGCTCGAAGGCTCATGTGTTTTGGAATTGTAGTAGGTCAGATTAGCCTTTGAACTCAGGAACAGGAGAAAATCCCAAGCCTCATCGGGATGCTGTGAAGTTCTGGCGACGGTGTCTGCATAATAGTTGGCATAGGCCACGCGCGGTTCGGTCGATGTCGCAGGATCGTTGACTTGCGGAACGACGCTGACGCGGATGTCATTGGGATCGATCGTCTGGACGCCTTTACTCTGAAGGTCTTTGATCTCGGCTTTGATCTGTTCGTAAAGGTAAGAATACCCGAAAATCATAACCACCTTGCCCTTGGCGAAAGTTTCCATTTCCTTTACCGGAGAATCGGGGCTCGAAAGATAATCGTTCCATGAATAGTTCTTGTTCGTTGGGAGGGCGAAACTGGTGTACAGACGCAAAGCTTCCGAAGCCGGATTGATGAGCAGCCCGGTTGCCGTCGTGACCTGCTGGTTCACGAAAGCCGTCTTGGAAATATTGTCGTTGTAGAAACGCGTCTTGTACTGGAGCAACAGTAAATAAAGAATATCGACAGCACGGGCAATGTTATCGGCTCTGCCCATGGCGATGCCGGCCACCTGAAAACGCTCGAAACTGTTGTCCGTCTTGGTCAGCTTGAAAACATCGTCCTTGAGGCCTTCCCACGTAGCGGCCGGTTTCCCCTGTGAAGGAATCTTGTCATCGTAAGCGGCTTTATTGTAGTAAAGCGCGAGTGTATCGACGTACAGCGGAATGCCGTAAACCTTACTCAGGCCGTCGGTGGGATCACGCAGGACAAGGTCGTCATTGGCCACGCTCACAAAGGTCTGTTCAAACTGCTGCGGTGAAAAAGTCGCCGTTGGCAACGGAGAAATTTTACGGACGTTCCTCAAAAACCAATAGTTCGGCGCCGAGAAAATATCAGGCCCTTGTCCCTCAGCAAGTTCATTGATGATCAAATTCATGTATTCAACCGGATCGGTGAATTTTCGATACGTGATGGTGACGTTGGGATGTTGGGCCGAATACTGCTGAATGAGCGGCTGCATGACATCTTCATTATCAAAAAGGCTGTAATAGACGAGATTTACCTTTTGCGTTTTCTGAACAACCGGCTGGTCTTTCTTGACGCAACCCGATAACAATCCCATCCCCATGGTGGCGACGAGTGCGGAAGCAATGAATCGTTTGAAATGCATAAATCAAAAGGACAAAAACTTCTCTCATTATAAAAAATTTTCGGGAGAAACAAAAGCTTTTATCGTTTTATCGCCCCGGCCCCTTCTTTCAAACCCAGCAAAAAATACTTTTTGGAAAGGCAGTAATAGTAAAAATTATGATTCACAAGCTTGAAAAAACGGACGACGAGGGGGAAAGACAGGAGATGAAAAACGAACCTCTTCAGTGTTCCGGGAACCTTATGCAGTTCCGGATATCGCTTATGGAAAATCCAGGCGGATCTGCCAATATTGCGCATCCTGTCTTCAAGGCTGGCTTCGGTCATGACGTGATCGTGGTACCCGACGGCATCGGGATTGTAATAAAGTTTCAGGCCCTCACGGAGATAAAGCCGGTATCCTAACTCAATATCCTCCCATCCGTACCCTGAAAAGGAGGGATCGAAAGGGTACTTGTCCAGCAGTGAACGCTTCAACGAAATGTTGGAAGTGTAGAAAAAATTGTAATCGGCTTCCGTTTTCCCCTCCAGTTTCTCGTAAGCGAACTGGTGCCCGCCGAACCTTCCGAAAACCGTGGATCCGTTCGTCAGCCACTTCATGAAAGGAGTGATGTGGAGTTTAGGATGCCAGAGCGTCAATCCCAGTACCGCCTCGTTTTCTTTTCCATGCCTCAGATGGTAACGGAGATGCTCGCTCAAAAAACTTTCCTTGACGATGATATCGTCGCCGATCATCACCACAATATTGCCCTGTGCGTGTTCGATGCCGAGATTTCTCGCAATCCCCTGCCCCTGATTTTTTTGCCGAAAAGATCGTACATTTTTATGCTTGGCGGCATAGCGTTCCAAAACCTTGAGCGTCTCGTCAGTGCTCCCGTCATCAACGACGATGATCTCATAATCATTATGAGGAAGATCCTGATGCAAAACCGCGTCGAGACATTCCTGAAGAATGGCCGCGCGATTAAACGTCGGGATGACAACACTCAAAACCATGGAGTCGGCGAAAAAAACTTATCCACATTGTAGTCGACCCCATGGTTGAAGTAAACGTCCTTATGCCGGAACATCCACCAGTGTGACTTCATCGGCGTCCTTGGACTTCTTAATGCTGATAAAATTCACGACATCGGCAATGATCTCTGTGGATTTTCGATTATTACCCTCCTTATCCTTGAAGTGATGACTGGAAAGATGGCCTTCCACGTAGACCCCGGAACCTTTTTTGAGATATTCACCGCAGGCCTCGCCGAGTTTGCGCCAGGCCACGATCTTGTGGAAATCGGCATTGGGCTTCGTTTCGCCGTCTTTGTTCACCCAGTCACGATTGGTGGCGACTTTGAACGTCGTGACGGTATGACCGCCGGTGGTCATTTTCATTTCCGGCTGGGTAGCCAGGTGCCCCATTAAGAGGACTTTGTTGACACTTCTCATAACTGAAAAGTTAAAAAATAAACATCCCGATCATAACCGTCCGACGATGAAAAAAATCTCAGCCGAACCTAAAAAATCTTTAAAAACGGCTGCCAGGTCACCTTGCATTTTTTCCCATATTCATCAACAATAAAGAGGTCTTCAAACAATACTGTTTATGTTCACAGGAATCATTCAGGAGATCGGCATCATCGACAGCGTCAAAGAGAAAAAGGGCTCAAAACATTTTCCATATCAGCCCCGAAAACGGTCCGCAAACTGAAACCCGGGGATTCCGTGAGCGTCGACGGAGCCTGCCTCACCGTGACCGGAAAAAAGGGGCGGATTTTCACTGTCGAAGCCATCCCGGAAACACTCAAGCTGACGATCAGCGACGGCTACAAACCAAAAACATCCGTGAACCTGGAACCTGCAATGCAGGCTTCCGACCGTTTTCACGGCCACTTTGTGAGCGGACACGTGGATTTTATCGGAAAAATAACGGACGAAAAAAAAGAAGGTGAATCCAGGATTCTCACCATTGATTATCCCAAAGGTATGGGCAAATACTTCAGCCTCAAAGGGTCGGTAACGGTCAACGGCGTGAGCCTCACCATCTCCAAAATCAATTCCCGGAGTTTTGAAATCAGCCTTATCCCCCATACTCTCAAAAACACCAACCTCAAACAGCTCAAAAAACACGGTCTGGTGAACGTGGAAATAGACCTGCTGGCCCGCTACCTCGAGAATCTCCTCGATCACAAAGAAGACGAATCCAACTATTTCTTTCTCAAAGAGCGCGGATTCATTTAAAATGATAAAAACAGAAAACTAATTCTTGATTCAACCTTCCATGAAAACTTCCAAATCAATGCCGGAAAAACTGAACGGAAAATCTTTCAAATTTGCGATTATCCTCTCCAGATATAACGACAATATCGGCAATGAACTGCTCAAAAACACACGCGAAACGCTCGTCAAACACGGAGTGAAGGAAAAAAACATGGATCTGTACCGCGTCCCAGGGGCTCTGGAAATTCCTGTAACCGCAAACGTCCTGGCGCTCAAAGACCGTTACGACGTCATTATCTGCCTTGGAGTCGTCATCCGCGGAGACACTCCCCATTTCGACCTCGTTGCCAACGAATGCTACCGCGGCTTGATGGACATCAGCCTCTGCAGCGACACCCCCATTATCTTCGGCATTCTCACCACCAACAACCTCAAACAGGCCAAAGAACGCGTGGCGAAAGGAAAAATGAACAAAGGAAAAGAATACGCAGAATCCGCGATAGAAATGGCCATGCTGCTCAGACGATAAGCTGGAAATTCCGGACGACTGCCATTACAATACAGACAGTAATCTTTTCGTTCAGTCTATGAATATTCGAAAGTTCCAAAACGTCGACCTCAAAGGAAAACGAATCCTTTTACGTGTGGATTTCAACGTTCCCATGAAAAACGGAAAAGTTTCTGAAGACACCCGCATCGTACAGACGCTTCCCACCATCAAGCAACTCCTGAAGCAAAAAGCCAGAATCATCCTCTGCTCCCACATGGGACGCCCGGAGGGGAAGGTCGTCAAAGACCTCAGCATGCGTCCGGCTGCAGAACATATGGCCAAACTGCTCAAAAAACCCGTAAAAATGATGAAAGAAAGCGTCGGACCCGCCGTACGGAAAGCCGCCGAAGAACTGAAGCCCGGCCAGATGATGTTTCTGGAAAACCTGCGTTTCCACATCGGGGAAGAAAAAAACGATCCAGCTTTCGCAAAACAGCTCGCCGGACTCGCCGACGTCTACGTCAGTGATTCTTTCGCCACAGCCCACAGAGCCCACGCTTCCACGGCAGGCATCGCCAGGTATCTCCCGAGCTACGCCGGATTTCTCATGCAAAAAGAGATCGAAGAGCTCACCAAACTTACCCAAAAACCAGCCAAACCGCTGACGATGGTCATCGGAGGGGCCAAGATCGACACCAAAATCGGCATCATCGAAAACTTTCTCGGAAAAGCCGACACCTTTCTTATCGGGGGTGGGCTGGCCAACACTTTTCTCGCAGCGCAAGGATATAACGTCGGGAAATCTCTGTATGAAGCCAACAAGCTCAATGTCGCCCAGGATACTCTGATGGCCGCCGAACAGATGCACATCCCCTTCGTTCTTCCTGAAGACGTCATCGTGGCCGATGAAATCACGAACGACGCCCAGACACTGGACATTCCTGTCGAAGACGTCATCGGTGAGATGAAAATTCTTGATATCGGCACGAAAACCCTCAAGAAATTCGCCGAGGTCATCAAGAAATCAAAAACAGTCATCTGGAACGGCCCGCTCGGCCTCTCCGAACTCAAGCCGTTCAGTCACGGCACCGCCGTTATCGCGCAAACGCTTGTCTGGTCACGTAACGTCAAAAGTATCCTCGGAGGCGGAGACACCATCGAAGCCGTCAAACGACTTGGCTTCAAAGAAGAACATTTTACTTTTGTATCAACCGGAGGAGGCGCCATGCTGGAATTCCTTGAAGGGAAAGTCCTTCCTGGAGTCGCCGTCCTCCTCCAAAAAGGAAAACCAGCGCCGAAGAAAAAAAGAAGAAGATAGCTTCGGCATAGCACGCTCATGCCTCCTTTGCGAAGAGTTCGCGGCCCTGCGGCAAAATTTGACATACATAAAAAAAATACTATAATAACAAACCTTTCACCAGAAACCATGGAAAAGTTCGGACACTTCGAAAAAACCATGCTCGTCGGCGCGCTCGCATTTGGTACTGGCCTTTGCACGGGATACAATGGATTCAAACAGAACGCCCTTAGGGATAAAATCAATGAAGAGGTCGCTACAGCCCAGCAACGCGAAAAAGAAGGTATCGAAAAAGCTCAGGAAAACGAAAAGGAACTGAAAAAGAATGCACTCGAATCCAATCTCAGAGACTGCAAAAGTCTTGGGAAAAGCATCACTTTTTACATGAACAGCATTGAAAGCGGTAACCGCCAGTGTTCAACGTTCAAGGACGTCCACAGTGTCATATCCGACTGCAAAAGCGCCTGCTACAACGCCCTGAGCCTCTACACGCAAGATCCGGAACTTTTCGGGAAAATTGAGGACATCAACGACAGTATCAGAAGAGCAAAGATCGAATACAAAATCGCCGAGGATCGGCAAATGGACCCGAGACTCACAGAACGATGTTCGGATAACAAACATAACTCTTATTAGTCCTCCGAACCCGGCTTTTTGGGTGGAACCTCTTTGGACGGAAGCGTCGGTTTATTTTTTCGTGTCGGTAACGGTTTTTTATCATCCCCTTCTCCAATCTGGGCACCCTCGCTCCAGCGGCGGATTTTATCTTCCACGATCTCGCGGTGAGTGGAGTAACGTTCGCGTGAAAGCTTGATGACTTTTTCTTTGCGGCCTTCTTCGACCTCAAGGTTCGGTGGAGGCAGCGTGTCGAACGAAAACGTTTTGGAAGGCATACCGTCGATGAGCAGACGCGAATACGCGGTATATTTACTGAGAGCGACGAGATCATTGGGGAGCACTTCCTCACCGTATTGACCGCTCAAATACTCGGCGTCATCGAAACCTACCTGGAAGGAAATGATCGTACCGACGTTACCGAACACTGCATCTCGGACCTCTTCCGGCATCTGGGCGATATACTGGTTGGCCATGGTGAGGTTGAGACGATATTTACGGGCTTCGGAAAGAATCGTCGCGAAAGAGTCGGTCGCGAAATTCTGGAACTCATCAACGTAAAGGTAAAAATCCTTACGATCTTTCTCCGGAACATTGGCACGGCTCATGGCGTCGAGCTGGAACTTGGTAATGATCATGGCACCCAAAAGCGACGACGTGTCTTCACCGATCCTTCCCTTGGAAAGGTTGACGATAATGATCTTGTTGTGATCCATCGCAAAACGCAGATCAAGCGTACTTTGCGGCTGGCCGAGAATATTCCGGATGATCGGGGAAGAAAGAAACTGTCCGACTTTGTTCAAAATCGGCGAGATTGCTTCGACGCGGTTCTTGGGATCCATCTTTTCGAACTCATTCATCCAGAAACTTTTGACGATAGGGTCTTTGATCTTGCGGATAACACGTCCCCTGAACTCTTTGTCCTGCAAAACCCTGGGAATACCGAGCATCGTCGTATTCGGATACTCCAGCAGGGAAAGAATCGTATTGCGCAAAATGTGTTCAAGACGGGGACCCCAGCTTTCACCGTAAATCTTCTTAAAAATGCCCACCAGCCCAGAACATACGATCGTGTTCAAGGCAGGATCGATATTTTCAAGCATATTGAACGCAACCGGATAGTCGCGGTCCGAAGGATCGAACAAGATGACGTCATTCGTTCTCCTCGATGGGACAAAATCAAGCACGGCTTCGGCGAGATCACCGTGCGGGTCCACGACGCCCACCCCTTTGCCGGCCTGGATGTCCGAAAAGATCATGTTCTCAAGCAGCGTGGATTTACCCATACCCGTTTTACCTATGATGTAAATGTGTCTGCGACGGTCCAGGGTCTTGATACCGAACTCCTGATTGCTGCCGCGGAAGTTCGTTTTTCCGAGCATGGTAAAATCGGCTTCCGGAACGGATTTGGGCGTCGGCAGATCATTGGGAGGTTCGATCTTCTTGGAACGCACCCAATAAATATTCGGCGTCATGACGGTGGTGTTCGGGAGATGGTAGATCGTCGCCAGTTCTTCCACGTTCAGCACAAACGGATGGCTCATTTCACGTTTACGGTAAGTCTCCACGATGGCATCGCTCTTGATGATTTTTTCGACGTGAAATCCGTTAAGATGCGGAATGTTGAACTGTTTGAAGGAACCCGCGATTTCTCTGAGTTTCAGCAGAGCGACGTCTGGATTTTTTTCCTTGGGAACATAGACGATACGGATACTGACCTCATAGAGAAGTTTGCCGACTTTGTCGATCGCGGCGACCATCGAGGTCTCTTTCTCATGGGTTTTGGAAATCTGTTCTTCAACCTCTTCATCGGAACCGTGACCGCCAGCATCCAGAACGGAAGTCCCTGAAAAAACACCCTGAAACCACATGATCCAGTACACAGGGAAAAATATGATGCGCAAAAGCTTGCTTCTGGTACAGAATGCCCGCGCATAGGCCTTTTGGAACGTGTCGATGTTGAGGAAAATGCCTTTCTTTAAAATCCGGATGCATTTGACGAAAACCATGCGCCATTTCTCTTCCATCGGTTTGGCGATGATCTGGATCCAGGCCTGCTCGTCGTTATCGTTGAACTTGGCGAGCGTCGCCGTAACGGCTGCAAGTGGATCGAGGGAAACTTTCGCTTTTTTATCCTCAAATTGAGGATAACGCTTGATCGGAAAAATATCCGGTTCGGCAAGCGCCAGTTCCAATCCCACGGCATTTTTGAATTCACTGATTTTATTGAACTTGCCTGGAGTTATTTCTTTCATCGCCGGGACGTTCGCTGCCGGAATGATAGCCACGGACCTTCCCTCCTCCGGTGATTTCTGTTCACCGGGACTGACCTCAACCTCACTCGGTGACGCATAGTCCTCCACTTCAACGATTTCAACGTTGGGATACTGGGCGTAGATCTGACCTTCGACCAGGTTCCTCAATTTCGTCGGAAAATGAACAAAAAATCTGATACTTCTGCCAATGTTCGCAACTTCAAAACTCACCTGATCTTGATCATACCCGCGAAGACGATCCCAGAAACTCAATTTCTTGGCAATCCCGTGGACGGTTGAAAAGATCTGTTCTGCGACAATCGGCCCCGTTTCATTATCCTTGGACACACGGACCGAAAGCACGGTTGAAGGTTCTTTCCCGCAGCGTCTCTTTTGCTGTGAACGGACAAAAAGTTCCAACAATACAAGGAAGAGAACAAAAGCGACGATGCCACCAATCAACCATAACAGAATGTCGAGCAACTCCATACGAGTCTTAAACGAAGTATTTCAAAGGAAGTATAGCCAAAAAAGCTCTAAAAAGCGAATCAAAGCGTATCCAGATAACGCTGGAGAATGATCGTGGCGGCAAGTTCGTCGTCGTGACCGTAACGTTTGGATTCACGCTGTAAATTCTGAGCTTCAAAGGAAGAAAAAGATTCATCGATAAAATGGATGGGCATTCCGGGAAAGTGTAATCCAAATTTTTTGACGAAATTACGTATTTTCCCCGCCGTTTCCACTTCTTGGCCTTCATCATCGAGAGGCAAGCCGAAAACGATCACGCTGACATTTTCTTTCTCGCAGAGCGCCTTTATTTTCCGGACCACATCATCAAACCCTTTGGTCCTGTCCAAAACACCTCTTCCAAAAGCCAAAAGCCTGGCGTCGTCACTGACAGCCAGGCCTATATTCCGTGTACCGTAATCAATGCCGAGGATTTTCCCTTTGAACAACATGTCAAGAATAATGGATAAAACGCCTACTTTTCAGCTTTGACATCAAGCGTGAATTTTCCTTCCACGCCTTCCGTAAGACGCACCGGGACCTCATAGGTTCCCACCACCTTGATGTGCTCGGAAAGGAGTAGATTGTCCTTTTCGAGTCGCACGTTGATTTTCTCTTCGAGAGCGTCAAGAATCTCCTTTTCAGTAATGGAACCGTAAAGTTTATCTCCTTTGGCTTTGGCCTTGAGGGTGATCTTCAATCCCTTAAGTTTTTCCTTGATTTCCGAGGCCTGTTCCTGGATACGTTCATGCTGGACAACCTCGCGCTTTCGAATTTCTTCGGAATGTTTCACCGCGGCAGCAGTCGCAACCGCCGCAAGGTTTCTCGGCTGGAGAAAATTCATGAAATATCCGTCTTTGACGTTCTTGACTTCGCCCTTCTTGCCGAGGTTGGGAACGTTCTGCCGTAAAATAACCTGCATAGTTCGAATATGAAGAAATATATCGATCAAATTGTACTGAAGGACCCGGGAAAAAGCAAAACTTACTGACAGACGACGCACCATTTGGCGATGCCTGCAAAACGGTCGCTGGGGAAAGCAAGATTGTCGAGAGTAAGGCCATGGACCTTGTTGTCTGTGGCCAGCGTGTATTTCGGTCTGTACAAAAACACGGCCGGAACGTCGTCAGCAATCACCTTTGCCAATTGTTTGAGGTCATCGGCTTTCACGGTCGGATCAAAAGTGTCACGGATCTTCTCAATGAGCTGATCCGCCGCGAAACTCTTGTAATTGGAAAGATTCAACCCTTTGGCGGTAGCCTGGGTCGAATGCCAGTAGGAATAAGTATCGAGGTTGTATCCAAGGCTCTGCCCAACTAACGCCATGTCGTAATCTCTCGCCTGGAGGCGTTTGAGGTAGGTATCTCCATCAACCATCTGAACATCGATGGCAATGCCAAGCTGAGCCCACTGGTCCTTTAAAAACTGAACGGTTTTCTGGGTTTCATCGGCCAAAGCCGTCCCTTCATCATATGCTCGCGCAAGAAGCGTGAACGAAAGCTGTTTTCCGTCCTTATCCACACGGAAAGGCTGGTCTTTGGTCTTGTCGATCTTGTATCCGGCATCGTACATCGCTCCCTGCGCCTCTTCGAGGCTCGGTTTATAAATCCAATCTTCCTGGTTCAACTCCAGCAAGGGGGTATCGACGGCAATTTTATCGCTGAATTGCTTAAGCAATTGCTGCTTATCGACCGCTTTCAGGAGTCCGACCCTTACCTTGTCTTTTTTAAGCGCTTCGTTATCCATATTGAAGAAAACGGCGGTATATTGGGGAAGTTCGTAGTTCATCAAAGAAAACCTTCCCGTCTTTTGAACGTCGCCCAGGTTCGCGGTCGGAACCTTGGCGATAATATTGACCGTGCCGATTTCATCGAGCAGATTATCGAAATTCGGATAAATATTGAAATGGATCTGGTTAATTTGCGGCCTGTTGCCGTAAAAATTCTCAAAAGCTTTCAAGGAAACTTTCTCTCTTCCGTCATCAAAAATCTCCACGGGAGCATCAACCATGTATGGACCCGTCCCCACTGGTTTCACGTTGAACTGCGAAGTGGGCAGTTCGGACACCGGCGTATCGGCCAGAAGGTGTTTCGGCAGAATGCCGACGTTCATATTGGTGATGAAGAACGCGTTGGGTTTCTTGAGCTTGAACTCGATCGTTTTGCTGTTGACCTCCTTGATATCAACCCCGTCAAAATCGACCTTGATGACCGGATTCTGGAAATCCGGACTCTGAATGATGTCATGGTAGGTGAAATACACATCATCAGCCGTCACCGGCTGTCCGTCCTGCCAAAGAATGTTCGGCTTGAGCGTATAGCTGTAGGTCATTTTATCCTCGGAAATCGCCAAAGTAGCCATATCGTCGACGAAAGCGTGGTTTGCGGGGTCATATTTGCTTAAACCCGAAAAAACCAGGCTCGAAATATCGCGCCCCGAATCGTTAAAGTCCACGTAAAGCGGATTGATGATGACCGGCCGGTCACTGACCATTCCTTCCGTAAAAGAACGCCCGTCCATGGTAAAAACATTCGGTCTTTTAAAAACATCAACAATCGCTTGGGCCAAAACAAAAACCACGATCCCGAAAACAATAATAGTGATGACTTTTTCTTCAACACTGTACGAGCGAAGAACTCTGACGAATATCTTCCACAGTCGCTTCATAAACGAAGAGAAAAATTGAACGAACCCCTTCTAGCGCACAAAAAGTGCAAGAATCGAGCTGCCTACGAAGAGAACAGCGAGGACAATAGTTGCATTGTAAATGACCTTTTCAGCTCCGCGTTTTTTGACGTGGATAGTGCCGCTGCCTCCAAAGGTGGCGCTCAGCCCGGAACTTCTGTTCTGGACAAGAATCGCACCAATGAGCAGGAAAGAAACGACCAGTTCGAAATATTTCAAAATCGTGTGGAACATAACGGAGACAATTATTTATTAGGAATTAAAATATGCAGGATCCAGTTCATGATGCCGAAAACCAGCGCAGCGATAAAATATGTCCAGATACTGCCCACGGTGACCGTGACATCGGAAAAATGTATACCATTCACAACCTTGACAGTCAACCAAAAGATGATGACGTTAATGACAAAACTGAACAATCCGGCCGTGAGCATGACCACCGGGAAAGATAGCAGCTTCATCAAAGGTTTTACGAAGGTATTGAGCGTTCCGATGATAACGCCGCCGATCAAAAAGAACATGAATCCGCCGGTGTACTGCAGATCCGTAACCAGTTTTGCCACCGCGTAGAGTGCGATACCGTTGAGGACAATGCCGATAAGAATTTTCTTGAGCATAATTTTCTAAAAACGCTGTACGGATTATAGCTTTATCCACGTCTCACCGCAATCTTCACTGCGGTTCCTTCCACATCCACGGTTTTTTCCTTGTCCCACTCCAAATCACCCTTCTGCTGGAGCTCGATGGCAAGAGTCTCACGGCTGATGTAATCCGCAAACTTTGTCACGGCATCGGCAACTTCCCCTTCTGCAGCGACAAGAACATAAATTCTGTCGTCCACATTGTATGACGCATCTTTCCGAAGATCCTGGATGAAACGGACAACTTCGCGGGCGTAACCTTCCTGTTTGAGTTCTTTGGAAACCGTGGTATCAAGAACCACCGAAATCCCGTCCGCACTGGCGACGTCAAACCCGGACTTCCCCTGGAAACCGACCTGGACCTCATCAGGTTCGAGCGTAAATTCACCGACCTTCACTTTGCCCCCGTCTTCGATGCTAAAATCCCCGGCCTTGGCTTTCTGGATGATCGTCTGGACGTCTTTCCCGTACTTCGGACCGAGCACGCGCGCATTCGGCATCACGAAGTATTTCACGATATCCTGAACGTCACTTAAAATTTCCAGATCTTTCACGTTCAGCTCTTCACAGATCACGTCTTTCTGTGCCAACACGAGTTTCGCATCAACGGTAACCGGGACACCAACCTGTGCCAGCCCCAACGGCTGACGGACTTTAATATTGGCCTTGTCGCGGACGGCATGACCCAACGTGACGATCTTGCGAACGAGAGCCGTTTCCTCATTGAGCTCCGGCTGGATGTGCGCAGTTTTCGCCTTGGGCCAGTTCGCCAAATGAACGGATTCTTCACCGGTCAGATTCCTGTAAATCTCATCGGCGAGAAAAGGCATGAACGGAGCGAGCAGCTTCGAAAATTCCACCAACACGGTATGAAGTGTCCGGTAAGCTTCGACCTTGTCCGTATCGTTCTCGGATTTCCAGAAACGGCGACGGCTGCGGCGGATGTACCAGTTGCTGAGGTTATCGACGAAATCCATCATCGGACGCGTCGCTTTCGTCAGATTATAGTCGTCCATGTTTTCCGTCACCGCCTGAATGAGCTGGTTAAGTTCCGAAAGGATCCATTTGTCCAGTTTATGTTTGGGCTCAAAATCCTTCCCTTTCTTGGGTTTCCATTGATCGATATTGGCGTAGGTCACGAAAAAGCTGTAGCTGTTCCAAAGAGGAAGCGTGAACTTCTTGACCATCTCCTCCACGTGTTTTTCAGAAAACCTGACGTCTTCGGCCAAAGGTGCGGTGCTGGCATACAAAAACATACGCGTGGAATCCACACCTTTCGTATCAAAAAGAACGTTCGGATCGGGATAATTTTTCTTGCGCTTGGAAAGTTTTTCGCCGTCGGCGGCCAAAAGGATCCCGTTCACGATAACGTTCTTAAATGCAGGTTTGTCAAAAAGGATCGAGGCCAAAACGTGCAGCGTGTAAAACCAGCCGCGGGTCTGGTCCAGACCTTCGGCAATGAAGTTCGCCGGAAAATTATCTTCGAATTCCTGTTTGTTCTCAAAAGGATAATGGAGCTGGGCGTACGGCATTGAACCGCTTTCAAACCAGCAATCCAAAACATCCGGAACTCTCTTCATTTTCTTTCCACAGTTGGCGCACTCGAAGGTAATCTCGTCAATGTACGGCTTGTGAAGGTCAAGTTCGTCGTCCCTCATCGGAAATTTCCCGCCGCTACGTTCTTTGAGTTCTTCGATTGAAGCAATACAGACCATATGGTTTTCGTCACACGTCCAGACCGGGATGGGACAACCCCAAAAACGATTGCGGGAAACCGCCCAGTCACGGGCGCCTTCAAGCCACTTGCCGAATCGTCCGTCACGAATGTGCTCGGGCTGCCAGTGAATTTTTTTGTTGTTTTTGAGCAAACGCGGCTTGAGCTCACTCACCTTGATGAAAAAAGAACGTGTTGAATAGTTGAGGAGAGGCGTATCGCATCTCCAGCAATGAGGATAACTGTGACGAATATTCATCGAGGAAAAAACCTTACCGTTTTTCTTGAGCTCTTCGACGATGTTCTGGTCCTGACCTTTGGAAAACTTCCCGACCCAGTTGGTGACTTCAGGCTTAAACGTACCGTCCATCGAAACATGCTGGATCAACGGCAACTTGTATTTCATCGCCACGTTATAGTCCTCTTCACCGAACATCGGCGCAATGTGGACGATACCCGTTCCTTCCTCCGTGGAAACGTAAGGATCGAGAACAACACTGTACCCCGTCGCGCTTTTGGCGACCTCATCCTTATAAAAATCAAAAAGCGGAACGTACTTGCGGCCTTCCATTTTCTTCGGATCGACCTTTTCGAGGACGTTATAGTTCATATCTTTGAACAACACCTCCACGCGATCTTTCGCCACAATGTACACCTCTTCCTTTCCGTCATCATATTTAACGCCCACTTTCACATATTCGATCTTCGGACCGAAACAAAGCGCCACGTTTCCGGGGAGAGTCCAGGGAGTCGTAGTCCACGCCAGAATGGTGGCGTCCTCATCGTCGAGTTTGAACTTCGCCGTCACGGAAAGATCCGTCACGTCCTTATATCCCTGGCTGACCTCAAAATTTGAAAGCGGGGTTTCGCAGCGCGGGCAAATATGCATACTTTTATACCCGAGATAGACCATCTCTTTTTTCCATATCTGGCTGAAAACCCACCAGATGGATTCCATGTACGTATTGTCAAGCGTGGCGTAACTTTCTTTGAAGTCAACCCAGCGGGCGATACGTTTCAACAGGACTTCCCATTCTTTGGTGTAGCGAAAAACACTTTCGCGACACTTCAAATTGAACGCTTCCACGCCCATTTTTTCGATATCCTTTTTCCCGCTCAAGCCGAGCTCTTTTTCGATTTCATATTCGACCGGAAGGCCGTGGCAGTCCCAGCCGTTTGTTCTCGGCACGTAGTACCCTTTCATCGTCCAGTAACGCGTGACGGCGTCTTTCAGCGCGTTCGCCATGATGTGCCCGTAATGAGGAAGTCCGTTCGCGAAAGGAGGACCGTCAAAAAAAACGAACTTTTTCTTATCCCTTCTGGCTTCCACTGATTTTTCAAAAATCTGCTGATCATCCCAGAACTTCAGAATATTTTCTTCCATCCGCGGAAATGACTGCTTCGGATCAACCGGCTGAAACATAACTTCAAAAATAAGACCCCTAAATCTTACCAAATTTCCCGCAGAAATAAAGGCGAAAATAGCCGTCACATTTTGAAACTCTTCGTATGCGACAGTTGCATAATCATAAATTTTTGCTATAATTCAAAATAAACCTAAATAAAGTCATAATTTTTTAACCAAAAAATTATGTCCAATGAACATTCATCAGCGTCTGCTTTACAGCAACCACTTGAAAACCGGGAAGATTCTTTCACGTACGGCACGGACGTGCTCGCACTCAAACTCCGTATCAAAATAGGAAAAAGATTTACGGCCACCTGCTTCATCGACAACATCGGAATGGCTCAGATCACCAATGAAGGCCTGACCGATGACATCAAAATCATTGATGGAAACAATAAAAGAGTTCTGAAAGGCTACACCAAAATCTATTTTTCCGAAGACGATTTCACGATGTTCGGATTTGAAAAAAAAGAAGCGAGAATGCGAAAAATTGAAATACCTCAAACCATCGAACCCGAACTGGAAACCACGGGAGTAAGGATAAAAAGCGTAAGCGGCGAAATATCCTCAGACATCACCAAAACTCTCAACGGAACAACGGACGGTAAAAAAACGGGCTGAAGCTTGATTGTATTTTGCGGCCAACGTTTATAATTGTTAACCCTCAAACAATTATGCCGATACAAAAACTTGAAGGAAAGGATCATTCTTCAACCCCTGAAGGAAGTGATCTTTATCGTTACGGGGGATTCTACTATTTTCTCCGTACTGCCTTCATGTACGCCCCTCAGTTCACTACCGAGGCGTATTTTCCGCATTGCGGCGGCATGAAAACCGTCACCAATAAAAACACCTCCAACGGAGGTTTACGCATTGTTGACGGAAAAAATCTCCGCGAGCCGGACGACAGCGATCTGATCTTCTTCGACGCCGAATTTCTGTCCTCAATCAACCTCAGCGCCAAAAGGCTAAAAACGCGCACGGAAAAAGATGAAGATGAACCTGAAGTGACCGGCATTTACAAAATCGTCAATCAGGAAGTGCGAGAGCGCATCAACAAAGAACCTTCCGACGAGAACGAGGAATGATCAAACGGCTTTTTTGAGAACTTTCTTCAAAAACTCAGGATCATTGGCGATCTTACTTTCTTCAGGATAAACCTGTCCCTGGTATTTGGAACTCCCCTTTTGATGGTAAGGGACCTCAGCTACCGAACTCATCTCCTCAAAAGCCAGCTGGCAGACACGCATGCCGGGATATAAAGCAACGGGCATACGATTGATGTTCGTAATCTCCAAAGTAATCGTGCCTTCAAATCCCGCATCAACGAATCCTGCCGTTGAATGGATAATTATTCCCAGACGCCCCAAAGAACTACGGCCTTCAACGCGGGCAACCAGGTCATCTGCGATCTTTATTTTTTCGAGCGTGACTCCCAATACGAATTCCCCGGGCTGAACGATGAAGGGAACACGTTCCTGGTCAACCTCAATCAGTTTGGCAATGTTCTTGAAGGTTTCCGGTTGAAGCGGATCCAGAACGGGATATTTAGTATGATCGTATATCTTGAAATATTTACCGAGACGCAGATCCATCGAAGAAGCGCCCACGTTGGCCATGTGGTCGTTATCAGGCGATTCAACAACAATATCGCCCTTGAACATACGGGCTTTGATGTCGCGGTCAGAGAGAATCATAAGGGTAAGCGTCAACAAGTTCAGTAGCCAGCCCAATATACTTGGAAGGCGTCAACATTTTCAACCTCTTTTTCTCCACCGCGGGAATTTTTAAAGAATCGATAAATTTTCTGATGGTTTGCCGATTGACAACCTTGCCCCTTGTACGTTCTTTTAACTTTTCATAAGGTTTCTCAATCTTATATTTTCGCATCATCGTCTGAATAGGTTCAGCCAACAATTCCCATGCTTGATCAAGGTCGGCACTTATGTTCTTTTTATTTAATTCCAATTTTTGCAAACCTTGTATACAATTTTTATACGCAAGGACAGAATAGGCAAATGCAGAACCTATGTTTCGTAAGGTTGTCGAATCTGTGAGATCACGCTGCATCCTTGAAACCGGGAGCTTTTCGGAAAAGTATCCGAATAAAGCGTTTGCCATCCCCAGGTTTCCTTCACTGTTTTCAAAATCAATGGGATTAACTTTATGGGGCATCGTAGAGGAACCAACCTCCCCTGCTTTCAGCTTTTGTTTGAAATAACCAAGACTGATATAGGTCCAGACATCCCTGTTCAAATCCAAAAGGATTGTGTTCATTCGGCGCATGGCATCGAACAGTTCAGCAACGTAGTCATGGGGTTCAATTTGGGTGGTATAAAAGTTCGGTTCAAGCCCTAAAGTGTGAATAAATTTTTTGCTCGCCTCAATCCAGTTTATTTTTGGGTAAGCCACAACATGAGCATTAAAATTTCCAACGGCACCATTGATTTTTCCTAAAATCCTGACCATCGTTAAACTTTCCAGCTGGTCATGAAGTCTCGCCAGCACGTTGACGAACTCCTTCCCAAGTGTTGTAGGTGTAGCCGGTTGACCGTGTGTCCGGGCCATCATTGCAACACTTTTATATTTCAACGCAAGACTTGCCAGAACTTGCAAAACTCCAGTAAACGATGGAATAACTTCTCCCAGCAAACCGTCCCTAATCATGAGGGCGTAAGAAAGATTATTGATGTCCTCGGAAGTGCAGGCAAAATGGATAAATTCAAAGTATGGTTCAAAAGAAGACCCTTTCAGGCTCTCCTTTATATAGTACTCAACAGCTTTGACATCATGATTGGTGGTTTTTTCGATCTCTTTGACCCTATTGGCGGCCGTTGCGTCGAAAAATTCGTATATTGAACGAAGTTGTTTAATTTCCTTTAGCTTCCACTCTTTCGTTCCCGTAAGCTTCAGGCCATTACATAAAAAAAGAAACCACTCGATTTCCACATAGATACGGTATCTTATGAGAGCTGCTTCCGAAAAATACTGGCGTAACCCCTCGACTTTTTTGTCATAACGCCCATCCAGGGGAGAAATATTATACATGGGGTCTCGCATGCGGTCGTGGGAAAAAAATTAAATTTTGAAAGAGGCTTTTACCTTCTGAACGTGCTCTTCATATTTTTTACGAAGTTCAGGATTGCCGAGAGCAAAAATTCTCACGATGTTCATGACCACGTTCACGGGATCAAGAACGGTCAACACGGGCGTATCCGAAGGCATCTGCAGAGTTGAGTTGATATTGACCATCATGTCATCCTTATCCGCGAAGGGAGGACAAGCGATCACAGGATGATACGATGAACCCGCCGTGCAACCGGAAAGACCGTTGGAACGACCCGCAATGGTCACATAGCAAACTTGACCGTCAAAACCGTTATACTCCGCAATAACCTTGATCAGAAGTTCGGGAACTTTGTGAGCCGATACCACGATCACTTTATGGGGAATATTCCATTCATCGAGACCATCGGTAATTTTCTTGGCCCAGTCTCTGTCTTTTTCGGAACCGAGAAGGAGTGGAACAATCATTGTGTCTGCCATAATTGGAAATTGAGAGAGTAGAGATAAGTAAAAGGCAACAACGGCACGATCCGTTACATGTATTGTTGAATATTCTTGGTGATTCGGTCAATGACCGATCCGACTTCAGCCTGGAAAGTCTGGCCGGTAATAAGCTCAAAAGCTTCAATATAGCGTCGGGCCGTTTCCGCTCTGATTTCATCAGGAATATGAGGAACCTCGCCGTCACCGCGGAAACCGTGCTCGGCAAGCCATTCACGCAGGTACTCTTTATCGATTTTCTTCTGTTCTTCGCCGGCAGCGAAACGTTTATCGTATTCGTTGGCGAACCAGAAACGTGAAGAGTCGGGAGTATGGATCTCGTCGATCACGACGATCTCGCCTTCAGGAGTCGTCCCGAACTCATATTTGGTATCAACAAGAATAATCCCCTGCTTCGCGGCGATCTCGACGCCACGTTGGTAAAGCTTCAATGAAGCCTCGGCGATCTTGTCGTACTGCTCGGGGGTAAGCGTAGTGCGCTTAAGGATTTCCTCACGGGAAACCGACTCGTCGTGGTCACCGTGCTCCGCTTTTGTCGAAGGAGTAAGAATGGGCTTGTCAAACTTCTGATTCTTCTTCAGCCCGTCGGGTAAAATGTTGCCGCAAAAATCACGGACACCTTTTTCATAGTTATACCAGGCGCTCGTCGAGGTGACTCCCGTGATATATCCTCTGACAACCATTTCGATCGGTAAAGGTTTACATTGTTTGGCGACGAGAACGTTAGGATCCGGGTACTCCATGACGTGATTGCCGATAATGTCGTGGGTATGCTCAAACCAAAATTTCGCCATTTGCGTTAAAACCTGTCCCTTGAAGGGAATGGTACAGATGACCTTATCAAACGCCGAAAGACGATCGCTCGCAATCAAAACACGTCGATCACCCTTAATATAATTGTCACGAACCTTGCCTTCATATTTCTCACCAAGTTGCGGGAAATCCGTTTTGTCCAAACAGCTGGGAATCTGGGCGATAAGATCTCTCTGATCAATCATATCTTTAAGATAAGCTTATAAAACACCCGAAATTTACCATAGCTCAGGGACCATTTCAAACCTGCTTTTGAAAAACTTTTTTTTCGAACAAGGACATGATAATGTTCATGCGTCCATACTCTTAAAATTCACACTCCATGGCTGATTATCTTCAAAAACACGGGAATGTATGCGCAATTGTCGGCGGTCAATGGGGTGACGAAGGAAAAGGAAAACTCGTCGATATTATGGCCGAAGAGTATGACTTCGTGGTCCGCGCCACCGGAGGGGCGAACGCCGGCCACACCGTCTACGTCAAAGACCCTTCCAAACCGGACGAATACAAAAAATACATTTTTCATTTGATGCCGTCGGGAGCTTTGTATCCTGACACCATGAACGTCATCGGGAACGGATGCGTTGTCCATCTCCCGACATTCCTTGAAGAGGTCAAAGTACTGAAACAAGGAGGTATTGACGTCCAGGGGAGAGTTTTTATCTCCGACCGGGCGCATCTTATCTTTGAATACCACAAAATAATCGACGGGATCCAGGAAGAACGCAAAGGGAAGAAAAAGGTCGGCACCACGAGAAGAGGCATCGGCCCCGCCTATACCGACAAGATCTCCCGCATCGGCATCCGCGTGAACGAACTTCTGGATTTCCATAAATTCGAGGAACACATGAGAGAGAACGTCTCCATGCTCCAAAAGACGTACGACTTCATTTTTGACGTTGAAGCCGAACTGAACCTGTACCGCGATATCGTCGGCGAAATCAAACCTTACATTGCGGATACCGCTTTACTTGTCAACAAAGCCATCGTTTCCGGCAAAAAAATCCTCATGGAAGGAGCCAATGCCACGCTGCTCGACGTCGACCACGGCACATACCCTTTCGTGACCTCATCCAACGCTTCCATCGGCGGAATCATCGCCGGGTCAGGCGTCGGCGCCACAAAACTCAGTTCAATCATCGGTATCATGAAGGCTTATTCAACCCGTGTCGGCGCGGGCCCTTCCCCACCGAACTGGACAATGAACTCGGAGAAAAAATCCGCAAAACGGGAGGAGAGTTCGGTTCCACGACGGGTCGCCCGCGCCGCTGCGGTTGGTTCGACGCCGTCGCCTCAAAATATTCCGTGATGATTAACGGCATGGACAGTGTGAACCTCACCAAACTCGACGTCCTGGATGAAATGGATTCGCTCAAAATCGCCGTCGCTTATTTCCATAAAGGCAAGAAGCTCGAAAGCTTCCCCGCATCGGCCGACGTGCTCGCCGAAATCGAAGTCGAATACATCGAGCTTCCCCGGATGGAAGACCTCAATTAAAAACGCCAAATCCTTCAAAGACCTGCCCCAGCACGCGCGGAATTACGTAAAAAAAATCGAGGAACTCCTGGGCTGTAGCATCGATTTCATCGGGACCGGCGTAGGTCGTGATGAAATGATCTTCGTCTGAACTCAGGTTCCTGCGCGATAGATATCACTCCCCGGATAAAAAGCTTCCTCGGCAAAATAATAGGAAATCTCGAACGGGATATCTTTTCCGGTGTCAGTATTCACGGCACTGAATCTCTTTTTAGCGTAGCTGATCTTTACATGTACTCCGGCAAACTGGTCATCAAAACCTCCTCCGGCCGGCAGAGTTTTCTGGAGCTCTTTTTCGGGATACATCCTCCGTTGATCACCGACCGTAACGGCGTAAACAACGTCTTTTGGATCCAGACGGTTATCGCTGTGTTCAAGCGAATAATAAACATCACTGCTTTCCTGATAATCATTGTAGGGATATTGATCGTAGGGACGGTCAACGCCAGTATCCTCGGAAAGAACCACGGTCGAAGGATATTCCTTGATCCATTCTCCCCAGGTAACCAGTTGTAAAGGATAAGAAACGAGATGTCCTCCTGTTTTCGTACCCGCCAAAGCCATCCCGTCAAATTGGTTCCACAGGGTTTTGCTGTCGCGATCATACAAGACCACTCCGCTGTTAAGGATTTTATCGGAGACGCCGAACTCCACGGCCTTACCATCGAAGGTTCTTTCGTAGACGCGGGGACTCATCGTCAACGGTGAATATGTTACGACAAGAGGAATTTCATTGAGGAAATCATTGATCACCTCGTGCCAGTTCAAAATCTTAAGGGGGTAGGCCTTCACAGGATCGTCATCGTTCTGCCAACCGTCAAAAGCCACCCCCACGACAAGATCATCGGCGTTCATGAACTTGGCCTGTTTGACGCTCACAAATTTCGGCTCGTCGATCGAAGGGACGCAGTCATTACCGCTGAAACATCCCTGTTGCAGACGGGAAAGATTGTTTTTCTCCGTCGCGGACATCGCGGTATTCTCTTCAGTTGAACTCTGGGTATCCGAAAAAGCAACCTCCTGGCTTTGAGGCAACATCCGATCGTTATTTCCAGCCATACTTCCTGCATTCCATAAAAATGCGAAGCGTGAAACGACGATCATACCGACCGCGACGATCGCCAGGACGAAACCAATGATGGTGAGAGTTTTCCAGATCCCCTTATTCATGCTGTTTATTTCAAGGTTACGTCAAAGGACTGCGAATGATCATTCTGGGGCAATCCGGAAGGGTTGTCTTTCTGGAAAATCAGTTTGGCGGCCTTATCCGCCGGAGCGGTAAAGGTCAGGTCCGCCGTAAAGGGAACAACGTCTTCGGTCATCCACTCACCGTCGGCATGCGCAAGAGTACGGGCAATTTCGTTGCCTTTGCTGTCCTGCAGGATCACCGGAAAAACACCCTCCGAGAAAAAGACCCCGCTGACCGACCCGTGGATTTCCACCGGACTCGGAAGCGGCTCGGAAAGGTTCGGAGACATGACCGTAACATTCAAATTCTGAGTCATCTGCTGGGTCGCTGGCACTGGCTGTTCGGTCGGATTGTCCGAATTATAAACATTCAAACCCACCTGAATGCCCTGCTGGGTCTGAGCGACTGGATTTTGCTGTCCGGTAGTATTGGAACTGCACGCAGTCAACAAAACCACTGCAGGAAGTACAAACAAAACTGCTTGAAGACGATGGAAAGAGTTCATAATGAAAATATGACGAAATCGCCACAATCTTACCACACTCTTTGAAAAAATGAACGAGCTTACACCGTTGATCTTTTCATACTTGCACCAAGATCACCCCAGGCACAGTACTCACAGTCTCCGCCCGCTTTCGGCATCTTGCCTTCAAGGACATGAACCACCTCTTCTAAAAGATTCATGATTCTTTTTCCGTCGGTGACAAGTTGTATGACCTGAACATTGAATTTTACCACTCCGTTTTCTTCAACTTCCTCGGGAACGTAATAGACGAGATATCCCGTACTGCTTGTCATGTACTTATTTTCCTGCAACAGTAACTCATAACAATCGAGCTTCAGTTGCGCATGGGTATCGTGATTTTCTTCCGAATTTTCAAAACCGCGGGTCTTAAAATCAAGCGGCACATACAGTTGCTTCCCATCTTCACTCTTAACGATGCACTCATCTAGAACCCCGCGCAAAACAACTCCAAGTTCTTTATCTTGAAACGTAAACCCTTTATGCATGTCTCTCCAGGTATCAATGAGCTTCTGGTCGGGAAGGAATACCCCGTCAATCTGCCTCTGAAGCTCGGGAGGGAGCGTACCTTTAGATCGGTAAGAATCTGCATACTTTTTAAATGCCAAGTTCATCCCACTGGGGAGGGTCTTGGTCGAACCAGAGGGGCGTTTGACGTTTTCGTGTATTTCAACCCAAAAACAACGGGCACAGTCTTGATAGAGATTGAGGAGGGCGGGAGAAAGGTCGTACATAAGGTAAAAAATGAATATGGGCTTATTGAGCTTAACCATTATACATGATATAATATTTGGAACATAAAAAAATCCATTATCGCCTTTCTCATGACGAAAAAAGCCCCCAAGCCCACCCACATGTGGGCGCAGAAGACCCCTGAACTTTTAAAAAATCTTCAAACCAGCGAGGAAGGTCTCTCAACTTCACAGGTCCAAAAAAGATTGAAAAGCCAGGGACTCAACGAAATCGCCAAAAAAGACAAAAAATCCGGAGTCACTATTTTCATAGAACAGTTCACCAATCCCCTGATTTTTGTATTGATCGTCGCAAGCATCGTCGCGTTTTTTCTCGGGGAAAGGACCGATGCCGTCATCATTCTGGTCATCGTCGTCATCAACGGCATCCTCGGCTTCATCCAGGAATTCCGCGCCGAAAAAACGGTACGGGCGTTAAGAAAACTCATCGGGCACAAGGCAAAAGTGCTCAGGAACGGCCAAAAAGTGGAAATAGACACCAAGTACGTCGTCCCGGGAGACATTGTTTTTCTGAATATCGGCGATGTGGTTCCCGCGGACATGAGGCTCCTCCAACAGGATGAAATGACCATCGACGAATCTTCACTCACCGGAGAATCCGTGCCTGTGATAAAAACCACCACCGTGACTCCCGACTCCCGGACGCTGCCTCAGTACCTCAAAAACATTGCCTTTATGGGAACCCACATCATGAGCGGAAGCGGTTCCGGCGTTGTCATCGCGACCGGTGAAAAAACCTTCTTCGGCAAAACCGCATCATATTTAAAAGCACCCGAAACGGTCTCCGACTTTGAAAAAAGCATCAGCAGTTTCAGCAATTTTCTCCTGAAAATCATCATCGTCATGACCGTTTTCATTTTCGTCGTCAACGCCGTTCTCCAGCACGGCTTCCTGGAATCTTTCCTTTTTGCGTTGGCGCTCGCCGTGGGCATCACCCCAGAAGCGCTCCCCGTCATCATTACCATCAGTCTCTCCAAAGGAGCCAGGAAGCTGGCCAAAGCGAAAGTAATCGTCAAGAAACTTACATCGATCGAAGATCTCGGGAATATGGACGTCATCTGTACGGACAAAACCGGTACGCTGACCGAAGGCAAACTGTCTCTGGAAAACTACTTCAACGCCGAGGAAAAGCCCGACGACATGCTTCTCGTTTACGGTCTGCTTTGCAATAACGCCATCGTGCACAAGAAAAAAATCCAGGGAAACATCATCGACCGTGCCATCTGGGAGAGCAGCAAAAAAAACAAAGTCATGAGTACCTTCAACAAATATAAAATACTCGACCACAATGAATTCGACTACAAACGCCGCCGCATGAGCGTGGTCGTCCAGGCGCCGGACGGAAAAAAATATCTCGTCGTCAAAGGCGCCATGGAATCACTCGCCCAGGTCACGACAAAAATCTCCATCGGAGACAAGGATCTCGCGATGAACCATGTCTACACCGAAAAATATCTCAAGACCGTCAATAAATACCGCAGCCAGGGTTACAGCACTATCAGCATAGCCTTCAAAGAATGGGACAGCGATCATTCCAAGAAAGAGGATGAAAAAGACCTGACGCTGCTCGGTTTCATTGTCTTCATCGATCCTCCACGCAAAACCGCCAAAAGCTCACTGGATAAGATGAAAAAAATGGGAGTGGAGATCAAAGTGCTCAGCGGGGATGATCCGCTGGTAACCGACGCTATCTGTAAAAAGGTAGGGCTTGAAATTCTGGGCGGAAAAATCCTGACGGGCGACGAACTCGATGCCATGGACGAAAAGCAGTTCAATGAGGCCGTTTTGAAATACAACGTTTTTTCACGAATAACTCCCGAACACAAATATAAGATCGTCAACACCCTCAACACCGGGCCAGAGAGGACCATCGCCTTCATGGGCGACGGCGTCAACGACGCCCCTGCACTGAAGATCGCCGACGTGGGCATTTCCGTGAATACTGCTACCGACATCGCAAAGGAAGCGGCTGATATCATTCTTCTGCAAAACGGTCTCGGCGTCATCGCCGAAGGCATCATAGAAGGAAGAAAAATCTTTACCAACATCACCAAGTACATCCTGAATACCGTGAGCGCCAACTACGGCAACATGTTTACCGTCGCCGCATCATCGCTTTTCCTGAAGTTCATTCCCCTCCTCCCTTCACAGATCCTTCTCAACAACCTTCTGACAGATACGCCGATGCTGGCCATCGCCACCGACAACATCGACCAGGAACAGTTGAAAAGGCCAAAAAAACTGGACATCAAGATGATCAGATCGTTCATGACCTTCTTCGGCCTGCTCAGTACCGCCTTCGACATGACGCTTATCCTGAGCCTTCTTTTCGCCTTCCAGACCGGGCCAGGACTTTTCAGGACCGCCTGGTTTTTCGAATCCGCGTTGTCTGAAATCGTCGTGACCTTCGCCATCCGAACCAAAAAACCTTTCTTCAAAAGTATGCCGGGAAAAATGCTCTTCTGGATGTCAGCGGCCGTTGTCGTCATGCTGCTCATACTCGTGTATACGCCGATCAGCTCGACCTTCGAGTTCGTCGAACTCAACGGCTCGATGATCCTCTTCATCTGCGGTATCGTCACGGCCTACTTCATCGCCGCGGAACTCACCAAAAAATTCTTCTTCAAAAAATTCGACTTCTAAAAAAATTCACAATCATCAAGATATAGGATAGGATCATAGATAAGCCTTATATCTTTTTGATCACTCTATGAAAGGAAAACAAACCCTTGCGGGCATCGCGGCAGGTGCCATCCTCATGCTGACCCTGCCGATATCGGTCGCCACGACCATGGCGCAAACAAGCGGATTTAGTGACGTCCCTGTGAGCCACCCGAACTATACCGCTATCATGGACTTGAAAGCTCGCGGTATCATTGACGGCTATCCTGACGGCACATTCAAACCAACCCAGACCGTCAACAGAGTCGAAGCCTTGAAAATCATTCTTCTTGGGGCAAGCGTGGTTGTTCCCGACAATACCGGCACCGGAGGATTCAGCGACACTCTAGCAACCGAATGGTACGCGAAATATCTTTTGAAGGCGAAAAGCCTCGGTGTCGTCAACGGCTACCCTGACGGCACATTCAAACCAACCCAGACCGTCAATCTGGTTGAAAACCTCAAGATGCTCATCAATACCAAAAACATCAACCTCGATCGCATCGTGGTGGTCAGCAATCCTTTCGCCGACGCTTTTGCCAATCAATGGTACGCGAAATACGTCGAGTACGCCAAAGAACAGCAATGGATTTCCGGAAACGCCAACAACATGATTTCCCCGGCACAAGGCATGACCCGCGGAAAACTGGCGCAACTTCTCTACAACTCGATCCACAACACTTCCTCCAACCAGCAGAATCAACAGACGCAGCAACAAACCCAACAAACGTCGAACGGACCTTTAACGTTGGTGGTCAATATCCAGGACATGGCCTTCGTCAAAGACAGCATGACCATCGGCACCGGAACAACCGTGGAATGGATCAACAAAGACTCGGTAGCCCACACCGTCATGAGCGACGATCAATCGTTTTTCAGCGGAACGATCCAGCCCGGACAAACCTTTTTCCACACCTACAACAATAACGGGACCTTCACCTACCACTGCACGATCCATCCTACGATGAAAGGGACCATTATCGTCAAACCTCCCATCGAAGTCCCCACCATCTGATCAACCAACATCGCGAGTCACAAAAAAGCCCCGTCCAAAAGCGGGGTTTTTTCTTACAATGTGTCCTGGTGGACGCTGAGGGGCTCGAACCCCCGACCCTCTCGGTGTAAACGAGATGCTCTACCAACTGAGCTAAGCGTCCATGCGTAAAAAGCGAAGGAAAAGTATCACATGCCCATGCCCATTTCAAGATTTTAATGTCCGAAATTCGAAAAGGTCATCACAAGCAGCGTCCCGGCCATCAAGGTGACGAAAACGACCGAAATCCATGAAACGACGTTCACGAAAAGCGTGTTCTTGAACTTCCCCATCAGACTTTCCCGGTTCAAAAGGACAAGAATGGCAATAAACAGCACCGGCAGGACGAACGTATTGAGCATCTGCGAACCAACGAGGATATCAACGAGCGGCAATCCCGGAAGAAGTATGGCCAAAGCCGCCGAAAAAATACAGAAAGCGAAAATTCCGTAAAAAGCCGGGGATTCCTGTTTCAGGTCGACACGACCTTCCCAGCCGAAAGCTTCGGTCACAACGTAGGAGGAAGTCATGGAAACCACCGCCAGTCCGAGCAGCGAAGCGTTGAGAAGTCCCCAGGCGAAAAGATGTTTGGCAAACGCTCCGACAAAAGGTTCAAGCGCGACCGCCGCCTGCCCGGCATCGGTGATGTTGATTCCCGCTTTGTAGAGCGTCGCCGCCGTGGCAAGGACGATGAAAAACGCCACGAAGTTCGTCCAAAAAGCTCCGGCGAAAACATCCCAACGCGAATAGTTCAAATGTTCGGAAGCCACGCCTTTGTCCACGTAATAGGACTGGACGAAAAACTGCCCCCAGGCGGTAATCGTCGTACCGATCAAAGCCACCGCAGTGTAGAAAAAATTCGCGGACCATTCAATCTGGGGCACGAAGGTCCCTTTCAAAACGTCACCCCAGTCGGGATGCGCCAGAAACCCGGCGATGATATAGGCAAAAAAGAGCAACGATGACGTGAGGAATATTTTCTGGACGGATTTAAAAGACCCTTTGTACACCACGTACCACGTCAAGACGGCGGCTAAGGGTATGGCGACATAATGGGGAACGCCGTAAATATCGGCGACACTGGAAACGCCGGCATACTCCGCGAGAATGTTGGCCCAGTTGGCGATGAACGTCACCAAAACCACGAACGTCGTCGTTTTCAGACTGAAATTTTCTCTGATCAAAGCGGCCAGGCCTTTCCCCGTCACCAACCCGAGACGGGCGCCCATCTCCTGGGTGATGGCCAGCACGAACGTGATGAGGAAAAGAATCCACAACATCTTGTAACCGAAACTGGCGCCCGTCACGGAATACGTGGCAATGCCGCCGGCATCGTTGTCGGCGGTCCCGGCGATAATCCCGGGTCCGATGACCGCCAAAATCAGCAGCCATTTCATCTTGAATTTCTGGAGATGCGTAGGTTTGATCTCCTTCTCAAGTGTTTGCATAACCGATTACGCGTCAGGAATAAGTAAACGAAGAATATCGTCAACCGTCACGATGCCCCTGATGACTTTGCTGCGGTCGACGACCGCCATGGAAAGAAGATCGTACTTCGTCATCAGTCTGGCGATGTCTTCAGCTTTGGTGTGGAGTCTGATCGTCTTCACCACTTTCGACATCAGTTCCTCGATCTTTTTACGTGGCGATGAAAGCAACAATGTACGGATGGAAACGACACCCTGAAGGTGTTTTTCGTCATCCACCACGTAGACATGATAAAGCGTCGGGTAGTCGTCGGATTTTTTACGAATTTCCTTGACGGCCTGAGCGACGCTCGAATCCCTGTTCACACTCATGAACTCAGACGTCATGAGACCTCCGGCAATATCGTCGCGATAGCCCGAAAGCTTATGGAGAGTCTTTGCCTTGCGCACTCCCAGTCTTCTGAACACCTGGACTCTTTTATGGTCGGAAAGGTCCTTCAACACGTCGACGGCTTCATCGGTCGGCATTTCCTCCATGATGGTGGCAAGCAGTTTAGGATTGATCCGCTCAAGAAGAGTATCCTTATATTCAGGTTCAACCTCCCCCAAAACTTCAGCGGCAGTCTCTTTATCAAGGGACTGAACGAGCTTGGTACTTTCGGGAAGCGTAAGATTTTCAATAAGGTTGGCAACGTCGGCGGGATGAAGTTTCTGAAGTTTTTCGTGGGTGGTCTTTAACTGAAGACTTCCCACCTGGCCCTTCACGAGACTGACGTTATGCCAGTCGATGAACTTCGACTCCATATGTCGGAAAAAAGGAAACCCGTCGATACCCAACCTGCGGAAAAGCGCCTTGTTGCTGACGTCAATGCCGACGACGGAGAAATCATCGTCGATCTTGACCATCTGCAGATCATTGGCGCGAACGACACGGATCCCCTTCACGTCAAAAATCTGCTGATCAAGAACATCCCTTGAAAGCAAAAATTCTTCTTTTGAAGGCTCGAAATTCCCTTTCCAGCAATCGGATTTGCTGAGCGTGATCTCACCCCTGCTCAGCGTTTCGATACATTGATAGGGAATAAAAGAAAGGTACTTTCCCTGCTTGAACAAAATACCGCTCACCTGAGGGTAATCGTCCCTCCCAGATTTTACGACAACATCCTTGAGACGTCCGACCGTCTCCTGTTTGCTGTCGATAATTGGAACACGAAGCAGTTGACTAAAAAAAATCATACGTCAGCCGGGGTAACTTGCTGGAACGACGCAGACGCATCGAAAAAACTTGCCAACATGTTACCACCACGAAGCGTAAAATCAAAATAAAACCTTCACACTAGGGCAAAAATTCCAGGTCGGTTCCTTTCATCGGAAGTTTCACAAGCTGCTCGGTCTGCAAATCCATCCTCCAGATCTCCCCTCCGCTTTGGACGTTGCCAAGGCTGTCGGTAACGCTGCGATATGCCGGATCGATGACCACATCAGGACCAAAAGTTTCATAGCGTTGAAAGAGCACGTAGCGCGAATCCGGAGAAATCGCCTGACCCTCCTCGGAAAAATCCATGTCGCTGGTGAGCTGTTCCATAGTCTGTCTTTCCAGATCGTAATAATATACATGAAAAATCCTCAGCGGATAAAAAGAGTCCTTGTCGTCGAAAGCTTCGTCCTTTTTGGAAAAAATGGTGACAAAACCCTTTCCGTTGGGCAAAAATACCGTATCACGGGATAGACCGGGCTGCTGAAAATCGATTTTTTGAACGCTGCCGTTTCCCGAAAACAGGAACATGAAATTATTCATGGAAAAAAGATCGGTCGTATCATAGCGGTTGAAGATCAAAAGAGGCTTGAAAGGATGAAAGCCGTAAGAATCGTCATAATTCCCCACGAACACGGAAGCTTTGTCATCCTGTGCGTCAACTTTGGCCACCTCGTAATTCCCGTCAAGGTTCTTGTAAAGGATGTACGAACCGTCCGGAGAAAACATAGTGGTACCGACCGCGTCACCGTTCAAAAACTTATGAAAAACATTGTCGGAGGTTGAAGCTATCCATGCTTCCTGCTTTGTCAGGTAAACCCCGGCGGGACTGACCTGAACCCTGGAAAGTAAAAGATGTTTACCCGTCGGATCAAGGAAAAAATCTTTGTTGAGGAAATTGGCGTCATCGGTGAGCTGATGAAACTCTTTTGTCTGCAAATTGAAGGTGTAAAGTTCATCGCGGTGATTCGTAGCAACGATTTCCGTGTACCCGAGACAATAAATCTCATGACGGTCATTGGTCACGGCGAACTTGTCGATGTGGAGACCTTCAGGGGTCAGAATATCTCTTTCTTTTCCGTCAAAATCACTCAAAACCAGTCGCCCCGCTTCGTCCCCATCCACCCCGACGTACACAAACTGCAGCTGCGGGGTATTAAAAACATAACGCATATCTTCCGAAAGATGCCGGCCGTCCTCGTCAACGGCGTTCGCGGAGAGTTTCACCTCGAAATGCTGGTCGTACTGAAGGGTCTCATCCGGTGTAAAAACGAACGAGCGACCCGACCAGCTGTACTTTCCCGAAACCTGAGGCGTGATCTCGAATCCACCCTCAACGGAATGACGGTCCATCGGGCGGTTGAAAGTAATAACAATCTGAGTCAGCGTACTTCCCTGGGAAGGCAGAAGCAACTGATACCCGAGGACACGGGGAGGCGCATTCAATCCGACGACGATCAGGACGACGCACGCCATCGCCAGGAGCACGAGCAACGTGGCCAACCTGCCGAAAAACTGCTGAATGGTGAGTCGTTTAGTTTGCATAGGGATTATCGGGCACAGGAATAGGTTGTATCTTTTCGGCTTCGACCACCGGCTGCCGATCCTGAAGAATCTCTGCAGCGTCGAGCGTCCCGGTGACTTCGACCCAATCGTCGTTCTTCAGTTGCCATTTCGCAGGATCAAAATGTACGGGAATACCGACCGGTCTGGCGTCCGCCGCACAGCATGAGATGACGAACCTGGAAACAAGGAAATAATTCTCGGGAAGACTGCTGTCACGAAGGACAAATCCATCCAGTTTCACCTTGAGGCCTTTATAACGGTCGGGTTCCGGATCTTGGGTAAAAAGCTGAATCCAATCAACGATAGTCCGGTTTGTCGTATCAACGTCGAACATCGAGATATTTCGCTGCGGAGCCGTATAAGCCGCATCGGTATTGATGCCTCCGCTTCTCAACGCGGCAGTTGCACTGGAAAGCGGCTTCAGTGGAACCAGAAAAGCCAAAAGCAGCGGAATGATCAAAACAACAAAATACAATGACCCTTCATGCGTGACATCCAAAGCATCTTCCTCACGGCGCCGCTTAAGTTCTACGACAAGATGGTACATTCCCACGACTCCGGTAAAAAGCAGAAAAAGCCCGCTGACCAAGCTCAAATAAATATAATTTTGCTGGACAAAAAGGAACAGCTTCTTTGAAAAAAAAAGCCAGAGCAGATACGCCCCGTAGCCGATCGTCAGCAAGGGAGGAAGAACACTATGAATAACTTTTTTCAGATGCATTTTCATCAAAATCAATAAAGAAACACGTTAAGTCCGAAACAAAACAGGAACGTCAAAAGCAACGCCAGCAAAGCGACGAAACCAATCGTCCTCCAAGTAAAGGTCGTCTTGAACATAAAAAGGCTTTTGAGGTCGATCATCGGACCAAAAGTCAAAAACCCCACGAGTGAACCAACGGTAAACAAATTTGAATAGGAAAGTGCAATAAAAGCGTCCACGTTGGCGCAAACGGAAAGGAGAAACGCAAAAGCCACCATGGCGATGACCGAAAGGATGGGCCCTTTGCCGACGATCAAAAGCAAATCCCTCGGAATAACGACCTGCAGAAAAGATGCCAAAAAAGCACCGAAAGCCAAAATCGAGAGCATCTCCAGGAATTCATGAACGACCGTCGAAAAAAAACTGAAAAACTTTGAGACATGCTTCCCGTGAAAACAGTCGCATTTCAGGGTGTCTTTATGGAAAAAATCGTGTTTCGCGAGCAGAGTTTCCTGCTTTGGATGGAAACTGAAGAGAAGACCGATGCCCGCAGCGATCACGAAAGTGAAAACGACTCGGAACAACAAAACCTCCGGCTGATTTTTAAAAGCGGCCCACGTGGCAAAAATGACGACCGGGTTCAAGGCTGGAGCCGAAAGCAAAAAAGTCAAAGCGACGGCTGGTGATACTCCTTTTTGGATAAACCGTCTCGCCACGGGAACGTTTCCGCATTCGCATACCGGGAACAAGAACCCAAGGCCGCAAGCGACCAGAACGGCTCCGAAACGGTTCTTGGGAATAAGACGAAGCAGCCATTCTTCCCGAACAAAATGGGCTAATAACGCCGAGACGATGACACCGATAAGCAAAAAAGGAATTGCCTGGACGATGATCCCCAGAAAAATGGTAAGTGCGTCGTTGAACTGACTCGGGAATGCAAACATATCAACATTATAGAACAACCGCTATGTCCTGCAAATCCAAACTATGGTATAAATAATATCCGATTTATAAATATTTCATGAAACACTACACAGCTTTTGCCTTAAAAGCGCTCAAGGAGGCCGGCTCAAGATCACCGAACAGCGCAAAACCATCATCGAACTTCTCGCCAAGACCGACAAGGCGCTTTCTCCCTACGACATGCGCGATCTTCTCAAAAAAAGAAAGATCAAGGCTGACGTCGTAACGATCTACCGCGTGCTTGAAACCCTTGAGAAACTCTCGCTCGTGCACAAAGTGCTTGCCGTCAACGGCTACATCCATTGCAATACCGACGAATTCGGCGGGAAAAAAGTCCGCTGTCATCATTACCTCCTCTGCAGGAACTGTCACAAAATCGATGAAATCGAAGGAGAAGACATGTCCAAACTCGAAAAAAAAATCGAGACCCGGAAAAAATTCCGCGTGGACTCCCACTACCTCGAATTCATGGGATTATGTCAGGACTGCCAACGCAAGCTCAAAAAACAACAGAAACAATAGACCGCAAAACATGCTCGAAATAACCGACGAACAGTTCGAAGACCTTCTCACGGACGCCTGGAAAAACATCCCGGTGCACTTCAAGTTCGAAATGCAAAATGTTTCCATCCGCATCGAAAGAAACCCCACCGCCGCCCAACTCCAGAGAGCCCGGGTTCACGGGAATCTGCTGGGACTTTTTGACGGCGTCCCCAAACCGCAGTGGGGGCAGGCCACAATGGGCGACCAGCCGAGTAAAATAAGCATCTTCCAGGAACCCATCGTCCGGAACTCTCGGGACCTGGGAGAAGCTGAAAAATCTCATCCAGGAAGTCCTCATGCACGAAATCGCCCACTACTTCGGATATAACGACGAAGAAATGTGCGTCCTGGATGAAAAATTGCGGAAAAAACTCCGTGAAAAAAAAGACCATTCCGATGAATGATCCTGGTGCGCGGGAGAGGACTTGAACCTCCATGCCCTTGCGGGCGCTACCACCTCAAGGTAGTGCGTCTGCCAGTTTCGCCACCCGCGCACGACGTGAAACTCTTTCGCCAAAAGCTCACCCATTTTAGCGAATTACGAAAAAATCTCAAGACGATATTCCAGCGGCACAAAAACGGCCTCCCCGGCAGAATGGGGAGGCCGTTTGGTTGTAAATTAAAAGTATCAGGCCTTCGCGTTGATCGTCGCCGCTTCATCTTTGGCTTCGGTCAAAGTGGCTTTGACGTCAATGGTCTTTCCGCTTCTCCATACCTGCATATCAATGGTATCTCCGGGCTGTTTGGTCATGATCGCATCCTGAAGGGTGTAATCGGTCGTGATATCTTTCCCGTCAACACTCAAAATAACGTCTTTGATCTTGAGTCCGGCTTTATCCGCGGCACTTCCGGGAATGACCGCGAACTCACCGTTGGCTTCATCCCCCGTCAGCAAAGCGCCGTGATCTACGTCAATCTGGAGCTGTTTGGCCTTTTCCTTGGTCAAAATAATATGACGGACGCCAAGGGTGGCACGGACAATACGCCCATACTTCTGGATACTGGCCAGAACAGGTTTCACGTCGTTGATAGGAATGGCAAAACCTATGTTGCTGCCCGTCTGATCGATGGCGACGTTGACTCCGACCACCTGTCCGTCAAGATTGACGAGAGGACCGCCGCTGTTCCCGGGATTGATGGCGGCATCGGTCTGGAGCAGGTCCGAAAGCGTTTCCGGACCGCGTGAAGGATCATCGGCGGTAATCTGACGGCCTTTCCCGCTGATAATGCCTTCAGTCACCGTATTCTCATACTGACCCAGCGCGTACCCGATCGCCAGAACTTTCTGTCCTGACTGGAGCTGCGACGAATCGCCGAATACGATCACCGGAAGTCCGCTCAGTTTCGTGCGGTCCTCTTTTTTCTTGCTCAGCTCTCCCTTGGTCACCATCTGAAGAACCGCAATATCGCTGAAAGGATCAATGCTCACCACCTCTCCGTCGTATTCGGTACCATCGTTGGTGATGATGGTATATTCGACGTTCTGATCGGAGATCACATGACGGTTGGTCAAAACAAGCCCATCCTCACTGATGATGAATCCGGAACCTCCACCGACTTTCTGTTTCTGGACCTGATAGTTCTGCGAAGATCCTCCGCTGTTTCCCTGCTGGTTTTGCTGATTGGTGTCGGGCGCCGGCTGGTTAAAACCGGGGAAACTGAAAAAGAAAGGATCGTTGAACGGACTGTTGGAGTCATAAGACTGAGGATTGTTGTAGATCTTCAGGTCCTCGGAAGCCACGATCGAAACGACCGAAGCGCCGGCTTTCTTCGTCGCGTCGATGGCCTGAGATTCCTCAACGTAGCTTTTTTGTTCAACTGCCTGTTGCTGCGTCGGAGAGGACGGCACTCCAAAACCTCCCAGCCTGCTGACCACAAGGTTCTGGGAAACAAATCCCCCGGCGACGCCGGAAAGAAAACCCAACAGCACCACAAGAGGTACCAATTTTTTCGTATCCATAGGTTTGATGTATTAAAATAATAATATTATTTAAAGCGGAAATATGTTTAAATCAGTGTGTTCACCCCTTCACCACCACCTGAAGTGAAACAAAGGTTACGCTCAGAAAAACTTTTCCTGCGAAAGAGTCAGCATACTACCCAAAAAAAGGACAAAGATCAAAAAATTATCAAAAAAATCTCGTCGCTAGCGGCCTTCAAAAAAGCAAAAAACGTTCTGTTCTACCTTCCCGTTCATGGCGAAGTGGATCTGACAGGACTTTTCGGAAAATTCTCAAAAAAGAAAACTTTTTTCCTTCCCCGCGTGAAGGGAAAAACACTCGAACTGCACCTGATAAAAAATCTCACCCATACCTCGAAAGGGAAATTCAACGTTACCGAACCGAAAAAACATCTCCCGACGGTGAAACCTTCTGGCCTTGACCTGGTACTGGTTCCAGGAGTCGTCTTCGGTTTGGATGGCCACAGAATAGGCTACGGCAAAGGATTTTACGACCGACTCCTCAAAAAAACCATTTGCCCGAAAATTGGCATTGCATACGGATTCCAAATAGTGAAGAATATTTCAGGTGACCCGCACGACGTTCCCATGGACATGATCATCACCGAACAAAAAACCTTAAAAGTCAGGAGAAAAGGGCTCAAACCGTAACGAAACGGGAACAAAAAGCTTTTATCTTTTGCCTTTTAACTCTCAACCCTATGGAAATGCTCCACCTAAAGTCGTACGATCAAAAGATCTACGATGCTATTAAACATGAGGAACAACGCCAGAGCGACGGAATGGAACTCATTCCTTCGGAAAACTACGTTTCGGTTCCGGTCCTTGAAGCCATGGGGTCGCTATTAACCAACAAATATTCGGAAGGTTATCCCGGCAAACGTTATTATGGCGGACAGGAATACGTCGACGTCGTGGAAAACCTGGCCATCGATCGAGCCAAACAACTCTTTGGTGCCGACCACATCAACGTCCAGCCTTACTCTGGAAGCCCGGCCAACACGGCGGTCTATTTCGCACTGTTGAATTACGGTGACACCGTCCTCGGCATGAAACTCGATCACGGCGGACACATCACCCACGGGTTGCCCATCAGCTTTTCTGGAAAGTCCTACAACTTCATCGGCTACGGTGTCAAAAAAGAGACCGGTATTATCGATATGGATGAGGTCCGTCAACTTGCCCTTGAACACAAACCCAAGATGATCGTTGCGGGATTTTCCGCCTATTCCCGCAATCTGGACTGGAAAAAATTTAAAGAGATCGCCGATGAGGTCGGCGCTTTAACCATGGCCGACATCGCCCACATCGCCGGACTCATTGCCGCGGGGATCATCGACTCCCCGGTCCCCTACTTCGACGTCGTGACCACGACGACCCACAAAACGCTCCGCGGCCCCCGCGGCGCCATGATCATGTGCAAGGAAAAATTCGCCAAAGCCATCGACCGCGCCGTCTTCCCGGGGTTGCAGGGAGGACCCCACGACCACATCATCGCCGCCAAGGCCGTTGCCTTCAAGGAGGCGCTTGAACCTGGATTCAAAGATTACGCCAAACAGATTCTCGCCAACGCCAAAGTCCTGGCTGACGACCTCATGAAGTTCGGATTCCAGATCGTTTCCAACGGCACGGAAAACCATCTTATGCTCGTTGATCTCACCAACAAAAACGTCACGGGGAAACAGGCCCAAGAAGCGCTGGACAAAGCCGGAATCACCTGCAACAAAAACACCGTTCCGTTCGAAACGCGCAGTCCGATGGACCCGAGCGGCATCCGTCTCGGAACGCCCGCCGTGACCACCCGCGGCATGAAAGAAGCCGAGATGAAACAGATCGCTTCCTGGATCAATGACGTCATTGCCAACTGGCAGGACGAGTCCAAACTTTCGCACGTCAACGCCGCAGTGAAAGAACTCTGCAATAAGTTTCCGGTACCGGGCGTGAAAGCCTAGACTAGGTCCTCTTCAGAACGATCAAGGTAATATCATCCATTTGTTTCCACTTCCCGCTGAACTCTTTGACGTCGGCAAGCAGGGCGTTACGGATGGAGATCGCCGTCGGCAGGTCGCTGGAGTCGGCAACCGCGCGTTTAAAACGTCCCATGCCGTACATCTCGGTCTCATTCTTCCATGATTCCGGAATACCGTCAGAATACATCACCAGGACGTCACCTTTTTCCATCTGAATCTCCTGAAGTTTCAATAACTTCCCGATATCGGGAAACATACCGAGCGCCAGACCTCCCGGAGGAGTGAGTGTGACCTTCTTGTCCGCCGCGTGGTAGTGGATCATCTGTTCATGACCGGCATTCACAAAATGAAGCTGGTTCGTCGTGGAATTCCAGTCCATCATGACCATGGTCAGGAACATGTTTGAAGCGGTCTTCTGCTTGATGACTTTATTCATGCTGATCATCGTGTTCAAGATATCTTCCTTATCGGCGAGATGATAAGCCAACGCGTTGGCGATGGACACGACGATACCCGACGGAACACCGTGTCCTGTCACGTCACCGATATACATGACCAGTCTGTCGGGTGCCACCGGGATAAAATCGTAACAGTCACCACCGATTTCTTCGGCCGGTAAAAGTCCCGCCGAGATATCGAGACCGGGCACTTTCGGCATCTGTTTTGGCAGAAGTTGTTTCTGGATCTTTCCGGCAAGCTCGAGTTCCTTTGCCACGCGTTCTTTATAGACAAGAGCTTTGGTACTGACTTCCAGGTCCGCGGCCATCTTGTTGAACGAATTCGCAAGAGTTTCAAGTTCGTCCTTCGTTTTGATGTCGACGCGGAAATCGAATTTACCTGTCGCGATGATGCCGGCGCCTTCCTTCAATTTTTCAATGGGCTTGGTGATGGTTCCGGCGTACAAAATCGCCATGAGAATGCCGACGCCGACGCCGAAGATCGCCAAAAGCAGGATGCGCATCGTGGTCTGGTTGATGCGATCCTGTAAGGCCTGATACGTAATCCCGTATACTACGGCAAAATCGTTGGTGGCCGGCTGGACGAGATACATGATCTTTTCGTCGGGAGCCAGGTCCTTGACCGGGTTCTCATTGAAATCCACGGCGCTGAAGCTTCCGTCGGCGTTCTTTTTCAAATACACCACGCGATTGGTATCGAGAGTCTTCACCGAAGCATTGCGTGATTTTACCTCTTCCAGCAGATTCTGATCCTTGATCGTGCGATCGGGACCTTCATACTGTTTATCTTTTTCGGTGGCGGAATCGTAAACGACATTCCCTCCGTATCCAACAACCTGAATCGACGCGACGTCAACGTCACGGGCAAAAGTGTCCTGGATATTACGGTTAAAATAAACAAAGCTGTTCTGAGTGAGGTACAGGTTATAATCCCCGACGATGTTCTCCGCCGTAAGTTCTGCAAATGAATGAGCACGGTCAAAGATGTCCTTCGTCAGTTCTTTCTGTTTTTCTCCGACCAGCACGATCGCCGCAGCACTCAGCAGCACAATGATGAGTGCGCTGATCGTAAGGACGAGTTTTGTTTTAATCGAGTGAAACATAGTGTTTATTTGATTTCTGAAGCATAGATATAGCCATCCACGCGTGGGTCGAACTGAATTTTATTTTTATAGGCAAAAATGGTTTGTGTTTCAAATAACGGAACTCCGGCAATGTCGTCTTCCACGAGGATTTTCATCGCGTCCTGCATGTCTTTCAGACGGGTTTGAATGTTCAGATCCTCCTGACTTTTATCAATCAAGTCGTCGACGGAATGGTTTGCATAGTTCGTTCCGTTAAACTCTCCGGAGAGACCGCTCTGATCCCTGCTGTGAACGACGCTCTGAAGAAAATCATTGGCGTCGCCGAGTTCAGACCTCCATCCTAGGAAATACATTTCCGAAGACCCGCTGAGGATCTTTTGCTGAAAATCGTTACCGCTCAAAGGATTGAGAACGACGTTAATGCCAAGCCCATGAAGCTGCTGCTGGATGTACTGGGCAATGACGTCGTTGCCCTGAGCATAGTCAAGGGTAACGGTCAGCTGGACGAACGACTGGGCGACCACGGGGTCCGCATCTGCATGAGCTTTCGTCATATCAAAATCGTAACCTTTGATGTCGGGATTGAACCCGAACACGCCGCTGCTCACAAACTGATCAATCGGATGGGCGTATCCGCCGGCGATATCCACGAACTGCTGACGGTCAAGCGCATAAGCCGCGGCTTCCCGCAACGTTCTGTCCTGGAATATTCCCTGGTTCGGATTGAACATGATGAAGTTCACTTGCAAACTCGGGATTGTTTTCATCGTAACATTCGGAATAGTGGGACACCCGGGATTATTGCTCTGTGTAAATTCACATCCGGCAGAAGGAGGAACATCCGCAAGAAGATCAACCAGTCCACTGCTCAGCGCAGCTATACGTGCATCTTTGTCTTCGATCGTCTTCAGTACCAACTGGGCGTAGTAAGATTCGCTGCCCCAGTAATTCTCAAAACGTTTGAGCGTCATCTGTTGTCCCTGGTCCCAGGAAACGAATTGATAAGGCCCCGTTCCAACAGGCTGATCGAAATTCACATAATCCTTTGGGAAAATATAGGTCACAGCAAGCTTGTTGAGCAGAAGCGGATCAGGTGTTTTTGTCGTGATGCGGATCGTTGATGCGTCCACCGCCTTCACCTCGCTGATGCTGTTGAGGAGAGCTTTAAGCTGTGAGTTATCTGACGTCAGGGCGTAGTTGATGCTCGAGACGACGTCATCGGTTTTCACCTCGACGCCGTTATGGAATTTCACATGCGGCCTGAGTTTGAACTCCCAGGTCGTAGGATCCACAAGGCCCCAGGAAACGGCGATAGCGGGTTGAATCCTCAGATTGCGGTCAGTACGGACCAACCCTTCATAAATGTTGACGAGCCTGCTCCGGGTAACCGGATCAAACAGTGTCGGATCAAGACTCTGACTAGGAAGAGCATAGGCAATTGTCAGGGTTTCCGCAGAACCGTGCGGCTGGGGAGCTCCGGTAAAAGAGTTGGCAAAGAACATGACCTGGTCTCCAAAAAACAGCTGTGCTCCAAGGATGATCAACACCAGAACGTAGAGGCCGAAAGCCACTCTTGTGAGATTTTTCTTGATGTTCAGGTTCAGCGCCACGTTGGTGTTGATATTTATTTTGGAGTGAAGACCAAATTTATCTTTATAGTATACCAAAAAAAGCCAAAATTGCCAAGCTGAGTCGACGCGAAGGACCGAAACACAAAAAAAACGCTTTTCAGCGCTTAGTGATCGAAAGAATAGAAAACTTGCATAAGGATTATTCAGGAGAAAGGGCCATGGGCTCCCCGCACATTCCGAAAACAGAATGGCGGGGAGGCCCTGCGGTCCGCTTTACTTGCCGATGGTCATCAGCATCAAGCCGATAACCGGCATGTAGCCGAGGCTCAGGGCCCACAAAGCGAGCAGCTTGTCGAGCTCGCTCAGGTTGCTGAAGAAAGAGTTCGAAGCGACGACGACGGAAACAGTGTTCTTGCTCATGTTCTCTTTTTCTCCTCGGACATATATGTCCGAAATAGTGGCTAAAAGCCGTTTATCTTGAATGGGAGTATAGCGCTTAATTTGAAGCACCAGTCTTCCATTCAAGATGTCCTTACACAAGTTTTCAAAGATCTGATTGGATTTACCACAGAAAAAATACTGTTGTATTTTCATGATAAACCACAGATATTTTATACCATATTTACTTAATTTGGTCAATACCCTTATTTCTTTAAAATGGCCAGGAAGGCTTCTTGTGGAAGATCAACCTTTCCGACCTTCTTCATGCGCTTTTTCCCCGCTTTTTGTTTCTTCAAAAGCTTGTCTTTACGCGTCCTGTCACCTCCGTACAGTTTAGCCGTTACGTCTTTTCTCATCGCACTGATGCTTTCACGGGCGATGACTTTGCTCCCAATCGCCGCCTGAATAGCCACTTCAAACTGGTGCTTTGGGATAAGTTCCTTCAACTTTTTACACATATCTGAACCTATATAATAGGCCTGATCTCTATGGACAATCATTGAAAGCGCATCCACCTTCTCGCCAGCGATAAGCATATCCAATTTGACGAGATTGCCTTCCCGATATTCAAGATACTCATAATTCATGGAAGCGTATCCCGAACTCAGGCTCTTTAATAAGTCATAATAATCGACCACAATCGAAGCTAAAGGGACCTCAAAAAGTAAAATTACCCGGTTTTCATCAATGTATTGAATACTTTTATTCAAGCCTCTTTTCTCCAAGGTCATCTGCATGATCGTGCCCACGTACTCTTTGGGCGTCAAAATTTCCACCTTCACCCAAGGCTCTTTAATAACTATCAGTTTCGCCGGGTCGGGAAGATCAGACGGATTGGCTACAAAAACCTCTTCTCCACTGTTTAAAATTGCAATATAAGACACAGAAGGTGCCGTAACGATCAAATTGAGGTCATACTCCCGCTCCAACCTTTCCTGAACGATATCCAGATGCAAAAGCCCCAAAAATCCACAGCGGAAGCCATGTCCCAACGCTCCCGACTGTTCAGGTTCGAAACTCAACGCCGAATCGCTCAACTGGAGCTTCTGCAAAGCGTCTCTGAGTAAAGGAAAATCATCGCCGTCCACGCAAAAAATACTGGCAAAAACGTAGGGCTTCACGACTTTATATCCTGCGAGCGGCTTGGCCGCGTGGGGGTCCAAAGGCTTCGTTCCTGGCTTCCAGATAGTGTCGCCAACACGGGCGTCACCGACGTTTTTCAAGCCCGAAACCACATACCCGACCTCACCCGAAACAAGTTTGTCGGCGGCCTGATATTTAGGCTTAAAATAACCGACTTCGAGCACTTCAAGCTCCTTTTTGTTATGAAGCAAAAAAATCTTGTCTCCACGCTTCAGTTCGCCGGACATAAGCCTCACGTACGTCACCACGCCCCGGTATGAATCGTATACCGAATCAAAAATAAGCGCTTTTGTCTCGTCACCTTCGTCGGTATTAGGAGGCGGAGGAATTCGTTCGATCACGGCCTGAAGAACCTTTTCCACATTCGTCCCCTCCTTCGCTGAAATGGCGATAATCTCCTCCTTGGGGATCCCCAGCGTATTTTCGATTTCCTGCGCTCTCCTTTCGATATCTGCAGAGGGAAGATCTATCTTGTTCAAGACAGGAACGAGTTTAAGGTCATGTTCAAGGGCCAGATAGCAATTCGCCAAAGTCTGGGCCTCAATCCCCTGCGTGGCATCGACCACGAGAATGGCCCCTTCGCAGGCTGCCAGACTTCTCGAAACTTCATAGGAAAAATCCACGTGGCCTGGAGTATCGATAAGGTTCAAAATATAATCTTTGCCCTCATGCTTCCAGTTCATCCTGACCGGCTGAAGTTTAATCGTAATTCCACGTTCTTGTTCAAGGTCCATCGTATCCAAAAGCTGACCGTGTTTCATTTCACGTTTGCTCAAGGTTGCCGTCACCTCCAAAAAACGATCGGCAAGCGTGGACTTTCCGTGATCTATATGGGCAATAATACAAAAATTTCTGATATTGGAACTGTCGCGCATTTAGTGAGCAAAATTTTTATACAACAAGGAACTTTCCGTCTTAAAATTCAGTCTTCCTTTGCAAGTCGCAGAGAGTCTAGCAAACATTGTAGCTTCACGCAATTTCTGCTATAATAAAAAGAATAAATAACCATCGAACTCCCAGTGTCATGCAATTCAAGGTACCACAAAATGTCCAGCGTGAAGATAAAATCGTCGGACCTTTAACCCTCCGGCAGCTCATCATTTGCGGTGCCGGCGGAGGTCTTGCCTATGCCATCTACGTAAGTCTGGGAAAAGAATATTTGTGGATCACATGGCTGCCTCCGGTTGCTTTTATAGCGATTATTACCCTGCTTTTTGCCTTTCTGCGTCCCCTCGACATGAACTTCTCCAGATTTCTGGCCGTCTACCTGGAGTTTGTCCTTCTTCCCCAAAAAAGATTCTGGGTCCAGTCCAGTGCAGAAATTCTCACCTCACTCTATTCAAGCAGCAAACCCCAAACCAAAGTTGAAAAAAAGGCCGAAGCAAAGGCCGAACAGATGACCAATAAGGCCAAAAAGCTTGAAGAACTCAGTAAGATTCTCAACACTCATAGCAACAATCCTCAACAATAACCTTCTCTATTATGGCAAATCCAAGCCAAAACAGTGAATCAACCCGGCAGGGTCAGGCCAAAAAAAATCCGGCAACAAGTACACAAACCTATCTGCGCATTTCAGAAATCCGGGACGATACGATTGTTCTTAAAAACGGAGGACTGCGTTCCATCCTCAGAGTTTCAAGTATCAATTTCAATCTCAAATCGGAAGACGAACAAAACTCCATCGTGTATTCCTATCAAGGATTTTTGAACACGCTCGAATTCCCGATTCAGGTCGTCGTCAGATCAAAAAAACTCGATATCGACAACTACCTGGACAAACTCCGCAAAATCGGCGAAAAACAGACCAACCCTCTCCTCCAGACACAAACCTACGAATACGTTGAATATATTTCAAAACTCGTGGAGTACGCCGACATCATGGAAAAGGACTTCCTTGTCATTGTTCCCGTCGACCCGGTCAGATCTCAAAAACTGAACATCCTCCAGAAATTCTTCCAGAACATGAATGCAAAAGACAGTTACGAAGCCATCAAACGTCGCCATGACGAATTTGAAAATCTTAAAAAATCACTTGCTCAGCGCGTAAGTTCCGTGAAGGTGGGACTTGAAAACTGCGGACTCAAGGCTGAAGAGCTCACCACCAAGGAACTCATCGAGCTTTTTTACGGTATTTATAATCCGACGGTGGCACGTTACGAAAAAGCCAAAGAGATCCAGGACATCGACGTCCAGACCGACGAAGAAAAGATCGTTCAAGATTACCAAGGTATGTAAGTATATCGAACAACAATTATCCTGTTGGCAGAAAACAGAAAACCCCGTAGAATCCACGGGGTTTTTAAGGAATTTTGTGCTCAAAAATACTTGACTAATTAACCTGAATATGTTTAAAATACATCTCACCATTCACAGCCACAAATGAGCGAACTAAAATCGACAATACGCCCACCGGAGCCCGAAGGCCAAACAGCCGACCCGCTCAACGAGCGACGCAGTGCGTTTCCTGAAATGGAAGCTCACCGCCGCCTCTTCGCCAAGATTGAACGAATCATCCGCCGCTACAGCATCGACCTTCATGAAAAAAATGAAAACGGAGAATACGTCACTCCTCTGGAAACCATTAGAGCATTTCTCGAAAGGGAAGCTCCAGGAGCTTTCCAACCTCGATGCCCTCATTCCCCTTCTCAAGATGCTCAAGGAAAAAGAATGGAATCTCAACGACGGAGACAAACGCATCGGTTCCTACCGCCTCGTCTCTCCGACGATCAAAGAACTCAACGACTACTATCTCGGACCAAATCAGACCGACGACTACATCGAGGAGCTCCACCAGAAAATCCAGGAAGTCCTTGGTCAAAATAACGCCCGTGTTCTGAAATCCCACTTCAAGGGAGGCGTTTTCATCATCGACGTTGCCCGTATTGAGCATGACGAAGTCAACGGCTTCAGCAACATCGAAGTCCTTGAAAAAAAACTCGGAGAACTTCAGCGCATCGCCGAAGAAGTCCTGCTGAAACATCTCAAAAAACGCCGCTTACTTTTGGAGAAAAAGCACGCTGGAAAATCCCAGGAACGTTTTTATGCAAGCCAAAAAAATGAAACAGAAGGCAATACCACCCAGGAAACCGAAGACCATATCAAGACACTTTCCAAAGAGATCCGCAAACTGGAAGAAAACATCCGCGAGATTGAGGACACCACCGCATTGATCGAAAGCGGAGAAAAAAGCATCGACATCGCCATCGGACTGGACAAACTCAAGGGAGGCCATATGAACAGTTACCTCGCCATCCGCAATGCCGAGTGTGCAGCGAACATCGCGACGCTCCAAAAACTGGACCCCGACGTCCTCAACGGGAACGGAAGAAAAAACGGAGTGCCGTACGTCTATATGCGCGAATACAGCCACAAGGAACTCTTCAAGCATCTCATCAAAGCCCAATACAACCTCGGAAACGTCCTGAACGCGGAAGGCTCAATCCGTCCCGAATGGGAAGCCTGTTTCGTTCTGGACGAAAACGGTTACGTGAGAATGAACCCACAAATGATCAACATCTACCGTCACATCGATAAGTACCGCAAGGGCGACACTTATCTCGCCATGTCGGAAGAAGAACGTCAACAGTTCGACGAAAAAATAAAATTTTTCGACCGATACTACAAAACGATTAACATCGTCGACTTTCTCAAAAACTTCCAGACGGAAAGTATCGACCTCTACCTCTCCGACATCCACCGTATCATCAGTTTGATCAATTCAGCCGAAAAAACGCTCAGGGAAGACTCACAGGATGAAGAAAAAATCCGAACGCTCCTGGAACACACCTCCAAAGCATTGGAAGTTTCCCTCAAAAACGACTCGCCTGTGGAAGACAAGGTTCGTACCACCCGCGCCGCGATCAAAGCCATGATGGAACCCGGCCTGAAAATCATGATCTTTGGCGACAACATCGGCTTTGGAGCGCTCAACCAGTCTGCATACGAACAATGCGCCATCGACATGATCAACATGCTCGGCATTACCAACGAAGAATGGAGAGCCGTCGATATCGACGGCCAGACTATTGATAAGGAAAAACTGAACGGCATTCTTGAAAACAAACTGGAAGCCCTCCATGAACACCCCCAATTCGTGGCAAAAATGCTTTCGTTCGACGACATCGGGACCGGCTATCTCAGAAGTGTTGAAGAAAAAATGTACCGTCTTTATGGCGGCAGCCCGGTGATTGATGCCGATGGAGGTGACGAGACACGCGTAGTCTACACCGGAAAAAACGTTCCAGAACTCAAAGAAAAAATCCAGGACCCCCAACGTGAACTTCTCCAATTTTCCGTCGATAACAATATCCGCATAGCCGGCTCCGTCAGCGAATTCACGCTTCCGGAGATTGCCATCGGACAGATCCAACAGCACCACCGCGAACGGATCCTCCAGCTCATTGCGCTCATGGACAACGCCGAAGAAGCCCATACTGAAATCAAAGCGTATAATGCCAGAGGCGAACATCGTATTATCCTTTTAGACATCGATAAAGCCCCTTAACGCCCCTCAACGTTTTGTCACGAAAATGCTTGCATTTTCAGAAAGAAATGGTATAGAATCAACTATCCCTAACCTCCACCTATGTCAAAGCCCCTTGCCTCCGAACCTCAAAGATCATCCACGATTGAATCCGGGAGTGGAAGACTTCAGCTCAAAAACGAACGAGCTTTGATCCAGATCAGAGGAATAACCAATGCCTTGGCTTTCTCGATGCAACATGAGTTAAAAACGTCAATTTTTGAATGGCTTGAAAACGAAGAAAGAATGAACAAGGAAAACGGCGGAGAATATTCAATTTCATGGAGAAAACTCATAGGGATAACAGAAAATGCAACTGGAGTCCGCCAACAGTTCTTCAACGAATGCTCTGACTTCAGGGAATATGTTGAAGGTGTGGAATCAGGACAAATTGTTCCCACTCCAACCCCTCCGGCAACATCCACCGTGGTCATAAAGCAACAGGGAGAAACTTCTCAGGGCGTCGCGGCGATATACGGACAAAGAAAAGTAAAAGAAAGCTAAAATCCACAGTCGAATGGCCGAACTTATCGATCCGCAAATTGCCGGTAACTTACGAGCTCTTTTTCCGAACGAAAAAATCGATTTCGCCGTGAAGGCAAAACGAAAAATCCCGCTGGTGCTTGGGGTCTTGATGTTGATAGTCTCACTCGTTTTCGTGACGGTCATCCTTGCTTTCGGAGGTACGCTTACCAACTATATTTTCGTGGGAGAGAGCATCAACTTCGACCTCGGGCTCCCCAGGTCCTTGGTCATCGTCATTTTTGCGCTGCTTTTCATCCTGGCGATCATCGTCATGATCGATTCCCTGAAAGCGATTTTCTGGAACCAGGTTTGGTTTGTGGGAACGGACAAAAGAATCGCCCTTCTCCAAAAACAAAAAGTGAACAGTGTTCCCTGGAAACATTTCCATGAAAGCATCTCCCGCACCTCCGACGGAAAAAAAGGTACCGTTGAACTGACCCCCAAACCCGATGACGTGGTCAAACCCATCGTCGTCACTGATGTCGCCAATTGCGACGCCATCCAGCAAGTCTGTGAAAAACGCATTATTGAAGCAGCAACCGTGGGTGGGAACGCTTAGAAAGTCAATTTAAAAAGCACTGTCCTGGCAGCGCCCTACTTTCCCCTTAGTTATACTATGAGTATCATCGGCGAAGAGTGGCTTAACTGCTGTGTTCGGGATGGGAACAGGTGTGACCCACTCTCTAGAGCTGCCAAGACAGTGCCTTTTAGCACTGGCCTGAATGTTTTAACAAGGGCCTCGCAGACTGAATGATAAATGTCTGTAATTTCTCTAGCTTGTCTGCACTCAAAGCTAGTTAAACGAGTACATGATTGTCAGTACTCAATCCCGTTTTAACGCGGGACTAAGTACTGACAGATGTACATAAAGATGAAATCAAATAAGTCGATCGCCTGTTAGTACCACTCGGCTGAACTTATCACTAAGCTTACACCTGTGGCCTATCAACCCGGTAGTCTTCCGGGAGGCTAATTGGGAAAATTTATCTTGAGTAGGGTTTCACACTTAGATGCTTTCAGCGTTTATCCCGTCCGAACATAGCTACTCTGCCGTGCCACTGACGTGACAACAGATACACTAGAGGTTCGTTCGTCCCGGTCCTCTCGTACTAGGGACAACTTCTCTCAATTTTCCTACGGATATGGAGGGTAGAGGCCGACCTGTCTCACGACGGTCTGAACCCAGCTCGCGTACCGCTTTAATTGGCGAACAGCCAAACCCTTGGGACCTTCTCCAGCCCCAGGATGCGACGAGCCGACATCGAGGTGCCAAACCGGGTCGTCGATGTGGACTCTTGGACCCGATAAGCCTGTTATCCCCGGAGTAACTTTTGTCCGATGAGCGATAGTCCACCCACATGGAACTATCGGATCACTATCACCTGCTTTCGCATCTGCTCGACTTGTAGGTCTTGCAGTTAAGCTCCCTTTTGCGATTACACTATCAGCCTGATTTCCATCCAGGCCTAGGGAACCATTGCGCGCCTCCGTTACTCTTTAGGAGGCAACCGCCCCAGTCAAACTACCCACCAAACACTGTTCCCCATGTGGATTAACACAGGAGGTTAGAGGCAAAATATATCAAGGATGGTATCTCAACGGCCGCTCCACCTGGACCGAAATCCAAGCTTCAAAGCGTCCCATCTATCCTGCGCAAGATATATCTCGACTCAATGTCAAGTTGTAGTAAAGCTTCACGGGGTCTTTTCGCCCTACCATATCTAATCGGCATTTTTACCGACTATGTAATTTCACCGGGTCTCACGTTGAGACAGTCTTCACACCATTAAACCATTCGTGCGGGTCGGAACTTACCCGACAAGGAATTTCGCTACCTTAGGACCGTTATAGTTACGGCCGCCGTTCACCAGGGCTTAGATTCAGAGCGTTAACCCCTCCTCGTGACCTTCTGGCACTGGGCAGGCTTCAGCCCCTATACATATTCTTACGAATTTGCAGAGACCTGTGTTTTTGGTAAACAGTTGCATGAAGTCATTTACTGCGGCCGAATTTCTTAAACCGAAATCTAAAAAATCCGGCAAGGTTTATCCCGAAGTTACACCTGCTGTATTGCCGAGTTCCTTAACGTGAGTTATCCCGATCACCTTAGTATACTCTACTTACCCACCAGCGTTGGTTTGCGGTACGGTAATCTGCCTTTCTCGCTACCGAGGTTTTTCTTGGCACCTGATGTCACTGGAATCGCCCATCTTGCGATGAGTAATTTGCATCACTGCTCGCGAACTCTGACGGATTTACCTATCAAAGCATAAGCTTACAGCTTGCACGTGAATTCATTAACACGCTCCAGTTAACCGAATGCGTTACCCCTGAGCTAGCGCCACCCCCGCTTTACAGTCACCATCATTTCAACCGAAGTCGAAAATCAGGCTTCCATATCACAAAGGGTCTTGCTTGGGCGAAAAACAGATTGTACAGGAATATTAACCTGTTGTCCATCGGCTACGCCTTTCAGCCTCACCTTAGGACCGACTAACCCCAAGTCGATTAACGTGGCTTGGGAAACCTTGGGTTTTCGGTGGTCTGATTTTTCATCAAACTTAAAACGTTACTCATACCATCATTTTCACTTCGTATCACTCCACCTCACCTTACGATGCAGCTTCACTGCGATACGAACGCTCCTCTACCGCTTACTCCAACAAACCCAAGAGATTATGAATACTTTTTTTATACACAAAGCGGCGCTTCGTTAAAAGTACATAATATCCTTGGTTTGTTGGAGTAAACCCGTGTCTTCGGTTAGAGTTTTAAGCCCCGTTGAATTTTCGGCGCAGAATCACATAGACCAGTGAGCTGTTACGCTTTCTTTAAAGGATGGCTGCTTCTAAGCCAACCTCCTGGTTGTACAAGTAACTCCACATCCTTTCACACTTAAACTCTATTTGGGACCTTAGACGGCGGTCTGGGCTGTTCCCCTTACGACAATGGCACTTAGCTGTCACTGTCCGACTCCTGTGCAATGACCACTGGTATTCGAAGTTTATCAAGATTTGGTAGATTGATTTAATCCCCTAGTCTTAACAGAGCTCTACCCCCAGTGGGTTTAATCACAAGGCTAGTCCAAAAACTATATCGAGGAGAACCAGCTATCGCCGAGTTCGATAGGAATTTCTCCACTACCCACAGCTCATCGCCAGATCTTGCAACATCCGTGCGTTCGGCCCTCCATCCACCTCTCGGTGGACTTCAGCCTGGCCATGGGTAGCTCACCCGGCTTCGGGTCTAGTGCATGACACAAAATCGCCCTATTCAGGCTCGCTTTCACTACGGCTCCGGGTATAACTCCCTTAACCTAAAAGCGCCATACAGCTAACTCGATGGTCCGTTCTCCAATAAGTACGCGGTCACCCTTGCGGGCTCCCACTCGTTGTAAGCATAAAGTTTCAGGTTCTATTTCATCCCCCTCACCGGGGTGCTTTTCACCTTTCCCTCACGGTACTTGTTCGCTATCGATCACCAAACCTATTTAGCCTTGGAAGATGGTCCTCCCGGATTCAAGCCGGATTTCACGTGTCCGACCCTACTTAAGAAATCACCACAACCAATAAAACTACTTTTGCCGACGGGACTATTACCCTCTATGGTTGGCCTTTCCAGGCACATTTGGCTAATAGAAATACTGATTGCCGCAACTTACAGATTGCGGTAGGTGCTCTTGCAACACCCTCTGAACAACGGCTGTAACCTATCGCGTTCAAAAGGTTTAGGCTGATCCCATTTCGCTCGCCGCTACTTTGGGAATCTCGATTGATTTCTTTTCCCTGGGTACTAAGATGTTTCAATTCTCCAGGTAACTCGCCCCCTATAAAGGTGGGCCATCCGACATAACTCGGATGAGGTTTCCCCATTCGGAAATCTCCGGGTCAAAGCTTACTTAGCAGCTCACCGAAGCTTATCGCAGCTAGTCACGTCCTTCGTCGAAATTTGGTGTCAGGGCATCCACTTTATGCTCTTATGAGTAACTTAGTTTGATATCATCCATTTAACTAGCTGTGAGTGAATACTCGCAGCTAATATTGAGTATGATACTATTGTTTATTGAATAACTCTCAAATGAAATTACAGATTGATTTATCAATCATTCTTTTGAGGCCCAATTGTTAAAGAACAAAAAAGGGATGTGTTCGCACACACCCCTCAACTCAAAGTCCTGACCAAGTGAAATCAGCACTTTAAGCTTAGGGATATGGGCGAAATTTGTGAGGTAAAAACCATTCAGTAAATCTCAATCTCAAATTGAGGCCACTGCATTATAAGTAAGCAGTCACCTGAAGTCAAGAAATTTTTAACGAAATTCTCCTGAAGGGTTTTAGCTCTGTCCGACACCGAAAATAGGACCCAATCCGCTGGTAAAAAGATCCTGAATCGTACCCAAAGCGTACATGAGTGAAACGATCGAAATCAACAAACCGACAATGATGAAAAGATTATAGGTTCCTCCGGACCCCAAATATTGTTCTGCCCATTGAATAGGACCTGTAAACTGTTTAAGGTGATACCTGTAGATCATCATGAGGAACCCCAGGGGAATCCCGATGACTGCTGCAAAAATACGATCCATATTATGAAGGTGTGTTAACTTTCTATCATTATAGCATAAAAACGGCTTCAATCCAATCGAACCAACCATGAAAGACCTTTCTCTCTACATCCATATCCCCTTTTGCAAAACAATCTGTCTCTATTGTAATTTCCTGACGTTCGCCCATAAAAACAAATTCATACCTGATTACGTCGAAGCGCTCAAAAAAGAGATAGGGCTGAAGTCTAAAGAACTCCGGGATTACCAGGTCGAAACCTTGTACTTCGGTGGCGGAACGCCGAGTTTGATCGAAGCTCATTATATCGAGGATATCCTTCAATGCATCAGGCACAGCTTTAACATACAAAAAAAACCGGAAATCTCCATTGAATGCAACCCGGAAAGCATCGACGAAAAAAAACTTAGGATCTATCACCAAGCTGGAGTAACCCGCGTCTCCCTCGGCATCCAGAATTTCGACAAAAAAATTCTTTTCCGCATCGCCCGTCCGCATGATGACAAAACCATCTTCAAAGCCCTTGATGCCATCCGCAGTTCCCCCATGAAAAATTACGGTGCGGACTTCATCCTCGGACTCCCCCACCAGACGCTCCAACACTTCAAGACCCAGCTCTCAACAATCCTCGATCTCAATATCCCCCACCTTTCTTTTTATTTCTTGTCCTATGACACGAAAAAGATCGATCTTTTCAAAGCGGACTGCCCCAACGACGACGTACAGGTCGCCATGTACGAACACCTTGTCACGCGTTTAAGAAAAGCAGGATACAACCATTATGAAGTTTCGAACTACGCAAAACCCGGCTATGAATGCCAACATAATTTAAGATACTGGAGCCAAAAAGAGTACGTTGGGCTCGGCATCGGCGCACACTCCTATATCAATGACAAATGTACCGAAAACACGAGGGACTTCGACCGGTATTTGTCGACCCCCGACGATATGAACGAAGAGGTTCCCATGGACGCTGAACTGCGTGAACTCGATTACATCATGCTTCGTTTGCGAACAAAACGCGGTATCGACACGTCCGAATTCAAAAAGAGATTCAAAAAAACATCCGAATTGCTCAAAAAGGCGCAACCCTATCTAGAAAGCAAAGAACTTGTTTTGGACGGACGATTCCTGAGTCCGACCGATGAAGGATTCCTTATCATCGACAAAATAACCCGAGACCTGCTTTAAAGTTTTTTCGCTTTTGCCTGAAGATATTGAACCATAAGGAGAGCGACGTCCTTATTGAGGGCATTTTGAGCCCGTACAAAATTGCAGGGAAAATTCACTTCGGAAACGTAAGGTTTACCTTTATGAATGAGAATATCAACCCCACCGAACTCCCAACCCATGGCGTGTGTGGCTCTGACCGCCAGTTCTTCAAGGGCTTTTGAATATTTTTTTGGACGGACAGTGAGCGTTTTGGCTGAATTCGTCCGGAAGTCATTGTCCCGAGCGACGTATTCAATCGAGGCAACGACTTTATCCCCGAGAACGATAAAACGTGCGGAAGTCTTTACGGGTAAAAACTGTTTAAGCACAAACAATTTCCCCTGGGCTAACAAAAAATCCGCCATACTTTTGAGCGCTGAAAAAGAGTCAATTTTGATGACCCCCATTCCGTGCGTTCCACCCAAGGCTTTGAGAATGACCGGGAATCCCCCGATCTCCTTCACGTAGTTCATCAAAAGCTTCTTCTCTCTGGTGAGACAAAAAACGGTTTTTGGAACAGGAATGTCATGCTTCTCAAGAAAAAATGGATCCGGTTTATGGAAAATGACGTCTTGATAAAACGTGATACAACCGGGCCTGACGATGTAATCCTCAAAAAACCGAAGCAGTTTACCTCGGCTGATTCTATAGACAATGTCGCCTTTTCTCACGGGGGAAGGCCTGGAAAAATCGAATCCGGACGGCGACAACGCCCTGAAAGAAATCTTCAAACGTTTGCAGGCGGCACGAAGCAGTTCAAGTCTTTCGTCTTCAACACCCGGAACATGGAGAGCATAAAAAATCATACTTAAAAAATTTTAGGATAAAAACGGTTGGGAGTCTGTTTCATATATTTTTCATAGTCACCGTGAAGGTTTTGCTTGAGGTACGCCTCTTCCCTGACGGCATACCATTTCCTCGTCACAAGGACCAGGAAGAAAACCGGGAAAAGCACCAGCTCGCCGGTATACAAAAGTCCACCAATAACAATCAAAGGAAACACCGCATAAATGGGGTGTCTGACGTATCGATACACGCCTTTCGTCTTTAATTGAATGGGGTGATTTTTAAGAACCGGAAAAAAGAAACGAACGGGAACACTGATGGAGGCCTGGGCCAGTTTCACGACAAGATAACTGAAAATAATAAGTATCAGCCCGATGATTTGCACCCATGCGGGGAAAGGATAGTAGAGATAAATCCAGTAATGCTGCGTAAAATAAAAAGCAGTAGGAATCGCGGCCAAAAGAACGATGCCCGTAAAATAAAAAAGAAGATAGTATTTTTTCCAAAAGTTGAAAAATGTCCACAACAAAAAAAACAGCAGAGGGATGGCCGCACAAGCCAGAGTTCCATAGAGGATAAGATCAAAAACGATGGCGGCAAGCAGCTCTCCTGACATAAAAAACATTAAATCGTAGCCATTGTAACAGAAACCGGATCAGGCATTAAACAAAAAAGAGTCCCGGGAACTCTATCATGGTGGGCGGGGGAGGATTTGAACCTCCGACCTCGTCATTATCAGTGACGCGCTCTAACCAACTGAGCTACTCGCCCGCAATATTCTGGTGGACCCTAAGGGAGTCGAACCCTTGACCTCCTCGGTGCAAACGAGGCGCTCTGGCCAACTGAGCTAAGGGCCCACGAGTGTAAACGGTGGGACCTTAGCTTGTGCTAAGGGCCCACATCTTTGCGCTCCTGCAAGCCATTGACGACTTGCAAAGCCTGACTGTCAAAACAGCTCGATCATTATAAAGAAAGCCGCGGAATTTGCAAACGAATTTCTACAAAAAAGAGGATGTCTTTCCAGACATCCTCTTCCAAATTACCTAAACAGTAATTACGCAGACATTGCTTTGTTCTTTTCAAAACAAGCACGGCAGTAAACCGGACGGTCGCCTTTTGGTACGAACGGGACCTCGGTTTCCATCCCACAGCCAGAACAGGTTACCTTCGTAAAGGTAGGACGATGAGCTTCCTTTTTTGCTTTTCGGCAATTAGGGCAGCGCTTTGGTTCCTGAAATCCTTTTTCTGCAAAAAACTGTTGTTCTTCTGCAGTGAAATCAAAAGTGTTGCCACAATCCTGGCAGGTGAGTTGTTGAGTTTCCATGTGTGTGAGAGGGTTAAAATTGAAAAATAAGGTTTTTCTTCTATCGATACGCTTCAGCGTGTAGCAAAGCCACAGCTTACGCCCTCGCGCTGTGCGCTCGGACCGAAACCTCAATGTTTTGACTCGACCTGTTGAAACTATTGGAAGATTTCATACCCCTATAAAGGAGAGAAAAGAAGAAAGGTTGTACCTTTAACATCCAAAATGTAGTAGAGAGAGATCTAGAAACCTCGCCGAAGCGAGGGTCGACCTGGAAAATGCTTAGAAATAAAAATCCCTAAGTTCCCTGATATCTCCTAGAAAGGAGGTGATCCATCCGCAGGTTCTCCTACGGATACCTTGTTACGACTTAGTCCCAATCAGTGGTTTTACCTTAGAGCCCCGCTTAATTAGCTAAAGGCGCTTCGGGTACTCCCACCTTTCGTGACTTGACGGGCGGTGAGTACAAGACCCAGGAACATATTCAACGTGACATGGCTGATTCACGTTTACTAGCGATTCCGGCTTCATGAGGGCGAGTTGCAGCCCTCAATCCGAACTGAGGCGTGTTTTGGAGATTAGCTCAGAGTTACCTCCTTGCGTCCCACTGTACACGCCATTGTAGCACCTGTGTCGCCCAAGACATAAGGGCCATGCTGATTTGACGTCATCCTTACCTTCCTCCGACTTAGAGCCGGCAGTCTCATAAGAAAAATACAACTTATGACAAGGGTTGCGCTCGTTTACGGACTTAACCGAACACCTCAAGGCACGAGCTGACGACAACCATGCAGCACCTGTCTCCGGGTTCCTTACGGCACATCCACCTTTCGGCAGACTTCCCGGGATGTCAAGTCTTGGTGAGGTTCTTCGCTTATTGTCGAATTAAACCAGATGCTCCACCGCTTGTGTGGGTCCCCGTCTATTCCTTTGAGTTTTAATCTTGCGATCGTACTACCCAGGCGGAACACTTAATGCGTTAGCTACGGCGCTGAAGGGGTCGAGACCCCCAACACCTAGTGTTCATCGTTTAGGGCGTGGACTACCGGGGTATCTAATCCCGTTTGCTCCCCACGCTTTCGTACATGAGCGTCAGAAAAGGCCCAGTAAGCTGCCTTCGCTTTTGGTGTTCCTCTGTATATCTACGGATATTACCCCTACATACAGAATTCCACTTACCTCTGCCTATCTCCAGCTTGCCAGTATTGGATACCTGTTATGAGTTGAGCTCATAGCTTTGACATCCAACTTAACAAACCGCCTGCGTACGCTTTACGCCCAATAATTCCGGATAACGCTTGCAACCTACGTATTACCGCGGCTGCTGGCACGTAGTTAGCCGTTGCTTATTCCTGAAGTACCTTCAAAGTTATTCCTTCAGAAAAGGAGTTTACAACGAAAACGCCTTCATCCTCCACGCGGTGTTGCTTCGTCAGGGTTGCCCCCATTGCGAAAGATTCTTTACTGCTGCCTCCCGTAGGAGTATGGACCGTGTCTCAGTTCCATTGTGGCTGGCCGTCCTCTCAGACCAGCTACCCGTCATAGCCTTGGTAAGCCGTTACCTTACCAACAAGCTGATAGGCCGCAGGCACCTTCCAGAACGCATTGCTGCTTTACCCTTTCGGGACTATCCGGTATTAGACTCTATTTCTAGAGCTTATCCCTGATTCTGGAGTAGTTACCAACGTGTTACTCACCCGTCCGCCGCTCCCAGCACCCTGCCGTTAATCATTCGATTAAAAGCAAAGTGCTGGGCGCTCGACTTGCATGTATTATACACACCGCCAGCGTTAATCCTGAGCTAGGATCAAACTCTTCGTATAAAGAGCTTGATGAAAGCTGTGCTCCGACTTCAATGAAGAAATCGAAGACTTATTTTTGAGTTTAGTACGTCTCTGACCAGTTTCCGGTTTTTTCATGTCCGGGGACGGACACGAAATGAAACGGTCTTTGCCAAAGACAAACGCTAGATCTTCTCTACTACATCCTGGATGTTAAAGAACAAACCAAAGCCAAATGAACAACGAATCGTTCATAAAGCAGAGCAATTTTAGTGAAAGGCCTTCCCAAAGTCAATATGTTTTTCACCAAAAGAAACCGACAAACAAAGACATCAAAAAACACACCCGGGAAAAATCAAAATTCACTTCTCATCAAATATCAAATACAATAAAAAATATAAAAAACTTTCCGGAAACTTATGAAAAAAATGACGTACGGACTCATCGGACTTATCATCGCCGGCATCCTGGTATGGGGCTTCATTTTCTCCCTGCAAAACCTGAAAGGGGTTGGTCCGGCTTTGCAAAATCCCCCTGAGGACATTAGCACGCTCATTCCTTCGCTGCCTTCGACTCAAAGCCAGCAAGCGGATCGGACATCCCCCACAACGGACTCTCCTCTTCAAACGCCAAACGGATTCGGCATATCTATTTACGCAAAAAACCTCGTCGACCCCAGGGTCTTGGTCCAAGCCCCCGACGGAGTCATGCTGACGAGCGTGACTTCGGAAGGGAAAATCGTCGCGCTGCCTGATGCAAACGGCGACGGCGTCGCGGACAACAACGTGACGGTCATCAAAGGACTGAACAAACCTCATGGTATGGCGTTCAACTGTCCGGACCCGAACAGTTCCTCAACCTGCCAGCTCTATATAGGAGAGACCGACAAGGTCACCCGGTACTTTTATGATACGCAGAAGATGAAAGCGACGTTCGATAAAAAAATCACTGATCTTTCCGGCGAGGGAAGACACTTCACCAGAACTCTTCAGTTCTTAAATCCCCCCTCCAACGATCAACTCCTTGTTTCCATCGGATCGGATTGCGACGCCTGCCGGGAACAGGACAGTACCAGAGGCACCATCATGCTTCTTGATACGACAACGGGGAAATTAAAACCTTACGCGACCGGATTAAGAAATTCGGTTTTCATGACGCACGATCCTTACTTTGAAAAAATCTTCGCAACCGAAATGGGTCGCGATTATCTGGGCAACAATGTTCCGCCCGATGAAATTAATCTGATTGAAGAGGGAAAAAACTACGGCTGGCCTATTTGCTATGGTCAGAATATTCACGACGACGACTTCGACCACAACACCTATATAAGGAATCCTTGCGAAGCACCTTTTGAAACCCCTTCCGTCATCGATCTGCAAGCCCATTCGGCTCCGCTGGGGTTGGCTTTTTTCCCGGTTTCCGAAACAGTGAACGGCCAAAAAAACACATGGCCTGAAGAGTACCGTGGAAACCTTCTCGTTACTTTCCACGGTTCCTGGAACCGCAGCGTGCCGACCGGATACAAAATTGTCTTGATGAAGACACATCCAAACATCAATGACCAAACGTTAACGTTCGATTCACCGGAAGATTTCATGACCGGTTGGCTGACCCCAGATGGAGCACTGGGGAGACCTGTCGACATCTTCATCAAACCCGACGGACAAATACTTGTCAGCGACGACAAAGCCGGAGTCGTCTATCTTCTGCGTTATTCCAATGAATAAAAACAAATAATTTCCCGCCAGATTCTAAAATTAGTCAACTCTACAGATTATCACTCTCGGCCAAAGTGTGCTAAAATAAAAGTGGAATAACAGCATCATCCTTTAATAGCAAAACAGCATGACACAAGACCAGAACAAGCATGTGGAGACCATCAGAAACAACGTACTCATCCCCACCGTCATCGAAAAAACCAATATGGGTGAACGTGCTTACGATATTTATTCTCGACTCCTCAAAGAACGCATCATCATCCTTGGCAGCGCCATCAATGATACCGTTGCCAACAGCATCATCGCCCAGCTGCTCTTTCTGGAAAGCGAAAACCCCAAAAAGGATATCACCATGTATATCCAGAGTCCCGGAGGCCATGTCACGGCGGGCCTGGCTATCTATGACACCATGCAGCTCATCCAATGCGACGTTTCGACCGTATGCATCGGCATTGCTGCATCGATGGGCGCCGTCCTCCTCGCCGGAGGAGCCCCGGGAAAACGGTTCGCTCTTCCGAACGCTGAAGTCATGATTCACCAGCCTTTGGGAGGTGCTGAGGGTCAGGCAAGTGATATCTTCATCCATGCGACGCACATCATCAAGACCAAAGAACGTTTGAACAACATTCTGGCAAAACATACCAAACAGCCCTTGAAGACCATTGAGAAAGACACCGACCGCGACAATTTCATGACCGCAGAAGATTCAGTGAAATACGGATTGATCGATAAGATCATCACCAAACGCTAAGCATTCATTCACAACAATAAAACCCCCATCTTGCATGGGGGTTTTTGCTATGTCCGAAAATCAGGACCGCTTTTTCTTTTTGATGGCTTCCTGCTGTTTCCTGTAGAGCGAGACGGCGTACTTCACCATTTCCGTCGCAATGTCGACCCCGGTAATTTTCATCAACCCCTCAAAACCCGGATTGGCGTTCACCTCCATGACCACCGGACCTTTTCTCGTCCGTAAGAGATCGACTCCCGCAAGATCCAGCCCCAAAGCCTCAGCAGCCCTTATGGCGAGATTCTGTTCCTCGGTGCTGAGTTTCACTTTCACGGCTTCACCGCCGTGATGAAGGTTCGAACGGAAATCACCCTGCACAGCCTTACGCTGCATCGAAGCAACGACTTTTCCTCCGATGACGAAAGCCCGAAAATCGCTTCCTTCAGCTTCAGCAACGTACTCCTGGATAAGAATGATACTTGAGGAAGTCGTTTTCCAGACCATATCCAGTGAGGAATATAACGATCTGCGGCTTTCCGTAATGGCAACCCCCACCCCGTAAGAACCGAAGGGAGATTTAATGATGACCGGATAGCCTCCAACTTTCTGAATGCCTTCATCTAAAAATTCCAATTTACGAACCACAAGGGTTCTTGGCACAGGAATTCCCCTGTGCGTTAAAATCTGCAATGTCCTTAATTTATTCTTCGCGCGGACCGTGGGGAGATAATCGTTCACCACGGGAATACCGAGCATCTTGAACTGTTTGACGATGGAAATTTCCAGATCGATATCTCCGGCGACGGAAACTCGAGGAATCAGAACATCGCAACCTTTAATAGGTTTGTTCTTATAAAGAATAAGCGGTTTACGGTTGTCGAAATAAAGCTGGCAGTTTTCCACCTTATAAATCTTGGCGATATGCCCCAGCTTGATGGCGGTATTTTTGAGAAGTTTCACTTCGCGCGGGGTCGAACTGGCAGCGGTGCGTGCCGATCGAAGCCTGCTGAGACTACTGAAATCAAGAATCCCTACTTGGACTTGTTTCATAAACCAAAAAACAAAAAATAACAAAGGTATAATAGAAGATTTTTGGACAATGCAAAAGACATGAACGATGATTTCATGACAATTGAGTTAAAAAGGATAGGGCAGCAAGACAGTGGAGTGTCGGCGGTAGCCGGAGAGGCGGAACGCGTCCTGCGCGTTCCTACCTCTCCGGCTCCGTACCTACTTCATGACATCGATTCCGGGGAGACACCTCCTTGAAAGTGTTGATCAAACGTGAGGGTCGGGGTCGTTGGACTACTTCCCTTTCCCGTCACCATCGACTCCCTGCTCTTCACGGTCGTCGAAGTCGAGACCCTGATGAGCCTTGTCATCACGTGCGGGAGCAGACGAAGGCTTTGCAGGCTGATTTCCAGCGGCCTTCTGTCGAGCTTCCCACTCACGAAAACGCTCATCCACCAGCTGGTCTTTCCTCCTGCTGGACGGAGGACGCATGCTTGAAGGCAAACTCATGGACACCTCTCTCCTGCCTTGCTGCCAAATATCGCTTTTTCAGGTAAAGATAAGCATTTCCGCTGATAAACAGAAAACTTTTCTTCAATCCCGAAAAAGTAACAAACATCTTAGGATGAATTTTATTTTTGTCAATCCTTCCAAATTTTCCGCAACGACTTTATCTATGGAAGATCACAAAAAATTTGTAGCGGGGCGCAAAGTCCAGTAAAATAAGCGTGTTTCCTCTTGATCACTATGAAAACCACCACAAAAAAACTCCTTCAAATCTCATTGATTACATTCTCTGTCCTGGCACTTGCAGGATGCGGAGGTTCAACAAACCAACAGAACGCGACGACGAACAACCAATCCAGGATTATCGATAACCCCGAATTCAACCTTACAATTCCGCGAGAATGGGATGTCATCGAATCAAAAAATTTTACGAGCGACGTTCCCCCCGAAACAGCACTGGTCGTTCGCAACAACGTAAAAAATGATACCTTCACGGCCAATGTGAACGTCATCCGCAGAACGATCCAGAACAGCGTTGAGTCCCTCGAATACGCAAAAGAGGTCATTAATCGCCAGAAGACCGGACTCGTCAACTACAAAGAAGACAAACAGGATCTCGTGAAAGTAAAAATCGCAGGAAAGGACGTCGACACCTATATAGAAACCTTTGAAGGAAAAAAAGATGCACAAAGTGACCTTCTTGTTTTTTACCAGACGTACGCGGTAAAAGGAAATTACGCCTACATCGTCACAGGCTCATACTCGCCCAAAGAAACAACGGACAATATTAACGTCGTTCAGGCGATTGTAAAATCCTTCTCCTTGAAATAACCTGAAGTCACCCCCGTCTTGGGGAAACAGCACAACGCGCCGGGGTGGCGGAACTGGCAGACGCGCGGGACTTAAAATCCCGTGATAGCAATATCGTGCGGGTTCGATCCCCGCCCTCGGCACCACTTGACATTTTCAATAAAAAAGTTAAAATACTACCCATTTTCTTACAAAAATTTTATGTCAGCATCCCATTCTGAAACCGCTCACAGCCACGAAGCCGTGGAAGCAGGTCACAATTCTGAAAGTGTTCTGGAAACGCTCGGCGAGGGCGTCGGCAAAATCATCGACAGCGTCCGCATCGCCATCGGAAAACTCTACAAAACCGCAACCGGATTCTTCAAGGACGTCTTGAAAGGGCTCTTCAGCAATGACGACCATGGAGCACATGGGCACGGTACCGAAGCGCACGGAGCTCACACCGAAAACCATGATGCACACGGGGCAACCCATGCATCTGCTGCAGCTGCACACCACTAAAATCACCGTATAACCTGACATTGAACACAAACGAAGGTTCCGCGTCCTGCGACCTTCGTTTTTTGTATGACCGAACCGCACTGGTGACAGGGATCGTCCTTCCTCCCGTAAACCTGCAAATATTTCTGGTGTTTTCCAAGCGTACCTCTTGTTCCCACAAAATCTGAAACCGACGCACCGCAGTGTTCAATCCCCTCACCCAGACAATACAAAACAGCTTCATGAAGGCGAAACAAATCACCGGGCTTCAGACGTTCCAGGCGCGACCGAGGATGAAGACCGATACGGTAACAAATTTCATCTGCATAAATGTTCCCGATTCCTGCGATAACGTCCTGACGTAAAAGCGTATTTTTTAGAAATCCCCTTCTTTGAACAAAAAGTTTATTCAAAGAATTACGGCTGAATGTAGAGGAAAACGGCTCAATTCCCAATCGCGAAATTCCGGTTGCCGTCTCATAATCCATCACGGAATAAAACCAGATCCTCCCGAACTTCCTCGCATCGGAAAAAATAAGCGACGTTCCGTCTGTAAAACGGAAAACAGCCCTGATATGCTTCTCCTTCCTGGGAACTTTTTTCCAAAGAAGGCGTCCGCTCATGCGAAGATGGATCACGAGCCTCAAGTTTCGTTCAAGAATAAAAACTATAAATTTTCCGCGTCGTTCAATTCCGGAAATCTTCAGGTTTTTGATCCCTGAGGAGATCTCTTCGTATGAAGGAAGAAAAACATATTTCAGCTTTCCTTCCACGCACCAAAATTTTTTCCCGACAACTTTGGGTCTTAATTCTCTGACGATTGTTTCAACTTCTGGTAATTCCGGCATAAAATGTGCTAAAATCTACGGGTCATTATTATTTAACCCTTTTCAGATGAAAGTCAAAAAGACTCTCGCTGGTATCTTAAGTGGGAGCATCCTCATGTTTTCGTTGCCGATGATCGTAGGTGCGCAAATGATGAGCGATACCAGTACTTCCACGGACACATCAATGTCCATGGATTCGGGAACACAGGTGTTTTCCGACGTTTCAACGTCAACTCCTGATTATACTGCCATCATGTATTTGAAAGACCATGGTGTCATCGACGGCTATCCAGACGGAACTTTCAAACCTGACCAAGTCGTCAACCGCGCTGAAGCGCTGAAGATTATCCTTCTCGGTTCCGGCATCCAGGTCGCTGACTCCGTTGATCTCGAACCGTTCCGCGACGTTCCACGAGACGACTGGTACGCTGTTTACGTGGACAAAGCGAAAAACCTCGGCATTGTCCAGGGATACGATGACGGAACTTTCAAACCGGCCCAAACCGTAAATCTGGTTGAAAACCTTAAAATCCTTCTGCTCGCTCAGCAGATTGACGTGTCCGGTCTCACCGTAAGTGCAGATCCTTACGCAGACGCATATATGAACCAGTGGTACGCACCTTACGTGGAATACGCCAAAGAAAAAAATCTTATCGACGCCGACAGCAACAACATGGTTTCCCCGGCACAGGGCATGACCAGAGGCAAACTTTCCGAAGCCATGTACCGCCTCATGTACCTGAAAGAAATGGGATGGGACAAGTACATGACTCCTGAAGAGGTCCAGGCCATGAGCCAGCAGGAAACCCAAGCCATGACTCAAGAAATGACGCAAGCCATGACACAGGAAACAACCCAACAAATGACTCAAGAAATGACGCAGGAAACAACTCAACAAACAACACAAGAACAGTCCATGAACGTCGACATCGCCAACTTTGCGTTTGCTCCCGCCGATCTCACCATTTCAGCGGGACAAACGGTGGTATGGACCAACTCGGATTCAACCACGCACACCGTTACCAGCGACGACGGCACAACCTTCGACAGTGGAAACCTCAACAACGGAGACACCTTCAGCTATACCTTTAACACTCCGGGAACATATAGCTACCACTGTTCAATCCATCCGTTTATGACCGGCACCGTTACCGTTCAATAAACGCACAAACTCACGATCAGAAAATCTTCAAAAGCCGCTGGATTGTCAGCGGCTTTTGTTTTGAAAATTTTGCTCAAGTCATCTTGGTGGGCCAGCCCGGGCTTGAACCGGGGACCATCTCCTTAAGAGGGAGTTGCTCTACCAGCTGAGCTACTGACCCGCACTCCACCCGACACATGAGACAAATACGTACTTCAACCCTTCTTGAAAAAGAGCGCAATAAAATTAACACTCTTGCCCTGTTGATTCAAGCGGTTTTTTACTAAAATGGATTTGTTATGAACAACATTCTTTTCTATACCGACACCCCTTTCACCGGAGGCGCCGAAAAACACATTCACCTTCTGGCGAAAAAACTGATAAAGGACGGATATCATGTCCGGCTGGTATGTTCGAACTCAAAGAAACTCGACCCGTGGTGCAGTGAAATGAAAAAAGACGGGATCCAAATCATACGCTTGAAAGTCAGCCACAAACATGACCCCAGGCACTATCTCCAGTTGAAAAAAATCCTTCAGAAAGAAACGCCCGACCTGCTCCATCTTCATTTATGGAATCCGGGTTCCTGCCGTTACGCTTTTTGGGCGGGAATGAAAAAAAACGTTCCCATCGTTACGACGGAACATGACCCTTTTCTGCTGACGGGACTGAAAAAAAACATCAAGCGACGCGCGCTCTCAAGAACCAGCCATTCAATAACCGTGTCTGAAGCGAATTTGAAACAGATGCTTGCCTGGTACCCCCAGCTGAAAAATAAGGTGAGTGTCATCCACAACGGAATTGATCTTGAAGCGTTTGAAAAAGAGCTCTTCCACTTTTCAACCCAGGAGAAACAGAAAATCAGATCGCAGCTTTTCGGAGCAGGACCGGACGATACCGTGCTCTTGACCATCGCCGCACTCCATCCGCGAAAGGGGTTGAAATATCTCCTGAGAGCCATGAAAAAAATAGCTGAGCAAAAAAATAATACAAAGCTCGTTATTGTTGGCGAAGGACCTGAAAAAAATGACCTCATCAAACTGTCCGAAAAACTGAAAATCCGTGAGAAGGTAAAATTTCTGGGACACCAGGAGAACATTCCAAAACTTCTCAAAAGCAGCGACCTGTTTGTCCTTCCCAGCGTAAAAGAAGCTTTCGGGCTGGTCCTGCTCGAGGCAATGGCAGCCCAACTGCCCGTGGTAGCGACCAAGGTGGGCGGGATCCCTGAAATCGTCGATGACAGGAAAACAGGATTTCTCGTTCAACCGAAAGATTACGATGCACTCGCCCAGACGATTCTTGCGCTTCTCAACAACCGACCGCTTATGGAAAAACTTGCGTTTTTGGGACACCATAAAGTCAAACAGTTCGACATCAGGACGATGGTGGAAAAAACAAAAAAGGTTTACCATAATGTCCTAGGTGATAAACAAAACACATGAAACTGAAAAACATTTACATCTGCGAAAAGTGCAGTTACGAATCGCCGAAATGGCTCGGAAAATGTCCGGACTGTGATGCATGGAACTCCTTCCAGGAGGACGTCGTCGAGAAATCGCCGTCAAAGCAAAAAAGCGCCGGCAAGGTGCTCAGTACGAGCCCTCTTGTTCATGACGAAAGCGTCGAATCAAGGATCGATACTGGCATAGAAGAACTGAACAGAGTACTGGGAAGCGGACTGGTAAAAGGGAGCATGGTCCTTTTAAGCGGAGAACCCGGAATAGGAAAATCCACACTGACGCTCCAGATCTGCAACCGCATCGCCGCAAAAAAACGAAAGGTCCTTTACGTATCGGGTGAAGAGTCCAAACACCAGATCTCTTCGCGAGCGCAAAGACTCGGTATGAAGGAACCCATCGATTTTCTTGGCGAAACGCAGTTCGAACATATCCTGGCCACGGTGGAATCTTCGAAGCCTGAATGCGTCATTATCGACTCGATCCAGGTCATGTATTCGTCCGACATCGGATCGCTGGCCGGCAGCATAAGCCAGGTGCGCTACTGCACGGAACGGCTGATGGAGTTCGCAAAAAGGACCGCTACGCCGGTGATCCTCATTGGTCACGTCACCAAAGACGGAAACCTGGCGGGACCTCGAATCCTTGAACACCTTGTCGATACGGTCCTCTTTCTGGAAGGCGAACGCTACCAGAACCTGCGCATGCTCCGCAGTATGAAGAACCGTTTCGGCCCGACTCATGAAGTCGGAATCTTTGAAATGAACGAGAAAGGACTCAGTGAAGTGGCAAACCCTTCCGAACTTTTTCTTGAAGGCAGGAAAAAGGACAGTTTCGGCTCGGCGATAACCGCCACGGTCGAAGGAACCAGGCCATTGCTGCTTGAAGTCCAGGCCTTAACGAATCTTACGGCCTTCGGATATCCCAAACGCGCCGCAAGCGGCTTCGACAACAACCGGCTCCAGCTGCTTATCGCCGTCATCCAGAAACACCTCAAGTTCAATCTCTCCAACCAGGACGTATACGTTAACATCGTCGGCGGCTTCCGTCTCAACGAGCCGGCCGCTGACCTGGCCGTCGCCGTCGCCATCATATCGTCGCTGACGCAAAAACCGGTCACCGCCGACAGCATCTACATTGGTGAAATCGGACTTTCCGGTGAACTCAGGAGCGTCTCCGAACTCGCCAAAAGAATTAAAGAGGCCGAGAAGCTCGGGTTCAAAAAAATCTTCGTCCCCAAAATCAGTAAAACTCCGACGTCAAAAACCATAAGCGTCGTCCAGGTCCAGGATCTTCAGGAACTTATGAAATTGCAAAAAGCCTGACCGCATTGGCCGTTGTCTGTTCCCCGACCTCGTCCAGCGTCACACCCCTGACTTCCGCCAGGACCTTCGCAGTTTCCACCACGAACGCCGGCTCGTTTCTCTTGCCCCTGAAAACCTGGGGTGTAAGGTACGGACAGTCGGTTTCGATCAACAGCAGCTCGGAGGGAAGTTTTGATGCTATTTCCCTGAGGTAAGCGTTTTTAGGATACGTGAGAACCCCGGAAAAGGATAAATGGTATCCCCTGTCATTACAAATTGCCGCGTACTCCTCGGTTCCCGTGAAACAATGAAGAATAACTTTCGTATTGCCGGCTGCCTTGAGTCCCTTCATGGCATCGTCCCAGGCGTCACGGACATGAACGACTACCGGGAGATCAAGTGCTTTCGCCAACGCAAGCTGTTCGGAAAAAGCTTTCAGTTGTACGTCTTTCGGCTTGAAATTCCTGAAATAATCCAACCCAAGCTCACCCAACGCGACGACCTTCTTCTCTTTTTCCACCGTTGATAGAAATTTTTTTCTCGTGTCGTCGTTCCATTCGTCTGCATTGTGAGGATGAACCCCAAGGGTGGACCAGAGGGAAAATTGCCCGTGGTTTTTGACAAAGTCCAGAGCCTCATAGGAATCCTTCACCGTGCACCCAACGATAATCTGCCTTGAGACGGCTTTTTTTTGAGCTCTAATCAAAATGTCCTCAACATCCGGGAACTCTTTGCTAAAATGGATGTGAGAATGGGTATCGGTAAACATGAAAATATTGTACCATAGGGCTGACATTGACTAATATGTTAAATTTCTGTTTAATTATCGCCTTAACATATTGAAATCATGATGAAAACTCCATCCACTCTTCCGGCTCCGGAAGGTGAAAACCCGGTTTTATCCGATGAAGAGATCAAAGCTCTGCGCCGACGTAAAGAGCCGAGCCTCGCCTTACCTGCGGGATCAAAAGTCGGAGACATCGGTGCTTTGACAAAAAAACTCATGGAAGAAAGTCTTCAGGGTGCCGTGGAAATCAACGATACAAATGGTGAAAACCCGACCGAACAGGAGCCGGCCCCGGAAGAAAAAATTAGCGTCCCGCCACGAAGCTCCATGACGCCTGAACGTCTGGCTACCACGAACATCCCGCCAAGTCAGGGAATATTTGAAGAAGCTGCCAGGTCGCTCTTCAAAACCGGTACGGACGAGGTAACAGAAACGGTCTCAGCGGCTGCAAAAAACCCGGATAAAGACTAACCAAACCACATGCCCCAAGGAACCGCTCCTGAAGAATCTCTCTTTGACTCTGTCAAAAGATCAACAGACTCCCATGAGCGGGAAAAACAGATGTCTTCTTTTAAAAAAGACGAAGAACTGATATCACTTTTAACCCAACTCACCGAAGCTCAACGTCTTGAGCTTTTTTTAAACTTTCCCAATCTGGCGTTTCGCTTCTCCGCTGATGCATTCAGGGCTGACTGGGCGGATGAAAAAACAAAAACAATACTTGCCGATCTTGCCAGGGCCGTGAGCCTCAACAAAAATGAGGCGAAGGAGGCGCTCAGAGAAGATATGAATCTTCAGGCTCCTCCTCTGACTGAAATACAAAGGCTGCAAATGGGGGTCAAGGCCTACTTCCACTCCATTGACGTTCTGAAATTTGAACCCGGCGACGACCCGGACGCCTTTGAAGAAGACCTGAAAGACCGGCGGCGGAGCAACCCGCTCGCCAAACAGCCTGCGCGGCGCCTCATGGTACTCTATGAAGAAACCCGCCGCCGGTTTCCGGATGAGTTCAGACACCCCAGTCTGCAAAAAAACGAACAAAACGAACACCAGGAGGTCCATCCCACTTCCATGCTCCCGCCCGAAAATTCGCAATTTCGTGATGACCTTCTCCAAAAATTGAGTACAATGGAAAAAGAACAAAAATAATTTCTTGTATGGACCAAAATCAACAAATCATCGCACTGCTGGAAAAAGAGAACACCCTTCTGCAAAACATTGCCGAAATCCAGCGGAAAGAACACCGGGAAGCTCGGATCGGCCGGATCGTCCACGCTTTGCTCATCATTATTCCCTCGATCGTCATCCTCATCCTGGGTTATTACCTTTGGTCGGAAATAACGCATTATCTCGATGTCCTCAACAATAACGTCAACGCTCTCAAGGCGAACTTCGACGCCATGACGACCTTTTTTTCAAAACTGATTCCCGATTTCAGTAAAATCGGTCCCCAGCTCCAGCAGACCTGGCAGAATATTCAATTCTGGAACTAATCCAATGTTGTACGATGTTGTTATTATCGGCTCCGGGCTGGCGGGATTGACCAGCGCCCTTCACGCTTCCAAAAAAGGAAACGTGTTGCTGGTGACTAAATCCCAGCTTACCGAAAGCAATTCAAGATACGCACAGGGCGGCATCGCCGCGGTATTCCAACCCCATGACAATTTCGCGAAACATGTGGAAGACACCATGATAGCCGGAGCCTTCCACAATAACAAAAGCGTTGTAAAATATTTCATCGAACAGTCTCCGAAACTCATCAAGATGCTCCAAAAACTCGGTGTCAGTTTCGAAAAAACTTCGCAGGGGAAATTTCTGCAAAATCAGGAAGCTGGACATCGCTTCAGAAGAATCGTCCACGTCGGCGACCATACCGGACTGAGCATTGTCGAGACCCTGGTCAAACTCGTCAGGAAAAAACCGAACATCACCATTTGGGAAAACTGCTTCGCCAAGGATTTCATCGTAAAAAACAAAATCTGCTACGGCGTAAAAATCATCAGAAAAAACCTGTGTGTTCCGGTTTTTGCCCGGAGAATCGTTTTGGCCACCGGAGGCGTCGGGCAGCTTTACCGTTACACGACCAACCCGACGATAACGACCGGAGACGGAATAGCCCTGGCCGCCAGAGCCGGCTGTAACATCAAAGACATGGAATTCGTCCAGTTCCACCCGACGGCTTTTGCCAAAGCAAGATCGCCTCTTTTTCTTATTTCCGAAACGGTGCGAGGGGAAGGAGCGCTTTTACTCAACGCCAAAGGCGAACGCTACATGCTGAAATATCACAAAGACGCCGAGCTGGCACCGAGGGACATCGTTTCGATCGCCACCTACCAGGAACAAAAAAAGGGAAAGATCTTTTTAGACATCAGACATCGTAAAACGTCCGAACTGCGGAAAAAATTCCCGACGATTTACGCCTATCTCAAAGATCAAGGTTTCGACATGGGGAAAGACCTCATCCCCGTCACGCCCGCCGCGCATTATCTCTGCGGAGGCATCATCGCGGGTCTGGACGGGAAGACCAACATCCGCAATCTATACGCATTGGGAGAGGTCGCCTGCACCGGACTCCAGGGAGCCAACCGTCTCGCTTCCAATTCACTTCTGGAAGCCGCTATCATGGGAGAACACGTTATGGACTCCCCTCTTCCGGTGATAAAAAATTTCCCGAAGATCTCAGCAACAAAACGGCACTATCCCAAAGCCTCAAAAAAAATAACGAAGCTTAAAAAAACACTTCAAACTTTGATGTGGAACAACGTCGGCATCATCCGAACAAAAAATTTACTCAAGCAAGCACTGAAACGCATCCAATCAATCAAAAAGCAGCTTCCAAAAGAAGAAAGTATTGCGAAGCTTGAACTCCAAAACATGCTGAACGTCGCGGAACTTATCGTCCGGGCATCCTTAAAACGGCGCAAAAGCCTCGGAGCCCATTACCGGAAAAATTAACCTTTCTTGTTCGCAAGAAGTTCGGTCTGTTCCGCGATCGTCAGGTCATCGACGATTTCATCGATGTTGCCTTCCATAATCGAGGGCAAATTGCTCCAGCTCTCTTTGATGCGGTGATCAGTTACACGATCCTGGGGGAAATTATAGGTCCTGATTTTTTCCGATCGTTCGCCGGTACCGATTTGACTGAGGCGTTTCTCACCCAGCTCCTTCTGGCGTTTTTCCTGTTCCATGGCGTACAAACGGGTTCTGAGCACCTCCATCGCCTTCTGCTTGTTTTTTAACTGTGATTTTTCATCCTGCTGCGAAACGACGAGTCCGCTTGGTATGTGCGTAATGCGCACGGCTGAATCGGTTGTATTGACACTCTGCCCTCCCGGTCCGCCGGCACGAAACACATCGATGCGAAGATCAGCATCTTTGATCTCGACGTCGACCTCTTCAGCTTCGGGCAAAACCGCGACCGTAACCGTCGACGTATGGATGCGCCCCTGGCTTTCCGTTGAAGGAATCCTCTGAACGCGATGAACTCCGCTTTCGAACTTGAATTTACTGTAAGCGCCGTCACCCAGAATTTTAAAAATGATTTCCTTCAGACCACCAGCCGTCGCTTCACTTTTACTGATCAGTTCGATTTTAAAACCGCAGTTTTCCGCAAACTTGCAATACATGCGGAACAGCTCTCCCGCAAAAAGCGCGGCTTCTTCGCCTCCAGCACCGGCACGGATCTCCATGATGACGTTCTTGAAATCGTTCGGGTCCTTGGGTAAAAGTTCCACTTTCAGTTCTTCTTCGATCTTTTCCCGCTCTTCTTTCGCCGACTGCATCTGGTCTTTGGCGAACGTGCGCATTCCTTCATCTTTCTCGGTTTTCAAAATCTCCTCGGCATCCTTCATCTCCTTCTCGGCGCGCTTATAGTCGCGGAACAAAACAACCGCCTTCCCTATTTCCTTATAACGCCTCATCAGCTTGGTGTATTCCTGTTGATGTGAAATGACGGCCGGATCGGCTAACTGCTGTTCAATCATCGCATACTCTTTTTCCAGTTGTTCCAGCTTGGTAAACATATGAACAAATCGAGATTTAAGGAATCGACGGAAATTCTACCACAAACATCCGGTCAATGTGAGCATAATCTTGCTCAAAATGCATGGAAATTTCAGGGAATATCGATTGAAAAATGGCTAAAAGCTCTTCTTTTTGCAAAAAACCGAACTCTCCAACGAGCAGACGCGGCCTCCAGGAGATTCTCGAAAGCTCTTCAAAAAACCTGCGGTACAAACTCAAACCCTCGTTCCCGCCAAAAAGCGCAACATGAGGTTCATAATCGTACGCTGATTTACTGACGAAAGAAAAACGTTTCTCGCCAATGTAGGGGAGATTCGCAACAATGACGTCAAAAGGGCCGGAAACGGATTCCAGCAAATCACTCTGCAACAACGATACCCTGTTTTTGAGGTCCAACCGCTGCGCATTGATTCGAGCCACGTTGAGGGCATCCTCGGAAATATCCGTTGCCGTTACGTGGGTTGAAGGCAAAAGTTTTGCCAACGAAAGAGCAATGCACCCGCTGCCGGTCCCAAGGTCGAGAATCTTGAGGACATCCGTATTTTTCCGGCAATAGTCCAACACCTTTTCAACCAGATGTTCGGTTTCGGGTCGTGGTATCAATACTCTGCGGTCCACGAAAAAATTAAGACCGTAAAACTCCCTGTGTCCCAAAAGATATGCCACGGGTTCCCCGGCCGCCATTCTCCCAAAAAGTTCATCGTAACGCCTCATGCTCTCTTGTGGAATCTCTTCATCATCGTGAGCCTGAAGATAAGCGCGGTCCTTATCCAAAACATAGGCAAGCAGAAGCTCAGCCCCAAGGAAATCACCCTGTTGGCCCAATTTCGAACGGATATGTTTGAAGAGTTCTCGTACTTTCATAAAATTCATAAAAAGCCCCGCCTGAGGCGGGGCTGCAAAATCCTAATAGAACTTCTGTCTCTCTCTTTGATGACGGTAATTCGTGCGCATCATGGCCGCTGTACGTTCATGACGCTTACTCGGTTTCTTTTTTCGGTAACGGCGTTCCTTTGTCAGCAAAATAACTCGGCTTGCCTGAACCTTTTTGTTGAAACGTGAAATCAAACGATCAACGGACTCTTTCGGATTTTTCCAAAGGGTTATTGCCATACAGTCTCACCTCCTTCCAAAGGCTTAAAATAAATAAAAAGCTTCATCATTATAAAAAGAACTTCCCAAAAGTCAAATTGTTCCCTAAAATCGCCCCCGAATTGAAAATTCCCCGGAGACATAATATTGACAAACGGTAATAAAATGGTAAAATACACTCTAAAACTTTAGACCTGTGACCAATATGCCAAAATTCCCATTTTCACGAGAAGATCACATTGAACTTGATATTCTTGCAGCGAAAACCACGCTGAAAGAACGAAAGTCTGAAGTGGACGAAGCAAGACTCGACGAGGGCGTACGAAAAGACTGGGAAACCTTAAAAGACGCAAAAAACTCTTTACGTCCTGAAGAACTCCGCGCCGTCATGAAAACGATCGTACGCATGATCCACGCAAACAAAATGGCAGCCCTGCAGGTTATCCCTCCGAAAACGTATGCGGACATCCAGGCTGAGCTGAAATCGGGAGTAAAGCCCGAAGATATTTCGATCGATCCTTTCGAACTCCTGATGAAAACGAACCTTCATGTTTCTTCGGAAATCGGAGTCATCGAACCGAAAGCACTCCACGCACTCGCCGTGACCAAAAAAACCATTGCTGAACAGCTTCGCCTTTTGGTTGAAGCAAAAAAAGCCAATCAAGACGCCGCAAAGGCCGTCGAGCAGAACCAGACACTGGCCCTCGATGCCGAAACGCTCAAAATCGACCGTGAACTCAATGAACTCATTGATTATATTTCCGGAGGTGAGGCGCTTGAAGAAGGGATCAGGGAAATTATGGGGTACCTGAAAAAAATAGCCGGAGAAAAATTTTTTGACATTGCTTTTTACCTTGTCAACGAAGAAAACCATTATGAGGAGACCGCTCATCTCACCAAAATCAACCTGAGCGGAAAGCGTGAATCCTCGAACCAGGAAGAGTTCACGAAAAAGAACGAACGGGCTCTTTTTGACGAAGACGAAAAAAAATTCCTGTTCTTTGACCCGACCTCAAATACCGTTTTCGTCGAACTGAAAATCGCCGACCGCAAACTCGGAGTCCTGGAGATAACAATGGCGCCGGGACAAACGCTCGACCAAAAACTCCAGGCATTCGTCGACCAAGCCAGAACGCGTCTCGACAGCAAAATAGACGAAGCGCTCAAAGCGCGGCGTATCACGCGACTCGACAAACTCGCCCACGGCATTCTCGATCGCCACGGCGCTTCTTCGAATTTTGAGAAAGGACTCGCGGAACTCATGAAAGAGATCTGCCTGTACAGCAAAGCCACCGAAGCCGACCTCCTCCTCGTGGTCTCGGATGAAGACGAAGGAGAATGCGACCATTTCATCGCCAAAAGATACAGCGACGACCATGATCCCGAAAACCTTGCAGATACACCAGAACTCCGTGGATTTGCCGAACAGTCGGCAAAAACGCTCAACCGTTCGGGAGGAAAACACACCCTGATCAAGGACATCATCGATCCCTCAAGAAATGAACAGGGACAGAAAAAAATCATCGGAAAAATCATTTTCCGCACCGATGAAAGCGAAGAGCTCACCGATGAAGACAAAACGTTCCTGCGGATGGCTTCCATGATCCTCGCAAGCCACGCTTCCCAATGGCGCAACAATCTGCGCCTGATGGTGGAAGGAAGGGACCCCAAAATCGCTGCTGCGGAAATGGGCAACGGCATCGAAGAAATCGTTCGTTCCGAAACCAGTACCATCATCACAGATATATCCGGCTACACCAGAATTTGCAACCTCATTGAACGCAAACTTTTCAAAAACGATAAAGCCAGCATAGAAGCTCTCAGCGTCATCAAAAACATCGTCCAGGACTTTCTGGTACTCTGTCAGCGCATCGGCACGACGTATTGCGGGACCTGGGACAAAGCGGTCGGAGACATGGCCATCATGCACTTCGGCGTACCCATCGACACAACAGGGCGCGATCCGCTCGGATACAAATCCGACGAACGCCACCCCGAATTTTTTGCGATGAACGCATTGAAAGCGGCACTGCTCATCCAGAAAGAACTCAACGGACTTTCCGAAAAATTCCGCGTGGAACTGATTAAAATTGCTGAAAAAAAATTCGTCCCGCCGAGCATTGAAGACAGCGAACAGACCGATGAATGGATGGAATATCAGGAAAACCCCGAAGAGTGGTATCTTACCCGTCTTCGTGAAGAGTTCGGACTTTCACCGGTCATCGACACGACGACCGCCGTCTATTCCGGCGACTCGGGATACGTGAAACTTGACCTGCTTTCATCGAACGATTACACCCTGGTCGGAACGACGATGAACACCTCGGCGCGAACCCAGGGAAAAGCGAGACGCAAACAGATCCTGATTCCGAGACGCACCCACGAACTGGTCAAAACGACCATTGCGTCTGACACAGCGGTCCCATACCGCATCTCCACCAAGAAAGGTTCAAGCAGACAGTTCGAAACCTTCAGCGAATTTTTGAAAAACAAGCTCGGGCTTGCGGCCGAACACATTACGGTGGCCATGAACGAACAGTACGCCGCTGCCTTGAAAAACCTCGACGGTTCAAACCTCTCCTACAGCGTTGAACTCCGCAACGGCGCGGCGGCGCTTCCTTCAAAAGGAGACAAACTCGACGCGGAAAAACTCGCGCAGTTTGAAGGCCAGGAATTTTCAATAAGCCATGCACAGATCTCCGAAGGAAAAGTAAAATACACGCTCGGCACCGTACCGGTGAACGGCGAAAAAGGAGTATCCTTCAAAGCGGAAATCGGGCAGGGTGACGTTGAAGAAGTTGTGCCTATTTACGTCGCAAGAACAACGTACGAAAAACGTCGCCGTCACGGCAGCCACCGTGTTTTAAGAGTCCAGGACAAAAGATTCACCGAATTCGTCTATATTCCCCTCGGCGACCTGCAGAAAAAAGAACTCCGCCAGGTCCTCGACCAGGACCACGGCGACGTCCAGGGAAACGTGCTTAATCACAAAAACACCCCTTCCGGCTGTTACAGAATTCTCACCACGACACAGAAGGGCGAAACGAGTACGCTGGAACTTTCCAAGGGAAGTTATCTTTTCAAAGTCAACATCCGCGACTCAAGAATCACCCGCGGACTGGACAATATCCTTCCCGACGATGAAGTCTTGTGCGACTTCAAAGCCTACCTTGCCGAAATCATCGACGAAGTGGATTGGGACCTCGGTGAACAGAACATCATTTTCGTTCACAAAGGCGATTACTATCTGGTCAACACCGGTGAAACAAAAACGATCATGGAAGAACTCAAAACCCAGATTCACCGCAGTGTTCCGCCCCATGACGATCGGAGTCACCGCTACACCATAGCTCCGGGATATCCCCGCAGCACGGCCGTTCCATCCATGTCATCGATAAAACCAACGCTCGTTCCGCCGCCGGAGAGTTCCAACAAGAACAAAGCGTAAAACACGTTCACGAAACCGGTTTTAGATATCTTATATATCCAGGTTTCTGACCTTCTTGGCGTGTGACTGGATGAACTTCTTGCGCGGGAGCACTTCTGACCCCATCAGTGTCTCAAAAACGCGATCCGCTTCCTCCGCGTCATCGATCGTGACCTTGTACATCATGCGGCGCTGGGGGTCCATGGTCGTTTCCCAGAGCTGTTCGGGATTCATTTCACCGAGACCTTTGTAACGCTGGATATTGACCTTGGATGAGTCTGAAAAATGCTTGAGGGCTTCCTCTTTTTTCTCTTCGACATAAACATATTCTGCTTTCTTTCCGGCTGAAAGTTTATAAAGCGGAGGCTGGGCGATATAGAGATGTCCTCCTTCAATGACCGGACGGAGATATCGGTAGAACATCGTCATGAGAAGCGTACGGATGTGGGCGCCGTCGACATCGGCATCCGTCATGATGACGACGCGGTCATAACGGAGCTTGCTGACATCCATAACTTCACCGATACCCATACCCAGGGCAATAATAAGCGCTTTAATTTCGTTGTTGGCGAGAATCCTGTCCAAACGGGCCTGTTCAACGTTCAAAATTTTACCGCGGAGAGGAAGAATCGCCTGGAATTCACGGTTACGGCCCTGCTTTGCCGAACCGCCTGCGGAATCACCCTCCACTAGATAGAGTTCGGAATTATGAGGATCGCGCGACGTACAGTCGGCAAGTTTTCCCGGAAGCGTCATGCCTTCGAGGGCACCTTTGCGGATAACGGTATCGCGCGCGGCGCGAGCGGCCAGACGGGCGCGAGCGGCCAATGCGCACTTCATGAAAATAGCCTTCGCATCCTGAGGATGTTCTTCAAGATAGGTCGTAAAAGTTTCTCCGAAAACATTCTCCACAGCGGTACGCATTTCGGCATTGCCGAGCTTGCTCTTGGTCTGACCTTCAAACTGCGGATTTGCCAATTTGACGGAAATAACGGCAGTAAGTCCTTCACGCACATCCTCGGCCGTAAGATTATCGTCTTTTTCCTTGAGCAACGAAAACTGTCGGGCGTAATTGTTGATGGTGCGTGTGAGGGCCGAACGGAAACCGGTAAGATGCATACCTCCTTCAATGGTATGGATGTTGTTGGCGAAGGTATACATGACCTCGTTGAAAGTGGAAGTATACTGGAGCGCGACTTCAATCATGCCTTCATCCACCTCTTTTTCAAGGTACACGATCTCGCTCAAAGCTTCCTTGTTCTTATTCAAATGCTGAACGTAGGATTTGATTCCGCCCTCGAAATAAAACTGGTAACGGCGGTTCTTGTCTTCACGTTCATCCGTTACGCGGACGGTAACGCCTTTGGTCAGATAAGCCTGCTGACGCAAACGGTTCAAAACCGTCACGAAATCAAGAACAGTACTTTCAAAAATCGTCGAATCAGGCCAGAACTGAATCTTAGTGCCAGTTTTATCCGTCTTGCCAACAGCTTGAACGTCAGAATCCGGTTCACCTTTTTTGTAGGTTTGTTCATAAATCTTCCCATCGCGATAAACGTTGGCGACGAGTTTGGTCGAAAGAGCGTTTACGACGGAGGAACCCACTCCGTGGAGACCTCCGGACACTTTATAACCTCCGCCTTCTCCGAATTTGCCTCCCGCATGTAATACGGTCAAAACGGTTTCCAGAGCGGACTTCCCCGTTTTGGAATGCTTGTCGACGGGAATACCGCGACCATCGTCTTCGACCGAAGCGCTCCCGTCTTTATGGATAATGACATCAATATTCTTACAAAAACCGGCCATTGCTTCATCAATGGCGTTATCGACGATTTCCCAGAGAAGATGATGCAGACCCGCGATATCCGTCGTACCGATATACATTCCCGGACGTTTACGGACCGCGGCGAGACCCTCAAGAACCTGAATATTCTCGGCACTGTAGGACGAAGCGTTTGCAGGAGTTTTCTTCTGAGCGTTCATAGCGAAAATTATGAATCTGGAAGCCGTTTTTCAATATATCACGTGGTGAATATCAAAAAGAGGCCATTGGGAATATAGCATAATTGAAAAAGAAAGCAAAAGAAACCCTTGAAGCTTAAGGTTTCGCCTTGTTCGCGTCAAAGACGGATTTCACCTGGGCCGAAACGTCAGCGAGATTCAAAGTGCCGTCAATGGGCTGCGGACCGCTCTGTGTTGAAACGACGATGTTCGTCGCAAGACCGTTTTTGCCGTCAACATCAAAACTGAACGATACCGACTGATCGGAAACAAGAATCGCTTTCTGGATGGTAAACAGGCTGTTCGACAGATCATCGATGACGAGATCGCCCTGAGCGACACCGATATTATTCGCTTTAAGCTTCTGGATGATCAGGATTTTCGCGACAAGTTCGGTTTTGGATTCGGACGTCGCAGGAGCCGGTGTCGGGCTCGGTTGCGGAGTCGGTGCGGGTTTCGGAGTCGGCTGTTGCGTTTTCGCCTTGATCAACGCCGCAAGATTGCTCAGATTTACCGCATCGGCTGAAATGAGGGTATCACCCGAGTAAATTTGTGAAACAAGTTTCTTGTCCCAATCGTACTGTGCGGAAATGTTGATACCTCCAACAAGGGCGTTGTTGAGCGAAACGACTTTCTGAGTGACATCACTCAGCCCTCCAAAAACGACGTTGGTGGCGCCGATCGAAGCAAAATCCTGTTGAGCCTGCGCAAGAATCTGATCAGGCGTAATGACGGGAGCCGTTTGATTTCCCAAAATTTCCTGACGGATTTCCTCGATGCTCACCTGTTCCTGTTGAGCCTGGACGAACTGGTCAAACTGGGTCTTGCGCGAGGATCCGTGGAGCGTCGTCGCAACATACTCCGGTGAATTTAAATATCGGTAGAATACTCCGAAATCCTGGAGGCGCTTGGCGTAGAGGTCACTCACCGCAACCTGGTCCTCGGGAGGAAGTTTGAGATCATCCGCCTCGCGGAACAGACGGAAAACGATCTGTTTGGCGTCATCGGCGGCAATCTTGTCCGCAAGGAAAAAGGTCTGGAGCTGACGCAGGAAATCTATCTTCTGGCTGATGATGGTCTGCTTTTCTTCATTCTTGTCGGTGCCTTCCGGAAGCAAAGCCAACCATTGCTGTTCAAGCTGATACTTGATGGCAAAATAACGGTCTCGGTAAAAAATCGGATAATGGAGAAGCAGATTGTTCATGACCTGGTTCTCTTCTGCAATGATATTTCTCATGCCGCTGAGTCTCGTCTGCTCCTTGTTGACCAACTGGGTAAACTCCGTGAAGTAATCTTCAAGTGCCTGACGAGCAGACTGCGAACTGGTATCCGCAAGATCGTAAACGCTGTTCATCGTATTCCTGACGAGCATGAACTTCTGTCGGATTTCATTATCGCTGTCGCCGATCTGTGCAAGAAGATAATTCGTCACCATGGCTTTCGCCGGCGCCAGATAATCGTCGGGGGAAACATAACTCAATTGATCGTACCCGCTTCGCAGTTTTGCCAGCACTGAATTTTTGTAATCACCATCCTGGGAAGCCAAAGCGGCATCGAGTGCTTTCTTGAAATAATCGAGACGTTCGTTGGCTCTTGTGGTTTGACCGAACAGCAGAAGATATTCGGCGTCATCGAGATGATCGAAAATATCACTGTTGGTGCGTGCTATCACTTTGCTGTGAGAAAAGGTCAAAAAATTATAAAACCTATCCAGCGATTGACCAAAACCGTAGCCGAAAGAGTTGAGATCCGAAATTTTCAGACCGCGCGAACGGATCTCCTGCGAGGTCTGGTCCTTGATCTTATTTTCGTAGGTTTTATCAAGTTTTATGTTATTGGCGATCCACGCATCGCTCGTCAACATCTGCGGATCGATGGCACCGAATGGAAACTCCTTCACCAGTTTTGAATAAAAAAGTATCTTGAGGGTGTCGGCGTTCTGGGTGATTTTATCAGCGTAAACCGTTGTCTGATTTCCTTCAGGCAAAAGATAACTGTTGATGAGATCGCCGTCCGGAAACAGTTTTGCAGAGGTCGCGTGAAAATCCAGAGGAACAAGTCCGATGCTCGCCTGGTGGCGATCGGCGTACACAAGGGTTTTCTGCCCATCGATGTTCACGTCGACGGATGCGTAATCTGGAATAACGTAGGCACCGTTGGCGACAAGATTAAAAACAGCGGAGGTATAAAGATTATTTTCCCACACTCTGCCCTGTTTAAGATTCAAGACATACTCATCCTGTTTCGAATCAAGAAAATCAACGCCAAGTTGTGCGTTGGAAGAAAGCCTCAACACTCCCCTGTCAGAAAAATGGACCTCAACATCCGAACCCGATTTCACTGCAAGAGTATCACCCTGCTGGAGATCCTGGACCGCCTCTCCGCTGAGCGTCTGCGTTGCATTGTCTCGCGTCAGATCAACGGACTCGCCCGACGGAACCACGACAGTAAGCCGGCCGATCATCTTCGCCTCCACAGGACCGGCAAAGACACTTTCCAGTCCCAACGTTCCGAGGAAAACGAGAAAAGCAACGGCAATGACGACGAGTTGTTTAAGGCTTTTCATAGATAAAATCTTAATCTTTATATTATACCGGAAAACAGACCCCGGGTCAACAACCCGAATGAGGCAAAATAGGCTAGGATAAGCCACAAATTCGTTCATTGTTTTTAACCATGAGCTGGACTATAATTTGAAGGCATATTTTGCGCTTTTATTCGGTGAAAAACGATCTTTTATGAACAAAACATCCCTCAAGGTATTCCTCACGGGAAGCCTGGTTCCTTTTGTTTTTTTTCTGGTACCGAACGCCGCCGCCGCCTCATTCAGCGACGTTCCCGAAACCTATCCGCAGCTAAAAGCCATAGAAGCCCTTCAGCTCCAGAACATCGTCAACGGATATTCTGATGGAACGTTCAAGCCTGACAAGCTCGTCACCCGGGGTGAATTTCTTAAAATGGCTTTCAACGACGTCGGATACCGCAAAACTCCCGGCGTATACCCTACGCCGTTCACCGACGTTCCCCAAGACAACTGGACTGCGCCTTACATCAAAAAAGCCCTGGAAATTAACGTCATCAGCGCGACCGGCACTGATCCGACCTTCAGACCGGATGACAACATCACAAGGGTGGATGCGATAAAAATCTCATTCCCCATCGAAGGAATCGCCACGCCCTACTATACGGACATTGACCCCGTCGACGTGTTCCAGGACGTCAGTCCGAACGCCTGGTACCGCTATCTTGCGAGAGCCGCAAAAATCAACGGCATCTTCTCGCTCAAGCACCCCGAGCTTTTTTGGGCTCAACATCCTATGACACGCGGAGACGCCGCCGAACTTATTTATGAACTGCAGAACGCCCGCGACCAAAACCAGGGAGCGTACGGTTCGGTCGGGGTTTCCGACCCACGACCGACCTCGGTAATCTCGACTCGGTAACTGCCCAGTTCATCAACAATCCGGAATTCAGCGTCATGCTCGATGTCTGGAAAAAAGTGAACACCGACTTTTACTACAAAGAAAATGTCGATCAGACCGAACTTCTCTATGGTGCCATCAAAGGAATGGTCGATAAACTCGGCGACCAGTACACGATTTTCGAAGAACCGTCGGACGCTCTCGGTCTGCAGCAATATCTTCAGGGAGAGTTTGAAGGAATCGGAACGGTGATCGATATCGTCGACAACAACATCGTCATTATGAAAACATTACCGGGATCACCGGCGGAAAAAGCGAATCTCCAGACCGGTGATATCATCAAGAAAATCAACGATCAGTCCGTCGACAGTTTAACGATCAACGATGCCGTGGATCTGATCAAAGGAGCTGCGGGCACGACCGTCCATTTAAGCATCCTCAGGAACGGCCTGACCCTCGAAGTAGACCTGACGAGAGCCAAAATAACGATGAGTTCCGTCAGCGGAAAAATGATCGACGGTCTTGCCTACATCGCCGTGACGGAATTCACCGATTCGAGTCCCGCCGACTTCACGAGTACCCTCGACGAACTGAACAAACAATCCCCACGGGGATACATCATCGACTTGAGAGATAATCCGGGCGGCTATCTCGACAGCGCCATCCAGATGCTCGGACACTTCATTGAAAGCGATAAAAAAGTTCTCACGACCAGAAAAGAGAACGGTGCTTTCGTGGATTACCACACCGACGGACCGGCCGAACTGAAAGGGAAACCTCTCGTCGTTCTCGTCAATGGAGATACGGCCTCAGCCGCTGAAATCATGGCCGGCGCTCTCCAGGATTTGAAGATCGGCAGACTCGTGGGAGTGACGACCTTCGGCAAAGGCAGCGTCCAGGAAATCACGAGCTACAGCGATAATTCGCTGCTCAAAATCAGCGTGGCCCACTGGCTGACGCCGAACGGACGCGACATCAACGGAGTGGGACTCACTCCCGATGTCGACGTTGAACTTGATCAGACCCAACTCCTCAAAGGAACCGACACCCAGCTTCAAAAAGCCCTGCAGGTTCTCAGCGCCATGTAATACACAGAATTCCGGTTAGACCGAAGTCTGGAACTGCTGCTCATTGGTTCTTCCTCTAAGAATCTCTTCAGGGTTGGTCGTGACGATCTTATCCTCCGTATAGGAAGCGATAATCTGGATGGCCACGTGCTTGAGACCGGCGAAGAAAAGTCCCTGGCCGACGCCGCTGTTGAGCAGCATGTATTTTTCTCCTTCGGTAAGATTGAAGGTCTTGGTAAGGACCTCGATTGCAGACGGAGCCTGTTTTAAAAGCAGCTGCATCGACGAGTTTGTGACGACCGGTTTCCCGTACGGACTTTTCACGAAGTCTTCCACGTCCTGGGTGATCGTCGTGATGCCCAGATAGTATTTACGGGCGCGTTTGACCAGACCGAATAAAAACTTCGCCGAATCTTCATACTGCATCATCGTCCAGGCTTCATCAATGACCAGCAGACGTTTCTTGAGCTTGCTGCGTACGCGGTTCCAGATGTAGTTCAAAATAATGTACATCGCAGTGGGGCGGAGCGCGTCTTCAAGATCGCGGATGCTGAAGACCATCAAACCGGAACTCAAATCCACGTTGGTCGGTTTGTTGAAGATGCCTGAATAGGTACCCTGGGTGTATTTCTGCAGACGCTGGGCAAGACTCTGTCCGCCTTCCATGTTATTCAAAATGTCATAGAGATCTTCCATCGTCGGAGGTGGAATCTGCGAAGGATCGACGATATCCATCGTGATACCTTTCACGGCATAAACATCGTTGAGAGCTTTATCCAAAATACCTTCTTCAAGAGGGGTCGTCCCTCCGAGCATGATCTTCAGAAGACCGTGCAGATTGATGATATTGGAACGAAGCAAATCTCCCGGCTGAAGTTCTTCATCCTGCATAGGCGCCGGCAGATCGAAAGGATTGATGCGTCGATCGGAGGTCAACGACACCCGAAGATATGCTCCCCCGACGGTCTGGGCCAAAGCCTCGTACTCATTTTCAGGGTCGATGACGATGACGTCCGTCCCCAACATCAATGAACGCAGAATCTCAAGTTTTACGCAGTAGGACTTCCCTGCCCCGGACTTTGCGAAGACCACGGCGTTGGCATTTTCCAAAGAAAAACGGTCAAAAATAATCAAACTGTCGTTGTGACGGTTCAATCCGTACAAAATACCTTCGTTGGAAGTAAGATCCGAAGAACTGAACGGGAAGGTGGAAGAAAGCGGAGAAGTGTTCATGTTACGGTTGACCTCAAGTTCATCAAGACAGAGCGGCAGAGTCGAATTGAAACCGTGCTCCATCTGAAGTTCCGATTTCTTTGTAAGGATGAGTTTTCCGCCGAGTAAACTTTCCAGCTGCTTGGCGACCTTCTCAAGTTTCTTTTCATCCTCCCCATAGATGGTGAAGTACAGACCGAACTGGAAAAACTTTTCCTGACCGCGCTGGATCTGGGTACGGAGCTCTTCGGCGTCTTCCAGTGCGGTTTCAAGCGCCGGATCACGGACGATTCCCTTTTCTTCAGCGATACGCATCGATGACTGCATCTGGGCGACCTTTTTCTTGAGGACCGCCATGATGGCTGCTGAATCGATCGGATAGATGAATTGTGAAATATCCATCGTCACGTCGAAATTGATAACCGGAGAAAGCCAGTTGGTATCGAGATAACGAGGATAGGAGTAGACAAAAAACGTCTGGGCAAAGAGACCCTCCACGCGAAGTTTATCGTACTGGACCTCCATCGATGACGGGGAAATCAGGTCACGGATAGTGGTTAAACCCTGCTGGTAAACTTTTTCGGCGTCGATGAGTTTCTGGCGTTCGACCGCGGTCACTTTTGCAGCGGCGGCTTTTTTGGCGGCTTCAGCCGGGGGAAGAGGTTTCGGCGCAGGAGGAGCTCCCCGCGGCCTTGCCGGCTTGTACCGCGACGGCGCCTTTCTGTAAAGCTTTTTTCCCAAAATCCAGGAAGGAGAACATCCCTTTCTTCACAGACTCAAGTGTCTCGGCTTTTTTCTCCTGGGCTGCGGTTTCCTTGACTGCCGATGGTTGTACCGATGCTGCAGCTGGCTGTGAAACGGCGGGCTGCTTTTCTACGACCTTCGTTTCCAAAAGTCCCGGAATTTTTTCAGGAATATTTTTTTCGGGTTCCTGTTGTGGTTGGGTTTGAACTGGTGTTTTGAGAACAGTGGAAGTTGGGACGGCAGAAGCTGCCTGGGCTGGAGCAGGAGTTGAGATTGGAACAACAGGAGCCTGGGCTGGAGGCGAGACCTCAACAGGAGCTGCCGGAACCGCCGGAGCCGGGGTCGATGGAGCAGACTCGCCCTGCTGTGAAGACGCGAGGAGTTTTGAAAATTCATCGTTGGCGACGGGATTTGCCTGTTCCGGTTTACCACTTGGATTCTGAACTGCGGAAGGTGCAGCTGGGGCCGAAGGTGCTGAGGGAGTTTGTGCTGGTCCTCGTGCCGGAGTCAATGGTGTTGGTGTTGGTGTTGGTGCTGGGGCTGGTGCCTGCGCTTGAACAGCGGATGTTTCCTCCGGCAAACCCCCGCTCGCAGCGGCGACACCGGGAGCCGAAAGCGGTTCGGAACTTGCTTTCTTGAGCCACAAAGGTAAAGGCGCGTCTCCTTTGAGAGCCTTATCAACCTCATTCTGGCTGGTTTCCGGAACAATCTGATTAGACGAAACAGCCGGTTCTGATGGTCCCTCAGAGGCTTCCCCGGAAGCCTGGGAAGCCTGAGTTTGCTGATCGTTTTTGTCAGCGGAGAACGTACCGTGAACAGGATCATAACCCTGATCAATCAACGGAGCTCCTTTTTCCTCGTGGGTTTGTAGGCCCTGGACGTTTTTCAACCAAGCCGGCATCGGGGCAGAATCCCCCGCAGGCTGGCTGTTTGACTGGCCTGCCTGAGGAGCCGAAGCCTGGGAAGTCTGTGTCTGTTGTCCCTGGTTCTGATTTTGTGTGTTTTCTTCAGCCATGCTTTAAGTTTTTGTTTTTGAACTTCACAGTTTTCCCTTGTTTTGATTTTCTTAATAGTATACCAAAAAACAGCCCATTCTTCAATAACAGCAAAGCAAAAAGTACGTTTTGATACTGTATTTTTCCATAAATTGTGATAAAGTACCGTTCGGCATACCCCAAAAAACCTAATTTTTGTTTTTCTTATGGCCGAAAATCAACCTTCACCTTCCAACGAAGAATCGAAGAAAAATGAGACTCCAACCTCAGGAGAAATGTTCAGCGATCATACGTTACGCAATATTTCAGAAGAAATGCAAAGCTCATATTTGGATTACGCCATGAGCGTGATCGTTTCCCGCGCTTTGCCCGACGTCCGTGACGGACTGAAACCGGTCCACAGACGTATTTTATTCGCTATGCATGACATTGGCTTACGCTCGACGGGTTCATTCCGAAAATCAGCCACCCTGGTAGGTGAAGTCCTTGGTAAATACCACCCCCACGGCGACGCACCGGTGTATGAATCCATGGTCCGCATGGCCCAGGAATTCGCGATGCGTTACACCCTTGTGAGAGGCCAGGGAAACTTCGGTTCCATCGACGGAGACAGCGCGGCGGCCATGCGTTATACCGAAGCGAAAATGGAAAAAATCACTGAAGAAATGCTGGCTGATATTGAAAAAGAGACCATCCCCTGGCAGCCGAACTACGACGGCCGTTTGCAGGAACCGAAAGTTCTTCCGACAAAAATCCCCCAGCTGCTCCTCAACGGATCGCAGGGCATCGCGGTAGGTATGGCAACATCTATCCCTCCACATAACCTCAGAGAACTCATCGACGGCATTACGCATCTCATGCAGACCCCCGAAGCCACGGTTGAAGATCTGATGGAGTTCATCAAAGGCCCGGACTTCCCGACCGGAGGTATGATTTATGACGTCAACGCCATCAAGCAGGCCTACACCACCGGACGCGGCGGAATCGTGATGAGAGCGAAAACCACCATCGAAGAAAAGAAAAGCGGCAGATTTGAAATCATCATTCACGAAATCCCCTACCAGGTAAACAAGGCCAACCTTGTCACCAAGATCGCCGAACTCGTTCGCGACAAAAAAATCGTCGGCATCAGCGACGTCCGCGATGAATCCAACCGCGAAGGCATCCGCGTCGTCATCGAACTCAAGAAAGACGCCTATCCGAAAAAAATCCTCAACCAGCTCTTCAAGCTGACCCAGATGCAGGACACGTTCAATTTCAACATGATCGCGCTCGTCGACGGCCTGCAGCCGAGACTTCTGGATCTGAAACAGATCCTCGAATATTTTGTGGCCCACCGCAAGGAAGTTGTCACCAACCGCACCAAATTTGAACTTCGTATCGCCAAGGAAAGACTCCACATCCTCGAAGGTTTAAAGACGGCCCTTGATCACATCGACGAGATCATCGCCACGATCCGCAAATCCGCGACAAAGGAAGACGCTCATGCGGCGTTGATGAAAAAGTTCAAACTCAGCGACCTGCAATCCAAAGCCATTTTGGAGATGAGACTCCAGACGCTCGCCGGACTTGAACGTAAAAAAATCGAAGATGAATACAATGAGAAGGTCAAACTCATCGCCGAACTCGAAGGCATCCTGAAAGACGAAAAAAAGGTCATGAAGATCATCAAGGATGAACTTACCGAAATCAAGAAAAACTATGGTGACGATCGCAAGACGGAAGTGCATCCCGAAGCCCTCGGCCAGATCGGCATGAAAGACACCATCCCGAACGAACCGATGATTGTGATGCTGACCAGGGAAAACTATATCAAGCGCATGCCGCCTTCGACTTTCCGCGCACAACATCGCGGAGGGAAAGGTATTATCGGGGCCACCACCAAGGAAGAAGATGAAATCCGCATCGTGCTTCCGGCAAAAAACCACGATGAAGTCCTCTTCTTTACCAACTACGGACGCGTCTTCCGCCAGCCGGTCTACGAAATTCCACTCGGATCGCGTCAATCAAAAGGACAGGCCGTGGTCAATCTTTTGCAGCTCCAGGACGGTGAAAACGTCACGTCGATCCTGGGCACCGGCGAACAGCTCACCGGACAGTTCCTCTTCATGACGACGAACAAGGGAACCGTGAAAAAAACGCCGATCGCCGATTTCAAGAATGTCCGCCGCAGCGGCTTGATCGCCATCAAACTCCGCGAAGGAGACATGCTTGAATGGGTCCGCCAGACGAGCGAAGGCAACGAAATCATGATCATCAGCCGCGAAGGGAAATCCATCCGCTTCAACGAATCCGACGTCAATCCGACCGGCCGTGCCTCGATGGGCGTACGCGGCATCCGTCTCCACGAAGGCGACGAAGTCGTCGATATGGACGTCATCAAAGACACCAAGAAAGCCGAACTTCTCGTTATCATGGAAAACGGTCTGGGCAAGTGCACCAAGACCACGGATTACCGCTTGCAGACACGCGGCGGATCGGGCGTAAAAACCGCCCACATCACTCCAAAAACCGGAAAAATCGTGGGGGCTAAAGTTATCAATGAAGACACCAAAGGCGATCTCATCATCGTTTCGAGACACGGCGTCATCATCCGCATGGATCTCAAATCAATACCGTCTCAGGGCCGTACGACTCAGGGCGTGTACCTGATGAGAATGAGTGGAGACGATAAAGTCGCCTCCACCACGGTGATAGAAAGTGACGGCGTTGAAGAAAAACCCGAAGAAGGCCAGGTGGACAAGAAACAAACCCAGCTCGTCAGCACGAAAAAATAGTGCTTGAAGCCTTGCCTGCGCTTTACCTTGCCTTAAAAAAAAATTTCTTGTATAGTTCAATGGCATTTTTGTCAAAAAGCATCTAAATATCACTTCTACAAGCCATGAAAAAAGACATTCATCCTAAGATCTACCCGGCACTGTTCGTTGATCTTTCAACCGGTGCTGAATTCATCTCTTTCACCACCCGCAAGACCCAGGAAACCAAAAAGGTCGGTGACACAGAATACAACGTGGTCAAAGTTGAAATTACTTCCGATTCCCATCCGTTCTTCACCGGCAAACAGAAGATCATCGATACCGCAGGCCGCGTCGATAAATTCCGCGCCAAGGTAAAGAAGATGCAGGAAATGAAAGAAAAGAAAGTGAAGGCTGTCGAAAACCCGGAATCAGCAAGCGAAGAATCAACAAAAAAAACCACCAAGAAAAAAACCACGGCCAAGAAGACAACCGCCAAGAAAAAATAGTTGTCTGCGGCCCGCAAAGCTCTCCAAAAACCCCTCCCAATACACTTGCGGAGGGTTTTTGTTTTACAACAAAAGAAACCTACGCCGCCTGGTCGATCCTTCCGAGATAATCTTTTCCTTCTTTCACCGCTTTACGAGCTACTTCAACCTCCTTTGCCGCTGCTTCGTCAAAAGCTTTTTCAGCCGCAGCCCGAACCTCCGCTTCCTTCGCTTTCGGTCCAAGTTTGGTGACGGCTTCCATGGCCGCCGTTTTTCCTTTTGATCCAACCGTAGTACGCAGGTTTTCCAGCTGCTGAGGGGAAAGCGTTCGTTTAAGATCATCAGGAATGGATGTCATCAACCGCTTCTTGATGATATCTCTCGCCAGGGTCGCTGTTTCAATCGGAACGATCGGAGCATTTTTGGCTTCTTTGGCTTTACGAGCCTCTTCTTTTCTCGCCTCCTTCGCAGCCCGGGCTTCCTCCACTTTACGGGCGTCGACCTCAGCGGCGGCCTCCGCCTCTTTGGCGCGGCGTTCCCCCAATTCAACAACATTTCCCTTTTGCTTAAGAGGAGGTATCGAAACTTGCGTTTTGGAACCAGTTTCAATGTTTTTTCTGACCTGGGCGATAACCTCCGCATCACCCGTCTCGTTGGCTTTCACCAGGATACGTTCATCAATATCCATCACTCTCTTAGGGAGAACCGAACGCATTGCCTCCGCCGTCGCTTCCTGAAACTCTTCCGTCCCTTCTTTTATCTCTTTCGAAGCCTGCTGGATAATCGACTCGCGGGTTTCATTCAGGGACTCTTTCAAAGGCCCGCCGGGTAATTTCTCATACAATTCCGACAAGAACTTGCAGCGATCGGCTTCAGTGAGGCCTTTCGGGGCATGAAGCTCGAACTCCTCGTATTTTTCAAGAATATCGTTGACCTGTGTCTTTTCATCTTTCAGGGCGTCGAGTTCTTTCTTGAGTTCAGCAACTTTCTCTTTGCTGAGTTTTGTCTCATTTTTCAAAGCCTCCCTTTCGTGTTTTATTTTTTCGACGTTCACCGGCATTTCGCGATCCATGGAATGAAGATTCTCAAACTGCTTTTCAAAAGTCTGCAGCTGCTCAGGAGTAGCCTCGCGCAGATTATCCTTGTATTTTTCGGCAAAATCTTTCCATTCCATCCTGCGGCTGTCGTATGTCATTTTCGCAGAAACGAACGCGTCCGGCTCCAGGTCCTTGAACCCCCGGTAGAGATCGACGACGACGACCCCCTGTTTGGTAAAAGATTTTGGAAACTGTTCCTGGAAGCTTTTGAAAAACTCCTGGACGTCCGGGTCCTTGAGAACAGGATTATTTTCGTTCTCTTTCATAAATTCGTTCCAGGGTTTTTGTTTTACTTCTTCAAACAAGGAATCAACCACCTTGGCATCATGACCGTCAGCGATCAACGTGGCTTTGGACGATTGTTCAATTTGCTCAAGAGCCTCTTTGTTCATGAACAGGTTACCGGGAACACCTTTTGCAAAACGCCTGAACTGATTTTTCAGGAACTTTCCAGGGCCTTCTAAAATCTTGAGAACTTCACGGGGATCGTGCATATGGAACCACGCCTTGGCGGCATCTTTTCCCACGGATTTTGCCATGCCGCCCCATAAAACTTCTCCCTCCTTGACAAATTTTGCCTGGAGGTAATAGGGACCAACGACTTTCTTTCCTGCTTTCAGTGCGGCTTCCACCGTTGATTTCTCCGCTCCGGCACGAAGAATACCTTTCTCCAAACCTTCCATCCCGGCGGTTCCGAATTTTCCGCCGGTAAACCCGGCCAACTTGCGGAATCCCCAACCGGCGACCCCTGCGGTTTTTCTCGTGGCGATCTTCGCGGTCTGTTCAGCAAGTTTGGCGGCCTGTTTTTCGCCGAGCTCCTTAGCCGAAGCTTTAAGGCTCTCATGAATCATATCCTTCAAAACTGACCTGGCAGCGGAGCGTTCCGCAGCGCTGGCACCTTGCTGCATTCCTTTGAAAATAATCTCTTTCTGTTCTTTCGTGAGCGCAACGGTCATCTTCTCTCCCACTTCTTTGGCCGCACCTTCCGCTACCTCTTTTGTTGCGACTCCGACCGCTTCCTTCGTTGCGCCTTCGGCTAGAGCGTGAGCACCGACTTCCGTACCTTCTTTGACCAAAAGTTCTGTACCCTCTTTAGCGGCTACCTTACCGGTGGCCTCCAAAGCGGCTTTCGCCGTGGCTTTGGCGGTAATTTCGGCGCCTGCCTTGATGGCCGCTTTTCCACCGGCTTTGGCAAGTGTACCGCCGACACCGAAAGTAAAAATATCCAAGACGATCGAACCAGCACCGATGACTCCTCGGACAACGCGTTCGGTCGTTCCCATTTGTCTTCCCGAAAGCGTTTTCCCCCGAATCGAGGCAAAAATATCGTATGCGCCTCCAACGATCGGAACGAGACTGATCCCGAAATCCGTCACTTCCAAAACTTTGTCCGACGTGGACATTCCCTGCTGAGCGGCTTGATAATAGCCCAACCCCACGGCAAATTGGGGCATGAGGAAAAGTCCGGTTGCTTTAAAAAACTTGGCGACAGGTTCAGGACATTTTTCGCTTTCGATAATCTTAACGAGTGAAAATCCACGTACCGCGGAATTTTTCACATCTACGGCTTTCAGCCATTTATACGCTCCTTCGATAATACTGTTGGCCTGGTCCAGCAATTCGTTGGCCTGCTCCGCCGCGACCGTACGCTCTTCCGGTGTTTTAGCGGTTAAAACGTCATCCTTGAACACATCGAACTGCGTATCGGCGGCCTGCAGCTGCAGTTCAATCTGTTGTCTCAGCGGATCGTCTTTTGGAATTCTCATGGCTTCGATCTGCTGGTTCAACTTAACCTTTGCCTCCTCGTATTTCTTTCGTTTGACGAACATCATCTGTTCAGCAAGCACGTCGCGGTCGTTGATATCGATGACACGAAGATCGTCCTGGCTGTTCACAGCCTGGAGACGTTTTTCGAGTTGAGTCAGCACATCATAAAATGCATCCTCCTGATCCTGAATATCTTTCAGTTTTTCATGCTTTTGTCCGACATCTTTGGCATCGTAGTATTCCTGGAGCTTGGTGTTCAAAAAATTGTCATGGAACTCGATGGCCGTCATGTAGTACTGGAGTTCCGTCCCTTTCGGATCAAGGCCTTTTGTTTTGACGAGCAGTTCGATCTGCTTTTTCTTCGATTCGTACCTTTCCTTGAATTTGGTCGTTTCACGCCATTCTCCAAGAAGTTCCTGGCGAATCTTCAGATCTTCAACGTCTTCAAGCTGGGCCTCTCGGTCATCCTGGGCTTTATCCTGAACTTCCAAAGGCAGCGTGGACTCCATGGAACGGAGCAGCGGTTCATACTCTTTTTTCAATCGCTGGATATTGTTGGCATCGACAAGACGCAAGTAACTGTCGAGTCTTTTGAGATAATCCTCTTTCTGGTTATCGGAAAGCTGCGAATCCATGATCGCGGTCTTGATCTTGCCGATGCGGTCGACGTAAAGCTCGGCAACCTCTTTTTTCTCCGGCCCCTCGTAAGATTCGGCAAGTTTGCGGACCCTTTCCTGCTGCGCGTTGAATTGTTCCTGATTCGGAGGCATTCGCAAAAATTATTGGTATTTTTTCATGAACTCCTGCTCGAGGGACTCAAGCCCTTTCGCAAAAAAATAACCGCGGAAACCTTTCATCTTTTCCTTGAGAACTTTGGTGACGTCCTTTTTCTCATCGGAAAGGACCTTGTAAAGCCTTTCCCTGTCATCGCCTTTCAAATAAGGCACATAACTCCTCCATTTCACTTTTGCCTTAAAATTCAACGATGGAGAAAAATCGATGAGTTCAATGAGTTGACGATTGGTAATTTCCATAAAATTGCTGAAAATAATCTCTTTATTATACCACAAAAATGGTATAGTAGGAACGCTTTTTACCGCCTCAACATGTTTGAATTCAAGACGCTGAAGAACGACCAGAAAACCAAAGCCCGAACCGGAATTTTTACCACCCCGCACGGAAAAATCGAAACACCGATTTTCATGCCGGTCGGAACGTTGGGTACGGTCAAAACGTTAAGTCCGGATGAAGTCAAAGCCGTGGGAGCACAAATCATCCTCGCCAACACCTATCATCTTTACCTTCGCCCCGGCCACGAACTCATCAAAAAAATGGGGGGGCTTCACACATGGATGCACTGGGATAAGCCCATCCTCACCGACTCCGGCGGGTACCAGGTATTTTCGCTCGGAGCCGGGAAAAAACATGCCGGCAAAGATGCCGTCGTCAAAATCCGCGAGGACGGTGTGGAATTCCGTTCCCACCTTGACGGCTCGAAACACTTTCTCACTCCCGAAAAAGTCATGGAAATCGAACAAGCTCTGGGAGCGGACATCATCATGGCCTTCGACGAATGCGCACCCCATGATTCAACGCACAAATACGCCCGGGAAGCGATGGAACGGACCCATGCCTGGCTCCACCGTTGCGGGAAAAAACACGCCTCGCTCCAAAAAAAGAAAGGCAATCCCAAACAAGCGCTTTTCCCCATCATCCAAGGAGTCATTTTTGACGACCTGCGCGTTGAATCGACCAAATTCTGTGCCGAGATGGATCTGCCGGGTATCGCCATCGGCGGATTGAGCGTGGGTGAAGAACGCAAGACCATGTACCGCATCCTCGACGTCATACATCCGTACTATCCCAAAAATAAACCACGCTACCTCATGGGTGTTGGTACGCCGAAAGATATTTTCGAATCCGTGGAACGCGGCGTGGATATGTTCGACTGCGTCCACGCCACCCGACTGGCGCGTCACGCCAACTTCTACGACGACCGTGGACGCCAGCATATCAGGAATACCACCAACAAAAACGACCCGGGACCGCTCCAGAAAGGCTGCACATGTTATGCCTGCAAAAATTTCAGCAGGAGCTACATCCGCCACCTGATGATGGAAAACGAAATGCTCGGCCCGAGGCTTCTCACTATCCACAACCTCCACTTTTTGCTAGACTTGATGGGCAAAATCAGGACGAACATCAACAAGGGGAAATTCCTCGAGTTCAAGCGCCAATTCTTCAAAAAATTTAAAGCCTCGGTATGAATTTCGAAAAAATCTGCGACTACATTTTTGAACTGAACACGCTCAAGAAGTTCCACCACAGCGGGACGAAACTCGCCGGCGTCCGCGTGCCCGACACCATCGCCGAACACGCCTATCGTGCGGCCATCATCGGCTACATCCTGGCCAAGGCCGAAAAGGCCAATCCCGACAAAGTCGCCCTCATCTGCCTCATGCACGACAACGCCGAAACCAGAATCACGGATCTCCACAAAGTCGCCCGCCGCTACATCGACGCTTCCAAACCTGAAAAAAACGCCTACAAGGACCAGCTGAAAAATCTTCCCAAGGAACTTGCCGATCTTTTTTACAAAAACTTCCTCGAGTACGAAGACCGCACAAGCAAAGAAGGTATCATCGCCCGCGATGCCGACATGATGGAAACGGCCTTCCAGGCGAAAGAGTATCTTGATCTCGGCTATAAAGCGTGCCACGATTGGATCAGCAACGTTGAAAAATGCATCAAGACGAAATCGGCGAAACAGATGCTGCGCGCCATGAAGAAAAAACCTTTCACCGACTGGTGGCGCGGCCTCAAGAAAATCGACATTGGATATTAACAATCTTTTATGATCGGATATCTCCAGGGAACCATCCAGAAAAAACTTCCGAAAAGCATCATCGTCAATACCGGAAACGTCGGGTATATCGTGAACATTCCGACCCCTCTGCTTGAAAAATCCTCGGATGGGAAAATGCTCGAACTCTATACTTACACCAAGGTCCGTGAGGATGATATCAGTCTCTACGGTTTTCTCACCGTCGAAGAACTCGAATTTTTCAAAACCATGATCAACGTCAACGGCGTGGGGCCGAAAATCGCGCTGGAAATTCTTTCACAGGACATCCAGAAGACCAAGGCCGCCATCTTGAGCAACAACATTCTCTACCTGAGCAAAATCCCCGGCATCGGCAAAAAAACCGCCGAAAGAATCATTGTCGAGCTGAAGAACAAACTCGACTGGGTCGATTCAATGCGCCTCCACGGAAATCTGGCCGAAAGCGAAGAAACCAATGAGGAAGCCATCGAAGCGTTGGTCGGACTCGGTTACCAGAGATTTGAAGTCGCCAAAATTCTCAAAAAAATGCCCGAATCCGTCACCACGACGGAAGAGATCGTCACCTACTTTCTAAAGAACAACTAACGTGAAAACATCGGAAATTTCCGCACGCATCAAGAATGCCCAGCGTGAACAGAAGAAACAAAAACTTGATGCCTTCTTGGTGACGGACGGTTTCAACGTCCGCTACCTCAGCCACTTCACCGGTACCAACGGCCAGCTTTTCATCACCGCCAAAAAAGCCTATTTCATCACGGATTTTCGCTACACCGCCGTCGCGAAAAAAATCCTGCCTCCGACCGTAAAGCTCGTTGAAATGAAAACGGGATTCATCGCTTCGTTGCAGGAACTGATCGACAGAGAAAAAACCGCAACCGTGGGTTTCGAAGAAAAAAACGTCAGTTATTTTAAACATTCAGTCCTTAAAAAACACCTCAGAAAATGCAGACTCAAAGAAGCAAGCGGCATCGTGGAAAAACTCCGCGTCATCAAGTCGCCCGAAGAGATAAAACTGCTGACCAAAGCACAACGCATCGCCGAAAAAGTGTTCGTCGAAGTCCGAAAAAACCTTAAGCCCGGAAAAACGGAACTCCAGGTCGCCTGGGAAATCGAACGGCTCGGTCATGAGTTCGGGGCCGATACCATCTCCTTTCCGCCGATCGTCGGTTTCCAACAAAACAGCGCCAGTCCGCACCACCAGAACTCAAGCCGGAAACTCAAAAAAGGCGATATTGTCCTTATTGACATGGGTATGATGTACAAAGGTTACTGTTCGGACATGACCCGTATGATTTTCACCAAAAAACCGACGGTTTTCGAGGCAAAAATCTACAACACCGTCCTCAAAGCCCAGGAAACGGCTATCCAAAAACTCAAGGCAGGAGTAAAAGGCAACATTGCGGACAAATGGGCAAGAGACGTCATCACCGAAGCCGGATACGGAGAAACGTTCGGCCACAGCCTGGGGCACGGCATCGGGCTTGAAGTCCACGAAGCTCCAACGCTTTCTGTAGGATATGACAAGCCCATCCCCGAAGGCACCGTCGTCACGTCCGAACCCGGCATTTATCTGGACAATTCCTTTGGCGTTCGGATCGAAGATATGGTATTAGTAAAGCGTCAGAACGTCGTGAACCTCACAAAAATTCCTAAGCAATTGAAGGACTCTATCTTCCCTATTCACTAAGTGATGAAATCTCCAAAAGTAGCCGTCATCCTCTTCCCCGGAAGCAACTGCGAACTCGAAGCGCTGCGAGCAGTCAGAAGATCGCATATGGAAGCGGATCTTGTTCGTTGGAACGACCACTCCAAGAAACTCGGCAGTTACGACGCTTTTATTATTCCCGGCGGTTTTTCCTATGAAGACCGTGGACGTTCCGGAATTATCGCTTCGAAAGATCCCATCATGGAACCGATCCGCAAGGAAGCCCAGAAAGGCAAACCTGTCCTTGGAATCTGCAATGGAGCACAGATTCTTGTTGAAACGGGCATGATCCCGGGACTCCGACCCGAGCACCTTGAAATGGCCCTGGCCTGGAACGAACGCATCAGAAAAGGAAAAATCCTGGGCGTGGGATTCTACAACGATTGGGTCTACATCCGGCATGACGCCAAGCAGGGCAGAAGCGTTTTCAACCGCTTCAGCCCCAAAACGATCATGCAGATTCCCGTCGCGCACGGCGAAGGGCGTTTTACGAGCAAAGACAAAACCATCCTCAAAAAACTCATAGCAAACGACCAGGCGCTGTTCCGTTACTGCGATAAAAACGGGAAATTCATCGACGAATTCCCGGTAAACCCGAACGGCGCCATGTACAACCTGGCCGGCGTCTGCAACCCCGAAGGCAACGTCATGTCACTGATGCCGCACCCTGAACGCACGATCAAGGGGCAGGCCATTTTTGATTCTCTGGCTTCATTCCTGAAGAGCTCAAGCAAGAACAGAATTCATAAATCGGTCAAAGCCCCGGCCGAAAAAACCTACAAAGCCAACCCGCTTGAAGCCGTGGAAAAAGTGAAGCGGGGGCCGGACATCGGAATCCTCGTCAGGCTCATCATCACCGACAACGAAGAACGGACGCTTGAAAACACTCTGAAAACCATGGGATACAAGGATATCTCCCTCTATCGCCAGATTTATCTTGGTTTCCGCGTAAAGGACAAAAAAAATCTGAAACAGACGGCAGTCGATCTCATCGAGAGCGGCGAAATCCTCAACCTCAACAAGGAAATTCCGACGGTATTCATCAACAAACGGGCCTACAGCTACAGCAAGACGGAAGGGCGCAAAAAAACTCCCGACCCCACTGCAAAAGGTTCCAACGTCATCGCCATGGAATACGACAATTACGTTGGGAAAAGCATTTTCAACACTCTGAAAAATCATGAAAAGATCTGCGGGCTCCTGGAGGTTGAACGCGGCATTCATTGGACAATCCACCTGAAAAAAAGAAGCGAACTGAAAGATGTTATCGGAACCCACATCTTTCACAATCCACATTCCATGAAACTTATCACCGAATAGCCATGTGCGGAATTTTTGCTTATTTAGGCCAAAGGAAAAACGCCGCCGAGTTTGTGATTGAAGGACTCAAACGCCTGGAATACCGGGGCTACGATTCCTGGGGGGTCGCCTATGACGAAGGTAACCGACTCGGAATTCACCGTCAGATCGGAAAAATCAGCGATTACGACGCCACCAAAACGAAATTCCCCAAGAGCAGCATGGCGTTGGGTCATTCCCGCTGGGCGACCCACGGCGGCGTGACGGTCGCGAACGCCCATCCCCACATGAACGCCGACTCCACGATCGCCATTGTCCATAACGGCATTATCGAAAACTTTGAGGAGCTCAAAAAGGAACTCCAGGGCAAAGGCTACGTCTTCAAATCCCAGACCGATTCCGAAGTCATCACGCACCTCATCACCGAATACTGCAAGACCATGGACTTCGAAGAGGCCGCAAAGAAAGCCATGCAAAGGCTCGAAGGACGCTACGCCGTCCTGGCCATGAAGGCCGGAGACCGCAAGATCATCGCTGCCCGCAGAGGTTCTCCTCTGATCGTGGGAATCGGTAAAAACGAATATTTCGTCGCATCGGACATACCGGCATTTCTGGACTACACCCGCGACGTGATGTACCTGGACGACAACCAGCTCGTCGTCATCAACAACGGCACGCACTTCTTCGACATTTCAACCGGCAAACTGATTGAAAAACGCGTCGTTGAAATCAACTGGAAGGCCGAATCCGCCGAAAAGGGGAATTTCGCGCATTTCATGATCAAGGAAATCATGGAACAGAAAGACAGCATCTATCGTGCCATCAACCAGAATGACGCCGAGATCGAGAAAATCGCCGACGAGATCAAGAAAGCGTACGGAACCTTCTTGATCGGCTGTGGAACCGCGGGAAAAGTCTGTCTGGCGACAGAATATATTTTCGCAAAAGTGGCCAAACGTCACGTCAACGTCGTGGTCGGGTCCGAATTCCCCAGCCACCAGGACTTCCTGAAGGAAAAAAGTCTCGTCATCGCCGTTTCACAAAGCGGAGAAACCGCAGACACTCTCGAAGCCATCGAGGTCGCCAAAAAGAAAAAATCCAAGGTCCTTTCCATCGTCAACGTCGAAGGATCCACCATGGACCGTGAATCCGACTACTCCCTGCACATCAAGGCAGGGCCGGAAAAGGCCGTCGCTTCAACCAAAGCGACGACCTCGCAAATGGCTATTCTGACGTTGCTGGCCTATGCTTGCGCGGGAAAACTCCAGGAAGGAAAAACGCTTCTCATCGACACCGCCGGAAAAATCAACGACATGCTCAATCCCCGTTACGATGAACACATCCACGAACTTGCCGAAAAAATTCAACATTATGAAAGCATGTACGTCATAGGCAAAGCCGTCAATTATGCTATCGCTCTCGAAGCCGCCATCAAGCTCCAGGAAGTTTCCTATATCCACGCCGAAGGGTTTGCCGGAGGAGAACTCAAGCATGGTCCCATCGCATTAATCAGTGAAGGCACTCCCTGCATCGTCCTCGTTTCCAACGACGACACCCGCACCGACATCCTCAACAACGCCCGTGAAGTCAAGGCACGCGGCGGGTTCATTATCGGCGTCTCACCTGAAAACGACGACATTTTCGATTACTGGATCAAAGTCCCTGATGCCGGGATCGCCTCCCCCATCGTCAACATCATTCCCATCCAGCTCCTTGCGTACCACCTTGCCGTTTTACGCCAGAACAACCCTGACATGCCGAGAAATCTGGCCAAAAGCGTCACCGTAAAATAAACTCCATTGAACATTTCCGGTCAGCCTTTCTAAAAGGGTTGTTTTATGTTATAATTAAAAGAAACCATAAAAACAGCATATGGCCGGAAAAGCCCCAAAGGAAGGATCACAAAAACTTACGCTCGGGGGATTGAAAATCGAAGACCTCGTTTATTCGTTGGAAGTAAAACTCCTGAAAAGCGACAAAAACTGGTTTATCGCCGACGGAATGATCTCTCCATTGAGCGAATACAATGATCCCGCGGAACCGTTCGATTTTGAAAGCGTGGTAAAAGTCATCAAAATAAAAATACAAAAAATGACGGAGGAAGAACTGGAAAACCTTAAGAACAACTTCCGCGCGGGTCCCCTCCGCGACATGAAAAACTTCAGGGACCAGCAGGAACTGATCCTGGCGAAAAACTATCAATCGTACAGTCCGGAAAAACTCCGGCAGATGAAAGAAAAAGTGGAGAAAATCATCGCCATGCAAAAAAACGTCGAAGAGATACTCGAACTCGTCGAACGCAGCAAAGCGGCAATTAAAGAGCAGGAAGACATTCGCGCCGCGACGTCAAAGAAAATAAAAAAAATAACCACCTGACCGATATGCCAACAAACGACGAAATGTACACGCAGACCATCAACGTGCAGCGGGACTATCTCGTTAAACTTCAAGCCGCGTTCAACAAACGTTGCGACGAAGTCGCGGCAATAACGAACGAGAAACTGAAAACGGTCCCGGAAACGGATGTGGAAGGACGTAAAAAAATTTTTGACGAACAGAAACAGTTACTTGATCAGGCCCTGTCTCAGCTCAAAAGCGAAATCGAACACAGTGGCACCGCCACACGAAAAAAACTTGAGGAAATCTACACCCAGCGTGAACAGGCAGTGATGGAAACACTCGAAAACGACATTAAAACGTTAACGCCATGATGAACATTTTCAAAGAAAACAGATTGATCTTCCAGCAACAGGCCAAACCGAACCCTGAACAGCAGACCCAGCCACCTCCCGTGGAAAAAACGCAGGAAGCTCCTCCTCAGTCTCCCGAAACGCAGAAAGAAGCTCTCCCTTCTTCCGGCGAAGACGTCAGTAACGGCTACAAAGAAAAGGCGAAACAGACGGTAACTTCTGCCAACGCCAAACTGGACATTTTCCAAAACCTCACAGTAGGATAGAATACTTTCAATGAATCAAAGAAACACAAAAATCGTCTGCACCATGGGGCCTGCCTGCGAAAGCGAACAAATGATCGCAAAAATGATCAAAGCCGGCATGAACGTGGCCCGGCTTAATTTTTCGCACGGGGACTATGCCGAATTCGCGAAACTCATCCGCAACATCCGCCGGATTTCAAAAAAACTCGGCGTTCCTGTCGCCATCATGCAGGACCTTCAGGGACCGAAAATACGCGTGGGCGAAATGCCCGAAAAAGGCATCACCATCAAAAAAGGACAAACCATCGTCCTGACGACGAAAAAAATTACCGGTCACGACAACATCATCCCGGTCCAATACAAGGACCTCCCGAAGGACGTCAAAAAAAACGACCATATCCTGATGGACGACGGACTGTATGAAATGGAAGTTCTCAAAGTGACTCCGACGGACATAACCTGCAGGGTCATCAACGGAGGAACCATCTTCAGCCATAAAGGCATCAACGTCCCGACCGCTTCCATCAGCGCGAACCCCATTACCGAAAAAGACAAGAAGGATCTGTTTTTCGCCCTCAAGAACGACGTTGATTACGTGGCGATGTCTTTCGTGAAGTCCGCAAAAAACATCATCGAGATGCGTGAACTCATCCGGCGCAAAAAAGGGCGCGCCAAAATCATCGCCAAAATCGAAAGGCACGAAGCCGTGGACAACCTCGAAAGCATCATTATCGAAACCGACGGCGTCATGGTGGCTCGCGGAGACCTCGGTGTGGAAATCCCAGCCGAACAGGTCCCCCTCGTGCAGAAAAGAATGATCCGTCTTTCCAACATTCACGGAAAACCCGTCATCACCGCGACGCAGATTCTTCAGTCGATGGTGACAAACCCCCGTCCGACGCGCGCCGAAATGAGCGACGCCGCCAACGCCGTCTTCGACCACTCCGATGCAGTGATGCTCTCCAACGAATCCGCCGTCGGCAAATATCCGATCGAAGCGGTGAAAACCCTCGCCAGAGCTGCGACATCGGTGGAAGGATTCCTGAAAAAACACAAAGATTTCCAGCCCAACCGCCTCTTCCTCGAAAACACGCCAGTGTCCTACGCCACCTGTATGAACGGCACCAAGCTCGCCATGAACATCGGCGCGAAACTCATCGTCACCATTACCCAGTCGGGATTCACCGCGCAGCACGTTGCAAAACACAGGACATACATCCCCATCGTCACCATCACTCCCGACGAAAAAGTCAAAAGTCAGCTTTCACTGGTATGGGGAATCAAAGAGATCATCGTCCACGACATCAATTTCAAACATTTCGTTCCGGACATCAAAAAAATCCTCCTGAAACACCGGCTCGTAAAAAAAGACGATAAGATCGTCATCATCAGCAACGCCAGTACTTCGGAAAAAGTGATTTCCACTATCAAAATCTAGGAGAATTCGCTACAATAGGGATAACTTTTTTGATGTGTCCACATGCGAATTTTAGGCATTGATCCCGGAACTGCGACCATCGGATTCGGCATCATTGAAACGGGACGACAAAAACACCAGCTTCTCGACTACGGATGCATTAAAACACCACCGGGTCTTCCGTTTGCGGAAAGACTGCGGCAAATCTATGACGACCTGCAGACGATCGTCAAAGAATGGAAACCCCAGGCCGTGGCCATCGAAGAAATTTTTTTCAGCAAAAACGTCAAAACCGCCATCCAGGTCGCACAGGCCCGCGGCGCCATCCTCCAACAGCTCGCCTTAGGACCTCAAGAGATCGCCGAATACAAACCCCAGCAGGTCAAAGAAGCGGTCTGCGGCTATGGAAAAGCGGAAAAACGACAGGTCCAGAAAATGGTCCAGCTGATCCTGGAAATGGACGAAATGCCCCACCCCGATGATGCGGCCGATGCGCTGGCACTGGCCATCTGCCATGCCAACAGTCTCCGCATGCGCGAACTCGTTGCCCAGTCTTAAACGATCATGAAAAAAATCCTCACATTTCTGACGACAATCATTTTCCTCGGCTTCGTCGTGGCGGGACTCTACGTTTTCGAAATCCCTCCCTTTCAACCGGGCGGACCGTTCTATCCCGCAGCTCCGACGCAGCAACAAACGCAGGAAGCACTGCCGAGTTTCTTAGCCGAAGATAAAGTTTCAAGAGCCCAGACCTACACCGAACACATCAACCGCGGTCAACTCCTGGAAGACAATCAATACTACAGTCTGGCCATTGCGGAATACCAGCAGGCGAACGCTCTCGACCCTTCGAATGCGGATCCCTTTCTGAAAATAGGACGCATCCAGCTTCTGACTGCCGATTACGCCAAAGCTGAAGAGAATTTCAAAAAAGCCGTCGAGCTCCAACCCGGGAATATAGATGCCCAAATCTACCTGGGCCGAACGCTGCTCCAGGAACGAAAAACCGATGAAGCCCGGACGCTCTTCAACAGCCTGACCGCCGACACCAACCAGACCGTCGAATACTACAAAGGAATCCTCGCCGCCTACTATGGCGACTATGCAAACAGCAAAAATCTTCTGACGAGAGCCGTCGACCTCGGCGGATCGGAAGACATCAGCAAGAAAGCCCAGAATTATCTCGGAGCTTTCAGCGAGTTCGACTTCAACCAGGGAGGACAACCGACCCATCTCAAAACCCTATTGGCCCGCAGCTATGCCCAGACCGGAGAGTACCAGATGGCCATTCCTTTGCTGTTCGAGGTCATCAAGGATGAAAAAGACTACCGCGACGCCTGGATCATTCTCGGTTATTCATATCTCAACATCGGACAGTATCAGGACGCCGTACAGTCACTGGAACAGGCAAAACTTCTTGATCCGCAAAAACCTGAAACTTTCTTCTACCTGGGTCTGGCCTACTACGGGCAAAACAACCTGCAGCAGGCGGCATCGGCTCTTGAACAGGCAAAAAATCTCGGGTTCCAGCCCAGCATCCAGGTTGACCAGAAGCTCGCCGAAATCTATCTTGAGCTTAACCAGTACGACAAATCCGCGCAGTTGTATGAAAACGTGGTGTCGTTAAACGATGACAACATCAACTATTACATTCGTCCGATGTGGCTTTACATCGAAAAACTCAACGAACCTTCCAAGGCGCTGGCGCTGGCACAAAAAGCTTTCAAGAGCCATCCCGGTCAGCCGATGAGCTATAACCTCATCGGGTGGGCCATGGTCGGAACCGGACAGCTCGACGACGCCGAAAAAAATCTGCAGGAGGCGCTCAAACTTGACCCCAAACTCGACGCGGCCTATCTGAATCTGGGCTGGCTCTGGGAAAAACGCGGACAGTTCGACAAAGCCCTGAGCTTCTACGTCAAAGCCAATCAGCTCGGCAGCGGGAACTCCATCGGCAACGCCGCCGCAGAACGCTATAACACGCTCATCGCAAAAACAAAATCGGATCCTTCCATCGCCACGGCGAATATCGTCGGACCAACCACTATCCACTAATCCCCTTCCACATGTCAGCGATCGTCATGATTTTCCTCGCCATTCTCGGAGCGAGCGTCGGCAGCTTCCTCAGCGTCGTGATCTACCGTCTCAAGCATAAACAAAAAGGAGCCATCATCGGAAGATCACGATGTCCTCACTGCAAAAAAAATCTGAGCACGCTCGATCTCATTCCCGTTCTCAACTACATCCTGCTGGGCGGTCGTTGCCGTTACTGCCACAAACCGATCTCGATCTACTACTTCTTCCTGGAGATCACCACGGCGCTCATATTCCTGCTCATGTATTTGCGCTTTCCTTTCATCGTGGATAACGCGACGGTTTTGGGAAACTATGCCATCGACGGAGCGGCCGCTTTAGAGTACCTGTTCTGGACCGTCAACAGTACACTGCTCATCGGGATTTTCTTTTTCGATCTCCAATACATGGAAGTTCCCGACGTCCTTGTGTATCCGCTTATCGTCGTCGGCCTTTTGGGGACGCTCCTGACGCAAGCCGCCGACTTTCCAAGCATTATCATCGCCGTCGGAGGGGCACTGGTCTTCTTTGGGGGACAACGTCTCATCTCAAAGGGGAAATGGCTGGGAGAAGGCGACGTGTACGTCGCACTGGCCATGGCCGTCATGTTCGGATGGAAACTGCTCATCGTAGCGGTAAGCCTGAGCTATCTCATCGGAGCCATCCTCTGCATCATTCTTCTTGCGATCAAAGCCCTCAAAGCGAAATCAAAAATCCCCTTTACACCCTTTCTGGTTTTTGGAACTTTTGCTACCATCCTTTACGGAAATGAAATCCTTGCCTGGTACTTGACCCTTCTCAAAATCTAAATGAATAAAGTGTACCTCATGATCCTCGACGGCTTCGGCGAGGGTAAAGACTACCCGGGAAACGCCATCACTCATGCCAAGATGCCGAATCTCGAACAGCTGAAGAAAGAGTACCCACACACCCTGCTGAAGGCTCACGGAGAAAGCGTTGGATTGCCCGAGGGCACCCAGGGAGGATCTGAAGTCGGACATTTCACCATTGGTGCTGGCAGGATCGTTTTTCAGGCACTTGAAGAGATCAACCGATCCATCCACAATGGAGATTTTTTTACGAAACCGGCTTTTCTCGAAGCCTGTGAAAGGGTGAAAAACAACAACGGAGCGCTCCACCTTCTCGGAATGATTTCTGATCAGGGCGTGCACTCGCACACCGACCATCTTTTTGCGCTTCTGAAGCTGGCGAAAGATCAGGGTGTCCCAAAAACCTATATCCATGCCATTACCGACGGCCGCGACGTTCCTGAAAAATGCGCAGACAAATACGTCACGATGATCCAGCAAAAAATCGCCGAACTTCAGATGGGGCCGGGATCTTCCACTGAAGCGAAAATCGCGACGATGATCGGACGCTATTACGCCATGGACCGGGACAAAAACTGGGACCGCACCCAAGTCGCATACGACCTCTACACGCTCGGCAAAGGCCATGAAGAGACCGATCCCTTGCAGGCTATTCAAAACGCCTATACGCGCGGAGCCCAGAGCGATTATTACATCGACGCCATTGTATTTGATAAAGCCGGCGTCATCACCGATAAGGATGCGGTGATTTTCTGGAATTTCCGGACCGACCGTACGCGGCAGATCACGCAATGCTTCACTGGAGAAACCGAGATTGGCTTCAAACCTGAAAAAACGGTCAGGCCTTTCTTCGTCTGTTTTGGGGATTATTCGAAAACTGCTCCTGTGGTTTTTCCCACACTACAGGTCAAAAACAACCTCGGGAGCGTCATTGAACAGAACGGACTTCATCAGCTGCGGATAGCCGAAACCGAAAAATACGCTCACGTCACCTATTTTTTCAACAGTCAGGTCGAAACTCCTTTCAAAAACGAAAAACGAGTTCTCGTCGACTCACCGAAAACCCCTTCATATGCGCAGAAGCCTGAAATGAGCGCACGCGGCGTCACCGACGCCGTCATTAAGGAAATGGACTCGAGCGATTACAGCCTTATCGTCCAGAATTTTGCAAACACGGACCTTGTGGGGCATTCCGGCGACTACAAGGCCACTGTCACGGCCTGTGAAGTCGTGGACGAATGCATCGGACGCATCAGCCAAAAAGCGCTTGAAAAAGGGTACGACCTCATCATCACCGCCGACCACGGCAACGCCGAATACATGATCTATGAAGAAAACGGAGAACCCTGTCCTTCCCATACCAAAAACCCCGTCATTTTTCTCTTGTGCTCTCCCCGTTATAAAGAAAACAAACTTCGCGACGGAGGAAGCCTTGAAGACATCGCTCCGACCATCCTCAGGATGCTCGACATTCAACAACCCGAAGAAATGACCGGAAAAAGCCTCCTAACCTAACTCCATGAAAGCAGTCATCATGGCCGGCGGCACCGGAACAAGACTCTGGCCGCTCAGCCGCACCGACAAACCGAAACAGTTCCAGAAACTTGTCAGCGACAGAACCATGCTGCAGGACACCATCGCTCGCCTGAATTTCCTGAAACCCCGGGACATCTACGTATCGACCAACGCGGAATACGAATCCGCCGTACGGGAACAAACCAAGGGAAAAGTTCCATCCTCTCACATCATTCTCGAACCCGCGCTCCGCGATACCGCACCGTCGATCGGACTTGCCGCAGCCTGCCTCGGCAAAAAACACCCCAAAGAGGTCATGGCCGTCATCTACGCCGATCACCTTATTCAAAAAAAGGATGAATTCGTCAAAAAACTGAAAGTAGCCGAAAAACTTGCAAAAGACGAAAACACCCTCAACATCATCGAAGTCAAAGCCAAATTTCCCAACGTCAACCTCGGCTACGTTAAAATCGGCAAAATGCTCAGGGAAATCAACGGCGTCGAAGTTTTCTCTTTCGAGAAATTCACCGAAAAACCCGACCTCAAAACTGCCATCGGTTTTTTAAATTCCTACAAATATCTCTGGAACACCGGACTGTACGTCTGGCGGGTTGAGACCATCCTCAATAAATTCAAGAAACACCTGCCGAGAACCTACTCCAACCTCGTGAAAATACAAAAAAGTCTGGGGACGAAAAATGAAAAAAACGTCATCCAGAAACTCTATCCTGAATGCGACAAAATATCTATCGACTACGGCGTCATGGAAAAAATCGATCCAAAGGAGGTAAGGATCATTCCGGCGGAACTCGGCTGGAGCGACGTCGGCACCTGGGACTCCATTTTCAGCGAACTCGTCCACGGAAACGAAAACAATCTCGTCAAAGGGAAACACCTTGGAATTGACACCCACGGATCGCTTATCTATGGTACCAAGGACAAACTCATCGCCACGATCGGGGTGAAAGACCTCGTTATCGTTGAAACCGATGACGCCCTGCTCATCTGCGACAAAAAAAGAAGCCAGGACGTAAAAAAAATGGTCGAAAAACTCAGGAAATCGCGTTATAAAAAATTGCTCTAATTATAGTATGTCACAACAAATTCCCGTCCAAATCAAAGAAAAACCCTGGGGGCGCGAAGTATGGTTCGCCCATACCGACAAGTACGCCGGGAAAATTCTCGAAGTCCGCAAAGGAGCGAGACTTTCCCTGCAGTATCACGAAAAAAAGACCGAGACCCAATATGTCTATGAAGGAAAAGTCAAACTGACCTACGGAGAAAACGAAAAAAACCTTATGGAGAAGATTTTAAGTCCTGGTGACAAATTCGACATTTATCCATATACTATCCATCGCATTGAAGGGCTTGAAGATTCAAAAATCTTCGAAGTCTCTTCACCTGAGCTGCATGACGTCGTAAAACTCGCCGACGACTACGGACGAAGCGGAAAAGGCAACAATGAGGAACTTGACCGCCAGCTCTCCCAACAACACCGTCAATCATAAAATTTTAAAACTTTTATCCTCTAACGCATTATGAAGAACCGCCATTTTCTCAAAGTAGGAGTCATCATCCTTACCGCTTTGATTCTCGGGTTTATTAACCTGCCTGCAGAACAGCAAAAATCTATATTCCCTCCAACGCCGCAAGGAGTCCTCGACAGCAAATATCACCTCGGACTCGATCTCCAGGGGGGATCTCAGCTCGACTATAAGATCGACCTCCAAAAAGTTCCCCAGGCTGACCAGCCGAGCATCGTGGACGGGGTCATGAACGTCATCAACAACCGCGTCAACAGCCTCGGCGTTTCCGAACCGAACATCTATCTTTCCACCGTCGGCGAAGAACAACACCTCATCGTTGAACTCGCCGGTGTCAAAGATCTTGAAGAAGCGAAAAAAGTCGTGGGAAAAACCATTCAGCTCGAATTCAAGGAACAACGCACGACTCAGGACACAACGACGCAAACCGATGTAAAAAACGAAGCCCAGAGTTTACTTGATCGAGTCCAGAACGGCGAAGATCTGGCCGTGGCAGGAAAAGAGGAACAGCTTTCCAGCCCCGGAAAAGTCACCTTCAACGACGTCGACTACCAGTTTAAAGACCAGGTCTCTTCTAGTTTGACCGACATCCTTTTCAACAAACTCAAACCCGGTGATACCTATCCTCAGCTCATTCCGGCCCAGGGAGAATACACCGTGGACGCCAGCGGAAGCCTGACTCAGAGCAACGGCTATTATGTCGTGAAATTGCTCGACAAACGGGACCAGCAAAAAACTGATGCACAAAAACGACAGGTAAAAGTCAGCCACATCCTCATCGCTTACAAGGGAGCTACCCGTGCCGACGCGAGCGTCACGCGCTCACAGGATGAAGCGAAAGCACTGGCCGACGACGTTCTCAAGAAACTTCAGGGCGGAGCGAACTTCGACGACCTCGCCAAACAGTATTCCGACGACGCTTCCAACAAGGACAAGGGTGGAGTGCTCGATCAGCCGGTCACCGGTGACGGAACCTACGCCAAAGAATTTGAAACCGCTGCGCTCGCTCTCCAGAAAAATGGAGACCTCTCACCGGTCACTCAAACCGAGTTCGGATTCCACATCATCAAGGCGGACAACGTAACCGAAGCTTCCAGCAACACGACCACCGAACCCCAGGTAAAATATGAGAAAATTTTCTTCGACACTACACCGGACGCATGGCAGACCACCGGCCTGACCGGACAGCAGTTCGTCCACGCAGACGTGCAGTTCGACCAACTCTACCAGCCGTACGTCTCCATCCAGTTTGACGCTGACGGTGCGAAACTTTTCGGTGACATCACTTCCAGGAACGTCGGCAAACAGGTTGCCATTTTTGTCGGCGGCCAGCTCATTTCAGCCCCGGTCGTCAACGAAAAAATCACGGGAGGAAAAGCCCAGATTTCCGGAAACTTCACCGTAGACCAGGCAACAAACCTCGCCCGTGACCTCAACACCGGCGCCATCCCGGCTCCGATTGTCCTCGCCGGTCAATATACCATCGGCGCGACCCTCGGTCAGGATGCACTGACGAAAAGTTTATGGGCCGGTCTGATCGGCTTCCTGCTCGTCGCGTTGTTCATGATCCTGTACTACCGCATCCCGGGCGTGCTGGCGACAATCGCTCTCGCGGTCTATTCGATGATCATGCTCTTCCTCATCAAAATGGCGCTGCCGCTCTGGGTATCCATCGTGCTGGCACTCGGCATATTCGTGTTCATCGTAATGAAAGTCATCAACTCGCGCGATTCAGGCCCTGAAAAAGCCATCGGCCTCGTGCTGTCCTGTTTCATCCTTTTCTTCATAAGCTTCATCCTCTCCACCCCGATCGTCATGACTCTTGCCGGTATCGCCGGCGTGGTCCTCTCCATCGGTATGGCCGTCGACGCCAACATTCTTATCTTTGAAAGAATCAAAGAAGAGCTCCGTGACGGGCGCACCCTTGCTTCCGCCATTGAAATCGGGTTCGACCGCGCCTGGAGCAGTATCCGCGACTCAAACTTCTCGTCGCTCATCACCTGCGGCATCCTCTTCTATTTCGGAAGCTCTATCATCCAGGGTTTTGCCTTCAACCTCGCCGCGGGTATTCTCGTCTCGATGTTTACGGCCATCACCGTCACCAAGACGCTTATCGCCGCACTGATCAACACCAAGTTGTCCAACAACCTCTGGTTATTCGGCGCACCGAAGAAAAAAGAAGACAAGCTCGTTCCGATCATCAAAAACCGCAAGCTCACCTACTACATCTCCGGAACCCTGCTCATCCTCGCCATCATCGGAATCCCTGTTTTCGGCTTGAAACTTGGCCTGGATTTCACCGGTGGAACGTTGATGGAATTCAAGTTTGCCAAAACGGATGTGACTCCTCAGCAAATTGAACAGGCCTTCACGACCGTCGCCGACAAGCTCAACAAAGAAGGCGGTATCGCTCCTTCAACGCAACAGGCTGATTCAGGAGCGACCCAGCAATTCGGTGACCTCACCGTTACGAGCGTCGACGCTGCCGCCGCTACGACTCCGACCCTTTCAGCCGCCGACGGCAACGGACTCATCGACATTGGAACTCCTCACGTCGTCCCGAGCGACCAGGGCAGCTTCATCATCAAGACCCGCCACATCAGCTCCGACGCCCACGACCAGATGATTCCGGAACTGAAAAAAATCCTCGGTGATTTCGAAGAAACACGCTTCAACACCGTGGGACCGACCGTTGGAGAAAGCCTCCGATACCGCGCCATCTTTGCCGTCCTCATCGCCAGCTTGATGATCGTGCTCTACATCGCCTTCGCCTTCCGTAAGGTTCCACGCCACGTGGGACAGTGGAGATTCGGTCTGTCGGCCATCGTGGCCCTGCTGCACGACCTGGGCATCATGCTCGGAATCTACGTCTACTTTGGCGTGATATTCGGGGTTGAAATTGACGCGCTGTTTATCACGGCCATGCTGACGGTGCTTGGCTTCTCTGTACACGATACCATCGTCGTCTTCGACCGTATCCGCGAAAAACTCAAATACCAGAAACGCGACGAAACTTTCGCCGATGTTGCCAATCAGGCCGTCAATGAAACCATCGCCCGCTCGATTAACACCTCTTTCTCGGTATTCCTCACGCTCGCCGCACTTGCCATCTTCGGCAGCGAAAGCATCCGCTTCTTTGTCCTGGCGCTGATCGTAGGTATCATCGCCGGTACCTACTCCTCGATCTTCGTGGCTTCCCCGATCCTCGTCGACTGGCAGGAGTACTCACAGAAGCAAAAAAAGAAAAAAGAGTAATCACCCTTTGATCTTGAAGCAAAATCCCGCTGCACCCCAGGGTTCCAGCGGGATTTTTTAAAAGAACTGATGTATAATAAAAAGAGCCGAGCGCCAATAGCTCAGCTGGATAGAGCACCAGTCTTCGGAACTGGGTGTCGGGGGTTCGAATCCCTCTTGGCGCACCATTTAAATAAAAAAACATCACCATGGAAAAAAAAGTATTGATATCGGGAGGCGGCATCGCCGGACTTTCGCTCGGGATCCTGCTCAAGGAGCAGGGATGGGACCCCCTCATCATCGAAAAAACGCCCCGTATGAGGACCGAAGGCTACATGATGGATTTCTTCGGCAGCGGCTGGGACACGGCAAAAAAAATGGGCCTGCTGGACGATATCAAGAAAATTCACTATCCCATCGACTATCTGGAATTCGTGGACAAGGATGGGCTGAAAGATTCGCCAAGATCCCCATCGACCGGGTTCGTTACGCCCTCAAAAATTGTTATACCTTTCTGCGCAGATCCGACCTCGAAAGGATTCTTTATGATAGAGCCCTCAAAGAGGACGTGAAGATCCGTTTCGGTACCACCGTCGAAAAACTTCATCAAAACGACGATAATGTCGACGTCGTCTTCAACGACGGGACGAAACACAGCTTTGCACTGGTTTTTGGAGCCGACGGCATCCATTCCAGAATCCGAGAACTGCTTTTTGGACCAGAGAAGCAGTTTGACCGTTTCCTGGGATATTACGTCGCCGCGTTTCATCTTGAGAACCATAACTACGATCTCGGCAGATCTTTTAAACTCTATGAGGAAAAAGACCGTGTCGCCGCTTTTTATCCTTTGGACAAACACCGCATGGACGCGACGCTCGTCTTCCGGCACAAAGATGTCGGCTACGTACCTCCCGATAAAAGACTCGACTTCATTAAAAGACAGTTCAAGGGAGCGGGCTGGATCGCCGAAAAAGTCCTCAAAGATTTCCCAAAAAACGAACCGGTATTTTTTGATTCTGTCACCCAGATCGTCACCCCGTCATGGCATAAAGGTCGTGTGGCCCTCATCGGAGACGCCTGCGGCTGTCTCACTCTCCTTGCGGGGCAGGGATCCCACATGGCCATGACCGGAGCTTACGTCATAAGCAACGAGCTGAAAAAACATCACGGGGACTTCGAAAAAGCCTTCAGTGCCTACGAAAAATTCCTCAAACCCTTTGTGGTGAAAAAACAAAAAGAAGCGGCAAGACTGGCCAAAATATTCGTACCGACACAAAAATCCCGGCCCTGGTTCAGGACCCTCGTCACGAAACTGATGTTCAGCCGGCTGTTCCTGAGCAAAACGTTCGTTTTTTTTGGAGTACGCAGCGTATTTGAAAAATACAAACATTGACGCCAAAATTTTGACAAGCCGGCCTCCGGAAGGCATCATTCAACAAACTAACCTTTTCGCATTATGGCAGGAGAATATATCAACGCCGACAGCATCAAAGAGTACTGGAAAGAACTGAAAAACATTTACACGGACCGGTCTTCAGACTGGGAAAACCTGTCAAAAAAACAGTACGAAGCCATTGAACGCAGCGAACGCGACGACAGCGACAACCACCTGAATGAAGAACGTCTGGGGAAAGACACCCAGGTCATCGATATCTGCAAATATAAATTCCTTCCGGACCGCAAAGTGGCTTACCACGTCCACATCATCCATAACGACGGTTCGACCAAGGATTTCTACTTCCAGATTACTCTGAAAGAAGGGATTGCAATAAATTAAGCAAGGTTTGGGTTTCCTCCTTCTGTTTTGATGTAACCTTTTCACGCGTGAAGGCGTCCAAAAGAAAATCGACGACCTCTTCCCACAAAGGCTGGTATTTTTCATTGGCCAGGCCGAGCTGGAAACGAATATCGCTCCCCCGCCCTTCTTTCAAAGCTTTTAAGTAAGCGTTAACGTGACGGTGAACGTGTTCAAACAAAAGACCACGGGCGATAATAAGATCATCGACGAGCTTCTCGAAAACGCCATCATAACGGGCATCCTGAATACCGAAAAGTTCACGCAAAGCCTGGGGGCCGTTTTTCAAAACGTACTCCTGGAAAAACGGGAAAAATATTTCAACGCAGCGTTTCAGGACATCCAGGTTAAAGACCAGATGATCAAAAACAACCGTCCAGACAAAATCATTTGGCACGTTAAGGTTCTCGCGCAGGGCTTCAGGTCCGTGTTGAATAAACATCTTTAAGAGACGTTCTTCCTTCCCTTCAAGCCGTTCCACGATCATAGCCTTGAGAGCCTGTTCTTCGGTTGAATACTGGTCAAATCGCATCATAGGTTGATAAAACAAAGGATGTTTATTTTACATATTTTAAACAATTTGTCAAGTATTAACCGAAACGTAAATTTTTTACCAGCTTTATTGACTTTTCCACGTCGAAACCTATAGTGAAACCACTCATTTATAAAGAAAATTCCATGTACGCAGAAGTCCTCCTCGATCAAAAAGTAGGAAAAGACAAGGACACTTTGACTTACAAAATTCCAGAATCCCTCAGCTCGAGCGTGGATCTTGGCAGTATCGTCGAAATCCAACTGAGAAACCGTAAAACTCGCGGCATCATTGCGAAATTCCACGATCACGAACCGAGCTACCAAACCAAAGAAATCCTCGATATCGCCGCCAAAGCACCTCACCTTCGCCCCTGGCAGGTGAAACTGCTTTTTTGGATGAGCGATTACTATTTTTGCCCTCCATACAAGGTCCTGAAGCTCTTTTTCCCGGCAAGCATCACCAAGAAAAAGAAACTTCACGAGTGGATCCCTCTGGAAGAAACCGAGGTTGAAACCCACAAAAAACTTACCCTGACCAAAGATCAGGAAAACGCGGTCGATTCTATCTTCAAAACCGAAAAACAGACGATTCTCCTCCACGGCATCACGGGTTCGGGCAAAACCGAAATCTACCGACGCATTGCTGAAAACGCACTCAAAAAGGACCGGCAGATACTCATTCTCGTTCCTGAAATCACGCTGACCCCTCAGACATTCCATAACTTCCAACAAGAGTTCGGAGACAATATCGCCATCCTCCACAGCCAGCTGACCTCCAAACAGAAAGAAGACTACTGGTACCGTATCTTCCACGGGGAAACCAAGATCATCATCGGGTCCCGATCGGCACTTTTTGCACCGTTTCAAAACCTCGGAGCGGTGATTCTCGACGAAGAGCACGAACCTTCCTATAAACAGGACCAGTCACCCCGTTACCACGCCACGGAGGTCGCCCAGCAAATGGCAAAACTTCTCGACATCAAGGTTATCCTTGGCAGCGCGACACCATCATTTGAAAGCTATTATCAGGCCAAGCTCGGGAACTATGAACTGGTCGAACTGAAACAGCGCATCCAGCACTCAGGCCCCACGTCCCTTCCCCGGGTAACCATCGTCGATCTTCGTGATGAAATGAAGAAAAAAAACTACTCCATCTTCAGTGACACTCTCACGGAAACAATGAATAAAAAAATTGAACAGCACGAACAGATTATCTTATTTCTAAACCGTCGAGGGGCTGCATCGGCAGTGCTGTGCCGCGAGTGCGGACATATTGAAAAGTGCGAACAATGCGACGTCGCCATGACCTACCATAAACACCTCTCCGTTGAAAACATCAACCTCCCGGCGGAACGGCTGATCTGCCATCACTGCGGAAAGATCAAAAACGTCCCAGTAGTCTGTCCAGCATGCGGAAGCACGTTTATTCGTTACATCGGCCTCGGGACGCAAAAAATCCAAGAAACTGCCATGCAAAACTACCCCAAGGCCCGTATACTCAGAGCCGATCGAGACACCATCCTCCACCGCGACAGCTTTCTCGAAATTTACAACGCTTTTAAACACCACCAGGCCGACATCCTCATTGGGACGCAAATGATCGGCAAGGGGTTGCATCTTCCCCAGGTGAATCTCGTCGGCGTCGTCCTCGCCGATCTCAGCTTGACCATACCGGACTTCCGCAGTGCAGAACGAACCTTTCAAATCATCACCCAGGTCGCCGGGAGAGCCGGGCGTCAGGGGTCGACGGGCGAAGTCATCATCCAGACTTATCTTCCCGACCATTACGCCATCCGTGCTTCGGCGGCCCATGATTACGAAGGATTTTTTGAAGAGGAGATGAAAATCCGTAAGGCCTTCAATTACCCTCCCTTCAGTAAACTTGTCAAAATAACCGTCGTTCACGCCAAAGACGAAAAAGCCCGCCAGACGGCCAAAGAACTTTTCGAAATCCTCAATCGTGAAAACACGTCGCCGGAACTCAACAACATGCCGACAACCGTGGCCATGTATCCCGCGTTCATCCATAAACTGCAAAACAAATACCGCTGGAACATCCTGCTGACCGGAAACAATCCCTCCCTCCTGCTCAAACGAGCGCACAAAAACAGTCCGGAAGCCTGGAACGACATCGGGATCAGGATCGATGTGGACCCGATATCTTCCAGCTAGCTTTTTGCCGTCGGCAACATTTGATATACTGTTGAACGTTATATTCCGAACTTATGAGAAAACGCATCCTTTCCGGAGTCCAGCCAAGCGGGAACCCCCACCTGGGGAACTATCTCGGCGCGATGAAAAACCACATCGCCATGCAGGACCAGTACGACTGCTTTATTTTCATCGCTGATCTCCATGCCCTGACCACCGTCCGCGACCCCAAAAAGCTGCATGAACTTTCCTTGGAGCTGGCCATGGACTATCTTGCGTTGGGACTTGATCCAGAAAAGACCGTTTTCTTCCGCCAGAGCGACATTGCGGATCACAGCGAACTTGCGTGGATTTTAAGCTGCATCACCCCGATGGGCCTTCTGGAAAGAGCTCACGCCTACAAGGACGCCACCGCCAAAGGCATGAAGGACAAAACAGCCGGACTTTTCATCTACCCCGTCCTCATGGCCGCCGACATCCTCATGTATAAACCTGATCTGGTGCCGGTCGGCAAAGACCAGAAGCAGCACATCGAAATCGCGCGCGACATAGCGGTAAAATTCAATGACACCTTCGGTGAGACCTTCAAGATGCCGGAACCGTACATCCCCGAAAATGTGGCCACCATCATCGGCACTGACGGCGAACACAAAATGAGCAAAAGTTACGGAAACGTCATCGAAATCTTCGCCGATGAAGCGACGTTGAAAAAACAGGTCATGGGCATCAAAACCGATTCGACCCCGGTTGAATCGCCGAAAGACCCCGATGCTTCGGCGATCTACAAACTCTATTGCCATCTCGCCTCACCGGCAGAACAAAAAACTCTCGCCGAAAAATACAAAAAGGGAGGCATGGGCTACGGAGACGCAAAAAAAATTCTTCTGGCCAAACTTTTGGACTATTTCGGCGGCGCCAGAAAAAAAAGATTTGAACTCCAAAAAGATTTAAGCTATGTTAAATCAGTATTGAAAAAAGGCGCCCAGAGAGCACAAGCCGAAGCAACCAAAACAATGGCCGGCGTAAGGGCAAAAACAGGACTTTCTTTAAAAAACTGATTATCTAACTTCTTGGAGCCAGACTCCATAAGCTATGAAGGAGACCAAATACATCTTCGTCACGGGCGGAGTATGTTCGTCATTAGGTAAGGGCATTGCAACTGCCTCGATCGGTGCTCTCCTCAAAGCTTCAGGATTTAAGGTCTTCACACAAAAGTTGGATCCTTATTTGAACGTGGACCCCGGGACTATGAATCCCTTTCAGCACGGTGAAGTTTACGTCCTGAGCGACGGGGCGGAAACCGATCTCGATCTTGGACACTATGAACGTTTCGTCGGTGAAAACCTGACGGAAATTTCCTCGGTTACCACGGGAAAAATTTACTCGCACGTTATCGCCGAAGAGCGCAAAGGCAGCTACCTGGGCGGGACCATCCAGATTATTCCGCACATCACCAACGCCATCAAAAAACGCATCAAGGACGCGGGCAAACAAAGCGGCGCGGACCTTGTGTTGATCGAAATCGGTGGAACCACCGGAGACATCGAAGGGCTGCCGTTTCTTGAATCGCTGCGCCAGCTCCGTCATGAACTTGGACACACTAATACCTTGTTTGTGCATCTGACACTGCTCCCCTACCTTGCGGGCTCAAAAGAACTGAAAACCAAGCCGACGCAGGCTTCGGTCCGCGAACTTCGCGCAACAGGTATTCAGCCTGACTTCATCCTGGCGCGCGCGGATCATCCCATTACCAAAGATTTACTCAAAAAAATCGCTTTGTTCTGCGACGTCGATGAGGACTGCGTCGTTCCGGCTCCGACCGTTCCTTCCATTTACGAAGTTCCGCTCAAATTCCAGGAACACCATCTTGCCGAACTTATCGCCAAAAAACTCCATCTCGGAAAAATCAAACCGAACCTCAAGGACTGGATCGAACTCAACAGGAAAATCAAAGCAAAAAGAGAAAAACTCACCATCGCCCTCGTCGGGAAATACACCGGACTGGACGACTCATACCTGAGCGTAATCGAATCACTCAAAATAGCCTGCTATCACCAGAAAAAAGATCTTGATCTCATCTGGATCGACTCAGAAAAACTCGAGAAAAACGACAAGAAAACCTGGGACGAACTCAAGAGCGCCCACGGAGTGATCGTTCCGGGCGGTTTCGGCATCAGAGGAACCGAAGGCATGATCATGGCGGCGAAATACTGCCGAGAAAACAAAATTCCGTATCTGGGACTGTGCCTGGGCATGCAGATACAGACGATCGAATACGCCCGTCACGTCTTTCAGGATGAACGCTTCACCTCGGAAGAGTTCGACGAGCACAATAAATTAAGTCCCGATTTTTACGTCATCCACTTTATGCCGGGTCAATATAAAGAACGCGACAAAGGGGGGACGCTGAGACTCGGAACCTATCCCTGCAAACTGACCAAGGGCACAAAAACCTACGCCCTCTACAAAAAAGAGACCATCCATGAACGCCACCGTCACCGTTACGAATACAATAACGACTTCCGCAAAAAATTTGAAAAAGACGGACTCCTGACCGCCGGGATATTTACGGAAGGCAACCTCGTCGAAATCGTCGAACTCAAGGGTCATCCTTTCATGATCGGCTGCCAGTTCCACCCGGAATTCCTCTCCAGACCGAACCACCCGCATCCATTATTCAAAGGCTTGATCGAGGCCAGCTCAAAACGGACACGCTCAAGGAAATAGCCAAAAGTGCATTTTTCTGGTAAAATAAAAGAAAGAAAAGCATTACACGTCCGAAATGCCAAAATACAACTATAACGTTGTAAATCAGGAAAACAAACCACTCAGCGGAACAATCAGCGCTCCCGACGAAAAAAGCGCCAGGGCGGAACTGAACCAGCTCGGTTTTTCCGTGATCGGCATTACGGAAATTCCGGAAAACGGAGAGACCGAAGCCCAACAGGGCCAGGCTCTTCCGACTTTTGAGTTCGCCGCCATCGATAAAAACCAGAAGCATATTGTCGGAACCATCCAGTCGGAAGACCGTTACAGCGCCTATAAAAGGCTTATCAGCGAATACGCCTTCGAAGTGGAATACCTTGTGGACAAAAGCCTTCCCGAAGACCAGAAAGCCGACGAAAAAGCCAAAGGGGTTTTCGAGCTCCAAAACCGCGTCGACGAGGAAGCCCAGGAGCTGGCGAAAAAGATGACGGGAGAAAAACTGGATCTCAAGGAGTTCGAACAAAAACAGGACGTTTTGAAGGCCCAGGTCGAATTCGTGCTCAAAAAGGTCAAGGACATGCTCGACGAGTATGAAAAACAGATGAAACCGGAAACCAAGGAAGAAATCCGCAAATACGTCGACAAGATCCTGCGCATCAAAAGCAGTACCAATCTCGATTATATCCGCAAAACATGCGAAGAACTTTTAACGTATCTCCAAAAAGAAGAGCTGTTTCTTCATGAAGAAGCGAACATGAAAGAACGTACCCAGATGATCCTCCAGGCAAAAAGCATGATGATGCAGCTCCACAGCAGCAAGAGCAAATCCAGTCTGAGCGTGACCGAAACACTTTCCAGGTGGAGGAAGGAGCATATTCTTGAAAACAAACATCCCTCAGCATTCGAAAAATTCCTCAACTTTTTTGTAGGGGTCGTCATCGGATTTACCCCCGAAAACGATGAGATACGGGAAATCCAGCACAACATAGCCATCATCGATCAGCAAATCAGGCAATACTGGGTCATCTACTTTCAGGCGACAACTCCTGAATACAAAAAAGAAGCGATGACCAGTCGCAAGAAGCTCGCCCAGGATAAGAAAAAACTCAAAATGCAGTTGAAAGAAGCCAAAAAACGTTTACGAGAAGAATATAAAAAAAGCGGCGAAGTTACCCAATTCGAAGCGTTCTCACAGGAGCTGCTCAATTTTACGGGGTGGCTGCTGGCGTTCTATCTCATCTACTATTTCGCGTCAATCTACCTCAACACAAAAGACCTCGGAGCGCTCCCCTTTTCCGGGACGTTTCCCGTTTACAAAACCAACTTCCTGAAATATTTCCTGACGACGCTTTTCCTCTTCCATTCGGCGTTGAGCGTAAAAATAAACTTCTTCCGCCGCAACGACGTTGCGACGCTGGTCATCACGCCGTTTTTCCTTCTGGCAACCGCGGTCATTCTCTTGAATTTCTAGGACATCACGGCTTGTTTAGAGAGTTCAAGTTGGGTACAATCCTTTCGAATTCCCATCTCAATTTATGTATCCGATTCTTGTTCAACTTGGACCGATTACGATCTATGCATTGTGGGTTTGCGTGGCAATCGGGTTCTTCGTCTCTTTCCTTATCATCTATAAAATCCTTCAGAAGGACCGTCCCCGTTTAAACTTTCTGGCTGAACACAGCCTGGCCATTCTTTTCGGGGCGATACTCGTCGCGAGAATAACCTTCGTGGCTGAAAACTTCATGGTGTACTTCAGCAAGATCGATCTGGAACACATGCTCCAGATTCTCTTCATCTGGGACAAGGGACTCTCCTTCTGGGGAGGCTTGCTCGGATTGGCGCTGACGCTTGGTTATTTTTGCTGGAAAGGCAAAGAAAACGTCTGGAAGTGGTTCGATATCACGACCATCGGGATCATGGGAGGTCTTGTTTTTGGGAATCTTGGTACATTTCTCGACGGCAGCAACTACGGCAACCCTACCGATCTCCCCTGGGGCATCATCATCGAAAATTCACGATTTGCCGTCCCCATTCACCCGACGCAGATTTACGCCGTGATCTATACCCTGGGAATAACGATCGTGCTTTGGAACCTCAGAAACAGCCCCTTCGGGAAAAAAGAAGGCAACATCACGCTGGCCGGGGCATCGGTCTATGCTATTTTCCATTTTCTCGAAGAGTTCTTACGCGGAGACGAAAGCAATTACTTGCTCGGCCTGCGTGAAGCCCAGATTTTTTGTATCATTGCATTGATCGCCGCAGGTACGTTATTTTATCTCCGCGACAGGAAGAAAAAGGAACCTTCAAAGCAGGAAACAACCTCATCCCCTTAATTATTCATTAAAACATCCGAATCATGTCATTTCTCTCGACCGTCTACCAGTACTTTTTTGCTTCAAACCCAACCGGACCTTTCAAATTTCTCTATGTATTCATCGCGGCCGTCGTCCTCCTCGTCGCCGGAGCGATCGCGCTGAAAATATTCCTGAAAAAACACAAGGAGGACAAAATTTTCAGGAAACTCTTCCGCGATCTTCCGGGAAAACTCTTCGCCATTGCTTTCATGGAAGCGATTTACGTTCTGGTACGTTTTGAACGGATGCCCTACCTTTCTATGCGTTTCCTCAACTACCTCATTTTTGCTTACGCCGCTTACGTGGCTTTCCACTACGCCCAGCTTTATTTTAAAGTCTACCCGGCTGACAAAAAACACCACGAAGAGCAGCTTAAACTTAACAGGTATCTTCCCAGGAAACACAAGAAAAAACGCTAGTTCCTTGGCAGAAGAAAGAACGATTTGAACTTATTGTCGACGAGGGAAAAGACCGCACCTTTCTGAAGAAAATATCGGGTGTTTTCCACCGTATCCAATAAAGGATACACATTTGTATACGAACTGTCGGCCAAAAAAAGTTGTTGCTGCTTCACATACAGGAAATGTCCGTCATCGAAAAGGAACCCCAGCAGCGTGAAGTCCGGCGGCAGCGTGGTCACGAGACTTTTCTTCTTGAGAAGGGGTCTATAGATAAAAACGTTCCCGCTTTCATCGCTAAAAAGCACCCTTCCGGAGTTATCCTGGAAAACATCGTCTTTCAATTGAGGCGTGAGGAGCGTCGAATTCCCGCGGTCATCAACCGAATACAAAAACCTTTTATCGTCAACGGCACGGACCACGTAAAGACCTCCTGGGAAAGCCGTAAAAGGCACATATCGTATATACGAAACGGTATATGAACGATCCAGAAGCCTGATGTTTTTACCATGGGTGTCCGCGGCATAGGCCATCCCTTTGGAAACGTAGACGAGCCTGTTGGCGTGAACGTCGAACTGGTCAACGTTCTTGATCAACAGGAACGTCGCAAGATTCTTGACGGTAAGCGTTGAGAGAAGATCAATCGGAACACTGTAAAGGTTTCCTTCCGACAGGAAATACGAAACGTTCTGTTCGGGAACAAGCTGGAGCTGACTTGAACCTTTGGGAAGAGAAAAATCGATAAACCTTGGACCGTTGAATTCAACCCACTCGTAACTTCCGTCATGAAATGTGATGAGATACTGTTGGGGATTAAAAATCTGGATGTCCTGGATATCCTGTTTTGAAAGTTTGAGTTCCTCTTCCTTCATGGCTCCGTTATCAAGCAGATACACCAGCGTGAGGTAATCGCTGTCGGGCGTTAAAACGATAAAAAAGTCCTTACTAAAATAATATTTGCTTTGCAGCGGAAAATGGGCCAGCTGCTGGACAAGCGTGTCCGGATGATCAGGGACCAAGAGAACGTCATCCACTTTCGTTACGATGTCGGTCTGGACCTCCAGTTTCCGGCTCCAGGGAAGGTAACCCAGTTTGCTCATCGTAAGATCGTAAAACCCCGGCAAAAGGTCCTTCATCTGGAGAGGAATGCTGTTGCCGACCAGCTTGTCGTCGAGATAGACGCGGACGTCGGGATAACGGCTTGCAACGTCAATGATGCTCGTTTTTTCAATATGACGATTCGCGAGATCGACGTTATATCCGTATGCTAAAAAAAGCGCGTAGGCGGAAACGGTGCAAAATGCCAAAACACCGAATGTCTTGAGAAGTAGCCTGCCAAAAGTTTTTGATGCCATTATTCTAACTTGAGAATTTCATATTCCACCGATCCTGCAGGAATGTGAACCTTCACCTTCTCCCCAACTTTCCTGTCCAAAAGAGCGCGGCCCACCGGTGACTCGTTCGAAATTTTATGGAAAAGAGGGTCCGCTTCCGTTGAACCGACGATGGTATATTCCTCGGGCTGAGCGTTGCGTCTGCTCATGTTCTTGACGATAACCTTGGTCCCGAGCTGGACGGAAGCCACCTGATGCTTTTCTGTAATGATCTTGGCATATTTGACCTTTTCTTCGAGTTCAATGATTCTGCCTTCCACGAAAGCCTGTTCGTTCTTGGCTTCCTCGTATTCCGAATTTTCCGAAAGATCGCCGTAGGAAATGGCTTCCTTGATGCGTTCAGCAACCTCTCTGCGTTTGACGTTTCTGAGGTCATCCAGTTCTTCGGTAAGTTTTTTCAAACCCTCCTTGGTTACAAGAATGGATTTTTCTTCAACCGGCGGATTTTGAGTTTTTGCGTCTGCCATGGGTCGGGAATTATTAATAAGTAATGAAATGACGAACTTTACGGCCTTATTTTCACGCTTGTTGGGTGCTCCTTGAGTTTCTGCAGAACCTTGGCTTCGATCTGACGGATACGTTCGCGGGTGACGCGAAACTCATGACCGACTTCTTCAAGCGTATGGCCAACTCCGTCCTTCAGCCGAAACGCATTTCGATGATCTTGCGTTCACGAGGAGAAAGATACTGGAGCATCTCGTGGATATTCTCCTTGATAAGCTGGCGGTTCGTGGCTTCCGACGGGGAAAGAGCGTCGTCATCTTCGATAAAATCACCGAGTTTGCTGTCCTCTTCCGTACCCACCGGAGCCTCAAGTGAAACGATATCCTGGGAAATCTTTAAAATATGGCGGACTTTCTTCACGTCCATGTCCATTTCCGCGGCAAGTTCTTCGACCAACGGTTCTCGGCCGAGTTCCTGCACCAGACGGCGCTGCGCGTGAGTGAGCTTGTTGATGGTTTCAACCATATGGACAGGAATGCGGATGGTGCGGGCCTGGTCGGCGATGGCACGCGTAATGGCCTGACGGATCCACCAGGTTGCGTAGGTTGAAAATTTGAAACCGCGTTCAGGATCGAACTTTTCAACGGCACGGAACAGACCGATATTCCCTTCCTGAATCAAATCAAGGAACGAAAGTCCGCGTCCGATGTACTTTTTGGCGATACTCACGACGAGACGAAGGTTTGCTTCCGCAAGACGCTGTTTCGCGGTCTGGTCACCTTTCTTGATGCGTTTGGCCAGATCGATCTCTTCCTTGGCGGTAAGCAAGGACACCTTTCCGATTTCACACAGGTAAAGGCGAATCGAATCGTTGGCGATCTCGCGAAGTTCAACGGTCTTGGTCGTGGCTTTCTTGACTTTTTCCTCAATGACCTCTTCATCTTCCTTATTCTCAGGCTTGAATGCCAAAGCATCTTTGGCATCGATGACTTCGATGCCCAGATCTAAAAAGAGACCGTATATCTCATCGAGTAAGTTCAGGTCGTCTTCAACGGTCGGCATGGCTTTCATGAGCTCCTGTTGGGTCACGAATCCATGTTCGCGCCCCTTTTTGACCAGATCACGCACTTCCGCGGGAAACTGGGCAAGTTTATCATCCGTCGGGGTAACGATAAATTTCTTGGTACGAGCCATATAAAGAGAGTGGGGTTAACGTTAAACCTTGCTGTTCAGATTGTGAAGCTCCTGGAGGAGCAGAAGATATTCATCTTTACGTCCCTCTTTTTCCGCGGTTTCAATCTTGAACTGTAGCTCGTTTCTTTTATTACGAACATCAGTTTTTACAATTTTGTCAATCAATACCTTTATCTCATGTTCCGCAGCTTCTTCCCCCACTTCACCATAAATCTCATGAATATAGAGTGAAAGGAGAGACGCTTTTTCGGCTTGTTCATGAGGCAAAGACGCCAAAAAATCCTTCACCTCTTGAATACCTTGCCCATTATACTGATCGCTAAAAACCTTGTAAATAGGTTTTAATTCGTCAGAAAAATACTCTTCAGTCAATCGGTCAGAAAAAAGCTGCCCGATTCTTGGAAATTCGATCAAAAAACCCATCAACAGACTGTCTGCGGAAAACTTTCTCGTTTTCGGCTCAACCGGAGTATCCAGACCGCTGTATTTCCGGGCGGGATGATGAAAAGGCAACTTGAAACTCTTCATCTCGTCGTAAATCTGCTTCTCATCAAGATGAAGATCATGGGCAAAACGCCTTACGTACTCGTCTTTCTGGATCGCACTCTTCAACGATCCCAAAAAAGGAAAAAACTCCTGGAGAATCTTCCTTTTATTCACGATGTCTTCCGTACCGTAGGTATTGAGAAGTTTTTGATAAAAATAGTCCCCGTAAGTCACTGCCCCCTCAAGAACTTTTGGCAGTTCAGCGGCATGGGTCTTGGCGTATTCGGCAATATCTTTCCCTTCGGGAAGAGTGATCACCCGAACGGTAAAATCATACTCCTGCATCAAATCGAAAGCGCGTTTTGCGGCTTCCTGGCCAGCATTGTCCATATCAAAAGCCAGATAAACCGTTGTCACGAAAGGCTGAAGGTGTCGCAACTGCTGAATCGTCATGGCGGTACCGGAGGTCGCCACCACGTTGGTGAGCCCGGACTGAAATGCTGCAATCATGTCCATATAGCCTTCCACCAAGATGACGGATCTTTTTTCTTTGATGGCGGGCTTGGAATAAGAAAAACCGTACAGAACGTTCCCTTTATGGTAAATCGCGGTTTCGGGCGAATTGAGATATTTCGGTTCCTGATCTTTTTTCAGGGCTCGTCCGCCGAAACCGACGATGCGACCCATATGGTCCATGATGGGAAACATCAGTCTCCCTCGAAAACGGTCGTAAATCTTATCAACGGTGGTCTCCTGCGTGAGGGCGAGTCCTGAAGACACCAGCATTTTTTTCGTGAAGCCTTCCTTGAGCAGCATCGTGTGCGTTGCATCGAACGAATCGGGAGCGAAGCCGACATGAAAAAGCCTGATCGTTTCGTCGCTCATTCCCCTTTTATGAAGGTATTCAAGAACCTTCTGCCCGTCGGCAGTTTCCCAGAGATGTTTCTGGTAAAATTTCGCCACGAGATCATGAACGTGAAAAAGCTGATCCTTTTCACTCTTTGGAACGCTCCGCTGCGCTTCATATTGCTGGAGCTCGACTCCTGTGCGCTCGGCGAACATCTTCAGAGCATCCACGAAATCCACGCCTTCGATTTCCTGAATGAAAGCAAAAATATCTCCTCCCTTATGACAGCCGAAACAATACGCTATGCCCCGCTCGGGTGATACGACAAAACTCGGAGATTTTTCAGCATGAAAAGGACACAGTCCCTTGAGACTCCTCCCGGCTTTTTTGAGCTGGACATACTGCCGAACAACATCCTCAATTGAGAGTTTTGCCTTGATTTCCTGAACTGCATCAACCATAAAAAACTTTTACCGGGCAATATGTTATACCCCTAAAAACCTTTGAAATGCAAGACTCCCCCTGCGTTTGCTAAAGCCTATTTTAATGGTATTTTATCCTTTCCAAGATAGACCGCATAACCACCGAGAGCCACCATGGCCAAAACGAGAAGCCCCATGGCATAAAGTTTCTGCTGGGTATCCAGGAAAACTGCCGAAAGTCCGAACAGCGCACTGAGACCGTACATGAGCAATACCGCTTTACGCTGGCTCAATCCCATCGTCACCAAACGGTGGTGCAGATGCTTCAGATCTCCTTTAAAAGGAGACCGTCCTTCCACAATACGGCGGGTGATGACCCATACGGCATCAAGAATCGGGAATCCCAAGACCAGGAAAGCGGTTGCGACCTTTCCACCCGAAAAAATTGCCAGGGTCGCTATGACGAAACCCAAGAACATACTCCCCGTATCCCCCATCAAAATTTTTGCCGGATAAAAATCGAAAATGGCGAAAGCAGCAGTCGTTGCAAAAAAAATAATACTGATCATGGCAACGGAAACCTGGTTGGAAGCGTCATAGTGGATCCCCGGTCTCACACTCAAAAAAAACAACGTCAACGCTGCGATGGCCGAGACTCCGCTGGGGAGACCGTTCAGTCCGTCCAGAAAATTCATCGTATTTACGATCGCCACCACCCATACAATGGTAAACAAAGCCACCAACAGAGAAATACTCAACACGCCTCCGCTGCCGAAATTCATCGTGAACTTCTGGGCGTCCAGGACGATCGCCGCACCGAACGGATTGGAAATCGAAGTAATGCCGACTCCGGCGATCACGAGAATCAAAGCAGCCAAAATCTGGATAAAAAGACGAAAATACGGACTCAAACTGAACATGTCGTCGGCAAAACTCACGCTCGCGATGAGCAGTGCACCAAAAATCATCGCCAGAACATGAGCGTCGAGCGGAACGAACAAAACGACCGAAAGGAAAAACACCGTGACGATGACAAGTCCTCCATAATAAGGGATCGGCTTACGTCTCAATCCGTAACGCTCAGGTCTGTCCATCAGTCCGAATTTCGGAAAAAACTTCAGGGCGAGTTTCACCAGAACGATCGTGGCCAGAAAAGCAAAAATTGCCGGAACAATATACTGATTCATAGCTGAAATCTGAATGACGCGACCCATTTTAACCTAAATTGAATTTCTTCGCGAATTTTAACGAACGTCCCTCTTCGCACGGCTCGAGAAGACCCACGGTTTTTCCTTCAAAAACGGCCAGGGCCGACGAAACATCACGAAGCTTTTCCTTCCAGCGATTGGGAATGAATCCGCCGTGACAAAGCAATCCGTACTCCTTGGCATCAACCTCGCATTGTCTCCAGTCCTTCAAGAATTTTTCCGGAGGGACAATATGTTCCCGGCAGTTCTGCGGCGTCAGTTTATCCAAAGCCACGGCATCGGCCAGAAGGTGTTCCCCGATTTTGGTACGGCGGAGTTCGGCCACGTAAGCGCCGCACCCCAGCTTCTCGCCAAGGTCACTGGCAAAACTTCTTATATAGGTGCCCGCGCTGCAATGCACCGAGCATTCAAGCAAGGGATATTCAAACGATCGAACCTGAACGTCGAAAAACTCCACGTCCTTGGCGGGAATATTGACTTCTTTCCCTTTTCTCACCAGTTCATACGCATGCTTCCCTCCGATCTTCACCGCGGAATAACGCGGTGGAATCTGCCGGCGTTTCCCCAGGAAATCCGCTCTGATGACTTTTTCGATCACTTCTCTTGGAACTTCCGGAGAAACATCCGACATTACGACAGGTCCTTCAGCGTCATACGTTTCCGACCTTGCGCCGAGACGGATAACCACGTCATAAACTTTATCGGTCTGCTCAAGCGCATTCAAAAGCTTCGTCGCTTCTCCCACCGCCACGATCATCAACCCTGTGGCCAGCGGATCGAGCGTTCCGGCATACCCGATCCGTTTCATGTCCAAGAGCTTCCGCAAAGTCCGGACAACGTAAAAAGAACTCACCTCTTTTGGTTTATCGATGAGCAAAAACCCAAAATCATCCCGGTTGGAACGAACAGCCATAACTAATTTTTCATGTAAACGTTCTGCTTTTCCTCGAACCTCCCGGGTTTGATCTCCACTCGCATCTCTCGGGCAAGAAGTTCGCGGACGACTTTACGGTCATCCCAGGGAATCTTCTCGTCCCCGATCATCTGGATCTCTTCCGAACCCTTCCCGGCGACAATGACCGTATCTCCTGCTTCCGCCATCGTTAAAGCAAGTTTGATGGCTTCAAGCCTGTGGGGAATCTTCCAGAACCTGTCGCCTTCCTTACGTTTGATTCCCCCGGCAATGTCTTCGATGATTTTCCACTGGTCTTCCTCGTAAGGATCGTCATTCGTCGCAATCACATAATCGGCGTACTTATCCGCCACCGCTCCCATTTTGGGCCGCTTGGCCTTATCTCTCCCGCCTCCTGTTGCCCCGAAAACAACGTAAAGTTTCCCTTTGGTCAGCTTCTTATATAAAGACAGAAGTTTATCCAGGGATTCGTGGGTATGGGCATAATCCACGATAATCGTATATTTCTGTCCGCAGTCGATCGCCTCAAACCTTCCGGGAATGGCCGAAGCCTTTTCCAGGGCGGACTTGATGACGTTAAGATTGATGTTGTTGACTAGCCCGACCGTGGCAGCCGCCAAAGAATTATAGACGTTGAACTCTCCGGGAATTTTCAACTGGATATCGATCTGATTGTTGGGAACGTGCAGCGTAAAATCACAACCCGAAGGCGTCAGATGAACGTCGGAACCGTAACACGTGCCGCCCCCCATGCCGTAAGTATATTCTCGATCAACGAGGAATTGATCGAAATAGACAAAATGCGCGTCGTCTTTATTCAACACCGCCACTTTGGGAATATGGGATTTCCGCGGGGACCGGTTGAGACGCGAAAATAAAACTCCCTTCGTGTGGAGGTATTGATCAAACCCGCCGTGATATTCAAGATGGTCTTCGCCGATATTCGTCAAAACCGCCGTATCAAAATTGATTCCCCAGATGCGGTTCTGGTGAATGGCATGTGACGAAACTTCAAGTACTGCGTGAGTACAGCCTTGATCGACCATTTGTCTGAGCATTTTTTGCAGAAAAAAAGGACCGAGCGTCGTCTGCTTGGTCAGATTGGTCCACTTGGTATCGCCGACCTGGAAAAGAATGGTGGAGGTCATTCCAACCTTGTATCCCGCCTCCGAAAGAACGGCCGCGATAAGGTTCGTCGTTGTCGTCTTGCCTTTCGTTCCGGTAACACCGATAACGTTCAAATACTTGGAAGGAAACCGGTAATACGTGGCTGCAAAAAAAGCCATCACCTGATGGTACAAGAGACGCAAAGGATTATTCGGAGATATTTTTTTCCTGAGGTAAGAAATGATCATACGTCACTGCAATGGTATATCGGTAGCCCTCACCGCGTCGACATCGAACCGGATTTGCCGCTTCATGGCATCCATATCATCAAAATCCTTTGTGTCCCTTATTTTTTCAAACACGTCGATTTTCACTTTCTGCCCGTAAAGATCACCGGAAAAATCCAAAAGATGGACTTCAAGCGAAGGCTCCATCAGTCCCAAAACTTTGCGGGGCCCAAAATGAAGCGCTCCTTTATAGACACCATCAGAAGTATACACCCTCACGGCATAAACCCCAAAAGGCAGATCCGTTGAATCGAAAGCAACATTGATGGTCGGAAAACCCATTTTGCGTCCCATCAGCACGCCTTTCATCACGGTGCCGGAAATTGTCGTCAGAATCTCCATAAATTTCACGGAAGTATCACAATATTTTTGCAATGATACTGTATCATTTTAAAGAAAAGTTTTCTATATGAGAGAATTTCGTGTAAAATCCCCATGTTATAAAATCAAAAAATAAACCCTTCGAACCCTCTTACATTCTCGACCCCCAACTTTGAGTTTTTATGTTCGAACGCCTTAAAAAGCGCTTAAGGAAAAAAATATCCGAAGCCCCTAAGCCTCGCTATTCTCAAACCATCCCCCCGGAAAACAGAGGGAAAATTACGGGTACCTATCGCATCGACGCGAAAAAAAGGCTGGAACTCGCGAAGACGCACCAACGGTTCGAAAAAATGCCGGGCGAAAAAAGAATCGTCTGGGAAATCGGGGGGACACTGCTGAAGGCTTTCGATACGTGGAAACTGCTGCCTTTGAAAATAACCGAAACCGATTCCAGCGAACGCAGGAGCATGCTCACTTTCATTTCAGGAAAAATCCTCGATAGATCCGGCGGCACATTGTACGGACCTCTGCCGAGCCCGGAGGCAATCAATATTGAACTTGCGCGTCTTGTACTGGACGAAATTGACGAGTGGTCCGCGTTGGAACCCTCAACACTGTTCATTCTCGAACCGGAAATTATTTCATTCATCAATCAGGATCATCGAGAATTCAGGAATATCCCGACATACGAACCCGACAACATGGATCTCCTTTTGGCGCCTCACGCTCCCGAAAAAAAACCTTCGAATCACAATGAATTAGTTGAGGAAACAAGACGCGAGGTTCTTAACAAAATCCGCGCAAAAATCGTTGAACTCTCACAACAGTACGGAACCCCCGAGGCCGCTTCCGCGAAAATATCAAAAATCAGAGCTTCCGTCTCACAAGCCGCGAGTCACGCCATGCTCCCGCCCCCTTATCCTCCGGCCACGGAAGAAAACCCGGACCAAAATGACCGCCCGACAATTCCATCGGGCCCCATGGCAAAAAGAAAAAGCGATAAACCACAAAAATAAACCTCACGAGTCCTTCTTGCGCGAAACGGGAAGGACGATCACGCTCACGATCAGCCAGAACATCAAGGCGAGATCGTTTTTAAAGAAAGGCGTGTCCACAAGTCCGTGGAAAAGAACGATAAGGAACATCAGGAATCCGACCGCCTGGAACCATTGAAGGCCGTTTTGCTGTAAATGCCTGAAGTTCCTGAAAGAGTTCCAGGCTTTTTGAAAACACACCTTTATGACCCAGAGAAAGCTTGCGAAGCCGATCAGCCCCAGATTCAGCCAGAAAGCCAGAAATTCGTTATGGGGATGAAGCATGTTCCACTCATAGGGGTTATGCCCGAGAATAACGGGCCCTTGGAGCTGATACGCCGCAGGGAACATTCCCAGCCCAATGCCCAGGAAAGGGTGTTGCAGCAGCAGCCCCGATGCAATCGTATAAATTTCGACTCTCACACCCGAAGACGTTCGCGTCGTCAGTTCAAAAAACTTCTGCCATTTGACCGGGTCCAACGCTATCAGTCCAATGCCCAACAAAACAACGATTCCCACAAGGATCAACAAAACTTTCCATGGAAACTTTTTCCAGTTTTTGACCTGAACCGCTCCCCACATGAGACACACTACGAAGACGGCAAGAAAAGCGGCATACGATTTGGTAAACAAAAGTCCGAACAACAACAACAGGAAACCTCCGCTCCAGGCAAGGGCATACATGAACCTTTCCCGTTGTTCCTGCGGACGGCGGAAAATATGCAAAATTCTCTGGAACCAGGAGTTTTCATGCGTCACGATACAATCCTTCGCACGCACCAAAGCATAAAATAAAGCCGGCGCGATAAAGAGCGCCAGATAATTGGCCGAGTTGAAAGGCCCGGACGCTCTGCCGTCCGGAGTGATGTACCGGCCGGTTAAAACCTGATAAATCCCCCATCCAGCCAAGACCACAGCTGAAACGGTGTAACTGTTCAACGCAAACTCCATGTCTTCACTGGTTTTCATAATCCAGGCAAAAAGGCCCAACATCAAGAGCGGGGCGATGATCCAACTCTTAAGAATCCCCAAAGCGACTTTTCTCCCGTAAAAAACGGTATTGCCGTCCATCATCACGACTGACTGGGGCGTGATGACGGTTGAAACCACCGCGGCAACGACAATGCCGGCTACGGCCCATAACAAACTGCTTTTATAAGGCGCGAAAAGCTCTTTCCACGACAATTTTTTCTTGACAAGGTCGTAGACCGTCCGCAAAACACAAGCCAGAGTCGTCGCATAGATAAAAACCTCCACGAGAGGGAAAGGAACCCCTCCGACGTCAAACTTCAGAAGATATGCAGGAAAAAAAAGCGGCAAAAGCAGAACCGCAAACCTCAAGTTGGTCAAAGCAAAAACAAAATAAGCGAGGCCCAAGAGTGGAAGTAGAATTTCCATACGAAAAGCTAAAAAATGTTCAAAATACAATTTTCACATTTTTACTTATTCTCCAGTTCAAGGAGTCCGTAGGTACCGTCTTCACGTTTGTAGACAACTCCAAATTTCCCGTTTTCCTCGTTGAGAAAGGCAAAAAAATCATGCCCGAGCAATTCCATCTGCTCCACGGCCTCTTCCTCGTGCATGGGTTTGATGTCGGAAAAACTTTTACGTTTGGTGATTTTTGGAACAGGTGCCGTCGCCTCCTGCGTCGATGAGATTTCTTCGAGTGTCGAGGAAGGGATCCATTTGCCGGACTGGTCGCGGCGATGCTGCTTGTTCTTGTATCGTTCGATCTGTTTTTTCAGTTTCTCCACCGCGAGATCTATGGCTTCCTCCGGTGAAATACCGAGGACCTCTGCGCGTACCACGGCATGCGGAACAAACATCGTGACCTGCAGCGAAATGTTCTTGTTGGTGGTTTTCTCGTTGTTATGTTCAATATCGACGCGGACCTGGGTCGACTCGTCGTCGACGCGCTGCCCCAAGTGTTTGAGATGTTCAATTTTTTCCTGGATGTAGTCCTTCTGGCTGTCGCTCAAATTGATATGTTTTTGAATGATCGAAACCTGCATAAAAACCTTTTAAAGAAATAAATCAAAATTATTATAGAACGTTTGTCTGGCTAAAACAATGAGCGGGAACTAATCGCAATTTTCCACGTAATCATGGGAATCTTTCTTGTGCATCTTGAACTCCAGGACGCCCTGGGCGAGATCCATCAATACTTCTTCAGGCATCAATGATTTGGTCACACCGGAAGCAAGAAGAACGCCGCTTGCCCCGAGTTCCAGAGAACGGTGCACGTCCTGTTTGGTCTTGATGCCCGCACCGACGAGAACTTTCCCCTTCCCCACCATGTCCACAACATCGGAAATCAGCTGCGGATTGGCCGTCGCCACGGAAACACACCCGCCGATCAATTCCGGAGGTTCCACGGCGATAAGATCCGGATCGAACTCCGAAAGAGCTTTACCGGCGTAGGGGGTGTCGGCGCAGAGAACAGTAAAAAAACCGTTATTCCTTGCCAGTTCAACGGATTTTTCGATGACGTCCAGCGGAAGCTTGCGTTCCGCATGGTTCAAAAGTGACCCGACAGCACCCGCTTCCTTGAGAACATGCAGTGACAGATTGCCGGTGTAAGCCCCGAACTCAACGGGATCAAAATGCTGGGCCAGTACCGGAATATCCACTTCGGCGGCGATCATGCGCAGGTCGGTCGGCTGGACGGCGATTGCAAAAGCCACCCCGGTCTTTTTGGCGACCTTCTCATGAATTCTGGCGAGTTCAAGAGCCCTTTGTCCATGGGCATTTTCATAGGCTTTAAAATTGACGATAATGATCGGTTTTTCCATAACGTAAAAATTGAAGGTACCCCCACTTTAACCGAAGGCACGAAACCGTTGCAAGTTTTAGCGTTTTTTGCTATAATTTTATGATTAACTAAAACCAAAAAACTCAAAAACACAAACAAACCCCAAAAATTATGCACAACCTGCTGTATCTCAAAAACAAAGAAACAAGCTTCACGAAGGCAAAATTTGTTTTCCAGAAAATGGAAAAACCTTCGGCCCAACCGCCGGCTCCCGGAAGCCTGGCGGAACGTATCGAGAAGAAATTCAACACCAATCTCAACGTTGAATCGAATTTTAATCCTGACCTCAACCTCGCCTTGAACGATCTCGGCAAAAAGGCCCAGGAAAAAAACAATCTGCTCAACGCTGAAAGCATCAAACAGAATCTCCAGAGCAACCTGGCCGAGGGAAAAACGGTGGAAGACGCCTGGGCGTTCCTTCAAAGCAAAAACTGCAAAACTATCGCCATCATCAACGGTGACCTCCGCTTCTTTGCCGGACCGAAAGGCTCCAATGAAATCATGCTTTCCGAACTTTACAAACCTCTTGAAATGAAAATCGACCGCGAAGGTACCGTTACCCACGAATACCTTCTGCGCAGACAGGAAATGATGAACCAGACGATGCAAGCGCTCCAGGCTCTCAAAGGAGAGCTCCCCGATGTCCCGCCTAATAAAATTTCCTAAGAAACGTCTATGTTCAACGAAAAACGCACATTACTGTTCCTCAACCACCAGGTTGACGTGAGCTTCCGCGGGAAACGATGGGCCTATGCAGGACCGGAAAAACCGGCCGCAGCTCCGGAATCCAAGGAAAAACTGACACCGCAGCAAAGGAACGAAGTTCTCAGCGACCTGCTCAAACGAACTGAATCTTCCGAATGGGATACAGGAAAAGGTCCGAGCGATAATTTCGACAAACTCGCCAAAAAACTTTACCCGGATAATCCCGCCAAACAGGAATTCGCCAAAAACACGCTTGATAACGCTTTCGGAGACGGAGCGGCACGCGCCCAGAATGCTTCAAAACTTTCCGAAGCGGACTGCAAATACGTCCGTCTTGAAGAAGGTCAGCTGAAATTTTACAAAAACGACAAGTTCGAAGCGCAAAATGAAATCAAACTTCCGACACCGGCCACCCGCATCACCACACCGGAAGTTCCCGGACAGCCCCCTGAAAAAAAGGAGGGCCAGCCGGCCGCGCCGGTCGTAGCTCCGGAAAAAAAAGAAAAAGCGGAGATGACTCCCGAACAGAAAGCGGCGCTCGAATATTTCAAGAAAGCTTTTCCCCAGGCCAAACCTGACCAGATCCGTATCAGCCCGACCGAAACCATCGGCACGGGACAAAAAGGTGCGCTCTATCTGAGCAGCTATATGGGGACAATCCAGGACCCCGACTATTATAATGATGCGGGCCAGGGGAGATTCCTCCAGCCGGACAATTTGAGAGGCGGGGCATACGTTCCTGCTGAAGTCATGCAGGGATTCGTGGTTGAAGCTCCGAAGAAAAACGGCGTCATGGGAAAATTCGTTTACGTTAAAATGTCGGCCGACCAATACGTCGGAGGAAAAAGCGAATTTAACGGATGGGTTGAGGTCGGAAAACTCAGGAACGCCCAAAACCACGACGAAGTGTTAAAAACGGAAAACGCCTGGACCAAGGAAGAATATACCGCTGAAAAAGTGAATAAAGGAACATACCCGGTATTGAGCAACACCGTCCTTTATAGCGGAAAAGGGAAACTCGCGGGAACAATGCTCCGCATGATCGAAAAAGGCGACCGGATCACGGTTGCCAGCGAACGCGTTCGCATGGTCGGCGATGAAGAATATGTCTACGCTACTTTTGAAAAAAACGGCTCCAAAGACGTAGGATGGGTCAGAAAAGAAACCGTCATGTCCGCCGCAACTGAGAAAAAGGCGGAAGAGGTCGCTTTCAAAGCTCCGACCGAAGAACGCGCTGATGAAGCCATGGTCGCGAAATACTACGACCGTGAAACGGGCAAAGTGCACTTCAACGGAGATAAACAGGCCGAAAAACTCATTACCATCAGCGATCTTTTCCCCAACGCCAAAGAAGGAGACAAGATCCGCATCAAACACGCTTCCGGCGGAAAAAGCATGGAAGCTTTTTACAATCCCGATAAAGAGTACGTACGATGGATCAAAGGAAAAATGGAAAAACACAAAGGGACCTTCTTTTACAAAAACGGCCAGCGCGTTGAAATCTGGGACGGCGACGTTATCCTCCCGGCATGGGAGAAAGAAGGAACCGGCGAATCTCTCGCCGACCAAGAAAAACGCTCCTATGTTGAAAAGAGAACCATCAAGGAAGGTGAAACCTACCAGTCGATTGCACAGGAGGCCATGTTCCTTCCGGCGATCAAGAAAGCTTTTGAAGGTTCCAAATTCTCGAGCCAGGAAAAACTCGACGCTTACGCCGCACTTTTGAAGAAATATCAGACCGGAAACGAACTCTATCTCGTCATCCCGAACCCGACCGAAGCCGGCATCCCGACGGCGGAAGCGCTTGCCGAGGAACGCTACACCAGCAAAGCCGATCAGTACGCCGAAAAATTCCGCAAAAACCGCGAAGCCACGGAAAAAGCTTTCCGCGGCAGCATGCACCAGTATCTGGAAAACCAGGTCATTTTAAGAAAAAGCATGCTTGATGCCGTCAACGACGACGAACTTTGGAAAAAAGCGTGGAACGGTGAAGGCAGCACCGAAATTGCCGGACTCGACAACCTCATTTCCGTTCTCAAACATCCGATCTTCGTTGAAGCCGGCATTACCGAACAAAACGCCCGCGAAAAAATCCTCGATCTCATCCAGGAAGGAAAAAACGATCGCGTGGATTTTGAAGATGTCCTCGATTCCTTCAAGATCTATATAAAAAAGGACGGAGAACCGGGAAAACTTGGTGATTATAAAGATGAAGTCGAAGAAAACACCAAAATCATGAAAGAGAACGAAAAGGGCATGCAGGCCTTTGAAGCCAAAAAAGGTTCAGGCATCTTGAAACAGACTGAAATCGTCAAAGTGGTCCAGGAAAAAATGCGACTTGCCGAAGCGCAGGGTCTGGAACCGTACAGCCTGGTGACCAAAGACCAGGCCAAACAGTACGTCGCGGCCGTCAAAGCCCTCGACGAAGTCAAAAATGATCCGGACTACCAGCAATGGGACAAATACCGGCTGGCGTCCGTACGTATGGGATACCTCAATTATGTTCTTGAAGAAGGTGGCATGCTCCTCCAGGCGCTCGGCCAGCTCCAGATGAAACAGTTCAAGGAAGCCGCGACAGCCACCCCGGAAAAAATGACTCCGGAAACCGGAAAATGCGCGGCAGTCCTCGCCGACGTTTTCCACGACAGCGACAAGGACGCATGGAGAAAAGACCATCCCAACGGCCGCTCCTTTGCCTGGGAAGATGTCGTGGCCGGGACGTCCCAAGACGAATCCGACACGACGGCGTTCGGTAAATATTTCGACGAAAACGCCCCGGTCCTGCGCGAACGAAGCCGCCTCAACAAATACACCAACGAAAAAGGCGAACTCGACGGCGTTGAACGCATGAATGAAAAAGACACCTGCCAGGAACTCAACCGTTTGATGCACAAAGCGCTCCTGCGTTTGATTGCCTGGAAGAACAACCCCACCGCGGCAGCTGAGTTCATCAACAGATACGCTTCCGAATCCACCAAAGTCAATCTTCCGGCAAAAAATTCCGGAGAAACCGACGAGGCCTACGCGACACGCGTCGCCCCGATGCTGACCCAGTCCGTCGAAAGCGCATTTCAAAACCTCAAAATCAATAACTTTGGAGACCTGCAGCTGGAAAAAGATTCTCCCGAAGCTTACAAACAAAGAATCCAGGACCGCAAGGACCTCATCCGCATGGGCTACTACTTTGATTCCCGCGATGAAGAAAAAGGTCTCACCGAATCAAAAGAAGCCGGCCCCCAGCTTTCGATGAACCCGATGATCCGCAAGATCCAGGAAGACGCCATCGCCAAAGGCTATCCGGCCGGAGACGCCAAAAAAATCGAGAGCATTTTCCTCGGAGGAATCGGCCTGAAGATCGACACCACCAAACCTCTCAATCAGGCATTCGGAGTTGGTCTTGGAACAGGCATCGACCTCGGCCAAGGATTCACGTTGATGGTCGGAGTGGGCGTCGACCAGATTGGTCCGCACCCCAACCCCATGCTCGGAGTCGCCATCCGCAAAGGATGGAAACTCGACGAAGCCAAGAGAACTGAAATCGGTGTATCCGGAGGTGTCGGAGTCGGTCTTACCGGCCCAAGCATCGGCGGAGCTATCGACTTTACCTGGCCGGTCTCCAGCAGTCTCGACATGAAAGCGTTTGCCGGAGGCAGCGCAGGAATCCTCGTCGCCGGAGTCGGTGGAGGCATTGGAATCGGTAAAAACTTCGAAGCCGCCCAGAAAAACCTCGAAACCCAGATCGGAGGCGTGGATACCAAGGAGATCGACGCCGAAAAAGATCCGGACAAGAAGTACATGATGATCATCAACAACCCCAAGGTCGGTCCGTACTTCAGATCCGCGGCATCTCAATTTTCAGACATTGAATCCCAGAAAAAAGTCGTCCTCGACCTGTACCAGGCATGGCGCTCCAGCGTCGGAACAGAAGCTGCAAAAGAAAACTCCGCTCCGTTCATTTCCGGCGGAGGCATCGTTGCAGGTTTCGCCGAAGTCGGCGGAGTTCCGGTACCGTTCGTAGGGCCTTATCTTACCTTTACAGTCAGCAAAACCACACTCGTCTACCGACGCCAATCGGAATCTTCCAAAGACATGGACAAAGTCTCGGAAGCCCAGATCCAGGAAGCTATCGTTGCCGACGCCAAGAAGAAAAATCCCGGTACAAATGTACAATTCAAGGAAGTCATGGCCGGCCAAAGCGGCGACGTCATGGTTGACGCCGAAGGCAACATCGCCATCCGCAAAAGAAACGCGCAGGTCGATCTTGCTCCGTTCAAAGAACAGCCGAGCCTCGAAAAATATAACGAAGCGCTCAAACCGTACGACATGAAGCTCGTCCCCGATGCTGCAACCGGACTCCTGGAGTTCCAGGTCTTCGGAGCATTGGGCAACTTGCAAATCCTTATGGACCCCGGCATGGAAAAACGCGGCCTCGTCCTCAAGGGGAACAAAGTCTACCTCGCTCCCGGAGCAAATCCAGAACTCTTCATTACCCGTGAAGATTTTTACACACCGTTCCCGAAGAAAGGTTCGCCGATGAACACCATCGTGACGATTACCGACACTCCGAAAAGAACCCGTTCCGTTATCAGTGACGAAGTCAGCCAGTCCGGTTCCTATCTCTACCGTAAATCCGGTAAACAGTGGGAACTTGTCCAGGCTCCGAACTCCCAAATCGGCAATACGATGTACGAAGCGAACTACAACCAGAACAAAGCCAATCTGGAGACCTTCCACGAAAACGTTCCCGGCTTCAACGACGCCCAGTGGAAAGCCTACGAAGCAAAAATCAACGGACTTCCTTTCGTCAAGGAAGCCGATCCGGATCTCACCGCAGAAAACGTCAAGGAACTCAAGGATTTCAGCAAAAAATTCCTCAAGAACTGGACCAATCTCCAGAAATACAAGGAGTACACCACCGTCACCCCGAACGATTCCGAAGAAACCATCAATACCAAACGCAAAAACCTGGCTGCGCTTATCCAGCTCAATGCCAAGGAAAAAGCGCCGAAAGGTCTTGGAACGGAACTCAACGACCTGCAGATGAACTTCGTGATGTCGGAACTCATGGATCTGAGCTTTACAGAACTTGAAAAAGCTCCCGACAAACGGGCCCGCTTTGAACAGAACCTTGAATGGTCCAAAAATGCCGTCCTGCTGCCCTTCTTCCGCAAAAAAATCCCGGAACTTCAGGCGCAGGGCTACAACATCACCAGCACGCCGGAACAACTCACCGACCTTCTGGTCAAAAGATTACTCTCTAACGTTCAGGATCAGGATCTTGGCAAACCCGGACAACAGCTCGGCCCCAACTGGTTATTCAGTTCGGTCGCCGGTGCCGTAGGAACAGGTTTGCGCGGAGTACCGGGGTACATCACCCAGGACAAATACGGCGTACTTGGTCTTCATGAGGAAGACCTGAGCAAATCGGGAGTTGAAGGCGACCTGGCAAAAGTTATTCTGGAAATGGAAAGCCCTCTCGACCGCAACAACGACAAAACAATGGCCGAATCACCGCTCGCAAAAAAACTCATCGCCATGCCCGGCATGTGGTTCGTCCTTGGAGATACTATGGCTAACCAGGCTGTAGAGGGCATGCAGAAAGCTTTGAACGGTGAAACCATCGACCCGAACAACGCCGGATTCCAGGAGTTCAAAAAAATCCTCAAAGGCATACGCGACACTCAGTTGAGCGGAGGCAATGCCTTTATTTACAACGCGCCGAACGGCAACTCATTTGAATTCAGACTCGACACCAAAGTCGCCGATGCAGCGCACGCACGCTGCGGGAACGCATCGTTCGGCGTCAACGAAGGCATCCAGATCTTTGCCCGCATCAAACCGGGCGAAGGCATGCTCGTGGCCGCAGGAAAAGAAAACGTCGCGACCGTTTCTCCGGAAACGACCGCCAAGTTCGTCAGCTTCGGCCTCGCCGGCGTCGTCACCATCGAAGTGGGACACGAAGAGGCTCCTCCTCCACCGCATAAAATACCTCCCCCACCGAAAGAAAACAAACCGGGCGGCGGACCGGGCGGCAAATCCATTGTCAATGCTGGCGAAAAAACAGGCGGCGGCGAACACGGAACAGTCCCCGGAAAGATCGGTGGGGATACCGGCAGCGGGAACCCAGACAACACGCCATCTGGCAATCCCGACGAAGCACCGTAAAAGCAACACTTTTAAAAAACTAAACCATGAAAAACAACAAAACCACAGCTTGGATCATTGGAATTATCGTCGTCATCGTCGTCGCGGTCATCCTCGTGATGTCACAGAATCCGACCAACCAGCCACAGCCGGGAGGCGGTGAACAAGGGACCATTCCGAATACCATCACCAGCCAGGCTTCCTCCGGACCATCAGTGAGTCCGGACCTCGTCCCGTAAATAAAAATTTACAACTCCACCCAAATGAAAAACAAACACTTAACAACCGGGCTCATTGTCCTCTCCACTATCGCCTCGTTCATGGTGGCACCGCTCACGGCTTCGGCTGCGTATAATCCTATTTCGCGACAGCTTTGCGATTTGGCGATCTTCCCGTTCGACCTGGCGGCAACAGCACTCTACGGCTCAAGCGCAACGCCGTATATCAACGGAAAAGCTGCGGAATTTCCGGGTGGAACCATTACGGATTTCATCTGTAAAAACCATCTGACGATTCCCGGATCCACGCCATACACCGCTCAGTCCTATAACCACAACCCGGTCACTGATACCGGGGACATTCCGCTCAAATCGGGAGCCCAAAACCACTATGTCCCTATTGGGAAACATGAGCATTACTACTACAACGATTCCTATGAAGAAACTTCCGGACAGCAGTATTTCTATAAATCTTACGTGGCAAAATTCGCCATCGACTTTGCCCCGGACGTTGCACAAAATATAGATCTCAACAACATCACCTGTATTACAGATCTCCCACCGGGTTGGGGCGGAAGTGTCGCGGCAATCGCCGATTGTGACGGCTACGTCCCGGGATTATGGGGAGGTACAACCGTTTCAAAAAGCGCCAGCGGCGTCGTTTGGACATTCGGCATCGACACCCCCGGCGACAAACCGAGAATTTTCGGGAAAAATCCGGATCTGGACCCGATTATCGGCGGCGGATTCAACTCGAACCTCGACGTCAACCGGGAATTTTTCGGTAAAGTCCAGCTCCCGACCAAAACCAACATCGCCGCCGACCTCTGGAGCTCGACCACCACATCCAGAGTCTTGATCCGTGATTTCGCCATCAAAAAAACAACAGACCTGAGCAAACTCAACGAAAATAAATTCTGTAGTGTCGCCGGCGATTACACCTACTGGTGTTCCGTCGACAACCAGGTCCCTTCAAGTTACCAGAAGGACTATCCGTATGGGGGATCAAAAGCCAACTACCACTGGTTCCCCATCGGTACCACAGCCGTGGTATGGAGAAAATCAAACACTCCTCCCGCCGTCTGTACAAGCCTCACGGTGACCGCAGATACGGCAAAATACAACGCAACGGCTCATACGCTTGAAGCAAACACTGATACAACATTTACCGTTACTCCGAATTTCAGCGGAGCAGGAACACCACCGGATCTCGACTATAAGTGGGAAGCAACGTCCAACGGATCGGCACAGGTCATGGAAGCCAATATGCTCGCGGCACTCGTACAAAGCAACGTTCAATCGTCCAGTAACGTAAATCTTGGAACTCCGGTCCAGAATTTCACCATTCTTGACCCTGGGACGTTTGAGGACTTTAAAAACTCGACCAGCAAAGGAAACCCCTATACCGACCGCGATAGCGATAACGGCTCTCCCGCCAACGACGTACAAACGTACTATACAGGCGGCAGCGCGGGAACGCATATTACCGTTAAAGCAGTCCTGAAAGGAACGAACACCGTGGTCGGCGGCGGATGTGACGGCTATCTCGATGTCGTAGCGCCACCGGAGGTTCCTGACTGTACAAACCTCACGATTACTCCATCAACCACAACTTACCAGGATACTGATCTTCCTAAAAACATCACCGTCACTCCAACCACAAAGGGAGGCCTTGCACTGGATTATAAATGGACAGCCAGTATTCCTGGACTCATTAATTTTGATGGAAACTCGTCAACATATTACGATACCAACACAAACACAAACCTGACCAAAACCGGACCTATTACTTCTCCAGTAACTGTAACGGTTACCGGTGTGAACAAGGCCAATTACAACCAAGAATTCCCATCAACTTGCCAAAAAACAATAACCTTTACTCCCTCCGGTGGCAACGTCTGTACCAACCTGCAGATTCTCCGCAACGGTACGCCCATATCAGGCAGCACATTAAACGTTGGAGATTCAACAAATGGACTAACTGTAAGTGTTATTGCCCCGGGTAAAAATGTAAATACTGATCTCGACTATTTGTGGAGCGCAACGCCAGATGGCTCTTTCAATGGAGTTGCTTCAGGAAATCCGGCAACCACAGACAAACCGTCAGATGTAGAAAACTATACCGGCGGCGGCAACGGAACGGTTGTATCCGTGACGGCAATAAATCCGGCCACAAAAGAACCCCAATCAGGATGCAGTGCGTCATTCAATATGACCCAACAGCAGCAAAATAACGTCTGCAGCAACCTGAACCTGAACTACGTTGGATCAACAGTCAGCGGAGGAGCATCGCAATTTTTAACAGCAAATCCGCAAAACACGAATCCTCCTCCTCCGGCTAATGTCACTTGGACACTCACCGGAAACGGAGCATTGATAAACAACACCTTTGGGCCATGGCCGAACGGAACTCCGCTTTGTCCATCACTGTACTCTCCAGGATCAATGCAAGTGCCAGCAGCATGTCAGTACTATTATCAAACATCATCAGTACAAGGGACAAAAGGATCAGTCCACATTGAAGCATCACCAAACCTGGGTTCGAAAGACGCTTGTAGAAGAGACATCAGCTACAACAATCCCCCACAGAACAGCCAGTGTAACTCTCTTTCCAGCACGCCATACGTCAACGGAGGATACTGCGTCCAACCGAACCCAAGTTCCTACAGCGACACCTACCGCTGGTACCTGAGCGACGGAACCAACGTGACCAACGGCACTTGCTACGCTCCTCCTTCCGGTCTTTTCATTACCAAGGTGGAAGCCGTCAGTTCACCGAACTCCTGTAACATTCCGTTCCAGCCTCAACCACCGGTCTGCCAGAACGTGAGCCCAAGCTACGACATCAACACCAACGAGTTGTGCTTGAACCCATCACCTGCCAACAATTACAACGGTCAGTTCAACTGGACCATCAACGGCACCAACGTCTATACCAACGGCGATTCCTGCGAACATGTCCCACTTGGAGCGACCGTCAACGTCAACGGACCGAACAGCTGTGACATCTCAAACTACAAGACGCCTCCGAGCCGCCGCACTTCACCAAAACGGTCCAGGCAACCGCGGCTCCGGAAAAAAGCTACGGCGTGAAATCAGGAGTCAACAACCCACTGACCCTCGTCCCGAGCAACAACGCCAACGGCAAGACCGGCACCATCGACAACAAAGATGTCCTTTATACCATGACCTTCACCGCAACCGCACCGAACACCGACGCCACTCTCACCGATACGATGAACAGCGGTTACGTCCAAGGCTACGTCAACGGCAGCACCAGCCAGACCGGAGGAAAAATCGTTTACAACGACTCCTTCAACATCCAGGGCGTCGCGCAGTGCGATGGAAGTAGCGTAAAAACAAACTGCTACTCACTCGATCACGCCCCGAACGGTTCCTCACTACCGGTTATTACATTAACCAGAGTAGGAACACAGCTCATCACCATCACCTATCACGGCAAAGTCCAAGGAAGCCTGATTGACGACGCCAACTGTCTCGGCAACAACAGCGAAATCTGTCAGGAAAAATATCCGAACACAGCCAACTCCAACTATTCGGTATACGACTCCCCTGACCTGCAGAACGCCAACCTGGTCGACAACGGCAGCATTCAGCAAAGCGCCGTCGTCCAGAGCTTCTGCCAGTACATTCTGACCCGCGCGTCGGGCGACATCTATCTGGAAACCGACCTCAACTTCGGCAAAGACATCTCACAATGTTCACAATACAAAAGCAGCACCGGCCTTATCGTGACTCCGGGTGCTCCACCGGAACAGACCTTCCCGAGCACCGGTCAGGGCTTCACCGTTCCGATCGGCCATGAAATCTGCAACACCGGATTCAACGTGAACCTCCAGGGAACAGGCAACGAAACCCTCTACGGCAACACCGTCGCTCCGAACCTTTCCAGCCAGATCTGTGAAGTCAAACTCAGACCGGGTGAAAGCTGGAGCTCCAGCAACATCTCCGCAACGATCCAGGAAAACAAAACGCGCGTATCCCGCTGGGAACCGAACCTCAACAACTGGAGCCATGTCATTAATTCCTTCGACAGTCTCCCGGCTTCGAACACGGGCGTCTACCACCTGAGCAACGCCAACCTCACTCTCGGCAGCGGATCGGATCTTGTCCTCCACGACGGTCAGGGAGCCAAGACCTTCATCGTTGAAAACGGCGATCTCATCATCAAAAACAACATCAAGTACGGCGACTGCAACAAGAACGAACCGTGCACCGTCCGCGATACCGCTTCTCTTGCCTTCATTGTTTTGAACGGCAACGTCAAGATCGACCCGGGGGTGACCGACGTCTCCGGCGTCATCTTCGTCCAGCAGGGCGACATAGCCGGAACCGGAAAACTGCTTTCCTTGAACGGCGGCGATGCCTACACCAACATCACCTTCTACGGATCCATCTACGGAGACATCCAGGACCTCTTCACCCATCGCAAATTCGCCGGTGATCCGTCCGCCAACCAGGGTTCCGTGGTCATCCGCTTCGACGAACGCATCATCCTCAATACTCCGCCGGGACTGACCGATCTGCTTCAACTCAATGAAAACCAGGTCGCGCAGTAGACCCTGATTCGCCTCTCCCCCCAAATGTGTCTGTAAAAACCCCTCGGCAACGAGGGGTTTTTGTTCTATAAACATATGGCAGGAGGTGAGAGTTCCTGCTACAGTAAAGTTCCTGGAGGTCCGGAACCTCCACCGGAATGTTTCAACAAATCCCATGCCAGCAAAAGCCAACATCCATCTTTTTTACGGCGAAGACACCTGGTCCGCCTGGAACAAAAGCCGCTTCTGGCGCCAGGAGTTTGAAAAAAAGTACGGCGACTTCAACGTGCTCACGCTGGAAGGCCAGAGCATGACCGCCGCGGATTTCCGTGAAGCCGTGGACTCCGTTCCCTTCCTCGGCGAGAAAAAATTCATCCTCGTGCGCGACTTCCTGCGCGACGGCAAGGAGGCCGACCAAAAAACCGTGGCCGAAAAACTTGATGACATCGCGGATTTCAGTTTCGTGCTCTTTTTGGAACAGGACAAACCGGATGCCCGGACGACCCTTTTCAAAAAACTTAAAAAGATCGCATCAATCCAGCAGTTCGAACCGCTCGTGGGGCCGAACCTGAGCACGTGGGTCCAGGAACAGGTTCAACAGCGCAATGGCAGCATCGGCCAGCGTGAAGCCAGACAGCTCGCCGATACCGTCGGCCCCAACCTCTGGCAGATGACCCAGGAAATCGACAAACTCGTCCTCTACGCAAACGGCACACCCATCCCCTCCGAAGCCGTAGAAAACCTGACGAGCCCAACCTTACCACCTCCATCTTCAAACTGACCGATTATCTGGGCCAACGCAACGCCAAAGCGGCATTGAAAACGCTTGACGTACTGCTCGGCAGCGGCGAAGACATCGTTAAAAGCCTCTTTATGATCGTGCGCCACTTCCGCATCCTCATCCAGGTCAAGGACTGCCTGGGACGCCGCATGGACAAAAACGCCATCAACCAGAAACTCAAGGAACATCCTTTTGTCATCATGACCGCGATGGGCCAAAGCAAAAATTTCACGCCGGATCTTCTTACCTCGACCTACGGCAAACTCCTCGCCATTGATACCGGCATGAAGAGCGGAAAAATCCGCCTGGCCTCCGGCGACAATACTGAACTGCGGCTGGCTCTGGAAAAACTCATCACCGAAATCTGCGTGCGCTGAATGAAATTGCCCGGATTGAAAAACCCCCGGTTCAACATTGAGCCGGGGGTTTTCTGTAAACATACCTATTGAAAATCGTTTAGATTTTGCCCAGATTATGGAGTTTGTAGATGACGACAGCGACTTCGTCTCTTGTCGTCGCCTGGGTCGGATACAGATTCGTCCCGCTGAAAAGCGAATTATCGTAGGAATATTTTGCATAACCGCTGTACCACTGACCCGCGGAAACATCCATGTAGGACGAACTGCTGATGTCCGGCATCGTATCACTCAGATTGCGGAGCAGCAAAGCCAGGAACTCGGCGCGATTCACCGAACGTCCAGGACGATAGTACCCGGCGTCAGCGCCTCCAAGGTATCCGGTAATGATACCGAGGGTTTTCCCGCGGCAGATATACTGGAATGACCATTCACTGGAGGTCACATCCGGGAATGGATTGGAGCTATTGCAGTAATTTGTGCCGTCCACGTATTTATTGAAGGTCTCCAGGACGATTTTGGCAACCTGGTCACGCTGAAGTACTCCGTTTGGAGCAAACGTGCCATCCGGATTTCCGGTCATGGCACCGATGCTTTTCACGTAGGTGATGGCATCACAGTCACTGTAGGAAGCCGGAACGTCACTAAAGCCGGCGCAGGCCGAAGGTGACGGGCTTGGTGAAGGACTTGGACTCGGTGATGGGCTTGGAGCCGGTGGAGGCGGAGTGACTTTCGGGGCTTCATAAGCACCCGGATCGTACTGGGCCGTGCCGTCACCGTCACCGTCAAGCGGTCTGCTGTTCCCAAAATAATCTTTGGAAATACCGCCGACGTCCATGCCCTTATCGATACACGTCGAACCGTCTCCGAGCTTGTGGTTTGCCGGATCGGTCCCCCCGGACGTAGAAAAGAGCGGATCGCAGTTCACATTGTTATCGGCAAGTGCCGGATCATTGGAGTTGGAAAACAACGCGTTATACTCAAAAAGCGACGTGTCCCCGCTGATATGGACGACGGTATCGCCTCCTGCGTTATAGGCGATGACGTTGTTGGCAACAGTATTGGCGTTATTTTGCATGACGACGACCCCGTGGTTCGTTCCTCCGTTGATGTCATTGCGGGCAACCGTGTTGTTTTCGAAGGTACAGGATCCACCAGCCGTAACGAGATAATCCGCCTGATCGGCCAGAATATAGTTGTTATAGACGAACGCGCCGTTACTGCACTTCAAACTGCCTCCGTTGTTTCCGTAATAACGATTCAGATAAGCGTTTACCTTCCCTTTAAAGTTGGAAACGATCCCGTTGGTGACGGCATTGTTATAGAAAACGTTATTGCTCACGGTTGCGGTATTGGAGCCGCTCAAGAGAATCGGCATGGCAACGGTGCTGTCCATGGTGTTGTTGTGGATGGTGTTGTTGCTGAGAGTCACGGCCAAAGTGGTTGCTCCTTCGTTATCAACGGAAATCGCAGGACCGTTTGTCCCTGAAATATTAAGTCCGTCCACGTTCCCGGCCACTGATTTAAGACTCAAAACGCCGCTGACGCTCCCCCCCTGGATATTGGTCGGAGTCGAAGCGTAATCCCTGGTGCTGAAAGAAGAATTATAACTTCCGTAGATGTTAAAACCTTTTGAATATGAACTTCCGTCGAGACTCAAAGGCAATGACTCTGAACTGTAGTTTCCTCCTGCGACATAAACGGTGGTGAAGTCGGCGTTTGCCGGATTCGTCAGGAAACTGACCGCATCGGTAATGGTTTGGAATGGGGTGGATTTTGAACCGTCGCCTCCGGGAGCTGCCCCATCGTCAACGTAAACGGCGCAACTCTGGACGATATGACAGTTCAGATACACCGGTGGAAGCGCGGCAAAACTGCTGCTCACGAAAGTCGTGAACAGAATCGCCACACCTGAAAAATAAGCGAGAAGCTTTTTCATAGTGAGAAATTAAGAAATAAGGAATTTCCTGATTGCTGAAAACTATAACGACAAACCCGGGACGATTGTTACACACCCGGTTTCATCTTGTGCCATTCCGTCGCTTGCTCGTACGCGGAAGCCACCTTCAAAATCCTGTCTTCACTGAATTGCGGACCGATGACCTGAAATCCCACCGGAAGTTTTTCATTGGTAAAACCGCACGGAAGGCTGACCGCCGGAAGTCCGGCACAGTTCACCGGAATGGTAAAAGCGTCGGCCAGGTACATCGAAAGCGGATCATCCTTTTTCTCTCCGATCTTGAAAGCAGGGAATGGCGAAACCGGAGCGACGATCACGTCGACATTTTTAAATGCTTCGTCAAAATCTTTTCGGATAAGGGTTCGAACCTTTTGGGCGCGTACGTAATAAGCGTCATAATAACCGGCCGAAAGCACGTACGTCCCGATCATGATGCGCCGTTTGATCTCATCACCGAACCCTTCGCTGCGGGCCTGATAGTAGTAATCGATGATGTCTTTCGCTTCCGCTTTGGGTTTCGAACCGAAACGGATACCGTCAAAACGGGCCAGATTGGCAGAAAGCTCCGCGGGCATCGCCACGTAGTAGACGGCGATGGCATAGGACGTATAGGGAAGACTGATGTCAACGATCTCGGCTCCCATCTTTTCGTATTCCTTGAGGACGTCGCGGACGCTTTTCTCAACCTGCGGATCGATTCCTTCACCGAAATACTCTTTGGGAACACCGATTTTCAACCCCTTCACGGACTGTCCAAGCGCTTTTGAATAATCAGGGACGTCTACCGGAGGAGTGGTAGCGTCACGGACGTCCTTCCCGGCGATGTACTGCAAAACAGTGGCCACGTCGCGTACCGTCTTCCCCAGAGGGCCGATCGTATCCCATGAAGAGGCCATGGAAGTGACACCGCTGCGCGACACACGCCCATAGGTGACCTTCAAACCCACGACGCCGCAAAACGAAGCAGGTTCACGGATCGAGCCGCCGGTATCCGTTCCAAGAGCGTAAAAACTCATGTCTGCAGCGACGGCGGCCGCCGAACCGCCGGATGAACCTCCGGCAACGCGGCTGGTATCCCACGGATTCTTGGTTGGCCCGAAACAGGAGTGTTCGGTGGAACCTCCGCAGGCGAACTCATCCATATTCTGTTTGCCGGTAAGTACGTAGCCGGCTTCCTTCAGCTTGGTAACGACGGTGGCATCATACGGAGGAACGAAATTTTTCAAAAATGGCGAGGCACAGGTGGTTTTGATTCCTTGAGTATTGAAAATATCCTTGATGCCGACCGGAACACCGGTCAAAGGTGTAACGTTTTTGCCGTCCTTCAGACGCTGATCGGCCTCTTCGGCCATTTTCATCGCATTTTCTTCGTCAACCGTCACATAGACGTTCAAAGAACCGTTGAGGTCTTTGATACGCGTCAGCAGATCTTTCGCCAGCTCTCTGGATGAAAACTTCTTGTTTTTGAGACCTTCCGACGCTTCGGCAAGCGTTAAAGTATGCAGCATAACTTACATCGTAATAACGGATTGGACCTCTATCTGGTCGTTCTGAACGGGCAGTTCAGTACACTTCAAAAGGTCCTCGCGGTTTGAAAAACGTTCTTCCGTGTCTTCGCGCATGACGTTTTCAAGCCCCGTAACCTGGGAAGTCGGTTCAACGTCTTTGACGTCGACCTCATTGAGCTTTTCAACGTACTCCATAATGCTGCTGAGTTGTTTGGAAAACTTCTCGACGTCCTCGTCCTTCAATCCCAAACGTGCCAGCTTGGCGATATGTTTTACTTGTTCTTGAGTAATCATGGCGTTGGAAGAAACAACGCTAGCAGTATAGATGAAAGACCGCTATAATACAACAAGCCACTTTCCAACAACCATGGCCGCAAAAACCGCAGAAAATCTCAAAAAAGTTTCGCTGATCCTCTTTATCGTCCTGGGACTTATCCACATCCTGACCGGGTTCCTGATGACAAGCAACATCGGATTGCCCTACACCTTCATCGTGAACCACATCATGGACATCCCCTTTGCCATGATCGCCCTCATTTACGGACTATCAAGCATCAAGGCGGGATTCAAGGACGGAGGGAATAAAATTATCAATATTCTCTTTATTACATTTGCCCTTCTCATTTTCGCGGGACTGATCTATATTAACATCTTCGTCCCTGACAAAATAACCGTTTAATTTATGCAAAAACAGGAAAACCTCAAAACCGTGATGGCATTTGGAACCTTCGATCTTTTTCACGCCGGACATGAAAACTACCTCCGCCAGGCCAAAGAACTCGGAGATTATCTCATCGTCATTATCGCGCGTGACGAAACCGTCCAGAAAATCAAAGGACGCGCCCCGAGCCACAACGAACGCCAGCGCCTCAAGAACGTAAAAATATCCGAAATCGCCGACAAAGTCGTCCTCGGCTACAAAGGCGACAAGCACAAAGTGCTCAGAAAATTCCGCCCCAACGTCATAGCTCTCGGCTACGACCAGTTCGTGTTTACGCAAAGACTGGAAAAAACCCTCATCGACCTCAAACTCGGAGCGGAGGTCGTCCGTCTCCAGCCGTACTACCCCCAAATATACAAATCTTCGCTCCTGCGCAAAGGACTTCAAAACGACCAAAACGACAAAGAAGAGTTGGCTCAGCCGGCAGCTCTCGAACCTAAAACCAACGTTCTTCCTTAAAACCCGATGGCCCAAACAAAACTTAAAGTCCAGGATTTCAATAGCAACATTTTCGTTGCTTTTTACAGGAGCCTCATGCTGGGACTCACCAATTTCTGGAGAAACAAATTCCTCTCGATAGCCACCATCGGCGTCATCGCCGTCATCCTTTTTATTTTCAACGTCATCCTCGCCGTCCATTTCATCGGCAACCAGGCTCTCCAGGCCATGAGCGCGCGGGTAGACATCGTCATCTACCTGCGTGACGACATCCAGTGGTACGACGCCCAGAATCTCGTGCAGGCTTTGCAGAATATTCCCGGGGTCAAAACCGTCACCTACACTTCCAAGGAACAGGCCTTGGATATCGTGGCCAAAACCCATCCCAAAACCGCAGAGTTCCTCAGAAAATACAACCTCACCAACCCCCTCCCTCCGAGCGTGAGCATCACCACCCAGACTCCCGAAGACTACAAGACGGTCCAGAATTTTCTTGAAGAGGGCCAGTACAAAACCTTCATGCAAAACTTTATCGCAGAAGGCAGCGGCAGTGACAGCATCATTCTTTCCAATGTCGCACAGAATCTTCTCAACATCAGCCAGTTCGTCCGTCAGATCATTTTCTGGCTCGTCCTGGTTTTCGTTCTCGGAGGAACGCTCGTTATCCTCAACGCCATCCAGCTCACCATTTACACCCGCCGCCAGGAAATTTCCATCATGCGTCTCGTCGGAGCGACGCCGACCTTCATCCGCATGCCGTTCATCATTGAGGGCATCCTCTACGGAAGCTGCGCAGTCCTGGCAAGTTTTCTTTTTCTTTTCATTTTGGGCAAGACGATCGAGATCGACTCGACGACGATGTGGAGTTACTACAACAGCCTCGAGCTCAACAAAGTCTTCATCACCGAGCTCGCCATAACGATCATTCTTGGAACGATCAGCAGTTTCGCTGCCGTGGAACAGTACCTTCATGGTAAAATCATGACGTCCTAAACAAGGTCCATCATGGCTGAACAAAGAAACATCCATACCCGGGGCATCATCATCAAAAAACACCCGCTCGGTGAAAACGATTTTTCGGTGACGCTCTATTCCCCGGACCTCGGAAAAATCCAGGCGACCGCGAAAGGAGCGCGCAAAATAACCAGTTCATTTTCGGGACATCTTGAAAGTCTCAATATTTGCAGTGTCCAACTTTACAAAAGTCCCGCCCGATACACCATCGTCCAATGCCAGATCATCGAAAACTTCAAAAACATCCGCAACGACTTCAACCGGATGCTCATCGCGGGCCTGATCATGGAAATCTTCCATAAAAGCACGCACAGCAGCGAACATTCACCGGAACTTTACGATCTGCTGGAGCAAAGTCTCGGCCAGCTGAGCATGAACAGCCAGCATTTTCTGACCGTGGAACGGTTCAAACTCAACCTTCTGCTCAATATCGGCGTCCTGCCCGACCTTGAAAACTGCGACGCATGCCACCGGCGCTGGCGCAGCGACGACACCATCTGGCTCGAACCAGAAGGACATCTCCGCTGCAGAGAATGTGTGTCTTCCCACGCGCCGGCCAAACAGATCCAGTTCAACATCATCAAACTCATCCATCATCTTGTACAGCCGCTGGCCGCGCAGGTCCAAAAAATCTCCTGCACTCCCGAACAAAAAGAGCAGCTTCAACACATCACGCGGTTCTTCCTCCAGCACTTCCTGGACCGTGAAATCATCAGTGAAAAAATCCTCATGGAACTGATCTAGAGGCTTCCGGCTTCCCAGCGTCTAAGCGGAAACGTTTTTCTCGGCGACCCTCGCGACTTCAAGCACGTTGCGGACCTGCCGGAGGCGTTTGACGATGTTCTGGCACTGCTCATCGTTGAAAATCTCGATGACGAACTGCCGGTGAATAAGGTTATCGCGACGCTCCTTGAGCACGAAATCGATGATATTGACGTTGAAACCGGCAATAGTGGACGCAACGTCACTGATAAGCCCTACACGATCGATCGCCTTCAAATCAATAACGGCAGGGATCAGCCGCTGCTTGTGAATCTGATATCCCCAGCTGGCCTCAAGCATACGGTTGCGATCGGCGTGAGCCAGAAACTTACAGCCCTGTTTGTGAATGCGGACGGCGTTGCCGCGCGTCACGTATCCGACGATACTGTCGCCGCGTTTCGGTTTACAGCATGAAGAAAGTTTATACGGCACGTCCGCCGCCCCTGCGATAAGTACTTCATCCTTTTTCTGCTCGGAGACAAACGCGCTTTTCTTCACGAAATTGGTTTCGGAAACACGTTTTTTGCGGGGAGTGCTTTCGGGCGAAGCAAAAACCTTCTTCAGCACGGCGCCGACGTTGACTGCCCCGTTCCCGATGTCTTCAAGCAGGGCCTGCCTTTCCTTAAGCGAAAGCTTCTGTCTTCCGTACTTGCGGAAAATCGACAAATTTTCATCGAGCTGCGGGCGCCCCATGCTGGAAAGGTATTTATTCACGAGCTCCTTCCCTTCCTTATAGCTGTCTTCGTTATCCAATCCTTTAAAGTAGCTTTTGATCTTTGACTTGGTGTTCGGAGACTTCACGAAAGAAAGCCAATGCGGTTTGGGTTCGGCTTTGTTCCTCGTCAAAATTTCAACGTGATCGCCGTTTTTCAGTTGGTAATCGAGCGGCACGATCGAACCATTCACTTTGGCGCCCTGACACCGGTGCCCGATATCGGTATGGACCGCGTAGGCGAAATCCACCGGTGTCGACCCCTTGGGGAGATCTTTGACTTCACCGTCCGGAGTAAACACGAAAATATGGTCATGGAACATGTCCAGTTTCACTTTTTTTCCCATATCTTTTCCCTGGGAGAAGCTCCTGCTGGATGCTCACGAGTCCATCAAGCCACTGCTGGTATTTCTTGTTCTTCATTTCCTGAATTTCAGTGTGGGTAAAACCTTTCTCTTCAATTTTCGGGGAGTACCCACGGGTGTCTTCGTACAGCCAGTGCGCGGCAAATCCGAACTCAGACTGCTGATGCATGGCTTCCGAACGGATCTGTACCTCGAAAGGCTGATCGAAACTCCCCTTCCCGTCGCCGATCAGCGTCGTGTGAAGACTGCGATAGCCGTTCGGTTTGGGAACGGCGATATAATCCTTGAAACGGTCAGGAAGAGGGGTCCAGCGGCTATGAATAAGACCGAGCAGGGTATATAGCTTTTCCGTATTCTCAAGTCCGCTGCGATGAAACTGGGTGGGAAGAATAATCCTGAAAGCGAAAATATCGTAAATCTCGTTAAGGGAAGCTTTACTTTTTTTCCGCATCTTGCGGTAAATGCTGTAGAGATTTTTCAAACGGCCCTCAACGCGTCCATTAACGCCCTGTTTCTGCAGGAAATCACTCAATTCTTTTTTGACCCGGTCAAGAAACTTTTCCTGCCGGCGGATATATTCCTCGAGCTGGGACTGCAAATCTTCATACTTGGACGGATAGAGATATTTGAAAGCGAGGTCTTCAAGACGGCACTTGATGGAATAAATTCCCAAACGCGAAGCAATGGGGGCGTAGACGTCGAGCATTTCACGTGCGACCTCTTTCCTGCGCACCAACGGAACGTAATCCAACGATTCCACGTCATGGAGCAGATCGGAAAGGCGGATCAGTACCAGACGCAAATCGCTCGCCAGGGACAAAAGCATTCTCCGGAAAGCCTCAAGATCGCTTCTGCCTCCTTTCAGATGGACGCTCTGGAGTTTTTCCATGCCGGCAATAAGCGAAGCCACGTCCTCACCGAACTTCTCCTTCACTTCCTTCGGGTTGTAGTCGGCAACCTTGCACAGATCGTGCATCAACGCCGCCAGAATACTGTTTTCGTCGGGTTTAAACGCCAAAAGATTATCCGTCACCATCAGGGCGTGAATCACCATCGGGTCACCCGAAACCCGATACATTCCTTTAAAATGCAGCTTTGCGTAGTCATAAGCTTCCCTCACTCGCGCAACGTCAACTTTCGGCTTATACGCCTGAATTTTTTCGATAAGCTGATCGATCGTGACCATAAAAATAGCTCAGGGATTCACAATACTATCATCCACTTTCAAAAATAGCAACTTTTTCTTAAGCTGATCAGCTTTTTAGCCTATCGAGGGCCTTACTGGTTCGATTGGAGGATGATATCCAGGTTGGCGCCCGGAATATCCACCACGTGAATCCCCTGCACGAGCGCCTGGTGATTCTGTTCAACAGCGGTAATGCGGACCGAAAGTTTCTGCATGGCCGAATCGTAGTACGTGGCAAGCTGCTGGAGTGCGGAGTACCTTGCTTTCAAAGCCGCCTGTTTTTGTGTAACGTCGATAAAACTCTTCAAAAGAAAGTCGGACTTTTCCCCGGCAAGCCCCTGGAGCGCCGTGAAGAAATCACTTTCAAACTGGGTCTTGTCGGGCGTCAGGCTGTCGTAGGAAACCTTCAGGTCGTCGATCTCCGTCTTGAGCTGGTCGGAGATGGTCTGGCTTTTATCCATGGTTGCATGAAGTTTCGTCACATAACCGTCCAGAGCTTTTTCGCGGTCCGTGGTCTGATCGAGCATCCGATAGACATCCACGTCATAGAGGCTCACCAGTTCACGAAGATTGCTGATGTCATCGATGAACTGGTTGGTTTGCGCAACCTGGTCGGCGCCGGTTCCATAATAATATGCCGGCGTAATGCCCGTCTCTCCCTGGACCTTCGGTTCTTTCAGGAAACCGAAGTAGTAAGCGTTATAAATCTGCGACGCCAGAAGATCCTGGCTGTTCCCCCGGTTATCGCCGAAAACAAGTGCTGTCGTAATCCCCCACTCGCGTAAAAGTTCTTCATCAACATTGATTTCAACAGGGACCGGAGCCTTAAAAAATCCCGCAACGTAGTTGTAAACTTTTTCATGAACCTTGAAGACATATCCGGCATACAGCGCTCCTCCCAGAATGACCAGGACGACGAACACCCCCAGCTTGCGGAAATCGAACTTCAATCTGAATTTCAGGATCGCCGATCCGACGTTTTTAAAAAAACCCGAAAAGAAACTGCCCGCTGACTGCCATGCCGGCTTCCGTTCCTGCAAGCCTTCAGATCCCTCCAGGAGCTCTTTTGAAGTTTCGTTTTGCTCAGGTTGTTCATGAACCTTCTGCTCTCCCGGTTTCACTTCTTCGTGCGGGGCGGATTCAATGACTTCAGCCGGAACTTCCTCATTATGCTGTTCGGGTTCTTCCGTGTGTTGTTCGGGAGGATGAACCTCTGTCGGCTCTTCCTCATCTTCGGGAAAAATTGACGGTACTTCATGGACTTCTTCTTCCTCCTCCGGATGTGGCTGGCGCATTTCAACCTGCGGACGACGGTCCTCATGTTCCCCACGGATGACGATATCTTCCGATGGCGGCTGGGACGGCTGTGCGGGAGCGGGTTCTGGTTCAGGTTCCGGAATCGACTGCACGGGTTCGGGGGTCGGTTCGGGTTCGACGACTGATTCCGGTTCAGGTTCGGTGACCGGTTGGGAAACAGGTTGAGGCTCAGGTTCGGAAACAGGCTCTTCCCTCGGCTCTTCCTTCTTTGTCGGCTGTTTGGGTTGAATCAAAGGTCCGGCAAAACTGTGCGTTTTATGAGCCATAGGGTGTTCTACGTTTTTCTGCTCACCCGGAACGGACTCTTTTTCCGGTTCAGCCTGTGGAACAATGTTTTTTGAACGCGCGACGGGCTCTTCAGAACGAGGCATTTGGGGTTCTCCAGAAGGCACGGGAGCAGTTCCCGTCTTTTTCGGTTGCTCGGATTTCGGCGGACTGGATTTGGATCTCGGCTTTTTCTGAGGGACTTCATCGGAAGACGGAACCGGTCCCGGGGCCTCTTTCGCCAAACGCCGCAGCTCGGCCTTTTTCCGTCGACGACGGCGACGGCGTTCGCGCTCTTTCGCTGCACGTTCAAGCTTCTTCGGGTCCGCAGCTTCGGATTTGACCTCTTTTGAGAGGTCATTTTGTCCTTTTTGCCCCTGATTTTGAGATGCGTCTCCTTCTGCCATACGAAAAACCTTATAATCCTTATATTTTAGCACAAAAAGCCCCGTTTGAAAACGGGGCTTTTAAAGGTTCGTATCAATAAAAAACGGCTTTTCTTAGCTGCTCAATGAGAAAGAAGCTCCACCGAGACCGGCGGCTGAAAGACCGAGAGCGCCGATAACCGCTGTCAAAGCTATGAAAACAACGATCGTAACGATGATCGTCAAGACCGCATTGGTTGCATTCAACTTATGAACGGTCGTCAGGGCAAAATAGTTAATGACGAGAATCCAGAGCGCAGCCAAAGTGCTGATAATCGGAACAACGGTCAAAAATCCGAGAACGTTCAAAAGTGAAGCGTAGCCCATGACACGGAAATACTCAGCAAATTTTGCCTTGCCGTGAAACATCTTTTCTGCGACGAGGTTGGTGACATAGTAGACCAAAACACCCATGACAACAGCGAGCACTGCCCCGATAAGTCCATTCACGATCGGTGTGCGGACGGTCACTCCCAAGAAAGTATATCCAAGAATCATACCACCGAGAGGAGCGCCAATGGCACCGACGGCAAGGTAAACGATGGCAAGATTGATGCCTTCTGAATCTCTGGCAGCAACCTTTTCCATGGCACCCTTGTTGAGTTTGAGAATTTCAATAATATCTCCGAATCCCCCTTTCAGGGCATCGGGATTCATTTTTTTCATGTCTACCTTTGGAATTTCCGGCATGCTGCCGTTATCATGTTTGTGTTCTGAGTGTTCAGAATGTTCGGAGTGATGTTCATCCATCATATGGAAAGGGTAATATTAAAAAGTAAAACATGCACAATTGTAAGGAAAAATATCAAAAAAAGCAATGACCCTTCACAATAAATTGCCGAGAAAATAGCCAAAACACAAAAGTGACAATCTATCAAATCAAAGTGCAAGATAAACATTTCTCCATCCCCCGATCTTCGCTACAATTTCACACCGGATTAATTCTTAATTTATTTTTCTATGCAAGTCGCTGTAGTGGCAATGATTGTAAGTATTTTTGCCCTTCTTTATGCCGTTGCGCTTATCGTCACGATCCTGAAGCGATCTCCGGGAAACGAAAAAATGCAGGAAATTGCCAAATCAATCCAGGAAGGTGCCATGGCGTATCTGAACCGTCAGTCTTTGACGATCATTGTCATCGCAACGCTTATTTTCATCGCGATGGCGTACATTCTTCCTCAGGGGCAACACCATGACAACATTCTCACGGCGATCGGATTTATCGTCGGTGCGTTTTTTTCCGGTCTTGCCGGTTATATCGGCATGAACGTTTCGGTCCGTGCCAACGTGCGCACCACCGAAGCGGCAAAAAACTCACTTCAGGACGCGCTGTCCGTAGCTTTCCGCGGTGGTTCGGTCACCGGACTCGCCGTCGTGGGGCTGGCCCTTCTTGGTGTCAGCGGATTCTATTTCATCTTCACGAATAATCTCGGGATATCCGTCGACCAGGCACCGAAACTTCTCATCGGCTTCGGATTCGGAGCATCCCTCATTTCACTCTTTGCCCGTATCGGTGGAGGCATTTTCACCAAAGCCGCCGACGTGGGAGCGGACATCGTGGGGAAAGTCGAAAAAAACATTCCTGAGGACGATCCTCGCAATCCGGCGGTCATCGCCGATAACGTCGGAGACAACGTCGGTGACTGTGCAGGCATGGGAGCAGATCTTTTTGAGACATACGCCGTGACGCTTATAGCAGCCATGATCCTTGCCGCTTCAACGCTCACCGACACCATCGGAGCCAAAGGGGTTGAATACCCCCTCGCCCTCGGATCCCTCGCCGTCATCACTTCCATCATCGGAACACTTTTTGTAAAACTCGGCCCCAAGAAAAATATTATGATGGCCATGTATAAAGGCATGCTCGTCACCGGAATTCTCGCGGCCGTCGGATTTTACTTCATCAACCAGTCTTTCATCGGAGACATCAACATCTACTACGCGTCTCTCGTCGGGCTCGGCGTGACTTTCTTTATTAACATCATCACCGAATACTACACTTCAACGGAATACGATCCCGTGAAAAAAATCGCCAAATCTTCCGAAACCGGAGCAGGGACCAACGTCATTACCGGTCTCGCCGTCGGGCTTGAAAGCACCGCCGCGCCGGTCGTCCTCGTGCTCGTGGCGATTTTCCTCGCATACTACTTCGGACAGAACTCCGTCCTCGGGAACGGGATCTACGGCATCGCCATCGCGGCGGTCGCCATGTTGTCGACGACCGGCATGGTCATCGCAACGGACTCCTACGGTCCAATCACCGACAACGCCGGAGGCATCGCCGAAATGGCCGGACTCCCTGAAAAAGTCCGCAACCACACCGACGCACTCGACGCCGTTGGCAACACCACGAAAGCCGTGACCAAAGGATACGCCATCGCTTCGGCCGCACTTGCCGCACTCGTCCTCTTCCAGGCGTATACCGAGGAACTCACCGCTCATGCTCCGACCGCGCATTTCGTTTTCGACATCACCAACCCCGCCGTCCTGATGGGACTGTTCATCGGGGGTTTACTGCCGTTCATCTTTGCAGCTTCTCTCATGGAATCCGTAGGAAAAACGGCCTACAAGGTTGTGGAAGAAGTACGCCGTCAGTTCAAAGAGATCAAAGGTATCATGTCCGGAAAAGAAAAACCTGATTACGGCCAATGCGTGGACATCGTCACCAAAGCAGCTCTCAGCAGAATGATCTATCCCGCCCTCATGGCGGTCTTTACGACCATTTTTACCGGATATGTCCTCGGACCTCTCGCCCTCGGCGGAATGCTTGGAGGACTTATCGTCTCGGGATTCCTCCTCGCCCTCATGATGTGCACCGGAGGCGGCGCCTGGGACAACGGCAAAAAATACATTGAATCCGGACATTTCGGGGGGAAAGGTTCCGACGCCCACAAAGCCGCTGTTGTCGGTGACACCGTCGGCGACCCGTTCAAGGACACGGCCGGTCCCGCCATCAACTCGCTCATCAAAGTGGTCAACACCATCGCCCTCATCATGGCTCCGATGCTTGCCGCTCTTCTCATGAAATAACCACCAAGGCGGCCCCGTACGGGGCCGCCTTTTCAACACTCTTCCCCCACTCGAATCACACCATGGAAAATCCCGTCAACAACCAGCTCATCTCACAAGTTGAAGCCGTCATATCTTCCATCAACGGAAACTGCGCAGAGCTTCAACTCGCCGGAAGTTATGAGACGTTCCAGTGGCCGCTCAACATGCTTGATCGGGACATTCAGGTGGGAGAAAAAATTCTTCTCGAACTGAAAGATCACCCGGTGACCGCAATCCAACAGGTCCTCGAAAAAGAAAAATCAAAAAAAGGAAACAAAGATCTCGACCAGCAGCGCAAGCTGCTCGAAAGTTTGATCAACTGACCCGACATGATGGCAAAATACGTGGCATTTCTCCGCGGCATCAATGTTGGCGGAAACAAAATGGTCAAAATGGAAGACCTTCGTAAAACGCTCCAAAGCCTCAAATTCAAAAACGTGGCGACGCTTCTCGCAAGCGGGAACGCCATTTTCGAAACGCAGGAAACCGACCCGATAGAGCTTACCGGCATCATCGAAAAAAAACTGGAAAAAACGTTCGGCCATGAAATCGAAGTGATCTTGAGATCGATGGATCAAATCGACTCCCTCATCGCTTCGGCCCCTTTTAAGAACATCCCCATAACCAAAGATACGCGCCTGTACATCACTTTTTTGAAAAGCAAACCGGAACAAAGCATGAAACTGCCGTATGTCTCTCCCCAAAAAAACTTCACTATCCTGGCGATAAAAGATAACGCGCTCATCAGCGTACTCACGATCATTCCCGGAAACCGTACCGTTGATGCCATGGAGATCATCGGAAAAACGTTCGGGAAACACGTGACCACCCGCAACTGGAACACCGTCCTGAAGATAGCTGCAAAAAAATAAAACCAACAGTATATTCAAAGGATTCAAAAAGAGACCCGCTGCTCGCAGCGGGTCTCTTGCAATACAAGGTCAATGGAGAACTTCTTACTTCTTTTCCTCAGCGGCCGCCGGAGCTGCTGCTCCCTCGGCTGGTGCCGCGCCTTCAGCCGGAGCTGCTCCTTCTGCACCTTCAACAACTGCTTCAGTCGCAGGAGTTTCTTCGACTTCCTGTTTCACGACGGAAACCGTCACGATAACATCGTCGGGACTGGCGGAAATTTTCACACCTTTCGGAACATTCAAATCGCGGATATGGATGGAACTGTGGAGTTCCTCAAGAGAAGAAACGTCGACTTGAATCTCATGAGGAAGATCGGCGGGAAGACATTTCACTTCAAGTTCGTGACGGAGTGTCGTCAAAATACCTCCGAGGTTCTTCACGGCCGGAGCGACCCCAATGATGACGACGGGAATATCGGCTCTCACCTCTTCATTCATGTTGACGTGAACAAAATCGATATGATCAAACGTGTCGGTCAAAGGATTATACTGCACGTCATGAACCAGGACCGGCTTGGTCTTTCCGTCAATGTTCAGTTCGATGATCTGGTTGCTTCCGGCTTTATCGAAAGCTTTACGGAATGGCTGATAATCAAGTTCCAAAGCCATGTTTTCCTCTTTGTGTCCGTAATAAATTGCGGGAATCTTGCGTTGTTTGCGAAGGTAGCTTGGCGAAATCTTTACATCGCGGACCTTGGCGTCCAAAAGAATCTTTTCCATAATATTAAAATATAATAAATTTCATTGAAGACAAAAGCACGAGCAGTTTACCCGAACAAATGGCGGAAAGCAACGTTTTTTATTGACGCCCGGGGAAGGCTTCCGTACAATCAAAAAGCAGCATGGAATTGCGCCGATACCGGCCTAAAAAAGCCATAAAGCACTATTTACTAACAAAACACCCATGGGAATGTTCGATCAGGCCAAAAACCTTTATCAGCTTCAGCGACAGGCCAAAGAGATCAAGAAAGACCTCCGCAATACGCATATCGAAGCCGAAGTCGACGGAATCGTCGTCGTCATCGACGGGGAGCAGGAAGTCGTATCCATCACCATTCCGGAAGAGGCGCACCAGAATCCGGGAAAACTTCAGGAAAACCTCATCAAGGCTTTGAACAAGGCCATCAAAAAATCTCAACAAATCGCCGCCGACAAAATGAAAGGCGTCATGGGCGACCTGGGACTTCCGGGAGCGTAATTTTAATTGATTCTTCATGCATAAACGTCGAAGTTCACGTGTGTTCCTCGTTATCGGAGCCGTTGTTATCCTTGCCGTCGGATACTTCTGGTATACCTCAAGCCGCTACCAGTACTTCATCAGCACGCCGGTCAATCCCAACAATGCCATTGATACGGCGTTCCTCATCAAAAAGGGAGACTCCATCGCCACCATCGCAACGAATCTCCATGACAAGGACCTTATTCTTGATGAAGACGCCTTTAAAAATTACGCCAAACAAAGCGGATACGACCGTAAAATCATTGCCGGGAAATTCCTCCTGAACCAGGCGCTGACGATTCCCCAAATCGCCGAAAAGATCATCAATCCCGACCAGGGAGAACTCACCCTGACCATTCCCGAAGGCACAACGATCGAAGGGATCGACGAACGCCTTGCCGGACTAGGGGCGATCCAGGCCGGAGAGTTCGTCCAGGCGGTAAAGGATTTCGACAATTACGCAAAATATCCCTTCCTGGATCAACAAAAAATGAAACAGCTCCCCCATCCTCTCGAAGGCTACCTTTTTCCCGACACTTACTATATCGATCTCACACATTACAACAACAAGGACATGATTGACCTCATGCTGAAGGACTTCCAGAAACGCCTTCCCGACAACGCCGACGAACTTGCACAACAACAGGGACACACGCTTTATGACGTCATCACCATGGCGTCCATCATCGAAAAGGAAGTCAGCACCGATACCGACCGCCCCATCGTCTCCGGCATCCTCTGGAAACGTCTCGACAACCACTGGCTGCTGGGAGCGGACGCGACGTTGCTCTACCTTAAAAACGACAACACCATCGATTATCAGGACCTCCAGACCGACTCTCCATACAATACCCGCAAGAACCAGGGGCTTCCTCCCGGCCCGATCGATAATCCCGGGTTAAAAGCGATCACCGCCGCTCTGGAACCGCAGGATTCGCCGTACTTCTATTATCTCACAAAGCCGGATACCGGCGAAATGGTCTACGCCAAAACCAACGACGAACAGAACGCCAACAAGGCGAAATATCTCCAATAGAATCGTTTGAACCCGGGTTTAAAACCCTTCCGGAACCGCTTCGGTTGAACTTCCGCCTGTCGTTTGAGTGGTTGACGTTGTCGTTGAACTTGAAGTCGTCGAACCGGACGAAGCCTGCGTTTGAGCAGATGCGGTTTTATTATAGGTGATCGCAAAGGTCGTCGTATCGCTTTTGTTCCCCTGTGGATCGACAGCATAGACTTGATAACTGTTCTCTCCGGGAGTCAGATTGCCGGCGCTTTCGTTGGCATAATAGACCCAGGTTTTATCCCCCGGCTGGAACTGGCTTAACGTATAACCGTTCACGACGACGCTCTTCGCGCCGGCGACCGTTCCTTCGACTTTCACCACCCCAACGGTCACCGTCGAGGACGGCGAACCGTTATAGGTACTGACCTGAGGAGCGGACAAGGCATCGGTGATCGTCACCTCGGGTTTGCTATAGGTAATATGCACGTCAGACGAATCGCTGCGTTTACCGTCGGCATCGACCGCAAACACACGATAAATATTCTCACCGGACTTGTAGTTGCCCAAGGCGTCAGAAACATTATAACTGAAGGAGGTATCTCCCGATTTGAACTTGCCCAGGGTATACTCATCGGTATTGCCGCCGATCGTTTCGCTGATGACGATTTTTGCCGTTCCGGCTCCGACCGTTCCGCTGATCGTCATTTTATTCTTGTCGGTCGTGACGACGGCGGGACTCGGCTGGCTGATGACCGGAGGCTGAAGCGTCGTCGAAGTTGATCCCGTCGGCGCGGGAGTGACGATCTGCTCGGTCGATGGAGTCGCGGACTGTTCGGTATCAAGTGATGTCGGTTCAATCGAGGTCATGGCCTCGGAACTGCCGGACGTTTCAATCCCGCTGGAAATGCTGAAATCCGAAGGACTTTCATCCTCGCGGCTGTTCCACAAATACCAGTCGGAAAGCTTAAAATCGTCACTCAGCGCCATGAGGACCGAAGGAGTCTCGTGATTCTGGAAAGATTTCAAAATCGCCGCATTGAGAGTCATTTCCTGCCCTACACCGACCTGGACGCTGTCGAGAATGGAAGTTACATCGGTCGGATTGCCTAAAATCTGGGCTTTCACGTTGCCTTTCATCACGCGAACCGTTTCATCGGTATCACTTTCCACCTCAAAAACCGTTCCGACGTCACTGACGAGCATATGTGAAGTTCTGACCTGGAAATCGGACTGGTCCACGCCCTCGGTCTGTTTCTTGTCGATCCAGACACTTCCGTGAGTAAGGGTCAGACCGATTTTTTCCACGTCACTGCGTTTGGTGATATCGGTAATCGTCACTTCCGTATCATCGCCGAGACGGACGATCGTCCCGTTAAAAAACTGCAGAACGCCACGGCTGTCCTGGCTGGTTTTTACAGAATCACCCAAAAGAAGTTTGGTACCACTGTAGGCATTATCCCATTCAGTAAGCCCGTACTGAAGCATCTTGGCCTTGCCGCTGGCAACGTAAAAATACACGTCGCCTTTCACGCCCTGCAAATTATTCCAGAGCTGGAATCCCAGGACGACAATGACACCGATCCCGACAAAAATGAGGAAAGGCAGCAAATATTCGAATGGACGTTTGCGGCGGTAAACACGGCGCATAGCAAAAATCTGCTAAAAATAAAACCGACCAAAGTATAACAAGAATGGCCCCCATGTAAAGAAAAAAGCGGACTAAAAGCCCATCTCTCTCTTCAGGGCGTTCACGTCACGCATGAGCCGTTGATCTTCCTTGATCTGGGCCATGATCTTGTTGCAGGAATGAAGTACGGTTGTGTGATTCTTTCCGCCGAAATTTTCGCCGATGGTTTCGTAAGACTGGTTGAGCAGTTCGCGGATGAGATACATGCAAATCTGTCGCGGAATAATGACTTCGCGGCGGCGTTCCAGACCGGTAAGAACCTGACGGTCGATCTTGTAATAGTGCGCGACGGTGTCGATGACGTCATCGAGTGTTCTGACGACATGACGTTCCTGCTGCCCGGCCTGGGGGTCCATGGCCTTGCCGATGATTTGCTGGGCCTTGTTAAGTTTTTGAAGAATATGCGTTACCGAATTCACGGTGGGTGTCGCATTCTCGAGTTGCGATTGGGCGATGACGTTGACCAGCACGCCGATCATTTCACGGACGCTGCTCGTGACGTTGTTGGCGATCAACGTCAAGATTTCCGGATCGATAAGTTCGCCGTACTCCTGGCATTTGCTTTGAAGAATGGCAAAACGCGTTTCAAACTCCGGCACGCAGACTTCAATGACCATGCCCATCGCAAAACGACTGCGCAGACGGTCGTCGAGACCTCCAAGTTCGCGAGGAGGACGGTCCGCGCTCATGATGATCTGCTTTCCAGCATCGTAAAGTTCATTGAAGGTATGGAAAAACTCCTGTTCAGAAGTGGCTTTGTTGGCAAAAAACTGGATATCGTCAACGATGAGACAATCCACGTTTCGATACTTGTCTTTAAAAGGTTTGGTGTGGCGCTTGCCAATGGCTTCAATGATCTCGTTGGTGAAAGTTTCCGAAGTCATGTAAACGACGCGGAGGTTGGGATAGTTTTTATGGATCTGGTTACCGGTCGCCTGTAAAAGGTGCGTTTTCCCGAGTCCAACGCCGCCGTAAATATAGAGTGGATTGTAAATGCTGCCGGGTTTGGCGGCGACGGCAAGACATGCCGCATGGACGAGACGGTTGTCCGCGCCGGGGATATAGCTGTCCAGCGTGTACTTCATCATTTTGCTGCGCATGCCGTCGACAAACACCTCCTGCTTATTGGGCACTTTGCGGATCTTCGGGGTTTCGTCGCTCAGAATGTTCTTCAGATCAACCTTGTCAGGATGATCTTCGCTCAAAAGCGTGGAAATGACTTCATATTCGATATGGGTGACGTTGGCATCGAACGACTTGGTGATTTCCAGAAGTTTCGTATGGTAACGATGGCGGATGTTGTCTCTGGAAACGATTCCCGAAACTCCGATCGTGAGGACACCGTCAACGTAACCGGCAACGATCGTATCCTTGAAAAATGTGAGGAGATGCGCTTTCCCGGCTTTTGGGGCCAATGTCATAAGCACTTTTTCCCAGAAGAGTTTCTTATCCATCGTTCCGAGCAAATGAAAAAGTTTTAAAAAGTCATTAAAAAATGACCGTGAAAACACGCTGAATACTAAAGACTTTTTTTGGCTTCCACAAGTCAAAAAAATCAAACCTTCACTACACAACACCTAGCGACCTTGACACCACGAACATACTAGATCTTGGGAAAAACCTTTACTAAAAAATATTTATAAAATTCCATCAATAACGACCCCAAACTAAAAAAGTTTGGAGCGCAAGAAAATTTATTTTTCCTTTAAAATAATTTCAGAATATCGCTATAGGTCACGGCCACAATCAGGGCCATCAACAGGAAAAATCCGATGGTGTGAATGACCGCTTCCCATTTACCGTTGACCCTTCTGCCGATCGCGAGTTCCACCAAAATAAAGAACAGTCTTCCTCCATCCAAAGCGGGAAAAGGAAGCACGTTAATGATGGCCAGACTCAACGAAAGCAGCGCCATGAAACGCAACACCGACAAGATGCCCTGTTGTACGAACGTGTAGGTGAGTTGGGCAATGCCGACTGGTCCGGCCACGCCTTCGGGAATCGTAAACTTGGTAAAAAACGAACGCAGTACATTCCCGAACATCTGCACGGTGAGGCCCGAGAGCCGGACCGATTCCTCCACGGCCTTCACCGGCGCGATCCATACGGGATAATGAACATCCTGGATCTTCAACACCGACGTCGGTTCATCTTTGTCATACAAGGTCATGAACTGGTTTTCACTCGGATAAAGTAAGGAAAGTCCCACGCCGATCAAACCGTTCTGATCGGGCTGGACCTGAATGGCCTTCTGTTCTCCGTTGCGAAGCACGTCGTAGGTCAACGCTTTACCCTGGCTTTGTTTGGTGATGGCGAGGACGTCATCAGGAAGAACGATATCCTGACCGTTCACGCTTAAGACGATGTCTCCGGACTGAAAGTTCGCTTTTTCCGCGGGGCTGTCGGGAAACACGTCAGAAATCACCACACGCTGTTTGACCGGGAGATCAACGACCGTGTTAACAACCTTATCCTGACGCCACAACATGAGCGTCACCTGTTTCGATTGGCTCAAAGCCGCGACGTAATCATCATAACTATAAATATTTTGATTGTTGAGATTCAAGACCACGTCTCCCGGCTGGATGTCCCCGCTTTCATAGTTGAGCGCGGGGTTCACGTTCTGAACCACCAGCCTCGGCAGAAAAATCAATTGATCCGGAGTGAACCCCAATCCTCCCTTATCTTCAGCCTGGAGCCGCAAAAAATCATGGGTCCCGCCGCGGTCGATCTCAACCACCACCGCAGCGTTCTTGGTATTGGTAATCGTACTCTGAAGATCATCGGGAGAAAAAACATCCTTGCCGTTGACCTGAACAATCTGGTCTCCCGCCTGCATGCCCGCCTGTTCCGCGACACCGCCGGCCTGAACGTCCTGAACGATGATCCCGGGCTGAATCTGGATCGTCCCGTCCTGGATCGAATTCAAAACGTCATCCGGACTTAAAATCAAAGGTTGGATACCGAAAATAAACCCGATTGTCAGCAACAGCCATGCCAGAATAAAATTCATGATGACCCCGGCAACGATGACCAGAATACGGACTCGCGCCGGCTTGCTGACGAAACTTCTCGGATTTTTTGCAACCTTCGCGTCACGGGCATCTTCACCCAAAAGTCTCACGAAACCGCCGAAAGGAATTGCATTGATGGAATAGATCGTTTCTCCTTTGCGAACGCCCCAAATCCTCGGCGGCAAACCGAATCCGAACTCTTCGACCTTAATACCGCTTTTCTTGGCCACAATATAATGACCAAACTCGTGAATAAGCACGAGTACGGAAAAAATGATGATAAACGCGACCGCTGTAAGAAAAAAATTCATACTGGAGGAAATACCGTGTTGAGCCGGACTAGACCGTCATCACATCATGCTCTTTGTTTTTGGCCAACGTCTCAATCTCTTTATTCATGGAATCAACTTTGTCCTGAAGTTTCTTTTCCAGGCCTCCGGCTGCATCTTCACTGAGCTCCTTGGCCTTTTCCTGTGCCTTGATCTTGTCCATGACCCCCTGACGGGCATGACGGACGCTGATGCGGGCATCCTCGGCAAGTTTGTGGACAACCTTGGTGAGATCCTTGCGGCGCTCTTCAGTAAGAGGAGGAATATTGATGCGGATGACGATACCGTCATTATTCGGAGTCAGACCGATATTCGCCATCATGATGGCCTTTTCGATCGGCTGAAGGGTACTTTTATCCCAAGGTTGGATCTGGATGGTTTTGGCGTCGGGAACGGAGATGTGGGCCAACCCTTTCAAAGACTGATGCGTTCCGTAGGCTTCAACCATGACGCCTTCAACGAGGGAAGCGCTGGCACGTCCGATCTGCAGATGGGAATATTCTGTCTTCAGATGTTCGATGACTTTTTTCATTTCAACTTCACCCTGGGCAATAATATCTGCGGCCATAGACGTAAAAAATTAACTGATAAGTGTACCGACCTGATCCCCTTTGACCACGCGGGCGATGTTTCCTTTCTTATGGAGATTAAAGACCATAATCGGAAGTTTCTTCTCCATGCACAACGATACGGCCGCCAGATCCATCACGCCGAGTTCACGGCTTAACACCTCATGATAGCTGAGATGCTTAAACTTTTTGGCGTCCTTATATTTCATGGGATCTTTATCGTAAACAAAATCCACCTTCGTGGCTTTGAGCATGATGTCGCAATTCAATTCCATGGCTCGTAAAGCTCCCGCGGTATCCGTCGTAAAATAAGGGTTTCCGGTTCCACCGGCGCAAATCAAAACTTTTCCTTTCTTAAGGTAATCCAGAGCTTTGGGTCTCAAATAGGTACCGACAACGATCGGCATGCTGATGGCAGAACCGATCGGCGCTCCGATGCCTATCTTTTCGAACTGATCCTGCAAAGCCATCGAATTCATGATCGTGGCGAGCATACCCATATAATCCGATGTCACGCGGTCCACCCCGGAATCTTTGGAATCGCGGTAGCGCCAGATGTTCCCGCCGCCGATGACGATGGCGATCTCCACGCCGAGCTTCTTCACTTCCGCGACCTCCTTACAGAGTTCCCGGACAACTTTAAAGTCAATACCGCCGTCTCTGCCGCCTTGGAGAACCTCCCCTGACAGCTTCAACAGGATGCGTTTATACTTCAGCTTCTTAGCCATGTTATTTCATGATCAAAATGTACGTAAGAACCACGCCGATGGCGAGGCCAACCAGAAAAACCAGGGGAATTTTTTTCTCTTCACGTTCGTCATGCGCACCGGCAAGTTCCGTCAGCAGGTTCGAACTCATCACCACGTCCTCGTCGATGTTGGCATCGACCACGTCGCTGCAGTCGCGGCTCGTGACGAGCTGAACGAATTTCGCAAACTTTACCTTCACAAAATCTCTCGGTTCAACATCCGCGATGTTCTGTTCTTTCTCCTGGGCGCTGTCGATACTTGCCAGCGCTTCCTCCACTTCGGATTCGACGCTCTTTTTTTCGTTATTAATAGCCGCGGGGCTGACGAGTGGCTCAACAGAAGGCATATCTGAAGAATCGTTATGGATATGGTGAACACGGAAGGCTTCGTCTTCGCGCTTGATCTTCTTGACGGTAATGTCGCGGACCGACCCGCTGCCCCTTTTGGATTTACTGGATGAAGAAGATTTTTTCTGCGAAATGGCCATAGAAATGTTCATGTAATTTGCTACATGAAAATATACCACAAAACTCCCGCAAGCAAAATGGAATAAAAAAGGAGACCCTTTCAGATCTCCTTTTAGGATATCACAAATCTCTTTACATCATCCCCATTCCGCCCATGCCTCCCATGCCACCCATGCCTCCCGGCATGACCGGAGTTTCAGGCTTTTCTTCGGGAAGATCGGTAATGGCTGCCTCGGTGGTCAGGAAGATTCCCGCGATCGAAGCCGCATTCTGCAATGCGGAACGCGTCACCTTCTTCGGATCAATGATCCCGGCTTTGACCATATCGACATATTCATCCTTGGCGGCATCGTAGCCAATACCAGGCTTGGATTCCTCGACTTTATGAACGACCACCGCTCCGTCTTTGCCCGCATTAACGGCAATCTGCTGAAGCGGAGAAGAAAGCGCTCGTTTCACAATCTGGATACCGGTTGTTTCGTCGGCATCACCTTCGAGTTTTTCAAGAACCTTTGAAGCATGAAGCAGCGAAACTCCGCCGCCCGGCACGATGCCTTCCTCAACGGCGGCTTTGGTGGCGGACACAGCGTCTTCGATGCGAAGTTTCTTTTCCTTGAGCTCGGTTTCAGTGGCGGCACCGACTTTGATCACGCCGACCCCCCCGGACAACTTGGCCATACGTTCGAGCAGTTTTTCTTTGTCGAAATCAGAACTGCTCTTTTCCAAAAGAACCTTGATCTCGTCAACGCGAGCCTGCACGTCTTTCTTATCCCCCTTGCCTTCCACGATGATCGTCTTGTCTTTATCCGCGATCACTTTGCGGGCTTCACCAAGATCAGACAGTTCAACGCTCTCCATTTTTCTACCGAGCTCTTCCGTGATCACGGTTCCACCGGTCAACGCGGCAATGTCCCGGAGCATCTCCTTGCGGCGGTCGCCGTAGGCCGGAGCCTTGATGGCAAGAACGTTGAAAACACCTTTCAGTTTGTTCAGCACAAAAGTGGCAAGAGCCTCACCTTCGACGTCTTCGGCAATAATGACGAGCTCTTTATATCCTGCCTGCGCCATTTTTTCGATGAGCGGCAGCAGTTCCTGGATCGAAGAAAGTTTCTTGTCGGTGATCAAAATCTTCACGTCTTCATATACGGCCTCCATGCGGGCGGCATCGGTAACCATATAGGCGGAAAGATATCCGTTGTCGAACTGCATCCCCTTCACGACCTCCTTGCTCAAACCCATGGCCTGGGATTCTTCAACCGTGATGACGCCGTCATGACCGACCTCATCGAGCACGTCGGCGATCAATTTGCCGACCTCAGGATCCTGGGCCGAAATCGTCGCGACCTGGGCGATCTTCTCCTTGGAATCACCGATCTCGACTTTCATGTTGTCGAGTTCTTCGCAAACCTTTGCCGTAGCCATATCTATCCCCCTTTTCAGCTGGACCGGATTGGCACCGGCGGTCACGTTACGCAGACCTTCCGCAATAATCGCCGCGGCAAGTACCGTCGCGGTCGTCGTTCCGTCACCCGCGACGTCATTGGTCTTGGTAGCCACTTCTTTGACCAGCTGGGCACCCATATTTTCATAGGGATCTTTGAGATCAATCTCCTTGGCAATGGTCACGCCGTCGTTGGTGATCATGGGAGCACCATATTTTCTATCCAGAATCACGTTGCGTCCCTTGGGACCGAGAGTGATCCGCACCGCCTGGGCGAGTTGATTCACTCCGGAAATAATTTTCTGTCGGGAGTTGTCACCGAAGATAATTTGTTTTGACATAATAGATGTAAAAGTTAGAAATTAATTGTATAAATAATTTATACGACCATGCATTGAAATGGCTTGCAAAAAAGCGGCGCCACTATTCAAGGATCGCCAAAACACGACCAGCATCCACAACATAAAGTTCCCTTCCCTCAACCTTCACCTCAGTTGCTCCCCAGTCTTCAAGAAGAACAACATCGCCGACTTTAACGTCCATGGGAATACGTTTTCCATTGTTATCAAACTTCCCTTCCCCGACGGCGACTACTTTCCCTTTCTTGGGTTTTCCCTTGGAAACGGTGTCCGGAATAATGATGCCCGACGCGGTGGTTTCCATTTCACTCATCGGCTCTACCACGATACGATCCTCCAACGGGCGGAGTTTATGAGACTTTGTGTCTGACATAGGTTTTATATTGATTAAAAAATAAAATTTGACATATATGTGAACCGTTTTTCAACTAGCACTCTCCAAAAAAGACTGCTAATACCATGATACATTTTAGCACCCGGAACGGTCAAGTGCTAAAAATCAACTCTCCGGGAATTTCCTTATAGCGAGAAGCGGGGCCGACGACGTATCGTCGGCCCCGCGCTCTGCATGCATTGATTCAGTTGAGGGTTGCTGCTCCGTTTTTCTGTGAACGATCCTGAGCATTTTGAAGCTTCTCCAGCCTCATAGCCATGTGTTCGTGACACCTGCCCATGTTCTGAAGAAGATCAAGATGACAAGAATCGGGCGGAAGCTCCTGCGAAACATCCAGGAGAGTATCGGAAAAGGCCATGACCGCCTTCTCCGCCTCGGTCCACTGCTCGGCAGTCAACCTCTTATCGCTCTGGTGGTTCTCATAGAGAATATCCACGGCCGCATAGAGGGTGGCCTGAGCCTTCCCCATACGCTCGAGAATCGTCACATTGACGAATCCCCCCTTCCGCAGCGCCGAGTTCAGCGTCTCGTAGTGCCTCGCAAGGTCACCATTGAAACGCTGCGCCTCTTCCCACAAAACTGTACATTCACTCTTATTCATTGTTCGAGGTCCTTTCATAAATTGTTGAGGCCTGAAACCGGTTGCCCGGTCAATAGTGTTGGATCGGCAGCATTGTTCAACGCAAGCAGAGAGAATATCTGCCGGTAAATTTCTCCGGTCCCTTGAAGACGGATGATTTAAGCCGACAGATAACTCCCTGCGGATTTCGTATTGTATGTCAAAGATCATCATTCCTTCCGGAATTGCCATCCTACTGCAATCAGACAGATTGTCAATTGGCAAAACGATCGCCACGCCAGCCATTGGCTCAAAAACAAAAAAACAGTACGATGATCCTACGCATTGATTCACGTTAAGCCATGACCAACGCCAATCACGAAAGCAACGTCGATCCCTATAACAATGAAGCAATAAACCGTGTATACCAGATGCTTTTTTGCGACTGGATCGAACGCTACAAAACTCCCCACATCCAGGACCAGTATCCCTGGAACATCCTCTTTTCAGCTTCACCGAAGCAGGCTGATCTCCAGAAAATCATCGAAAACCTCAACCTCGAGACTCGCCCCAAAATTCTGGCCTACCGCAAACTCGCTGACATGGGAAATCCTTCACCGGACAAAAAACTGCTCGGGATGATCATTGAAATCGCGCTCGATGAAGGACTGGACACGTTGGCGGCATACAAAGACGGAACGGCCCGTTATATCAATCACTCCGAAAAACTCATCGTCTGGGACGCTCCGACCGATGCGTCAAAAAAACTCACAGATGCTCTGTTCGCTGAAGGTGAAACCATCATCACCAAGATCGGCCCATGGGAATTCGCCCGCCTGACGGCTCCGGAAAAAGGCAACGCCAGAATCACGCTGTTGGTCTCCCATCAGCTTTATTTCGGCGAAGCACCGATCAACGTTTTATTCAACGATCCCATCGGCAAAAACGCCATGCATCAAGCAACGCTCGTCTTAAAATTGATAACGGAAGCTGCGGAACAAAAAAACTAATCCTTTTTCTTCGCCATCTCGATGGCCTTCTTGCCCGCCATCATCGCCAGCGCGCCTCCGGGAACAAAATTGGCGACCTCCTTGGCGAAATCGAACAGTTCGTCGTTGGTGAAAGCGTGACGCAGTTGGTCTCCGATCTTGCGCCCTTTGCGCAATTCTCCGGTGACCCCGTCAAACTCCACGACAGATTTTTTGTTCTTGGCAGCCCAGGTAAACTCAAACGTATAGATCGGGTAAAAATAAAGACTCAACGTCTCAATGCTGATCTTTTCGTCGAGGATCTCATCGGCTTTGATGGGCTTCACGAGCTGATTCAAAATCTTTCTCACCAGGAACGACGCCTTGGTTTCAAGATTGACGACCGGCGTTCCGTCCTTGGTCAGCTCGTCGGTACTCTTCAAATCCTTGGCCGGAAACTGAAGATACCTCTTAAAATCACCGGGCTGGTCGGTCTGGGCATCCACCATGACCTCTTCACGATAGTTTTCCTTGCAATGTTCAATCCCTTCAATCCCGAAAGTATGTTCCTTATCGACCTTATACTCCTTTCCTTCATAGTTGACGTCCTCGACCACGGTTTCGACGGGCACGCGATAGCGCGCACGACGTTTGTATTCAAAGAATGAAGTTCCGACAATGTGCCAGAAAGCCTGATAACGTTTTTCCTCGTAGGAGATAGTGATGTCTTCCTTTTTTGGCTGGAACAGAAAGGACTGGAGCATCCCCATGGCTTTCACTTTGTGTTCTTCCGCCATCTTGCGGGCTTTCTCCCATCCAAGCGAATCAAGGACAAGCTGGAGCTTTTCTCCTTCAACGTTGATATTGCTGATGCCGGCTGGTGACATAGCAGTTGAAAATTAAACAGCGAAAGCTTCAGAACGCGTCTCGCGGATCACGGTCACTTTGATCTGCCCGGGATACTGGAGGTCTCGTTCGATCTTTCGGGAAATGTCGTGGCTCAACTTGATCGCGCCAAGATCATCGACATCCGAAGCAACGAAAATACGGACTTCGGCCCCCGACTGGATGGCATACGCTTTAACGACACCTTCAAAGGATTTTGCGGTGTTTTCAAGCTCATCAAGACGCTTGATGTAGGAATCAAGATTCTCTCGGTTTGCACCGGGCCTGGATTCGGAAATAGCATTGGCAGCCTGGACAATCATGGTTTCAAGCGTCACGGTGTTCGGATCGCCCATTTCACCTTCAATGGCACGGGCCACGTTATCCTGAAGACCGAACTTCTTGGCGATATCCCGTCCGATGACGGCGGGGTTCCCCTGGATTTCATGATCAACGGCCTTGCCGATGTCATGCAACAGGCCTGCCTTGCGACAAACGTTCACGTCGGCGCCGAGCTCGGAAGCCAGATTGGCGGCCAGGAAAGAAACCTCCATCGAATGCTTCAAAACATTCTGTCCATAGCTGGTGCGGAACTTCAAACGGCCCAACAGCTTGATAAGGTTGGGGTGAAGTCCGGCCACTCCCGTTTCGTAAGCGGCCTTTTCACCAAGTTCCTTGATCATGTTGTTGACCTCTTCCTTGGTTTTTTCCACGGTCTCTTCAATGCGTGCCGGGTGGATGCGTCCATCGGCGATCAATTTCTCCAAAGCCACTTTGGCAATATAGCGACGCACCAGGTCGAAACCTGAAATCACGATTGAACCCGGCGTATCGTCCACGATGACGTCGATACCCGTCGCTTCCTCAAAAGCGTTGATGTTGCGTCCTTCACGTCCGATAATACGGCCTTTCAGATCGTCGCTCGGCAAATTGATAACGGTGATGGTGGCTTCGGTAGCCGTCTCGGCTGCGTACTTCTGGATGGCGTCAGCGAGAATGAACTTGGCTTTTTCCTTGGCCCGGTCCATAAGCTCTTTTTCGGAACGTTTAATGTGTTCCACGATCTCGGCCCTGGAATCTTCTTCGACCTGTTTGAGCAAAATGGCCTTCGCTTCCTCGCGGGAAAGTGCGGCGACCTTTTCAAGTTCAACCGACTGCATATCATGGATTTTCTGGACCTCCTCCCGGAGCTGCTTGACCGATAGTACTTTGGCATCAAGATCCGTTTTAAGTTGATCGGAAGCCTGAATTTTCTTATCGAGCGCTTCCTCTTTTTCAACCAGACGGCTTTCCACTTTATCCAACTGTTGACGTTTCTTCTCTTCTTCAGCCTTGAGTTTTTCAAGTTCCTTTAAAGCGTCGTTCTTTGCTTCATAAAGGATCTCTTTTGCTTTGGCCTGAGCCTGCTGTATGAGCTTCTCTCCCTGATCGATCGTATCTTTATTTTTGGCTTCAATTTGCTTCTTCTGGACAAAGTATCCACCAACTGCACCAAGGGCGAGAGCTACCAGCGCAATGACAATTGCACCTGGAGACATATTATTGAAAATAAGGGAATAAGGTCATCCCAAAAGGTGCATTCGAATTTCCGCTTCACAGAAAGAATCCCGCTATTCTAGCAGTTTTAACAACCTGAAACCGTGTTGTTCGACTTGGAGAGAAATCATGGAAAATACTGCTTTAGTTCGGATTCCTTTGGACCTCCGGGAAGGAAAATACATACGAAGTACCTCTTGTGACTTTTGAACTAACAACAGCATAAAACACCATGTCCTGGCAAGTCAAACCCGGCTTTTGCCCAACGGCTTGTTTTCGAGAACCCGACTCTTTTTTTCTCTCGAATTTGAATTGACTAAACTTTAATTTTATTTCAAAAGAATAAAATTAACAAAAAGAGCCTCACAAAATTAAGAAAGTCTTAAAAAGAATTTCACGGTTGGAAGCGTAGGGTAAAAAAAATTAATGGAAAAACCATGAAAAAGAAAAACATCTTCCTTCAAACCTTCCTCTTCATATTATGGTTTGGAAACAACGCCTTCGCACAAACTATCAGCGAAAACCTTGCAACGCCGGAAACGTTCGCCGAACCCGGAGCCAAACTTCTCATCACCGAAGCGAATATCAAGAACAAAACCGCGGACTGGATCGAGATCTTTTATTCATCCCCTTCCGGAAAACCTTTCAACATCAAGGGCTTCAAGTTTCAGGACGACGGGATTTTTAAAACCGTCGACGGAGACTATTGGATCGAATCCGGAGGGTATGTTCTTGTACAATTCAAAAACCAGGCCCCCGACGACCAGAGCAAACACGTTATCAACACGACCCGTTCCGGCGCACGGCGACGACGGAACAAATCATCCTTCTGGATCCTCACGGAAAAATCGTCGATGCATTGTGCTGGAGCAGTGCCACCCCAACGAGCAGTGAGATCAACGATACGGAAAAACTTTTCCAAAACCACGGATGGATATCCGCCGACCCGAAGGACTGTTTCCCGAGCGATAAAATCGGGACAGACCAGAGTCTGATCAGAAAAAACATGAGAGACAGCAATTCCGTGGACGACTGGAGCCTGACCGACGATACTACCCCCGGAAAACCCAACAATGAAGTCCCGCCACCAGAAACTTCAGCAACAACGATTCCGACAAAGCAAACTTCCGCGACGGCCGTCGCAGTCCCGAAGCCGGCGACCAAAAAAGCGGCCTCGACAACAAGGACAAGCACCACGTCAAAATCCTCAACGACAAAAAGCATCAAAAGTTACCGCAACGGCGATCTCAGCAACGACATCGTCATTTCCGAAATTCTTCCACATGCCGAGAGCGACGACCGCAACAACGAATGGATCGAACTCACCAACAGAGGCAGCGATACGATAAATATGGGCAACTGGCAGGTCGACGACGCGGAAGGAGGAAGCAAACCCTACGTCCTTGGGGACAGCATCAGCATCGCTCCACAAAGCACCTACCTCATCAAAGCTTCGGATTCGAAACTCTCGCTCAATAATACCAAAGACCAGGTCCGCCTCTTCGATCCCACCGGGAAACTTCTCCAGACCGTTGAATACGATGAAGCTCCGAAAGCCCAATCCTATGCCAATATCCTCATATCCAAGGAAGACGGTTCAACCGACTCCCAATGGATCTGGGAAAATCAACCGACTCCCGGCCAGCCGAATCCCGTGTATCTGGAACTTTCCGGTGAAATCACGTCCGACGCCGACTTCGGAGACACGTACAGCTTTCCCTTAAGGACGGACAACGGCACAAACTACACGGTGACTTTTGATGAATCGCTGCTGGCAGGGCCTTTGGCGAAAGCGACCTTCGTCAAAGGTTCTCAAATCAAAATTCTTGCGACAGATCTCCCTTCAGCCCCGGAGGCTTCAACTTCGGATCCTGCAAACGCCCAATCCTCTTCCACGCAACAACAGACCAACAACCTCATCCTCAAAAAATATGAAATCATCGGTTCGTCGCCGGCTTCAGACACCAATGCTTCGCCCTGGTACTATCTTGGATTGATTCCTCCCGGCGGCGCGGGATTCTGGTACGTCCTCCAAAAAATAAAAAAAATCTATGGTAAAATATAGCGAGTCAGACAAAATATTTTTTCTTCATGTCCACGCCCGGAATCATCATCGCTTTCCTCGCCGGAGTCCTCTCCGTCGCTTCACCCTGCGTCCTGCCGATCATCCCTTCGTTTTTAGGTTACATCGCGGGAGTATCGCTTTCGCACGGCTACAAAAACCTCGGGAAAAAAGAAGCGCGCAAAAAACTGCTTCTCAATACGCTCCTCTTCGGCCTGGGATTTTCGATCATCTTCCTCCTCTTTGGAGCGGTCATCGGGGTCGTAGGAGAAACGCTGGTGTTGAATCGACCCATCTTTCAAACCGTCGGAGGAATCATCATCATCCTTTTCGGGTTGCAGCTCACGGGACTCATCAACATCAAATTCTTGCTGAAAGAAAAAAAATTCGAGCTTTCACCCAGACTCAAGAAGGTGGAATACCTCCGTTCATTCGTGACCGGAATATTTTTCGCGTTCGGCTGGGCACCATGCTACGGCCCCATTATCGGTGCCATCTTCACCCTTGCCGCCACGCAGGCAAACTTCAACGAAGCGATCCTGCTTTTCACTTTTTATTCCTTGGGTTTTCTCCTGCCTCTCTTCATCTTCACCTTTTTCGTGGCGCACGCTTCACAAAAACTCAAAAAATTCCGCAAGGTCGCACGTTACTCTTCCGTGATCGCCGGCGCATTCGTGATGCTGCTCGGCCTTTTGCTCATGACCAACAACTTAAACGCACTGGTGAACTGGATCAATCTGTCGTATAATGTGAACAACATTTCACTCCTTTAATCGAAGATATGAAAAATACAAACCCTTGGATGCTGGCGACGGTTTTTTTGTTGGGACTGATCATTGGTTTTGGCGTCGGAAGACTAAGCCTTGGCTTCTCTACTTTGCCTACAACATACAATCAAACTGCCGGAACGACCGGCGTGAGCAATAACCAGAACACCATAGCGCAACAGCCCACACTCCAGACGACTCCCCCCAACGCATACGATACCGTCGACAAATCCGTGGACAGCGACGGTCACCTTTCTCTCGGCAACAAAGACGCAAAAGTGAAGATCGTCGAATTCGGAGATTTCCAATGTCCATATTGTGAACGTTATTTCTCCACGGCATATCCTCAAATCCTCAAAAACTACGTAGACACCGGAAAAGTTTATTACACCTTCCACAACTACCCTCTCAATATCCACCCCCAGGCGCCGAAAGCGGCTGAAGCGGCTTTATGCGCTGCGGACCAGGATAAATTCTGGGATTACCATGACCTGCTCTTCGCCAACCAGAACATGTGGTCAGGAAACAGCAACGACGTCCAGGTTTTTGAAACCCTCGCCCAGAGCGCGGGCCTGGATGCCGGAAAATTCGCCCAGTGCCTTTCAACCAGCAAATACGCCGACACCATCCAACAGGACATAGCTTCGGGTGACAAAAAAGGAATCTCCGGCACACCGACCATCTTCATCAACGACCAGAAAGTCGTCGGTGCTCAGGATTACTATACGTTCCAGCAGACCATCGAACAGGAACTCAACAAGAAATAGACTATTTCACCAGCCGGTAAAGAATTTCAGCGAGCTGCGCTCTGTTGAGGAGCGCTGTGGCGACGGTAGTATGGTTCAAATTGGGAATGACCCCCGGCCGGACAAACTCTTCCCAGGTAATGAGATTTTTACTCAAAGCCGTCCGGACATACGGAGCAAACCAGGCCCCGTCGTCCATTTTCATTTCCTGGAAACCCGAAGCGTCCGCAAGATCCAGCCGAAACTCCAGTAAAATAATTTTGAGCGCTTCGGCGACGGTAACGCTTTTCCCCGGGGCAAACGTTTTATCCGCGTACCCCTGGACCAACCCCTTGGCTTTTGCGTAACAGACGAACGGCGCGAACCAGTCGTCGGCCACGTCCTGAAAACATGCTCGATACACGGCCGGGGTCGGATCGACCTGCTGTACGGAAAAAAGAAGTTTCAAAAGTTCGGCTCGTGTCACAAAATCATCCGGCTTGAAGGTTCCGTCCGGATATCCCGTCAAAAAATGATGATCTTTCAAATAAGCGATGGCTTCAGCGTTCGGATGGGTGGAATCCACATCCTTGAAAATCACCACCGGCGGGGCTTCCGGGGTTGATACTCTTCCCGGGACCATTCCCGTCGCCAACGCCGACGTATGAAGGACTGATCGTACCGTCGGAAAAAGAAACATTCCCACGAGCAGCACAAGAGCCGTCACAAAAAAAACCGTACCGAAGGCAATCAGTTTGTCCCGATGGAAAAAGGTAATCAAAAATGAAGAACGTTGTTTTTTGTTTTTCTGCATATAACTTTCTGATATCGATGTATCAGAAAATTATAACATATTTAAAATATTTAGCAATACTCAAAACCTGAAGACGCCCTTTCCTCACTTACTCAGGATCTTTTTATACTCCAGTTCGTAAATATGAAGGAACGTGAAGAAAATCGTCAAAATCAAAGGTCCGAAAATAACGCCCAACAGTCCGAACAGCCCGATTCCCCCAAAAACCGCCAGGAAAACCAGCAACGGATTGAGGTTCGCCTGGTTGCCGATAAAAAAGGCCTGAAAAATATTATCGACCGTGCTCACGACGAAGGTTCCCCATAGAAGCAGGAAGATACCCGGAACCAGCTGTCCATTGACCAAAAGAAGAATCGCGGCGGGTAGCCAGATAATCGTGGCGCCGAACAAAGGCACGAGTGAAAAAATCCCGATGGCCGTACCCCAAAACAACGGATTGGGAATGCCGGCGATCAAAAACCCGATTCCGCCGAGAATACCTTTAATGACGGAAACCAGAAAAATACCGTATACCGTCGCCTTGCTCATCTCCTTGAATTTTTTGAACAGTTCGAGTTCGTATTCAAGAGGAAGAGGGCTGATTTTCATGAGCTTCTTGGTGATATCCTTATGTCCCCTGAACAGATAAAACATCGCGAACATCAGAATGAAAAATCCGACAATGATCCTTCCCAAGCCTTTAAGGAGCGACGCACTCTGGTCCACAAGAAAAGTACTCACGTTTCTGGCAAGATCGGTAAGCCCCTGTTTGAGATCGAGCGCATTGACGTCAATGGCACCGTTGAGCTGTGCCAGATTGGCCTGATAAAAATCGTAGAAAAAGTTCCCGTGCTGCCATTTCAAATAGGCGTCAAATTCTCCGCTGGCAACCTTATGCTGGAGGAACGTGTAGATGTCCACCGCCTGGCGCGCCAGCAGAAAGACAAACAAAATAAGCGGAATGATGATGAGAAACAGAATCAATACGCACGTCACAAACGAAGCCAGGCTGGATCTGTTTCTGAAAAGCTTGAGAATCCATCTATACAGCGGATAGAACGTCGTCGAAAAAATGGCCGCCAGCACGAGGACCGTCAAGAAAGGCTGAAAGAGCCAGTAAAGAAAAATAACCGACAGGACAAGGCAGGTGATGAGAAAATATCCCGGGAAATACTTGAGGACGACGCCATTGCTTTTTGTTTTGACTGCCATAATGTTGAAGTTAGGCCGGTGGGGTAAAAAGTAATCCGATGCCGTATCCGGCAAGTGCCGAAACCATCCCGATGATGGCCATTTCAAGGCCACTCCGCGCCAGACTTCCGATCGTCAGCTTGGCCTTCATGACCCCGACGAAGAAAAGAACAATCGCCGAAACGATCATCGATGTCCAGATGCCCGTCTGCACGGGAAGAAAAAAGAACGGCCATAACGGAACGAGCGAACCGATGACGGCGGAAAATCCCACGACGAACGCCGACGTGACGGGTCGCTTCTTTTCCACGGGACTTAAGTTCAGTTCATCGCTCATCATGGTCTGGAGCCAGATCTTTTCGTCCGATATGATGACTTTCACGATATCTTCGAGCAGTTTGCCTTTGAAACCTTTCCGTCGGTAAATCTCGCGAATCTCTTCGGTTTCGAGCTCCGGAACCTCCCTGATCTCTTTTTTCTCCCGTTCAAGTTCGCTGAAATAGAAATCACGTTCCGCTACCTTGGAAGTATAAGCCACAGCGGCCATGGAAATGGATTCGGCGAAGGTTGCGGCCAGTCCGCCGGCAAGCACGATGCGCGTGTCCTGTGATGCGGCGGCCACACCGAGAATGACTCCGAGAACGTTCACCAAGCCGTCCTGGCCTCCCAGGATGACATCACTCAAACGGTTCCCACGATGATTCTCGTTGATGAACGAAGTTTGAACGTCACTTTGAAGTTGATCATTTTTCTTCATGCGTCGAATCAAAAACTACTGGGAATTATACCCCAGAAGCCAAAAGAAACAAACTTTCCAACAATCCGTTCAGGAAAGTCTGAGGATATGAAAAATTCCGGCGCGCTTGTAAGGCCACAAAACTCTTTTGGTATGTTTGAACCCCGCTTTTTCCTGAAACCGGATAGAATCCTTGAATCTCTCCGTCGTGGACGTCCACACTTCACGGTAGCCTTTCCGTTTGATGAAAGCCAGGGCCTTTTTATACAGCAATAATCCCCACCCTTTATGACGGTAACGTTTCAAAATATAAAAACGCCGCAATTTACAGACCTTGGCGTTGATCCCGCTGACACCGATGGTTCCGACGACTTTGCCGCCCGCTTCCAACACCCAAAATTGACCGCCTCTTTGGGCATAATACCGGGGGATATTCAAAAGGTCGCGATCAAGCTGTCGCGAATAGTGGTATCCGAACTCTCCGAGGACCCTGGAAATGACTCTGACAATCTGCGATTTGTCACTGTCTTGATAGGGACGGATGTGTATCATCACGAAGGAAGTAAACGATCAATCTTGGCCGCAAGGATAAAATCGTTCGTGGAAAGCCCACCGATGGCATGGGTACTGAGCTGCAAACGGACCCTGTTGTAAAAAATATACATGTCCGGATGATGACCCTCCTCTTCGGCGACAGCCGCAATTTTATCCACAAAACCCATGGCCGCTTTAAAATCCTTGAACTTCCATTCACGTTGCAGGGATTTGTGATGAAGCGTCCACTCGGGGATTTCCGCGTGGTAGGCCTGGGCTTCTTTTTGGGGCAGAGGCTGACTTCCCCCTTCACACGGTACGCAATGCTTCTGAAACAGTGTCATAAAAATACAAAAATCAGCATCCACTCTACCCCAAATCAGGCCAAAATGCTACTCCGACTCTTTCATGGCTTTCTGGATGTACTGGAACATTTCAGGCGTGGGAACGCCGTCGCCATGCTGCTGACGCAGCTTGTCTCCTTCGTGCTTCCAGACATTTCCGACGCTCTTTTCCATGTCCGGCCTGCCGCCGGTAAACTCTTTAACGAGTTCCATCCATCGCCTGGCGAGTTTTTGCACGACCGGATCGGAAGGATCTGTCCCCTTTTCCATTTCGGCCCGGACGGTCGCGATGAGTTTGGGCCATTCCTGTTCCACTTCTTTGATGTGTTCAGGGCCCAACTCTTCAGCACGTTTTTTCATCCACTCCCTTTGTTCGGGAGAATAATGGTTGTCGATCATGGTAGTAAGATAAATAAGTTGTATGAATTCCTGCGGACTGACTTGCTGCCTCGCCTTCATGCGTTCCGCAACGGTGGCGAGTCGATCGCACAAAGTCTGTTGTGCGGTGATCTGTTCCTGCAGACGTTGAATCTGCTGCGGGATGACGTCGAGAAGTGAAAACCCCGGACGTTCCAGCGACTGCTTGATCTGTACGAGGGAAAAATCAAGCTGTTGAAGCGATTTGATGAGCTGGAGCTTCATCAGATCCTCGGCGGTATAAAGGCGATATCCTTTTTCGCTTCTGCGGGAAGGCGTGAGCAGCCCGAGGTTATCGTAATGATGAAGCGTACGCACCGAGACACCGACGAGCTTCGCCAGTTCTCCGACTTTCCACAGCTGAGCCGGCGATTTCATAAATTTTTCATGGGTAATTAAGATGAAGATATCGTGATGTTTGCGGCCACACGACACCACCATAATCCCTCACGTAACGTAAGGGTCAAGAAAATTTTCCAAAACTACCCGTGCGCCGGGACTTTTCCGGTTACATCGGCCTTCAATCGAAACTGAATAAAAATAATCAGACTCAAAAGTGCCGCAAAAAAACACCACACCGAAAAACAACTGACGGTATAAAAATGGTAAGCGATCGCCAAAGAAACAAACAAAGCGAACCCGAAAAGTTTAACCATTCTGTGGCTGGAAAAAGCGCAACTCAAACAGGTCGCCATCAGGTACAAAAACATCATGAAGAAGCCGAAGGCATTTGGGACGACATAAACGATACTATTCGAAGAAATGTATGAACTGACCGGTTCGGTAAACATATAATAGAGCTGGGCAAATCCGACGGCGAGGCCCGCAGCAAAAAAGAACACCAGGATTTTTCTGCGCAACTTGTCATGCTCGAGCAGCATGATTGAATACGGCACCCAGATCGGCCAGACGACATAGGCAAAAAAAACAAACCCGTAGGTCGCAATCGCATGAAGCACCGGCATTCCGAAAGAGATCCACACGAAACCTTCAATGAACTGCTGGATCCCGAACAATAACGGAATGATGGCGAACGGAACTTCAGATTTATGTTTCGTCTGCTTGACCGTCACCCTGCCCATAACACTCAGCGATCCTCCGGCGATAAAACTGGCCGGGGCCGAAAAACACATACATCAGGGGTTACGAGGATGAAGCTCTGCTGAGACGGTCATGCCAGGCAACAAGCGCCGCAAGCAGCTCTTTGACTTTATCTCTGGTTTTTTGATCCGTCAGTTTGAGGTCTTTGTCGAACTTGTCCTGGGCAGTTGGGACCATAACCTCCGGCCTGTTGAGAGCGTACATGTTCAAAAAAACAAACGTCTGACGAAGATGATACTGCACGCGGGCCGTCCCGGTCATCCCACTGGAAGCTCCCATGATCGCGACGGTCTTTTCTTCAAAACTGTTATCCCCGTAAGGACGTGAACCCCAGTCAAGGGCGTTCTTAAGGACGCCCGGGATGGAATAGTTGTATTCAGGCGACGCGATTAACACCGAATCCGCCGCTTTGACCTTATTTTTAAAATCAGCGACAACCTGGGGAAGATTCATTTCAAGATCCTGATTGAAAAGCGGGAGCTGGCCGACGTCAACAATCTCAATCTCCATTCCCTCAGGCTTTAATTCCTGGGCAGCCAGTAAAAGGGCGTGATTAAAAGACCCCTTACGAAGACTTCCGGTAAAAGCGATGACTTTCATAAAAATTGGATTATAAAACTTGGATTTTTAAACCAAGACTCACGTAAGATGAAGTATAGTAAACATCGCATTATTTTGCAACCATAAGCCGATTTCTTAAAAAACCGGTCCATCAGCATGCACCATTGTGCACCCAAAAAAATTGCCGGTACGTATTAACCCATGCAATTGCAAACAAACACTTACCTCGCTCATATCCATTAATCATTAACAAAAACACCATGAGCAACCTTTCACAGAAAATCACCATTGGCATCGCGACCGTCGGCGCGCTTGCAAGTTTGGCAGGATCGGCATTGATTCCGACGACACTGGCATCCACCACGGCGACGAATACGCAGAACGGCGCTTCAACGGTACAGAGTCATAAATTCGGCATGATGGAAAGAAAAGGAGGTCCGGGCATGCCCGGCATGTTCGGTCAGGAGTTCGACAAGAACGTCACCCGTTCCGTCCAGAACATCGATAGCGGAGTTCAGATCACCTTGACCTCTACCGACGCAGCGACCGTCACCAAGCTCCAATCCTTAAAAGTGCCTCAATCGCGCGCAAATGCCGATCAAAACGTCAACAGACCCAATCTCTCCGTCAGCAGCGTTAACGTTTCCAACGGCATCCAGATTACCGTGACATCAACCGACGCCGCCACGGTCACCAAACTCCAGACCAACGCTCCCAACGCGCATGGGTTCGATTTCGGAATCGGTGTTGAACGAGGCAAGCGAGGTCCGGGCATGCCCGGCATGTTCGGTCAGGAGTTCGACAAGAACGTCACCCGTTCCGTCCAGAACATCGACAACGGAATCCAGATCACCTTGACCTCTACCGACGCAGCGACCGTCACCAAGCTTCAGCAGGAAGCAGCCATGATGGCAAAAATGCCCGCTCCACAAAACGGATCACAAAGCACGGGAACCAGCACCACGCAATCCCAGCAATAAATAAGAGCAACTGAAAAATATAGAGACCAAAAAAGCCCCCGACGTTTCGGGGGCTTTTTCATCTCATGTGAAACTACGTTTTACTTGGCGGTTCCGACATTAATAAACGGCACCGTTCCTCCCGAAAGCATCTGCGTCGGCAACCTGCCGTCCCATTTGTCGATGGCCTGAAGCTGAACGTATTCCTGCCCTCCCTGCTGCTGGATGGCTTCAGCCTGTATCTTGATGGCTTCAGCTTCAGCCTGGGCCTGCGTCACACGCTGTTGCGATTCGATCTTGATTCTGTCGAGATCGTTCTTGGCCTTTAAAGCGGACTGCTCTGCAATCTGTTTCTGTTCGATGGCACTTTCAAAATCAGGACTGAACGCTTCGTCTTTCAGAGCATAATGCTGAACGATAATATGTTTCCCTTCGATCGTCTTCTTGAAGCTGTCCTCAATTTCGGACTGAACCTGGCTGCGTTTGGAAAGAAGTTCTTCAGCAGTATACTGAGCGTAAACCTGTTTGACCGACGCTTCCAAAGCCGGATCGATGATCTTCTCTTCATAGGCGGGACCTATTTCGGCATAAAGCAGACCGACCTCTTTGGGATCGATGTTATAGGTCAAAGCACTCTGAACCGTCACGACCTGAAGATCGTGGGAGTAAGCTTCAGAATCATTGATTTCCACCTTTTGAGTCTGGACATTGATTTTCACGACCTGCTGCATGAACGGAATCCGGAAATGCAATCCCGGCTCCATCACCTGTCCCTGGAATGCACCCCAGTTGAGCACGACGCCGCGTTCACCGGCATCGACGACAACCAGAGGATTCAAGAGAATAACGGCAAAAACCACGAGGACAACGACGCCCGCGGCAACAATCTTTTTAATATCTTTTGGATCCATTGGGGAAAGATTAAAAAATATCTTGCTCCATTAGATCACAAAAAGCCGCAAAATCAAATAAATATCAAACCTCATGATGGGGATGCATCAACGTCTCCGCCGGATGAGGCGAATTGAAATGGCTCAACGTGACAATCAAAAAATAACTGACGGCAGCCAACGCCGCGATATAAAAACTTGGAGGAAATCCGGTAAAAATCGAAAGAGAAAGGCCGCCCCAGGTAAAAAACAACGCCAGGGTCACCGACAGAGCGATGACGGAAAAAGGTTTCCTCGTCATGTGCTGCGCCGATGCGGCCGGCACGACAATAAGAGCGAACACCAGAAGAATCCCCACCATCAAGACCGCTTCGGCGACGGTCATCGCCACGAGCAGCATGAAAAAAACCGAAATGAACTTCACCGGAACGCCGCGCGCCTCGGCAACACCGGGATCGATCGAAACAAAAAGAAGCGGCCTGAAAATCACCGCCAAAGCGACCAGTATCACCGCCCCGCTGACGAGTGTCAGTACCAGATCAAACGTTGAAACGCTCCAGATCGAACCGAACAGTACCCCCACCGCCTCACTCGCCGAATTCGTGTAGAGGCGCAAAAAAAGCACACCGAGACCAAGCACGAAAGAAAGAACCATGCCTATCTCGACATCCCGTCCCTGAATCCTCTTTTCGAGAGATCCCATCCCCAACGCGGCCAGAATGGTAAAGGCAAACATTCCCACGAGTGAACTCATCCCCAAAAACGCCGCACCGGTCGCCCCGGCGAAACCCACATGGGAAAGGGCGTGCGCGGCAAAAGCCTGTGACCGCAAAACAACAAAATAACCGATGACTCCGGCCACCACGGCGATGAGCGTTCCGGCAAGGAAAGCGTTCTGCACGAAAGGTTGTTGGAAAAGTTCAATCATAAGGCTGAAGTCTGAGCGTGTGAAACGGGAACGTGCAGGTCGCGTCTGCGTTCATGACGGGAGAAAAGACGGACCGGCAGATACACCGCAAAAGAGATCGTGGCGATATAAAACGTGACCGGCCACGAGCCCCCGATGGCAAGAAAAATCCCCAACCACGTATAAAAGAGGGCCAGAAAAACCGAAAGCGTTATCGCCCAGACTGGCCGGTGCACCAGCCGTATCGCCGTTGCCGCGGGTCCTACGAGCAGAGTAAAAATCAACAACACTCCAACAACTTGAACCGACATCGAAACCGTGATTCCGACCAAGACAAGAAAAATCACGGAAAGAAGCCTCACCGGAACGCCTCTGGCTTCAGCGACGTCCTGATCGAAAGAACTGAAAAGCAGAGGACGGAACACGAAAAAAACGCAGGCCAAAACAAAAATGCTGAAAACGGCGGTTATCAGAACGTCGGTCCTGCTGATCCCAAGAATCGTTCCAAAAAGAATACTGTAGGCCTGCTCGGCGTAGCCTGAATATAACGAAATAAATAAAGCGCCGAGCCCGAGCATCAACGTCATGATAACGCCAATCGTCACATCACGTTCGCTGAGTCTTTTCGCAAAAATCCCGATGCCCATACCCGCCAGAACCGTAAAAACCAACAACCCGATCACCGGATCAATGCCCAAAACGATCGCTCCGGCCGCACCCGCGAAACCGATGTGCGACAAGGCATGACCGGCAAACGTCAGTCCCCTCGTCAACAAAAAATACCCGATGACTGCGGCGACGACCGCCACCATCGAACCGGCGAGAAAGGCGTTCTGGATAAACGGATATTGAAGCAAATCGAGCATGGTTTTCCCTTATGGGACAAAATCAAATTTCCGCACCCACGACAAAGATGCGGTCCAGAGCCTTCACGACCTGAATGGGCGTGCTGTAAATCTTGCTCAATGTTTCACTCGTCAGGACTTTGTCCGTGGTGCCCACGGCGCTGTGCCCGTTGACCATGAACAAAACGCGATCGATCACCGGAAGCAAAGGATTTACGTCATGGGAAACAAACAAAATCGTCACATTCTTTTTCATGGCAAGTTTTCTGAGCAGGGAGATAATTTCCTGCCCGTGATGGATATCTATGTTGGAAAGCGGCTCGTCGAGCAGCATGATTTTCGGATTGGTAATAAGTGCCTGTGCTATGAGCAGACGCTGCTGTTCTCCCCCCGAAAGATGTCCAACGGGAGCATCTGCAAAACCGAGTGCATCGACCTCATCCAGAGCATTCGTAATAAGTTCCGTTCTTTTTTTATTGGGAAATCCGATCCCCCACTTGTTTCCATCCAGACCAAAACCGACCACATCCCGGGCGCGTAAAGCCAAATCGGCTTCAAGTACGCGATGTTGAGGAGCATAACCGATCATGCTGTTCCCTCTTTTGGGAGTTTTTCCAAGGATCGATATGTTTCCTCTGGTAGGCCGGAGCAAGCCCAACAACAGTTTCAACAAGGTACTTTTTCCGGAACCGTTTGGGCCGAGGATGGCAATAAACTCGCCCTGCTCAACATCAAGACTCATCTCATGGATGATTCTTCGCCCGCCCACGTTGTAGCAAAGTTTTTGGATCGAAATGACGGAATCTTTTTTCATACTCGGCTATTGTACCACTTGTTGGAGGCTTTGTTGGAGAGCATTCAACTGATCCATCATCCACGTCTGGTAAGTTTTACCCAAAGGCATGGTTTCCGTAACGAAAACCTGGGGAATACCCTGCTGTTTCGCCTCATTCTGAAGATTCGTCGTAATCGGCGTGACCGTCTGTTTATTGTAGATGAGAACCTTGACCGCTTTGTTGTTGACCTGGTCGTTCGCTGCCTGGATATCCTGCGCAGTGGGATCGTTCCCTTCCGCCACGTCCTGTTCAAAAGTCAGCGGAGTGAGAACATTCAAATTCATAGCCTTGGTCTGATAAAGGAAAATCGTTTCGGTGAGCGCAACGGGCGTCCCGTTGAACTGATTTTTGATCGCATCCATGGTATTCAGGAGTGCGGCGATGGAAGCGTCAAACGTCGCCATATTTTTATCGTAATCAGCGGAATGAGCCGGATCAGCCTTCACCAGCGCGTCATGAATCTGCTGGGCGATAACCGGCATGTTATCAACGCCGTACCAGATGTGCGGGTTATCGGGAAGAATATCGGGAGCAATCGTGCCAACGTTGATAACGGTCCTGTTCTGGTTCGGCGAGGCGCCAATGAGCTTATCCATCCAGGTATCATAGTCCAAACCGTTTTCGATCACGATGTCCGCGTTGGCCACATTGATCCCGTCCTGGACCGTTGAATCATACTCATGCGGATCTTCATCGGGATTGGAAAGAATGCTCACCACGTTAGCGTGATCGCCGGCCAGTTGTTGAGCAATATCCCCGTAAAAATTTTCAGCGGCGACAATCTGAACGACTTTTGAAGTCTGTTGAGTATTTTGCGGATTCGAAAAAGTCTGCGTCGGAGCTTGTCCATTTGAACAACCGGCAAAGAAAACCATGGAGACCACCACCATCGACAAGGCAAGATATCTGTTCATAATGCAATACTGTTAAAATTATAAATGCAACAGTATTGTAATTAAACCTAAACGAATGTCAACAAAAAACTTCGCGATATTAAACATCCATTCTATTTTTCCACTGCCTGAACACCAAAACGAAACTTTTCGCTCATAATCAAAAAAACCAGTAAAATATTTATCGCCAAAATATAAACCGCGAATCCGTAGTTTTCAAAATTCCACGTTGTGATCGTCAGCAAGGTAATGATCGCCGCGACAGCCCCTCCCAAAAATACTTTATAATTTTCGGTTTTGGGAAATCTGTATGCTTTGACGATCGTCGGGACACCTGCAAAAAAATCCGCCAAAATACTGAGTCCGATGGCAACATTCCCGACTTTTGTAACTTGCCAAAGGATAATCGCCAAAACCGACAACGCACCACAAACATAATCAAATCCCGTCAACTTCCAGTAAGATTTTTTATTAAAAAACGAAGCAATAAAAATAAGCGCCGGATTGAACGCGACGATAAAGGTAAGAAGCGCAGCCGCCCGGACTCCCTGAGTTAACTGTCCCGCCAACGCTATCCCCGGAGCCAGCGACCACAACAACCACGTGACACGATTTGGCTTGGTTTTTCCGGAAACAGTATCGATCAAATAGCTGAGTCCTCCGACAAAACTGATCAGAGCACCCACGATGACAAAACCTTCGTTAATCATGCCATAAAATACAAACGAGATCCAAAAATTGACGGACGACTATTCCTCGCCGTCCCAATACCCAAGAGAGTCGCCCGGATGGCCAAGGAAACGAAAGTTCTCCGCCAAAACGCCAAATTTTCCCGAATCCGGATAATCGGCGATTTCCGGAGAAAACTTCGTACTGACGGCAAGATACTTCAAATCCTCCTGAGAGGTATTCACAATCTGATGAGCTGTTTCGGGTCCGCCGGGCGGATGAGCGACAAAATCACCCTTCTTGATGGGGAACACTTCATTTCCGATGCGAACTTCGCCTTGTCCTTCAAGAATAAAAAACATCTCTTCATTCACGCGATGACTATGAAAAGGAAACGCCCGTTTCCCCGGCGGGACGATCGTGACGTTATACCCGAGCTTTTGAGAACCGATCATCGGTCCGATCCAGGCCAACTTGGAACCCTCATATTTCTCTTTTACTTTCTCGGGCATCGGCCCCGGAAAAGGAGCGTATTCAAGTTCATCAATATTGATAATGCGCTTGTCCATAGTTTGAAAATAAAAATGGCTGGGGAAGAGGGATTCGAACCCCCGAATGCCGCTTCCAGAGAGCGGTGCCTTACCACTTGGCGATTCCCCAGCGTTGCTGCCTGACGTCTAAAAACGCCCGCACCGGGATTGTACCCAAATAGTTTTAAACCTTCAAGCCCGCCTTGGCAATATGCTCCAGAATGATCTTTTCAACGTCGCCCACGCATTTGGGGATCCGGTTTTCCAAACTCCACACCTGATAATCAAAAAGATCAGCATCTTTCATTTCGTGCTGTGCGCTTTCCATACGTCTTTGGATTTCTTCTTCTGGCAATTTCCCGCGCTTGGCAATGCGATCAAGAAGTTTCTGCGGACTCTCGGCTTTCAAAAAAATCGTCACAAGATTTTCCTTGGGTACCACGTTGCGGATGGAATGAAATCCCTGCACGTCGACTTCACGGATGACAATTTTTCCGGCCTCCAGAGCGTCCATGATGGGCTTCTTCAACGTACCGTAATAGTCCTTTTGGTGAACCTTCGCCCATTCCAGAAAGTTCCCTTTGTGGATCTCGTCCTCAAAACGTTCAACACTAATAAAGTGATACGTTTCTCCGTCCTTTTCCCCGGGACGAATGGCGCGCGTTGTATGGGAAAGCGGAAAAACAAACTGCGGATACTTCTCCTTCAGCGCCCGTATCACGGTCCCCTTGCCGACGCCAGAGGGTCCGGAAATGATAAACAGAAGTCCATTCATTGTTGCGTCAGGGGTAATTGACTAAAGCTTAAAAATATTTTATAATAATATGATAACTGAAAACCTGAAAAGAGTATAGCAAAAAAAAAATTACCCGTCCCGCCGCCGCTCTCTGAGCATTGAAGAAAAGCGAAAAAAATGCTAGAATACTAGGATAACTTCGCTCGCAAGAGCGAACTGAAACAGGACACGTTATCAATCCGCCCCTCTATAGCGCCGCCCGCTCCTTGAAAACACAAACGTCGAAAAGTAGTCAGACACAAGCTATCAGTGGGAATGGCTTCTGCCTCCCTACTTTTCGATGCAGCCAGCGCGATAACTGGCTCCAACCTAAAGTAGCCTCCACCGGACTTCCCGCAGAAACTTTTTTGCGGGTCACGTGGAGGTTCCTACAAAAATCAAAAACACACTCAACCAAAAAGTTTACTTCTCCTCGCCTTCGGCCGGGAGAGAAACGCAAAAAACAAAAACACAAAAGGACGCAGGTGTACCAGCGTCCCAAAACAAAACACCAAAGAACGGTAGGGAGCAATGTTTTTCAGTTTTTTAACCGGAAGACGGTAACAGGGACACTTTATTCGCAGCCTTGTTGCCAATCGCTCCTTGATCTTCTTTATCCTCAGCGCTTCAAACAAGCAGCTGATAGGGTAAGATCAGCGAGCATTACGAAGGGTCCGGCTTATAGAATAAACCGGACCCTTTTTCCATATGCATTGATGCACCGGGAAAGCCGGATCTAAAACGGCAGATCCTCAATGGCCACTTCATCCTGAGGAGCGGACTGCGGAGCGTTCTCCATGTCTCCGCCTGATTCCGCTGGCTGGTTCTCTGCCTGTTGGTTCTGTTGGATGCCAGCTGCCCTGCGAGGAGCACCGGTATAACCTCCCATTTCACCGTCACCGCTGCTGCCTTTACGGTCGAGCATGATGACGTTTTCGGCGACGATTTCTGTGCGGTAGCGTTTGACGCCGTCTTCACCCTCCCAATCGCGGGTCTGGATGCGGCCTTCCACGTAGACTTTACTCCCCTTCTTCACAAACTGCCCGACGATTTCGGCGAGCTTGCGCCACGCCACAATATTATGAAATTCAGCTCTTTCCTGTTTTTGACCGGACTGATCGGTCCACACGAAATTCGTCGCCACGCTGAAACTTGCCACGGTCTGTCCCCCGGGAATCTGACGGAGTTCGGGATCGCGGGTCACGTTTCCGATAATCTGGGCGCGGTTCAAAGACATTGCCATACTGTTCGAGATTAAAAACTAAAAACATGGCTTACTATATAAACTCAGCCATATCAAAACAACAAGTTACGCTTGCCAAAATTCTTTAATGGACTTCTTGTGAACAATTCACGTCCGGGATGGGCTTCAAAACGGATTTATTGATCTGAATCTGCTGGTATCTCCCAAAAAAATACCCGTATCCAAAAGCTAAAAGCACGACCGCAAACCCCGCAGCCGCACAGACCGTTATCGTACGCCTGGACAAAACCTGCGGCAAAAGCCCTGAAGGAACAGTTTGCTGTTGCTTTTTCATAAAAACATGAAATGATACACGGGTATGGCAATGTACGCATTCATTCTCGGGCGCAAGCACCAACTTTCCATTGCGGAACTCTGCAGCGTGCTGGGCCGGGAAGCAAAAATTATCGATATCGTCCCCGAAGCGCTCATCGCCGAGCTGCCCCATCCGCTGACCAACCCGCAATCGAGCCTGGACCGTCTTGGCGGAACAATCAGCATTGCGGAAGTTTTCACCCAATCAAAGAAAGAAAAAACTGCCATCGTCCCGGCAGTGGGCGAATTCCTGACAACGACGTTTCAGGGAAGACCGAACAAGCTCAATTACGGAGTAAGCATCTTCAGTTTTACAGAAAGACATGAAGAAATTTTAAAAAAATCCTTAATTCAGCTCAAAAAAGAGCTCGTCAAAGCCGGCCTCAAAAGCCGCTTCGTCAACAAAAACTTCAAGAACGTGGAAAACGCCGCCATCCATGGTGAAAAACTCATCCGTGATGGGGCTCATATCAGCATTATCCAGGGCAATCACCACTATTTTTACGGTCGAACCGTCGCCCTCCAGGATATTGAAAAATACAGCCAACGCGACTACGACCGCCCGGGAAGAGATCCCCGACTCGGTATGCTGCCGCCAAAACTGGCCCAGATCATGATCAACCTCTCCGGCGTCACCGCAATGGAGGAACCCGTCAAAACCGACAAACTGCTGTACGATCCCTTCACCGGCGTAGGGACCATCCTCACCGAAGGGCTGCTCATGGGATATAAAGTCATGGGTTCCGACATCAGCCAGGAAGCGCTCGCAAAAGCGCAAAAAAACATCGACTGGATGCTCCAGAAATACAACATCATTGCTTCACAGCCCAAACTTTTTGCCAAAGACGCCACCCAGATTACCTCAAAAGATCTCCCCAAAACTCCGGACATCATCGTCACTGAATCCTACCTTGGACCTCCGGTCAGCCAGTTCCCCATCCCGGAAAATATGCGAAAAACCTTCAGCAACATCCGCGAAACCCTGTTCCGGTTCTTTAAAGCGATCAAACCCCTCATCAAGAAAGACACTCCCGTAGTGATCAGCCTGCTCGCCTACAAACGCAAAGACCGCTATTTCTTCCTTGAAAACCTTGTGGAGGATATCGCCAAGCTCGGCTTCAAGGCCGAACCGATCATTCCGGGGGACATCAGCAAAAAATTCGGACTCAAAGTCTACCAGCGTTATGGCCTCATCTACGACCGTCCGGACCAGATCGTCTGTCGCGAAATCTGGAAATTCGTCAGCACATAAAATTGCGTTGAAAATTACCTGCAGCTTGGCTATAGTATCCGTGCTCCATTCTTGGAGCCGATTTTCCATCTTGTTCGGCGCCGTTCCGCGCCTATTGAAAACCCGGCATTCCCCTGTAGCTCAGTGGTAGAGCAACCGGCTGTGAAACACTATCTTCTCTCAATGAAAGATAAAAGATCCTATGCCGACCGCGCTGAATACTTGAAACAAGCTGTAGCCAAACGCAGGAAACTGCTCCGGCAACAAGCACTTGAGTATAAAGGCGGCCAGTGTCAGCTTTGCGGCTACAATACGTGCATCGAAGCACTCGAGTTCCACCATTTTCTCAACGAAAAAAATTTTGGCATCTCTGCAAAGGGATACACAAGAAGTTGGAAAAAGGTACAAAAGGAACTCGATATCTGTGTCTTACTTTGTGCGAATTGTCACCGTGAGGTCGAAAATGGCATAACGCAGCTTCCCCGCGAAATCGGGGATGAAACTCGTCTGGATAACGGTGAAAGCTAACGTCGCGACACGACCAAGCCAATACCGTGGGAACCCTCGAAAATGTGAGGGGCACCGTAGAGACTAGATACAGACGCACCTGAATCCCGCCATAAGCGGGAAAGGTGAAGATATAGTCCACCCTTTATGGAAACATAGAGATACGTGTAACCGGTAGGTCACTGGTTCGAGCCCAGTCGGGGGAGCCAATTTTTTATTCAGTTCCCTGTTTCAATGGAGATGGCTGGTTCTTGGAATCAAACTCTTTTCCAAAAAGCTTCTGGTAAGCGCTTATGGATTCGGGGAAGGAAAACTGTTCACAATATTGCCAGTAAACCCATTCCGGATTCAGATATGGCGGTTTTCTCAAGATATCATTCTTAATAATATTATCATTAAAACGGTCGAATTTGCGTGAAAGGACAACAATAAGCGTTCCACCGCCGATTTCAAGAGCATACTTTTCATGGCTTCCTTTGCCTCCTTCTGTTTGTTGAAATGACATTGCCTTTAAAAATTTCCGGAACTGGATGCCATCCAATGTCCTGTGGAAATCGATATTCCGTATCATCTGTTCTCGTCCACTGATCGTTTCTGCCCCATCGTTTGTGGGCTGGTAACAAACCTGGGAAAAATCGCCACTATTTTTTTCCGGAATGACCGGTTCCACCGGCTGGTCGTGATCATGCATTTTTGCAACCGCTTTATTTCTGGCATAAAGTTCTTTTCTTTCCTCACGTGAAAGCTTTTTTCTGATGAGCGGCAATTCAAACCGGGCGACGTTCACAATCTTTTTACTGGTACCTTGTCGTATGGCTGAATCGCTTTTTCCCGTGTTTCTAAGAACGACTTTCCGTTTGTAATCTTCATGGACAATCCTTCTGCTTGATTTCAAAAAATCTTTTACATAAACGGTTTGGCCTTGGACTACGGCCTCAAACCCTTCCTTAATTTTTTCGATGAGCGGCGTGGGATCATAACCGTCATCCTTGCTCATACGCTTCAACGCCGCCTGTAACTCTAAAAAAAGTTTCTTTAAATTCTTGAGTTGGGATGAATCGAGCCTTTCCGACTCAAATTCTCCCAATTTAAAACGCTGGTAAGCGGCATAATCAACAAGGGAGGAAGTTCTGACGATATCACCTAAACGCCTCGCCATGGATGTTAAGAGAAACACGCGGATAATGGAAAGCGCAAATTCTAAAAGGAATTCAGTTCGCTCACGAGCATCAATTTTGGCGTGAGAAGGATGAGAAACAGAACTGATAACCTCTCCCAGCGTATGATGCGACGCCGTGCTTCTGAAAGAATTAACCGTCATGAAAGTGAGTCCGGCAGCCAAAAGATAAGTCCTGACCCTGTTGATATATGCGAACATTTGCGGCGGAGTCCTACCGGTTTTTTCGACCAAAGTATCCACGAACTGAGTCCGTGCAATACCTACCATCCGCGGATCGCTGGTTATTGCTTGATCGGAACGGGCCATTCCTCCCGTGAGGTAAGCATTGAGAGCAAAAATAGCGGTATGGACCATATTGAAGGAACAAACCTCCAACGAGGTACCGGCGACAGATAATAGGAGCATTAACTTATCTCGCCGCTGATTTCTTCGACCAAAAACCTCGTTTTCCTTGTAAAGCATTGTATCGATTTTTGCTTTCAGCGGGTCCTTTATGGACCCTTTATTGCCGATAAAAGTCAGCAGTTCAAGAACAGCGTCAATAAAGACGATGATGTGCTCTTCTCGGACCTCTCCTTCGGATTTGCGGAGCGGGTCCAATCCAAGATTGAGTTTATCCAGAATCTCTGTGAGTTTTTTATTATCCTGAGACATATCCATGCCCGCAAAACTTTCAACACTGCGCCTCTCCCTTACCGATTGATAAAGATGGTCAAAATATCCCTGGATTTCCATGAACAATGAATCCAGCCCTTCGGTCTCCCTGTAACTTTTAAATTTTCCTTCCTCCATGAAAAACAGCTATAGATCGTAAATCAAGGAAAAATAATTTAACACATAAAGAATGATTGTCAATGCCCAAAATAGATATGCTACAATAACAATGTTTTTAAGGTGCAAAAAGATGTCGACCATCCATTGTAAAGCTCAACTGGTAAAAATCGGTTCGTGGACGCTGCTCGAACTGCCCAAGAGCGCGAGCGAGAAGTTTCCGTCACGCGGAATGTGCATGGCCGAAGGGACATTGAATGGTAAGCACTTTCAAATTCCACTCGAACCTGACGGCAAAGGAAGCCACTGGTTCAATTTCGACAAAGCCATGCAAAAAGCCACAGGATCAAAAACCGGCGACACGCTGACACTGGAGATAAAACCTGCTGAAGAGTGGCCGGAACCCGAAATCCCGGCGGATCTGAAGAAAGCCCTCGCGGACGACCCGCGTGCGCAAGAACTCTGGCTGGATGTCACGACAAAATCGCGGTGGGACTGGATCCGCTGGATCCGATCAACCAAAAACCCGGAAACACGGAAGATTCGGATCGAAAAAACATTCTCCAAGCTCAAATCCGGGAAACGATCACCATGTTGTTTTAACCGCAGCGCATGTACCGAACCTTCAGTATCGCACAACGGGGTGCTTCTTGAACCGATGCAAAAAAATTAAGGATCTACTAACTTTATCCCCATGCCCGATAACAAAAAGACCATCACGGTCGAAACCGTCGTCAAGGCACCCATTGAAAAAGTCTGGGAATTTTGGACGGACCCGAAGCACATTACCAACTGGTGTCACGCCTCGGACGACTGGGAAGCTCCCAGCGCTGAAAATGACCTCAGGATCGGAGGAAAATTCAAAACCGCCATGGCCGCAAAGGATAAAAGTGCGGGTTTTGATTTTGGCGGAACATACACAGCCGTAAAAAACCTTGAACTCATCGAGTACGACATCGACGACGGCAGACACGTCAGAATAGATTTCACCAAAACGCCGGAAGGAATCAAGGTCATGGAAACGTTCGACATGGAGCATGAAAATTTGAAAGAAAAACAGCAGAGCGGCTGGCAGGCCATTCTGGATAACTTCAAAAAGTATACGGAAAGCAGATAGACGCCCGCGAAACTACTTCAGTTTTTCCGTATCTGAACGAAGCAACGTTTCCAATTTTCCGGAAACCTCTGCTCTGACGGTTTCGGTTCGGGTGGATGCTTGGGGCTTTTGACGTTCGGCCATCATCCTGAACTGCTCTGCCAAATCCTCTTTCAAGTCACCGACTTTCTTTGCCAGTGCCGCTTCTAAATCGCGTTCAAACACCTGGCGGATCCTGGCATGCACAGGATCACCGTCTTTGGCTTTCATCCATTGCTGGAAGTCCTTTTTTTGCGCTGAAAATTCATACCCTTTGGCTTCCATCAGTTTTTTGAACTTTTCGTATTTATCCTGATACGAAAGATCCCTCAGGCTCTCTCCCGGTGTAAACTCAAGCGACTCAAGCATCTTGTGAGCGAGCGCGAAATCAACTTCCAAGGGATATCCCAGCCGTTTTCCTCCGCTGAACTGGACATGAACATACACAAAAAAAGATTTCAGCAGTTCACGGATATGAGGGAACCCCTTCGGATCAACGGCTGCATCATTGAGATAGTTTTCTGTGTCACGGATCATGAAAATACTGTTCCGTAACTCCTGCTGTGAGTTGATCGGCGTCGAGGAATCAAACGGCACGACATTGACCCGCAACGTCCTGGTTTCGGGATCAATATCAAGAAAAGGCAATAAACAACGGCTCCCGGCTCTCTCCAGACGGTCTTTTTCCAGAACGGCGGCTTCGACCATACGCGTATAGAGATCGATGACGCAGTCTGGTTTTAAAACCTTCGGATCGTTCGATGTCATAACCCGCCCCGTCAGCGCCCGCGCTTCGGCAGGACGGCACCGGTAAATGGAAAAACTGAACACAAAATGGTTCACTTCGTCGCGAAGCTCTCGCTGGACATACTCGGTTTCCGTAAAACGAGTGAGCCCGTTCTCAATGCTGTCTGCCGCATCCCTGTGCTTGCTCATGGCGATTGGTAAAGTTGAGAAGACTTAAGTATGCCACAAATACTAATTAAGTCAACGGCCTGCGCAAGCTTGCCCTTCACCTCATAAACAAAATCATTGTGCCTTGTGCCCAAAACCCTCATCCTCCTGGTCAGCGTCAGCATCAGCTTTGGTTGCGTGAATACGCCCGTCGATATGATTCGGCGGCGCGTAAACGGTATAAATTTTCAAAGGTTCAGTTCCGGTATTGATAAAATTATGATGCGTCCCCGGGGTAACCACATATACGTCACCCGCCTTCACCTCGGACTCCACACCGTCGAGAACAGCCTTCCCGTGACCGCTGAAGAAAAAAAGCGTCTGTTCAACGTGTTCGTGCGTTTCGGCACCGACCTCTTCCCCTGCCGGAATGGCCATAACCACAAGCTGACTCTTCTTTCCGGTAAAAATAACTTTCCTGAAATTATTATTCTCCCGGGTTGCCTGAAAAATATCTGTATGGAAAGGCATAAAAACACTGTTAAAGGATATTTCACCTTCAACTATAATACCATTCAAACGTCAGGGCTATACAATCGCGACCTGTGACGGATTTTCAGGATTGTACTTGATCTTGATCTTATCGCCGGCACGGGGAATGGCGATTCGGGAGACCATCACCTGAGCCGCTGTCTGGAATTCAGCACCGACGGCCGGAGTGACCTTGAGCGTCAACACAACAACGGGGTTCATATTCAAGGTTGTCCCGGTATCCTGGACGGAGAGAACCTCAGCATCGGCGTCAGCACCGTTTTTTGCAACCTCCTGGTTTGCCGCGACGCTGTCCAATGCCTGATTCCCCTGAGCGATGGTATTGTTCATCTTATCAACAAAACCTTTACCCATGAATGCCTTGGTCAAACCGCCCATCATGCCTTTGTTCAGTTTGTCACTGGCTTTCTGAAGAGCCTTTTTGGGATCATTCTGATCTTGATCATCGTCTTTTTTTCCAAAATTAAACATGAAAAAATTGATTAAAAAATACACTGAAGGAATTATATCGGCTCAAAATTATTTATGCAATGATAGAAAACGATCTTCGATTGAAACGGAAGGCTAAGGAAACCGTTTTTCACTGAAATCGTGTTTGACCTGAGAATATTCATCGTAAATTTCACCCACGAGCTCTTCAAGAATATCCTCGAGGGTGACGATACCGATATTTTTTTTCTTCTTCCCGGTAATCACGGCAATATGGGTACGGTTCTTGATCATCTGGTGAAACGAGTGCGGGACGTAACTGTTTGCGGTCAGGAACATCGGCTTCCGTAAAAACGAGCGTATGCTGCCGTTTTTCTTCGCCAAAAGATCCTTACTGTAGAGAATCCCCATGATTCTTCCTTTCTCGTTCACCACGGGGATTCTGGTAAACCCGCTTTCCGCAAGCATTTTTTTGGCTCTCTGCAGACTGGTATCGACAGGAATACAAAAAACTTTTTCCAATGGGACCATGATATCCCGCGTCTTTCGGTCGGCGAATTTAAAAACGTTGTAAATAATATCTTTCTCGATGGCCTGAATCGAACCTTCCGACTCCCCCAGGGTCGCCATACTTTTAATACTTTCTTCGGTCACGATGAGCTGGGTAGGTTTTGGTTTCTGTCCCATAAGCAAAAGAATCGCCCGGGACGGAACCGTAAACAACCAGAGAACGGGCGTAAAAATGATCGTGAGGTAATAAATGGTTCTGGCACGGTTGATGGCGACCCTTTCTGTATCGTGGACGGCATGCGACTTCGGAATGATTTCTCCGAAAATAATGATCAAAAAAGTCATCAGTCCGACGACGATCGTCACTCCGAGCGCGTGAAAAATCGAATTGGCCAGAAGAGCCGCCAGCACCGACAAGATAATATTGATGACATTGTTGCAGATCAGAATGACGATGAGCGTCGAGTTCATGTTCTTCTTGAGCTTCAGCAAATACGTCACGTTCTTTTCGCCGCGCTTTTTCATCACCGCAAGACTGGAAAACGTGAGATGAGTTAAAGCGGTTTCAGTTCCTGAAAACCAGCCGGTCAGCCAGAGCAGGAAAACAAAAAAAATCAGCAGCAATACGATCCCGTACATAATCTTTGTTAATCAATTCAATGCAGATATCAGAAATTATAGCGCAAAAACCAAGAATGAAGAAATCGAAGCTTCAATTGCTTTTTGCATGAAAATTATTCAATATACAAACGTTTCACAGGCAAATTAATCCAAAAAACTATGCAAAAAAAATTCACGAAACTCTCTCCGAATTTGAAAAAACTGATCATCTCGCATGAAGGCGCCGGAGCCGGGAAAAACGCCAAAGGCACGCTGAGTTCCTACATCAAGAAAAGCAAAACACCGGTGTCCTCGTTCGCTGAACGCACCCTGAACCATACCAACGGCGGCGCGACGATGCAGGCGGCCGCCTGGCTCAAGAACCATCTCGACCACGGAGGAAAACTTGTCGTCACCATCGCCGGGGCGCTGAGCTCCTTCCAGATCGGAGTCATGCTTGCCGAACTCATCCGTCAGGACAAAATCCATCTTATCTCAGCCACGGGAGCCAATCATGAAGAGTCCTACTATCGTTACGTGGCGCATTCCCATTACGCATACATCCCCCGCTACACTGAACTCACGCCGGAACAGGAAGCTGAACTTCGCGACGCCGGTCTCCGCCGCATCACGGACACCTTCCTCCCCGAAGATGAAAGCGTCCGCATCATGGAACCGCATCTTTTAAAGATGTGGAAAAAAGCCGAAAAAGACGGCAAGCGCTATTTCCCGCACGAATACTTCCGCCGGCTTTTTTCCGAAGGACTGATCAAACCCGATCCGGTGGCTAACCCAAGCGACTGCTGGGCCTACGCCGCGTACAAGAAGAACATCCCCATTGTGATCCCCGGATTCGAAGACTCCACGATGGGAAATATTTTCGCAAGCTATACCTACTCTGGGAAATACCGCAGAGATAAAAGCGTGATGGTCGATCCAAACGTCATGAAAACCGGCCTCGAATACTTCACTTCGCTCTACGACTGGTACATGGAAGCGTCCAAAAATCATCCGGTCGCCTTCCTTCAACTGGGAGGAGGTATCGCAGCCGACTTCCCGATCTGCATCGTTCCTTCGCTCAAACACGACCTCTCATATCCCAAAGTTCGCGACTGGGCCGGATTCATTGAAATCGGTTCCTCCCCGATGTCCTACGGATCGTATTCCGGAGCAGGAGGAAAAGAAAAAATCACCTGGGATAAACTTTCCACAAAGAGTTACTATCAGATCATCCAGAGCGACGCCACCGTGGCCTTCCCCTGGATTGCGGCTGTACTGCTCGGACTGTAATTTGTTCTCGGGACCTAAAAGTACTATCATGATGGAAGATATAAAAGAAACACCTACCCCATAATTCGTTATTTATGGCAAAAAAGAAACCTCCATACTCTCCTCTATGGATGTGGACCGGCGCCGGGGTCATCCTGCTGGTTACGGTTTTCGCCATACTGTACGGCCAGGGCCAGCTCAATTTCGGAGCACTGAGTTTACAGCCGGGCACCAAAAAGGTCTCGCGGGTTGCCGAGGTGCAATGCCCGGACACCGCCGTGAAAGAAACTCCCTACTGTGTTTTCAACCTTGATCCTCTGGAATATTATGTGGTGAAGGACGGGAGCAATTTTCTCATCTACGGACCCAACGTGACGGATATTTTCAAAAGCAACAACTGGAACTTCGTGGACGGCCGGGTTTTTAACGGTGCGGCCTATTCGATCGCAAACTCAGGTTTCACCGACATGAAACTGAATTACAAACTTGCGGACAGAAACGGCAAACAGGTGCCTGCTTTCGTTTTCGATTACTCCACCGCGCAAAAAATCCAGGGATCCAGGTTCGTGGAAGTGGCACTCCCCAACTCCATAAAAATCAGGTTCAATACCTTCAACATTCCGGACAAAACGCTCAACAACAAATAACAAAAAATATCCTCTAACCCTCCAAACCATGACCAGACATCAACATGTTCTGCGCGAGCTTTCGAAGTTCGCCTCAGGGCTGATTGCAGCCGATATCCTTTGTGGTCTTTGGCTGTACTTCAGCCACCTTCTGCCGATAAACTTACTCGGCATCACCGTCACGGAACCCATGGTCGTTCCCTGGATTATTTTTGACCTCATCCTCCTTGGTTTGCTCGTCCATTACGGATGGAAGGCCGAAATTCACGCACCTTCAATAAGCCAGAGAAATTTTTTCCTGATCGTGGGGACAATCCTTGGAGTTGTTTCGATCCTCCACCTCCTAAGATTGCTCTTCAGTTTTGAAGTCGTGCTGGGGGGATGGATGGCACCGTACTGGCTCAGCTGGGTCGGCACCGTTGTGGCGGGGTATCTTTCCTACGCAAGCTTCAAATTCGCGGGACCGAAAAAATAAAACTCCATTGAGAAACAAGCAAAAGCACCAATTGATGATGGGTGGTGTTTTTGCCGAGTCGGAAAATGTTATCCAAGGTCTCCTTCTGAAGAATCCTCTTTGGCTCTCTTGAAAATGTTCGCGATATTCATCCTGATCCGACTTGTGGTTTTCAAAACTCTGCCTTGAGGCGGAGCCGGATCTGATTCTCTGCGGCGTGACTGAGGCTGTGACTCAGGCACGTCATGACGGTCAAACTCCGGGGGCACACGCATAGCCATAGTGGTTGGGTTAAAGTGATATCATACTATTATATAATAGTATACACACTGTGTCAAGTACCCAAATTCCACCTTACTTTAGACGAACTAAGCGTATTTCAAGGCTGAAAGGAACCAGTTGACGAGGGAAAGCACCAAGGAAAAAAGCAGAGCCCACCAAAAGCCGTCAACGACAAACCCGGGAACAATGCTCGAAGCCAGAAGAATCAACAGCGCGTTGATCACCAACGAAAATAACCCAAGGGTCAAAATAGTGATCGGCAGAGTCAAAAGTTTAAGAATCGGCTTGAGGATAGCATTAATAAGCCCTATGACCACCGCCAGGACCAGCAAGGTCTCAAACCCTCCCTGGATATGAACACCCGGAAGCAGATAGGCGGTAACCCAAAGTGCGGCTGCCAGAAGAAGCCAATTAATGAAAATCATCAAGATCATAGGAAATCGGTGAAGATATCAAACATCGCCATCATACCACATGACGGCACGCATATTCATCAATCAAAATCCGCCACTTTTTGCATCCAATCATTGAAGCGCGGATCTTCGTGCTCCCGTTTCAGGATCTTCTGGAAATCCACGGCAAGCCGGTTGGCCACAGGCCCCATGTTCTCACCAAGCTTCGTCACAAAAAGGGGCTCTCCCTGAACGCTGTCGATTCTGCCGACTCCGCGGACGGTCATGGCCGTGCCCGTCACAAGAATTTCATCGGCGTTCTTGAGATCGATCTCGCTGATATCTTCATCGAAGATAACGTCATACCCGTAAGAAGCCGCCAGTTCGGCGACTGAATGCATGGTAATGCCGGGCAAAATGTCACCGTGACGCAGTGAAGGGATCTTGATCGTCGGCTTGTTATTGAGGAAATGATACACGAAAGCATAATTGACGCTTGTGCCTTCCTGAACGCGTTTTTGACCCTCCCTTTCTTCCTCCATGAACATGGCTTCGTGGTAACCCTCGTCCTGGAAAGGTGCGAACATTTCGACCGGACCGGCGTAATTGGTCACATGCTTCACGTCACCGAAACCTTTGACCACGGGACGCGGCCCCATCTGGCGGATCTTAAGCATCTGGACGTTGCGGTAGGGGCCGACGGGAGTGCCCAGAAAAAGCATCTCCTTTTCCTTCCCTCTGAGCGGAGGGGCGGCGTTTGTCGGATATCCCACAAAACGACCGTAGTAACGATTTCCCGGCCGGTTGCCGATGGACGGTATCCAACGACGGTCAGCCGACAGCTGTTCGGAAAAAAGCTTTTTGAGAAAAGTTTCGCTGACGCCCTCGAAACCGCGGCGTTTGGCGTCCCGGCAGGCCCGGCGGATATGCTGGTCGATCCTGAAACCGTAAATGCCATCCTCCCCGCGATAAAAAACCATGCCCGTGATAAATCCGTCGGGATAATGGAACATCCGTTCCCAATGATCGGTTCCCAGCTCCCCTGCCGGCAAAACCACAGACTTCCAGTGCTTCGAAACAGGATCAAAACTCGCGAGTGTCTGGACATCCGTCGGTACGCTTTTGAAAGGAAGCGGTTCGCTGTCGAGCTGTTTCAGAAGGTTCACATCCGGTTTCCGCGCCACGACCACTTTTGGAGCAACGGCAACTTTAAAATAAGCAGGCGGAGAAAACGGATCGTAATCATGCGGATAGTGACCGTACTTATCTCCATGGTATTCATGGGCGGTGACAACCACCTGTGAACCTGTATTGAATGCCGGAGGAAAATTCCCCACAGGATCGGAAAACCTTTCAAGAACGATACTCCCGTGCTCATTGCCTCGAAAAAGAACACCATCTTCCGTAACCTGCCTGACACGCTCCTGAATGCCGGCTCGCACCTCATTGACAGAGAGGTATGCATCCCTGAGTTCAGGAATCAAGCCCGCATTGGCACGATAACAAAGGATTTTTTCTCCGTTGCGCTGTATACCGTTGGCGTTCAACCGGTCAATCCCTTCAGGAGCTACCTCTTCTTCACAAACGAAACAGTGAAGTTGACACCCCGATGCATCAAGACATCCGCACGAAGTAACGGCCTGCAAAGCCGTATCCGGGACGGAAGGCTGAACTACTTCATAAGAACCTCCTGCCTCGGGAAAATCCTGGATAACTGAAGATATGCTCATAAAAAAATACGAAGTTTTTGGAAAAAATGATACTTGAAAAAAGAAGTCTGTCAATGAAAGCCTTCTTCAATGTTTTGTTTAGTGTTACCATACGACACGCATGTCCCAGAGAGTCTTCATAGCGCTCAAAATCTCTCCTTCCCTTCAAAAAAAAATCCTGGAGTGGGAAGAACGTTTTCAAGACCTTCCGGTCAGATGGCTTCAGGGGAAAAATCTCCACATCACGCTCATTCCTCCCTGGTATACTCAAGATACGGAAACCCTCAAAAAACTCCTTCTCAAAGTACAATCCCGATTCGGATCAATTCCCTTATCTTTCGACACGATAAGCCTCGGGGCGGACCCCCGTGAACCGAGACTCATCTGGGCGGAAGGAAAAACCCCGGCAAAAATTCTGGATCTGAAAAAACTGCTCGAAGAACTTATCGGCCGGGAAGCTCAAAACAGAAAATTCAAACTCCATCTGACACTGGCCCGTTTTCGTCCCGAAAACTTTCACGACTTCCCGCTCAAAAAACTTGACGAAAAAATATCCTGGGCGGAAAACGTGGACACGCTCGTTCTGATGGAATCACATCTCTCACCGCAGGGAGCGGACTACGAAATCCTCACGGAAATAACACTCTGAATCATGAAAAAACTTTTTACATTATTGATGCTCATCGTCGTCGGAACTGCGCTTATGCCGGTGAGCGGAGCATTTGCCCAAACACAGCAATCAGACGCATCCCCGGCCGTCATGGACGCGAATGCCGCCGACCAGACCTACCAGGAACCCCAGCAGGAATTCTTCAAAGCGCGCATCACCCACATTTCCGACCAAGGCACGCAGGTGGGACTGGACGGGATGACGGAGTATCTCCAGACCTATCGCCTCGAAGGTCTGGACGGTGAGTGGAAAAACAAAGAGATCACGGTGAGCGGCAGTGAATTCAACACCATCGGACTCAACGCTTTCAAGGTCGGCGACGTGCTGATCATCTCCCACAGCAAGGATGAACAAGGGCTCGACCAGTTCTACGTGGTGGACTATGTACGAGAATCCCCCATGTACATCCTGGCCTTCCTTTTCGTAGGATTGGTCATCATCATGGGAAAAATGAAAGGAGTGAAAGCGCTTATCTCCTTAGCCGTAAGCTTCGCGGTTATCATCTGGTTCATCCTGCCGCAGATCGTCCATGGGGCCGATCCCGTCATCATCAGCGTCATCGGCGCAATCATTATCACCGTCCTGTCGCTCTACATCACCTACGGATTTAAATACTTCACGCACATCGGCGCCATAAGTATCGGGACAAGCCTCATCATCACGGTCATCTTCGCCGCCATTTTCACGGAATGGACCAAACTCACCGGGAATGTGGACGAACAGGCCACGACGATCATGCAGCTCCTGGGAACGAACTTCAACCTGAAGGGACTTCTTTTGGCCTCATTCATCATCGGTGCCATCGGTGTACTTGACGACGTCGTCGTCAACCAGGTCTCGCTCATTGAAGAGATCCACCGCGCCAACCAGAGTCTGCACTGGCGGCAGCTCTTCCAACGAGGCCTCAAAGTCGGCATCGATCACATTTCCGCCATCGTCAACACGCTGTTCCTGGCGTACGTCGGTGCGGCTCTTCCCCTGCTCGTCATCTTTTCGGCCGACCAGCTGACCAAATACGATTTCTCCACCATCATCAACATCGAAGTCATCGCCACCGAAATCGTCCGCACCCTGACAGGCTCGCTCGGACTGATTCTGGCCGTGCCCATTTCGACCCTCATCGCCGCGATTTACATACCCAAATACTTTAAGAAACACCACGACCTTCTGATGAAAAAATCCTTCTCTCCTCACATCCATTGAAATGAGCACTCGCATCAACAAATATCTTGCATCCAGCGGCGTCTGTTCAAGACGCCAGGCCGACGAACTGATTAAAAAAGGGAAAGTCACCATCAACGGAAGACGCGCGAAACTCGGCGATAAGATTGAAGGTTCGGAAAAAGTCGCGGTAAACGGAAAAGCTGTGACGCTGGAAAAAACGAAAATTTACATTGCTTTCCACAAACCCTACGGAGTCATCTGCACGACCGATCCGAACGCCACCAACAACATCATCGATTACATAAAATTTCCGTCAAGAATTGTTCCGATCGGCAGGCTGGACGTCGAATCATCCGGGCTTATTTTGCTGACCAATGACGGGGATACCGTCAACAGAATATCCAAAGCCCAGAACCGCTTCGAAAAAGAGTACCTTGTCACCGTGGACAAAGCCGTCACCCCTCAGATCCTCAAAAAAATGAGTGAAGGCATCATCATCCTTGGACGCAAAACCCTTCCCGCAAAGGTTGAAAAAATCAGTCCGAACCAGTTCAGCATCACCATTGTCCAGGGCATGAACCGCCAGATCCGCAGAATGTGCGAAGCCGTGGGGTACAATGTAAAAATCCTCAAAAGGGTCCGCATCAAAAACATCACGCTTGAAGGGCTTTCCAGAGGAAAATGGCGGCATCTCAGCCAACAGGAAGTCCATGAACTCCTCAACGACTGACTGTAATTTTCAGACGGGAAAAACGTTATATATATCTGAACAATATTATTTTTTGATGTATGAACAGGCCAAAATTTAATCAAAACGCGGCAACGATCTCCGCTGACCAGATCGATTCCGATAAACTCGAAAAGGCACAACGCACGCAGAATCCGGTGACAATAAACAACCCCTCCAATCCAAATATCGTACCGGTTCAACAACAACAAACCAGGGGAAAGGTTATGAAATTCCTGGCAACACTCGGCTTTGGGGTCGCCCTTGGAGCAGGCGGTCTTGAATATTATTCAATTCACCATCAGGAGCCGGAAACCACCACGAATACTTTGACGGCTCCGGACACTTCGAGAAAAACCGAAGAACAGCCACCAACTTCGGAAACCAGGATACCGAAAACGCCTGAAGAACTTCGGGATCAGCTAAAAAAATACGGGATCAAGGCCACCGCTGAAACTTTTGCCGATTCCAAATCAAAATATCTCAAAAGCATAATGCTGGTGGAACAAAAAAATACCGACGGCAGCAGGAAAGCGGACGCTCCTTACAGCTGGCAACAAGTGGAACATGAAATACCTGATCAACTTTTCCTCATTGCCACCAAGCTCGAAAACACTTCCTACGATAAACTCATGGGGTACATCGGGATGCAGCCTCTCACAAGTGTGACGGATGATACCGATCCCACGATCAGCTATCACCTTTATCAATGTTCAGACAAAAAAAATCCCCTATCACGTGGCGCAGCAATTGTCCTCTACCAGCCCTCAAGAAGGAGAAAATACCTTTCAACCGTGGAAATGCTGGTTCCGGAATGCACGGATATGCAGACCAATAATGAACAAACCCCTCGATAGTTTATTCTGAAAATCCCGTAAACCTTTTTCAATGAATAAAAAACATGAATTTATTGTCGCAAACAACGACACGCTTCCGGCTTCCGAAGCACCAAACAGCATGTCTCCCGAAAATATTTCCGTAAAAGTGGAGGGACAGCGACAAAACACCCGCTGGAAAGTGGCAAAAAAAATCGGGTCGGTAGCAATCATGGGATTAAATGCGGGTATCGGAGCGACCATTATCGCCTATGCTTTTGTTCCTGAAAAATTCCATGCCTTTTTGGAAAAAAATTCTGAAACAAATGCCCTTGAAGGCCAATCCGCTTCTAAAACTTTTCCCTCACTTGCGGAAACAGACAAACAAATCACGGCGGCAATACTGCCCAAAACACCTGCAGAACTCCTGGAATATATCAAAAGTGGCGGCAAACTCGTGGACCCGGAAAGTTTTCCCCGAAAACAGTTCAACATGAATGCACTTATGTTGAGTGACAAAAATGGACCTGAATCCGAAGCCGTCTGGCAAAAAGTCGACGACAGGGCAACCGAATCACAACAGAATGTGCTCATTGCAACGAAAATCGAAAACCCTGAGAACGACAAATTCATGTCTTACCTCAACTACTCGCCAAGTATCGTTGTTGCGGACGAAAGAGACCCCAGGATCAAATACCATCTTTTCCCCTGCTCCAAAGAACCAGAGAGACGCAAACGTGGCGCCGCCATCATTCTCAAAAACCAGTCCGGCAGAGGAAGCGGACTCATCGCCAATGTTGACTTCATCCTGCCCTACTGCGAAGAAAAAACCGATTAAAAATGCTACAAGAACACAGAAAAAGAGACTTGTCATTGTGGCGGGTCTCTTTTATTATGTACGCACCTTAAAACGGCCTGACAGGCATAACTTCAAACGATGGAAAAAGGATTCTGGAAAAATTTGAAAAAACCGATCATCGCGCTCTCCCCCATGGACGGGGTCACCGACGCGCCGTTTCGCCTTATCACGGCAAAATACGGCAAGCCCGACCTTATGATCACCGAATTCACGTCGGTTGAAGGAATCTGCGCCGGAGCCACAAAAACCCTCAACGCCTTCTTCTACGACGAAAGCGAACGGCCCGTGGCGGCACAACTGTTCGGATCCACCCCCGAAGCCTTCTATAAAGCTTCATTCGCCATCTGTGAACTAGGGTTCGACGGTATCGACATCAACATGGGCTGCCCGGCCAAAAGCGTGGCTTCGAGAGGCTCCGGCGCGGCACTGATTTTAACACCGGACCTCGCAAAAAAAATCGTCAGGGAAACCCGTCGCGCCTGCGAAGACTGGGCTCGAGGAAAAACCATGGAAGAAACCGGCCTGCCGGAAACCATCATCGGATGGGTCAAACTTCACCGGCACGAAAATGTCACAAGAAAAGTCCTTCCGGTTTCGGTCAAAACCCGCGTGGGTTACGACCAGATCTCCATAGAAGAATGGACCAAACATCTGCTGGAGGTCGAACCGGTCAATATTTCCATCCACGGCCGCACCCTTAAGCAGATGTATACCGGAAAAGCAGACTGGGAAGCCATTGCCAGGGCCGCAGCCATCATCCATCGGACCGAAACCACCGTCATCGGCAACGGCGACATCGTCTCCATCGATCAGGCCCATGAGTACATCAAGCGGTATGGCGTCGACGGAATCATGATCGGACGAGCAGCTTTCGGCAACCCGTGGGTCTTCCGGAACCGTGAAGGAACGATCGACGAACGTCTGGAAATCGCCGCTGAACATTCCCGCATCCATCAGCAACTGTTCGGGGAAACCTACTTCATGCCGATGCGCAAACATCTCAGCTGGTACTGCAAAGGATTCGCCAGCGCCGGTGAAGTCCGCCAAAAACTCATGACCGCAAAAAACGCAGCTGATGTTGAAAACATTCTGCGTTCTGTTATAATCCGCGAGCCGGCGCCCGGTCAGACGCCCAAACCGGCAACGGAAACATCGCAGCAAATTCAATCAAAAACCCCAATTTCCTAGCCCCAACAACGGTTATGTCGAAGATTATCAACATCGCGATCATTGCGCACGTCGATCACGGAAAAACCACCCTCACCGACTTCCTGCTCCGCCAGGGAGGCGCTTTCAACTCCCATGAAAAAATAGGCGAACTCGTCATGGACTCCAACGCCCTCGAAAGAGAACGCGGCATCACCATTCTCGCAAAAAACTCTTCCATCCACTATAAGGACATCAAGATCAACATCGTGGACACCCCGGGCCACGCCGACTTCGGTTCCGAAGTCGAACGCGTCCTCAAAATGGTGGATACTGTTTTACTCCTGGTTGATGCCAAGGAAGGCCCCATGCCGCAGACCAAATTCGTGCTTCAAAAATCCTTGAAACTGGGACTCAGACCGATTGTCGTTATCAATAAGATCGACCGCAAGGACCAGCAGGCCCACCACGTGGTGGACATGGTCTTTGATCTCTTCGTCAAACTCGGCGCCAATGACCAGCAGCTCGACTTCCCGATTCTTTATTCGATCGGACGCGAAGGTATCGCCAAATACAATATGGAAGATGAAGGTAAAGACCTCACTCCTCTTTTTGAAACGATCGTGAAGAATGTCCAGCCGTATCCCGACAAAGCAACGGAATCGCTCCAGCTTCAGATCACAAATCTTGCCTACGACGACTACATCGGACGCATCGGAATCGGACGCGTCACCCGCGGCACCGTCAAAAACGGCGGAAACGTCAGCGTCTGCAAACGCGACGGCAAAGTGGTCAACGGAAAAATAACCAAGCTCTACACCTTCCAGGGACTTCATAAAATGGAAGTGCCGGAATCCGAATGCGGAGACATCGTCGCCATCGCGGGGATTCCCGACATTTCCATCGGCGAGACTATCTGTAATGTCGACCAGGCCGATCCGCTTCCGCTTTTGGAGATCGACGAGCCCACGCTCACCATGAATTTCCTCGTCAACAACTCCCCTTTTGCCGGAAAAGAAGGAAAATTCGTGACAACGCGACATCTCAAGGACCGTCTGGAACGCGAACTCCAGACCAACGTCGGGCTGAAAGTCGAACCGCTCGAAGGAACGGACGGTTATAAAGTTTCCGGCCGCGGTGAACTCCATCTTTCCATCCTTATCGAGAACATGCGCCGCGAAGGCTACGAACTCCAGATCTCCCAGCCGCAGGTCATCATGAAAACCATCAACAACGAAAAGATGGAACCGGTGGAACAGCTCGTCATCAACGTCCCCGACGAATATGCCGGAACGATCATCGAGAAACTCGGCAAACGCAAAGGTGACATGCAGAACATGAACTCAGAAAACGGACAGACCCAGATGGAATATTTGATTCCGACACGCGGCTTGCTCGGTCTCCGTTCGGAATTCATCATGGATACCCGCGGTCAGGGACTGATGGACCACAGCTTCTTCCACTATGAACGTTACAAAGGTGAACTGACCCGCCGAGTCAACGGCGTGATGATCTCGGGTGAACAAGGGGTAAGCGTTGCCTTTGCGCTTTGGAACCTCCAGGAACGCGGCGTGCTCTTCATCGGCCCCGGAGTCCAGGTATACGAGGGAATGATCATCGGCGAAAACGCCAAGAGCGACGACCTCGTCGTCAATCCTTCCAAGGAGAAAAAACTTTCCAACATGCGCACCACTTCCTCCGACGAAGCCATCCGCCTCGTTCCCCACCTCGACATGAGCCTGGAACAGGCCATGGAGTTCATTTCTGACAATGAACTGGTCGAGATTACCCCGAAATCCATCCGTGTCCGCAAGAAATACCTGACGGAAAACGAACGCAAGCGCATGAACAAATCCAACGGCTAGTCACGGTGCTCGTATCGAAACTTCCAATTACTTTCCGACAACTCTCAGATAACGGCGCAGAAAAGGTTTCATCACCTTTTGAGCGCCTTTTCTGGCTTGTTCCAGACTTGGATAAAAAACGGCGTCGTGCAAAGCCTTAATGGCTTTTTCGTAATCGTCCTCACGAAGAATAAAGGTGACGTTGCGGTCTCCGTCCCCTCCGTCGAACTCGATGTTGATGTCATGGGCCGCCAGTATTCCGGAGAGCCAGCACAACAGACCCTTTTTGTCGGCCATATTGTTGCCGATGCAACAGACGATGGCCATGTCGTCGCACAGATCTACTGTACCGATATTCGAAAGCAGTTCAACGAGTTGCTGGTTCCTGGCATGCTTACTCTCCACGCTGAAAGCCACCGTTCGCGCGGAAGTCGTGATCGCATCAACGGATACGCCCAGTTCGGCGCAGGCCGTGAAAACCTTGGCTGCAACGCCTTTCTGTTCGATCATCCTTGAACTGCTGACCCGATACACCGATTGCCCTTTCTTCCCGCTGATAAAACGAACACCCCTGACGTCTTCGTCGTCTTCAAGGCTTATCGTCGTCCCGGCACCCCCCGGGCTGAAAGTATTTTTAACGATGATCGGAATATTTTCCCCGTCGAGCACCCAGACCCCGTGGGGATTGATTGCCTTCATGCCAGCCAGGTCGGAAAGTTCGGCAGCTTCGTCAAAATGCGCCTTGGTACGGAGTTTCGCCCGGTCTTTTCCCACGATTCTCGGATCAGCGGAAAGCAGACCGTCAACCTCCTTCCATATCTCCAGCTTCACATCTTCGTGCCCACCTGAAATCCGCTTCAAACCACGCGCCGTCATGGCCGCCGTGGAATCGGTGTATCCGCGATCAATCGTATTCAAAATGCCTCCCGGTATGTATCCCACGTATCCCGTCACCACCGGAATTTCATTATTTTCAAGACAAGCCCGGACTCTTTCGGCGATGTTGACGCTGATCGACTGATAAAGTTTTTCCTGGTCCACCACTCCTTTTTCCGTGGAAAGTCTGGAAGCATCGTAGATTTGAAAAACATCTTTCAGATTGATATCACGGCAGGCCTGAACACGCATACGTACCATCATCATCATCGCCAGGATCTTCGCGGAAAAAACCTCTCCCAGACCAACAATCTTATCCGTTGCATACGTCCTGAGTTGCTCGCCGGCCAGTCCCTGATCCTGGGCGATACCGATCATCGTAACCGCCTCACAGACCTGGGAATGGAGATAATCATCGATTAATTTGCCGACCTTCTGAATGCTCCCTTTATCGATATATTCGTTCTCCAAAAAATGAACCGCTCGAAGCACCGTATCACGGGTAATCCCGCCAAAAAATCCAACAATCTCGACTGGATCCCAATCACCATCAAGCGTCTCGAGAACCTGTTGGCCAACAGCGAGAAGTTTATTCGTCTCTCCGCTGAACGCCGAAACAACCGCGACCGGCATATTCCCTCTCGCCTTTTCAGCCGTCACGAGGTCACTCACCTCTTCCATTTTATCAACAGAGGTTCCTCCGAATTTCATAACGGTAACCGCCATAATTCAAAAAAAACAATGGTCAAAAACTAAAACAAACAGAGCATTTCTGTCAATACTTCGTCGCACAATCGAAAATTTTAATTTCCCGTGTCCGTCTGGATGACTTTTTGACCGTACTGATCCGCTACCTGCTGCTGGGTGGCATAAAAATCCTTGAGTGCGGCGCTTTCCTGGGAACTGAACTGGGCAAACGTATCACTGAAGGCTTTTCTCGCATCAGGATCACTCTCCTTGCCGACAAGCTGCTGCACCCCGTCAATAACGTTCTGGATACCTTTGATCTCAACCTGAAAAAAACGTCCCATGGCTTCGGAAAGCTGCTCCGCACCTGAAGGAACCTGCATGGCGGTAAACTTGTCGTGGCTCGACTGAATGTTCGATTGAATGTCCTTGAGGGCGGATAAAACTTTGTCCGTGCCAACGTTGGGTTCGTCAAAAACCTTACTGTCGTCTTGCGCCGTGTTGAACATATCTTTTTGGATCGCGACGATGGAGTTGTTATAACTTTTGACCGCCGAAGACTCGTCCTGACTGCAACCGCTCAAAAAACTCAAAGCCATCACGGCCGTCAAAACCACAACCCCGCTTTTAGAGAAATTTTTCATATGAATCTTTGAGAACGGGGTCATTATAACAAAATCAAAAACCTCCGCCAGCTTTTGTCGCCTGACGGAGGTTTCACTTCAAGAAGGAAGAACCTGAATCTATTTCAAGGTTTCAACGTCGTTCATGACGTTCGAAATAAGTTCGACGACGTCCAGACGGGTGAGCGAAGCGTCAAGATTGATCGACTTCAATTCATCCAGAGAAACAACACCGCGGTTTACGAGGTATTGGAGGGCAAAACCGAACCAGTCATTTGCCGGAGCGACGTTGAAGCCCAGGGCTTTAGCGACCTCGCTGTAGGTTCTTGGAACTTTGGCCAGGCCCGTCGCAACGTACCCGTTGACGAGCATTCGGGAAAATTCACGATAGGTCACCTGCCGTGCGGGGTACATGACAGGATGCGCCGGATCAGAGGTGTATCCTTTGATGACTCCCACGTTGTTTGCGGCACAAAGCTGTGGAATGTAGGAAGCAGAAATATCGACGTCTCTATATCTGCTGAGAATATTGCTGGTACAGTTCTCACCGAGTCCGAGCGCACGGACGACCATCAAGGCCGCCTCATAACGCTTGAGGGGATCAGACGGATGAAGTGCGCCGGTGATAACGCCCTTTGCCTTCATTTCCTGCGCCAGAGCACAGGTTGAAGCAGTATAGTTCGCCTCGCCCACGAGGGTAGCGCAATCAACGTTCTCCTGACCCGTTGCGGGCGTCTGAGCCGTGGTTGTTGTAGTTGTTGTGCTGGTCGTGGTCGGGGGAGTTTGTTCGGGCTGCTGCTTTATCGGAGCGGCCGGCGACGGTGAAGGAGCCGGCGCAGGTGTCGGTGATGGGGAAGGAGTGGCAACGCCTGCTGGTTGAGTTTGAGGAGATTGAGCAGCACCCGTCAGGTCGACGTGAATGGTCAACGATCCGATCTGAGCATTTTTATTCGAGACGTTGGAAAGCACGAGCTTATAATCACCGTTCTGACTGAACTGAGTGCTGTATACAGCAAAATTCAGGATAACGTCACGCTGGATTACCGACGTTTTCGCGGCATTCGCCGGTGAATTCAAAACAAAACTGTTGTCCTTCTGGATATCGAAAACAAAATTCGAACTGATGTCCTTTCCGTCCGGATTCACCATTTTTGGATTAATCTGACATTGATCGGGCGGGAAATTATCGATGCTCACCGTCACGTTGTCTTTAAGGTTTGTCTTATCTTTATCAACGGTTGAAGGCGTGAACTGAACGGTCGGAATCTTCGTGCAATCGACGACCGCGGCACCTGGGACATCCTTCACCGTGATGGGCAGATGACCGAGAAGATTACCGGACTTGTTGTCAAAAACCTTGAAGTCATAATCCCCCGCAGGCAAGACGCCTCCGTTGAAAGCCTTTGCGGAACTGTCAAACTGAAGCGTGGGGTTGTTACCGCCCGGGATCGCGAATTGCGACGATTTGAGGGCATCCAAACTTGCCCAGGATTGAACGACTTTCGGAGCACCGTTGGTATCCATGTTCTTTGTATCAACCAGCGCAAAATGGAGCTGGTCGGAACAACCATCGGGAAGGTCAGTGGTTATGGCGGTCTGTTTTTGAGTATTATCTTTCGGATCAGTGCGATCAAAGGACAAATTTGCCGGTGAAAAACTGACCGTCTTTGTGGAAAGATCAACGCAGCTTACGGTCGAAGAACTCACCGTGATATCAACGACCTGTTGGGTGTTATCCTTCAAATCGAAGACAAGTTTGTAATCGCCGTCGAGTGCGGAACTCATGTCGCAACTGACATAAACGTTATCGCCGCCTCCATTTTGAGGACATTGAATAGCATTACTGAGCGAAGCCGCCCCCGCAACGTCATAGAAGATATTCGTCTGGAGATTGGAGGGACTGAGTAAAACCGGCTGTGAAACTCTGCTCGGTGATATCACCGGCTGCAATGTTGCGGACGGCTGCTGGGTATACATCTGCATAGTGTAGCTCTGCTGGGTCCCTGTCTGATACTGAAGGGGGGCTGCGGGCTGGGACTGCATCGTATAAATCTGTTGTGTCTGCTGGGTAAAAGGGACTGCCGTCACGCTTTGCTGCGGTAACGGTTTCGCCGTAAGCGACTGCATCGTCGCCTGTTGCATGGTACCCGTCACGGTGTATTGAACCTTCAAGGCATCGATCAGCCCTGGATAATCGGTATTACTGACAAGATAAGCCCCGCGGAAATTCTGCCTGACGACGGCATCATCCATATAAACGTCTACCGTTTTATTCGAAAGTTTGCTCACATCAATTTTCAAACGGGAACTATCGACCGAAACGCCGTTTTGCTGGGCGACTGAAAATCCCGGAACGACGGCAATTTTCGTGACGCTCGTGGTAAGAGGATTCACGGCCGTGGTGTTTCCCTGGAAAAGTCCGCCCATGCCCAACCCGTAAAATATCCCGAGGATAACAAGAATGAGAATGATCCCTCCGATCAGGTACCAAAGCAGTTTGGAAGATTTCTTTTCAGGTTCGGGAGCCGATGATGGTGACGAAGCCGGTGTTGAAGCTCCTGACATCGCCCCACCTGATGGAGAAGGAGTTGGAGCTGAAGTCTGAGCAGCCGGATTCGCCGATGGAGTCTGGCCTGTCGTCGGATTTGTACTCGACGTTTGTGCGGGTGTCTGTCCAGGAACCATTCCCGGTGTTGGATTCTCAGGTGTATTTTCCATAAATTTTTGTTTTTAAATTTTAAATATTAATTTTAATCTTTTAATTATAAACATATTTGAAAATTTCGTCAAACGACAATACACCCGAAGAAACCTGGCCGAATTGAAAAAAAAGCGTATTTTTGGTATAATGTTGGGAAAAAACAATTGAAAAAAAACAAAAACTGAAATCCCATGGCTCAACCTTTGCCAACAACCATACCCTCGGGCGACGCTAGCAGTGGAGGAAACATCGATTTTTCGACATTGCTTCCTCAAATTTTGGAAAAGTTCCTGCTGGTGCTCGAAAGCGCGGTCATTGTTATCGTCGCCATTTTTTTGATCCGGTATCTCCGAGGAAGGCTGAGAAAAATCGCGGTCACCCACAAAGAACAGCAGACCGCGGTCAATCTTTTCGAAAAAATCACCACCGGTTTCATTGTCGTCATCACTATCACACTGGCGCTCAAAAACGTCGGCATCGACATGACCCTTCTGGTAAGCGTCAGCATCCTGGGTTTAAGTTACGGGCTTCAGGACGTCATCAAAAACTACGTTGCCGGCATTTTGATTCTGTTTAAGGCTCCGTTCAAAATCGGCGATACCGTCAAAATCAGGACGTTCACGGGAAAAGTCCACAAAATGGATTTCCAGTCGACGACGCTTCAGACATTCGACCGCCGCTACATCACCATCTACAACAGCGACGTCATGACGCAGTCCATCATCAACTACTCCAACATCGCCGTCAGTCCGGTAAGGAGACTCGCCGTCGACGTCACCATCGGTTACGCCTCGGACATGAACATGGCCATGACCGTTTTCGATAAAATACTCGAAAACAATCCCGCCGTCCTCAAAAGCCCCAAACACTCCATCATCTTCAAAAAATTCACGGATACGGGCATCATGTTCGAACTCAAATTCTGGGTTCACCAGCCCTGCAACATCCTCAAGATACGTTCCGAAATCGCTTTCTCCATCGTGCGTTCCTTCGACGAACAGAAAATCTTCATGCCGTTCAGCAAAGATTTCCAGGGGGAGGAAGAAAACGACCTTCTCAAGCTCTCCGAAGACCACAAACGCAGAATCCAGGAGTTCTACAGCTCTCCGCTGTTCGCCCAGGCCCAGGCCGTCGAAACAGCTCAGCCCGGAGCGGAAATGCAAGGTCAGCCTCAGGAAATCGCCGAAGTCGCCGACGAAGACGAACCGGAGGTATAAAGTTACCTTGACTTACAGGGGCTTATTCGCTTAAATACTAAGGCCTTAATCACATTCCGTATGTCGAATAAACACATCAATCACCAGCACGGACTCAGCACCATGAACGCGCTCCGTCCCAAGAGCAAACTCCGCAAACGCCGCAATAAAGCCAAAGCCAAGGTAAGAAAAGAGGTTTTGCTGAAAGCACTCGACGAAGCGGTCAAAGCCCACGCCTAATTCTTTTCGCAAACAGCTTCAGGAACCTGTCCTTCGGGAAGGTTCCTTTTTTGTATGGAAAATGTTATAATGACATGATAAAACAAACATAAAAACCCCATGGATATCTTAAATATTCTCATTGCCATCGGAGCGAGCATCATCATCGGGGCGCTCATCGGATTGGAGAGAGAAAAAGCGAAACAGTACAAACAGGGCGTCAGCCAGATCGGCATCAGAACAGACATTTTGATCTGTCTGTTTGGGGCAATATCGGCTTTTTTAGGAAAAACCGTCAACCCCGTATTCTTTCTGGTCTGTTTTATTGCCCTGATTCTGTTCGTGCTCTCCAGTTACATCTACCTTGCCATTGCACTGAAAAGAATCGGTATCACCACGGAAATCAGTACGATCGTGGTCTTTTTACTCGGAGCAATGGCCATGGACGGATATATGCAATTGGCGGTTATTCTTGCCATCCTTGTGACTTTGATCCTTTCGATCAAGACGGTACTCCACCATGCTGTCATGAAAATCAACACCCATGAAATCTATGACACCGTCAAATTCGCCATCATTGCGTTTATCATCCTGCCTTTCCTGCCAAATCAATACTACGACCACACGATTTACAACGCTTTCTTCCCCAACACGCCGCCTCCGGCGGCTTTCGACCAGATCCAGGTCCTCAACCCTTACAATATCTGGTTTCTGGTGGTCCTTGTATCCGGCATAAGTTTTCTCGGCTACATCCTCATCAAAACTATCGGAAACAGAAAAGGCATCAGCATTTCCGGACTCATCGGCGGTCTGTATTCCAGTACCGCCACCTCGCTTTCCCTGTCGCAACAAAGCAAAAAACATCCGGAAATAACGACGCCGTTCGTGACCGGAATCATCTTCGCCTGCGGTATCAGTTTCACCAGAACGTTCATTTTCATCCGGGCACTCAACGCTGAACTTTTCAACCGGACGTTCATTCCGGTCCTGCTGATGGCGCTCTACTTGATGGGAGCGGGCGCTTACCTTTACTTCCACAAAAAGAAATCCGGTATCAAACCGGCGAAAGCGATGAAGCTCAAGACGCCTTTCGAACTCATGCAAGCGCTGAAAATGGGAGGATTCATTTCCGGAGCGTTGCTCATCGCCAAGCTCGTCCTGACCTACGCCAGCGTCAACTTCTACTACATCATCGCGGCGCTCACGGCGTTCTTCGCCATCGACGACCCTTTCGTCATTTCATCAGCCGCGAGCGCCGGAAAACTGATCACCATGACCCAGGCCAAGAACGTCATCCTGCTGGTAATGTTCCTCAATATGTTCCAGAAAGCCTTTCTGGTCCTGCTCTTCGGAAACAAAAAACTCTTCAAACCTCTTCTGAAGGTATTTGCGGGACTTTTCCTTGTCACGATCGTCGGTTTCCTTTATTTTTAGGTGGCACGTTTTTGCGACCACCATGGGGATTTTCCCATTCAGAAAAAAATCGAAGATCCCCGGGAGAGAGAAAAAATCCCTCTTCAGGGGTAAAAAAAGCGGCACTTCAAGTCGAATTGCCGAACTTCGCTCACCGTACGTAAAAAAAGCCATCGTACCGAGCAAGTTCTTTAAACGAGGAAAAAGAAAAAAAACGCTGGTGATGCCCACCATCCAGCCGCGAACCGTTTCCAAAGCGAAAAAAACGCTCACTCTTCTGGTTGGACTGGCCGTACTCATCGGGATTATCTACCTCGTGGGGTTCTCAAATTTTTTTGACGTCAAAACCTGGGATATCGTCGAAGACGGGACGAAAGTGACGACCGAAGACGACCTCAACGCCCTGCTCAAAAAAGAAAAGAACCAGAACCTCATCTTTGTCGACCAGCAGCAGATCGTCAATGACGTCCGCGCCATCCATCCGGAGTTCAAAAAAATCATCGTCAATAAAATATTCCCCCAGAAAATCCGGCTACAAATTGAAAAATATCCGATTGTTGCTAACATAGTGAATGTCGTGGAGGGCATCCAGAAGAAATTCCTCGTGGACAGCCAGGGCTTCCTGACCGACGAGAATATCGACAATCCCGATCTTCCGTACATAAAAATCTTCACGAACGAGGTGTTCAGTGTCCATACCGACGCCATCGATCAGGACAAACTCAACTATATCCTCAATGCGGTCACGTCGTTCCAGGAAAAATTTTCGATGAAAATCCTCAACGCCGAATACCACGTGCGCGAACGCGAAGTCCACCTCCAGACCGAAAAAAACTTCATGGTCTGGATCGACATGGAAAAAGACCTCAACGCCCAGCTGGACAAGCTCAAAAAAGCTCTCCCAAAACTCGACATCTATAACACTCCGCTCGAATATATTGACTTAAGGATCTCCGGGACGGACAATGAAAAAGTCATATACAAGCCTCGAGCCTAAAAAACCTCTTTTTTCTTTCTTCTCATTTCTTGATTCTTTTTCAATGATCTGGGCAATTGTCGGCATCGTCATCGGTATCGTCCTCGGGCTAGGCATCAACTTCCCTATCCCGCTGGAACTCACCAAATACTCCGCGGTGGTCATCATGGGCATTCTGGATGCGCTTTTTGGAGCCATCAGAGCCGAGATCACCAACGATCGTTTCGACGCCATTATTTTCATTACGGGTCTTTTTTTCAACATCATCCTTTCCATCGCCATCACGCTGCTCGGGGACAAACTCGGGCTTGACCTCTACCTTGCCGCCACCTTCGTCTTCACCTTCCGCATCTTCTCCAACATCGGAACCACCCGCCGCGCCGTACTGCAAAGCCTCGTTGAAAACAAAGAAAAAAGTCCCGGTGCCTCAACCTGATCAAGCCCGCTGAAACGGGTTGAAGAAAAAGGCCAAATCTGGTATACTTAAGAAAAGAGGAAAAACCGACAAAAGTGCCGAATAAATAAAAGCAAAACCAAATCCTTAAAAGAAACAAAATGTCACAAGCTTCGAAAATCGCCCTTCTTAAGGAAATGCTGGATTCTGCAGAAGCCAACTTACGTTCGGCCAAACAGATTCTTCAGGAAATGACCGGAGGTCCCGGAAAAACCCAGTATACTGCCATGGCCGAAAAAGTCGGCTCCATGTCCAGCAATAGTGAACGCCATGTCATCGAAGGCGTTTTTGACGGTCAAAACATGATCGGCCCCGACAAAAAAACCTACTCAGTCCCCGCAAACTATGCGAGCAAATCCAAACTTGTCCCGGGGGACATTTTGAAACTGACGATCATGGAAGACGGCTCTTTCGTCTACAAACAGATCGGCCCGATCGAACGCAAAAAAATCATCGGAACGCTCACTTACGAAAACGGCCAGTACAAAGTCATCGCCAACAGCAAAGCCTTCAAGGTGCTTCTGGCATCAGTGACCTATTTCCGCGCTGAAGTCGGTGACCGCGTCACCATCATCATCCCGGAACTTGAAGACAGCGAATGGGCGGCCATCGAAAACGTTCTTCCCAAAAGCCTCGATGACGAAGAAGACAAAGACTTTGAAGACCTCGACATTTAAAGAAAACAGCTCAAGAGCTCGAGGCAAAAAATACCGCAAAAAAACCAAAAATAAAAATAAAACCCTACAACTATGGCAGTACAACTTGAAAAAATCTTCAGGACAGCCGTCCAGTACAAGGCTTCCGACGTGTACATCACGACAGGTTCCAAACCCGTGCTGCGCATTAACGGCGACCTCGTTTTGATCGACGAGCACCCCGTCCTCACCAAAAAAATGGCGGAAGATTATCTCCTGGAAATGATGACGGACGAACAGAAAAAATTCTTCGTCCAGAATCTGGACCTGGATTTTTCGGTGGACATCGAAAACGTCGCCCGCTTCCGCGTCAACATGTTCGTCCAACGCAAAGGTATGGGCGCGGCTTTTCGTTTGATCCCCGAAGTCGTTTACAGTCTCGACGAGCTCGGGCTTCCCGAACAACTTAAAAAAATCCCCGGATTCAACAACGGTCTCATCATCGTCACCGGGCCGACCGGTTCCGGTAAATCGACCACCATGGCGGCGGTCCTCAACGAAATCAACGTCAATGAGGCTGCCCATATCATCACCGTTGAGGACCCGATTGAATTCGTTCACCAGAACAAGAAATCCATTTTCGAACAGCGCGAAGTCAAAACCCATACCAAGAGCTTCCACAACGCGCTCCGCTCGGTACTCCGTGAAGACCCGGACGTCGTCTACATCGGTGAAATGCGTGACCTGGAAACCATTGCACTGGCCATTACCGCAGCCGAAACCGGGCAGCTCGTCCTCGCCACCCTGCACACCAGCGGCGCGGCCAAATCCGTCGACCGCATCATTGATGCCTTCCCCTTTGAACAGCAGAACCAGATCCGCGCGCAGCTTTCCGAAAGTCTCCGCGCCGTCATCTGGCAGAACCTCGTCAAAACCAAAGACGGCAAAGGACGCATCGCGGCGCTTGAAATCATGTTCAACAACAACGCCATCGCCAACATGATCCGCAAATCCAAGACGCACCAGATCGATTCAGCCATCGAAACGGGCTTCAAGGAAGGCATGCAGACGATGAAAAAATCCATTACGGACCTTCTGGAAGCCGACCTCATCAGCGAAGAAGAGGCTATGGCGAACCTCCCTCAGGAGTTCGAACCTGAAGCGTAATTTGATCAGGATTTTCCAATCTGAAAAACTTTGGTGGACCTTAGGGGACTTGAACCCCTGGCCTCTTCCATGCCATGGAAGCGCTCTAGCCAACTGAGCTAAAGGCCCAAAAAGTGTCAACTGAGGGCCTTACAGCTTAAGCTAAAGGCCTGAAAACGCAAACAGCATAGCCAAAATTCATCACCAAGACAAGTGTCACTGGATTCCACGACCCCGGAACCCTTTCTTTATTGTCAAAAAAGCCAAAAAATGCTAAAATATATAGATAAAAATAAAAACCGAACCATGCGCAAAAACCTTTTCAAAAACATGTCTTTCGCCACACTCGCCATCCAGACGGTGTTGAGCGTCGCGCTCGTACTTGGGATGCATGGAGCGGTGCTTGCGGCGGACAGCTCAACGAATGGAACGACCGACACCGGCGCATCTTCAGCTTCTTTTAATGTATCAAGTTATCTGACAGCATCGGGACAGAAACAGTCCTACCTCAAAACCGGGAACCCGGTTGGAAGTTTCATTATCGAAATTATCAACTTCCTTACGCTCACCATCGGTTCACTTTCGTTCGTGGCCATCGTGATCGGAGGATTTTTCCTCATGACCTCGCACGGCAACGAAAACCAGCTTACCAAAGGCAAAGACATTATCAAAATGGCCCTCATCGGCCTGGCTGTAGCCCTTCTTTCCTACGTCATCACTGCATTCGTTCAAAGTCTTTTCTATGAAATCCCAAAAACCTAAACTCATGATTGTCGCGGTTCAGGTTGCAGCACTTGCAATGATGTTTTTGCAAACAGCAAACGTCTCTCACGCAGCTCTGCAAAACCCGAGCTGTGACGACTTCAATCACCCGGACAAAACCCAGGGCTATATCATCACCGTACTCGAAGAACAGATCGGTCAAACCAACTCAAGCTCAGGAAACGTCAAAAACTGCTTTCGTCAAACCACGACGGACAGCACCACCAATCAAACCACCACAACATACACAATCACCTGCAACCCGGATTCGGCGACCTGCCAGCGCGTACAGATCTTCTTTACCAAGTCCGGGGCGGAGCTGCTCTACACTTACGTCGGAACCATCTATAAATGGGCTGCAGGGACCATCGGCATCGTCACGGTCCTTTTACTGGTCTGGGGCGGCATCGAAATTTCAACGGCCGGAGGAGACCAGGGTAAAACCGAAAAAGCCAAAGAACGCATCATTCAGTCCCTGGCCGGCTTGGTCCTGCTGTTCCTTTCCGCGCTGATTCTCTATACCATCAACCCAAACTTTTTTACCGCAGGTTAAGATGAAAAAAATCTTTCTCACCATTGTTGGAGTGCTGACCCTCATGGCCATGGCCGGAAGCGGGCTGGCGCTCGCCGACGACACGAGCGGACTCACCTTGACCAAACCGCCGATTATCCCGGAAGGAACGAACGTACAAACAAAACCGGCTACTGGGCAGATCGACATTTCCACGCTCAAACTGCCAGGCGTCGGAAAGGATAACCCTCAGGCATTGCAGCAAGATGTCATCCCCGCATTCACCAACATCGTCATCGGCCTGACCGGAGGTCTTTCGTTGCTTTTTGTCATCATCGGAGGCATCCAGATCCTCACCGCCTACGGCAGCGAAGAAAAAATCGGGGCTGCCAAAAAGACCATCACCTGGGCACTGGCGGGGCTCCTGATCGCCATACTCTCGTTCGCCATCGTCCAGATCATTACTTCCATCAAAATCTAACGATGTTTAAAAAATTCTACAGTTTGTTTATGTTGCTCCTCCTGGGCGCCGGCATTTCTGCCTTAACGGCATCAGTAACCTTGGCGGACGACACGACAAACACAACAACTCCGACCGCTCCGACAAGCGTCAATGATCTTTTCCGACCTTTCAACTATACAAGCGGAGCGCCGAACGGAGACCAGTCAAAAATCGGCATCGTGTCCAACATCGCCAAAAGCACAAGCAGCGACTGGCAGACCACCCTCACCAACATCATCAAGTTTCTGCTGCAAATTACCGGAGGTATCGCTTTCATCTCCTTCACCTACGCAGGTATATTGATGGTTTCGGCGAGAGGAAACGAAGACCAGATCAAGAAAGGCAAAGGTATCCTCGTGTGGTCCATTCTCGCGCTGGGCATCATCGCCCTTTCCTACGCAATCGTTCTTGGCATTTCCCAACTCCAGTTCAGCACAACCGCATGAAAAAATTCTTCACCATCATCGGCCTGGTATTTACGCTCCTCACCGCGACCATACCGGCAGCATTAGCTCAGGTTAGCCTGGACCCGAATCTCCATCCAGAGTATGCACCGGTGGTGGTCATCCAAGGAGGAACCTCCGCTGACTACGGAAATTACTTCCTGCAGCTCATCGCCGGCGGCCTTTTATATCTCGCGGCTCCGGTTGCGATCTTGATCATTGCTATCTCCGGGTTACGCTATGTGACCTCCCACGGTGACCAGAACGCCCTCGAAGGCGCAAAAAAAACGCTTGAATGGGCAATTATCGGCTTACTCGTCATCATGCTCGCCTATGGAATCGTCAGGGTGGTCATTTCTACTGTTTTGACAACACCGACGGCACAGCAAACGACAACACAACAAACCACGCCCTCGACCCCATCTGGAGGCGAATCAACTCCAGGTGGAGGAAACAGTTCAGGCGGTGAATCAAAACCTGGGGGCTAAAAAGGAAATTTGGAATGCAAAGTAAAAAACGTATGCCTTTCTTCGTAACAGCCTAAGCAGCCGCCTTCTTTTTCTGTTGATAGAAAGAATCGTTGTCATACCCGATGCTCGATGAACCGGCAGTTTTTTCTACATGAAAACCGTTCATCGCCACATAAAGTTTCTGGTCTCTTTCAGCAAGGGCATAACTATCGGTGAACGAACCTACATCGACCAAAAACTGTTTGTAAAACTCATCGTTACTTTTGAACTTGCCGGCAAACTCTTTGGGAGGCATATCCTGGTACTTCTTGAAAAAATCCTGCATTTTTTGTTTCGTCGCAGCCTCAGCAAGGTCTTTATTCATGGTTTTTTCTTTCGTGTGATCAATAAGCAGCTTGCCGTTTTCATCAAAACGGAAATGATAGTTATATCGCTCCCCTTTAAAATCAAAATTATAGTCATTGAGCCCGAATCCGAAACCTTTCAATAAATTCCTGTCATATCGGTATTTTGCCAGAATGCCCTCTACATTTTGTACAAGTTTGGCATCGATGGCGTTAAAATCGAGACCGTCCCCTTTTTTAAAAATATCAAGACTATAGGCCACTCCCCGAAAACTGTCAGCCCACGCTGATATGGCAAGATTTCTCGTCAACCGCTGGGCTTCGGCAAACTGATTCGCTCTTTCAACTAAACTTTTATCATCAAACTTCAGTGTCTTGGCCAAGTTTGAATTGCTGTCGGTTGTCCCGACCAAAAACCTGTAAGCCAGAGCATTTTCAAACCCCTTATAAGACCACGAAATATTTCCGTTCTGTTTGAACATGACCTGGACAGGGACACCTTTAAGCGAAATCCACATGTTCATATCGCGACCTTTCGGGCTGTAATCACTCGCTTTCAATTTTTTAGAAATAAAGGTGTCAAACATGGTGTTGATTTCAGCCTTGAACTTTTCAAGTGTATCAATGCTTCCATTCGCGATCTTAGATTCAAGGGATGTAATACCCTCTCCGTTGACGCAGTCAGTCATTCTCTGCATGAGCGTGGAGCATTCTTTATAATCGTCGGGGCTTCTTATTGCTTCGGATCTATCAAGGAAAACCCTGTGAGCCCAATCGTAGGCATTGGTTTCATTCATATTACTGACGTCTGCGATACTGAACCCAGAACCTTTCGTGCTTATGTGGAAGCCCTTTATCCTTACTTCCGCAGGAGCTTTGGGGTCAACTTTTTTTGCAAAATCCGTATTAAAATCGTTAACCTCCTTAGCAGCGACTGCCAAAAGCTGTTCAACAGTTTTATAGGTACCAGTAAAAATTTTCGGATCCATGGTTTCATATTTTGCCAAAATGGCATTCACCTTTTCTGTCATTTGTTGTTCAGCCTGCTCCTTTCCCAGCAATTGCTCCGAACCGGCTTCAGGAGACCCTTGCTTTTCTTTATTCTTCGCAACCGGAATGTTTGCATTTTCGAAAATTTTCCGCATATCATCGACCAAGACTTTGCCGGAATCCAGATCCTGCACAAACTTGGCTGGATTCCCTTGGTACTGTGTTCCGGTAACCCATTGAGAAACTTGATCTGCTTGTGCTTTATCCGTACTTGGAACCTTCTTAAAATAATCAGCCAAAACTTTCTGAAATGTCGCTTCGCTCAACATATTATCAGGAGTGTTTCCAAGACTTTTTTTGAATTCATCGAAATTTTTCGCCTCACTTATCTTCTTACCAACATCATCTAAAGTCGGCTGAGCAGGTTGTGCTTTGTTTTCTTCCAAAACTTTAGGAACTTCCGGCATCCCGAAAATTTTCCCGGAATACAAACGTGAAAAAGTGATCTCTGTACTGATAGGATTTGTCTCTCCTTTCTCTTTCTGTTCACTGACATTCACTTTTTTGATTTGAATCTTGACCTCACCTTTTTTGATCTCAAAAGTATAACGATATGTCACGTTATCCTGAACGTGGTCGACGACCATTTGGTTGTCTTTAATCTTGTCAGCGAAATCTTTCTTGAACTGCTCAGCGAATTTAGCGTTATCTGGCGTGTTTTCATTATCGAGATCAACACTTTCTTTCGGAGCATTTTGAGGTTTTTTATTTTCATTCCCTTCACCCGGACTTTCGGGTCCAGCCATGAAAACCAAGCGACGCTCAAAAAAAGAAGCGGAAAAACGAAGATGACGAATAAATTTTTGCATATTTTGTTTTTTATTTTTACCATATATTATAACATTTTTCCTGATTTTTAGCTAGATGCCTCTGGCGCCACCTTTGGGAAAAGCGGTTCGGCTTTTTGAAGCTGGGTGCCGGCTTTGAGCATGCCCCAGGTTCTTGCTGCGCCGTATGTTGAAACTTCACCCTGTCCCAAATAGGCAAGGACTTTCTGCGCGGTCGTTGGGATGAAAGGCAATAACGCCAGTGTGGTCTGACGGATCATTTCCAGCAGAACGACCATGACCTGGGCGAGCTTCTCGGGATCGGTCTTGGCCAAAGCCCAGGGCTTGTTAACTTCCACGAACTGGTTGGCTTCGATCGCCCGGGCGATCACATGCTCCAAAGCGACCTTGAGATCAAACCTTCCAATCGCTTCGTCATAGCTCTTCCAAAATTTTTCAAAATCACCGTGAAAATGTTCAAACTCGCCTCCAAGCGTTGCCTCCGGCATCTTCCCCTCAAAATATTTGGAAGCCATTGCCAGGACTCTGCTGACGAGATTGCCGTAGGTGTCCGCAAGTTCCGAATCGTAAACGATCTTGAAGCGATCTTTGCTGAAGTCTCCATCGTCCATCGTCGGGATCTCCTTCAACAAAAAATACCGTAAAGCGTCCACGCCGAACTGTTCGACCACCGTGACCGGATCAACCACGTTGTTCAGACTCTTGCTCATTTTCATGCCTTCGGAAGTAATGAACCCGTGCACGTAAATCGCCCGCGGAACGGGGATTCCGGCCGAAAGCAGCATCCCGATCCAGATGGCGGAATGGAAACGCAGAATGTCTTTACCGATGAGATGCACATCCGCGGGCCAAAACGTTTTGAACTGTTTTTCGTCACTGCCATAACCCACCCCGGTAATATAGTTGGACAGCGCGTCGCACCACACATACATTACCTGGTCGGGATCACCGGGCACTTCTATCCCCCACTTCAGCACTTTTTTGGGACGGGAAAAACTGACGTCCTTGAGCCCTTCGTCCAGAACCGACACAATTTCGTGCTTGCGGGCTTCCGGGAGAATAACCAGATCCCGCTCAAAAATCCTCCGTTTGATTTCGTCGGAATATTTGGAAAGTTTGAAAAAATAGTTCTCCTCCTTAACCTTTTGCAGAGGTTTTTTGTGGAGAGGACACATGCCGTCCACGATCTCCCGTTCCGTTTTGAAAGACTCACAGCCCACGCAATACAGACCTTCGTAGGAACCTTTGTAAATATCACCGGATTCCACGAGTTTGGACCACAGCTTTTTGGCACCCTCCATGTGAAAATCGTCGGTAGTGCGGATAAACTTATCATTGGAAAGCGTCAGCAAACGTTCAAGCGCGCGGAAATAACCAGAGTTCTCATCCACAAGCTGTTGGGGCGTTTTGCCCTGTTCCTCAGCCGTTTGCTCGATTTTCATGCCGTGTTCGTCCGTTCCGGTCATAAAAAAAGTATCATCACCGAGAAGACGGTGATAGCGGGCCAGGACGTCGGCCTGGATAACTTCCATGGCGAACCCGATGTGGGGTTTGGCATTCACGTAAGCAATTGATGTGGTGACATAAAACTTTGAAGGCATGAATATCAGCTAAAAAACACCCCTTTATTGAAGCGATATTCAGAGCGACTGTCAATCATGAATTCAAACCGTTTAGCTGCCGGTCTTGGTGTGGTAGAGCGAGAAGTTGAACACCGGCAGGAACGAACGCTGGTCGATCTTGACGTCGATGCTCTGTTTCACCTTTTCGTTCGCGGCGTATCCGTCCGAACTGACGGAAGCGGCTTCGCGAACCAGTCTCGGAGCACTTGAATCCGTCGTGGAAGGCTGGGCCACCACGCGATAATGAATCTTGAACAGGGCTTTGGATTCTGCGGAATTCAACGTTAACCCCGGACGCAAAACATCCGGATTGATGACGTTGGTGAGCACGAGATAGTTCTGGACATGATGGTCGATAAAATCCTTGATGGTGCAGTTGTACTGGATATCTGCAAGACCTCCTGTGGCGGTCCCGGAATCCGTGAGGTAACACTCGCGGGCGGCGCTCCACAATCCGGAGATTTCATCGGCCCCAGGTTCGCCCCTGCTTTCGGCAACAATGCGGGAAACTGGCATCCCTGATGGTTGGCTGTCGGAGCCAGCGACTGATCAGTACCGATACACATCGGGAACGAAGCTGATGCTTCGAACGTTGAAGGGAAAAAATCGGAAATCGAGTCGGTTTTGGAAATGTCGCCGCCCTGGTTCGGATCCGGTTTACCGAAAATCTTCCAGCGTAGAATATCGATCTTCTTGAAATCCCCGGAATTAATCTGCGATGCCGTCGCCTCATCCTGGGTGAAATCGACATAATATTCGATCAAAAAATTCGTCACGTTGGAAAAAGTTCCGTCCGAATTTGCCGAATACAACGGTATGACCGCCGATTCGCTCAGGGGAAGATCCTTATAAGTGGCCTCGGGGTGATCGCTGTACGCGAAGCTCACGTTGGTCGGAACGTCGCCCGTCAGGAAAACCGGTTTGTCCGAATCGAAAGATGGAACGTTATTGTAGGTGGGATCAGCTTTACTTTGAATGCGGTAGCGTGCGTCCAGGCCCGTGGCAGGGTCCTGAATCGGAACGTACGGATCGTTGGGATCGCCGGGATTCTGGGTTTCATACCCGGGAAGATTTTCGTGAAGATCCAGCAGTGCGTTCTCGATGCCCGCTTCGGCCGCAAAATAGGCCTTGCCGGCGGACACCACGTCCGTGGTCTGGCTGATCTCGCGGATGACCAGGTTACTCAAACCCAAGGTCAGCGTAATCAAAATCCCCATCACCAGAATAGCTATCAGCAGAGCGCTCCCCTTTTTTGCGGAATACATTGCTCTCCTCATTGTGACAGTAAGGTTTTTCATGAGCTTGAACGGCTATAAACTCTGGAAGAAAGCGTCGTCTGAAAATTCAGATGGAACGGTGCAACGTTGTAGGAAGCGTTTTCCACGGTCATGGTGAGCGTCACCTTTGGCTGGAACTGGTACTGGTTCTTGGCATAATTCGCCGAAGCGTACGGATTGACCGGAGGGTTCACCGAAAAAGTCAGGTTCGTCACCTTCACCATGTCGGAAAGCAGCGTCCTGGATCCGTTCAAAGGATCGACCCCGTCATCTGTGGATGAATATCCCGGTGCATCGGACCACTGAGGAATATCGGTATTATCCTCTTTCTGGCCGACATAGCGTTTCACCTTGAGCTGCTGGTTGTCCTTGTCGAACCAGTACACGACTTTCTGGGTCTGGTCTTTGTTCACGATGGCAAGGTAAGGACTTTGATCCGCATGATAGGTTGAAGGATCAAGGATCGCATTGAAAGGACACGGGTTGTTCTGGAGTTGAAGCAGAGGAACCGCAAGATTCAGATTCGGATTGAGTTGGAGAGGTATCGGCAAAGGATTCGGTGCGGCATGAGCGACGATGCCTCCCAAAAAAGCCAGAAGAGAATTGTTCGACGCGCTCAATGAGGGCTGATAACAGTCGTAATCGATCGTCCCGAGACGCATGTCTTCTGCCAACGACTCAACAAAACTGCGGACGTCGGAGTACATCTTGCGCACCTCGTTGGCCTGACGCTGCGAACGCACGATGCCGATATACGACAGCGACACAACGCCGAGGAACATCACAAAGATGGCGATGCTCACGAGAAGTTCGATGAGGGTGAATCCATTACGGGTTTTAAAAGTGTGATGGATCATAACGGGCCTCCTTTCCAGTCAGTGAGTTCAGTCGTCAAACGTACTTCTTTGGGACGACCGATCTCCTGCCAACGCACGACAGAAGTCACGCGGTATTTTTTAATGTCGGTATCTCCTGCCTGATACCCCGCAGGGACAACCTCGATGTATCGGGAAAAAGGACTCTGAGTCACCGTATTGTCACAACCGTTGACGCAGGGTTTATACCAGACCGGAACCTGATTTTGTCCCTGATCCGGTGCTTTGGGAATGTAAAGCTTCGTCTTTTGCCAGTCCAGCCCGTTCGGATCGCTTAAATCCACGGGATAAAACATCCAGGGCGATACACTCTGCAAATCGCTGGCATGCGTAATGTCGGCGCCCTGGCTGTCGATCTGTCTGAAATCCAACACGTAATCCGCAGAAGTATCGATCTGTTGCGGAAAACATCCACCTTCCCAGACGCAGCTCGTCCCGACGTACCCCTCAAAATCCGCTCCCAGGAGCCAATCGCTGTCGCGCATGTTGCGGACGGCCTCAAGTCCTTCCTGGGCAAGCCCATAGGCGACGAGAGTGTTTTCATTTTCGGTATTGCTGCGTATGACCGAAACCAAAAGATTGGTCGAAGCCACGATCACCAGCACCAGGACGCTGAAGGCCACGATGACCTCCACGAGGGTAAAAGCCTGTTTGTTGGAAGAAAATTTCTTCATGGCGTTGGTAATTGAATCTGGGTAAGCGTTTGGGCGGAAGGGCTGATTCTGCCGACCATGCCGGTCAAAGGATCAAACTGCAGACCTCGTTCATCGGTCGGATCGTTGCCGCCCTGGTTGAAAAAAATCTGCACCATGCTCTGATCGGCCTTTGCGTCCGGGGCAACGTTCTCGGCCGTGTCGGCCTGGTAGACGCTCCCGAAAGGAGGTTTGAAAACCAGCGCGAGATTGCCGACGGAAGCCCCGGCCTTCTGGATGCCGTCGACTTCAATGTCCTGGTCGACGGCGAGAGCCGTCTTCACTATCGGCGCGGTGGAATTATTGGTATCGCAATAATCGGCATAGGGCGAATTCTGCTCCTTGGCCACGGAAACGTAAGGAATGGACACCGTCTGCACATAGGGCTCGGCTTTCTGAAAAACCACCCCGTAACAGGACGTCTGGTCACTGACCTGGTTCCCTGTTCTTGCTTTGCCCTGTTGCTCTTTGATGCTGCTCGCGATCAAATCAACGGCAACGTCCAGACGGGCTTTCCGTCGAGCGGTACCGAAACTGCTCACCGCCAGGACCGCCAGAATACCGACGATCACGATGACGACGAGCATCTCGACAAGGGTAAACCCCTGAAGTTTTTTTTCTGAATGGTCAAAGTTTTTTTTCATAACGTTGATGGTTTGAACATTCGCGCAATCCTCCACCCAAACTCTTTCTCCGTCGCTTGTCCGTTATACAAGCTGGGTCAACTTGAAGATCGGCGTCAAAATGGCGAGCGCCAGCAATGCCACCGTGAAACCCACGAAAACGATAAGGACGGGTTCAAGGAGTGCCATGACCTGTTTGAGCGAATAATCGATTTCCATATCGTATTGGGTTCCGACTTTCTGGGTGATATACCCGATCGAGGCGGACTGTTCGCCGACGGACATCATCTGCACGATGGTTTCCGGAAACAAAAACGGCGTGTCCATCAGACTGTCTGAAATTTTCTGTCCCTGCTGGACCTTGGCGATGACTTCAAACACCTTGAGACGGTAAATCTCGTTGTTAAGCGAAGTCGCCACGATCGTCAGCGCCTGGACCACGGGCAACCCGGATTCCAGAAGGATTCCGAGCATGCTGACAAAACGAAGGATCAATACCTTGCGCAGAAGCGTTCCCACGACGGGAATGCGAAGTTTGAAAAGATCCCAGCGGTATCGTCCGTTCTCGGTGGAAATGGAATATCTGACAACGAGATAAAACACGGCGATGCCGAGAAAAACGGCCCACCAGTAGTTGGACATCACAAAACTCAACCCCACCAAAAGTTTAGTGGCGAACGGCAGCTGGTCTGCGGGCAACCCGCCCTCAGTCAAAAGCTGAAGCAGACTTGGAATAACCCAGATCAACATCCCCGTGGCCGCAAGAAAAAGAACGATCAAAACCACCACCGGATAGACCGAGGCGGTAATAAGTTTCACCTGGAGTTCATGGGATTTGGCAAGCTGCGTCGCCAGACGGGAGAGCATTTTATCGAGATGCCCTGCGGCTTCACCGGCTTTGACCACGCCGATTTCCACTTCACTGAAAACCTGCGGAAAACGAGCCATGGATTCGGAAAGATTCTTTCCCTGGCTCACGCTATACGCCACGGTGTTCAAAACCCTGCGGAACCTTTCGCTTTCCGTTCTGCGGGCGAGCATCTTTACGGCCTGGATGACCGGAATGCCGGCATCGACCATCACGGAAAGCAGCTGGAAAAAGTAGGATTTTTCCTGGAGCGGGACGTTACTGTGATCGATCAAAAAATCGTTCAGTCGCGTCATCATCGGCTGATGGGCGCTGTCGTAAAGTCCGTAAATGACTTCAGGGCCGCGACGTTCAGCCTTCTTCCCAAGCTGTTTCAAAAAGGACTTGGCGGAAGGTTTATCGGATTTTTGCGGCTGATTCGGAAGTTGAGAAATTTCCATAGGGAAGAGAAAACAACATTAAATACTATCCAGATAGTAAGCTTCCATGTTGACGTTAAAATTGACGCGGGGAATGCCGGTATCGGTCGTCCCGGTCTGAACGCTGATCGTCTTGACCGACAGTTTGCGGGTACTGGACTCGACACCTTTCAAAAACCCGAGAAGTCCGCCGAGATCGCCGGTCAGGTTTGCGTTGACGCCTGCCTTTTTGATACGGTCGCTTGAAGCGGCGTTAATGGTGAAATTGACGCTGTTGAGGGCAATATCGTTTGCCGTCGCGATGCCGGTCAAATCAGTAATAAGCTTATCCTGCTCCAATCGCTGTGGAATCGCGTTGAGTGTCGTCTGCTGGGAAACTTCCGAAGACTGGCTCATGCTCTGCTGAATGTCCTGGAGACTTTTGAGCTGGTTGGTCAATTGCTCTTTTTGCTGCATTTTATCGTCGCGACCAAGACTCAGACTGCTGACGTCATCCCAGAGCGGTTTGACGTAAAATACCGCACCGATGAAGACAACCAGAAAAACGATAAGCGTCAGGAGATTTTTCGAGGATTGATGCGGAGCTGATGACATTGTTGTTGAAGCCATAGCGGAAAAATTAAAATATTATTGATTTAAGACGAACGGGGAACTTTCTGGGTATCCCCTGCCGAAGTACCGGAAGGCGCGGCTTGCTGCGTTGAACCGGTCTGGACCCTTTGCGTTCCGAGAGGCTGTGCCTGCGGAAGCTGTTCTTCGTAGGTCACGTTAAAAACAAACGTCAGGATGCCCTGCCCGGCCTGGGTGATCCCGTGACTGATCGAAGGAACGTAAGCGTTTTTGAAATACGAGCTGTTGTTGAAAACGTTGAGAAGGGTCGAGACGTCACCGAAAGCATCGCTTGAACCGGCAACGGTCTGTGCGTTCATGGTGAGCTTCCCGCCTGCGGCTCCTGAGTAGGACAAGAACTGGACATGCGCCTGCTGCGTCAAAGGATCCACAGGAAGAAGATCCTGGAGCGTTTTGATGACCTGGGACCAGCGGACCTCGGTTTTATCAAGCTGGGCGAGCCATTCCTGCGCGTACTGCTGCCCCTCCACATTTTGCGACTGGAGCTGCTGGATCTGACTGTTGAGCGAAGTGATATCAGCATCAAGTTGCTTCTGCTGCTCCTGGATTGCCGACTTGGCAAAAGAAAGATACAATGCGAAAGCCACGAGACCTACCAGTAAGATAATGGAAAAAATAAAGAGAACCGGACGATTTTTTTGGGTCTCAACCATACTTGAGACCGACTTTTTGATTTCCATAGGTTTGTGTTTTAAAAGATTTATCTGATTATTATACCATAAAACAAGTGAGAACTCAAACCATCAAGCCCACGAAAAAGAACCCCATTCACCGCAACGAACCGTTTGTCTGCAAAAAGTGCGGTGAAGCGAATCCTCCAGCCGCAAAAGGGTGCCGCAACCACTGCAGAAATTGCCTCTCTTCGCTCCACGTCGACGAACACACCCCCGGAGACCGCCTCAGCGACTGTTTAGGGCTCATGGAACCCGTCGACATCGAACAGACCGCCAAAAAAGGTTTCAAAATCCTCCACCGATGCAAAAAATGCGGAAAAATGATGTGGAACAAGATGGCGGACGACGACGACCTTTTCCTGATTACTCGACTCATTAAAAACCACAATGAAAGGACAAAAAAAATCCATGGACGACTTCAGCGCAAGCATGGAAAAAAACGTCGGGCCTGAAGATACGATCATTGTCGGCGTTTCGGGCGGCCCTGATTCGATGTACCTTTTGGAGCGATGTCTTGATCTGCAAAAACGCGTCCCCTTCCGTATAATCGTCGCTCATGTCAATCATGGCCTGCGCGGCAAAGACAGCGACGGCGATGAAAGATTCGTGGCTTTATTCTGCAAAAAACACCGCATACCCTTCAAGGTAAAACGGATCAAAAAAGGCGTTCTGAAAACGAAAAAAAATCTGGAAGAAGCTGCACGGGAAGCGCGCTATCTTTTTTTTGAAAAACTGAGAAAAAACTCCGAAGCGCGATGGATCGTCACGGCCCATCATCTTAACGACAACATTGAGACCATGCTTTTCAACCTCATTCGCGGAGCTCATTTCAACGGCATCAAAGGCATGGAAACCGCAAATCGGAAACGTCACATTTTACGGCCGCTCCTCGGCATCACCAAAAAAGAAATCCTCGAAAATCTCAAAAAACACCGCACACGTTATCGCCTCGACGCTTCGAACGAAAATCCTGAATTTTCCCGCAACTGGCTGAGGAAAAAAATCATTCCGCTCTTTCCGAAAATCAATCCCAATTTTGAACAAACCTTCAGGGACACCCTGAAAAATTTTGCCCAGACCAGCAACTATCTCGAACAACAGTGCGAACACTGGCTCCTCAAAAACGAAAAAAAAAACGGGATTGAACTCGACACATTCCTGAAAGAACATTCCGCGTTCCAGAAACACCTTTTGGCACACCTTTACAAAAAATTTCACGGCTCGACCAAAAAGCTCGCCAACAAACATCTCGAAGAAATTCTTAACGTCCTCGGACAGCGGCAGGCCGGCAAAAAAAAAGAGTTTGGACCTCGAACATTTTTAGAGGTAAGCTGGGAACCGCGCGGAAAAACGACAAAAAAGAGATACATTAGACTCAGTATCCAAAAATAGGTAAAATGGAACCACTTTGTTTTAGGAATCTATTTCTCCAATATGGCCAATATGGACGACACGCCTCCAAGATTTAAAATGCCGAATCGCAGACCGGGCAACAGTTTCATTTACCTGGTTATTATCGCACTGCTCATTGCCGCAGCGTACATTATTTTCAATCCGGGCAGCAGCAATGTTAAAAAAATCACGCTCGACCAGTTTGTCGAGCAGGCGAAATCGGGTGAAATCGCCAAAATCGCCGTTGAAGGCGACAAACTCAACATCGCCAGAATCGATAACAGCCAGGAATATACCTATAAAGAGAGCGGAGAAACCGTCGATGATCTCCTGAAGGACGTTCCGGACCAGATCAAAAAAGACATCGTTATCGACATCCAGCCCGCCGACGGCACGGACTTCTGGCTCAACCTCATCGGTTATTTGCTCCCGACCCTCCTCATCATCGGCTTCTTCGCTTTCATGATGCGCCAGGCCCAGAACAGCAACAATCAGGCTATGTCCTTCGGCAAGAGCCGCGCGCGCCTTTACGACAAAGAAAAACAGAAAACCACCTTCGCCGACGTCGCCGGAGCCAAGGAAGCCAAAGAAGAACTTGTTGAAATCGTCGACTTCCTGAAAAATCCCAGCAAATACACCAACATGGGCGCCAAGATTCCCAAGGGCGTACTGCTCGTCGGCGCACCGGGAACAGGAAAAACCTTGCTGGCGCGCGCCGTTGCAGGAGAAGCAAACGTCCCCTTCTTTAATATATCGGGTTCCGAATTCGTGGAAATGTTCGTGGGTGTTGGCGCAAGCCGCGTCCGCGACCTGTTCCGCAAGGCTAAGCGCAATGCACCCTGCATCGTCTTCATCGATGAAATCGACGCCGTTGGACGACAGCGCGGCGCGGGCCTGGGAGGTGGACACGACGAACGTGAACAGACCCTCAACCAGATCCTTACCGAGATGGACGGATTCGAAAAAGATACCAATGTCATCGTCATGGCGGCCACCAACCGTCCCGACGTTCTCGACCCGGCATTGCTCCGTCCCGGACGCTTCGATCGCCGAGTGGTGGTGGACATTCCCGACGTCGCCGACCGCGAAGCCATCCTCAAAGTCCATTCCCGCAATAAACCTCTCGCCAAGAACGTCGACCTCGGAAAAATTGCCCAGCAGACCCCTGGCTTTGCCGGAGCAGACCTGGAAAACCTCATGAACGAAGCCGCCATCCTGACGGCCCGCCGCAACAAAAAACAGATTGAGATGTCCGAACTCGAAGAGTCCATCGAAAAGGTCATCATGGGCCCTGAACGGAAATCGCGTGTTCTCACCAAGGAAGAAAAGAAGATCACTGCCTACCACGAAATCGGCCACGCTCTCGTCGCCCAGCTCCTGCCAAACTGCGATCCTGTCCATAAAGTCTCCATCGTCTCCCGTGGCATGGCCCTCGGCGTGACCTGGTTCCTCCCCGAAGAAGACAAACATCTTAAAGCCAAAAGCAAATTCGAAGACGAACTTTGTTCACTCCTCGGAGGCTATGTTTCCGAAATCACTTTCTTCGGTGAAATGAGCACGGGCGCTTCCAACGACCTGGAAAAAGCCACCAACATCGCCCGCAACATGGTGACCCGTTACGGTATGAGCTCCCTCGGACCGGTCATTTTCGGTGAACAGAACAACGAGATTTTCCTCGGCAGGGACTTCGGACATATCCGCAACTATTCCGAAGAAATCGCGGCCCAAATCGATACTGAGGTCAAAAAAATCCTCAAAAAAGCGGAAGACAGGACCCGCCAGATCATCTCGACCCATAAAGAAAAAATGGAGGAGATCGCAACCGTACTCCTGAAAAAGGAAACCATCAACCGCAAGGAATTCCTCAAGTTCTTCGGCAAAAAAGAAGAGAAGGACATCGAAAAAAAACGCCGCAAGATGCAGGAACTGAACGAACAGGGTCAGGGAACCCATGGTGAACAGAACGAACAAACCCAGCATGAAGATGCGACCGATCCGCCAAAAGTGGATCAGTCCAAAAAAGATTCCTCAAAAAAATAAACACTTATCCATACACCCATGGCGTCAAAAATGCCTCTCCAAAAACAGCCCATCCGCAAGGTCGACCCGGTGGAAGAAGATGAAGACATTGAAGGACAGCTGGCACTGGACGTTTACCAGACGTCCAACGAGATCGTCATCGTGGCCCCGATTGCCGGCGTCAAAATGAACGACATCAGCGTGACCGTGACCGAGGACGTCCTGACGATCAAAGGAAAACGCTATCTCGAATTCAACATCCCTGACGAAGACTACCTCACCCAGGAATGTTTCTGGGGAGATTTTTCCCGGTCCATCGTCCTTCCCTCTTCCGCGGATACCAGTAAAATCAACGCCAGCATGAAAGACGCCGTCCTCAAAATTTCCATACCCCGCACCGAACGAACCAAAACTCGTTTGATACGCATCAAATCGGAATAATCTTAGATTAATTTTTATGCAAAAAATTCGAAAAGCTGTTTTTCCGGCCGCCGGCTTTGGAACGCGTTTTCTTCCCGTAACCAAATCCCAGCCTAAAGAAATGCTCCCCATCGTGGACAAACCTGTCATCCAATACTTGGTGGAAGAAGCGGTCGCCGCCGGCATTGAAGAAATCATCATCGTCACCGGTCGCGGCAAACGTTCCATCGAAGACCATTTCGATTATTCCTTCGAACTCGAACACACCCTCGTCGAAAAAGGAAAGCACTCCTTATTAAAAGAAGTCCGCGACATCGCCAACCTGGCCAACTTCGTCTACGTGCGCCAGCCCATGCCTTTGGGTGACGGTCACGCCATCCTGTGCGCCAAAGAGGTGGTGGGCAACGAACCGTTCGTCGTGCTTTTCGGAGATGACATCGTGGATTTCAAAATCCCGGCCATCAAACAACTCATGAACGTCTACGAAAAAACCGGTTCAAGCGTCATGGCTCTCCAGCGCATCGATAAAAAAGAAAGCGAAAATTACGGCATGATCAAAGCAAAATGGTCCAAAGGAAGACTTCATGAAGTCGACCGGCTCATCGAAAAACCCAAACCATCGCAGGCACCTTCGGACCTCGCCATCATCGGCAAATATGTTGTCACCCCGGACGTCCTGGAAGCCCTGGAAAAAGCCAAACCCAGCCACAGCGGAGAGATCCGTCTCATCGACGGGTTCATGCAGCTCCAGAAAAAAAGAAAAATCTACGGCTACGAGGTCGAAGGCAAACGATACGACACAGGAACCAAGCTGGGACTCCTCACCGCAGGCATCGATTTTGCGCTGAAACGCAAGGATCTTGGCCCTCCTCTGAGAAAGTATCTCAAGTCTCTTGATTTGTAGTCAAAAAAAAGATATAATTTTCTGATTCAGTTCAGTTACGTATTCCGGCCGACAGCCCCAAAACAAAAACAAAATGCAGGACCCCAAAAAAAACGACGTCGAGCTTTTGCTTGAAGAAGCCGACCGTAAAAAAATGCAGGGACAGCACTCAGACGCCATCAAGATCTGTGAAAAGATCCTGACGAACGATCTGAACTGTATTGAAGCCTACGAAGAGATCGGCGACAACTATTTAAGCATGCGCCAGTACGAAAAGGCCAAAAAGGCCCTCCAAAGAGGTCTCCAGCTTCATCCTCGCAGTGCCAACGGTAACTACCTCCTCGGGTTTGTCTATTCAGCGTTGGGAAGTTGGAAAAAATCCATCGAATATCTTGAAAAATCCGACGACATCCAGCCCAACCATCCGGAAATCTTGCGCTGCCTCGGCTGGTCCATCTTCCACGAGGGCCAGAAGAAACGCGGCATCATCATTCTGGAACGCGCCCTCAATTTAAGCAAAAACGATCCTCTCATTTTGAGCGACCTGGGCATCTGTCACTTGAACGACAAAAACTTCGAACGTTCAGCCGTACTCTTCAAAAAACTCCTCGACATTGAACCGAACAACGAAAAAGCCCGAGAATGTTTGAACGCGGTGAGATTCTTCCAGAAAGAGTACAAAAGACTCAAGCATAGAAACAGCTAGTATGAAAATTCAATCCGTAAAATGAACACTCCTCCGGGAGTGTTTTTTCTTGCTGACTGCATGACTACACCAAAATTTTATAATTCAGTCAAATTCCCTTTGCTTCCCAAGAGCTTTGCTCTACAATAAGCCTGCTTTTACCAGTGAGTGATCGCTCCGCCCCCTTCAAAAGAGGGACCGGAGAGGAAAGTCCGAGCACCAAGGAACAGGATAACTCCTAACGGGAGCGCGCTGCAGCTTCAAACTGCAGTGACGGAAAGTGCCACAGAGACGCATGAAAGGTGAAACGCCCTATGTTCAGTAGGGTCGCCTCCGGTGACGGAGAGCGAAGGCAAACCCTATCCGGTGCAAGGTGAGATGGAAGCGTTGGGACAAACTGCGTTCCTCAGTCCAAAGCTTCTCGCCGCATGATCCTGCCAGCAATGGCAGGACAAGAGAGATGATCACCCCTTCGGGGACAGAACTCGGCTTATGATCTGGTAAAATCAACAATGAAGCTCTGCTTTTGATCTTCAAGCATGAAACCCTCCGAAATCGCATTTGGCATCATCCGCATCCCTTCGGATTTTCTGATGACGCTGCTCGCCTTTCTGCTGGCATATCGCATTCGTTCCATCAGCGGATTCATTCCGGGGATCAACCTGCCTTTTGACGTCGGCTCCTTCCCTCCCCTGGATGAATACGTCCGTTTCAGCGTCATCGCCGCGATTTTCCTCGTGTTGATTTTCACGCTGCGGCGAATGTACTCCCTGAAAGCCACCTTCCGCATCAGCAGGGAGATCAAACAGATCATTATCGCCACGTCGATGTGGCTCATGGCCATCATTGCCTACTTCTTCCTTATCAGGACCTTCCCCTTCTCCCGTCTGGCCATCATCTACACCTGGTTCCTTTCTATCGTCTTCATCGCCGGGGGCAGACTGCTCATCCGCGTCATCCAATACCTGACGCTCCAGGCCGGCATCGGCAAAAAACCCGTACTTTTCGTCGGACACACCGCCATCACCAGACGGCTCGCCGCTGAATTCGCCAAAGACATCAGTTATCATGTCATTGGCTATGTCGACAGCCAAAAAGGAGAGGACGAAAAACATTTTCATTATCTCGGGACCTTGGACGACCTCGACCACCTCTTCCGGAAATATCACGTCGAAGAGATCATACAGACCAAAGCGAATCTCGGCCATCACGAAGGCAGCGACCTCCTGGCCTTTTGCAGGGAACATCACATCGCGTTCAACTTCGTTCCTGATCTGCTGGAAATGCAGCAGACGAACATCGACACCGAGACCTGGGGCGATATTCCCGTGATCAAACTCAAACCGACGCCGCTCGACGGCTGGGGAAAAGTCACCAAAAGGATCTTCGATATCGTCGGTTCGCTGCTTGGTCTTACGATCCTCTCGCCGGTGCTGCTCATCGCCGCCATCGCCATCAAGCTGGACTCCAAAGGAACGGTTTTTTTCAAGTTTCTGGATGACGGCAGCCGCGTCAAGCGGGTCGGTGAACACGGCAGGCTCTTCAACTTCTACAAATTCCGCACCATGTACCCCAATACGCATAACCTCCGTTATACAGAACTGGCCAAACACAACACCCGCGACGGTTCCCCGCTCGTCAAAATCAAGGACGATCCGCGAGTGACGAGGGTGGGGAGATTTTTAAGAAAAACGAGTATCGACGAACTGCCGCAGCTCATAAACGTACTCAAAGGCGAAATGAGCCTCGTGGGCCCCGCCCGCATTTGCCCGAAGAGGTCGCCAAATACCAGAAACACCACAAATTTGTCCTGGCCATCAAGCCCGGCATCACCGGCATGGCCCAGATCAGCGGCCGCAGTGACCTCAACTTCGAAGAAGAGGTGCGTCTCGACACCTACTATATCGAACACTGGTCCCCATGGCTTGATATCGTCATTCTCTTCAAGACCGTCGGTGTTTTATTCAAAGGATACCAGGAATAGCAGCCGAACTGGGATTGCCTAAAGAAACAAACTCCACTAGACTGTTTCGTGCGCTTGAACTCCAAAAATTATGATTCACAAGATTATCAACAAGATCCTTGGTGATCCTAACGAAAAAGAACTCAAAAAAATCTGGCCGCTCGTGGAAAAGATCAACAGGATCGAGCTGGACTACCAGCAATCCATGAATGAGGAAGACATCGTCAAAAAGACCGAAGAGTTCAAAAAACGTCTCCAAGACGGAGAAGACATTGAAACACTGCTCCCGGAAGCCTTTGCGCTCGTGAAATTCGCCTCACGCAAACTTGTAGGGAAAAAATGGGAAGTGCGCGGCAATGAGATCAACTGGGATATCATTCCTTTTGACGTCCAGATTTTGGGAGGTATCGTCCTTCACCAGGGGAAAATCGCCGAAATGCGTACAGGTGAAGGAAAGACTTTCGTGTGTACCTTTCCCGTCTATTTGAACGCTTTGACCGGAAAGGGTGTCCACGTCGTCACGGTCAACGACTACCTGGCTCAGCGCGATGCCGAATGGATGGGCGGTCTTTACAGAGCCCTGGGCATGAGCGTGGGCGTCATCATCCACGACCAGCCTCGCGGGGAGAAAAAAGCCGCGTACCAGGCCGACATCACCTACGGAACCAACAACGAGTACGGCTTTGACTACCTGCGCGACAACATGTCCCAGAACGTGGAAAACATCGTCCAGCGCGATCTGCATTACGCCATCGTCGATGAAGTCGACTCGATTTTGATCGACGAAGCCAGAACTCCGCTCATCATATCTTCTCCGGGGGAGGAGTCCACCACCAAGTACGTACGTTATTCACAGCTCGTCAAACAACTCGAAGAAAACAAGGATTACGAGATCGATGAAAAACTCAAAGCCGCGACCCTGACCGAAGCCGGGATCGCCAAAATGGAACAGCTCATGGGGGTGGACAACATCTACACCGACGCCGGTTTTATGGAAGTCCATCACCTCGAACAAGCGCTCAAAGCGCAGACTGTCTACAAAAACGATATCGATTACGTCGTCAAAGACGGCGAAATCATCATCGTCGACGAATTTACCGGCCGTCTCATGGCCGGCCGCCGCTACTCCGACGGCCTCCACCAGGCCATCGAAGCCAAAGAAGGAGTCGAGGTCAAACGTGAAAGTAAAACGTTCGCCACTATCACCTTCCAGAACTACTTCCGCCTCTTCAAGAAACTCGCCGGCATGACCGGTACCGCGCAGACCGAAGCGGAAGAGTTCCTGCAGATCTACGGATTGGAAACCATGGTCATACCGACGAACAAACCCATCGTCCGTGACGACGCCGCAGACATGGTTTATAAAAACCAGAAAGGAAAATATCTTTCCGTGGCCAAGAAAGTCAAAGAATTCCACGACAAAGGCCAACCGGTGCTCATCGGCACCATCTCCATCGAAAAATCGGAAGTTATGAGTAAGCTTTTAAGCATGGAAGGAGTGCCTCACAACGTATTGAACGCGAAATACCATGAACGCGAAGCTGAAATCGTCGCAAAAGCCGGGCAAAAAGGAGCGGTCACCATCGCCACCAATATGGCGGGCCGCGGTACGGACATCAAACTCGGTGAAGGCGTCACAGGCCTCGGCGGTCTCGTCGTCATCGGCACGGAACGCCATGAGTCCCGCCGTATCGATAACCAGCTCCGCGGCCGCTCCGGACGTCAGGGAGATCCGGGTATGAGCCAATTCTACGTCTCGATGGAAGACGATCTTATGCGCTTGTTCGGTGCAGAACGGATCCAGAGCGTCATGGAAACCATGAAAGTTCCCGATGAAATGCCCATCCAGAACAAATGGATCAGCAACTCCATCGAAAGCGCCCAGAAAAAGGTTGAAGGCCGCAACTTTGACATCCGCAAACATCTCGTGGAGTACGACGACGTCATGAACAAACATCGTGAGATCATCTACTCGAGGCGCCGCAAGGTCCTCCACAGCGACAACATCAAGAACGACATCATCGTCCTTGTCGAAAAAGAGGTGGAAAAAATCGTCATGATCCATACCGCCGAACATCGCGACGGCGAACATATTGGTTGGAACTATCAGGAAATCCTCAATGACATCAATGCCATTCATCGCGACCCTGTAACGCCGATCTCTCTTGCCGACCTTGAAAAACATGCCGTCCGCGAAGACCTCATCGAAGAAGTAAAAATGTATCTTTTCCGCGAATACGAAGAGAAAGAAAAACTGCTCAAAGAACCGGCTGTCATGCGCCAGATCGAGCGCGGCGTCTACCTCAATGTCATCGACACGTTATGGATGGAGCACATCGACAATATGCAGCATCTTCGCGAAGCCGTATCGCTCCGCGGTTACGGACAACGCGATCCCCTTATCTCCTACAAGGAGGAAGCGTTCGAAATGTTTTCCAAACTTCTCAACGACATCCAGGCCAATACCATCGGCACCATCTTCAAGGTGGACTTCAAGAAACAACTGCCCGAACAGTTCCTCCGGCTTGGAACCGCCGAACCTGCAGCACTCAAAACCAACGAAGACCAGATTGAAGAGGTCCTTTCAGGACACAAACACGGTTCGAACATCGTCGAAGCTTCAAGCACTCCGGTTGCTGGAAGCGTAACGACGTCAACGGCGCATCCTCAAAGCGGAAATCCCGTCGTCGTCAAAGCAACGACAACGGCTCCCGAGAAACAACAGCCTGAAGTCGGCCGCAACGACCCCTGCCCTTGCGGCAGCGGAAAAAAGTATAAAAAATGCCACGGCGCCGCTTAATCATACGCCCATGTTCAACAAAATCCTTTTCGGCGTTATCGGAGCACTTGCCGCCCTCCTCGTCTTCGTTCTGGCAGTGATGCTTTTAACGTCAGCGCTTGGTTTTCAAATCGTCGCCGTCCTAGAACTCGGCATCAACATCGTTGCGGGATTTATTTGCTGGAAAAAATTCCAGGACAACGAAATTATCCGCGCACTGAGTATGGGGGTTCTGGCTTCTAGCATCTTCTATCTGCTCATCATTTTCATAGCAAAGACCGTGGTTTTTTCGCTGCTCAGCGGAATCACTGCTTAGAAGAAGCATAACCGTTCGGATGGTTCTGATGCCATTTCCAGGCCGTCCCAACGATGTCTCCAAGTTTAAAAAGTTTCGGTTCCCATCCCAGGACCTGCTTCGCTTTGACCGAATCTGCCACGAGAATAGCCGGGTCCCCTTCCCTGCGCGGACCGACCTCCACTGGAAGCGGCAGCCCCGTGACTTTCCGAGCCGTCTCAATGACCTCCTTGACCGAAAACCCTTTCCCGTTCCCAAGATTGAACGCATCGCTTTTTCCGCCGTTAAATAAATACTCGAGGGCAAGCAGATGGGCATCGACGAGATCATTGACGTGAACGTAATCTCGAATGCACGTTCCGTCCGGAGTCGGGAAATCCTCACCGTAAATCTTAAAATCTTTTATCTTCCCGAGTGCGTACTGCAGGACTCTCGGCACGATATGGGTCGAAGGTTCATAATCCTGCCCGATCTCACCGCTCGGATCGGCTCCGGCGGCGTTGAAATAGCGCAAGGCTGCGAAACGGAAGCCGAAAAAAGCATCATACTTTTTCAAAATTTCTTCAAAAAAATACTTGGACTGGCCGTAAAAATTGGTCTGATCAAGCTCGGCGTCCTCAACGATCGGGGTAAGCTTAGGATTTCCATACACCGCAGCGGTTGATGAGAAAATCATCGTGCGAACACCGGCCGACCTCATAGCTTCCAGGAGATGCACGCCGTTCACCACATTGCTCTCAAAAAATCTGGCGGGCTCCTTCATCGAAAGTCCGACTTCGATCAACCCGGCAAAATGCATCACCCCGTCGACCTTTCCCTGTTGAAAAAACGCGGTTAACGTTTTGGCATCCGCCAGGTCCATTTCCACGAAACGCGCCTTGGGATCAACGGCTTCGCGATGCCCCTTGGAAAGATTATCCAGGACGGTCACCCGATATCCTTTTGAAACAAGTGCGCGGACCGCGTGGGAACCGATATAGCCGGCTCCCCCCGTAACCACGATATGTCGTTGTTTTGATGAAGTAGTGTTTTCCATACGGTATAAACAAAGACGGCGCCTGTGGATTATATACCCAGAGCGCCGTCTTGCAAGCATCTTAACGTTATGTCAGCTAGAACTGGACGACGAAAGCCGCTCCGTTGGGGCAACTCGAATTTGACAATTCAACGTCGGGAAGAACGCCCATGCTGGAGATATTTGAATACCCTCCGGAAAAAAGCTCTCCCTCCATTTGCAATTTATTCGGAGGAGTGGAATAGGTACTGCATTTCGTGGATATCTGGGTCGGCGTAAGTCCTCCCTGAAGGATAAACTTCACGTGATCGTTCGAAGCCGGATCTTTTGACCAGACATACAAACTCTCGTTTTGAGAGAGAGGAATGTCGCCGAGAGGTTTCGGGTCGCAAACATTGTTGTCGGATGCGAAATTCTGGGTCGTGCCGAGCGTGGAGGTCAGCCAGTGGATGCATTCGTTGTCTCCGGAAGAGTCGGAAAGCTGGCCCAGAGGACCGCCGCCGCCCGAACCGGTGCTGCTGCTGCTGCTCGAAACAACGCTGCTGCTGCTCGAAACAACGCTGCTGCTGCTCGAAACAACACTGGACGATGTTTCCATTCCTCCGGCGCCACCGTTTCCACCCGTTCCGCCGGCACCGCCGACGGCATTCATTCCTCCCATTCCTCCAATACCGGAGGAGACTGACGAAGTGGACATACCGCCAGCGCTTTCCGCCGACGAAACACTCGTTGTTAAAGGAGCTCCGCCTTCACCGGAAGAGCTGGACCCTGTGGGTTCCTGACATCTTGGATCCTTGTTGGTGTCTCCACAGGCAATAAACTGATCAAAATCATACATGCAGGCCTGCTCAGTTGAAGCGGTGGCCGCGATACCGACCAGTGCTCCGATGGAAACGGCACTGTTGATTTTGCGGCGAACCCCGTTGCAAAGATTATAACACTTCCCCCCCGCTTCCGTGGAGGGCCTTGAAGTTGCCTTTTGCTGGCTCCGTTCCGATAACGCATTGAGTGAATTTCTTTGAAGATTCATGAAAAAAAGTGAAAAAGAGATAAAGGGAAAAAAAGTTAAGGAGCAAGATTGATGATGAAATCACTACCGTTCGGACAAGAACCGCCGGTCAAAACAACGTTCGGAAGAGAAGCGGTGTTGGAGGTGCTAAAATAACCGCTTGTAAAAACCTCACTTTCCATTTCAGCCTTGTTCGGCGGAACGGAATAAGTGCTGCATTTGGTGGAATAGTCTTTCGGAGCCACCGCAGTGGAAAATCCGATTTTATCCATATTCGGAGCGTCCTTGGACCAGAAATAAATCGCCTGTCCCGAACCGACGGGAATATTCCCCAAAGGCTTTGAGAGACAGGTGTGGTTGTCTGCGTCGTAGGAAAGTGTGGTGCCGAGCTGTTCGGTCAACCAATGGATGCAGTTATTCTTGTCAGCATCATTGGAAAGACCCGCAACCGGTCCGGCATCAACGACATCAGCTGGCGCATCGGCGGATGAATCTGCGGCAGCCTCTCCGTCGTCCGCATCGGCGTCTGGAAGAACCTGAGCATCTGCATCCTGAGCTTCGCTGTCGGGATTCCCTGCTTCAAAGACGGTACTTTCCTGGGCAGCGTCAGCCGAGCCGTCATCCGGAAAAAGCAAACCGCCTTCTTCCAGACCGCAAGCCCCGAGCGAGGTGGAAGCCGCTAAAATAACCGGAGCGGAAAATCCCGCTACGGCAAAAAGCTTACGCATGGCGGCCTGGGTGCGGCTGCGAACGCCATGGACCTTTCGTCCGTTCACGTTCGAGGGAACGCCTGTCAAAGCATCCAATGTTCGTGAATCCTGTTCATGAGACCTTGAAACCTGATTGTGCGGTTGCTGAATCATAGAAAAAATTTAAGGGTTGAGATGGATAACGTAAGCAGTGCCGTTGGGACAGGAGCCGTCGGTCAATTTCACCTGCGGTAAAACTCCCCCATTGGTAATGGTGGCATAGCCACTGGAAAAAAGTTCCGTTTCCATTTCGGCCTTGTTCGGCGGGGTGGAATAGGAACTGCATTTTTTGGAATATGACGTTGGGTTGATGACCGTACTGAAAAGAATCTCATTATTTGTCGAGCCGTCTTTAGACCAGAAATACATGTCGATTCCCGATTTGATCGGAACGGAAGACAATGGTTTCGGCTCACAGACATGGTTGTCCGAAGCAAAACCCAGGGTTGTCCCCAATTGAGAAGTCAGCCAGTGAATACATACATTGGCCGAAGGATCGTTGGATAAAGATGCGTCTGTCCCGGCATCCGCACCTGCTTCCGCATCGCCGGAATCGACTCCGGCTTCAGTTTCCGCATCAGCGTCCACTTCAGCATCGGCATCGAACCCTGCATCAACAGGAGCATCCGGACCCGAATCAGCACCAACTTCCGCATCGGCGTCAGCTTGAGCATCACCTGCGACGTCCGGCTCATCGACGACATCGGTGACGACATCCGGAAAAGGTTCGGTCTCGGGAAAACCGCCTCCATCTTGGAGTAATGGTGAGTCTGTACCTGAATCCATTTCCATACCTTCTCCAGTTCCGCGCGTATCCAGTGAACATGACTGTGAAGCGGCGGCGGCGGCAAAAGGAAAAACCAAAGAAGAAACAACAAGAACCCTTCGGGCTGACGTTCTGATGGAACGTTTGATATTTTGAACAACATCAGGACCTTGCGCTGCACGGTTCACTCGTCCGTTCAGGTTTTGATCCGCAACATCCGGCTGGCGTAACCGCTTGTTCGATGGAGACACAAAATTTTTCATAGCGACAAAACAATGAAGAAATTAATATAACATAAAAAACTTGAATGTCAATAGCATATGCACTCTGGAAAGTTATCCCTTACCTTTAATTTATAAGGGAAATCCGGGAAAAAAGTTACAAAATATGGTTGCTGAACCTGAAAAAATATTTATAGGTATATATCCCTGGGTTTTGCTCCGTTAACGGGCCCTATAACCCCATTTTCCTCCATCATATCCAAAAGCCTTGCCGCGCGCGCGTATCCCACCTTCAAACGCCTCTGCAAAAGGGATGCGGACGCTTTTCTCGACTCAGCAACAAGCTGCAAAGCTCTCTGGTACAGATCCTCGTCATCCTCCTCACCAAGCGAGCTTTCCGGAATACCCTGGATTTTATCATGGGCGACTTTCGGGGAAACAATGTCATCAACGTAATTCGGCGGAGCGGCAATCTTGATATTATTGATAACACGCTCAATCTCCTTCGTCGAAACGTAAATGCCCTGGACGCGGACGGGCTTACTCATGCCTCCGGGCAAATAAAGCATATCTCCCTTTCCGAGCAAATCTTCAGCCCCACCACCGTCCAGGATCGTGCGGGAATCAACGGATGAGCTCACGGCAAAGGCGATGCGAGCAGGAACGTTGGCTTTGATCAAACCGGTAATGACGTCAACGGAAGGACGTTGGGTCGCGACGATCAGGTGCATGCCGACGGCGCGAGCCATCTGGGCGATACGGCAGATCGAAGCTTCGACCTCTTTCCCGGCGGCCATCATCAAATCGGCCAACTCATCAATGACAATGACAACGTTGGGCATATTCTGGTGTCCCGGAAGCTCACGACCTTCTTCATGGACCTCCTGGCAGGTATTGAACTCCTCAATGTTTTTATGACCGAGCTCGGCGCAAAGCTGATAACGACGGTTCATTTCAGCAACGGCCCAACGCAGTCCGATAGCGGCCTTTTCTGGATCGGTGATCACCGGCGTCAGCAAATGAGGGATCCCGTTGTAAGGCGTCAATTCAACGCGTTTGGGGTCAATCATGATGAAGCGAAGATCGGCCGGAGAGTTCTGATAAATGAGAGAAATCAAAAAAGTATTCATCCCTACGGACTTTCCTGAACCCGTTGCCCCGGCTATCAATAAATGAGGCATGGAAGCAAGGTCACCGCACATCGGCTTCCCCGAAACATCACGTCCCAGAGGAAGGCGAAGGTTGGATTCGATCTCCTTATACTCCTTGCTTTCAAGAATTTCGCGCAAATGGACGAGCGAGCGCTGGTCATTGGGAACCTCAATTCCTACTAACGACTTCCCGGGAATCGGCGCTTCGATACGAACAGCTTTCGCGGCAAGAGCAAGCGCAAGATCACTCTTCAACGCCGTAATCTTTGAGAGCTTGATCCCTTCGTCCGGACGAAGCGTATACTGGATGACCGTCGGGCCGACATGGACCTCGTGCATCGCCACTTCGATGCCGAACTGGGACAGTTTGTCATGAATTTTCTGGGCATTATCTTTGAGCAGTGAATCATCCGATCCCACATCCGTCATGGCCGGATTAAGCAAATCAAGGGAAGGAAACGTCCATCCGGCATACTCCCCTTCCTTATCCACGAGCGCTTCTTCTTTTTCTTCTTTAATGGGAACAATGCGCGGTTTCGGATTATATTCCTCGTCGCCCGCCTCGGATTCATCATCGGCGTGCAAACGATGAATCTTAAGAGCGGCGAGCGCCGCGGCTTCCGCTTCTTCTTCATCGGGTTCAAAAACTTTTTTAAGATCCTCGTCTTCTTCATCGGCATCTTCCATACTGTCTTCAACATCGTCCTCATCACCGCGCCCTCCTCTGGCCGCTGCGCGTTTACGAACGATTCGAATCTGGGGGTTAAAAAAAGCAAAAACCTTCTGAAGTGAAATTTCGAAGGTCAGCAGAAGTGAAATTATAAAAAGTGTCACGAATATCGCACCGGCACCCAGCGTTCCCACATTGAGTACTTCTCGCAGAATGAAATTGGTCACGAAACCGACGTATCCGCCGTACGAGCCCTGTGAAGCGGCAAGGTAAATCTGATCCATGGGAACGGAGAGATGGAAAATACTCAAAACCGAGATCAACATGAAAAAAATCCCCAAAATTCTTGAAAGCGGGAATGCCACCTCTTTGGCCAAAAACAACATGAGTGCCGCTCCAAAAAACATATAGGGGAGGGCGACAATCCCCCACCCCAAAATTGGCTTCAGTATGCCAACCCAGACCTCTCCGGCCAGACCGAAATTATTCCACAGACTCAACAGGGTGATAAAACCGAGGCCGAGATAAACCACGGCCCAAATTTCCCGCATCACTGAAGACTTCACTTCGAGCGTGAGCGAACTTTTTCTCCTGCTGGTGGAACGGCGTCGGCGTGATGTAGATTTCTGGCGTCTCTTAGCCATGGATTAAAACAAAAAAGTACCAAAACTATACACGAAACGAGATCTTTTGGGAAGATGCAATGTTGAAAAAAAGGACATGAGTATGAGGGGACACTATTTCTTCAATCGTATAGGTTCTTCCTCAGCTAAAAGCGGGAAGATATGCTTTTGCAAACCATCATAATCCATCTTGGGAACGACGTTCATGTTTCCATACTTTTTCATAGCATCAGCAAGCTTGCTACCGGCATAAGTCGAATCACCCTGTTGAAAGCTCGTGTTGATAAAGACGTGGGCGATGTTATTTCGGATCGCCTCGGTGGCGACATCAACCCCGTCGGGACCTTGTCCCATTTCAAAATCGGTAATGACCAAACCGAAAACTTTCGCGCTTTCGGCACGCCGTATTTCAGCGATCGCATCATGTCCGTTATAGACCTCAACGACCTCGTGGGCGTTGTCAGTCTGTCCGTCGATGATAAGCTTCATGACCGCGACGGTATCTTCGTTGTCGTCTGCAAGGAGAATGCGTGTCATAACATGAAAATAATGTGGCAGGCATAATAGGACGAACCCGAAAATTGTCAATGTGATCTCGCTAAATCTTCGCATTCTGCTATCATGACTTCGTTCATTTTTGTTTTTTATCATGATAAGAACGCGTTTTGCCCCTTCTCCAACCGGATACCTCCATGTAGGTGGACTCCGCACCGCACTCTACTGCTATTTATTTGCCAGAAAAAATAACGGAAAGTTTATTCTGCGCATCGAGGACACGGACCAGAAACGTTTCGTGGAAGGAGCCGTGGAAAACCTTCTCAAAACCCTGGAGTGGGCTGGACTCACCTACGACGAAGGTCCCGGAAAAGACGGCGGCTTCGGCCCCTACGTGCAATCCCAACGTACCGACATCTACCGCAAACACGCCGACCTCCTCATGGAAAAAGGCGCCGCCTACCGCTGTTTCTGCACCTCGGAACGGCTCGAACAGATGCGCGAAAAACAGGCAAAACTCAAACAGGCGCCCATGTACGACCGCACCTGTCTCAAACTCACCAAGGAAGAGATCGAAGCCAAACTCAAGGAAGGTATCCCTTTTGTGATCCGCCAGAAAATTCCGCACGGCCAGAAACTCATGTTCAAGGATCACATCCGCGGCATCGTCAGTTTCAGCAGCAGCACCATCGACGACCAGGTCCTCATGAAATCCGACAATTTCCCGACCTACCACCTGGCCAACGTCGTCGACGACCACCTCATGGAAATCACCCATGTTATCCGCGGAGAAGAATGGCTCCCTTCGACGCCGAAACATCTCTATCTCTACGAAGCCTTCGGCTGGAAAGCCCCGGAATACGCACATCTCCCGTTACTTCTCAATAAGGACAAGACCAAACTTTCCAAGCGCCAGGGAGACGTCAGCGTGGAGGACTACATCCAGAAAGGGTACAGTCGCGAAGCCATCACCAATTTCATCGCCCTGCTTGGTTGGCATCCCGGCGGCGGAGTTGAACAGGAACTTTTCACGCTCGACGAACTCGTGCAATCGTTCAGCCTTGAACAGATCCATAAAGCAGGCGCGGTTTTCGACCTTGAAAAGCTCAACTGGTTCAACTTCCAGTGGAACAAACGAAAGTACTCCGAAAAACTCGAACAGCTCGCCAAAGAAATCGAGAGCAGTTGCGAAATATCCGAGAACGAAAAACACGAAAAGGTCTTCAAATTCTCCGGCGCGGAAAAACAGAAAATGTTCACTGAGGTCCGGGGCGAACTGCTCTACGAACTTGCCAAGCAGTACATCCCCACCGACTGGCGCGAACGGGGCGGACTTCTGGACAAGGCCCTCATCACCATCGAGGAAAAGGTCCTCAAGAACGCTTCCGAAAGCGCAGTGAACATGAAATTTTATTTTGAACCCGGACCGCTCAACCTGACCCTGCTCCTCAACCCCAAAATGAAAGTGGAAAAAGAGCACGCCCTCACCGCTTTGCAAAAAAGCCGTGAAGCGCTCCAGAAACTTGACGACTTTGAAAACATGGAAACGATCAAACAGTGCCTGATGGACGTCGTCGCCGTACTCGGATACAAAAACGGACAGGTCTTCTGGCCGGTGCGCGTCGCCCTGACCAACGAGCAGTTCACGCCGGGAGTTTTCGAAGTCATCTGGGCGCTCGGCAAGGAAGAAACCCTCCACCGGCTGGAAAAAGCTCTGGAAGAGCTGAAATAAGAGCATCCAGCAGCTCTTTACATTCTAAAAAAACGGTGCCATATTAGGGACAGAAGCGGATGTATTTCTTAATACCATCCCTATGAACTATCCGGAACTCAAAGAGATCATCAAACAGCTCAAAAAAACCGTGCCCTGCAACGTCTGCCACAAAAAATTCGTGGACAACGACCTCCAGGTTATTTCCACCTACCAGAATGAAGGACTGTTTCATTTCAACTGCTACAACTGCAAAAACCAGCTCCTTGTGCACGTGGCGATCGTGGGACACAACGAAGAACACAGCGCCAACCTCAACATCAAGACCAGAAACACGGATTCGGTTGATCCGAACGAGGTCCTGGACATGCACAACTTCCTCAACAAATTCAACGGAGACTTTAAAGAACTCTTTTCCATATGAAAAAAATTCTTTTCGCCACCGGTCTTATCGGCGCAATGGCCTTGTGCGGATGCCAACAGCTCCAGAATCAGGCTGACAACCTTCGCCAGCAGGGACAGCAAACCATCGACAGCATGTCCCAACAGGCCGACAACATCAAGACGCAGGTTCTCCAGACCAAGGCGGCCTATGATGAAAAATCACAACAGGTTGTAAAGACCGTGGACGATTTCAACCAGCTCACCCACTGACGAGCGAGCTCCCCAAGAAGGGAGGAGTCCGACGCGAAAGCGTCCGGGCTGATTGATCCAGCAAAATTATTCTATGCGTAAGCTTAAAATCAACTTTCACCTGCATACAGGGCAGGATCCTATCGATGCGGTCAAACATTCCGAACACCAGCTCATCGATGAAGCGGCAAGACTCGGCTACGACGTCCTGAGCATCACCTGCCACAATGCGCTTATTTTCAGTGACGATCTCAAAAAGTACGCCAATAAAAAGGGCATCCTTTTGATACCGGGCATCGAAAAAAGCATTTTGCGCAAGCACGTCCTCATCATCAACGCTACGGTGGAAGCGCAGAACATCAAGAACTTCGCCGACCTCGCGGCGTACCGGAAAAAACATCCCGAGTGCCTGGTCATTGCCGCCCATCCTTATTACCCGGGAGCCATTTCACTGCAAAAAGACCTTGAAAAACACATCGGACTTTTCGATGCCGTCGAATACTCCTGGTACCACTCAAAAAAATTCAACGGACCCAACAAAAAAGCCGTCCAGTTCGCTGAAAAACACAACAAGCCGGTCATCGGAACCGCCGACAACCATATCCTCAAATACGTTAATGACACCTATAGTCTTGTCAGGGCCGAAAAAAACGTGGAGTCGGTCTTTGAAGCCATCAAACGCAACGACATCGAAATCGTCAGCCACGACCTTCCATGGTGGAAACTCGGAACAATTATCACCTGCATGCTCATCAAAAGCTGGATCAAGAGCTTTACGCTGCAGGGATAACACTGTTTAAGCTTCAAAAAAAGAGGCTTTGCCACTGTTATAAAAATGTGGTAAAATATAAATAGAGAAAATTAAAAAAACAGGCATGGAAAAAACAAAAAAAGATCTTCTGGCTGTTATCAAAAACAAGGCACGAAAAATCCAAAGCTACATCGCCTACCCCGAGGCGCTTGATGAACGAACATTGAAAGCCATGGAAATAGTCTTGGAAGAGCAGACTGCCCAGCCCATTCTCATCGCCACGCACCAAGAGGTGGAGGCACGCATCAAGGAACTCGGCGTGAAGCTCGATATCAACAAAGTCCGCATCATGGACCCGACGGACGCCCACCTTCTGGAACGTTACGTCGAAGAACTCTACGCATTGCGCAAAGACAAAGGCATGACCAAGGACGAAGCGGCAAAGCTGATGAAAGACCCCAACTACGTGGGCGTCATGGCCGTGCATTTAAAAGAAGCCGACGGCATGATCTCCGGCGCCGTGGGGACGACAGCCATGACGGCACGGCCAGCCCTGCAGATCATCGGAACAAAAGAAAAATTCCATAAAGTCTCCGGACTCTTTTTCATGATTTTCGAGAACAGGCTGCTCTTCTTTGCCGACTGCGCCATCACTCCCGATCCCGACGCCCACGGCCTGGCGGACATCGCCATCGACACCGCGGAAACGGCCAAACGGTTCGGCATCACGCCAAAAATCGCCATGCTTTCTTTTTCAACCAACGGATCGGCAAGACATCCCATGGTCGACAAAGTCCGCGAAGCGACGGAGCTCGTCAAAGACCGCCGTCCCGACCTTATAGTTGACGGTGAAATGCAGGTGGACGCGGCACTGGTTCCCTGGGTCTGCAAAAGCAAATTCCCCGGATCGAAAGTCCAGGGCGACGCCAACATTCTCATCTTCCCGGACCTCAACGCGGCCAACATCGCCTACAAGCTCGTGGAAAGACTGGCCGGAGCCAAAGCCATCGGTCCGATGCTCCAGGGTCTCGCCAAACCCATCAATGATCTTTCCCGCGGATGTTCCGCTGAAGACATTGCGGACCTTTCCGCACTCACCACCTGCGAAAGCGAAGAAGCCATCTACGAACTCGGTCTCTAAACACCCATGAAAATACTTGTCATCAATGCCGGCTCGTCATCACTCAAATTCCAGCTGCTCGAAAGCACAAAAAATTTCAAAGAACTGTGCCGGGGCATCGTTGACGGCATCGGGCTTGCGACCTGTCAGTTCCGCATCGAAAACGGCAAAAAGAACGTCAAGAAAAACGTACGATGCAAAAATCACCGCGAAGCCCTGGAAATAGCCCTCAAATCAATGACCGGGCTAAAAATCATTCAGTCGCTTAAGGTCATCGACGCGGTGGGCCACCGGGTAGTTCACGGCGGAGAAAAATATCGTGAAGCGATAAAAATCAACGCTGCGGTCAAAAAAGCCATCCGCGACCTGCGCGAACTCGCTCCGCTGCATAACCCTCACAACCTGAAAGCCATCGAAGCCTGCGAAAAACTGCTCAAGGGCATTCCGCAGGTCGCGGTTTTTGATACCGCCTTTCACGAAACACTTCAACCGAAAGCCTTTCTCTACGCTCTTCCATATGAACTTTACGAAAAAGACGGCATTCGCCGTTACGGTTTCCACGGAACGAGTCACCATTACGTCAGTGAAAAAGCCATCAAACTTTTAAAGAAAAAAAACTTACCTTCCCAAAAGATCGTCAGTTGTCATCTCGGCAACGGATCGAGCCTCTGCGCGATCGTGAACGGCAAATCCGTAGACACGAGCATGGGACTCACGCCATTGGAGGGCATTCCCATGGGAACGCGCAGCGGAGACATTGACCCCGCCATCGTCTTCCATCTCACGTCCCGACACCGCCAGACACCTGAAGCCGTTGAAAAAATGCTCAACGGGAGGTCCGGACTGAAAGGCATGTCCGGAATCAGTTCCGACGTCCGAGTCCTGTGGGCCGCGGCGAAAAAGAACAATCCCAGGGCGAAACGGGCTTTTGAAATCCTTTCTTACCGTATTGCGAAGTACATCGGCAGCTACGCCGCGGCCATGAACGGACTCGACGCCATCATCTTTACCGCGGGAATCGGCGAACACGCCTACTACATCCGCAGGGACGTCTGTTCATATTTAAGCCACCTCGGCGTCATGATCGATCCACAAAAAAACACCCGGGACGACTTCATGATCTCATCGAAAAAAAGCAAAGTGAGTGTCCTCGTCGTTCCCACGAACGAAGAAGAACAGATTGCCAAAGAGACGATGATGGTACTCGCCAAAAAATAACCTGAAAATCAAAAATAAAAATTAACACAAACGTCATGTATTATCTTCGACCGAAAAAAATACCTATCCGCGTGGGAAACACCTTCGTGGTCCTGATGAATGAAACGACCGCCCACACGTTGGATCTTCACCCTTCCGACCGCGTTCTCCTGAAAAACGCTGGCAACGAAGCCGTGGCGATTCTGGACATCAGTTTCAACCATGACCTCAAGGACAACGAAATCGGTCTCTACGAAGAAACCTGGGAAAAGCTCAAGGTCGCCAAAGGCGACCGCCGCGTTTCCATGGCCCTGGCGGAACGACCGAAATCCGTCTTCTTCATCCGCAAAAAACTCGATGGAAAAGAACTGAACGCCAAGGAGATCGACACCATCGTCAAAGACATCGTCGCCGACCGCCTGTCGGAGGTTGAAATGACCTACTTCGTTTCCGCGAACTTCTGCCGGGGCATGAGTGACAAAGAAACGGTCGCCTTAACCAAGGCTGTGGTCAACAACGGCGGACACATCAAATTCAACGACAAGATCGTCGTCGACAAGCACTGCATCGGCGGCGTCCCCGGCAACCGTTCCACCATGCTGGCCGTACCGATCATGACCAGTCTCGGTTTCCGTATGCCAAAAACGTCTTCACGCGCCATCACCAGTCCGGCCGGAACAGCCGACACCATGGAAGTCCTGGCCAACGTCAAGATTCCGGCGAAAAAACTCAAGAAGATCGCCATGAAAGTCGGCGGCTTTATCAGCTGGGGCGGAGGGGTGGACATCGCCAGCGCCGACGACAAACTCATCAAGATCCGCAACCCGATGAGCCTGGATCCCCAGGGCATGCTTCTGGCCTCGATCCTTGCAAAAAAACACGCCGTATCTTCGACCCACGTACTCATCGACATTCCCTACGGTCCGGACGTCAAAGTAAAATCGCCGAAAGAAGCCTTACCGCTCAAAAAGAAATTCGAAAAAATCGGAGCCATGCTCGGCATGAAAGTGAAGGTCATCTTCTCCAACGGAAGCCAACCGATTGGTGACGGCATCGGACCGGTCCTTGAAGCTATCGATATCCTCAAAATCCTCAAAAACGAATCCGATGCCCCCCAGGATCTGTTGAAAAAGACCGTCTGGATGTGCGGCATCATGCTCGAAATGGTCGGAAAAACCACCGCCGCAAAGGGTGAAAAAATGGCCATGGAAGCCATCAAGTCAGGTCGAGCTTACAAGAAATTCCAGGAAATCATCGATGCCCAGGGGCGCAACAAAAAACCGCTCAAACCCGGGAAAGTCACCTGCGACGTCAAAGCTCCGAAATCAGGAAAAATAACCTCCATCAACAACAAACTCATCGCCCGCTACGCCCGCATGGCCGGATCACCGGTCAATCCCGGCGCCGGGATCTTCATCCATAAAAAAATCGGCGACAAGGTCAAAAAAGGCGAAGCACTCTTTACCATCTACGCCGAAACCAAAATGCGCATGAACAACACGCTCGATTACGTCAGCCCCAGCGAAGTCTATCACATCAAATAAACAAAAAATTCCAAAACAAAAACCAATATTTTTTTAACAAAAAAACATATGCAAAACCAGGAATTCCCTCAAAACATTTCCTCTCCGGAGGAACTCATGACGGCAATCAACCTTGCCGCCGAAGAAAAAATTCAGGAGATCACCGACCACTACGGTGAGGAACCCGAACTCAAGGTCCTCCTTGAGGCCACTATGCACCGCATCCGCACCGAACAGGAAAACTTCGGCAACGTTCATGCCGGAAAAATGCTCAAATTCGGCAACAGTCTCGATGACGCCTTCGAAATCTTCAACCAGAGACTGGATACCCATTGCCAGGACCTTTACAACGCTGCCTCCAAATTCGAGGCAAAACATGAACCGAAATCAGGCGTCCATGACGTGAAAGGAATCCGCGATGAGGTCAAAAAGAAGACAAAAAAGGTTGCCTAAACAATCTCCATGACGTTCGAAGAAACGATCGCACACATCAAAAACCTCCAGATCCAGGGGGCCGAAAAAGTCGCCGTGGCCGCCGTCGAGGCGTTCGCGCTCAAATTGAAACAGACAACTGACCGCAAAGAACTCCAAAAAGCCGTGGAAGAACTCACCGCCACCCGTCCGACCGAACCCGCGCTGCGCAACGCCCTCAAATACTGTCTGGAAAACTCCGCCTCGAATCCCGACGTCAGCGCTTTCGTCGTGGATCACTTTAAAACCTCCAAGCAGAAAATCGCCGAGTACGGATCAAAAAAAATCCGGGACGGCATGATCGTCTTCACCCACTGCCACTCCTCCACCGTGGAAGCCATTCTGGCCAAAGCCCACGCAGAAGGGAAAAAATTCACCGTTTACAACACCGAAACGCGGCCGCGCTTCCAGGGGCGCATTACCGCGGAAAACGTGGCGAAGCTGGGTATTCCCGTCGTGCATTTTGTGGACAGCGCGGCCAGGATGTTCCTCAAGAAAGCCGACATCTTTCTTTTTGGATGCGACGCCGTCACCGCCGAAGGAAAAATTTTCAACAAGATCGGCACCGAATCCATTGCCGCCCTGGCAAATGAAATCCACGTACCTTCATACTCCTGTACCAACTCCTGGAAATTCGATCCCCAAACCCTTTATGGCTTTGAAGAGATCATCGAAGAACGCGATCCGAACGAGGTCTGGGACAACCCGCCGAAAGGCGTCACCATCCGCAACCCCGCTTTTGAGATCACTTCTCCCGACGTCATCACCGGAATGATTACCGAGCTCGGTATCGTGAAGCCGGAAACACTCATTTCCCGCATCCAAATCACCTACCCCTGGATGCTGCAATAGACGCTTCAACAAACGAGCCCATATAGTCATAAAGATGTAAAGGCGCTATAATACAGGCGCTTTTATTTTTCCATGAAAAAAATACTTATCCTGAGCGCTCACATGGGCCAGGGGCACATGAGCGCGGCCAAATCGATCAAAGAGGCCATCGAACACCTTTACGACCATGACTATGAAGTTGAAATCGTGGACCTCATGGAAATTCTCAGCCGATCCATCAACCGCGTCAGCCAGAAAACCTACGACAGTCTTTCCCGCAGAGCCCCCATTGTCTGCGAATTCATTTTTGAGACCTGGGACAAAAAATGGCGAATGAAACTGTTGAACCGCCTCAACTACGCCATCGTCCTCCGTAAAGTCAGAAAATTCATCAAAGAAAAAAATCCCGACCTCGTGGTTTCGACCTTCCCGGTCTGGGATTATCTGATGCGCAGGATGCTCAAAAAACACAACCCAAACGTCAAGTTCATCAGCGTCATCACCGACTCAATTTTCATTCACAACGCCTGGGTCATCGGCAACGCCGACGAACAGATCGTGCCCAACGAAGATACGGCCGAGGCCATTAAAAAGCTCGGGTACGACGAAAAGAAAATCCGCGTGCTCGGCTTCCCCGTGCGCTTGGAATTCCTCAAACATCTCGACACCGAAAAATTCCTCATTGAACAAAACCTCAATCCCCGACAGTTCACCATTCTTTTTCTGCCCACCGCGCAAAAGCCCAAACGCAACATCAAAATAATGGAGGAACTGCTTGAAAACTTCCAGCACTGCAACATCATCGTCATCGCCGGCCGCGATGCCAAGATCAAAACAAAACTTGAAGGTTACGCCTTATACAAGAACATCAAAATCGTGGGCTGGACCGACCGCATGCCCGACTTCATCAAGGCTTCGGACGTCGTCCTGACAAAAGCGGGCGGGGCGACCGTCATGGAGTGCCTTGCCGCGGAAAAACCCATGATCATCACCTCGACCATCGCCCGCCACGAACGCGGCAACGCCGAACTGGTCAAAAGATACAAACTCGGCGTCATTGAAAACAAACGGAACCCCCAGATCACCAAAAGCATCCACACCATACAGAAAAGCTATAAAATATATCAAAAAAACCTCAAAAAACTGGGAAACCCGAAAGCGGCCATCGACATTGCCAAACACCTCATCGAAGTGCTCCATCAGCAACTTTAAATGCTTGAACCGAAAGCCGTTCAATGCTAGTTTATAGCTTAGAAATTCCCCGACAAATTTCAAACAGTCCAAGTTCATAATTGAGATCATGTTATGACCGAACTTTCACCGCTCAAGACCGTATCTGAAATCAGCAACGATCGTCATTTCCAGCGTATTTCCAAAAAACCTTACATGAGCATCGTCATCCCGACCCTCAACGAAGAGGGTTTCATCGGAGACCTGCTCACGGAAGTTCTCAACCAGGACATGAATTACGAAATCATCGTGTCCGACAGCGGCAGTACCGACAGAACTGAACAGATCGTCCGGACCATCGCCCGCTTCAATCCCCACAAAAGCATTCGTTTCATCCCTGCACCGGTGAAAGGCGTATCCATTGCCCGAAATAACGGAGCCGCGCACGCCAATGCCGACTTGATCGCGTTTTTGGACGCGGATACGCGCATTCCCCCGAACTTCCTGCGCAACGCCTACCTGGAAGTCAAACGCCGGAATCTCGACGGAGCCGGCTGCCACCTCGAACCCGATTCGGAAAAATTCGTGGACAAGGCGGTGTTCTCTTTTTACCACCACTGCATTCTCAATCCGCTCCAGTACACCAAGCGTCCGGGATCGGCGGGTGCGGGCATCATCGTCAAAAAGAACGTCCATCTCGCCATCGGAGGATTTAACCCCCAACTTCCGACCTGCGAAGACCTCGACTACATCAAGAAAATCAGCGAAATAGGCAAATTCCGTATGTTGAAATCAACCAACATCATCTTCAACACCCGCAGATTCGATGAAGAGGGACGCGCCCGCGTATGGTTCAAATACGCTGTCTGGGGTTCATGCTACCTGCTCAACATCAAAAGGGTAAAATTCGAGTACGAATTCGGAAAATTCAACAGCGAAAAAGATCAGGAGCTCATTGTAAGGCGATAAAGAGTTCAAACTTCGTCACCCCTGAACAGTGAAATTTTTTAAAATACTCCAGTATTTCATTATCGTAGCCATCGTTGCTCTCGCGGTGAGCAGGCTGGCTCCACATATCAACGACTTCTCGAAATTATGGGACCTCAAGGACCACATTGATTACCGTTTTATTTTTGCGGCGCTTTTTTCCCAGGTCTTCCAGTATGTGGGAGACGGATGGTTCTCCCAGCTGCTTTTAAAGGTTGCCGACATCAAGGTCCGCTTCAAGGATTCGATGCGCATCGCCTCACTCAACGTGTTCGCCGCACACATCCTCCCCGTGGGAGAAGCGGGAGGCATGGCTGCGGCCTACCACTTTTACCGCAAAATGGGCGTTGACACCGAAAAATTCATTTTTCTCACCATCTGCTGGACGGCAATCACCCATCTCCTGCTCATCTTGCTTTTCATCGTTCCCAGTTTCTTCCTGCAGAGCATCACCGCCGCACTCAATACCTCCATCATCTTCATCAGCGTCGCCATCGCCACGCTCGTCATTTTGAGTCTGTACATTTCAAGACACCATCTCTTCGGAAAACTAAAAAAAATGTTCGGCAAATACAAATGGGCTAAACCCTTCTTTTCTTTTGCCAAAAACCGCAAGACCTACACCAAACGCATCAAGGATCATCCATGGCTCATCACTCAGAGCCTTATAGCGAGTCTTCTGTATTACGCGGCCAATATTTCCACGCTGGCCTTCTCTTTCCTGGCTCTCGGCACGTTTCCGGACATCACCGTCATTATTTTCGCCTACGCCGCGTCGCTCCTCTTCAGTAAAATCACGCTCGCTCCGGCGGGCATCGGCGCCGCCGAAGCCTCGCTCATCCTTATTTTCCTCGAGGCCCACATCGACCCCACCATCGCCATCGGAGCGACGCTCATTTACCGCTTCATCTCATTCTGGCTGCCAATCCCGGCAGGTTTCTTCTCGTTCTATTCGCTCAAAAAAGAGTCCAAACTGAACGTGGACATGAAAGTCTTCGAAGAACAGATTCTTTAGATCAGTTTCCGGTTGCTCCCGTAGCTTGCGTCTGCTGCGTCTCGGCAGGAACCGTTGCAGTCGTCACCGTGGCCGGTGCGAGCGAGTTCATGTCGACTTCGTAAATCTTGGTGGCATCAAGCAGATAGAGCTTGTTGCTGTTGACGTCGACATAGAGATCGCGCATGTCGTTTATGTCGTCAAACACGTATTGCGACTGGTAAGTGAGCCCGCCAGTCTTGTCGTCCTTGTAATAAATCATCACGCGGTGCTCGCTCGGTTCCAGGAAAAATACCTGTTGCATATCGAGCTGAGTAAAAATCCTTGTCGGAGCGGTAAGCGGCTTCACCGGCTGACGTTTCAGGGTGAGATCCTGCTTGTTTCCGCTCAAAAGCTTGGTGATCGAACCATCCTTGTTCAACACGTAAATGTTCCCGTCGATGGCGAAAGATACTGCATTCTTGAGATCCCCGTCGATGTTGTACTGCTGGGCGTTATCAAACTTGTCGCGAAGGACGGTGTACTTCCATATCTGGTTGGAATCCGGGTCAAGAATATAGAATTTATTGTTATAGGCCTCAACATCCACGCCTTTATGAAATGAACCTTCAGCGGCCTGGACGAAACTCATCCTGTTGTCCTTGTACTGAATGACCTTGCCGGATTTGGTATAGAAAAGGAGTGCATTCTGATCGTCGAACGTAGTACCGGCAATGACCGTCTCGTTCTGATCGATCGTCAACGGATCCTGGATCTGGTCGGCAAGGATCGGATACAGAGCGTTATATTCGAAAGCGAACAAATTGCCTTTAAGCGCCAACAGTCCGAGCGCGCTCACGTTGGCCCGTTTGGTGGAAAGATCGGCAAGGACGCGAGCCTGCGGATGAACGACCCCGTCGAGCTGATCCCGCGTCGTCTGGATGGAATCCAGGTAGGTCCTCGCATCGCTGCGGGCGTAACCGGAATTCAAAACCGTCAACGCTTTCTGTTCGGCGTCGGTGAGCATCTGGGCGGCCTGGTCCTTGTTATATTGTCCGGTCGTCTGGGCTGAACTGATCTCTTCCTTCACGTCATTCAAAATGGAGACGTAATGATCGATCTTCTGCTGTTCATCGGCGCGGGTCCGTATCCACCAGACACCGGCGGTAAGCACCAGAACGATGACGATGATGGATGCGAGAATCTTGTCGCGTGACCAGTTGCTGAAACTGAAAAAACTCTTGCTGCCCTGCCCGCCACGCACGACCCTTCCGGTACTTCCTGATTTGGATTGGGTGGAAAGCTTGCCGCTTAAATCCTTGACGGTATTGGAAAGCTTCCGCACGGCTTCCATAAGGACGACATTGATCTGCTGTTTTTCCGAACCGGACGCCGTGGAGACCCGCTCTTCTTTCTGGAGGTGGGAAACGACCCTGGATTTTTCCTGATCGTTGAGTTCAGCGGCAAAACCGGCGTGAATGCCGATAAAAGCCATTTTCCCCAGAACTTCTGCCGAAAGAAAATCACGGAGCTTCGCCCAGGGCTCCGACCAGGCTTTTCGATGAACCTATCCTGGCGAAATCGTTCTTGCTGATGTAACGCAAAAGCCTTGTGGAACTGAGCAGGACGAAATCTTCCGGCTCAATCGTTCCGCTGGCGATGTTCGTGAAAAAATCCTTGGATTCAGGATCATAGAGGTCGTCGCTGATGACGCTGCAATATTTTCTGCGGATCAAATAAGCCTCAGCCTCGCCGCACTGAGTCAGGAAAATGTTGTTATCGACGATGGCAGCGATAATCACATGGAGGTTCCCGAGGAACTGCGAAGACTTCTGTGAACGAAGATTCTTCAGTTCACGGTTCACTTCCTTCAAAGCTTTTTCAAAACGCACATACGGATCGTCTTCCAGGTCCGCAAAAAACTTCTTGCGAAGGGAGTCAAAAATCAACTCCCCGATGTCCTCGGCTTCCGCAGGATTATTCTGAATTTCCAGGTTGATGAATATTTTTCCGATGCGTTCTCCCCCTTCACCAAGGTCGTAGGCGTAATTTTCCACGAAGCTGTCTTCATCCCTACCTACGAATAGAAATTCATATTGAGTCCGTAGAGACATAGTTTTTTCATTTTGAAATACTTTCCCGCAAAAGATACAATAAAATCCTTGAAACTGCAAGAAAACATACCCCCTGTCTTCCCCATGAAAACCCTTATCATCGACAATTACGACTCCTTTACCTGGAACCTCTACCAGTACGTTGCGGAACTCAAGGGAAACCCCGTGGTCTACGCCAACGACAAACTGACCGTCAAAGAGGCCCAAAAAATGAACCCGACGCACATCATCGTTTCACCAGGACCGGGTACCGTGAAAAATCCTGAAGATTTCGGTATATGCCGCGAGATCATTCTCAAGTTCGGCCCCACGACCCCCCTGCTCGGAGTCTGCCTCGGACATCAGGGCATCGCCGCGGCTTTCGGCGGAACCATCGAACACGCCCCCAAAATCATGCACGGCAAAACCAGCCTCATTGAACACAACGGGAAAGGCATCTTCAAAGGAATAAAGACTCCCTTTACCGCCATGCGTTACCACTCGTTGTGTGTTTCCGACAAAAACTTCCCCAAAGAGCTCACCGTTACTGCCCGCGTCCGCACCGAAGGAACCATCATGGGGCTCCAGCATAGCCAATACCCTCTTTTTGGGATACAATTCCACCCGGAATCCTTTAAAACGCCCGAGGGCAAAAAAATCCTCAAGAATTTCCTAACTTTCCAGGCAAATGAACAAAAAAACACTTTTCGCGAAAGTCATCTATAAAGGAGTATCCGGGGCGATCCTCGGTATTATCGCTGGTCTGTTACTCGGGCTTTTGATATGGGGACTCGAAGCCATCGTCATGTCGGTAAGAATGGCCGTTGCCGCAAATATCTACCCTATAACCATGATCCCGATAGAAGTCGTCACCATGCTCGGCATGAGCTTTGGGGCGCTCATCGGCAGCCTCAGCGGCGCCGGAACGGCTCTCGTGGAAGAAATGAAGCTTTCGAAAAAGAAATAATTGACATACAGACGCCCAAAAGCTATCCTCTTTGGGCCGAGTCGCTGGGGAAGAAGAGGCCCGGAAAAATCTCGACCATATCATTTTATTCAATTGTTCACATGCTGACGAAACTTAAGAAAAGGAAGCATGCCAAGACCCATGGATTTCTATCCAGGATGGCTACCAAAAACGGACGCAAAGTTTTAGCCCGCCGCAGGGCAAAAGGACGCTATAGTTTAACCGTAAGCGACCGCAAACGTTAAAAAGGGCGCTTCTTCTGCTGTGATCCGTGCCTTTGCCTCTTTCTATGTTGCCCAAGTCCCAACGTCTAACAAGCAATCGCATTGAATACCTTTTAAGAAAAGGTCGCAGATCCACCGAAGGAGGCAGGAAAAACGGGAATCTCTTTTTCACCGTCAAGTATCTCACCACACAACAACCCCAAAGCCGCTTTTGCGTTATCGTCAGTACCAAAATATTTCCGAAAGCGGTCGAAAGGAACCATCTCCGTCGTCAGATCTACGAAGTTTTCAGACTCCATCCCGAACTGCCCTCCTTCTCTGCTGACATTGTCGTTATTGCCAAGACTCCCCTGACCAAACTGAACTTTCAGGATCTCACCAAGACCATTGTCCAACTTTTGAAGAATATTACGAAAACTTCATGAAAAAACACCTCCAAAATATCCTGACGTTTGTCATCATCTTTTTGATCGTCAACCTTGTTTTCAGCTTTTTCTTCAAACCGGGAGACCAGAACCAGCAGCCTCAGAACACGATCACCCTCACTCCGATTCACACCGACTTTGAAGTCGGAAGCACCGTGAGCGCAGACCTCAAAAACGACACCCCGAATCCGATTACATTAAAAAACAACTGTCCGAACGAACCCCTCAACGTCCTGGAACAGGTCAACGGCCAGTGGGTCCAGAAGCACAAAGCGGCGCAGATTTCCTGCGAAGACGCCACGGACATCGTCATCAATCCGGGCGAGAAACACACCATCACTTTCGCCAACTGGAACCACGCGCTTTTCAGCGAAGTGGGCAACTATAAAGTTCAGGCCGTCGTCTGGGTCCAGCAACCGACGGATGCAACGGCTCAGACTCAACAGACCGGCATGACCGAATCCCAGCAGGCAATGGCTGCGGTTGGCACCACCCAGTCCGCACAGTCGCAGGAAACGGCACAAAGCGCAACCGGGAGCGAACCACAACTCGTTTCGCAAATCGTCGAATCCAATGAATTCCAGATCAAGCCCCAGGGCATCATCGGATGGATCTGGATCACCATTTTCTACCAACCTATCTATAACTCGCTCATCTTCATCATGAGCCTGGTTCCCGGCCACGGTCTCGGTCTTGGTATTATTTTATTGACGATCCTCATCAGGACGATCCTTTTGATTCCGAACCAGAAAGCCCTCGTCGCCCAGCGTAAAATGCAGGACGTCCAGCCCAAACTCGACAAGATCCGAGAAAAATACAAGGACAACCAGGAAATGATCGGAAAAGAAACGCTCGCCGTCATGCAGGAACACAAGGTCAATCCCCTCGGCAGCTGTCTTCCCATGCTCATCCAGTTTCCGCTTCTCATCGCGCTCTATTACGTGGTGAAAGACGGGTTGAATCCGGACAACGCCTACCTCCTCTACGACGGGTTGAAAAATTTCGATTACAATTCGATCAGCGTGATCTTCCTGGGAATCCTCGACCTGACCAAAATCAACACCATTCTTCTGCCGCTTTTCGTCGGAGGCCTTCAGTTCACGCAGATGAAACTCGCTTTCGCCCGCACCAAGAAAAACCAGACGAACGACAACAAACCGGCCAAGAAGACCCAGATGGATACCGCAAGCAACATGATGCTTTACTTCATGCCTGTGATGATCGCCATTTTCACGGCTTCCGTTCCCGCCGGTGTGGGTATATACTGGAGCGCCTCGACGGCTTATGGCATCATCCAGCAGCTCTTCGTCAATAAACAAGCCGAAAAAGAGCATGTCAAAGTCCGCGTCGTGGAAAAAACCTAACATACCAATCTCTTACTTATTTAATATTTTAAAAAATTATGGAAACATTGCTCCAGGAAACAATTGAGGAAATTTTGAACCGCATCTCCACTCCCTTCCGCAAAATCAAGATCGACAAACGCGACGATACCTACCGCATCAACATCGAAAGCGAGGAACCGAGCCTGCTTATCGGACACCACGGCGAAAACATCTTCGCTCTCCAGAACCTGCTCAAGATCATCATCTGGAAACAGCAGCCGGGTGAATACAAGATTCTTCTGGATGTCGACGACTACCGCAAACGCCAGGAAGAAAACGTCATCAAACTTGCCGACCGCAAAGCCGACATGGTGATGAAGACCCAGCAGCCCCAGTCTCTGCCGGCAATGTCGCCGTACTTCCGCCGCGTAGTTCATCTCCACCTTGCCGAAAAATTTGAAAACCTGATGACTGAAAGTGTGGGCGAAGGCGATTTCCGCCATATCACCATCAAACCCAAAGCGTAGGTTTGTTTCAGCTATTAACGATAAGCCACGATCATGAAGAAAACTTTTTCCCTCATCATCGGCTTGATGTGCGTCGCAAACCTTGGCGGATCAGCTTTTGCTCAGGCGGTACCTTCCGACCAGGCCGCCGAACCCGCTTTCAGCGACGTCAACGTTGGCGATGACCACTACATTGCCATCAAATTTCTCAAAGACCGCCGCATCATCGACGGCTACGCCGATGGAACCTTCCAGCCGCTCAAGGAAATCAACCGCGCCGAAGCCCTTAAAATCATTCTCGGCGTCGTCAGCCGTCCCACCGACAAGACCGTGGCGGCGATCAAAACTTTTTCCGACGTGCCGGCAGACGCCTGGTTCGCTCAATACGTCCAAAAAGGTCAGGATAACGGCATCATCAGCGGCTACCCCGACGGGCTCTTCCACCCCGAACGGACCATCAACAAGGTGGAAAGCCTCAAAATGGCTTTGCTCGAGGAAAACCACGAACTTCCGGTCAACGTGACGGACCCTCCCTACAGCGACGTTCCCGTCGACGTCTGGTTCGCCCCATACGCCCAAGTCGCCAGAGACCGCACGCTTTTCACCGAAACCCGTTCCGACGGCGGAGCGCTTGAAGCGGACCAGACCATGAACCGCGGGGATTTCGCCGAACTCATCTACCGGCTCCTCGAAAGCAGCAACGGTTATACGTTCGGTCGCGCCACCTATTACGCCGATGCCCTGGCGGGACACGGAACCTCAAGCGGCGACGTATACGACCCTGCGGTGTATACCGCAGCCCACAAAACACTCCCGTTTGGAACGATCCTGCGGGTGACCAATGCCGCCAACGGCCAAAGCGTCGATATCAAAGTCAACGACCGCGGCCCCTACGCCACCGGCGTCGAACTGGATCTTTCAAAATCGGCCTTCAGCGCCATCGCCAGTCCGAGCACCGGCATCATCTTCATGCAGTACAAAATCATCCAGCAACCGTAAACCCCCACCATGGGAAACCCGCTCTCGTTTGAGGACATCAAATACCGTAAGAAAGAAGGGAAGATCATTCCCCGCAGGGCGACGTTGTCCCAGGAGATAAAAAAAAGCATCTATCTCCTGATTTTTACGTTACTGACGATCATCGTGATCCTGAGCATCGTCTTTTTGCTCAACACCAGCCAGGCCACGCAAAAAGGCTACATCCTGCAACAACAGCAGGTGGATAAAGAAAACTTTCTCAGTGTGAACCGGCAGCTCATCGAAAAAATCATCAACGCCCAGGCCTACCGAACCATTGAAGCGAAAATAGCCGGAAAAAACATGAAACCGCCGGAAAACACCGCCTACATCCAGGACCCCAACGCACCAAAAAAATAACAAAAGCCGGAAAGTGGAGGTCAAAAAAAGCGAGGACGTACCTGTAGCTCAGCTGGAAGAGCGCAGCCCTCCGGAGGCTGAGGTCGTGGGTTCGAACCCCGCCAGGTACACCAAGAGAAAACCACACCCCTAAAAATTGACAAGCAAGCCCGAATCGCTATACTTTCAGAGCAAAATTTCACGCCAAACATCCCAAAATCGGTCGTGAACAAAACACTGCGGCGCCATCGTCTAGTGGTTAGGACAGCGGATTTTCAATCCGTCAACAGGGGTTCAATTCCCCTTGGCGCTACCAGTTTCATCTCCAGACTCATCCTTTTATTCACCTTTCAGCTATGATCGAAGACAAAATTTCCCTTGCCCTCAAAGAACTCAAAAAACTCAAACAGGAACTGCACGACCTCAAGAAGGATATGCGGGCGGACGAAAAGATCACCAGCACGGAATACGTTGACCTCAAAAAGACCTACAAAGACCTCAAACACCAGCTCAAAGACCTTGAAGAGCAATGGATGCTGGATCTCCTCAAGGACCAGTCCTACGTGAAACTGAAAGAGATGAAGGTCAAAAAAGAAGAAGACATCGCTCATGCCAACAAGAAGCTTTTCGACCTCATCTCCGAGCTTCCTCCAAAATTCTTCCAGATGAACGTCGAAACCGAAGAAGGCCAGATGAAGGTCGAAGTCCATCCCGAAATGCGCGTCTACCTCAACGGAAAAGAGGAGAAAAAAAGAGTTTGATTTTCAACTGACGGACATCAAAAAATCGCTGCCGGTCAAATTTTGGGAAAGATCTCAAAAGCCCGCCTCAATTGAAGCGGGCTTTAAAAATTATTTCTCTGATGGAACGGATCTCTTTAGAGCGTCGAAGTGGTACTGAGGCCGAAAACATTGGCGATGATTTTGGCTGCTTCGGCACGGGTAAGATTATTCGCCGGACCCCAATCACCGGTCAGGTTTCCGGAAGCATCCATGTAACCCGCAAAGTAATGATTTACAACTCCATAGGCTACAAAACCACCGTACCAGGCATTTGGATCAACGTCCTTAAAGACCGACAGGACCGATACGTCGCTGCTGGAAATTTCTGTCATGACATGATCCGCTAATTCAATAATCTTTGAAGCTTCAGCACGGATGACGTTTTTGTCCGGACCGAAAGTTCCGTCGGGATAGCCCGAAATAATGCCGTCACTTTGAGCCTGGGCGATCTGGTCGACTCCCCACATGTCCGTTGTCACATCTGGAAACGGAGCCGATTGAGCAGTCGCAACCTGGTTGTTGTTTTTACATTGCAGAACCATCATAACGAGTTCGCGACGGGTGATCGTACTGTCAGGTTTGAACTCATGGAGAGGATTACCCTGAGCGTCTTTGTATCCGTCTATACCGCATTTTTCGTGAATGGTTTCTACATAGTCTTGCAGCCCAATGGCCGCTCGTATCGTCAAAGAAATTTGTCGTCAGCTGCTGGGATTGCTGTGTTGCCTGTTGAGTCTGCTGAGTACCGGAAGTCGTGTTCTGAAGCGCTAAAATCTGAGCGGACCCACCGCCTCCGCCTCCACCACCGCCGCCACCGCCGCCGCCGGCTGGAGGAGCACCCCCGCCGGTGCAAATGTCAGTAGTGTAGACTTGTACACGTATCAAGGCTTGCCCGCCGGTTCCGGTCAACGTGACATTGGTTGAGGGACAAACAGGGTTGATGGTGTACGCCGAAGAACCGGAGAGGAATGTGATCCTCAAATATGTGTTTGGAGCTGTCGTTGAGAAAGAAACATTTGATCCCGAATCGAGAGTGATATCCATGTAGTTCGTTTGGACTACAAAGTTGGTCGCCTGGCCGCCCGCTGCCGCCGTGATGGTGGTGGGCGTCGAGGTATCGACGGTATTGAGTTGAAAATCAGTATTGTCCGTAATCTGAACGTCGTTCAAGGCAAAAGCCTGCATAGGAAACGCTATCAACAGGAATACAACCGAACGAATCAGTAAATTTTTAGTTCTTTGAAGAGTATTCATTCTGATTTTTATTAGGGTTTATAAGGAATTGTTGATTACCGCGTCTCCTCCGCCTCCTGCGTTATGACGCTTGCTGTTGTGTTGATGAATTTGTTGGTGAATTCTGAACCGGTCCGATATGGAGAATTTTATTCGCAGACGGATCGTAGAGAATGGCCACATCGGAGTAAATCACCAGCACATCTCCGTTTTGAGCATCGTGGAAGAAGACAGGTTCGTTCTTTTTGAGTGCTTCCGCGTCGGTGACGACACGCATTTCCGGAGTAATATTGTCAGGTAAAAGAATGATTTTTTTCAGCTGATCCAGTGTTTTCTGGTCTTCAGCCGAAAGCTGTTGCTGGGTTTGCCCTGGAATTTGTTGAGTCCCAGCTTGACCGGGTTGTGGAGCCGAACATCCGGCTCCAACCCCGGTCAAGAGAGTAATCGTTGCAAGAGTGATAAATTTTTTCGGTTTCATAATCAATGAAGAAACAGCATCTACTGAACCAAAATGGCAATGACTAACAGCTTGAAGAGGTAATAATACCGCCTGCCACGTCGATGGAGCACGGTGTTGTTCCATCCGACTTTACTGTATTAATCGTCGCAGTCAGACCGCCTGCCGATGTGATTGCAGGTTGAGCTGCTGCCGTGACTGTACCTGCGGTCGTTGCACTTGTTGCAGTCGTTGCCGTATCAGCATTACCCGTCAAGCTGGCGGTAACGTTCACGAAGGTCGGACTGTCAGCCGTCGTGACTCCCTGGTTCATACCTGTTGCAAAAGTATTCGCGCTGTAAATTGGGTCTGTTTCATTAGCTGGCACACTGGCTGCAGTGATGTAATTGCTGTCATTCGTCCATTGAGAAATGTTGCCGGATGCACCGGAGATAAGACCTCCAGAGCTGATATCCCAGGTGTTGGAATCGACGACCACGTCTGCACTACCACCTCCGAGATAGACTGATCCATTCGAGCTGCCTGTGTTGATATTCGTATCGTAATTTGAGCTGTCATTAAAATAAACAGCGCCGCCGGTTGTCTTGATGGCATCGCCTCCGTTCATGGAGTTGATCGCTAATCCCGGTTGAAAACCGCCGGCGTAGTCATTGATCGTCACACGGCCGCGTTCATAGATGCTGAAGACATCGCCGTCGGATCCGTTGGAAAGGTTGAAGGCCGGAATACCGCAGCAGTTATAGCCGTAGTCCGCAAGATTGAGATTGAAGGCTGGAGCATCGGTAACGGGCGGGGTTTGGATGTCCACATATGCGCCCGGTGTCGAGGTACCGATACCGAAATATTGATTGGTATCGTCCCAGAAAAGACCACTATTATTTTCCGAATAAACCCCGGATGGTCCGGCAAACACCAGGGAACCCTGAGTAAATGCAGTATTGGTCCCCGTGCCCCCCTGGGCGACATCAAGCGGTGAAGCCAACGTCAATGCTCCGTTGACCGTCAAATTATTGGTCGTCACATCCGTCCCGACGGTCGTGGCAAAAACCAGCGAGGAGCTAAAAGCCAAACTCGCCACAAGTGAAAAGGATGCGGCAGTAACGAACCGCGACAAATTATTTTTCATATTTTTTATAAAATATGGAATAAGGCTGCTTTCTCTAAATAGGTATCATCAATGATACTTCGAAGCAAATTTCAGCCCGGAAAAAATATTGACGGCACAATTATTATGTTTTTTCCGTCCTGGTTTAAAAATAGACTGTTTCTTCCTGTAGATCTTCTCCGCCATAACGGCTCATACGAATCGATTTGCACGTTATTTTTATCGCGCTTATGTTTCCGCCTTCACGCTTTAATATCGGCAGGACGGTATCAAACGTCTCACCGGTATTGAGTTTATCGGCAAGTTTTTCAAAAAGGCCCGTAATGACTTTTTGATCGGTAAGTGCTGAAGCTTTTCCTCTGATCTTGGCAATGTCCTTCGTATTTTCGTCGACGACGACCAAGACGACATCAGGGTTTTGACGGATCTCCTTGTATTTTTCGGTATTGGTTTTCGTGATGAAAAAGATGTTGAAACCTTTGTCGATGAAATAGTAAACGGCCGCGCCGTCCGGACCACCGTCGCGTGAAACCGTACAAAGAGTACCCAGCCTGTGATTTTCCAGGAAGGTGAAAATTACTTCTTTATCGATGTGGTTACCGCTCATGGTAAATTCGGAAAAACAGCACTATTCTATCATGCAGTTGATACATATACCAAAATCAGTCAGCTTTTGACGGTAGAGCATGATGGCGTCCACATAGGTGGAATGACTCCAGGTCAACGGCGCGACGGAAAGATGTTCACCGGTATAAGGATTGAGCTGTTCGGGGAGTACGCCGGTGGTATCGGCCTGCTTGGTGGCCCAATTCAAAAGATCCATGGCTTCCTTGAACTCGGTGGAATCAACATTCTTGGAAATCATCATCAGCCATTCGGCATACCAAAGCGTGGTAATGATCCAGGGGTTCCCGGGAACCTCGGGAGGGTAGTTTTCAACAGCCTGATAACTGTCTCTTTCGTATCGCGCCAATCCTCCGATATGAGTTTTGACCGAAAGTTTTTCTTTGATGTACTTCATGGTATTCACAACCTTCGGATCATCCGCCGGCAAGACCCCGAACAAAAAAATCCCGGCGACACTCGCATCAGCCTTGCAATCCTTCACCAACGTTCCGTCTTCGTTCCTTTCCAGCTTCTTCACGAAATGATCGTGGTCCGTACAATACAAATTGGCCAGCATCGCTTTTTTCACTCTTGCCGCAGCCAGGGTATATTTCCGCGCATGTTCATCGTGCCCCACAATGTTGGCGAGATAGGCAGCTGCCATCAAGCCGCCATAGACGGTTGAACAGGTATAGCTGAAAATCCCTTTTTGTTCCTCCCATAAATCATAACTCGGCAACGGAAGGCCGCTGCGCTGGTCCACATACTCCATCAAAAAGTGCGCGGCCTTGGAAACGAAGGTATCGAAAATCGTCTGGGCGAACTCAATGTCATGATTGTGCTTGTAGTGATTGGCCAACGCGATCAACGGAAGAGCCGTCTCATCCTCCTGGAGCGGAACCTGATAATGGTCTTTGTACAGCCACGGATGCCAGGAAGACCCCAGCGACCCGTCGGGATTGTATTTATGGAGAAGATACCCCTGTTTGGTCTGGACCTTCTGACAGAACTTGAAAAAACGTTTCGTTATTTCTCCGTAGCCTGTAGCGTCCAGACTTTGTGCCACGAGTGAAGCGTCACGAGGCCACATGTAGCTGTAAGTATCCTTGTTAAACTTCATGATTTCCGAATCGTTGGCCGCGATGATCGCCCCGTGGTTGTCGATCTGGGTTCTGATAATCAACAGGCTCTGCTTGAAAAGTTTCACCATGTCCGGACTCACGCCGGTAAAATCGAAATTCTGCTTGTTTATCCAGCTTTTCCAGTAATTGCGGGTATAATCGAGCATTTCGTCGAGTCCCAGATTTCTTGTTTTCGAATTCACGCGTTCAACGTCGTTAAAACTTTCGCCGGCGCAGATCCAGACGTAAAGGGAGTGTTCGCCGTTCGCAGGAACCTCAAAATGCATCCCGAAGGTGGCGTCCACGGAACCCTGTTCTATCGGGTGGTCGGAAAGCTCACCGTCTTCAGCGTCGCGCCAGGTCCCTTCCAGTCCGCGATACTCGGCCTTACCGGTAGCATACTGGTCCATCCCCTTCTTGCCGTTCTTGGCATCGATGAGGAAATAACGGTTGAACTTGTAAAAAATGATGTTGTTCGATTTCGGGGAATAATACACGGTATCGTTCCCCTTCACCCCGTAAATATGGAAATCAAAATTGAAAAACAACCGGAATTTTCGCGAATGTCCCATCAAATTTTTAACGGTTACTTTCCGGCAGACCACGTCCTCAAGCGGGTGGACGAAATCCACGAAAGTCAGCTGGACCTTCCATTCTTCAGAAGTTAAGACCGTCTGCCCCACGAGGGTTTCGCCAACGTAGCTGTTGCTGGCGCTCCAGTGAGGATCGGTAATCCAGGTGAACGCTTTGGTTCCTTCCTCGAAAAGCCCCACGCGGTGATAATGACCGAACGTCGTCTGGTCCTCCATCCCGACGTAAGGAAAATAAAAATCGTGAATCAATCCCCTCTTATCAAGAGTCACCAGGATCGTGCCGTTGCCGATGACGAGTGATCTAGGCATGATCGTAAGATTCAAGGGCTAAAAGCGCGGCACCGAGCGTTGCCGGATGTTCAAGGGTGGAAAGGGTGATCTTAAGATTTCTGTAGCTCTCTTCAACGTTCCTGGCACGAATACGGTCCCAGATCTCTTTTTCCAAACCGGCAAAAGTATGCGTCGCCACCGAACCGCCGAGCACGATCACTTCAGGATTGAAAACATGGACGACGTCGCTCAAAAGAAGCCCGAGATATTTCCCCAGTTGAGAAACATCCCCCCGTCCGGAAACAAAATCTTCAAATTCGTGATCAAAACCGAAACTGGCATGGCCGAACTCACCGGCAAAACCGTTCGCTCCACGGTAGAGTTTTCCGTCAATGACAATACCTCCGCCAAGTCCGGTTCCAACCACCACGGCGATCATGTCTTTGATCTTTCCTTTCCAGTTCTTTTCGTACTCAGCGTAGGCGAACAGGTTCGCGTCGTTGTCGAAAACCATCGGAAGCTTGACCCGTGTCTTAAAAAATTCCACCAAATTCATCGGCTCTTTGAAAGGAATATTGGGCGTCCGCCACAACACTTCGCTTTTGGGATTGAAATACCCCGGGACGCACAGTCCGGCGGCAACGGTCTGTTCATCGGCGACCTCATTGACCACCCCCGCAACCCTTTCCAGCACTTTTTGCAGGCCGTCTCTGGATTCGGTCAACACGCGGTGCTGCTTGAGAACCTTAAAATCCTTCATATCATACAGCGCCGCATGAATTTTGGTCCCGCCAAGATCGACACCCAAAATATGTTTATTTTCAGTTTGCGGCATAGGCTTGAAGCGTATGTTCAAAATCGGTAAGAACGTTGATGTAGCTCATGAAGGCGTCGTACGGGGACTCGAACGGAGAAAAATATTTATGGACGTCACCATCGTTCCAGTATTTCGTGGACATGTAGTAAAAATGATCCGAGGTCTGGAGTTTTCTCCAGATATCCATGAGCTTTCTCTTCTTAGTTTTCATCACTTTCTCCTCCAGGTCAAACACTCGCTGTAGACATGCGCGCTGAAGATCGTTTCCGAGCCACGCCGAAAGATCGCGCTCCATGTCTGCCCAGGAAAGATAATACTTCACGTCCAAAACTCCTTGTGTGGTGGAAGAAGCCAGGACTTCGGAAGGCGTCTTGAAACCAATCCCCCTGTCAGCGCATCCCTTGGGCAGATGACGCAGGAACTCAAAGATTCCCGTGTCTTCCCACTGATGCTCACCGAAGGTTTCATAATCCATGAACAAATTGACGCTGTCACCGTCACATTGATCCACCCAGTGGAGAAACTTGTCGACGGTCAAAGGATGTTCCTTCCATTGCTTATTGGAAAAACGGAACGCCATATCGTCGGACAGACGGTAATTTTTCAGAAGCAGACCGAACGTGCGGCTTTTCACATACTCTTCGGGAGCGCGGTAGACGTAGTTTGGCGAAAGCCCCTGCAAAACATAATCCCAGCCTTCCATCAGTACGCCCTTGAAATGCATTTCCTTCGCCAGCCGCGCAATGTCGTTGTTATAGATCAGCTCGGTGTTGCGGAACACTTTCGGTTGCTGTCCGAAAAGCTTGCGGATGAGCCTGGAATGCCTGGCGACCTGACGCTTGAACTCCTTGGGCGAATAAATCGAAGCTAACGAGTGGTAATACGTTTCGGCAAGAAACTCTACCTTCCCTGTTTGAGCAAGATCCTGGAAAGACTTCAGGACCTCCTGACCGATCTCTCCGAACTGCCGGCACTGTTCCAGAAAAACTCCGGTGATGCTGTAGCTGATCTTCATTCCCGGATATTGTTTCAACAACTCCAGAAACAGACGGTTGGCAGGCAGGTAGCACTTGTTGGCGACTTTTTCGAAAACCTTTCGGTTGCTGACGTTTTCCGGCCCTTCAAAATATTGCTTGCCCGTTCCGAGGTCGAACACGGAATAGCGAGAAACACGATACGGCTGGTGGACTTCAAAATAAAAACACAGGTTTTTCATGCTATGGAGGCGTAAAGGTCTTTAATTTTTCGTGCACTGTTTTCCCAGGAAAGTTTCTCCAGATCGTGCTTGGACATGCGCAAAAGCTCCTGCGAAAGCACGTCGTGGCGCAAGGCCATCACGATCTTGTTGGCCATTTCATCGATATCCCAGAAATCCACTTTGAGCATATTGGGAATAACCTCCGAAACTCCGGACTGTTTTGAAATCACCACGGGGGTCCCGTTATGAATGGCTTCAAGCGCTGCAATGCCGAAAGGTTCGGAAACAGAAGGCATCACAAAAAGATCCGTGGACTGGAACATCCGGTCAACGTCGTGCCCGCGCAAGAAACCCGCAAAAAGCACATGCCGTTCAATGCCGAGGTCATGGGCCAGATGAAGCATTCTCCCCATCATGTCCCCGTCACCCGCCATCACGAACTTCGTACCGGGTTCGACGCTCAAAACTTTTTTGGCGGCGTGCAGAAAATATTCAGGACCCTTCTGCATCGTAACGCGCCCGAGAAACAAAACGGTTTTCCCTTGCTGGTTGAGCCTCGCGGTTTGCATTTTCTGAAAACTCTTGGTGACTGCATTATGGATCACGACAATCTTATTGGGATCGATACCGAAATGCTCTACGATCCTGTTTTTCGTGAACTGCGAAACGGCGATGACCTTATCCGCGTATTGCAGTCCCAGCTTTTCGATCTGAGCGATGACGGGATGCGGATTGTCTCCGCTGCGATCGTATTCCGTGGCGTGGATGTGGGCGACGAAAGGTTTCCCGGAAATCTTTTTGGCGATCATGGCCGCGGGATAGGTCATCCAGTCATGGGCGTGAATGACATCATGTTCCACTTCTCCGGCAATGCCTCCGGCTTCTTCGGCATACACGCGAACATCGTCCAGAAGGTTCCCGCTGAGATAATTCTTGATGAAATTCTTTTTGCCGAAACGCTTTCGGTAGGTCTGTTCGGAATCGTAGGCACGGAAAAAAGTCCGGAACAGAATCTTCTTGATGTTCGGAGCCATTTCCACAGTCCCGGCCTGGATGATCTCCGCCTCTTCGCTTTCAATCCCGTCGGAATCCGGAAGAACAAGGTTCACCTGAACCCCGTTTTTCGCGAGTCCGTGAACGATGCCCTCGCATGCCGTCCCGAGACCTCCAGTGTTTTTGGGTGGGAATTCCCATCCGTACATTAAAACCTTCATATTTTTGTGTTTGTTTTTTAATCCCCTGTTAAAAAAGTACTGTCGCCGAAGTCGTAAAATCCATATCACATTAGTATAGCACCGTTGGCAAAAAAATTCCAGACTCCCGGAACGAAATTTACAAACAAAAGAATGAAAAAAATTTTAGACGAGAAACATCGCCGGTTTTTCCTTGAGAACACTCAAAATTTCCTGATTGGCCTGAGGGAATTCAAAATCTTCAAGTTCATCGACCCTGACCCATCTGAACTCCTGTTTTTCCAGACTTTTGGGACTGCCCAACAACAGACTGCAGCGATGAAAACTCAAACAGACTTCCATATCGTCTTGTTCGGTCGTTGTCTTGTAAAAATGCGGACGAACGGAAACCTCAATCCCCAGCTCTTCCATGAACTCCCGTTTGAGACACTTTCGTTCGTCTTCTCCATACTCCAGTTTACCACCCGGGAACTCCCACAATCCGGCAAGCGCTTTCCCACGGGGTCTTTTACAGATCAAAATTTTTCCTTCGTGGATGAGGACACCGACAGCGACTTTTACCCCAGTCTGAGCCACGTTCAGCCTGCCGCCCCGATATCTACCTTGAAAGCCATCCGCTAAAACCAAATCCGACGCCGGGCCGCCCGAAAGAGCAAAATCGCAAACTTTCCTAAAACAACACTCCTGGCATTTCGGCTGACGGGCGCTACACACGAGCGCCCCCAAATCCATGAGCCCATAGTTAAAATCCCTGGACTCCATTACTCCTATATATATACGGGCAAAATCAAAACGTTCCGAAGGCTTCAAGTTCTTCCACTGATCGCCAAAGACTCTTTCAAAAACCCTGGAGATATTGGTATCCAGGGCCGGAACTTTTTCATCATAAACAAAAGCTGCAATGGCCGCGGCGGTATACGACCCCACACCGGGGAGTTTCTGCAATTCATCGTAGCGGTTCGGAAACCTGCCGCCAAAATCTTTCACGATCACCTGTGCGGCTTGATGCATATTGCGGGCGCGGCGGTAGTAGCCCAGCCCGCGGCGTTGCGAAGCAATGACTTGCGGGGTACCCGGAAAAACCGGGTCGCGCCAAGAGTCCAGGACGTCTTCCCACGAAGCCGCAGCCAGATCTTCAACCTTCGGAAACTTTTTCAAAAACCGGGCATAGTACTCCTTGACCCGTTCCACCTGCGTCTGTTGGAGCATGATCTCTGAAACCCAGATCTTATACGGATCATGCGTCCTGCGCCACGGAAGATCGCGACGGTTCAGTTCATACCAGCCTGCCAACAACTTCCCGAATTTCTGAACTGAAAAACTTTTCTTCATAAGCAACAGATCCTCGAAGATAAAACATTAACGCTTGAACTCACGCCTGATCTTCTCCAGCTTCTCTTTGATGCGGGCTTCGATCCCGCGGTCGGTGGGATTATAGTAATGGGTTCCTTTAAGCTGGTCCGGAAGATGAACCTGCCCGGTAATCCCCTCATCAAAATTGTGGGCGTATTCATAATTTTTGCCGTAACCCCATTCCTTCATGAGCTTGGTGGGAGCGTTGCGGATGTGGAAAGGCACTTCCAGATTGCCGGTTTTAAGGATATCACGCTGGACCGCTCCGTACGCCGCATAAAGCTTATTGCTCTTTGGAGCCATGCTTAAATAGACCACGCACTGGGCCAGGTTCACTCCGCATTCAGGCATACCGTTAAAGTGGCAGGCTTGCTGAACGGCGACAGCCTGCTGTAAAGCATTGGGATCGGCCATGCCGATGTCTTCGGAAGCAAACCGGATCAGCCTGCGCGCTATATAAAGAGGGTCCTCACCGCCTTCGAGCATTCGTACCATCCAGTAGAGCGCACCGTCGGGATCCGAGTCACGCATACTCTTGTGAAGCGCCGAAATAATATTGTAGTGTTCCTCCCCTTTTTTATCGTAACGAAGATTTTTTCTTTGGAGAACCTTCTGGATGTCCACATAAGTAATGTCGTCTTTTTTTACCAGTTTGACGACGATCTCAAGCGTATTGAGCAATGAGCGAGCATCTCCGTTCGCGAACTGAATCAAAAAATTCTTTCCCTCTTCGTCGATCTGCAGATTTTTTCTCTTTTCCAACTCCGCTACTTTTTGGATGGCCCGGTCCAGAATTTTGCCCAGAGCGGCTTCATCCAGCGACTGAAAAACAAAAACCTGGGAACGCGAAAGTAAAGCCGAAATAACCTCAAATGAAGGATTTTCCGTGGTGGCGCCGATCAAAATGATCGTCCCGTCTTCCACGTGGGGTAACAGAGCATCCTGCTGGGATTTGCTAAACCGGTGGATTTCATCCACGAACAAAACCGTACGCTGGTCCATTTTTTTTCTTTCCTTGGCACGTTCAACAACTTTGCGTACTTCCGGAACCCCGCCGGTCACCGCACTCATCGTCTCGAACTCCGCGGAAGTTTCCTGAGCAACGATCATCGCAAGGGTCGTCTTTCCCGTGCCCGGCGGACCGTAAAAAATCATCGAGTGCAACTTATCCTCACTGATGAGTTCGCGCAGCAGCTTACCGTCCCCAACGATCTCCTCCTGTCCGAAATACTCTTCAAGATTTTTAGGACGCAACAGGTGGGCTAACGGCTGTGACCACAACCCTTCCTCTTTTTGATTGAACAGATTTTGCATAGGACTACCATGATGACCCTTTTTTTTAAAACCGGTCAAGAGACAAAATAAAAAACAACCATAAAAAATCCCCGCAACGATTTTTGGCGGGGATTCATATTTCAAAAATTTTTACCTATTTATTTCGACTTTTCACTGCATTTGCAGAGAAGGTCGTGAAGACCGAACACGATGAGGACCAACGGCCAGTACTTGAAGAACGTGAATTCCGGCCAGACACCCGTCGTGCCAAGTAAAAAGAGAACACCGAAGACGAGCAAAATTGCGCCTTTGCACATCCGGTGCATGCCCATATTTCCCATCATAGTAAGAGAGGGTTAGGGATAGAGATAAAGATATGTTTATTTTAAAACTTTTAAGCCTTACAGTAAAGAAAAAAGATTGCAATCATCCACACCCCGGCATAGGATGAGAGACCAAAGAACGACTTTTCGAAGTACGAATGGAAGAAATGCCTCAAAATTACGACGAGTTCCATCATGACGGATTTGGAGAGATCACCGATGTCATCTGGGACGGTGACAACACCATCTGGGACTGGGTAGGCTACGCCGTCGTCGCCTACGAAGCCATGGCGCAGACCATTGCCGAAGAGACCGGAAAACCGGAGCCGGAAGTCGCCGCGGCAATGAAAGCTTTCTACACCTTAAAAGGAACGATCGAAGACGAGGGGCTCATCCAGGGACTCGAAGCCCGTGGCTTTTTCAAAAACGTTCCGGATTACGACCACGATAAACTCATCAAGAAAGTTCAAAAAGTGTTTGCCCGGGTACGCAGGAAAAATCTCCATGTTTACAAAGGCGTGCAAAAAGTTTTCAAAACCATCGTCGAAAACAACATGAAGAACACCATCCTGACCGACGCCCCTTCGTTCCAGGCAAAAATGCGCATCAAACGCTCCCACCTCGGACCGTTTCTTAAAAAGGTCAACGCGCTTCCGTCGGCAAAAATAGAAAACCTTCCGGCGACCTTCGAAAAAAGAAAACAAAAAGGCGTCTACGACGCATCATTCGACATCACGGAAATCGAAACCGAAAAACCTCACACCAATCTTGAAAAAATCCTCCAGATGACGCGTGAGCAGATCCGCAAACATGTCGTCATCATCGGCGACAACGACCGCAAAGACATGGAACTCGTACGTCGGTACGGTTGCAGGGGCATTCACGCCGTCTATGGAGAAGCTCAACAGGATCTGATCAAAAGACTGCTGCGATTTTCACCGGAAAGAGTCGCTCTCAAGAATGTGGCGATCAACGACGCGGAACAGCCCGAGGAAGGACAACGGGGGGTCATCGTCAAAGTCACCGATCCACGCCAGATCATGAAAGTGCTCAACATCTCTTCAAGGCGCAAATGGTAAGATTCCGATGAATCCCCCCTTGCCAAAACCGCTCTTTTCTCGTACCCTTTTAAAGAGCACAGCATACGAGACGAATCCGACGCGGTCCCATCCCAAAGTGCGATTTTATCTCTTAATTCCAAGTTCATGAAATACGAAGCAAAACCATTACCTTTCCGCAAACAGCTGACGGGTATTTCCGAAAAAACCATGATGATCCATCATGACAAACTTTATGTCGGCTACGTCAACAAACGAAACGAAATCGAAGAAAAACTCGCCAAAGCGGACCGTTCCCTCGCCAATGCAACCTACAGCGAATACGGCGAACTCAAGCGTGAAGAAAGTTTTGCCGCCAACGGCATCTTCCTCCACGAGTACTATTTCAACGTCCTCGGTGGTGAAGGCCAACAGGGCGGTGATCTGGTAAAGGCCATCGAAGCCGAATTCGGTTCTTACGACAAATGGCTGGAAGACTTCAAAGCTTCCGGCATGGTCGCCCGCGGATGGGTGGTCCTGGCCTACGACTTCAACGACGCGCGCCTCCACAACTACCTTTGCGACGCCCACAACCACGGTGGCATCTGGGGTGCGATGCCGCTGATCGTTCTGGACATGTACGAGCACGCGTACTTCATCGACTACGGTTCGGATCGCAAATCCTACATTGAGGACTACATGAAGAACCTCAACTGGGATTCGGCGAACGACCTCTACAAGAAAGTCATGAGCATGGTCCCCAAGAACTAAACGTCGCATAACACAGAGTTCCCCTTCACCCTCTATTCTTTATATCCACCAACTCCCATGCCATCACGCAAAAGCAAATCAGAACCAAACAGCAGAGCCTCGACATTTCTGAAAGGTAAAAAGAACACCCGGACAAAACTGATCTGCCGCCAGTGCCAGGCCGTTTATGACAGTAAATCCTGGATGCCTTTCCGTGACATGAATCCGAAAATGGTGGACCAGCTTAAAATAAGCATCTGCCCCGCCTGCCATGAAAAAATCAGCCACATTTCCGACGGAGTACTTCATCTGAGCGGCCTAGGGGTAAAGGCACATAAAAAAGACATCCTGAACCTCGTGAACAACATGGGAAAAGAAGCCGAGAACAAAAACATTCTGAACCGCATTGAACGCATCGAAGACAACAGCAAAGGTATCATGGTTTACACCACCATCAACCAGCTCGCCGTAAAAATCGGCAAAGCTGTTTCAAATGCCTACAAAGGCGGCAAACTGGACATCAAATGGTCAAAAAAAGATAAACCGGTGGAGGTTTACTGGACCTACGATAAAGTCAAAAAGTAAACTTTACAAAAAAGTGGCTTTTGTCTATCTTCTGTGGGCATTTGACCCCCAAATATGAAAGTCGTTGTTGATCGTGAACTTTGCATTGGAGCAGCACCCTGCGTCGCTATCGCCGGATCCGTATTTCAGCTGGATGAAGAAGGAAAAGCCATCATCATCGATGCGCATGGCGCTGACGACGAAACGATCAAGCTGGCCGCTGAAGCCTGCCCGACGCGCGCCATCATCCTGACTGACGAAGACTCGGGGAAACAGGTTTATCCTCCGGAGGCCTGACGACGTCCGAAGTTCGAAAGCATCATGACGAAACCTCTTTTCGATCGATCAAGAGGATTTTTCCAGTTCAACTTGTTCCCCATCACGCCAAAGGTTAAGGTAATTTCCTGTGTCTCCTTACCACAGACCTTTCATGGAAATCGCCCCGTCCATTGCCGCCGAAATATGGAACGAATGCCAGAAAGCGCAAAACATCGTCATCGTTTCACACCGCAACCCGGACGCGGATTCCATCGGCAGCAACCTGGCTCTGAGACAACTGCTTGAAAGCATGCACAAGCAGGTCATTTCCGCGTGCGTCGATCCGATTCCCAAAGAACTTCACTTTCTGCGCAAAGCCGGAACCTACCAGAACAGTTTCGACCTCGTCGCCACGGACCTCATCATCTGCGTAGACGCCGGGTCGACCTCGCAGACCGGATTTCTCGATCTTCAACCTGAAATTCACGAGAGTAAAAAACCGATCATCAACATCGACCATCACCCCTCGAACAACGGCTACGGAAGCGTCAATCTGATCATTAACGACGCGGCTTCGACCACACTCATCATCTATAACCTCCTCAAGACCTTCAACGTCGACCTGACCCCCGCCATGGCTACCTGTCTGTTGAGCGGACTCTATTATGACACCGGGAGCTTCATGCACTCCAACACCACGGATGAAGTCTATCAGACCGCCGCCGAACTCATGATCCTTGGGGCCGACATGGAAACCATCGTCAAAAACATGTACAAAAACCGCAGCTTCGAACAGCTCCGGACCTGGGGGAAAATTCTCGACGGCATGAAAGTCACGCCAAACAACGTCGTGGTTTCGGGCATTACCCAGAGCGAACTTTGTTCCTGCAACGCTTCCAGCTCTGAAACCAGCGGTATCATCGATTACCTCAGCACCGTCAAGGACGCCGAATTCGCCACGCTCCTGGTGGAAGACGGCAACGGCAACGTTCGCGGATCGTTCCGAACGCGCAAAAACAACATCAACCTCAGCGAAATGGCCGGAATGTTCGGCGGAGGCGGTCATAAAAAAGCTTCAGGATTCACCCTTGAAGGCGGACTCAGGAAAGAGACCGTCTGGACGGTAAAAAAAGCGGAAAACAGCTAGCACAAAATACCTTCTCCGCGTCAACCTCTCTTTGGGGATACATCTTCCATTGCCGGGGGCCATTTGCTACGATTCTAAAGCACGATATCATCAATATATGGCACCAATTCGTCATGTTCAAAAAAGGGACGGGTCGATCGTAAAATTCGACCAGAATAAAATTACCGAAGCCATCTGGAAAGCGGCCCAGAGCGTCGGAGGAACCGACCATGCCCTTGCCGAAAAAATTTCAAACCAGGTCGCCACGGTGCTCGAAGTTTTTTTTAAGGATAAAAACAATATTCCCACGGTAGAACAGATCCAGGATTTCGTTGAAAAAATCCTTATTGAAAGCGGACACGCCAAGACGGCAAAAGCGTACATCCTCTATCGCGAAAAACACCAGGAAATGCGCGACGAAAAAGCCGATATCCTCGGAATGGAAACTTCGAGCAAATTTTCCGTCAACGCCATCAAGGTCCTCAAGCAGCGCTACCTGCTCCGCGACGAAAACCATAACGTCATCGAAACGCCCGAAGGCATGATGCGTCGCGTCGCCCACGCCATCGGTCAGGCCGACAAGAACTACAAAGGCTCCAACGCCGAACAGACCGAACAGAAATTCTACGAGATGCTCATGAACCTCGATTTCCTGCCCAACAGCCCGACCCTCATGAATGCCGGAACCCAACGGCCGCAGCTTGCGGGCTGCTTCGTCATCAACGTCGAAGACAGCATCGAAAGCATTTTTGAGGCCGTCAAAAAAACCGCCATGATCCACCAGACCGGAGGCGGCACAGGCTTCAACTTTTCCAAGATCAGACCCAGGGGCGATTACGTTGAAACCACGCATGGCACGGCCTCAGGGCCGGTTTCGTTCATGCGGGTATTCGACACTTCGACCTCCACCATGAAATCGGGCGGAAAACGCCGCGGCGCCAACATGGGCATCCTCAACGTCAATCATCCTGACATCCTCGAGTTCATCACCTGCAAGGAGAACGAGAACAAGATCACCAACTTCAACATTTCCGTCGGAGTCACCGACGAGTTCATGAAGGCCGTGGAAGAAAACAAGGATTACGATCTCATCGATCCTCATACCGGCGAGGCCGTCAACCGGCTGAATGCCCGCGGCGTATTCGAACTCATCATCGCAAGCGCCTGGAAGAACGGCGAACCGGGACTCGTCTTCCTTGACCGGATCGAAAAAGACAACCCCACACCGGCGGTTGGTAAACTCGAAGCCACCAACCCCTGCGGCGAACAACCGCTGCTGGCTTTCGAAGCCTGCAACCTCGGCTCGATCAATGTGGCCCGTTTCGCCAAAAACGACGACGTGGACTGGGAACGGCTGGCCCAAACCGTGGAAAGCGCCGTCCATTTCCTGGACAACGTCATCGACGTCAGCAACTATCTGCTCCCGGAAATCAGCGACATCGTCCGGGCCAACCGCAAGATCGGCCTCGGCATGATGGGTTTTGCCGACCTCCTCGTCCAGCTTACAATCCCTTACGATTCCGATGAAGGCATCAAACTCGCCGGGAAACTCATGGAGTTCATCGAAACCCACGCCAAGAAAGCATCGGTAACGCTCGGGGAACAACGTGGCTCGTTCCCGAACTTTCCAAAGAGCGTCTATCCCGGCAAAGGCTTCAAGGCCATGCGCAACGCCACCGTCACGACCATCGCGCCAACGGGAACCATCGCCATGATCGCGGAATGTTCCTTCGGCATCGAACCGCTTTATGCCATCGTCTACACCAAAGAGGTCCTCGACAAAAGCGAGCTCATCTACACCAACCGCTATTTTGAAAAAGAGCTCATGCAGCGCAAACTCTACAACAAGGACCTCATGCGCAAGATCGCCCTCAACAACGGATCGGTCCAGTCCGTCCGGGAAGTCCCCGCGGACATGAAAAAGATCTACGTCACCAGTGAAGACATTGCCCCGGAATGGCACGTCAAAATACAGGCGGCATTCCAGAAATTCACCGACAACGCCATTTCCAAAACCATCAATTTCCCCAACGACGCGACGATCGAAGACGTCAAGAAAGCCTACCTCCTTGCCTACGAACTGGGATGCAAAGGCATCACCATCTACCGCAACAAAAGTCGCGACATCCAGGTTCTCAAACACGAAGTCGCTCTCCAGAAAGAACAACCGGACAACGAACAGGCCTCACTCCCTTTCGACGAGAAAGGCCTGTCCAAAGCCAAAACCGTCCCGGTCTCCAAAGCCCGGGAAGTCAGCCTGCCGCCGATCCAATCCTCGGCAGCCAATTCAATTCAATAACATCCAATCATTATGGGAAGATCAGTACGACTTGAAAACCACGACGACATCACCGAAGAGCAGATCGAGTCACTTGCCGTCAACGATAGCGGCATCGACGCCACAACCATCGAAGACATCAATGACATCCGTCGCGACATCGGAGAGGAAATGTCAAAAGCCCGCATGGATGGGATCCTCAACGAAAAAGACGCCAATGAGCTCCAACGCGAACTGGACCGCAACAGCACGGACAAACAAAGCATCATCCAGGTCGCCAACAAGGTCAAATCCGTCATCGACGAAAATAAGAATCTCATCGACAATTTCGTCCAGGGCCTGACTTCGGAACGCAACATCGACAACAAACTGATCGTGGAAGATCATCTCAAACGTTTTAAGGCACTTTCCACGGAAGAAAAGAAAACCTACGTAAAAAACCTCCGCGGGAACCTTGACTGGCTTGAAACGCTTTATAAAGAAGTTCTCCAACACTCCCCCGAGAAAGTTTCCGATTTCCGCCGCATGACCGGCAAGGAGAAAAAAGCTTACGTCGAGGAACTCAAGAAGAGAAGTGAAAACATAAAAACCTACCGCGGGCTTATCGAAGCCAACCGCGAGCACTTCAGCAAAGAGTCTGAAGAAGAGTATATGACCCAGTTCAAGGAACTCAAGACGGTAGCGGAACAACAGCGCTGGATCGGCGAATTTTCTGGTGAGATCAAACGCAAAGCCGAAGTCACCGAGAAATTCAAAGCGTATCCTCGGGAAATCCAGGATAAATTCCCGAGCTTCTTCGAAGCGCGCAGGAATCAACGCCACATCATCCTCCAGAAAATGGAGAAGGCCCTGGAGGAATCTCATCTGGACGTCCTCAACAACGATCCCAACGCCAAATACTTTTCGGAAAAAGACCGTGCCGAAGCCATGAAGTGGTGGAGACAGAGTCCGACCGAAACGCGCATCATCATGCTCAAGAGCCTCCCCGGCCACCTGAAAAAGACCGCCGAGATCAGCAAGAAATACGAAGCCATGTCCGACGGGGTGAAACTCGACGTCCAAAAGAAACTCGGGTTCAACAACTTTTATCAGCTCGACTTCGAGGAAAAAACCAAGGCCGTCGAAGAAGCGCAAAAACTGCATGAAAGCGGCGAAAAAATGGCCGTGGAATACGGAGCAAGGCTCAAGGACGCCGTTGCAAAAAAATACATGAGCCAGGCCACCGCGAACGATTTCATGAAAGAGTTCAAAGACATCACCGTAGCCGAAAAGCATGACTGGATGGAAAAATTCGAAACCCATGAACTCGCCAAACGTAAAGAAGTCACCGAAAAATTCCGTACGGACGTGCCCAAGGACGTTCAGGAGAAAAACGCCGCATTCTACGAAATGGGCTATCACGACCGCGTCAAACTCATCGGCAAGCTGCTCGGCATCGAAGAGAGCGAGATGGCGGAAGAATCCCCGGAATCCACCGAGAAGGGGAAGATGATCGCCGGACTCAGCAACGAAGCCATGCAGAGTGAACGCGAAGGCAACAACGCCGTCAACGCGGATCTCAAAAAACGGAAATGGGCGGAAGCCATCCACGCCTACGAAAAACTGCTCAAACTCGAACCCGACGACGACATCGCCAAAAGCAACCATCAGCGCCTTGTCGCAAAATTCAAAACGACTTTCCCCGACACCACCATTCCCGAAGAACAGCCCGAAAGAAACCTCAGCGATACTGAAACATCCCAAGCTCTGGAAAAGGCCAAACAGGGCGAAGTGATGAAGGCTAAAATCAAGCATCAGACCATCGCCGATGAAATCACAGGACTGGCCGCCAAAAGCGAACTGTACAACGCCAACACCGTTGACAGCCGCAAGAAAGAGAAACATCTCGGCACCGAATTCGAACGTGAACTCAACGAAAAACTCATCGGCCATACCGGGGGCAACATGGTACTGACCAAAGAGGGCAAAGCCCAAACAATCAATAAAGTCGACGTCAAACAGGTTGGCAAACTCAACGTCTACGAACTCCAGAAAGAGGTCACCAAAAACCGGGGGGAGAAAGGCCGCAACCTCCACCACCTCCAGCTTAACAACCGCGACAGCGGCGAACTCGTCAACGCCAAAAAGGCCCGCGAAAAGGTCGACCAGCAGCAGGACAAACTCCAAAAAGAGCTGGCGGCTCGCGCAGCCCGGTCGCTCAAGGAACGCGGGGAAAAACTGAACCAGAAAGACATCGAAAAACTCAACACCGAAGCCGCGAACGACGATCTGCGCGTCAAACTCCAGGATGCGGCGTAAGCCCGCCCCTGAGTTCATTGATCACATCATCCTACCAGCCGAACAACTTGCCCACGTCATCGGGAGTTTCTCTTCGGCGGGCCACCGTGACGATGCCGTTTTGCAGCACGATTTTTGCCGGAGACGAAAGCAGACAGTGATGAGAAGAAAACGCATCCTGGTACGCACCGGTATCGAAAATGGCGATGTATTGGGAATCACCTTCATCCAGATCGTCGAGGGAAGGAAGCAATAGATAACCGTCGCTTGCCGCGTATTTATCATCGGAATCGCAGCTCAGACCGGCCAGCCACACGCGGTGGCGGTGCTTGGCGTCCATATGATTGACGGGCGTCACGTGCCATTTCTGGTGAATGGCCCAGGTATCCAGAAGGTCGTTCATGAAACTGCCGTCAATGATGTACCACTGTTTGGCGGTGACGGCGTTCGGAATCGGTTTGGACCCGATAATGCGGTAGACGGTGATCTGGGCGGGAGCGGTGATGTACCTTCCCCATTCCACGATGATGTTGGGATCGGGAATCTCAGCCTTTTCACTCAAATCCTTGAGCGTCTTCATCGTGCGGTAGATCACGGATTCGACGCTGTACATCTTTTTCTTTTCATAAGGGATCGCGAAACCGCCGCCCATATTGATGGTATCCAGGGAAGGATTGATTTCACGGATCTTGCGGTAGGCGTTAAAAGCTTCGCGGAGGGCGGCGATGATGTCGTTCTCCACCAGAATCTGCGAACCGATGTGATAATGCAAAACCTTGAGGTTGCGGATCTTGCCCAGCTCCAGGATTTCGTCGAGCATGAGTCCGAAACGGTCGATCTTCTTGTCCCAGTGGGACTTCACCTTGGACTGGAGATTGATGCGAATGCCCATATCCCCGTTGAATCCTTTGAAAAGCTTGAGCTCTTCGGCGTCTTCAATGATAGGGATGATCGTCAGTCCCGCCTCGCGGAGTTTCTTGATCAGGGCGATGTACTGCTCCGTCTTTGGGCCGTTGCAGAGGACCTTGATCTTGGAATGAAAGTTTTCACCTTCCCACAGTTTCTTCACGATCCAGAGATCGTTTGCGGAAGCACATTCAAGATGGGCCCCTTCCGCGACGAGAGGAAGCATGAACTCCTTGTTCTGGTTCACCTTCATCGGAAAATGGTACGTGAACCTGCCCTTATAGCTGAGACGTTTCGTATTAATGGCCACCGTCCTGAACAGATGGCGGAGGCGCTCTTCGAGAATGGAAGGCAAAAAAATCTCAACGGAGGAACCGAACTTTTTCGCCAGATCATACACGTTATACTGATAGTTCCCTTCGCGTATGATGAGGTCCCCGTTTTTGTTGATGTCGAAGTACTGGGTATTGAATTCCCTTTGGCCGAGTTTCCAGACTTTTTTGTAATTTTTTTTCGCGGACGGCCGCTGACGTTTTTTCACTTAAAACGTTGGGGTAAAAAAGAACATCGTAATTTCGTTTTTATCAAATTACGAAGCGAAGCGCAAGAAGTTTTTTAAAAAGTCCCGGCAAAATCCCAGGCCATTTTAAAAATCATCCTCTGTGTGTCGGCGATTTCGGCGTTTTCGATGATCATTCCGATCGGTTCAAATTGGAAAGAAATGATCGCCACTTTATCGTCATACACGTTGACGTCGTTGCTGAAATTGTAGCGGCGACGGGGAACGAGCCTGATCTCCCTCAACATGCTCGTATCTTCCTTCGTAACCTTCTTTCCGTACTCGTCGTCGGGAGCGATGCCTCGCAAATAGATTTTTCTTTTAACGCGTCCCAGGACGTACTCTTCGTCGTATTCCGGCCAGAACTCGCGGATAACCCGAGAGTTACAAAAGTTCAGAATCTCCGTTTTGGCCGTCAACGTATCCTGATAAATCGTCTTGATGCCGTCAACCCCCTCAAAGTAGTTCACCTTGGGATGCGGAGTTTCACCATAAAGACGTTTCAGGTCCGGCAAGGCCTTTTCAAGATCATGCAGACGCTTCTGATACTCCTTGAGCAGGAGCTCGGGATCGGTGGCGTGAAAATACTTCACGTTGCGCTTGATCATGAAACTGACCATGCCCTTTTTGACAAGTTTCTCCAGGACGCCGTACGCCGTAACGCGGTTCATTCGGGCCTTTGAGGCGATAACGGAAACCGGACTCGACCCCGCTTCAAGAGCGGCCAGATAAATTTTCGCCTCTTTGTCCTCGACCCCGAGATTGTGAAAAAGTTTTTGAAGCATAAAAAAACATATATAAAGGTTCCCGGCAATAAAAACTGTTGTAGAAAATTACGACAGCTCTGGAAAAATAATACAAAAAACCTTGAAAATAAAGAGAAAAAAAACTTTGTCGGACTTTGCTACAACAAAAAAACGGCACAATGATCGCACTTGTTTTTCATCTTTTTTGATTTAGAGTTCTTTCGTATTTATCCATTCTCTTTACCAGTTTATGCCTCAGGAAACACTGCACATCGAGCCGAGCCCCAATCAGGTCGAAACACCGGCCGTCGACGCATCCGAAAACGCCCAATGGTCGAAAGAAGAAATGGCCATAAGGGATTTCGACGCGACCATCGCATCAGTAAGAATCGCCCTCGGAAAAGCCGGACACCTCGAGCTTCTCACCAGTGAGGAATATCGCGAAGCCGTCAAAAAACTCACGGATACCATCGGTAAAAAAAACGCCGAAACGCACCTTTCTCACTGGTTCGACCAGAACTTCGGACAAACAACGAAAAACACTCTTAATTCTTAATGCACACTCTTATGGTTGAAGGCATCATCACCAAAAAAACGACGACCAAAACCCCGGGAACCATCACTCCGCGCGAACGCGATTACGATTTCGATTTCATCATTCCGGACCATCTGCTGGACCTGGATTACCTCGAACTCGAAGAGCGCAACCTGCAGATCAAAAAAGAACGGTCCTCAAACACTACTGAAGAGATGCGTGAAAAATTCATGGACTATCTTCGCAAAGAGCCGGGCATCAAAGCCCTGACCGTGTTCTTCAGTGATCTCGAAGGAAGACTTCACAGCCTGGACTATGACAAGAAATTCCTCCTGGGAGCGGAAGACAACCTGACCTTTGACGGTTCGTCCATCCGCGGCTTTACGCCACAGAAAGAGTCCGACCTCCGTTTAAAAATAGACTGGAGTACCTTTCGCTTCGCCCCATCGGACCTGTTCGGCCGCGGAAAAATTCTGCTGTTCGCCAATGTCTGCGACAAGGACGGGAGCCTCTACGAGAGTGACTTCCGTTCCCGCCTTTCAACGCTGTGCGAAGAACTGGAAGCCAAAGGCATCACCGTAAATATCGCCCCCGAAATCGAAGGATTCCTTTTTAAAGGATTCAAGGCCGAACAGTCCTACGATGAAAAAACCGGCTTCGAACTGGTCACATCGAGCGGATACTACAGTTCCCTGCCCCAGGACGTGTTAAGAAAATTCATCGATAAGTTCGCGGAGGTCCAACGGGCCCTCGGCTTCGAAAACGAAAAAGACCATCCTGAAGTGGCCCCGGCCCAGTTTGAACTCAATTTCCGCTTCACGAGCGCGCTCCACACCGCGGATCAGATCCAACTCTACAAGCTGCTGGCCCGTCAGGTGGCGAGCGCCATGGGCCTTACTGCATCGTTCCTGCCGAAACCCGTCCAGGGCATCAACGGCAGCGGGATGCATACGAACATGTCGCTCTCCAAAAACGATAAAAACCTTTTCTATGATGCCAAGGGAGACCATAAGCTTTCCGAAACCGCACGCCGCTTCGCCACCGGCATCCTCTATTACGGCATGGACCTCTGTTTGACCATCAACTCCAGCGTCAACGCCTACCGCCGTCTCGACCCCGCCTACGAAGCACCCAATGAGATTAAAATATCGGCGACAGACCGCGGGTCGATGATCCGCATCCCCATCGGCAACGAAAAAAGCGCCCGCATCGAGGTCCGAACGGTGGCCCCGGACGCGAATCCTTACGTTGCCTACTACACGCTTATCCAGTGCGGTCTGGCCGGGATGGCGGCTTCCGAATCCGAACTCCAGAAGATGGAGAAAGCGGTGTTCAACGGAAAACCGCAAAAGCTCCCCGGTGAGATCGACACCGCCATCATAAGATTCGAAAAAAGCGACTTCATGAAACAGATTATGGGCGCTGAAAACCACGCCAAATACGCTGAACTCAAAAAATCCGCGTCAAACCGCAGCCCTCGTTCTCTCGGCACCAAAATCAAGAACGGCGAAATCCTTTTCCACCACGAAATCTACAACCAGATGATCTGGGCTTCGTTTTAATACGCTCCCGGAAGCGCTTTCGGTTGCTTACCGGATGGGTTGCTGCTGACTGGAACAATGAATCGTCCCCAGGCCCCAAATCAAATCTGTACAATCAATCCCGACCACCTTACGGTCCGGAAAACACTTCTGTAAAACATCAAGAGCTTCCTTGTCCCGTTCACATTCAAACGTGGGCACGAGGACGCTCTTGTTGGTGATGAGAAAATTCGCGTAGCTCGCGGGCAAACGCTGGCCCTCATGGAGAACGGGCAAAGGCATGGGAAGTTTTACGACTTTCAAAGGTTTCCCGTCCAGGTCGGTCATCTTCTTCAGGTCTTCGTAACATTGCTTCAAAATCGGATAGTTTTCATCGTTCTCGTCCGTTTCCACGGCGCACACCACCATGTCCGGAGAAACAAACCGCGCAACGTCATCGATATGTCCGTCGGTATCATCGCCGTCAATGCCCTCTTTGAGCCACAGCACCTTCTTGGCGCCGAAAAACTTATGCAAATAATCCTCGATCTGGCCGCGGGCCAACTGAGGGTTGCGGTTCTTGTTCAACAGGCACTGCTCCGTGGTCAACAGCAGCCCGCGGCCGTTGACGTCTATGGAACCGCCTTCCAGAACCATCCCCGGTTCGCGGAACTCTAATCCCAGCGTTTCCGCGACTTTTTTGGGAACCAGATTGTCCTGATCGTAAGGTTTGTACTTGGCTCCCCATGCGTTAAAATCCCAATCCAACGCAACCAGTCCTCCCTTTTCAACGTCCCGCACAAAAATCGGACCAATATCGCGCATCCACGAAGAGTCCGTCGGTATCCGATAAAACATGACGTTCTTCATCAACTCCGCAGACACTCCGGCAACTTCCCGTGTGCGAATTTTTCCGTCGCTCTGGAAACTGATGCTGCCGCCTTTTCCCAGGAACTTCCGGGCTTCCTGTTCCATTTTTTCATCATTGACGCACACAAAAACCTTCTCGCTTTCGGCAAGCGCTCGGATGATCTGTACGTAATCCAACGGAGTCGGTTCGAACTTCCCCGGCCAATGCGAAAGGTTATGCGGCCAGGCCAGCCAGGTCCCTTCATGTGGTTCCCATTCTGCGGGCATCAGGTAGGTCATGTTACTTCATGTTATCGGTTACCTTGGAAACATCGCTGTGAAAAGGCCAATCATGTTCCTTCAACTGAATAACGTCGAGATTGCATTTCACCACCAGAACCTCTTCTTTATCCATCGAAGCTTCACCAAGCACCTGTCCGTAGGGATCACTCACAAAAGAGCTTCCCCAAAAATTCAACGTATCCTGAAGCTGGACCTGATTCACGGCGGCCACGAAGCAATTATTATCAATACCGTGACTGATCTGTGTGGTTTTCCACATCGTATTCTCCGCTTTATTGAGCCACTCTTCACGCTGATTCACCGGCCATCCGATGGCCGTGGGGAAAAATAAAATTTCCGCGCCCTTCTGTCCGGCAATGCGCGCGCCTTCCGGGAACCACTGGTCATAACAGATCTGCGGAGCCACTTTGGCGTAACGCGTTTGAAAAACTCCCACTCCAAGATCACCAGGAGAAAAATAATAGGCTTCGTCGTACCCGTGTTCGGGATCGTTCGGGATATGGATTTTGCGGTACTTTCCGGCCAGAGAACCATCGGCGTCGATGACCACTGCGGTATTATAGTATTTCCCCTCCGAAGCTTTCTCATACACGGAGGTAACAACGACCACCTCATATTCCCTGGCGGCTTTGACCAACGCCTCGACGGTCGGCCCCGGAAAAGGCTCGGCGAAATTGAAAAACTTGTCATCTTTCTTCTGACAAAAATACGGAGCCCGGAACAGTTCCGGCAATGCGATGATCTGCGCGCCTTTCTTTGCCGCTTCAGCCATCCCCTCAAGAGCTTTTTTCAAGTTGGCGCCGGTATCTTCGCCGGAATGCATCTGGACAAGACCGATGGAAACCTCTTTTGGCATATTGATAAATAAAATGACGCTAGACACCTTAACAAAGGTTGACCGTTTTGGGAACAATATTTTTAGACTTTAGCGGCTTTTTATGCTAAACTTGAAAGAAATTTACACCATGACTATGGAAATGTTCCGCGAAACGATCGCCATGGGCATTCTGGCACTCACCATGCTGATGCTCCTCACCGCGATGATCAGTCTTTTCCTGCGGGTCCCCTTCGTTCCAACCAAGAAACGGGTCATGCAAAAAATGGTCAAGGTTGCCGGACTCAAAAACAACGAAGTGGTCTACGACCTGGGCTGCGGCGATGGAAGACTACTCTTCGAAGCCGAAAAAAAGAAAAAAATCCTCGCCAAAGGGTACGAACTGGCTCCGATCCCCTACATGCTGGCACAGCTGAACAAACTGCTCATCAACTCCAAAATCAACGTCTATCTCGCCAACTTCTTTCACGCCAACCTCAAAGACGCCAACGTCATCTTCTGCTACCTGGGACCGGAAACCATGTCCCAGCTCTATAAGAAACTCAAGAAGGAGTGCAGGAAAGGAACGCGCATCATCAGCAACACCTTTTCCATCCGCGGCGTGAAACCCAGCCGCGTCTGGGCAAGAAATCCAAAACAAAAACTGCCAACGATTTACATGTATGAAATCTAAAACAAAAAACAACAAGGTTCTCGACTTCATTACCTTCTTTCTGCTTTCCGTTGCAGTGGTAGCCATCGTTGCTCTTGCCACGGATACTTTCCGTACGCCGTGGGCCATGGCGCTTGCCATCCTCATTACCATTCCAACGATTATTGCCATGGCTACAGGCGCACCGTTTGTGCCGACGCCCATGGCCAGGGTTGAAAAAATGCTCGAACTCGCCAAGATCAAACCCGGCGAAAAAGTTTATGACATCGGCTGCGGTGACGGGAGAATGGTTTACCTTGCAGCCAACGAATACAAAGCCAATGCCACCGGTTTTGAACTTTCTCCGTTAGTGTTCGCATTGGCGGTGATCAGAAAATTCTTCTGGAAATCCAAAGCGAAAATCCGTTTCGCCGATTTCCGTCGCCGCAATCTAAGCGATGCAGACGTCATCGTCTGTTATCTCCTTCCCGAATCACTCGCTCATCTCCAGCCCAAACTCGATGCCGAACTCAAAAAAGGCGCGCGAGTGGTTTCCTACGCCTTTCCGATCGGCTCCTGGAAGGTTACGCATCGCGAAGAACGCAACCGCGACCTCAACCTGGCCCCGATCTGGGTCTACAAAAGATAAAACGAAAAATCGGAAGGGTTGACAGATATGTATTTCCTGTGATTAATTGGTCCAACCAAATTTTCACGATTTTTTAATGAAAAACGGAAACAGTTCACCACAATTACGGAAAAGAGCTTTTGATCCCGAAACGCAGGAAGTGACTGAAGTCCTCCCGACGGAAACCGGACAATATCTGGAAGAGGTCCGCCGGGCGACCCGGGCGCACCTTATGCTCTTGAACGTCATCGATGAGAAAAAACGACCCGAGGAAGACAGTTACTACGAATACATCGGAGGAGCACACCCTTACCGCGACGCGGCATACATAAAAATTGATCCGCTTCATCCTCACGAATCCTGGTTCCGGAAGTTTTAGAACTGCAGAGCTGCGAAGGGAACGTGAGCGAAAAAATCCACGAAGAGAAGCATCAAAGTGATCAAAACGTATGCGATAAAACTCAACAGCTGTCCCAATGGAAAAAAAACAAACGAAATCATGAGTCCGCAAAAACTGAAAAGCATGATCCAGGGAATGAGAGGAAGAACAAAAATATTGGCAACCGGCGCGATAAGCGAAAACCTCCCGAACTGATAAAACAATAAAGGGATCGTAAAGACCTGAGCGGCGAGCGTCACGCAAAACCCCTCGCGCATGAACGCGGGAATTTTGGCGACCCAGCCAAATCCGGAACGCGCGACGAGCTTCGCTTCAAAGGCCTCGATCTTCGGCATAAAAACAAGAATGCCCAGCGTGGAAAGGAATGAAAGCTGAAAGGACAGGTCGACGAGAATCATCCGGGGACTCATCAGGACCATGATGACCCCGCTCACGAGAAGAAGATGCAGTGCGCTTCCCTTTCGTCCAAGGGCCTGTGCGACCAGAGCGATTGAACCCATCCAGGCCGCGCGGAGCACGCTCGCCGAAAATCCGGTAAAGACCACCAGCACCATCACCCCGAAAAACATCCAGAGGTAACGACTGCGCCGCGCGGCGTTCTGGAACAAGTACCCGAAGACCATAATCATCATCGAAACATTGTAACCGGAAATCGCCAGGACGTGGGTCAGTCCGGCGGTATTGAAATTATCGAGAATATCCTGGGGAATGGCCCTTCGTTGCCCGATCAAAATTCCCGCTGCAAGGCTGGCGGAAGGCTCGGAATACAAACGGTTGATCCTCTCGATCATATGCGATTTCAAAGCGAATATCCCTCTCCAGAACCATCGCTGGATCTGAAACAAAATATCGCCGGCTCCCGGGTTTCCATCCGTTTGATGAAGAAGCGGCCGGGTGCAGTAAACAAAAATGTCATCCTTGGCCAGCAAAGCCGCGTAGGAAAAATTCTCAAAAACGGGAGGCGTTTGAAGCTTGCAGGTGACGTCCAGTTCCTCCCCGTAGATATATTCGGGATACCGGTCGGTCTTGATGAGCAGTTTTCCGTGAACATCGCGCACCTGCGGAAGAAAAATCTTTCGCACCTCGATGACCAGATTCTGGCTGTCGCTTCGTACATCGGGTTCTCCGCCGACATATCCCTGCACGTGAAGGCTCTCGGGAACATCGCGGTAGAAAGCAATATCTCCCGGACCAAAAACCGGTTGAGCCAGCCAGGGCTGCAAAACAATATCCGCCGTCAGGATCATCACGCAAACCAACTTCACCCATTGTGATCGTGTCCACCGTTTCAACATAAAAAAAGAATGTGTGCTTCCCATTGTGGACTTCAAGAATGAAAATTTGATGAAAGTATCGTAAATTCACCCTAAAAATTTGACTAAAAAAAGAAAATATTTTATGCTTAAAACTTTCTTCATATACTATTCCTTCATCGAACGCCTATGGACAACCTCATCCAAACCCTCAAAGGAGTAGGACTCAACGAAAAAGAAGCCAAGATCTACCTGATGCTTTTAAGGCTTGGCCCTCAAGCCGTCAGCGTCATCGCCAAAAAAGGCAACCTCAACCGCTCCAGCTGTTACGCCATACTCGACCGCCTGGTCCAGAAAGGGTTCATCGAAAAAACCATCCAGGAAAAAAGCACCCATTACCGTCCGGTCGAGCCCATCTACGTTCTCGACCAGCTCAAAACAAAACAGTATGAACTGGAATCCAAAATCGAAAACCTCGGACTGGCCCTCAAGGACTTCAACAATCTCAAGGGAGGATACGAGGTCAAACCGAACGTCGTCTTCTTCCAGGACGGCGTCGGACTGCAGAACATTCTGGAAAACACCTTCAGCTCTTCCGAACCGTTGCGCTGTTATGCCTCACTCGAAGAACTTTCTTCGCTGCTCCCCCATTATATGCCCCGCTACTATCAAAAACGCGTGCAAAGAGGACTCAGGGTTCGCGCGATCTATCCGGCGACGGAAGAAAGCTTCCTTCACAAAAAACGCGATAAAAGCGAACTGCGCGAAAGCAGACTCATCCCCGAAGATTTCGATTTCCATCTCGACATCATGATCTACGACCAGAAGGTCGTCATCACTTCACTCAAAGAAAAATTCGGTGTGATGATCGAAAGCAAAGAGATGGCCCAGGCCCAGAAAAAAATCTTCGACCTCATCTGGAACGCCACGGCTGATTACGACCGCGAGATAACGTCGCATTTCGAAAAAATCTTCGCAAAAAGATTCCTGGAACTTCGCAAAAAGAAACGGAAGCTGGAGATCTGACACTCCAAAAATGAACGCAACAAAAAGGGCTCCCGCCGGGAGCCCTTTTGAATGTTCCATGTACCTGATTATTGACCCAGGTTCATCATGTCCTGCTGTTGGGTCATCATCGAGCTATAATCCATCATCGATGAATCGCTGTTCATCATGCTCTGGTCAAGACCGGTCGTACCGGTGGTTGGAGCTCCGAGCATGGCGCCCATAAGTTCCTGAACCGGGAATTCCGTAGCACCTGCCGGAACTTCGACCGTGACCGGTTTGTTGAAGTCCCATAAAGTCACGCGGATGCTCATCGTTCCGGACGGATCTTGCGGACCCGGGTTCACGAATTTGATATCGCCGGAAACCTGATCCATGATGCCGGTCGCCTGGTCGATCCAGAGGTTGCCGGTGATTTCAACTTTGTTCAAAGTGTCCTTCATATCCTGGATATCAGTGTCTGCCATCGGCTGACCCTGATCGATAGCCGCCTGCTGTGCGAAAGCCATGAAGGCGTCCTTGTCGAAATCAACGGTGTAGTGGAAGCTGGACTGTCCTTTGATGCTTTCAGTCCCAACGAACTGAATGTTCTTGAAGAACTTGGTGCTCTCGAACAGAGCCTTCATCTTGTCTTTTGCCTGCTGTTCTTCCGGGGTAGCGGCCTGCTGGCTGTTTCCGCCTTCAGGCAAACTGGTCGTCAGCTGCTGTAAAGCATCAGGTGGGATAGTGATCTTCCACCATTTACCCACATACTGCGTGGTAAATTCTTGTGGAATCGGTTGGCCTCCCTGGGTCGTGAGCTTGGAAAGCATGAAGTAGAGAGCGTCTTTATTCATGCGAAGTTCAGCCGTCGCCGCACCGCTCTGATCATCGGCGTTGCCTGAACCGTCAAGCGTGAGATTGATCTTCGGATCCTGGGTATCCTTGAGGTCAACTGAGCCACCCAGGGTAAAGTTGAATTTCACTTTCTGGGGAGTTTCACCCTGTGGCCCGGTCAGATCAGCGTTGATCCCGAATTCAAACTTGTGCGAAGTTACGGAAGTAAGATTCTTCATACCATCCTGAACGACCTGTTCTGGTGACTTTTGGGGCTGCTGCACCTGCTGGCACCCTGCAAAAACCAAGGCCGCAGTCATTGCAATCACACCGCCGGTAAGGAGTGTTTTTCGTTGCATAATAATGAGGAAATAAAATAAGATGTCCACGACATAATAGTAGCTCCCATGATGACTGTAAATTGACTAACGCGCTCGGTTGTTTTATAATTAATTGAAGACACCACATTCTCAAATGCCGAAACAATCAACAAAAAAACAACTTTCATGGAAAGCAGTCACGGGAATCACCGGACTCGCTCTTATTATTATCCTCGCCTTGATCGTCCCAGGAAGCGGACTTTTCCAGGCAAACCTCCAGCAAACGACGCAGATTCAAAGCGCTGCCGGCTCCTGCCAGCAGATGGATGCAATCTCGCTTCCTCAAAGCCCCATACCGGCAAACACCTCAGCCGTCGTCGCCATCAGCACCAATCCTGAAAACTTTTCCGGACCGTTTACCTATGCCGCCAGCAGCGGTGAACTCAACGATGGGCAGGGAAACGTAGGTTCGTACATTCAAACAACATCCAAAAAAGTAAACTACTCCGGAGGCGACGACGGAACCATGATCACCATCCAGGCCGAAGGAGACGCAAACAAAGGTTGTCTCGTAACCATTCCGGTCGTCCAGACCTCGACCAAAAACTGCACCTCGATCAAAGTCGTTACCGATCCGTCCCCTCTTCCGCAGGATCAGAGCGCGGCCATAACGATCATTCCCACACCTTCAGATTTTAACGGCACCTACCTTCTGCAAGCCGACAGCGGCCAGTTCCAGATGCAGGACGCCGACGTCCAGGCCAGCGGCAACCTGACAAAAACTCTGGTTACCAAGAGCACGAATGTCCTCTATAATGGTGGAAAGAGCGGTGAACAAATCGTTGTCAAAGCATTGGGAGAAAACAACAGCGACTGCATCGCCACCATTCCGATCACAAAATAATCCATCATGGAAAAATTTCAGCGAAGCCCCCTGAAAACGGCAAACCGTTTGATGAGCGCCGTGACCCTGACGGTACTGTTTTTCAATCTGCTTCCCACCGCTTTCGCCCAGACCTTCAGTGATGTTTCGGACGTAAACCGCAACGCGACGGCCATCGAATTCCTGGCGAAAAACAACATCATCAGCGGATACCCCGACGGAACGTTCCAGCCGGACAAACCGGTATCACGCGTTGAATTTCTCAAGCTGGCCCTTTTAAGTTCGGACGTCAAACTGGACGTCACCACGCCGAGCGGATTCAAGGACGTCGACGAAAACGCCTGGTACGCGCCCTACCTCCGCAAAGCGAAACAGGAGGGTTGGGTCCAGGGATATCCCGACAACACTTTCAAACCCGACCAGAGCGTCAACAAGGTGGAGGGATTGAAGATGATCGCCGAGATCCAGGGCTGGCAGATTCCCACCATTTACGAAACGCCTTTCAAGGACACCGCTACAACCGCATGGTATACGCCGTTTGTCGCCTACGCCAAATGGCACAACTTTCTCGAGGAAAGCGGAAACTATTTCATTCCTTCGGCCAGCCTTTCCCGCGCCAAGACCAGCGAAATCCTTTTCCGCAGTCTTGTCACCCAGGTCACCGGAAAGCAAACCTACAGTCCTGACCTCATTGATGAAGTTCCCGAACCGCTTCCCAACATTTTTGAAACCCCCGCTTCCGTCACGCCGGCGGCCGCAGCCAGCTTCACCCCGGTAAGCTATAAAAACTACACCAAGACGTATTTCAACAACATCACCCTCAACGAGGATTTTCCCAACACGTTTTACACCGACGAACTCTATACCTTCAGCGGGCAGATCAACAGCGGGACGTACGACACGGCCTTCGTTTTCCTCAACGACGACGTCACCGAAGATTTTGAAAATACTTCCGACAACATCACGAACGGATCCTTTTCCATCCCCGTTATTTTCCGCAACCCGGGGAACTACAAACTCGGCATCGTTCCCGGCAACACCACCCAAAGCAAATACGTTGAAATCAGCGTTCTTCCAAGTCTCCCAAACGCTGTTTCCAAAACCACCTCGACAATACCGACGAATCTCAAAGCCCAGTACAATAAACAAAAGACCACTTTCAGTTGGAACAACGGGACCGACAACCTCACAAAAATAACCTTCACCGAGGGCAGCCTGAGCAAAACGTTTTTCAGCCGCCAGAACATCAAAAGCTTCGACGCCATCTACAACGACTTCCAGAACTTCAAGCCGGGACAGATCTCTTTCTACGTCCAGAGTGCCAAAGCCGCGCAGATCAAACCTCTGACCATTGATACGGCGTGGACCAGCAGCGATGCTCAAACCTTCACCGCCACCCAGCATACGTTTAGTGAAACGCATCCTGATCTCATTGCCTACAATTCCCTTCCTGAAATCATGAATGGTCCGGGAACGATTACCATATCCGGCACGGCGATTTCGGATATTTACCAGGAAGCTGCGGTCATCAAACCGGACGGGCTGGTGGATTTTCTGCAACTCCAAACCAATTCGACGACAACGACCAATCTCAACTCACCGGTCATCCCCTCGGGAGGCAACTACAGCTTCACCTATCCGGCTCCTTCAAACGGAACGTACATCGTTGAGATCAACGGCAAAAACGGACTCGCCGTCATCAACACGCCGGTATACGTGGGCAATGGCATCCCGCTCATCCCCGATTTTTTTGACCTTGTGAACTCCACCGTCCCCGATACCAACACGAGCACCAACATTCTCATCAACAACCTGCTCAAACTCATCAATCAGGAACGCACCAAATACGGACTGGCTCCCGTAAGCGCCGACAGTTCCCTCAACACCCTCGCCCAAAATCATTCCGACGACATGTGGAACCGGGGATACTTCGGGCACGTCTCGCCGGACGGACAGACTCCCGACGACCGCAGGCTCGCCTTGGGGATAACCACGGAAGTCGGGGAAAATCTTGCTACCGCTCCGAACCTGCTCTATGCCCACAACGGACTGATGCGCAGCGCGGTGCACCGAATGAACATCCTCGAACCGTCGTGGACCCGCGTGGGGTTGGGCATCACCAAAACCAGCGACAACTACTTCATTGTGGTGGAAGAGTTTTCCACGACCCCGCTCGATGCAGCCGCCCTCAACACCATGAAGACCCACCTCAAAACGAAGATCAACCAGCAACGCCAAAGCAGCGGCGTACCGGACATCATCACCAATTCAACGCTTGAAAGCATCGCCGACAACTGGAGCAGCCTCATGGCGACACAGAAATTTTTCGACTTCGTTGCTCCGGACGGAAGCTCGTTGGCGGGAAACATTCAAAAAGCCATCACCAACCAGCCCGTCCAGATCTACATCCTGGAATCCAAAACCGAGTCCGGTCTCGCCAACGAAATTTTCAGCTCAACGGAAGCCGCCTCACCCACCTGGACCACGGTAGGTATCGGGCTTCACGTAGACAATGAAGGTGCACTGAAATTGACTTTGCTGCTTTCGACCTAAAAATCAACTATTTTTTCCCAAAAAAAAGTCTACAATAGTGGAGACCCCGCTAAACCTTTTTTGTTATTTTTTTTGTTGCCATGGAATTGAAAAGAAAAAAAATCCGCCCTGACGACCACCGCAAAGATCACCGCAAACACCCATCCCAACATCCATCAAACTCCTCCGGAAAAACCGGCAAGGAAAAAGCCCAGTTCATCACCATCGGCATCGGTCTTGTGGTCGTGGCATTGCTGCTTTTCGGCATCTTCAGCCTTATGAAGAGCCTGGACTTTTCAGGCATCATTTTCTCATTCGGCAAGAACCTCCGCACCGACGCCAACGGACGAACCAACATTCTTCTCGCAGGCATCGGCGGCGAAGGTCATGACGGCGGAAACCTGACCGACACCATCATCGTGGCCAGCATAGATTACGACAAAAAGATGGTCTCCATGCTTTCCATTCCCCGCGACCTTTACGTCAAAAGCGGCAAGCTTCAAACCGGTGAACGCATCAACCAGATCTACTCCGTCGGCAAAAGCAAAATCAATTCCCAGGCGGGCATGGAAGCGCTCACCGAAATCGCCAGCGGAATCACCGGCCTGAAGATCGACTACTACGCCAAAGTTGATTTTTCTGGTTTCGAAAAAATCGTCGACAGTATCGGAGGCGTTGACGTCGTCGTGGAAAAAGACATTTACGATCCATACTATCCGCTCGGAGAAACCACTCATTACCAGACGTTTTCCATTAAAGCCGGCCCCCAGCACCTCGACGGAGCCACGGCACTGAAATACGCCCGGAGCCGCAAAACGACGAGTGACTTTGATCGTGCGAAACGCCAGCAACAGCTTCTGACCGCCATCAAAGAAAAAGCCCTCAGCCTCAACATCCTCACCGATCCTTCAAAAATCCAGGCCATTTACGACTCGCTCAAAGACAGCGTGGAGACGAACTTCACCGTCGACGAAATCATCCAGCTCGCCAAGATCTCCAAGGACTTCGGCAAAGAAAACATTTCGACGCACGTCCTGAGCGACGACCCGACATCATGCGGAGGATTCCTGTACACACCAGCCCGTGAATATTTTTCGGGAGCCTTCGTCCTGCTCCCCGCCGGAAAAAATTACGACAGCATCAACGAAATGACTGATCTCATCTTCAATCATGCCGACGCCATGGAAAGCGAAACGCCGATCCAGGTCCTCAACGGAACCTCCACCGGCAACCTTGCCGGCGAAGTCACCGACTACCTCGATCGCCTCTGCTTCAACGTTGTCTACTACGGCAACGCCGACACCAAAGACCACACCGACACGACCGTTTACTACCAGCCGGGCCCGAAGGGTGAAAAACCCGCTGTCGTCGACCTCATCGCCAAATTCCTCAACTTCAAGGAGGTTGCCGGAATCCCGGCTTCATACCTCGATTCCGATAAAAAAGCCGGAACGCAGGTCGTCATTGAAATCGGGGAGGACTATCTCAAGAACAGATTGCAGAATCCGTTCAACGTGCTGCCGTACCTGGTGGCACCGAAAACCGACACCGGCTCCGAACAGACGTCGTCACAAGAAAATAACACCTAGTTTGCACGTATGCTGACTGCACTGCTGAGTTTATACGCATCAACGAAACTGCTTGGCGCTGGCCTTCCCGGCGACAACAACATCAACTCCTGGGACAGCTCCACCTTGCTGGAAGCCACGGCGCTTCCCGAACACGACCCGGCAAGCATTGCTCCGGTTATCGAAGCAAAATCCGTCATGGCCGTCGATTTGAAAAACGGTATGCCTCTTTACGAACAAAACGCTTTTGAACACCGTTCGATCGCCAGCCTCACCAAGCTCATGACCGTTTCCATCATCCTGGAAGAGAACAAACTCAACGATGTCGTCACGGTGTCCAAGGAAGCCTCCCAGGTCGAAGGATCAAAGGTCTGGCTGACTCCGGGTGAAAAAATCACCGTGGAAAACCTCCTCTACGCGGCACTCATTCCGTCGGCAAACGACGCGGCATACGCGTTGGCGGAATACAACGCCGGTTCCGTTGAAAACTTTGTCGCCAAAATGAACCAGAAAGCACAGGAACTCGGCCTTCACGATACCCATTTCAGCAATCCGGTCGGCCTCGACGAAACCGGAAACTACTCCAGCGCCTACGACCTCTCCATTCTCGGACGTTACGCCTACGGTAAAAGTTTCGTGCGCAAAGCCGTCGTCATCAAGGACATGCAAATCAGTTCCACCAACGGCAGGCTCACCCATGAACTCAAAAGCACCAACGACCTTCTCGACAGCTATCTCAAAGTCCTCGGGCTGAAGACCGGAACGACCGACCTGGCAGGAGAATGCCTCATCGCCATTATTGAAAACGGCAAAGGCAATGATATTCTCACTGTGGTTTTGGGAAGCACTTCGCGCTATAGTGAAACCAAACTGCTTGCGGATTGGGTTTTCCGCACCTTTAACTGGTCTTAACGTATGATGCTCCTGAACGGTGATTTCTCGCTCACGATCCGCAATCTCTCATTGATCTTCGGTTCGCAGATAGCGGCGTTCGTCATCACCATCATCGTCGCCCCGAAATTCATCAAGGTCCTCCATAAATACAAAGTCGGCAAACAACTTCGCGAAATAGCTTCAAGCGGAGAAAAAGCCACCATCTTCCAGGAACTGCATTCCAAAAAAGCCGGAACCCCCACCATGGGAGGTATTTTGATCTGGGGAACGGCCTTGATCGTCATACTGCTTTCGGGTCTTTCCACCGAACTCCATATCACGGAACATTCGCTCTTCAACCGCGAGGAGACCCTTCTCCCCATCCTCACGCTGGTAGCGACGGCCATCCTGGGAGCCGTCGACGATTACCTGAACCTTAAAGGCGCGGGAAAAAGCAAAGGCCTCAACATCAAACCGAAATTTTTCTGGCTGACCCTTCTGGCGACCCTGGGCGCCTTATGGTTTCACTACCGTCTGGGATACGATCAAATCCATATTCCGGGCATGGGAGACATCACCATCGGAATCTGGTACATCCCCCTCTTCATCCTCGTTATTACGTCCACCGCCAACGCCGTCAACATCACCGACGGACTGGACGGCCTTGCCGGCGGCCTGCTTGTCATCGCCTTCGGTGCTTTCGCCATTCTCGCCTTCGCCAAAGGACTCTTCATTCTATCGGCGTTCTGTGCGGTCATCGTGGGCTCACTGCTTGGATTCTTATGGTTCAACATTTTCCCGGCGCACTTTTACATGGGCGATACCGGAGCCATATCGCTCGGGGCGACGCTCGGTGTCATCGCCATGATGACGGATTCCGTGGCGGTTTTACCGATCATCGGCTTTGTCTTCGTCGTCGAAACCGTGTCCGTCATCATCCAACTGGCTTCGAAAAAATTCCTCAAACGCAAAGTGTTTAAGATCGCGCCCATTCACCACCACTTTGAAAAATCCGGATGGTCTGAGCCGAACATCGTCATGCGTTTCTGGATCATCGGAGGATTCTTTGCCACACTCGGCGTCATTCTCGGACTCCTCGCCATCGGAGTCTAAACCCCTTCCTGCAACGGAGTCCCCGGATTACACTGTTCCGTCCCTGTGCAGTCTTGTTGTGTCAGTAGTGACTGTTCCTGCTGAGGTGCAGCCGCATCCACGGGAGGAGTGGCGTCATCTTCAACGATCGTGACGACACCGAGAGAATCCGGAAGTGAAGAAGAAGATTTTCCGTTCACGGCGTCCTTGCCGTATTTCAGAAGCATCTTGTTGAGGAGTTCCACGAAACTGTGGTCATAAGCGCCGTTATCGACGTACGTCTGCAACAGATCGCGCAGTTCCTGAATCAAAGAGACCGGAAGATCGCCGTCAACTTTTTCCATGGCCGTCATGAGCTTTTCGAGTAATTGCTGGCGCAGGTCACGGATCTGTTTGATGAGATCGGACTGCGTCTCGAACAGTGATTTTTCAATGGAGGTCAAAACTTTAATCTGTTCGATCTGCTGGTTGAAGAGTGAAACGAGTTTATCCTGCAGTTCCGAAGCATTACCTTCGTTGACCTTGAGCGTCAGGTTATCGATCTGACGCTGGTAACGGACCAATACGGCCTGGGCCTGTTCAAACTTGGACTTGGCGAGCAGATCCTGGACCTCAAGCAGTTTGTCCTCGGATTGCGAAAGCTGCATCTTGGCCTTTTCCACATCGCTGCCCGACAGATACAGAACCGTCTTGTCGAGCTCTTCCTTGACCGGATATAAAGCATCGCCCGGCAGCAAAGTGACGAGATCTTTCCGCTGCTGGTCGATCTTGGACTGAATGATCGAGTATAAAAGATTCGCGTTCAAAGGATCTTCCTGCTCGAAGGCGGGATACTGCGTCATGATGGAACGGACGACGGATTCGAACTCCAGAACGAGCTGCATGCCGTCTTTGCCCTGCTGACGCATCAGATAGGTTTCACCCAAAAGCAGACGCTGATAAGCGTCAAGGAAATGCAGACGTTGCTGCTCGATATCCGGATTGCTCAGCGTAGAAATCCCTGAAGAATCGCTGTCGCTCTGGACGACGTCCGCCATGCCGGAGTTTGAACCGTCGGTCAGGGCCTGTTGGTTTTCCTGGGCCAGGACTTCGGTATGGACCTTGTCTTTGGCGATGTTCGATTCAACCCACTGCGCCGCGGCTTTATTCCCCTGCATTCCCTGGGCCACCGGTACGATTGTCGCGACGTTCGTACCATTTTGTTGGGAAACCTGAGCCTGATATCCTGCAAGGACCGGCCGGGTTTCCGTCGTGAAATTTTTACCGAAGGCGAAATCCACCACATTATCGAACACGGAAAGCGTGGTGCTGTAGACATGGGTTTGTAAATCGAAAGCGGCCTTCTTCGTCACGATGGCCGATGTTCCCTGGGTGGAAACAATAAAATGAGAATTTTCATCAATGAGATTCAGCACTCTCGTCCAGATATGACCGTCTTCAAGATTCAGTTCGACCTGGGTCGCCACGGGGTTGAACGGTTCGGAATACAACCTGGTGACCTCGAGCTGCGTGTTCGAATCGAGACGGCTGACGCTGTCGTCAAAAAAACGTACCGTTATGGAACTGTTGTCTTTGGTGATGAGCACGTCGCCCTCCGCAAGGGAAAAATCTTTCTTGGCTTCCATGAGCTGGCCCGAACGAAGAACGAAAGCCTGGCCGGAGACGTCGTCAATGTACGTCAGCCGCGCGGCATAGGTCAAAGGGACCTGAAGCGGGAAAATCAAAACAGTCGTAACGACAAAAAACAGCAGTAATGTGCTGCTTACCGCCGTTTTTAAAAATCTCGGATTTCTGAAAGGTCCGGAAGTGATGCCCAGCCAGTTAGTCTGGCGAATGAACGACAAAAGGCGTTCACGGAGCTTCACTTTCTGCGAAATGCTCAACGACGTCTTCTCCCCCACTTCCTGAATCCTCGAACCCAGAATTCTCAAACTCTGCGGCATCAGATGCTCCTCAGTCTTTTGGTCGAGAGCAGAAAAAAGCTGGCGCTTCAAAGCCTGCTTCTGCTTTGCGGGAAGTTCAACCGCACCAAGCTGTCGCAGCTCGTTGCCAAGCTCTTCAAGTTCATCGTGATCGAATTGTTGACGATTCCAGAACGACATAGGTTCAGTGTGGGTAAGCGCTTTCTAATACGTTAAGAAAACATTTTCGTTACAAAATCAAAACCTGATATTCATATCTTTCAACACTTTCTTCAATTCTTGTAAAGCTCTAAACTTCAAAATCCTCAAACTTCCCTCGCTTCTGCGCATGATCCTGGCAATTTCCCGATGCTCCAGCCCGTTGACGAAACGAAGCAGCAGGACGTCCTGATACTTTTTCTTCAACTTCGCCAACGCCTTTCTCAGCAAATCCTGATTCAAACGGTTCTCAGTAAGAAAACGGGGATCCGAATCCCTGCTTTCATCGGGCAAAACCACGCTGTCCAGATCAACGTGTTCCCGATTGAGACGGTAGTAGTCCACGACAGCGTTATGGGCGATCTTGAAAACCCAGGAAGAAAAAGCTCCCTTCATCTTGCTGTAGGATTTAATATTCTCCCAGACCTTCAAAAAAACCGACTCTGTCAGATCAAGCGCATCCTCTTTGGACACCTTGAAAAAAATATAGCGGTACACCGGCTGGATAAAAATATCGTAAAGACCGGCAAAAGCCTCCGTATTGCCCGATTGGGCTTTTTGAACGAGTGCGTTGATCTCGGGTTCCTGGCTTTTCAGATCTTTCGATTCCATATTCAAAAAAATAGCTCTCGTAAGAGATAACATAAAAATAGCCCAATTGTTACCAAAAAGAAAGGTGTCGAGAGCCTCAAAACGGCTTTATAAAAACAAGATTTTATGCTAAAATAGCAAGATAACCTGAACCCAAAATTATGGCAGGAGAACAACCGCAAAAAGCACCGGAGAACGCTGAAAAACAAAACCAGCCCGAAGCGAAGAACGCGCCCCTGACCCCGGAAGAAGGAGTCCATGCTTCCGCGCGTCTGGAATGGAAGGATTTGATGAGCAAGGAAGGGCTTGACCGTCTCCAGAAAATCAAAGACCGCAAAAAAGAGATCGACGACCGACAGAACAAACTCCGGGACGAAGCCGTCAACGCCCGAACCAAAGAAAGCTGGGTCGACAATGCAGCGGATTCAGGCATGACCGACGGCATGGCCCACAAGAAAATCAACGAAAAGGTCGAAGAAAAATTCGGCAGATACAAACCGTCTTTCGAAGATCTCGGCATCGGCGACGAAACCAACGTCAACGTCCTCAAGCAGACCGCCAAGGATCTCATCTTCGACTATTTCCAGAAAGCCGGGCGGGATTCGGATAAAACGACCAATTTCGCCGAAAACACCCTCGACGACAAAATTTCCTATTTTCTTTCGAACCTCAAACAGACACTCGACAGCAAAAAGTTCCCTTTCACCAAACCTGTCGAAGTCGTCGAGGCCTTCAGCACGTATACCAAAACCGACATCATCACCAACGGATACCTGCAGGCTGGAAAACTCAAGGAGTTCCTCCAACTCGACCAGGCCTCATATACGACCATGCTGAAGAACTTCGACGAATCACTGGGACTCAAGACGGAAAAAACCAGACTCGAAGGTGAGGAGACCGATCTTATGGGGAAAACATTAAGCCCCAAAGAACTCATCGACCGCAAGCTCATCACCTTCAACAAAACCCGCATCACGGCACCGAAAGACGCCAAGGATCTCGACAAGGCGCTTCAGGAACAAATCCCAAAAGCGCTGCCGCCCATCGACGACGCCGACGTCAAACAGAAGGTTGTCGATTACCTTGCCGCTGAGGTCAAAAAACTCAACCCTCAGGCCGATGAAGTCTTCGAACTCTCGCCGGAAGGACAGTGGAGCAAGATCGACGTCCCTTCCGAAAACCAGGCCAAAGACCAGACCAAACAACAGGTGGAGCAGCAGACCGCTGAAACGGCCGCCCAGCAAACCGAACAAGCCGGCAAACCTTTCAACCTTGCCGATGTTTTCAAAAATCTCGGACAGTATCTCATGGAGTTCCTCAAATGGATCATGTCGGCGTTAGGCATCAAGATGGGAGCCGAAACCGCGAATGACGTCACCTCGCTTTTAAAGGACTGGAAGGAAATCGCACCTGAGGAACGACAGCAGCTTGAACAGTTCTACAAGGGAGGGAAACGCTACTTTTCCAAAATGGAAAACATCAACAAGATGTACCAGAGTCCCGACGACGCCAGAAGGTTCCTCCAGGTCGCAAAAACCAGTACAAAACAGAACGAAACGTGGAGCCAATGGATCGAGCGACACCTCAGCGATACCGAACAGAACGACATCACCTACGGCACCACCCTCGACGCCAAAGGCGTCGCAGACCGCCTTATTTCCGAGAACGGTCCAAATGACAAACCGGCACAGCCGTTGGAAAAAGATTCATCGCAAAAACCTTCGCAAAATCCGCCGGAACAGAAGGACGGCTCAGAAAAAAAGAAGGTTACTTCTTAAAAAAACTCTGGACGAGCTCCACTTCCTTTTTGGAACCTATGAAGATCGGCGTGCGCTGGTCGAGTTTCTCGATCGTCAGATCCAGAATCATCGTGTCGTCGCACACCGCGATGCCTCCGGCCTGTTCCATCAGGAAAGCCATGGGGGCGCATTCATAAAGCAGCCGCAGCTTACCGTTGGGCATTTCGTTGTAGGCCGGATAGGTAAAAATCCCGCCGCCCTTCTTGAGAATCTGGTTCACGTCCGGGACCATACCGCCGGAATAACGCAGCGTGTACTGATTCTTGAGCCAGTACTCCATCAAATCCAGATACCACTTCAGGTTGGGATCGGAACACGCCCGCAGATTGCCGGGAGCAAACATCTTTTTGCTGTCCCCGATGTCGACCTCTTCGGTATTGACCAGAAAATCTTTCTTTTCCCAATCGTAGATGAACTCCGCCACACCGTGTCCAACGGTCACCATAAACGTCAGTCGCGGACCGTAGACCGCGATGATCGCTGCGACCTGGTCGCTGCCTTTGCGGCCCAGAAAACCTTTTCCCTTATAAATGCCGACAATCGACCCGACGGAAAGGTTCACGTCCACCAGAGACGACCCGTCCAGAGGATCATAGGCCACGGAATAGCCACCATCTCCCGCACTGCCGTCTTTGCTGTCATCAAGCTCCTCTGAAGCCACCATGGCCACGTAAGGATGCTTGACGAGTTCATTCGTAAAAAGATCGTTTGAAAAAATATCCATCTTAACCTGTTTGTCGCCGAAAACGTTCTGCGAGCCCGCGGAACCCTCAAGATTCCCTTTGCTCATGGCCGCGGCCAGTTTCGGGAAAAACCCCGTGACCGTCTGGAGGACATCATGTAAACCGCTATCAACACCGTGGCGCTGAAGATATTCTGAAAAATTCATAACGAAAATGAAACGAAATAGTCCGCCGCAAGATTAACACGCTCCTTCAAAAGATCAACTGATCATGTCCCGGCGCTTGCCGAAGCCAATGCTGAATCACCTCGAACGAACGTGACCTCGTGTGCTTTGACCATGGTCTGGATGCGCGTACTTGCCAGGATCGACGGCATGGAGGTCACTTTATCAATATTCATATTACTGAGCTGATTCTGGTCCATGAGCTGCTGTCGGTCCACCTCGAGACGCTTCAGGTCGTAACCTTTGGTCGCCACCTGATTGAAATGCATCAGATACAGGATACTCATCGACACCGCTACGATAATAAGACCGACGATCAGCGTCATCGGACCGAACTGCAGCTTCCATTTGATCGGCGTCACACGGGTACGATGAAAAGATCTTCGGGCAGAAGAGTTGATGAATTCCTGACGATACGGACTGCGGGTGAGGAGAAGCTGCGACATTGGAAAAAAACAGGAGTAAGAAATAAAAAATTTTGTTTTTGTTTGTGTGTAAAGGATTCTAGAAAAGCCGCGGGGTAAGGTCAGATCTTCTCCGCGACGCGCAGCTTGGCGCTGCGGCTTCGCGGATTTCGGGAAATTTCTTTATCAGAGGGGACGATCGGTTTTTTGGTAACAATGGAAAGTGTTGGTTTCAAATGGGTCGTGGTCAGTTTTCCCGGTTCGTTGATAAAATCGCGGGCACAATCCTTGAAGAAATGTTTCACGGCCCGATCCTCGAGCGAGTGGTACGCGATGACGGCGATGCGCCCGTGTTTCTTTAAAAGTTCAACCGCCTGCTTCAATGCGCTCACCAGGACATCAAGTTCGTGGTTGACTTCGATGCGCAAAGCCTGGAACACGCGGGTCGCCGGATGAAGATGACCTTTACGCCCGATAAGTTTCTCGATGAAATTTGCGAGGTCCGAGGTTGTCTTGAAAGGTCTGGTCTTGCGGCGTTTGACGATTTCCGAAGCGATCTTGCGGGCAAAAGATTCTTCGCCGTACTCTTTAAAGATGCGGATCAGTTCGTTCATGCCGTAACGGTTGATAACTTCAGCGGCCGTCAGGACTGCGTTCTTGTCGAAACGCATATCAAGAGGACCTTCACGCAAAAAAGAAAACCCTTTGGCCGGATTATCAACCTGCGGAGATGAAAGCCCCAGATCCAGCAGGATGGCGTCAACGCTTCGAATTTTCAGGTTCTTGAGTTCTTCGCTCATGTTGCTGAAATTTGAACGGACAAAAAGGACTCTGTCGCCGAAAGATTTCAGATTTTCGCGGGCCGTCGCCAGATTGTCGTCATCGACGTCGAACCCGACAAGTTTTCCTTCAACATCCATGTGTTCAAGGATGTTTCGGGCATGTCCGCCGAGCCCGAGCGTTCCGTCAACAACCACTTTCTTTCCTCCGAGGTCGAGATTGGCGAGAACCTCTTCCAGCAGCACCGGTTCATGAGTGAAACCCGCCGGCTGAACCTCTGAACTGACCTCCGATTCGGCTTCAACGGCTTGTTTCGGAGAAACTTTCTCCGAGGCTTTGGAAGTTTTCCCGGTGATGACTTTCTTCTGCTTAGGCTTTTGAAAGGGCTTGCGAAGCGGTTTCTTTTTGAGTTTCACCGGACGCTTTTTCAAAACTTTCTTCATTTTCTTCTGTACTTTCTTCTGTTTGGAAGATTTCCGGACAGCTTTTTGAAGACGGCTCATGATTTTTTTCATGACCCCCTTTTTTTTCATAACTTTTTTAACAGTGTTCTTCTTTTTTTGAACCTTTTTTACCGATTTTGCAGGTTTCCTCAAAGCTTTTTTTTTCATTTTTTTCTTCATATGTTCAAAAGTTGTGAACGATATGTGTATAACTTTTTTATACCTGTGAAATTGACTTTAAAATAAGGAAAATTTACCCCTAAGTCAACAAATTCACCTCAAAGGGTGCAAAAATTGTAGTCGCACCATGGGTAACCGAAAGTTATTTTGGCTTTCAGTAAATAAAAAATGACCTTATCAAAAAACATTGCAGGCTCAAACCTTTATTGCATAATATTTTTATACTCAAAAGGAGTAAACAGCTTCTGTAAAGTAAAAAACAATATATTGAATAGTCCGTGTTCACAAAAGTGAATCAATCAACGATTTTTGAACATAATCGACCAGATGAGAGAACAAAAATACCTTTCGTAGAAGGTTTCAAAAACTTACAATACCCAGGCTGAGTAACCCCATAAAAAATGTTAACCGGTCTTCCGCGTGAACTTGTTGTTTTTTTTGCCTCGATGCTTCCGATCGGAGAACTCAGAGCCGCATTGCCTTTGGGGCTGTTCCTGGGACTCTCTCCTGAAGCCTCTTTCTTCTGGAGCGAGCTCGGCAATATTCTGATCGTCATGCTCATCCTGAAAATGCTCGGTCCGATATCGATCTGGCTGATGAAACACTCCAAGTGGCTCAACAAAATGTTCAGCAAACTTTTCCACCATACTCGGACCAAACACACCGAGCGTTTTGAAAAAATGGGCGAAGCACTCCTGGTGATCCTGACGGCGATCCCCATCCCAGGAACCGGAGCATGGACTGCCGCGCTCATCGCTTTCCTGTTTGAACTGCCGTACTGGAAATCCATTCTCTTCATACTCATAGGGAACGTTCTCTGCGGAATTTTAATCACCGCAGGTTTTGGAGGAGCTATGGAGTTCATTAAACTTTTCGCAAAATAAAACTTCCGAATCTTCAACAAAATTGTCAATCGTATTCGACGTTCCGAATTCGACACCGGGCATAACTTGGCTATACACTAGCGTCGAATATTTTCTAATCCACACACCAATGAAAGCACGTGTAGGTATTAATGGTTTCGGCCGCATCGGCCGGCAGATGTTCCGCATTGCGATGAAACGAAAAGACGTTGAAATCGTTGCCATCAACAATCTGAGCGACAACAAAACCCTCGCGCACCTTTTAAAATACGACACCAGCTACGGCACGCTCGACGCAGACGTAAGCGTTGACGGTCCGAACACCATTGTTGTTGACGGAAAAAAAATCACTTACTACCAGGAAAGAGACCCTGCCAAAATCCCATGGGGCGACGATAAAGTGGACATCGTGCTTGAAGCCACCGGCGTGTTCAACGACAAAGAAAGCGGGAGCAAACACATGCGCGACACCGTCAAGAAAGTCATCTTCACCGCCGCTGCCAAAAACTCCGACGCCACCATTTGCATGGGCGTGAACGACGATATTTACGACCCCCAAAAACACAATTACATCTCCAACGCGTCCTGCACGACCAACTGCATGGCTCCGGTCGTCAAAGTGCTCAACGACAACCTCAAGATCAAACGCGGCCTCATGACCACGGTCCACTCCTATACCAACGATCAGAACATTTTGGATCTTCCGCACAAAGATCTCCGCCGCGCCCGCGCCGCTGCATGCAACATCATTCCGACCACGACCCATGCCGCATTCGCGGTGACGCTCGTCATTCCCGAACTCGAAGGAAAACTGAACGGCATGGCCGTCCGCGTTCCCACTCCGACGGTCTCTTTGCTGGATTTCGTCTGCGAAACCGAAAAAAACACGACCGTGGAAGAAGTGAACGCCATGATGGAAAAAGCATCCGAAGGAGCCATGAAAGGCATCATGGATTACAACGAAATCCCTCTCGTTTCCTCGGATTACAAAAGCAACGAACACTCCTCAATCGTCGACGGCCTTTCAACAATGGTCATGCAGGACAATCTGATCAAAGTCATCGCCTGGTACGATAACGAATGGGGCTATTCCTGCCGCGTCGTCGACCTGGCCGAAATGGTGGCAAGAAAGATGTAAACAACTTTCCGAATCGAATGTTCACTTCTCAGACCAAGCGAAAAATACCGCATGTCATGGCCACGCAGCACCCGGATAACGCCGGGGTGCCGTTCTGGCACGACGACGCCTTCATTGGCGAGCAGTACGAAAACGACGAGATCTATCAGAACTTCTTCCACCTTGGCGCCGATGAATACATGTGGGACTGGGAAGGCAAGATCGCCGACGAAGCCATTATCGATAAACTTGTCGCCAAACATTTAAAAGACTTCCAAAAAAAACAGCTGGGCAGAGACCTTTTCGTAACCCTCCGCATCCCCAACATCTGGGAGGAAAAAACTTTTAAGCTCGCCCGCACCTACATGAGCGTGCTTTCGGCTGCAGAACTCACCAAATCACTCAAACTCTTCAGCCCGTCGGTGTTTGAACTCATTCTTCCGATGACCAAAAACGCCGATCAGCTTATCCACATCCAGGACACCTTCCATAAAACCGCCAAGGTCCACGAAGAGATCTTCAAGACTTCCAAATTCGGCGACGGCTACGTCCATATTATCCCGCTCTTTGAAAGCATCGACGATCTGGCAGGCTGCGGCGACGTTCTCACCGCATTCATCAAAGAACACAAAAAGAAGTTCAAGAAATACCCCGCCTACATGCGACCGTTCATCGCACGTTCCGACCCCGCGCTCAACGCGGGCTTCGTGCCGTCGGTGGTGGCGAGCCGCATGGCCCTGCGTGAATTCTACCGCATCGGCAAAAAATTCGGCATCCCCATGTATCCGATCATCGGGACCGGATCGCTCCCCTTCCGCGGGGGCATCAATCCCGAAAACATCGAAAAAACACTCCAGCAGTATGAAGGCATCAGCACTGTGACGATCCAATCGGCGTACCGTTATGACTATCCTTTGAAAGAAGTGAAGGATTCCATTGAGTATGTAAAAAAAATGCTGGCCAAACCGCACCCGGTCACGTTCAGCGACGAAGAGTTCAAACAGCTGCGGGCCATCAACGAAATTTTCCGCAAAGAGTACTGTCCGGTCATCGAAGAAGCGGCCGGCCTGGTCAACGAGATGGCAGCTCACGTGCCCAAACGCAGGTCCAGGGTCCAGCACATCGGTCTTTTTGGCTACAACCGCGGAGTGGGAAAAACCAAGCTGCCACGCGCCATCTCCTTTACCGCGGCCTGGTACAGCATGGGCATTCCCCCCGAATTCATCGGCACCGGCCGCGCCCTCAAGAAGGTCAAAGCCAAAGGCCTGCTTCCCCTGCTGGAAAAACATTTCTTCACCCTGCGCTGGGAACTCAAGCACGCCGGCAAATACCTCAACATCGAAAACCTGGAAAACCTCGCCTCCAAACACCAATGGGCGTGCGACGTATTGGACGACATCCTCCTCTGCGCCGACATCCTCAAGATCGAAATCGGTCCGCAAAAAGAAAACCACCTCATTCACCGCAACCTCACCTCCACCATCATGCTCAAAAAATCCATGGGCCTGGAGTTCAGCAAGGAAATCACCGAGGCCGGCGTCATGCGTAAAAGCCTGGGCTAAACCACCGCTTAATCCAGCACATCAAACTCCGCCTTCACAAACCTGTCCATCAGGTGATGGCGCAAACTTGAAATATCCTGCCGAATGGCCGCCAGCGGATTTCTGCTCTGGAAATCATGGAATGAAAAAGATTCATACTCGTCTTTGCTCGCAGCCGATGGCGCGATATCAAGCATATACGCCGCGAAAGTTTCGCAAATCTGTTCCGCCAGCGCAATGTCGCTTTGGTCCATGCCCTTGGTAATTCTATCCGAATATGAAGAAGCATAATCACTCGTAAACTGCGGTTCCACGTCCAGCATGCTTCCCAAAAAAGCGCTCCGCCATCGCCCAAAACTCGTAACAGTACCGTCTGGAAAAGCCATCAAAAGTCCAGGACCCCGTTGATTGGAGCGAAACCTTTCCTCAATCGTATGCATAAATTCATGCAAAAACACGTGGACCTGATAGTTGCGAATGGCGCGGGGATCTTTACTCACTGTGGCCGGAACCGGCGACGGGCTTATCGTTCCCTTATAACTATTGCCTATCAAAACGCGCGTCGGATGGTATTTTTCAGCGGGGAATTGATCAAGGGGCACGGTTTCCAAACAGGGCGGCCGGGCCAAAAAGCCGTCAGGCCCGTAATTGGGAATCGGCACCAGTTTCTGATATTGATAGTTGATTTCCTTCAGTCCGGAAATTTTAGCAAGCCCCTTTGGAAGACGCGAAAGCACCTTTTTGGCCAGCTCCGGCGGTAGTTGCTGCGATTCATCGTCGCAAACGTTGGTAAAAGCGATGCCTTCAACCCACTTTTCCACATCAGAATCTGGCTTGCGTTCAAAAAGCCTGCCCAGATTCATGTCATAAATATCCTGGTATCTCGATACAAAATCCAGGGCTGGCTTGAGATCACTGAAATCTTTGTTTTTTTCGATTTCCTCACCAGCGGGATCGCTTTTTTGAACCTCTATGGACATAATGGATGAGTGAGAGGTTGTTCAACATAGCATAACTTTTATTACCGTCAAAATACAAATCTAATAAAAAACGGCAGACCACTGCAACCTCACCCCATCACAGTACGCAACAGACTGACTCCCGAACCTCCCGAAAACTTGACAAAAAAGCTAAAAATGAGATAAATTGTGGTACTCAAGATTTGTTGCAAAAACTTATGGCAAACGTACTCACAACCGAGCCACATCTGCCGGCGACTCCAGTCGAACAGGCTTCATCGGAACATGCCGATCATCATGAAAAACCCTCGAAACCACTTACGATCTGGCAGCGGATAGTTTGGAACATCAAAAACGCCGTGGCAAAAATCATCGGCGACGATCCATCTGCAACAAACCACCATGCTCCTCACGCACCCGCCTCGCATCAACCGCACCCAAAAAAGCCAGAAGATAAAGCTGAACCGGCCCCCGAAAAATTCGAACCCAAAATTGCGGAAACAAAACTGGAAGGGGTCGAACTCCTGATGAAAAAGTTCAAGCCGGAGCTCAAGCATATCCTCTATCCCTGCTGTGATACGCACAGTCTCAAAAAAACTTTCCCCGACAGTCAGGTGACGTACGTTGATATAAACGAAAGAGCCATGAAAGCCATGACAAAGGCCGGATACGATGCGCACTGCATGTCCGCGCTGGATTTTAAACCGCAGCACGATCCGGACCTGCTCGTGCTTTTCAACCAATTTATCAAAAAAGACGAAATCCATAAAATCGCTGAACACATAAAACCGGGGAAATACATTCTTTGTAACGATTACCACATCGCAGCCGAGGCCATGCACGAACATCCGGATTTTGAATGTGTCGGCATCGTTGAAAAAACCGGAACTTTTGACGGCAGAACCGGTGAAAACAAGCTGGTGACCGAAAACCTGGAAAAATATTTCAAGAAAAAAGAAGGCCAGAACGACAACCCCTTCCAACGCCATTATGAAGCCGGCGGCATTGACGACTACTACTTTTTCCGCCGCAAAAAGACCAATACTTCCGCCCAGGCTTTGTCAAAACCCGCTTAGCACTATATAATGAGCAGTGCTAATTTGAACCGGTCTTTTCGCAGACCGCCCGCAGACCTCTAACTTTCCGCCATGGACCGAAAACAGAAAGTTCTCAAAGCCATCATCAAACATTTTATCGACACGGGTGAACCCGTTGGCTCCAACACGATCATCGTCAGCTACAACTTCAGCGTGAGCCCGGCCACCATCCGCAACGACATGGCCGCATTGGAACACGAAGAGTTCATTTTCCAGCCGCACACATCCGCAGGCCGCGTGCCCACTGATAAAGGCTACCGCGTCTACGTGAACGAACTCGCCGACATTGACGCCGAACGCGCCCTGGCCCTCAAAACCATCCAGCAGCTCCAGCAGGAGTTCGCCATGGAACGAGCCAAGGAAAAAATTTACGAAGCCGTTTCCATTCTTTCCCGCGCCACCCAGAACGTCAGTTTTGCCACGCTTCCGGATAACGAACGCACCTTTTACCTCGGACTTTCCAACGTTTTGCGTCAGCCGGAATTCCTCAACGACGCCGTGCGCGCCAGCCAGGTCATCGAAGTGCTCGAAAAGCACGATAACTTCGTGACGCTCCTCAAAAAACTCAACATCAACGAAGGAACCAAAATCTTCATCGGCCGCGAGAACATCCTTGAGCAGATCCAGAGCTGCAGTCTCATGGTCACCAAATATCAACTCAAAGGTTTCCAGGGATTCATCGGCATCCTGGGATCCACCCGTATGAACTATCCCTTCAACCAGGTCATCCTGGAAGAGGTCAAAAAAATGCTCGTATAATATTTCCAATCATGAACGACGACACGAACCAAAACGTCGGAGCACAAACCTCCGCGGATGAAACACAGGACGCCGCCCAGCAAACCTCGCAGGACGAGGGCGACCTCAACGCCATCAAACAGGAACTTGAAGAAACGCAGAACAAACTCAAGGAGATGACGAACATCACCCAGCACGCCCTGGCGGATCTCCAGAACTTCCGCCGCCGCGCCGAGGAAGAACGTACCAGCTACGTGGCCTATGCCAACGCAGGCTTGATGACCGAACTCCTGCCCGTTCTGGAAAACATCAACAAAGCGCTCGCGCACGAACCCAAAGACGCGGAATGGATCAAAGGCGCCACCCAGATCTTCCAGCAGTTCCAGCAGGCCCTGACCAAAGACGGGCTTGAGGCCATCGAAGCCGCGGGCAAACCTTTCGATCCCAAGATCCACGAAGCCCTCATGGCCGGTCCGGGTCCAAAGGACCAGGTCGTGGAAGAGTACGAAAAAGGCTACATGCTCGGAGACAAAGTCTTGAAACGCAGCCGCGTGAAGGTCGGCAACGGAGAAAAGTAACAAACGGGACATGAGAAGCTCAGTTGAGATCAACCTCGCCTTGTGCAGAGGTTGACTTTTTTGGAACAGCATTGCAAAATGCTGAACCTGCAGAAAAATCACCATTGAACTCAAGGACAAAACGTAAAAAAAGTAAGATTTTGGACAAAACTTCGTTTTAATATTCAGAATTCATAACATTTATGATGAATAATGGGGAAAGAGACAGCGAAATCCCGGGAGAAATAGCTCCCGCTATGCTCGATGACGAAATCATGGATGTTCAGTCAAACCCGGCCATCCTCAGAGCGGTGTATTCGGTTTTGGAAGATCTCAAGGAACTTTCGCCGGTTGAGCAGGAAGAACGGATCCTTGCCACGCCGCCGGAAGACGTCGCCTTGTTTTTAAGCGAATGGTCGCCCGTGGAGCTCTGCGCCATGTACGCTCACCGCATCCGCCGCGTCACGGGGATGGACACCCCGGGCATTGAAGTGCTGGTCCAGAAACTGCTCGACGCAAAAAAATACGGGGAGGCAAAAATCCCGGCAAAAATGCTGATGGAAAGACGCAATTACGTGGGGTACACCGCCTTCGCCAAAATCCTCAACCAGGAAGGAAAGAGTGAAATGGCGATCCATGCGCTCCGCAGCGGTCTGGACGAAGGGGTAAAATTCCCGCCGCGCCAGTATGTGAGCATCCTCATCGCCTGCGGCCTGTATAAGGAAGCCCTGGCAGAGTCCATTGATTTATTGAAAGAAGAACCTTCGTTAGCCTTCTCGATTTTTTATTGCTACGACCGCCTGGGCCAGAAAGAAAAAACCGCAGAAGCCTTTCGCAAGGCGATCGAAATCAACCATCTCGGTGAAAGCATTGCCGTCATCCGCAACATGATCAAGGAAGAAAATGATGTTGAAGCCAAAAAACTGCTTGTCCGCATCTTCAAAAATTACATGGGGGGATACCATATCCCCGATGAAAGGATCGAACAAATGGGCGAAAGGATCTCAGGGCTTTTCTTCATCATCCGTTAGAACGGTTGACGACACCCCCTCCCCGGACTCTATAATGACGAGGCTTTTAATCATTCATCACTACCAAACATGAAAAAATACCTCGCGATCTTTTTAGGACCTCCCGAAGCCATGGATAAATGGCAGCAAATGCCCGAAGCCGAAAGAAAAGCCAAAGAAAAAGAAGGCATGACGGCCTGGATGAAATGGTCCGAAGACCATAAAAAGGATATCGTTGACGGTTCACCTCTGGGGAAAACCAAACGCGTGGACAAAAACGGCATCAGCGACGTCCGCAACGAAATGGGCGCCTGGACCGTGGTGGAAGCCGAATCCCAGGAAGAAGCGGCCAAGATGTTTTTGAACCACCCGCACTTCATGATCTTCCCCGGCGACCGGATCGAAGTCATGGAATGCATGCCGATTCCAAAGATGCCGTAACGTTTCCTGCACAGCCTTGCAAACAAAAGAGCCCCGGCCGCCTAAAGCGGAACGCACGGAGCTCTTTTTGATTGATGGTTCATTGAGCTGGCAAACCATTTGAAGGCATGGAAATCTAATTATCCATGGTCCACCACAGCCGCTCAACGCGAGAATCGGACAGAATCGAGACCTGTTGCTTGTATTATAAACTCCCCGCTCCCGGCTCAACAAGCCCAAAAAACTCAAAATCTTTTTAAAATTCTTTCATCTGTTTTTGTTACGTTGACGTTGCCGATGAGGTGGGCCCAGGATGGTTCCGCGGACAGAGTCGAGACCTGATTCGTCCGGGTTCAATCCCCGGTGGGTCCACCACATCGGCGCTTGACTCTCCAAGGCTTGTTCAAGCACAATAAAAACGATGAAAAAAACAGTCCTCCGTCCGGTGCTCATAACCCTTGAAGTCGTGGTCTTCATCATCGTGGCCCTGTTTGTGTATTTCTTCTTCACTGCGGACGTCACCCGGGGCCAAATGACGATCACCAAAGACGGAAAAACTCAAACCATCGTTCTGGACATCTGCTACCCTGAAGAAAACGGCCTTACCATCGGCAAAAGCGACGGCAGTGGAGGCATCACCATAGATCCTGCCGATCCTTTTGATCCACAGAACATCACTCCCTGGGTCAACGGTGGCGGGGATCCGGTCATCCAGAACGGAAAATCCTGCACCGTCTCCAAAATGACGATAAAAAGAACTCTTACCAGTCACAATGTACCGCTCTCGTTTTCCTACTCCGGCGAACTGGATGCCGTGTGCTCTTCCCCGACGGTTTCCGTAAACATCCACGCGCAGATCAACAACTGTCAGGCCGGATTTCAGATTATGTAAATCCACCCTTGACGCCACCCCTCTTAGCACTCTATAATTATGAGTGCTAATTTATCGTACGAGGGCGCGAAGCGGCCGCGCACCCGGCAAACGAAGTCGCGGCACCAAAAAGCGAATTCATTCCTTAATATCAAAAAACTTATGTCAAAAATTATCGGAATCGATCTTGGGACCACCAACTCCTGCGTGGCTGTGATGCAGGGAACCGAAACCGTCGTTGTTCCCAACGCGGAAGGCCAGCGCACCACGCCATCCATCGTGGCCATCAAAAACAACGAACGTTTGGTCGGCTCAAACGCCAAGGCACAGGCCGTGACCAACCCGGAAAACACCATTTTCTCTTCCAAGCGCTTCATCGGACGCCAGTTCGACGAAGTCGGCCAGGAAGTCAAACAGATGCCGTATAAAGTCGTATCCGGACACAACGGCGAAGCCGAAATCGTCCTCAACGGCAAAGAACACCGCCCTGCGGAAATCGGCGCCATGATCCTGGCCAAACTCAAAGCGGACGCGGAAGCGTTCCTCGGTGAAAAAGTCACCGAAGCCGTCATCACCGTGCCCGCATACTTCAACGACAGCCAGCGCCAGGCCACCAAAGACGCCGGAAAAATCGCCGGGCTGGACGTGAAGAGAATCATCAATGAACCCACCGCCGCGGCGCTGGCGTACGGTCTGGACAAGAACAAAGCCAAAGAAAAAAAGATCGCCGTGTACGACTTCGGCGGAGGTACCTTTGATATCTCCATCCTGGAACTCGGCGAAGGCGTGTTCGAAGTTCTGTCCACCAACGGAGACACCCACCTGGGCGGTGACGACATCGACCAGGCCATCGTTAACTGGCTCATCGGCGAATTCAAAAAAGACTCAGGCGTTGATCTTTCCGGCGACAAAGTCGCCCTCCAGCGCCTGCGCGACGAAGCCGAGAAAGCAAAGATCGCGCTTTCCAACGTCCACGAAGCCGACATCAACCTGCCATTTATTGCCATGGATAAGGGCGGTGCTGCCAAACATTTCAACACCAAACTCACCCGCGCCAAGTTGGAAGACCTCGCCGCGGACTACATTGAACGCTCCGTCTCTCCATGCAAAAAAGCCATCGAAGACGCCAAAGTCTATATCAGCGACATTGACGAAGTCATCCTCGTTGGAGGCATGACCCGCATGCCCGCCATCCAGGCCAAGGTCAAAGAGATCTTCGGCAAAGAACCTCACCGCGGCATCAACCCGGATGAAGTCGTCGCGCTCGGCGCGGCCATCCAGGGCGGCGTACTCCAGGGAAACGTGAAAGACATCATTCTTCTGGACGTCACTCCCCTTTCTCTTGGTCTTGAAACCATGGGCAGTGTGATGACCAAGCTCATTGATCGCAACACCACTATCCCAACCACCAAATCCCAGGTCTTTTCCACCGCGGCCGACAACCAGCCCTCAGTGGAGATCCACGTGCTCCAGGGCGAACGCCCCATGGCCGCGGACAACAAATCACTGGGACGCTTTATTTTGGACGGCATTCCGCCTGCTCCCCGCGGAGTTCCACAGGTCGAAGTCACGTTCGACATTGACGCCAACGGAATCCTCAACGTAAAAGCCAAGGACAAAGCCACCAACAAAGAACAGCACATCACCATCACCGGCAGCTCCAACATGAGCGAAGCCGACATCGAAAAGATGCGCAAAGAGGCCGAACAGTTCGCCGAAGAAGACAAGAAAAAGAAAGAGTCCGTTGAAACCCGCAACAAGGCAGAAAGTCTCGTCCTCCAGGCGGAAAGAACTTTGAAGGATGCCGGAGACAAAGTGTCCGACGACATCAAAAAGCCGGTCCAGGAAAAGATCGACGCGCTCAAGAAAACCCTCGAAAGCAAAGACGACAAAGGCGCACCCAACGGATCGCCTGAAGACCTTCAGAAAGGCTATGACGAACTCAGCGAAGTCATCCAGAAGGTCGGCGCAGAAATGTACAAGAACGCCGGTCCCACACCCGGAGCCCAGGGCGCACCCGGCGCGGAAGGTTCCGCAGAAGCCAAAACCGAGGACGACGGCACCAAAGTGTACTCCGCCGACGACAAGAAGAAGATCCCCGACGAAGGACCCGAAGCCGCGGCCGAAGGTGAAGTCGTGGACGACAAGGATAAAAAATAACCCACACAGCCATGTTCAACTTCAACAATATATTCGACGACATGTTCGAGGAAATGGACCAGCTCGCCCGGCAGATGGACGAACAGATGGCCCAGGCATTCTCTTTCCAGATGGTCATCGAGCAGGAAAAACTTCCCGAACCGGATTTACCTGCCCCGGACTTCCCGGCGCAGAAGCCGGAACAAAACCTCAACGGGAACTTCAAAAAAATCCCTTACGAGGGCCCTGCTGATTAAAAAACTCCTTCAGAAGCCTCGAGTAGAGACAAGAAGTTCCCGATGAACGTTCTTTCAACGAATCCCGAATTTCTTAATGTCTCTCACTATGCAAGACTTTGCACTGTTGGCCACCATTTGTGGAATCCACACGCTGGCGCTCATGGCCCGCCCGGACTTCCTCATGGCCGTCAAAAACTCACTCACCTACTCCCGCCGCACAGGCATCTACACCGCGCTCGGTTTCGCCTTGGGCATCGCCACGCATTTGTTGTACTGCGTGACCGGCCTCGCCTTCATCATCTCCAAATCCATTCTCCTCTTCAACGTCATCAAATACTTTGGAGCTGCATACCTGATCTACATTGGCATCAAATCTATCGTGAGCAAAACGTCGCCCATCCGGGTCTCCAGCGACGCCAAAAAACCCGACATCAGTCCTTTCCAGGCCGTCAAAACCGGATACCTCACCAACGTATTGAACCCCAAAGCAACGTTGTACATGCTGGCGCTCTTCACCCTTGTCATCAAACCGGAAACCCCGACATCCGTCCTTATTGGCGCAAGTGCGTACATGATCCTCTCCACCGCCGCGTGGTTCTCACTCGTCGCCGTCTTCTTCAGCCACAGGCGTATCCGCAGCGTCTACGAAAAATTCGAAAAGATCATCATCAGCACCTTTGGAGGGTTGTTGGTTTTGGTGGGCGTAAGACTGGCGCTGGTAAAAGAATAAATCACTTGGCTCAAGTTCAGCCTGCCTCAAGCCCCGCCTCCGGCGGGGCTTTTTGCTTTTACACATAAACATCGTGCCCTCCGATATCGTGGAAACGTACGATCCCGTCGTTTTCAAAACTGAAAACTATCCTGTGCTCGAACGAAATGGAAAACGCCCACCTTCCGGCCAGATCACCATGGAGCTTGTGCGTCTTCAATCGCGGGTCAAAAGGATCATTGCGGAAAATAATTTCCTTTTCCTGCGCCGAAAACTTTAAAGTTTTCGACAACTTCTTAAACCGCCTCGCAAAACGGGGCGAATAGTGAATCTCCGGCATGAAATACCATTAGCTAAGGTCTTTTAAGGACCTCAACACCTTTCCTTTTCCCTGGGCAAACTCCTTTTCACTCTGCCGCACGCCCTTCACGAGCTTTTTGGAGTTGTACACGCGGATCACGTGACGGATAAATTCGCTCACGCTCACAAAACCTTCCTGTTTTGCCTCCTGCTTGATCATGTTCACGGTTTCTTCGGGTAAAGAAATATTGAGGATCTTCCGCATACGGTTGAATGATAATGTAATACAATATATTACATTGTATTACAGGAGTCTCGTCACCGTCAACTCATCTGCGAAAACATCCCCACCCTACCACCTCAACATGAAAAATTTTTAAACACATCCTGAAATCCACGATGGTATAATCAATACAAAACACCTAACCGACAAACAATCATGGATACACCCCAACCCCAGCCCCAACCTCAACCCCAACCCGGTACCGATTCCAAAACCGAATCAGAAAACAAAGCCCTTAAAACTGTTCAAACCGCGATAAAAGTGCCTTTTTCCTGTGCCCCTCTGCTTTTTGCCATCATCGGACTTTTTATGTTTCCCAGCGGACTCATTTCCCTGGCTTCTCATGCCAGGCTCCTCGTTTCCGGGGTCCGCACCACCGGAACAATCGTGACCAATACCGGCTCGAACAATACCAGCCCAACCATCAACAACCCCACGGTCGAATTCACGACCGACAAAAACCAGGTCATCAGGTACCAGATAAACTTCTCAACCGACATGGTCAAATACCCGGTCGGATCAAAAATCGGGATCATTTACACGGAAAACAACCCACACGATGCGGTCATAGACGACTCATCGCAATTATGGATTTTACCTTTGATACTGATGATTGTAGGCGGAATCTTTCTTGCAATAAGCGGAATAAACCTTTACAAGATGTGGATCCCTCCAAATAACGTCCAGGACACCGAAAGGCATTTCAACGCCAGACAGCTGAAAGACCATTCCGTTGATACGTTTATCTTTTTTGCCGTCTTCGGGATCGTTTTTCTGGTGGCCGGAATAGTGGTTGTTGGAAACCAATACCAGATATACCTGTCCCAGAATCCCGGGGGGAAAGATTTCCTGACGTCTTATCAGGGCCGTTACCTGTTCTTTATGGCCTTCGGGCTCATCTTCACGGGGATTGGGGCGGGCGGAATCATTGCCCGGATCAACAAAAAGAATAAAAATAAAAAACTCATGGCAACCGGAAAAAAAATCTCAGCTACGGTCTCGGGATACGAATATACCAATACCAGAATCAACAGGATCCCCGGATGCAAAATCCTGGTCAAATACGTTGGAGACGGAGCATCAATAATCCTCAAGAGCTCCCCTTTGTACAAACGGGATATCGAAAATCTCATTCTCAAAGGCGACATGGTGGATGTTTACGTCGACCCGTCCAAACCGCAAAACTACTTCATAGATATAAATAATCTCCGGCCCGACAAACAACCGGAAGACAGCAAAAATTGACCTTCCCCGCCAAAGGTCTACACTAACAATGAAAAACAATTAACCCCCACGCCTATGCCGCGCAAAACCAGCAAAACCCGCAAACAGGACAACCCAAAGGACAGCTCCCGCTGGGAAGAAACCTTCAACGTGAAAGGCGAAGACCTTCTGGGTAAACTCAAGGAACTCATTCGCGAAGGCAATGTCCGCAAGGTCATCATCAGCGACAAAAACGGCAAACCCATCATAGAAATCCCCCTCACGGTTGGCGTGGTCTTCACCGTGCTCGTACCCGTGTTCGCCGCCGTCGGCGCCATGGCCGCGCTCGTGACCGAGTGCTCCATCACCGTGGTCAGAGAAAAAAAATAACCTACCAATTCATTCCTCTTTTTTATGGACGATAAAAAGATCCAGCTCCAGCTCAAATACGACGAAAAAATCATCCGCGGAACCCACGGGACGGACGTCATGATCGCCACCACGGACAAAGACGTCTGCCTGACCTTCATTGTCCCGGGACTCGCGCCCGGCGAAGCCGTGGTCACCTCCCGCGTCTTCATCCCGCATTCCACGGCCCTGCAGATGGCCGAAATCATCGAACAGCGCCTCAAACCCGCCGACAACCTCCTCCAGAAACTCAAGGGCCTCATCCCGCCCACCGAAGACTCGGCCGGACCGCAAAATCAATAAAGCAAAAGCCGCCCGATGGGCGGCTTTTTTAAAACCTCTCCCTGCACCCCTCCCGCTCCTCCACCCCGCGCCCGGTCAGAGAAATAAAAAACGACTGCCAGTCCTTGCCGGAAACCATAAAAACGCGCTTGTCCCGGTGCAGCTTTACGGCCCGGTAATTCCGGTTCTGCTCGTGATAGATGATCTCCAGCCGCCAGTCCCGGTCGTATTTGTTGGAATACCACATCCGGTGCAGTTTCCCGCCCGCGGGCGAAGCCGTGCACGTCCAATAGCTCGAAAGATCGGGCGCATACAGCGCCGAAACGTAGACCTCCCTGCCCCGTACCGTCCGCTTGGAAGCAAAAAGCACGTTCAGCGGAAAAACATTCAGCTCAAACCTGTGCGCGACGGTGAGTCTGTTTGGAATGAAAGCAAAAGGCGTAGCCATGGCAGATTCTTATCAAATCCTGGTTGGAGCACCTTCCCCCGCGCGTTTCCGCGCGTGCAGGTTGCTGACGGGTCACAAAGCCAGGGCTCTCGCCGTCTCTTGATAAAAAGCACCAGAAAGATACTTGAAGATACTGAAAAGTCAAACGAACAACGGCTCCACAGGGGATTCCTCAAATTGAAGTCACCTTCGACATCGACGCCAACGGCATCTTGAATGTCAAAGCCAAGGACAAAGCCACGAACAAAGAACATCATATCACCATCACCGGCAGTTCCAACATAAGCGAACCGACATCGAAAAAATGCGCAAAGATGCCGGCGACAAGGCACCCCAAACGCGCTTGCGGATGACTTAAAGAAAGGCTACGATGAATTAAGCGACGCCATCCAGAAAGTGAGCGCGGCCATGTACCAGCAGACCGGCGCGCAGGGCTCAGCCACCGCGGCCGAAGGCGGGTACGAAGACGCACCCGCGGGAGCACAAACCGCGGAGCCGGACGACACCAAAGTCTATCAAGCAGGCAAAAAACCGATCCCTGACGAAAGCCCAGAAACCCCGGCTGAAGGAGAGGTTGTGGATGAGAAATAAGAGTTGTCCTGGTTCAAAACTAGGATCACAATAAAGCCGCCATATGGCGGCTTTTTAAAAACTTACTAATGGCAAAAAAAGATCCAATTCAGGAGATAATTGAAAAAAGTGGCAACACGTTCCATTCCAAAGTTATTCAATTCCTAAGAGAAAAAGGATGGACAGTATTGATTAGCCCCTATTACAGCGACAATCAAACAAATAAACCACGTGAAATCGACATTATTGCCGAAAAAAACTTCGGAGTGGCTACGATGGATAGCAAATATGGCGTCGTACGTGTACAGCTTTTTATAGAATGCAAATATATTTCTAATGAAACCGTGTTTTGGTTTGACGAAAAAGACAAAAATTCGGCAGAACAGATGATTATGAGAAACACTGGACTAGAAGAGCACGCAAGTAATGTTATGATTGAAAAACATCATAATTTTTGGGATACCAGGGTAGGAAAATTATTCTCATCGAGCAAAGATCCACAAAAAACTCACGAATCAGAAGACTTCTATAGAGCTTTAAATCAAGCGCTAAATGGAACAATCAACTTAAGAAAAAAAGGTTTTATTTCGAATGAACAAAAAAAATTGCAGCATCATTTTATTGACGATGTTTATTATCCTATTATTCTTTGCAGCGACTTTAGTAAACTTTATAAAATCGATATTGGCGATGATAAATTTAAAAATATCAATGATTCAGATTTTGAATTAGAGGTAAATTATAGTTATATAAATAAATCTGGCCAAGAAAATAATGAATATTTTTTACTAGATATTGTAGATTTTACAAAATTTGAACAATATCTAGAAAAAATTGAAAAAAATGATATTGCGACACTAAAATCTCGTGCTCACTGGAGAGGCCGTTTTTAAAATTCAAATTATACCAATATTTAAGGTTCATCTAAGCCATTTTTAGCTGAAGACAAAAATCAAAATTTATGGTAAAATAATAAGATAATAAAACAAAAAACAAATACCAAAAATACATATGGTTTTAAACTGGAATGAAATCAGAAAAAGAGCTATTGAATTCTCACGCGAATGGCGTGATGCAAAGCGTGAAAAAGCTGAGGCTCAAACCTTTTGGAATGAATTTTTTCGTGTATTTGGAATTTCAAGAAAACATGTGGCGTCTTTCGAAGAACCTGTAAAAAAATTGGATGACGCTACAGGTTGGATAGAGGGACAAGTTCTAAATTACATGGGATGGGTACAAGAAAATCTTGCAAAGAAAGGACAAAAAGTACGCGGGCTAATTATTGTTGGCAAGGCCGAAAAACCTTTAAAAATGGCCTTAAAACCTGTATCTGACAAAATTAAACTTAAAGAGTATCGAATGAAAATCAAGCTTGTCGAATCAAAATAAAATAGCCCAACATTTCCATCGTCGATCGTCACCGCCCTTTACCACAATGGCCTCTTTTGTTGATTCTCCTGCGCTTTTTTGATACTATGTCTTCAGTAAGAATTTTCACCATGTCAAACAAATCCGACAAATCCAAACTATCAAAAACACTACTAGCGTTCGTAATAATTGCTTGGTTGACAACATTGAACGTATTTATTACGCTGCCGCTTAGTGGGAGCTTTAGCAGAGGCGGCAGCGTAATAAATACGTTCAATGTACAAAAAATTAACAAATTTCTTGCAATAAGCAAAACCCACCCGCATAATCGAATCCCATTTTATCAAGAGACGGCGAGAGCCCTGGCTCCCTGACCCGTCAGCAACCTGCCGCGCGGCAAGGTACTCCAACCAGAGTTGATAAATATACCCTCATGTCCAACGGTTTCGCTTTCATTCCAAACAGGCTCACGGTGGCGCACAGGTTCGAGCTCAACATCTTCCCGCTCAACGTGCTCTTTCTTTCAACGAAAATGGAAAACGGCCAAAAAATTTCCGGCGAAGCACTTTACGAGCCGGACCTTTCCAGCTATCGCGGCATCCGACGCCTGGTCTATTACAACAAATACGAAAAGTGCTATAATAAAAGAACTTTTCAACCCCCCCATGCCCCGCACCTCTCACCTGTACGATCCCGCAAGCAAAGAACCTTTCAAGCTCTCACGCAGCAAGATCGAGCTTTTTTTGACCTGCCCGCGCACCTTTTATCTGGACCGCCGCCTGGGTGTGAAACCGCCCGGCATGCCCGGCTTCAGCCTCAACTCCGCCGTGGACGCGCTGCTCAAAAAGGAGTTCGACGCCTATCGCGCCAAAAAGGAGCCGCACCCGCTCATGGCCGAATTCCACATCAACGCCGTCCCCTACCAGAACCCCCAGATGGACGACTGGCGCGAAAACTTCAAGGGCGTGCGCTTTGTGCATAAGCCCACGAATTTTCTGGTGTTCGGAGCAGTGGACGACCTCTGGATCAACAAGCACGGCGAACTCCACGTGGTGGATTACAAGAGCACCTCCACCGCTAAGGAGATCAGCCTGGACGACAAATACAAACAGAGCTACAAACGCCAGGCCGAAGTCTACCAGTGGCTGCTCCGCCGCAACGGTTTTACCGTGAGTAACACCGCGTACTTTGTGTTTGCCAACGCCCTAAAAACCCCGCGGCGCTTTGGATCGAAACTCAAGTTCACGGAAGAGATCATCACCTATGTTGGGGACGATTCCTGGGTGGAGCCCACGCTGATGGACATAAAAGCCTGCCTGGATTCCGACCAACTGCCGCCCTGGGGCGCGGACGAAAACTGGCCCGACGGCAAAAACGAATACCGCGCCTTCATTGAAGGCGCCAGAAAGGCGATGGGCGGATCAAAATAAATTGCCGGGAAGTCTCCGGCCTGATACCATCAGGCCATGAAAAATCCCGCCTCCACCATTGCGCTCATCTTTCCGGCCGTCGGCATTATCCTTATGTCGGTTGCCGTGTTCATGTACTTTCAGGAAGCGGTTTTCCAGGATCTCGATCCGCTTGAACGCTGGCTCGGACCGGGTATTGCCGGAGGGATCGGCATCTTATTCCTCATCATCGGCGTGGTCATGTACTTTTCGCTGCGCTCTCTTTCTCCGGATGAAAAAAAGGAGAAAGACCAGACGGGAATCAACGATAACTTCAACCCCCATAACTTACCCTAACCTCACTTTCTATGACCTATCGGCAGCTCATGATGAAAATATCGACGTGGGGTGGAATCACCCTTGGTGCACTGGCAATCATTCTCTTCGTCATTATTCCGGGAGCATTGGGCATCTTTGCCCCTTCCGTCCTTGACACTCCTATTTTCAAAGGAGAAGTCGACATCAACTGGATCATATGGTTTTTCATGGGCGGCATGGGCTTCATTTTCTTTGCCTCGCTTTCACCGTTCTTGGTAGACTTCTTTCTGAACTTCGGTGTCAAAGGACGCCTGCGCAAGATTGGACAGAAAACTACCGCCACCGTGGTCAGCGTTGAGGACACGGGAGTAACGATGAACCTGGCTCCGCTCGTGGTCGTAACCGTGGAACTTCCCAACCACATCAAAGGATCTTTTGAAACCTATGTTTCCCGCGTGGACTTCCCAAGGGCGGGCGACCGGGTCGACGTCGTCTTCAACCCGAACAAACCCACCGAAATCCGCCCGGCGTATCAGATCAAAAAATAACGTCCTACTCTTTTCCCCAAACCTTTAATCCCTCAACCATGACCTTCCGAAGACTCATGACGCTGATAGCCATGTGGGGTGGAATCGCTATTGGAGCCCTCTCAATCATTCTGTTCGTGCTTATCCCCGCCGGGGTGGGTATCTTTGCCCCTTCACTGCTCGACACCCCGCTCTTCAACGGAGATGTGGACCTGACCTGGATCCTCTGGATCTTTGTGGGAGGCATGGGTATCGTTGTACTCGCGATGCTTTTACCGTTCATCGTAGATTTCGTTCGAGGCTTTGGTGTCAAGGGACGCCTGCGGAAAATAGGACAGAAAACCGATGCAACCGTCGTCAGCATTGAGGACACGGGTGTAACGGTGAACCTTGCCCCGATGGTGGTCATGACCGTTGAACTCCCCAACCATGTGAAAGGATCCTTCAACACCTTCGTCTCCCGCGTGGGCTTTCCCAGACCCGGAGACAAAGTCGACGTCGTCTTCAACCCCGAAAACCCGAAAGAAATCCGACCGGCATATCTATTCGAAAAATAACCTTTTGACTCCATAACACATGCAGATTTCTCTTGGCAGCGTTATCAGATTGATCATCAGGTTATCGTTTCTTGTCGTCGCGTTTTTTACGGCGATGAGCGCCTGGAACTCGTATGTGGACACCAGCACTCTCGTGAAAAACAGCCTGCACGCCCAGGGCGTGGTCGTCGATATGAAAACCTACCTCCAGGGCACGTCGGACGAAAACTACGGACCGGTCGTACACTTCACCACCGCCGCCGGGCAAACCCAGGAGTTCGAATCGGGAGATACGTCGACCCCTCCCATGTACCAGTCCGGAGATAAAGTCGATGTATTTTATGACCCGGCGAACCCGCCCCAGGCCCGCATCTACAACCCCTGGATCGTTTACCTCGGAACCGGAATCCAGATTTTTGAAACACTGATATTTTTGATCATCGGCATCATCATTTTTATCCAGGCCGGCCCGACGAAACAGGAAAAAGCCATATCCAAACAGATAAAATCCCATAACTCCCTTCTTCCATGAAAAATCAAACTCCCAACCGCTGGGGGTACCTTGCCGTGGCATCCATCGTCATCAACGTGGTGTTGTTTGGCATTCTCCTGACCAGGGCAAATGCCAAAACCGAACTCTACGTCCAGGACGCCCAGAACGCGTCACTCCAAAAATCCGCAGACGGCACCTACACGCTGACGATGCAAAACGCACCGGAAGCGCTCTACTTTACCGACCGGCCGTACCGCCAGACCGGCCGAATGAAGAGCGGCGACTTTGTGAACATGCTCAACTCCCAGACCATCAACCCTCCCAATGCCATTCTGCAGGTTCACGTCCAGAACCGGCTCTACGACGTTCCGGTGGAACTGCTCAAAGGAACGGTCAGTCCTTTCACGCTCGCCGTCCAATATACCGTGAAACCGTTGCCTTTCCAGCAGGACCGGGAGTACATGGACGTCAATGCCGCCATCAAAGACAGCATGGATTTTGACGGAGCGGCCCTGTTCATCGACACCATCCCCATCCCCATCAACGGTCAGATCACTGATCTGACCAACAGCAAACAGGATGTATACCCCACAAACATCAACGACCAGGTGACCGATCTGCAGAAACCGTAACAGCATTGAAGGGAAACAGGAATACCAGTAATATAACCTAAACGAGCCTTACTTCTTACCTCACACATTATGAATCTCTGGAGCAAAATCGGCATGTGGTTCGGCATCATCATGGGCGCCCTGGGCATCGCCGTCGGAATTCTTGCCACCATCAACCCCACCGGTGTTGCTGCATTTATGGACACGTATTTAACCGGGCCTGAAGTGGGATACTACTTCTTTGGATTCATGGCCCTCATTTTTCTCTTCGCTTTCGCTCCGCTCATCGGCATGGGTTTCCATGGCCTCTCCAACTTGGGTCTCAAGGGGCGTCTCCGCAAGAACGGTCAGAAAACCACGGCCACCATCCTTGAGGTCCGCGACACCGGCGTAACGGTCAACCTCGCTCCGCTCATCCGCCTCACGGTGGAAACTCCACAAAAAATCCGCGGAAGCTTCAACGTCTTTGTCTCCAGAGTAGGGTTCCCGCGCGTGGGTGAACAGATCGAAGTCGTCTACGATCCGTCAAAACCCGAAGACATGCTTCCGGCGAGCCAACTCTAGGGTTTCCATTTTTCTGTAACTCCATGGAAAAACCTTTAAACTCCAATGTAAACTCCAAAGAGACCGCCCGCATCAAAATGCAAAAAGTGCTGGGCGTCGCCGGTGAAGCGCTCACGCACGATAATATCAACAACCGGACCGTCCGCCAGCACTTCTATAAACGTCTCATCCAGGCGACCGAAATCCTGGACGATCTTCTGCAAACCAAATCCGCCATCGTGGGCGGACGGAAGATTCCGGATAACCTCACCCATATCCAGACCGTCATCTGCATGCTCGATGATCTCATCGATTTTTTCAGCCAAAAGCACGGCGGACTGGTGAACGAACAAACCAAAAAAGCGGCGACCGTTCATTTTGAAAGCATCACGAGCGATCATCGTGCCACGGGCATCATGCCGGTGCCGTCCATCAATCTGGAGACGAGAAAACAAACCCAGCGCCTCTTCAATCCCTCCGCAGATTCCGACCGGATCGACCCGAAGGTTTCAGCGGTGAGAACCGTTCCGTCGCGGGTCGCTACGCGCCTGGGTATTGCCAATCCCCTCCCGGAAGAACGCAAAGAACCCGAACTTCCACTGGAAGACCTTGTTGCCGTCGCCGCGCGCCAGCTGGAAAAATTCCGTCTTATCACCACCATCAGCTATGAGGTCGAGGAGATACGAAGATCGCTGACCGAAACCGGAATCAAAACCGATGCGCCCGACTCGAACATGCGCCGGAGCGTGGAGGACATGATCCGCATCCTCGAGAAAAAAACATCGTTTCCGCGAAGCATTCTCCTCGTCACCAAACCCATGAAACGCGTTGAAATCCAGGGAGCGATCCATGAACTCAACACCGTCAAAGCAAAACTCGAAACCAACTTCGCCCACGAGGTTTCCAACACCGCCAGATTTTTCGGAACGTTCGCAAAAAACATCCAGCAGATCATCGACAGGATCGGCAACCAGCAAGACATCCCGCCCCATCTCCGCGGCACAGTGGAAGAAATCATCAGGATCAATCCCATCGTCAAGATTGCCTACCTGCACTAAAAATTGGCTTTGGAACCGGAAAGGGCTATACTCAACGTCAGCCTTTTACTTTTTTGTATGAACAACCGACACCTCGCCATCGCAGCCATTGGAATGGTCAGCATGATGACCCTCGCAGCCTGCCAGCAGAACGCGCCCGCGGCTCCGTCTTCAACGACCTCAACCACCGCATCGACCGGAACCTCAACCACACCGGCGGATCAGAACGCTTCGCTCACCATCAACCCGCAGTCTACGTCCGACCAGAACACTTCACTGACCATCAACCCGGCCGGCAACGGAGCAACCGACAAAACCTACGCTTTCGACAGCAAGACCTGTAACGGCATGACCTCCGACGTCGTCGCCAACATCCTCGGCACAACCGCGGACCAGATCCCCATGGTCGTGAACAGCTTCAGCGAAGGCATCTACACCTGCGTCTACGGCGACGGCTCAGCGTCATTCACTGTAAGAGTTTCCAACGGCCCCGATGACGCCAAGACCGCGGTCCAGGAAGATCTCCCGGGCCTTGGAACCGTAGCCACCATCCCCAACCTCGGCGATGAAGCCATGTACGCCGCCGAAAGCGGAAAGGTTGAAGCGCGCCAGGGCAACGTCACTGTCATTGTGATCTCTCCCAACAACGAAGATCAGGAGGTCCAGATTGCCAAGGCCTTCCTCGCAACGTTACAATAACCAACCGGCCTGCTCCCACGGCAGACGACCATACCCCTTTACATAAAACCATGAAAAAACTCTCACCCTTCATCATGGCAGGATTTTTGAGCATGACGATCTTTGCCGGATGCCAGCAAGGTGCCCCTGCCGCGACCAACCAGCAGGGATCATCGACGAACGTCGCATCTACAGGCGGCGGCAAACTTGTCGACGGCAGCTGCGACACCCTCTCCCCGGCCGATCTTTCAGCCATCGTCGATATTCCCTCTGACCAACTGGCTTCGCCGAAAGCAATGCCGCTCAACGACGGACAATGGACCTGCACCTACGGTTCAAGCGGCCAGGTCTACTTCACGGTGACCATGGTCGACAGCGTGGCCCAGGCCGCTTCCGACATGGAAGACTATCGCAGCAACCTTGAGACCGCTGCCGCGAACATTCCCGACGGTAAATATCCCAACGGCGCCTACAGCGACATCGGAGGACTCGGCGACGATGCGGTCTATTCGGCGGTCAACAACAGTCTCGACGCGCGCCAGGGAACGGTCTCCATTCTGGTGATGGCTCCGAACGACAAACTGACGCAGATCAGCATCGCCGACGCATTTTTCAAAAAACTGCAGTAGCCCTTTAGTCGGCATCAACGGCTTTCTTGATCGTGACCAGCTTCTCGCGCACCAGCCGAGCGTCGCTGTACATGGCGTTGATTTCGCTTTCGTCGTACTCCCCGTCGAAACATTTTTTCACGAAAGCCTTGAACCGCGCGCGCACGGCGGCTGCGATCTCCGCATACGGAGGCTCCAGCATTTGAAGATACGGGTCGAGATCGATGATCAGCGTAGCTTCGTCATCATCAAACCGTGAAAGCAGATCGAGCTCTTTCGGCCCTTTATTGAAAAAACCGCTCGTTGGCTGTGGATAAGGCACCGTGCCAGGTTCGACGTCATCGTCAACCCAACCCTCATCGAGGTCTTCAAAGCTGATATCTATTCTTCCCAGTTGATCTTTTGGACCGGACACAGCAACAATCGTAACGGAAATATTTATTTGCAACGATACTAACTGAAAAAAAAGCTTGGCACAACCGTTTTCTTTGGCTACAATCGCCCCTTATAACCACTTCCCATGAAACTGAACGAATTTACAAAATCCATCGGCAAAGCGTTCAAGGAACAGCGCGACGAAGCCGACGTTCTTGAGGCCATCTCCCCGAACATGAAAACGGAATACGACCGGGCCCTGGAATACGTCCACGAGGCCATGGCCTCGAACAAAGATCTTTTGGGGGTCTATCTACAAAACGGCCAACGCACGCCGGTTGAACAACTGCCCGAAATGGAAATTCACAAACGGGATCTTGAAAGGTTTGTCCTGAAACTGCGCCACGATCTCCGTGAGCACATGCCGCAAAAAAAACGCGACCATGAAACACCAGATGACAATCGCGAAACCTGCAGTCATATTATTTTCCGTGTCGTCAGCCAGATCAGCAACACCCTTATCGGCATGAAGTTCGGAGGAGTTTTCAGCGAAACCGAGGCCAAGATGTTCGAACGCGAATTTCCCCAACTTCCTCAGCCGGAACAAGACGAACCTGCACCCAAACCAGTCCCGTGCGTTCCACAACCACAATCCCGCCAGCAAAAACTATGGGAACGGAGAACAACCGCGAAAAAACTCCGGGAACGCGGAATAAAAGCAAGGGAGGAAGCCGCAGCGGAAGGAAAAAAAAGACTTGCACAACAAGAAGAGAAACGGCAACCAGAACCGATCCCATCGCCGTCAAAAGATAAACAGACCTTAAGCCTGGAAGAACTGACCCGGCGCGGCATCGAAGCGCGGCGTCAGGCAATCCGAGACGGCATGAGCGACGAGCAGCGCGCCGAAATCAAAGCCATCGAAGAACGCTTGCGCAAGGAAGGAAAAATCCTGTAAATTTTGCGCATGATCCGTGGCCTCTACAACGCGCTCATCGGAGTAGGCATCATCGTCTTCGGGATGTTCCTCTTCAACGGACAGAACAGTTTCATTCTCAGCAGCAAACATGCCACCGGCACCGTCGTCCAGAATCAACTCGGCGGTTCAAAAAACAGCACCTACCATGCGGTCGTACAGTTCACCGCGCCGGACGGCACAGCCGTAAAATTCACGTCGAACGTCGGAACGATCACTCCGGAATTCGGCGTCGGCAAACAGGTGGACGTCCTCTATAACCCGAAAAATCCGCAGGACGCCCAGATCAACAGCCTCCTCGATTTATGGATGGCCCCGGGCCTCGTCTTCATCATCGGGCTGCTTTTCATTATCTTCGGCCTCGGCGGAGCGTATTTTGCGTACAAAAAGAAAGCGAAGGATATCGTGGAAAAAAGGATCAAGGCCGAAAAAGCCACAGAAGAAGCCAAAGAAGAAAACACGAAAAAACAGGACAACCCCATGGAATAAAAATCACACAACAAAAAGCCCCGCCTACCGGCGGGGCTTTTTAAATTCACAACGTTGTGCCTTTCACTCCACGCGGCTACTCAATCTCGTAGGTCACGCTCACGTTCATCGTCAGTTCTTTGGAACCCGGTTCGATGCTCGGAGCCGGAGCAGCAGCAACACCGGCGCTCTTCACATCCATGGCCATGTTGTAGATCGGATACGGCGTCGGCGTGGACTCTTCACTGAAGGTCACGACGCGGCCGAGGCTGACGCCTGCCTGGGAAGCCATTTCCTGAGCCTTCTGTTTAGCGTCATCGAAAGCTTTCTGACGCGCTTCTTTCTTGACCGGACCTTTATCGTCGATATCGAAACTCAACGAACCGACCTGGTTGGCACCGGCTTTGGTGCCGGCATCAAGAATGTCGTCCACCTTGGTGAGGTCGCGAACTTTGAGCGTCACTTCCTGGGTCAGGTTATAACCGATAATTTTGTTGGTCGTACCGGGACGGAGCGGAGTGCTGTAATCGTATTCCGGGTAAAGGTCGTACGCCGTGGTGGTGATGTCCTTCGGATCGACACCGAGACCTTTCACCGCGTCAAGAACCTGATTCATCTTGGTGTTGTTGTCCGTGGTCACCTGTTTGACGGTGCTTCCTTTTGAAACCACCGAAAGACTGACGTTGGCGATGTCCGGTTTGGCACTGATTTTGCCTTCACCTGCCACCGTAATGGTACGGGCATACGGCTGGTTGGTAATTTCCGCTTTGATGTTTTTGAACCAGCTCGGTCCGGTCATCTGCCAGACCATGACACTGGCGGCCGCAAGCAGAAAAAGACTGCCGGCATAACGAAGAATTTTATGGGAAACATCTCCCGCTGTATTTGAAGCCATAGACGTTGTGGGGATTAATAAATAAGGAATATTGCTCTTGGAAGAGCGGAGTACTCAACAAAGTATAATATGAAACGCTCAAAACCTTACCAACTTCCCCTAGACAAAAACGTCCGGTTTTGTTAAAAGTTTCCCTTCAGGAAACCTTTGTCATTCAATTGTGAGCATCAAATTCCCACAGGAAAACCGCGATAGAAGGCAAAACCCCGAATCCACGCCGGTATCGGGAAAAATCATTTATCCTTCCGCCAGACAAAACGGCATTCTTCATATCGCCGACGAAAACCGCGAAGGACTGAACGTTGAAAAAATCGGCTTCGCGCTGAGCCTGCCTTTCAATCCCCGGTTGACCAGGATCCATTCCAGACTGGAAAAAATCGAAGACCTGAATGTTGACGCCGTCCGTCGCTACATCATGGGATTGATCTTGGACGTGGACGGCACACTCGTCGCCCATCACGGCGAAAATTTTGCCGAACCGGTCGTAGAAAAATTGCGCGAAATCCGCGCCAAGATGAACGTCTGCGTGTTTTCCAACAACGCCAGCGAACGGGTCATTTTTGAACAGCTCGGCATCCCGGTGGTCAAACACGCCGCTCCCAAACCCGAAGCCGCGGGTTTCCAGCGCGCCGCCGACCACTACCTCAAGGTCCACCCGAGAAAATGCGCCATGGTCGGAGACAATCCCCTCACCGACGGCGGCGCGCGCCAACTCGGCATGCACTTCATGATGGTGAAGCCCATCCCCGGCCCCGAAAGTTTTTTCCACAAACTCACCCGCGGCTACGGCCGCACGGTCGTCAGCGTACACGACCTTTTCAGACGCCGTTCCCGGGTATAGAATGCAGACGTTACCCCGAAAACAATGTCCCAGGAACGCCAAAATCCGGAAAAGAGCGCCGATGAACAAACCACCCCGCGCCTTCTTCCACCGATCGAAAACTCCCGGCAGCTGTCCCAAGCGATGCTGGCAGTTCTTGAAGATACCATCTCCAGCGGAGAAACATCGATTGACGCAGCATACCGGCACCTCATGGATCTCGATACAGTGGACCATCTCAAAAAAAGCATCATTCCCGCCGCACAAAAAATCATCGAACTCTGCAGACTTTACCCGGATCACGAAGTTTGCCACGCCGAAGCCTTCAGCCTCTTCAAAATCGCTCTGCTCCACCGCTACCAGGAAAAAATCGGCAACGGTGTCGTCGGCAAAATAAAAAAACTGCTCTCGTCCTGACACTAGCCGATACCCTTGTTTTTTCAGCCGGATTTTGATAGTATCCGACCTTCTTTAAACATTCTTCCATCCAACTCATGATTGATCGTAAACTTTCCTGCGAACAAACCGAAAAAAATACTGAAACAACCAACACTGCACCGACGCAGGTTGGCCGCTTGAAATCTTTGAACAGAAACCGGATTGCTGCATTGCTCGTACTTGCCTCAACCACGGCATGCGGGGCAAGATCGGAACTCCCGGTTGATAACAACGAAAGCACCTCCGGCACGGGAGGTTCTTCCTCAAACGAAACCGGTGGAACAGGAGGCTCGAGCGGACAAGGTGGAGCCGGAGGAACCGGCGGCTCACCTGACTGCAATAAAATCCAGATCGAGTTCGTGGGGCCGGAAGGACTTTCAATTGCAAAAGATTCCACCAATGTTCCTGTTTTTTGCTGGAACATCAAAAACGGCTGCGTAGAAGGATCAATGAAAAGCGCAACCTTTGAAACCGAAGGCGCCAGCGACCCGACCCAGACCGAATTTACCATAACCTATCCGGACGGCAGCCGCATGACGGAATTTCAAAACGGAAGCGACACGGCATTCAGCCATACGTTTGATGGAATAAATTTTCCTCTATCAGCTGACAGTGTAAACGAACTCTGCCTCTATGCCAATTTCACTGAACAGTCCGTAGGAAACTACGGCTTTCGCTATGTTCCCCGCCAGGAAGACTTTTCTAACGATGCCATACTTGATGGAGTTCCTGAAAGTATTGCTGGATCACAATTTACAGTCGGAGGAATCAGCACAGGGATGATAAGTATCAACGCCGCAAACAACCCACTCCCCACAGCCACTCCGGGACAAAATGCAACAATCGCCGAGTTCACCATCACTGAGGGAGCGATCGATGACGGTGCTCTTCAAAGAATGAGTCTTCATCTTACCGGAACCTGCAACCCCGACAACATCTCAAACTTTAAACTTTTTAACGGCACAACCCAGATCTGCGCCCTGGATAAAATAAGCGATTACACCAACGCCGATGTCTTAAAAATTGCTCACTTGAGCTGTCCTTCACCCTACGGCATTCCAAAGGGTGCCACAAAAAATTTCCATGTGACCGCAGATCAGACATGCCCTCCAGGAACTTTCATTGAAACATCGCTCGCACATCCCAGTGATCTTTTTATAATGGATGAAACGTTGGGCGAAGGTGAAAGCGTTGAAGGCTATGACGGCAGCGGCGGTCCCGGATCATATTCATCCGTGGACATTCAATAGTCTTTCCAACTGAGTTTTAACCAAATGCGCACTAGCCCCCGCAAGCCGGGCGTGATAGGATAGTTCCCGGTTCCAACATCCTTCCTTTCCACGAACTCACTTTGCCATGATCGACCTTAAACTTCTTATTGAAAATCCGGATAAGATCAAGAAAGCTATTTTAAAAAAGCGCTATTCAGGCGACCTTGATGCCGTCATAAAAATGGACGAGGACCGCCGCAAACTCATGGGCGAAGTCGAAAACCTCAAAGCCCAGCAGAACAAAATCGCCAAAGAGATCCCGGAGGCTCAAGACAAAAAACCTCTGCTCGAACAATCCAAGGAACTCAAGGACCGCCTCAAGGAGCTCGATCCAAAACTGGAAAAACTCAAACTGGACCTTGAAGCGGAAACCCTGCTCATCCCCAACCCCACCCTGGACTCGGTCCCGGAAGGCAAAGGTGAGGAAGACAACGTCGTCGTCAAAACCGTGGGCAAAAAACCCGCATTCGACTTTGAACCCCTCGACCACATGGAACTCGGCAAAAAGTGGGACCTTATTGATACCGAAACCGCGGCCGAAACATCCGGCACCCGTTTCTATTACTTAAAAAACGACCTTGTTCTCCTGGAGTTCGCCATTCTGCAGTTCGTCATCCAGAAACTCACGAGCAAAGGCTTCGCCCCGATTCTCCCGCCGGTATTGGTGAAAGAAAAGGCCATGATCGCCACCGGCTTTTTCCCCGCAGACCGCAACGAGATCTATCACGTGAACCCCGAAGACGACAACCTTTATCTGGTGGGGACGTCGGAAGTTCCCCTCGCCATGCTTCACGCCGACAAGATCGTGGATACTGAAAAACTCCCCATGCGCTACATGGGATTTTCCACATGCTTCCGCCGCGAAGCCGGCAGCTACAGCAAGGATACCTACGGGATCATCCGCGTCCACCAGTTCGACAAAGTGGAAATGTTCAGCTTCTGCCATCCCAGCAAATCCGAATCCGAACACGAACTCATCCTCGCCACAGAGGAAGAGATCATGAGCGAACTCAGCTTCCACTACCAGGTCGTGAACATCTGCGGAGGGGACCTCGGCAACCCGGCCGCCAAAAAATACGATATTGAAGTCTGGATTCCCACCCAGCAGAAATTCCGTGAACTTACTTCCTGCAGCAACTGCACGGACTACCAGGCCCGCCGCGCCAACATCCGTATGAGAAGCGGCGCCAAAGGTGAAAAAGGTACTGAAAATATCCACACTCTCAACGGCACGGCCGTAGCCATCAGCCGCACGCTCGTGGCCATCATGGAAAACTACCAGCAAAAGGACGGAACCATCGAAATCCCCGAAGTCCTGCGCGGCTACATGGGCGGACGGACCCACATCGGGAAATAACTCACCAGCATGAAAGAATTTTTCGAAGATGAAAAAATCGAGGAACCCGCTGATCCGAAACTGCGCGAGGTCCGCATGTATCTCAACGAATTCCAACGCCAGCACACCATGGACTTCGTCAAATACTACACGCCTTTTTTCGCTGCACTCATCGCTTCGGCGCTCATTTCCAAAAGCTGCAGCTCGAATAAACAGCACCAGCCGGACCACGACCAAACGCCGACGTCCAGCCAGCACACCTCAAAATAAACCCTTATAAAAAGCCCCTTCTCCATTCTTGCTGAGAAAGGGGATTTTATGGTATAATGAAACGAAATTAAATAAAAACCAAACCCATGCTTGTCCTCTCTTCAGACTCACTTCGTGGCTACGGACTCAACCGCATCTTCAACTTTGTGAAACAAGCCGGATATGGCGGACTGGACCTAGCCATCGACTTCAAGAACTACGACACGCAGAACACCAAGTACGTGAAGCTGCTTTCGGACCAGTACCAGATCCCCGTGGTCGCCATCCAGGCACCTCCGGTTTCCAGTCCCAAAAAGGTCATGGAAACGGTCAACATGGCCAAAGAACTCGGCTGCCGCATCATCGTGGTCCAGCCTCCCAAAATCTTCGACTTCAAATATATCCAGTGGCTCAAGAACGAGATCCCCAAGATCCGTCAGAAAGAAAACATTTCCATCGCCCTGGAAAACGCCCCTTCCGAAACCTTTTTGGGAATCATTCCCGAACACGCCATGGGGAACGTCAACGAAATGAAGAAATTCAAGCACGCCTGTATCGACACCACCCGCGTTGCACAAAAACACGAAGAGCTCATTCGCATCTACAAAGCTTTGAAGAAATATCTCGTCCACGTTCACCTTTCCAACGTCAAACTCGGCCGCCAATACTATCTTCCCACCGAAGGTATCCTTCCGATCGAAAGTTTTCTCACCAAACTTAAACAGGACAGTTGGCCGGGAAACATCTCCATTAAAGTGAACCCCAAATACATCGATGCCGGCGACGACGAAAAAGTCCTCAAGAAACTCCTCGAGATGAAAAAATTCTACGACACCTACTTCACCAACGTGCAGGTGATGCCTCGCTCTGCACAAGAGGCAGATCCTCCGGAAGACGACGAAAAAGACACTCCAAAAAAAGCGGGGCTGTTCTAGGAAAGGCATGTTCTAAAAAGCCAAGGCCTGGTGTACAATGCGGTGGATGAAAAAATCCTTCCGCACATTTGACTGGAAAAGCGTCCTCAGCATCCTCGCCCTCGTCTATATCGGATGGTTGTTTTTGTTGTGGATCCTGACCCCGGCCTTTATCATCCGCCAGGACTTTTGGGGACTTTACGTCATCAATCGGGATTCCGGACAGGGAGCAAGATACTCCTTCTTCGCGATGAAACCGATCAGTCTCAAATTCGAATCCCCGGCGGATGACCCGTATCACATCTCAAGCCTGGGCATCATGAGTAATGCCCGCAATACGGTATTCACTTTTGAAACCCTCGACAAACAAGCGGCCGCAGGTGAAACAAAAATCCAGGCATTCGACACTCCGAACCTTCAACTGGAATGGGACACTCAAAAACCGTTACCCCAGCGCCAATGATCGAACTCAAAAACGTCAAAAAGATCTACCGAACCTACGATGAAGAGGTACTCGCCCTCAAAGGCATCAACCTTTCCATCGCGGACGGTGAGTTCGTCGCCATCGTCGGACCTTCGGGATCCGGAAAATCCACCCTGCTCCACCTCATCGGCGGACTGGACAAACCCACCGAAGGCGAAGTCATCGTAGAAGGAAAAAATCTCGCCGCGCTCAAGGACCGCGATCTTTCACGATACCGCAACAAAGAAATCGGTTTCGTTTTCCAGGACTTCAACCTCCAGTCCCATCTCACGCTGCTGGAAAACGTGGAAGTTCCTCTCATGTTCGCCGGCGGAAAAAAACGCAAAGAGGCCACCATGCAGAAAAAAGCCAAACAGCTGCTTGAAGCCGTGGAGGTCGGCGAACGTATGAACCATCGTCCGTCCGAAATTTCCGGCGGACAGAAACAACGCGCCGCCATCGCACGGGCCATCATCAACAAACCTCACATCCTTCTCGCCGACGAACCCACGGGCAACCTCGATTCCGTCACCGGAAAAAGCATCATCGACCTGCTCAAACAGCTCCACAAAAACGAGAACATGACGCTGATCGTGGTCACCCACGATCGCGAAATCTCCAAGTATGCGGAAAGAGTCGTGGAGATAAAAGACGGCCGGCTCCTGGAAAAAAACACCTTCAGCAAATTCACCAGATAACTATGTATTACCGTCTCGCCCTGAAAAATTTGATGAGTCAGCGATTGCGCACCTTCCTCACCACGCTCGGACTGATGGTCGGCATCGCTTCGCTCGTCGTTTTCACGGGCCTGAGTTCAGGACTCCACCAGGCCATCTACACCAACATTCTTGATACCGGTCCGCTCACCGAACTTACCGTCCAGGGCAAAAACGCCGGCAACGCTTTGCTGAGTCTCATCCCCACAAGTGAAATCAAAGCGCGCATCACGCCGGACATGACGAAACAGATCGAAAAAATCCCCCACGTCACCGGCGTCTTCCCCGAAATGAGTTACAACAACGTAAGCTCCCTGCAGATAGGCCTCGTCGGACAAACCTTCCAGACCGACACCATGATCTTCGGGCTGCCCACGGACTACATCCAGGACACGCTCGACACGCCCCAACTCCAGTCGGAATGGAACGACGCCGTCGCCAACTATCCCGAGCAACCGTATCCCGCCATCCTTTCGCGCAGGATCATCGACCTCTACAACTTCACCATCGCCAACTCCACCAGCCTGCCGCATCTTACCGAAAAAGATCTCACCGGCATCGAATTTACGCTGCTCCCCGATGAATCCACCTTTTTGAACAACATCAACACCACGAGCAATCCCATCAGGGTGAAACTCATCGGATTTTCGGACAAAACCACGCTGGTGGGCGTCACCCTTCCCATCAACGTCGTGCGCAAGCTCAATCAGGACCGTGACCAGGCTTACACCGACAGCTACCTCCGTCTCTACGTGGAAACGGACAGCGCCGAAAACACCGACGCCGTTCAGAAAACCATCGAAAACATGGGACTGGACGTCACTTCGGCCCAGGCGCAGATCAAGACCTTCGAACAGAACTTCCGCTTCGTCAACTTCGGCCTGAGCATGATCAGCATCACCATTCTCATCGTCGCCGGACTGATGATCGCCAACACCTTCTTTTCAGCAACCTCCGAACGCAGAAAAGAGATCGGTATTTTCCGGGCTTTGGGAGCCACCCGCGGCCATATCCAGAAAATGTTCCTCACCGAAGCCGGGATCCTGGGAGTCATCGGCGGAGTGATCGGCATACTTATCGGACTCGCAGGAGAGTTCGTCATGAATCTCGTCGCCCAAAACCTGCTCCCGGACGTTTCGGGAAAGCCGGCCTCCATTTTCGCCAACGATTTCTTCAGCCTGCTGGGAATATTTCTTTTTTCGATTTTCCTGAGCATGCTTTTCGCCTTTATCCCGGCAAACCAGGCGGCACACATGCAGCCGCTCGACGCCCTGAACGGATAGGTGTAATATCTCACTAATACGATCGTTATGAATATTATCAACCCCATTATTTTTTAACTTCCATTTATGAAAATAAAAGAAAAAATTTCCCTGCTCCTCATTGCCTCCACCGTTGCCGGCATGATGAGCCTGGGAATAGCCAATGCCGCGAGCGGCGTAAAATTCACGGATGTCTCGAGCACGGACCCCTACTATAAAGCCATCAACTGGCTGACCCTCAACGGTGTCGTCCAGGGTTACGGTGACGGAACCTTCCGCCCCAATAACCCGGTCAACCGCGCCGAAATGTTAAAAATGATTTTTCTTGCCGACGGCAATGAAAAAAATGCAGACACCGCCATGGGAACCGCTGCGATGTTTCCGGACACCCCGAAAACCGAATGGTATGCAAAATACGTAGCGCTCGCCCGCCAACGCGGAACGGTCCAGGGATATCCCGACGGTTACTTCCGTCCGGGCAACAACATCAACAAAGCCGAAGCCTACAAGATCGTCATGAAAGAGTTCTATAACGATACGACGATGCAATATGCAGTGACTCACGGCAATCTTCCCAATTCGGGATCGATCGCTTCCGACGTCAAAAGCACGGACTGGTTCGCGGTTTACGTCAACTTCGCGGCCCTCAAAAACTTCTATGACGCCGGCAGCTACACCCACGCCACAAGCGGCAACCCTTTCTATCCGGCACAAAACCTGACCCGCGGCCAGCTCGCCCAGCTCATTTACCGGGCCAAGGCCGTATCGGACAATTTCCCGAACGACATTCAGGAACAAAGCAGCATCTTCGGCGACACCATCATCCCGTTTAACGTTTCACTCTACAACTACACTTTCGCCGAAAGTTCCGGCACGCCGAACTTTACCATTACCGATGACGCACATCCAAACGCTCTGATCGGTTATGCCACCAAATATCCCCAGTCTTTGCTGATCTCCAGCGGCGACGTGCAAGACATGCTCAAATTTTTTGCCGGATCCAATCACGACATGCTCGATATCAGCATCGAAGTCAAACCGAATCCGGACAAACTCTCCATCCAGGACTTCTACAGCCAGCCTCTGGAAAAAGTGAACTATTACAATACTTCGACATCCCATGACGATCTTCTCGTGAACTCCGATCCCGCGGTATGGTTCCACAAAGTGAACACCGGAGTCGCCACCCCGGATGAAGTCGTCGTCATCCAGTTCGCCAACGCCATCGCCGAAATCACCGATCACCAGAGCCGCCACGAATCCGACGGCGTCTTCAACTACATGGTCCGCAACTTCTTTTTCAAGAATTTCGCAGTCTAGACCTTCCATTCAAAAACAGAGACCATCGAAATCCAAAGGCCCCGGAAATATCCGGGGTCTTTGGATGAAAACATTGAGTATCGAAAAAGGCAAAACGACCGGGGAGTATAAGAAATATCAACTCAACCCGGCCGCATTGTCTTGCCTTGTGGATGGTGTCCTTACCTCAACCCGAAGGAAGAAGTGTAAAGAACTTGCGATAGTGCCCGCAATCCGGAAGCTGCTCGCCGAAGGTCACCTCGACGATTTTTTTGGCAACCTGCTCCTTCAGCTCGGGGAAATGCTCAAAAACGAACATCAGCTGGTCGTTGCTGAAGAACCTCTGCCTGTCGATGTACAAACGAACCACCTCGCAGGTGGCTGCCCGGTCGGTCTGTGCAAATTTGGCCAACTCTCCGCGGTGACCGTGATTGAGTCTCGAAAAAAGATAGGCCTGACGCGCTCCGGGGAGAATTTTTCTCAAAAAATTCCCGCATTCATCGTCCTCCATGATTTTGTACGTGTAAAACATGTCTTTTGCCGTGTAACGCGACGGATCCATCAGATCGCAAAGGATAAACCTCCGGAAGTGATTCGACGAATCAATGGCCTGCTGAAGCTTTTCCGGTGAGGTTCTCACCAGAAGACGGAAACCTTCAACATTGCCGTTGGCAATCACCTCCATGACTTCAGCTTGAAAAAAATCACTCGCTTTATTCATAACACCTCCTGCAGGCAAGACATCTGTGATTTTCCTTTGGAACATGAAAGCATCACCATGACACTGCCATGAATCACCTCGGGGATCTATCACAGATCATTACCTGCAAAAAAACAGTCTTTCAATGAACCTAATCCCACCCAAAATAGCTGACAACATACCAAGAAACGCAATTTTGTCAACTCATAGATAACAAACTATGAAAAGTAATTTGACATAAGGTCAAAAATAAATAAAATGGACTAAGCTATCAGACCCCTCTCTATATAGAGAGCACAGAGTGAGTTATGAGCGATAGCGCAGTTGAAGAGCCTTAATCCTAAACGATGAAAGCACTTCACAACTTCCGCAATTTTATTCACTCTTCTTTCAATATGGCCAAGAAAACATCGAAGTCACCAAAGAAGACGGCAAAAGCCGCTAAAAAGGTGACGAAGTCTTTGAAGAAGCCCGCAAAAAAAGCGGCAAAGCCTTCCAAGAAGGCGGCAAAACCGACAAAGGCTAAGGTAAAAAAGACAGCCAAGGCCGCCAAAAAAACTGTAAAGCCGGCGAAGAAAATGAAAAAAGCCGCTCCAAAGGCAAAAAAACCGGCTGCAAAAATCGTCAAAAAGAGCAAAGCGGTCAAAGCTGCCAAGCCCGCAAAAGCGACCAAACCGGCAAAAGCCGCCAAGCCCGTACAGAAACCTGCTCCGAAGGCTGAAAAAAAGGTGGAAGCGAGAAAACACTACCAGGGCCACGGCCGTCCGGGTGCCAGGAAGGCTCCCGTCATTGACGAAAAAGCCGTCAAAGCCGCTCAGGCCAAAGTCGCCAAGGCTACCGCCAAGATGAAGACTTCCACGAGCGTTGCCGAAGAGATCACCAAGCTTCTCCCCAAAGAGAACATCGTGATGAAAGAGTCCAGCAACCGCAAATATCTGAATCCTCGTTTGGACCAGGAAGTCGTCCTTCCGAACCTCATCGAAATCCAGATCGATTCCTACCGCTGGTTTTTGGAAGACGGCATCCGCGAACTGCTCGACGAAATCAATCCGATCTCCGACTTTTCCGGAAAAAAACTCGAACTTCACTTTTTGGAACACTCCATCGGCGATCCGAAGTGGGACGCCGAAACCTGCAAGAACAAGAACCTGACCTACGAAGCTCCGCTCAAGGTCCATGTCCAGTTGATCAACAAGGAGTCCGGAGAAATCAAGGAACAGGATGTCTTCCTTGGAGGAGTCCCGCTCATGACCAACCGCGGTACCTTTATTATTAACGGCATCGAACGCGTCGTCGTCAGTCAGCTCGTTCGTTCACCGGGCGTGTTCTTCTCCAAGAACAGCGCCGCTCCAGGCGTCCACAACGCCAAGATCATTCCAAAGCGCGGCGCCTGGCTCGAAATCGAAACCGACAAGAAAGGCGTCATCACCGTGAAGATCGATCGCAAACGCAAGATCCCCATCACTTCCCTCCTCCGTATTTTCGGATACTCAACGGACAAGGAGATCCTCGATCTTTTCAAGGACGTGACGATGGATCCTCAACACGACTACATTTTCAACACCCTGGAAAAAGACAACGCCAAGACCGTTGACGAAGCCTACCAGAGCATTTACCGCAAGATCCGCCCGGGCGATCTCGCCACGCCGGAAAATGCGAAATCGCTCATCCAGTCCATGTTCTTCGACTACCGCAAGTACGACATGGGACCGGTAGCGCGCTACAAACTCAACAAGCGCTTCAAATCCGATATTCCAAACACCAAGGAGTTCCACACCTTCCAGGTGAAAGACCTCATTGAAATCATCAAATACCTCATCCGCCTCAACAACGGAGAGTTGCAGCCGGACGACATCGATCACCTCTCCAACCGCCGCATCCGCGCGGTCGGCGAACTCGTCCAGAATAAATTCCGCGTCGGTCTGCTGAGAACCGACCGCATCGCCAAGGACCGCATGACGGTGATGGATCTGGAAACGGTCACTCCGACCCAGCTCATCAACTCCCGACCGATCACGGCGGCGCTCCGTGAATTCTTCGCAAGCTCACAGCTTTCCCAGTTCATGGACCAGACCAACCCGCTGGCTGAACTCGCCCACAAGCGCCGTCTTTCGGCCATGGGTCCGGGAGGTCTTTCACGTGAACGCGCGTCCTTCGACGTCCGCGACGTGCATCCTTCCCACTACGGACGCATCTGCCCGATTGCCACGCCGGAAGGTCCGAACATCGGTCTCGTGGTGCATCTGGCCACTTACGCCCGCGTCAACAAGTATGGCTTCATTGAAACTCCTTTCCGCGAGGTTGCGCACTTTGTCATGAACAAAGCCAAAGATCTTGAAGGAAGAACCTTGACCGAAAGCGTCAGCAATCCCAAGAGCAAGAAGATGATTGCGAAATCCGGCACCAAGGTCGACGCCAAACTCGCCAAGGAGATCGAAAAACTCGCCATCGACAAAATCGCCGTCCGTCCGTACATCACCAAACACGTCCGCTATTACGACGCCGACGAAGAACGCAATCTCGTCATCGCCCAGGCCAATACCGAACTTAACGACAAGGGCGAAATCATGGCCAACCTGGTTTCGGCACGCAAGAACAGCGACCCGACCATGGCCAACGTCGAAGACATCACGCACATCGACGTGTCTCCGAAACAGATTATTTCAGAAACAACCTCACTCATTCCGTTCCTTGAACACGACGACAACACCCGTGCATCCATGGGTTCGAACATGCAGCGTCAGGCCGTCTCGCTCATTACTCCTTCCGCTCCGGTGGTTGGAACGGGCATCGAGGAAGTGGTGGCAAAAAGCTCCGGTCAGGTTCTCCTGGCTGAAGACAACGGAACCGTTTCCTACGTCGACGGCGAACAAATCACGATCATTTACGACTCCGGGAAAAAAGCCATCCACAAACTGCTCAGCTACGAACGCAGCAACCAGGGTACCTGTATCCACCAGCGCGCCCGCGTCAACAAAGGCCAACGCGTTCATAAAGGCGACGTCCTCGCCGACGGTCCGGCCATCGAAAACGGTGAACTGGCGCTCGGTCAGAACGTCCTCGTGGCCTACATGTCATGGCAGGGATACAACTTTGAAGACGCCGTCATCATTTCCGACCGCGTCGTGAAAGACGGCCTTTTTGATTCCGTCCACATTGAAACATTCACCATGGACGTCCGCGACACCAAGCTCGGACCTGAAATCATTACCCGTGACATCCCGAACGTCGGTGAAGCGCGCCTCAAGGATCTCGACGAAAACGGCATCATCCGCATCGGTGCGACGGTCCGTGAAGGAGACATCCTCGTGGGCAAGATCACCCCGAAGGGCGAAACCGAACTCACCGCGGAAGAAAGACTGCTTCGCGCCATCTTCGGTGAAAAAGCCCGCGACGTCAAAGACACCTCGCTCCGCCTCCCCGGCGGTGAAGGCGGGAAAATCGTCGCCATCCAGATTTTCTCACGCAAGAACGGAGACGAACTTCCGACCGGCGTGAACCAGCAGATTAAAGTCAACGTCGCCCAGACCCGCAAGATCTCCATCGGAGACAAGGTTGCGGGCCGCCACGGAAACAAGGGTGTCATCTCCATCATCGTTCCTCAGGAGGACATGCCGTTCCTTCCGGACGGAACACCGATCGACGTCATTTTGAACCCGCTCGGCGTATCGGCACGTATGAACATCGGTCAGATTCTTGAAACGCATGCAGGTTGGGCTTCACGCAAACTCGGCATCAAAGTTGCGACGCCCGCCCTCAACGGTATCACCACCGAGCAGATCACCGAACTCCTCAAAAAAGCCGATCTTCCGGAAGACGGAAAGATCCAGCTCTATGACGGTCTGAGCGGCGAGCCGTTCGATCACGAAACCACCGTAGGTATCGCCTACATTATGAAACTCAGCCACTTGATTGAAGACAAGATCCACGCACGATCCGTCGGACCATACTCACTCGTCACCCAACAGCCTCTCGGAGGTAAAGCCCAGCACGGAGGGCAGCGTTTCGGAGAAATGGAAGTATGGGCGCTCGAAGCCTACGGAGCCGCGCATACTCTTCAGGAAATGCTTACCATCAAATCCGATGACGTCTACGGACGCGCCAAAGCATACGAATCCATCGTCAAAGGCGAAGCCATCCGCAAACCTCACACACCTGAATCGTTCAACGTGTTGGTGAAAGAACTTCAGTCTTTGGGTTTGAACGTCCAGCTCCAGGTCACTGAAAAAGCCGACCTGCTCAAGGAAGAGGAAGAGTACACGCTCGCCCAGGCTGAATCCGAAGAAACGGCATTCCTCAACGAAAACGATCCGAACCGCCCGGAAGTCGACAGCGAAGTGGAAAAGATGATGGAAGCGGAAGTCGAACCCGTTCTCGCAGGCGCACCGGGAATCAAAGAAGAGGATGTTGATGAACTGAAAGAAAAAGAAGAAGGAGAAGAGAAAGAAATGGGAGTCAAAGAAAAACAGGAAGGCGACGAAGGATACGTCGAAGAAGAGCCTGAAGTCGACTTCGAAAGCATTGAAGGGCCTACGGCTGAAGAACTTGCCGAAGCCGAAAAACTGGAAAAAGAACTCTTGGAAGAAGAAGAATAAATCCGGACCAACCATTGCCGTCCCCAACGGCAATCTCTCTTTCCCTCCTTATCCTTACCCACCCCTCCTATGCGTAGTGTTAATAAAGTTATTTTAGTCGGAAATCTCACCCGCGACCCTGAAGTACGTCAGACCCCGAACGGACAGTCCGTTACCACCTTCGGCATCGCCACCAACCGTGAATGGGTCACGCGGGACGGCCAAAGGCACACCTCGAGCGAATATCATGAAATCGTTGCCTGGTCACGGCTCGCGGAAATCTGCGGACAGTACCTCAAGAAAGGAAAACTCGTCTACATCGAAGGATATCTCAAGACCCGCAGCTGGGACACCCCGGAAGGTATCAAGAAATTCAAGACTGAAATCGTCATCCAGGACATGATCATGCTTGAAAAACGTCAGCAAAGCGGAAGTGAAGACTACATTCCCGAAGAGGGAGTCCAGGAAATGCACGTGGAGGAACATCCTCGCCGCGAACCCGCTCCCAAAGCCCCAACCGAAGCCGAAGCCGAAAAAAGTGAAAAAGAACCGGTGGGCGCAGCAGCAAACGCCTCGGGAAACGTCGGAATCGACGACGACCTGGGACTGTAAAAGTTTAAAAAAACGCATCCACGCACAATTTTCAAAAATAATTTATTATAACTTATTAATTCCATCCACATGTCAATGAATCCAAATGACAAGAAGGATACGCTGCTCGATAATTTTGACGCGATCGCGGTATCTGTGGCTTCTCCGGAAGAGATGCTGTCATGGTCTTATGGTGAAGTAAAAAAACCGGAAACGATCAACTACAGGACCCAGAAACCCGAAAGAGACGGTCTGTTCTGCGAAAGAATTTTCGGACCTACCAAAAACTGGGAATGTTATTGTGGAAAATACAAACGTATCCGCTACCGCGGAGTCATTTGTGAAAAGTGCGGCGTGGAAGTCACCCGTTCGGCCGTCCGCCGAACCCGCATGGGCCACATCAAACTGGCCGTACCCGTCACCCACATCTGGTTCCTGAGGTCGACCCCGAGCCGTATCGGTCTCCTCATCGACCTTCCGATCAAAGCCATCGAACAGGTCGTCTATTTTGCAGCGTACATCGTGACCTCCATGGACGAGAAGGCAAAAATCGAAGCAAAGGAAATGCTGACGAATGAATACAAAATGCTCCGCAAAAAACTCCAGGAAGAGTTCGGAAAGAAAAGCGGAGACAAAGATTCCGACGCCAAGGAAGGTTCAAAACAGGAAAAACTTGAAAAAGGTTATTCCTCGAAACTTGAAGAGCTCGATGAACAGCATCGTACGACCAAAGACGAACTTGAAGGCATCAAAGTCGGAAAGATCTACTCCGAACTTGAATACCGCGACATGTCGATGAAATTCGGCCAGATATTCAAAGCAGGCATCGGAGCGGAAGCCATCCGCAACATTATCCAGAACCTCGACTTGGACAAACTCTCCGAACAGCTTGAAAAAGATCTCAAAAAAGCTTCAGGACAAAAGCAGAAAAAAATCATCAAGAGGATTAAACTCGCCGGCTCTCTGAAAAAAGCCAGCATCAAAGCGGAATGGATGGTCATGACTGTTCTTCCGGTTATCCCTCCTGATCTTCGTCCGATGGTTCAGCTCGACGGTGGACGCTTCGCCGCTTCCGATCTCAACGACCTCTATCGCCGCGTCATCAACCGCAACAACCGCCTCAAGAGACTCATGGCCATCGGTGCTCCTGAAGTCATCTGCCGCAACGAAAAACGCATGCTCCAGGAAGCCGTCGATACGCTCCTCAACAACAGCGCCCGTCAGGGGAAAACCGTCTTCAATTCCGGCGACAAACGCAAACTCCGCTCACTCTCCGACATGCTCAAGGGAAAGCAGGGACGCTTCCGTCAGAACCTTCTGGGAAAACGCGTCGACTACTCCGGACGCTCCGTCATCGTGGTCGGACCAAAGCTCAAACTCAACCAGTGCGGACTTCCGAAATCCATGGCGCTTGAACTCTTCAAGCCATTCGTCATCGGAAGACTGATCCGGGACGGCTATGCCCACAACATAAAGAACGCCGAAAAACTCATCCAGGCCGGACGCAAAGAGGTCTGGGACATCCTTGAAGAGGTCACCAAGAACCACTACGTTCTTTTGAACCGCGCTCCGACCCTCCACCGCCTGGGTATCCAGGCTTTCCAGCCGGTACTCGTGGAAGGAAAAGCCATCCAGATCCATCCGCTGGTTTGCGCGGCTTTCAACGCCGACTTTGACGGAGACCAGATGGCCGTCCACGTTCCCCTCTCGCGCCAGGCCCAGATTGAAGCCCGTGAACTGATCGTCTCTTCCAAAAACCTTCTCAAACCGTCAGCCGGTGAACCGATCGTGGCACCGATCCAGGACATGGTGCTCGGCTGCTACTACCTGACCAAGATGACCAAAGGCAAAAACGGTGAAGGCATGACCTTCGCCGACATCAACGAAGCGATGCTCGCCTACAACCTGGGACATCTTCACCTCCAGTCTCCGATCAATGCCCGCGTAAGCGAACAAGAAGCGTCCGGCTCTGCAGGCGCAGAGCTTACAAATAAAAACGGAAAAATTATCGAAAACACCAGTCTCGGCCGTTGGATCCTCAACAGCTTCCTGCCCAAGGAACTTGGCTACATCAACGATACCATCGGCAAGAAGCAGCTTTCAGGAATCATCGCCACCTGTTTCAACAAGTGCGGCATCGAACGCACCGCTATGGTCGCTGATGATCTCAAGCGCATCGGATTCATGTTCGCGACCCGTTCCGGCATCTCGACAGCCGCCGCCGACATGTTGATCCCCAAGGAAAAAACCAAGATCATCGATGAAGCATCAAACAAGGTTGAAGACATCGGCAAGCTCTTCGAACAGGGCCTCGTGACCGACGATGAACGCTATAATGCGACGATCAAAGTCTGGTCGAAAGCAAAATCGGACATTACCGAGTTCATGATCAAGAACATTCCCGAAGGGAACGACCTGTACTACCTCGTGGATTCCGGCGCCCGCGGTAACTGGGGACAGATTACCCAGCTCTGCGGTATGAAAGGACTCGTCGCCAACCCCGCCGGACGCACGATCGAACTTCCGATCAAATCGAACCTCAAGGAAGGATTCACCATTCTTGAATACTTCATCGCCACGCACGGCGGACGCAAAGGTAAATCTGATACGGCTTTGAAAACAGCTGAAGCCGGTTACCTGACCCGCCGTCTCGTTGACGCCGTTCAGGACATCATCATCAAAGAAGACGATTGCGGAGCCACGGAAGCCCATTTGGTGACCCGCGAAGAAAGCGAAAAAATCGGTGAGAAATTTGAAAACCGCATCTACGGTCGCGTCCTGGCAAAACCGGTCGCCGACCCGAAGACCGGTGAAGTCATCCTGGAAAAAGATACCGAAATCGATACCGAAGCCGTCCAGCAGATCAAAACATTAAAAGTCGACCACGTTGAAGTATTCTCGGTCATGACCTGCCGCACCGAAGGAGGTATCTGCGTCAAATGTTACGGAAAAGACCTCGGCAATAACAAGACGGTACGAATCGGTACTCCGGTCGGCATTATCGCCGCCCAGTCCATCGGTGAACCGGGTACCCAGCTGACGATGCGTACGTTCCACATGGGTGGTGTCGCCGGTGAAGGCGATATTACGCAGGGTCTCACCCGCGTTGAAGAACTTTTCGAAGCGCGCACTCCCAAATCACAGGCGGTCCTTGCGGAAATCGACGGCAAGGTCAAGATCGCCAACAAAGGCAACATTACGGAAATCACGTTAACCTCTGAAGCTCCGATCGAAAAAAGTTATGAACTTTCCCCCGACTTCAGCGCGAACGTCAAGAAAGGCGACAAAGTGAAAGAAAAAGAGGTCATCGCCAAATCCAACGTCAACAAGAACGTGCTTCGCTCCGATGAAAACGGCAAAGTGATCGAAATCGGCGCCGACTACATCGTCATCCTCACCGACAATAACGTCGAAAAGAACTATAAGGTTCCTTTCGGCAAGACGCTCAAAGTGAAGAACAACCAGGTCGTCAAGAAAGGCGACTCCCTGACGAGCGGCCACTTCAACCTCCGCGAACTGATGAAACTGACCGGCATCTATACCGTCCAGAAATACATCATGACCGAGGTCCAGAGCATTTACGCTTCCCAGGGTCAGACCATCAACGACAAACACATCGAAATCATCGCCCGTCAGATGCTTTCCAAAGTACGCATTCTCGACGCCGGAGACTCGACGTTCCTCCCGGGTGAAATCACCGACATCATCACCTACGACAAAACCAACCGTGACCTTGAAAAGGCCGGGAAGAAAAGATCAAAAGCTGAACGTCTGCTGCTCGGTTTGACCCGCATCGCCCTCCACACCGAAAGCTGGCTTTCCGCGGCTTCCTTCCAGGAAACCATCCGCGTACTCGTCGAGGCTGCCACCACCAAAAAGATCGACATCCTCGAAGGTCTCAAGGAAAACGTCATCATCGGGAAACTCATCCCGGCCGGTGAAACCTACCGCAAACGTCATTATGAACTTGCCCATAAAGGCAAAATCGCTGCACCTGAAATGCCCGATATGCCCGTGAACGTCGAAGTGGTCAAAAGATACGCCGTCGTTTAAGAAACTGCTCTTGCAATTCGATCTGCCTGCGTGTAAATTAACCCAGCACGCAGGCAACAACCTGCCTAAAGCTGCATCGTTCTCACATTCTAAAAAGCCAAAAAATGCCAACCATCAACCAACTTATCCGCAAACCCCGCCGCAACAAGCTCAAAAAGAGTAAAGCTCCGGCGCTGCTCAGCATCATGAACACGATCAAAAACCGTGATTTCAGCCTGAACTGCCCCCAGAAACGCGGCGTATGTATCAAGGTCGGCACCATGACTCCAAAAAAACCGAACTCGGCGCTCCGCAAATTCGCCAAGGTCCGCCTCACCAACGGTGTTGAAGTCAACGCCTACATTCCTGGTGAAGGGCACAACCTTCAGGAACACTCCGTGGTCCTCATCCGCGGCGGTCGCGTGAAGGATCTTCCGGGTGTGCGTTACCACATCGTCCGCGGAAAACTCGACACGCAGGGCGTCCAGAACCGCAAACAGAGCCGTTCTCTCTACGGCCAGAAGAAGCCAAAAGGCTAAACCGATCCAATCGAAGAAACCCTACCATCCTAAATTTTCATAACAATGGCACAAAAACGTCCGACATTCATCCCCGAAGGTTCAAACCCTCTTCAGGAAAAATTCATCAACTACATCATGAAAGCCGGGAAAAAGAACATCGCCCGCAAAATCTTCAAGGACACCATGCATGTACTGACCGAAAAGGGACAGAAGGAACCGGTGAAAGTTTTTGAACGAGCGATTGAAAACGTCAAACCAGCACTCGAGATCCGCCCGAAGCGTATCGGCGGAGCCGTTTATCAGATCCCCATCGAAGTCAAACCCGGCCGCCAGCTCATGCTTTCCTTCCGCTGGATTCTTGAATCCGCCCGCGGTAAGAAAGGACAGCCCATGGCCAAAAAACTCGCCGACGAGCTGCTCATGGCCTCAAACAACGAAGGCAACGCCATCAAGAAAAAGGATGACACCATCCGCATGGCCCAGGCCAACAAGGCGTTCGCTCACTACGCCAGATACTAATTTTTATCTATGGAAGAGACACGTTTGGAGATCGGTTATTTCGACCGGAAAGATTCGCGACCCCCGGCCGATGCTCATGAAGGCCACGAATTCATCATTCCCGCTCACCTGGCCCGCCAGGATGAACAGCGGACATTCACGTCCGAAGAGAAAGACGTCCTGCGACAACAAAACGCTATCCGGGACGCTCTCGCCAAAACAATCTAAACCCACATGATGGTCCAGGAGGCTCATCAAGCGAAAACCAAAATTTTCGGGGTCGATCCCCAGATCTTCTGGCTCGGCGTCGTCAGTCTGCTCACCGATATCAGCTCGGAAATGATCTTCTCGGTCCTGACGATTTTTCTGGTGGCGATCCTCGGGGCATCCAGTTTCATCATCGGCACCATGGAAGGATTTGCGGACTTTTCCGCTTCTTCGCTTGATTATGTGTCGGGGTACCTTTCGGACAAGACCGGCAAACGGAAAAGTTTCGCCCTGTTCGGTTACGGCTTTTCAACGGTGGCAAAAAGCATCCTGCTTTTCGCCACGACCATCCCCGCCGTTTTTACGTTCCGCGTGGTCGAGCGTCTGGGCAAGTCCATACGCGGAGCCCCCCGTGACGCATTGATCTCCACCATCGCCGACAAGGAAAAACTCGGCTACTCCTTCGGTTTCCATAAAACCCTCGACAAAACCGGAGCCATCCTCGGACCGTTCCTGGGGTACTTCATTCTCAGCATGCTCGGCCAGACCATGGACGGTTTCAAGTTCCTTTTCCAGGTCGCCATCGTCCCGGCTGTGCTTTCGGTGCTCATCCTGGCCATATTTGTGCATGAAAAAAAAGCGCAGGCCACCAAGATCCGTGAAAATGTTTTCAAGAACTATAAAAACCTCGGAAAAGCTTTCCACCGCTACATCAAGGTGGCCGGCCTGTTCTCGCTCTCCTACTTCAGCTTCGCTTTCCTGCTCTTGAAAGCCTATTCCGTGGGGTTCGAAATCAAAGACGTCGTGCTTTTATACGCCCTCTTCAACACATCCTTCATCCTCATTTCCATTCCCGTCGGAAAAATCGGCGACAAGATCGGCAGGAAGACCGTCATCATGGCCGAATACGTCATCTACGTGTTGATGTGCGCCGGATTCTTCTTTGCTGCTGACAAGGTCAGCGTCATCCTGCTCTTTTTGGTCTACGGCATTTTCTACGCCATTGACGAAGCGCAGACCAAAGCCTACATCAGCGACATCACCCCCAAAGAACATCGCGCCTCGGCGATCGGACTCTATAACTTTGTGACCGGTATCATTTACCTGCCCGCTTCGCTCCTGGCCGGCTGGCTCTGGAATGCCTATAACCCCTCAGCGACGTTCGCAGCCGCCGGTGTCATTGCGCTGGTGAGTGCTCTACTTTTTTCCTTCCTGCCGGCTCCACCACGAGTAGAACCTAAAACAGTCACATAATCTCTAACTGTTTACATATGAACAAAAATACCGCTTCGCTTGTCGCCGACTGGGTCCTGCGTTTGACGCTCGCCATTGTATTCATCTCCGCCGGGTACGAAAAACTTTTTATCACCGGGCCGGCCGTTTTTGCCGCACATCTGAATGTACCGGTTATCCTTGGGTGGATGGCCTCACTCGGAGAATTTGGCGGTGGTATTTGCATCATCATCGGTGGACTGATCAACAATAAATACGGAGACATCATCACCAGACTCTTCGGGGTTCTCTTGGCGTTCATCATGGTCGTTGCTTTCTTCATGGTTCATGTAAAAGGGTTCTCCCCGGACTTTCTCAAAGGATTAGAAGGCTCATACGATGTAATAGCACTTTTTGCGATAGGACTTTTCTATACTTTGATCGGAAACACCTTAAATGCTCAAAGCGATTCTCGTTGATTGCATTCCGCCCCAACTGACGAAGGAGGAAGCCGAATATCGTCTCACCGAAGCCGAAAACCTTATCAGGACCTACGGCGGCATCGTCGTCGTCAAAAAAATCCAGAAAAGACAGACGCCAGATTACAAAACCTTCATCGGCAGCGGAAAACTGGAGGAAATCATCCGTGAAAGCCGCGACACTGAGGCCGGAGCTGAGGCGACGTGCCGTCATCAAGCGGATGAGGCCAACATCCTCATCATCAACAACGAACTCAAGCCGCACCAGACCTACAACATCAACGAACGTCTGCGCAAAGCGGCCGAGGAGGAACGTAAAGCCGCGACCTCGCCGGAACTCAAGGGCAAAATCCGCAAGCCCGTCAAACCTGCCATGCAGGCCTGGGACCGCATCGACCTCATCCTCAAAATTTTCCAAAAACACGCGGCCACCCGTGAAGCCCGTCTGGAAATCGAACTGGCCAGTATCAAACATATGGGGCCGCGCATCTTTGGCATGGGGATGCAACTTTCACGACAGGGAGGCGGTATCGGTACCCGCGGTGAAGGCGAAACCAACATCGAAATGATGAAACGCCACCTCGACAAAATGGAGTTCCGTATCAAACAGGAGCTTGAATCCTGCAAGAAAGTCCGCAAAGTCCACCGCGATGCCCGCAAACGTCGCGACCTGAAAACCGTGGGCATCATCGGCTACACCAACGCGGGCAAATCCACACTGCTCAACGCCCTGACCCGCAAAGGGGCCTATGCCGCGGACAAACTCTTTGCGACACTGGATACCCGCGTTGGAAAGATGTATATCGAACCTCATGAAGTGCTCATTTCCGATACCATCGGCTTTATCGAGAATCTCCCCACTCCGCTCATCAAATCGTTCCAGTCCACGCTGGAAGAAAGCATTGAAGCCGATCTTCTCCTCCACGTCATCGACGTCAGCGACCCGCATTTTCTCCAGAAAATCGAAGTCGTCAACGAAATCCTCTTCCAAATCGACGCGTTAATGAAGCCCACCATTTACGTTTTCAACAAAACCGACCGCGCACCGAACCTGGACACGGCACTGCTTGAAAAACAGTTCAGGATTTTCCACCCCTCCTTCGTATCCGCCCAAAACAAGGAAGGACTGGAAAACCTGAAAGCAACGATTCGCGACGCCCTCTTCCCGGAACCCAAATCGCCGAAAGCCACCGGCGTCCTCAACGTCATCAAAGACCTCAAAACCCAACGGCAGGTCAAAAACTTCACACAAAAAAATCTTGAGAAAAATGTCGGACCTTAAAAAAATGCACGAAAAGTTTGACTCGCCGAACTGAAAAATTCTATATTCCCGTTCAAACGGAACTTATTTACAACAATATGCAAAACTCACCTGAAAAAGATTACCGATGCGTCCTCTCCGGAGAAAAAGTCACAAAACTCGGCAGTAAAAACGAAGCGCTCGACGGGGAAGCGGACGGATTCTCCACCGACATCGGCATCATCAGCGCGAAGGTCCTGCTCCAATACCAGGCCCTCGTGGCAAGAAGCCGTGCGGAAAGAAACTTCAAACCTTTGAGAAAAAAGGTCATTGAACAGATCGACGGAGTTCCAAGCAAAAAATTCCATGAAATGGCCCATCTTCAAGGCCAGACGGGGATCCCTCCGTTCGACAAAAATCTGTACTTTCGCAGCAAGCAACCCGGGAGGCTCACGAAAGATGAGACCGAAATTTAAATCCCCATCGCCTTCACGTCGTTGATGACCTCCTCGGCATGGGAAAAAGGCTTCACCTTTTCGTAGTGTTTGATGATTTTGCCGTGCTTGTCGATCAGAAAAGATTCACGGGACGTCCCCATGTACTTCTTTCCCATGAAGGACTTTTCCTTCCACACCCCGTACATTTCAACGACCTTTTTTTCGGTGTCGGCAAGCAAGGGATAGTTCAAATGTTGTTTTTCCTTGAACTTCTTGTGCGATTTCACGTCATCGGTACTGACTCCTAAAACCTGGACTCCGAGAGCCTGAAGATCATTCATGCGGTCGCGCAGACACTGCGCTTCCACCGTGCATCCCGGTGTCATGTCTTTGGGATAGAAATAGAGCAAAACGATTTTTCCGCGAAAATCAGCCAGGGAACGTTCCTTCCCTTCATCGTCGGGAAGCTTAAAATCCGGCGCCAAACTGTTCAATTCAAGTGGTGGATGCATGTTTTTTCGGTTTATGAAGTAAATGATCGACGTTCTGGAAGAATATCATTGAAACAAATAAAATATTCATGATCAGCACGATGCTCAGATCAAAATACATGGTCAAAGCGGAGACTACAATGAAAATCAAAAAAATCAGCGCGCTTTCACGATAATTGATTTGCCGGTTCGAAAAATGTTCCAGATCCAATTGCGTTCGTTTTTTCCACCGATCAAGAGTCTCACGTTTTGCGGGAAGCAACGACAATAAATTATCAAAAGCTGCAAGAAAGCCCGTCAACGCCATGCCGGAAAAGAAAGCCTCGAACACATGGATCCCCGATATTTGGGGCTGTGCGCCGATCAAAACAAAAACAAGCGGACTGGACTCAAGATTCACCGTTCCAAAATAAAACACGGCGGCGAAAAAACAGAAAAAAAAGACGTACTTCCAGCCGAAATGAAGTTCAAATTTGGTAAAAACCAGAACAAAAACTCCGATCGTCGGAGGAACGGCCAGAAGCACCCAGGGGGAAAGCAGGGAGAAATTAAAATGAACCAGCCCCGACGCGACAAACCAGAACAAAAAGGTTACAAAAAGCAAAAAACGCTCATCAATGATGGGCAGAAGATCGTTGTGAAAAACGACAAAAAAAAGCATCGACAAAAAAAGCACAAATGCAGCGGAGAAAGTAGCCCCCTGAGGATTCCCGCCGTAAAAAACAACGGCGGCGAAAAGACTCATGAGCAAGACCAATCCAAGCCTTTTGAAATCCCTGACGCCCAGGAAAAAAAGTAAAAGCTGGAAAAAAACTCCAAGCGCAAAAACGAAAAAATTTATCGAACTTGAGAGCGGCATAAGACAAGTAAAAAACCTTGTCAGCATAATACCAGACGAAAATCTGGAATCAACCGCACCACGACGGACTCAATTGAAAAATCTCTCTTCTTGACTTCAAGAGCAAAAAACCTATAATACGAAGGCTAAAAATTGCCTTACAGCTTTCCTCAAAATACTTACAACATTAATTTTTAATTCCTTAGCCCATGTCAGACGACCTCAGTAAACTGCGTAACTTCGGTATTATCGCGCACATTGATGCCGGTAAAACCACCACCACCGAACGTATTCTTTTTTACACCGGCAAGAACTACAAGATCGGTGAAGTGCACGAAGGCGCCGCCACCATGGACTGGATGGAACAGGAACGCGAACGCGGTATCACCATTACCTCCGCCGCCACGACCTGCTCCTGGAAGGAATGCCGCTACAACATCATTGATACCCCGGGGCACGTGGACTTTACCGCCGAAGTGGAACGTTCACTCCGCGTACTCGACGGAGGCGTCGTCGTTTTCGACGGCTCCCAGGGCGTAGAACCTCAGTCCGAAACCGTATGGAGACAAGCCGACAAATACTCGGTTCCCCGCATGGCTTTCGTCAACAAGATGGATAAAATCGGTGCTGACTTTTTCATGTCCCTCGATTCCATCTGGGAACGTTTGAGTAAAAGCGCGGTAGCCATCCAGCTTCCCATCGGTCAGGAAAACACTTTCAGCGGCGTCGTTGACCTGATACAGATGAAGGCTTTCAACTTTGAAGGAAAGTTCGGAGAAATCATGAAAGAGATCCCCATTCCTGAAGAACTCAAGGAACAGGCCGACAAATTCCACGCGACCCTCGTTGAAAAAATCGCCGAGGCAAACGACGAAATGATCGACAAATATCTCAACGGCGAAGCCTTCACCATGGAGGAGCTCATGAAAGGAATGCGCCACGCCGTGGTCCGCAACAAACTCTATCCCGTATTCTGCGGATCGGCGCTCGCCAACAAAGGCGTCCAGCTCGTCCTCGACGGTGTGAACGCCTATCTCCCTTCGCCGCTCGACGTCGGTGCGGTCAAAGGCATCAACCCTGACACCGGAGCTGAAGAGGAACGAACCATGCAGGAAGATTCCCCTTTCTCGGCGCTCATTTTCAAAATCATGACCGACCCGTTCGTGGGGAAACTGGCCTACTTCCGCGTCTATTCAGGAAAACTCGCTTCGGGTTCGTACGTTTTGAATACCAGCACCGGGAATAAGGAACGCATCAGCCGTCTCATCCAGATGCACGCCAACAACCGTCAGGAAATCAAGGAAGTGCACGCAGGCGACATCGCCGCGACCGTCGGCCTCAAGGGCACCTTCACCGGTCACACCCTTTGCGACGAAAACAACCCGATCGTCCTTGAATCCATCACCTTCCCCGAACCGGTCATCCAGATCGCCATCGAACCAAAAACCAAGGCCGACCAGGAAAAAATGGGCATCGCTCTCCAGAAACTTGCCGAAGAAGATCCGACCTTCCAGGTCAAAACCAACGAAGAAACCGGACAGACCCTCATCGCGGGGATGGGAGAACTTCACCTCGACATCATCGTCGACCGCATGAAACGCGAATTCAAAGTTGAAGCGAACATCGGCCGCCCCCAGGTCGCCTACCGTGAAACCATCCAGAACAAAGTGGAGTCCGAAGAAAAATACGTCAAACAGTCGGGCGGCCGCGGTCAGTACGGCCATGTAAAAATCCGCCTCGAACCCAACGAACCAGGTAAGGGCTACGAATTCGTCAACAAGATCATCGGAGGAAAAATCCCCCGCGAATTCATCCCTGCCGTCGACAAAGGTATTAAAGAAGCTTTGACCCGCGGCATCCTTGCCGGATACCCGGTCGTGGACGTAAAAGTTGAACTCTACGACGGTTCCTACCACGACGTGGACTCGAATGAACTTGCCTTCAAAATCGCAGGATCGCTCGCTTTCCAGAAAGGCGCCAGAGCGGCTGCACCGGTTATCCTTGAACCGATCATGAAAGTCGAAGTCACCACTCCGGAAAACTTCTTCGGTGACGTCATGGGAAACCTTTCGTCCAAACGCGGCCAGATTTACGAAACCACCGATCGCGGCCTGGCAAAGGTTATCCACGCCCGCGTTCCGTTGGCAGAAATGTTCGGCTACGCCACCGACCTCCGCTCCATGACCCAGGGCCGCGCGGCCTACTCCATGGAGTTCGACCATTACGAAAAAGCTCCGAACAACGTCGCCGAAAAGATCATCGCTGAGAAGACGAAATAATGGATCTCAACCCGGATCAGCCCTGAAAAAGCTGAGTCTCATCATCTTCCACCACGATCCCCAAAACATCGTTGGGCAGACTGCACACAGTGAAGAGATGACCGTCCTGCGTGGTAATCTTGATGCATTTTTGAGTCAAATCGCTTACTTTTGCGTCGAGGGAGACTCGCTTCAAAACGACCTGGCCGTTTTTCAAACGTTCCTTCAAATCGTCCAACGTCAAAAAAGTGCTCAAAATCATCACGCCGTGTCCGCGAACCACATTCAAAAGAACAGTGCCCGACGTCGTAATCTGACTTTTAATCGTCTGGAGCGCCAGCGAAGCTCTCAAAGGAGAGGTCTCAATGATCGTCTCTTCAAAAGCGGTCCTTTGATCCTGCCGGATTTCATCAATCCTTTCCCGGGCGGCAACAGGATCTTGCGGCAAAACCACCGCAGGAGAAATTGCCACGTCGCGCGGTTTTTCGCCCTGATCGAAAATCCCCCGGGAATGCAGGGTATCTTCTGAATCTTCCTGATAAACTTGCGGCACTTTGGGTTCAGTCATACACAGCTGATGAGAATGAATAATCGGTAAAGCATTCTCGAGAAAGAAATCAAAATTGTCAACACTGCCATTTTTTCAAACATTTGATACAATACCACCAGCGACGACCTAGCACTTGAATTTTATGTCTCAATCTTCCATCGGAGTTATCGGCCTCGCGGTCATGGGATCAAACCTTGCCCGCAATTTCGCCAGCCGCAACATCCATACGTCCGTCTTCAACCGCACCTACGAAAAAACGCAACTGCTTGTGAACGAGCACGGCGACGACTATCTGCACGGATTCAAAGAACTGAAGGATTTTATCGGCTCCCTTGAAAAACCCCGCCGGGTGCTGGTGATGGTACAGGCCGGTCCGGCAGTGGACGAAGTCATCGATCACCTGACCCCGCTTCTGGAAAAAGACGACATCATTATCGACGGCGGCAATTCCGACTATCACGACACCATCCGCAGGACACAAACCCTTGAAGCAAAAGGGCTCCACTTTGTCGGCATGGGCGTGAGCGGCGGAGAAGAAGGCGCACTGCACGGCCCCAGCCTGATGCCCGGAGGTTCGGACCACTCCTGGAAGGCGCTCAAACCGTTACTGGAAAAAATAGCGGCCCGCGATTTTGACGGCGGACCATGCGTCACCCACATCGGCACCGACGGTGCGGGGCACTTCGTCAAAATGGTCCATAACGGCATCGAGTACGCCGTGATGCAGCTCATGGCCGAAGCCTACGACTACCTGCGCAAATGCTACAAACTGGACGCGGGCCGCATCGCCGACGTTTTTAAAAAACTTCACAACGGAAAGCTGAAATCGTTTTTGTTTGAAATCGTCCAACCGGTCCTCCGTCAGAAGAACGATCACGGTGAAGGATTCCTCATCGATCAGATACTCGACAAGGCCGGACAAAAAGGCACGGGAGCCTGGACGGTCGTTGACGCGGCCCTCCGCGGCATTCCCCTCTCCTCAATAACCGAGGCGGTTTTCGCCCGCAGCGTCTCCGCCCAGAAAGACCTCCGTAAATCGCTCCAGAAAATCTACAAAACCAAATCCAAGACCACCAAAATTCTTCCTTCGAACCTCACGGAAGAACTCGAAAACGCGCTCTATCTCGCCATGACCCTCTGCTACGCCCAGGGTCTGCAATTGATAACGAAAGCCGCCGAGCATCCCATGCTCGGGCGAAACGAGGGAGCGGGAAGTCTCGTGGGGCCCGACGCGACCGCCACAAAAGAACAAAACTGGCACATCGACCTCAGCGAGGTCTGCCGCATCTGGCAGGGCGGCTGCATCATCCGCTCGGAACTTCTCAAAACACTTACTCATATATATAAGACGGAACCGGATATCGAACATCTCCTCCTATCCGAGGAAACAAAAACCATCGTCAACGTCAACCTCGCGGACCTCAAAAAACTCCTCACCGTTTTGCTCAAAAAAAACATTCCCGCACCGGCATTATTCGCGACCCTCAACTACTTCAACAGCATCACTTCAAAAGAACTCCCCGCGAATCTCATTCAGGGGCTGAGGGATTACTTCGGTGCGCACACCTTTGAACGCAGGGATCAAAAGGGTGTCTTCCATTTCGACTGGTACGGTAACTAAAAAGCTACTGTTTGGCCGGATCACGATACCAAATCTCACTCCAGGGTGAAGGCGGAGTTTCCGGAGCATAAATTTCCACTCCATTATCATGAAGCTTCTTCGTGGCCTGCTGAACGAGATAATGATATCGTTGCTGAAGTGCCTGGAGTTCTTCAGCGCTAGCCCTTTCATGTTCTCCATCCCTCGAAATCTTCCTCTCACTGGCCGTCACACCACCCTTGAATGCCTCAACATTCAAGTTTTCATCAGCAGAAAGCGTATCTTGTGAGGAAGGAGGCTTTTCCTCCAAAACCGCTTTTTTATCAGGATCTTTGAGGCTCTTTTCCTGGATCTTAAAAGATACAAAGCCTTCTTTATCCTCATTCGAAAAACAGAAAAAATGGCCGTAAGAACACCAGCCGTAATAACCACGGGGGACAAAATGTTTACCGTCCACAAATGATATGTCGTACAAATCACGTTCACATTCGGCTTCAACTTCAATGGTATCACCGTTTTCGTCCGGAATGGTAAAACGGGCTCCCCGTATGACATTCTTCTCAAGCCCACTTTCAACTCCTGGTATATCTGACTTCCTATAGAAAGAAGTTTCACGGATGGGAACCCCCTCCTTCCCTAAAAGCTCGTTACAAAAAAGCTGCATATCGCTCGGAAATAAACCGAAGTGTTTCTTATACTCATAATTCTCATAGGTCCGGATACCATAGCTACTGCCCAAACTTCCCGCCAGGCCGCCGACAACACACGTCACAAAAAAACGCTTGGGTTGTTGAACAATCGTTTCCCGTATCCTTTTACCAAAAGTTTTCCTCGGTTTCGACAACCCATCGGGAAACAGTTCCCCATCCACGGGCCGCGGAACGTCAACTGCTTCGACCACTTTCAAACGATCACTTCCGTCTAAGCTTTTAAAAGACTTTTTCATAGAAATAAGGCGCAATTAAAAGGTGATAAACTATAAACCACACTTATCCTTTCCGGCAAACAAAATCTTCACAGCTGTGAGTCTGGAAAAATTCACTTGCATTGGCTTTTTTTTTCCTATAATATCCTTTCGCGTTTGCTCCAAAAACGCACCAATATAAGTTACTTAACGTTATCAATTTATGGCAGAAGTATTTAATCGAAACAAGGTTCACGTCAATGTGGGTACGATCGGTCACGTCGACCACGGTAAAACGACCTTAACCGCAGCCATCACCATGTACTGCGCGAACAAAGGTATGGCCAAAGCCCGCAAGTACGATGAAATTGATAACGCTCCTGAAGAAAAGGCGCGTGGTATTACCATTGCGACCTCCCACCAGGAATATGAAACCGCCAAACGCCACTATGCCCACGTCGACTGTCCGGGGCATGCCGACTACGTGAAGAACATGATTACAGGTGCCGCTCAGATGGACGGCGCCATCCTCGTCTGTTCCGCAGCTGACGGCCCGATGCCTCAGACCCGTGAACACATCCTCCTTGCAAAACAGGTGAACGTTCCGTACATCATTGTTTTCATGAACAAGATGGACATGGCTGATCCTGAAATTGCTGAACTCTCAGAAATGGAAGTAAAGGAACTCCTCAAGAAGTATGGATACGATGCTGACAAGACCCCTTTCATCCGCGGCTCCGCTCTCAAGGCCATGGAAAATCCTACGGATCCTGAAGCTACCAAATGCATCCAGGAACTCCTCGACGCTTTGGACAGCTACATCCCGGATCCTGTCCGCGATCTCGACAAGCCGTTCCTTATGCCTGTCGAAGATGTATTCTCCATTAAAGGCCGCGGTACCGTTGCTACTGGCCGTATTGAAACCGGTATCGTGAAGATCAACGATGAAGTTGATGTTCTCGGTATCCTCCCGACACGCAAAGTTGTCGTGACTGGTGTTGAAATGTTCAAGAAACTCCTCGATCAGGGTCAGGCAGGTGATAACGTCGGGCTGCTCCTCCGCGGTGTTGAACGTGAAGACATCGTCCGCGGGCAGGTGCTTGCCAAGCCGGGTTCCATTAAGACTCACACGAAATTCGAAGGCGAAGTCTATATCCTTACGAAAGAAGAAGGCGGACGCCACACTCCTTTCTTCAAGGGTTACAAGCCTCAGTTCTACATTAGAACCACGGACGTCACCGGTTCCATTGAGCTTCCTGCAAACGTTGAAATGGTTATGCCTGGAGACAACCTCAAGATGAACATCGAGCTCGGTGCTCCGATCGCTCTTGATGAAGGTACCCGCTTTGCTATCCGCGAAGGTGGACGCACGGTCGGTTCAGGTGTTGTTACCAAGGTTCTTGAATAATTCCTGTTCTCTCCCGATCCTTAACTTATTGATCCGAAATGGCAGCAGCTAAACAAAAAATCCGCATCAAGATTCAGGCCTACGACCACAAAGTCGTAGACGATTCAGCCCGATTGATCATCGAAACGGCCGAAAGAACTGGTGCGATTGTAGCTGGCCCCATTCCTCTCCCGACAAAGATTGAAAAATATACGGTCAACCGCTCGACCTTTGTCCACAAGAATGCTCGCGATCAATTTGAAATGAGAACACACAAGAGACTGATTGACATCACCGAAAGCACCCCAAAAACCATTGACTCACTTACCAACCTAAGTCTCCCTGCCGGCGTCGACATCGAAATCAAGATGCTCCAGGCGGCTTAAAAAGGAAACAACTCAACCTAGCATGTTGAAGCGAAGTGCGGGTTCCACGGGATCAAATCCCCTCGCCTGAAAGGGCGGAATCTTCACCTCCGTCTTCCCGCCCAGCGGGACCAAGACTTAACCTCTACTCTTATGACCGGTTTGATCGGTAAAAAATTAGGCATGACGAGAGTCATTCAAGACGATGGCCGCGTGATCCCAATGACGGTGATCCAGTGCGAACCGAACGAAATAGCACAGATCAAGACCGTTGAAAAAGATGGATATCCGGCGATAGTCCTGGGATTTTCTAAAGTTCCGAAACCTACCAAGACCCGCAAGTTCTACATGATGAAAGAGTTTCGCATCAAAGGCGATGAACAAGTGAAACAGGGCGACGCCGTCACGGTGGAAATCTTCAAGGAAGGTGATCTGGTCAGTGTGACCGGAACATCGAAAGGTAAAGGTTTCCAGGGTGTCATCAAGCGTCACCACATGGCTGGCGGTCCGGCATCTCACGGTTCCCACTTCCATCGCGAACCCGGCTCAGTCGGCGCTCGCGCCAAACCGGGTAAAATCCTCCGTGGAAAACGCCTCCCGGGTCACATGGGAGCTGAAACCGTCACCACTCGCACCTCCGTCGTCTATCTGGATCCCAAGAAACACCTCGTCGGCATCAAAGGAGCCGTTCCGGGCGGAAACAACAGTTTTGTATCTCTCAAGAAACTTAATTAGTCATCATGGCTAAAATTACACTCTACAACCAGCAAGGAGAAAAGAAAGGAGACGTTGAAGTCTCTGACACCATCTTCGGTGCCAAGTTCAACAAAGACCTCGTCCATCAGGCTCTTGTCCGCCAGCATGCCAACGCACGCGTCAGTGAAATCACCTGGACCAAGACCAAAGCTGAAGTCCGCGGAGGCGGGAAAAAACCTTTCCCTCAAAAAGGGACGGGACGCGCTCGCCAGGGTTCGACCCGCAACCCCCACTGGAAAGGTGGTGGTGTGGCTTTCGGTCCCAAGAACAACCGCAACTACACCCAGATGATGCCAAGAAAACAGCGCCGTATGGCCATTTTCTCCGCCCTTTCCGAAAAACTCAAGGACGGAAAGATTATTGCCCTCGACAAATACGAAGCCAAGGAAGTCAAAACGAAGAACTTCATGGCTATGCTCCATAAGCTCCCTATTGAAAAAGACGTTCTCATTCTTATTCCGGAAAAAGACACCACCGTTCAGAAATCAAGCAGTAACCTTCCATTCGTGAAAACCATGTTGGTCAACTACCTGAATATTGCGGATCTCCAGCGTTACGATCAGGTGCTGTTTTTCGAAAAAGCACTCAAGAAAATGGAAGAACTTTTTAAATAATACTCATGGATACCCTGTACACCATCATCATGCCGGTCGTAACTGAAAAAGCGACAGCCCTCAGCACAAAATTCAAGTACGCTTTCTGGGTGAACCGCAACGCCACGAAGATCGACATCAAGAGAGCCATCAAGGACGCTTACGGCGCCGATGTGGCAACCGTCCGCATTATCAACACTCCGGCAAAAACCCGTATCGCCCGCCGCATGCTCGTCGACAAACGCTCCGCCATGAAAAAAGCCATCGTGACGCTCAGGGGGGGGAAGAAACTCGACGTCACCAAGGTCGGCAAGGAAATCAAGAAATAATAACTCTACATTCTCTTTTTTACTCACATGGGATTCAAGAAATATAAAGCTACGACTCCGTCACGCAGGTTCATGAGCACTTCAACCTTTGAAGAGCTCACGAAGTCACGTCCTGAAAAACGTCTCACCAAAAGCTTTAAACGTAGAGCAGGCCGCAACCACCAGGGGAAAATCACCGTCCGTCACCAGGGTGGAGGCCACAAACAGCTCTATCGCATCGTTGACTTCAGTCAGCGCAAAAAAGTGAACGTTCCCGGAACCGTCGCAGCCATCGAATACGATCCGAACCGCACATGTTTCATTATGCTCGTCAATTATGCCGATGGAGACAAGCGTTATCACCTCGCCCCGGACCAGATCAAAGTGGGAACCAAAATCATCACCACGGACAAAGCCGAAATCAAAGTCGGCAACCGCATGGCTTTGAGATACATTCCAGTGGGTTTCGAAATCCACAACGTTGAGCTCACGAAGGGACGCGGCGGACAGATCGTCCGTTCAGCAGGCTCAAAAGCTCGCGTCGTCGCCATTGAAGGCACATTCGCCCAGATCCAGCTTCCATCGGGCGAAGTCCGCAATATCGATAAAAACTGTTTTGCTACGATCGGTGCGGTCAGCAACCCCGACCACTTCCACGTCAAACTCGGCAAAGCCGGCCGCAAACGCTGGATGGGCTGGAGGCCGGAAGTCCGCGGTAAAGCCATGAACCCGATCGACCATCCGCACGGTGGTGGTGAAGGAAACCAACCGACAGGTCTCCCCGGACCGAAAACTCCATGGGGTATGCCTGCTCTCGGTTATAAGACCCGCAAACGCAAATACAGCGACCAGTTCATCATCAAACGCAAGAACGACAAGAAATTCAGTTCAGCATCCTAAATCTCTCACATAACCACTCCTCACCATGTCACGAAGTACTAAAAAAGGACCTCACGTCGACCCCAAGCTGCTCAAAAAAATTGAGATGCAGAATGGCGGCAACCAGAAAAAGATCATCAAGACCTGGGCCCGTGGTTCGGCCATTGCTCCTGAATTCGTTGGACATACCATCGCCGTCCACAACGGAAAGCAGCATATTCCCGTGTTCATCACTGAAAACATGGTCGGACACAAACTCGGCGAATTTGCTCACACTCGCAAGTTCAAGGGCCACGGCGGTAAACTGGCCAAGGCCGAAAGCGGCACGGCAACACCTGCGCCGGCAGCGGCTCCAGCAGCGAAATAAATCAACTTCTAACGTTTTATACACCCCATCATGAAAGCAATCGGACGATCATTACGAATCACTTCCAAAAAACTCAACCTTATTGCGGGTCTTGTTCGCAAGAAGGATGTGCAGACGGCTTTGGACATTCTCAAGTTCACACCAAAAAAAGGCGCAAAGATCTTAAGAAAAATCGTTCACAGCGCCATGTCCAATGCTGAAAACAATTTTAAACAGGAAGCGTCCAGCCTTTATATCAAAGAGATCATCGTGACGGAAGGGCAAACCCTCAAACGCAGCGTTCCCATCTCACGCGGACGCGTCCACCCGATTTTAAAAAGAATGGCTCACGCCACGGTCATCCTCGGCGTGAACGAAGAAGCACCGGAATCAAAGAAGAAGAGCACCGCAAAAACCGCTGAAGCGGCTCCTGCGGAAGCAAAGCAGGAAGAACCGAAGAAAAAAGCTCCGGTAAAAAAAGCGGCTCCCGCCAAAAAACCGGCCGCCAAAAAGGGCGTCAAAACCATCAAGGCATAAACTCACTAATCCTTAATTCAAAACAATGGGTCAGAAAGTTAATCCAAACATCCTACGCATCGGCATCATTCGTTCCTGGGACTCCAAGTGGTTCGCCAACAAGCGCAACTATTCCAAAATGCTCCACCAGGACATCCAAATTCGCAAGCTCATTGAAGAAAGGCTTGCCGACGCGGCTGTTTCAAGAATTGAAATCCAGCGCAGCGCAGGAAAGGTTAACGTTTTCATCCATTCCGCCAAGCCGGGCGTCATCATCGGACGCCAGGGGGCAAGCATCGACACTCTCCGCGACGAACTGAAAAAGAAATTTCACGAAGACTTCACCCTCAACATTAAAGAGATCAAGAAACCGGCGCTTGACGCCAAACTGCTTGCCGACAGCATCGCACAGCAGATCGAAAAAAGAGTCTCCTATCGCCGTGCCGCAAAAATGGCTGTGGATAAAGCCATCGAAAGCGGAGCACGCGGCGCCAAGATCTTCCTCGCAGGAAGGTTGAATGGAGTTGAAATCGCCCGTTCGGAATTCTTCTCCAACGGCAAGATCCCCCTCCATACGCTGCGAGCGGACATCGACTACGCCTGCATCCACGCCAAAACGGCTTACGGAACCATCGGCGTGAAAGTATGGATCTACCGAGGCGACATCTTCAAGAAAAGAGGAGACGCCTTACGCACCGAAATGGCCGAACAGGCATAAAAACCTTGATTATCCAGCGAAAATCGCTATACTCTGCTAGCTCAATTCTCACCTTATGTTTACTCCCAAAAAGCTCAAATACCGCAAATCTCACCGCCTCCGCGGCTCCACCCACGGAGTTGCGACCCGGGGCACCCTTGCAGCTTTCGGGGCTTACGCCCTCAAATCGCTTGAAGGCGGAGAAATCAACAGCCGGCAAATCGAAGCCGCACGCCGCGCCATGACACACTTCATCAAACGTGGCGGCAAGATCTGGATCCGTGTTTTCCCTCACAAACCTGTCACGCAAAAAGCTGCGGAAGTACCCATGGGAAGCGGAAAAGGAACCGTTGAAAAATACGTGGCTGAAATCCACGCGGGAACAATTCTCTTTGAAATGGACGGTGTGGACGTAGCGACCGCCAAGGAAGCCATGCGCCTTGCATCCCAGAAACTCCCGGTAAAATGCCGCTTCATCGACAGTAACGTCAGTTTATAAACATCCTATGCTCAGCAAACAAGAAATTCGACAACTCGGAAACAGGGAATTGATGGACGAACTCGAAAGATCCCGCCGCGAACTCCTCAAAAGAAAATTCGAGGTCCGCAGCGGAAGCTCCAAGGAAGCTCACATGATCAAGAACCTGAAACGATACATTGCACTCCTCCACACCCTGACGAAAGAAATGAAAATGGAAGAGAAGCCTGAATCGGCAAAGAAAGAAACAGCGGCAGCAATGCCAGCCGAAGAGAAAAAAGCTCAGCCGAAAACCGCCGCGAAAAAGGCTTCGACAAAGAAAACGGCTTCTGCTAAAACTCCTGCCAAGAAAAGCAAGGCTTCGACAGCAAAGTCTTCACAAAAATAACTCCATCTCTCTAATCTAACGTTCACATGAGAACAAAAAAAGGAATTGTCGTCAGCGATAAAATGGACAAAACACGTGTCGTCACGGTGAACAGCTACAAAATGCATTCGAAATACAGGAAGAAGTACCGTGTATCGAAAAAATTCTATGTGGACGATCCTCAGAATACCTCCAAGGTCGGAGACGAAGTGACCATTTATGAAACCCGCCCCCTGAGCAAACTCAAAAGATGGACGGTAGTCAAACCGGAAGAAGCTCAACCGGCAAAAAAATAACTTTTTAAGACCTCTTTTTAAGAAACAACCATGATTCAGTTACGCAGCATGATCAACATCGCGGACAACACCGGAGCCAAACTGGCCCAGTGCATCAAAGTCCTCGGCGGCAGCCGCCGCCGCTATGCAGGCCTCGGCGACGTCGTCGTGGTGACCATCAAGCAGGCTGCCCCTCGCGGCGCCGTCAAAGCGCACAGCGTGGAAAAAGGCGTCGTGGTACGTGCAAGAAAAGAGACCAAACGCAAAGACGGAACGTATATCCGCTTCGATGAAAACGCCATCGTCATCATCAACAAAGAAAACGAACCCAAAGGAACCCGTATTTTCGGACCCGTCGCACGTGAACTGCGTGAAAAAGGCTTCCAGAAAATCATTTCTCTGGCCCCTGAAGTACTCTAAATTTACAAACTATGAAAATTAAGGCGAACGACAAAGTATTGGTCATCAGCGGCAAAGACAAAGGAAAGATCAGCAAGGTCATCCGCGTGATCGCCAAGCACAACCAGATCGTGGTGGAAAAGGTCAACATGCGCACCAAACACGTGAAAAAGACCCAGACCCAGCCGGGGCAGAAAATCACCTTCGAAGCTCCAATGGACGTTTCAAACGTCATGGTGATGGACCCGAAGGAGAACAAACCGACCCGCGTTGGTTACAAGGTCCTCGAAAACGGCAAAAAAGAACGCATTTCCAAACTTACCGGGGCTTCACTCGACCTCATGCCGGAAGCCTCCAAGCCCAAAGCATCCAAGAAAAAAGCAATTTAATACTTTTAAAAACCATGTCACAACTCCTCACATTAAGAGAACGGTTTAGCAAGACCATTCAGCCTGAACTCAAAAAAGAGCTCAACATCAAGAATGCCAACGCTGTTCCGAGCGTAAAAATGGTCAAACTCAACGTCGGTATCGGCAAACTCACCGGCATGGGCAAGGACTATTCCTACGTCGTTGAGAACCTGGCCGCGATTTCCGGACAGAAACCCATGGTCGCAAAAGCCCGCATCGCCATTTCCAACTTCAAACTGAAGAAGGGCCAGCCCGTCGGAGTGTACGTGACCCTGCGCGGCACCCGCATGTACAATTTTCTGAACAAACTCATCAACGTTGTGTTCCCCCGCGTGCGCGACTTCCGTGGCATCTCGCCGAGAAGTTTCGACGGACACGGCAACTACACCGTCGCCATCAAGGAAAGCACCGTTTTCACGGAAATCAATCCTGAAGATCTCAACAAAATCCACGGGATAGAAGTCACGGTGGTCACCACCGCCAAGAACGACAAGGAAGGACTTCAGCTTCTCAAAAAACTCGGCTTCCCTTTCCAGGAACTCAAGAGCAAACGCGGCGAAACGAAGTAATTTCAAACCTTACATTTTCAATTCTCACATCCTATCATCCTACAAATGGCAAGACTCTCACTCAAAGTGAAAACGGCACGCAAACAGAAAAGTTATCTCGACGCTCTCGCGGCAGGGAAAAAACCTAAATTTCCGAGCCGCGTCTACAACCGCTGCAAACTGTGCGGTCGCAGAGGGGGCTACATGAGAAAATTTGAAATGTGCCGTATCTGTTTCCGTGAAAATGCAGCCAAAGGACTCATCATGGGTATCAAAAAGTCCTCCTGGTAAGACTCAGAAAATATATTCTCTCATTCACAAAAAAATGATGTTAACAGACCCTATCGCAGATCTTTTGACCAGAATCCGCAACGCCTCAATGGCAAGAAAGGATACGGTCACCGTACCATTTTCCAACATGAAGATGGGCGTGCTCAAAGTCCTGCAGGATAAAGGTTTCATCCAGGAATTCAACAACATGAAAAACAACGATTTTGAAGAGATAAAAATTGTTCTGCATCCCCAGCACAGAGATATCAGTCTCAAAAAGATCAGCAAACCGGGACAGCGCATTTACATGAAAACCTCCCAGCTCAAAAAAATCAACGGAGGTCTCGGCGTCGCCGTCGTTTCCACCCCACAGGGAATCATGAGCGGAGAAGAAGCCAAGAAAAAGAAACTCGGAGGCGAACTGATCTGCGAAGTCTACTAAAAATCCTACACTCTACCATTCTCAAATATGTCTCGTATCGGAAAACTCCCCATTGCCATCCCTTCAGGCGTCACCGTTGAAAAACGTGACGGCAACCTGATTGTCGTCAAAGGACCCAAAGGCGAACTCAGCTTCACCATCCACAAGAAAATCACGGTGGAGATAGCCGACGGAACCGTCACCATCAAAAGGGGGAAGGAAGAACAGCTCGACAGAAGCATGCACGGTCTCAGCCGTACCCTCATCGCCAACATGGTCCACGGCGTGACGAAAGGTTTCAGCAAACAGCTTGAAATCCAGGGCGTCGGCTACCGCGCCAATATGCAGGGATCAAAACTGGTGCTTTCTCTCGGATTCTCACATCCGGTTGAATTCCAACCCCCGGCCGGCATCCAGATTTCGATCGACCAGGAAAAGAAAAACATTTTGACCGTTTCCGGAGCCGACAAACAGCTCGTCGGCGAAGTAGCGGCGAAGATTCGCAGCTATCGCAAACCCGAACCTTACAAAGGCAAAGGAATCCGATACCTCGGTGAATACGTCGCCCGCAAAGCAGGAAAAGCAGCAGCTAAAGAAAAATAATCTTTGATCCTCTATGACAACCTCTAAAAAAGAACTCAACCGAACGAACCGTCACGCCCGCATCAGGGCAAAAGTGAGCGGGACTGCAGAAAAACCACGCCTCGTGATCTACCGCAGTCTCAACAACCACTATGCCCAGCTCGTTGATGATCAGAAACACGCCACCATCATCAACTGCAACGATCTCAAGATGAAAGACAAGGGAACCAAGTCGGAACGTGCCAAAAAAGTCGGCATGGAGCTGGCCAAGCTCGCCAAAGAAAAGAACATCACCGCTTGTGTTTTCGACCGTAACGGCTATAAATATCATGGTCGCGTCAAAGCCATCGCCGATGGCGCCCGTGAAGGCGGATTACAATTTTAAATCTTAATTTTCAACAACCGTGCCAAGACCTATGAACAAAAAAGGCAGACCTCCTGTCCGTGAACACAAGGAGTTCGAAGAAGAAGTCATTCAGATCGACCGCGTGACCCGTGTGGTAAAAGGCGGACGCAGACTTCGTTTCCGGGCTACCGTTGTCATTGGCAATAAGAAAGGCAAGGTCGGCATGGGCATCGGTAAATCCGTTGAAGTCCAGGGAGCCATCAAGAAAGCTGTGGCCCAGGCAAAAAAATCACTGATTGAGGTTCCTATTATCGGAGAAACCATCCCTCACCGCGTCCAGGTCAAATTCAAGAGCGCGAAAATGATCATCATGCCGGGTTGTCCTGGTACCGGAATCATCGCCGGCGGCCCTCTTCGCAAAATCCTTGAACTTGCCGGAGTGAAGGACGTTCTCAGCAAAGTCCTCGGATGCAAAAACCGTTTGAGCAACAGCCAGGCAGCCATCATGGCGCTCGGAAAACTCAAAACGTTCCCTTGGCAGAAAAAGATCGCCCCGAAGACCGAAACGCCTGCCCAACAACCACAGAAACCGCAACCCCACCCTCACAACGAAAAACACGGACACGCCCAAAAAGCTCCCCAGGCGAAACCGGCAGTGAACCCTGAAGCAAAACCAGCCGGAACCCCTGAGGCAAAAGCCGAAGCTCCCAAGGAAACTCCGAAGAAAGACTAATCTCACTCACTTACCATCAAAAGATTTATGGACAGACTTCAGAAACTCCAAAGCAATCCTGGCTCACGCAAAAAACGTAAAGTCGTTGGTCGCGGTCCCGGATCCGGCCACGGAACGTATTCCACTCGCGGTATGAACGGACAAAGACAGCGCACCGGCAGCAAAAAGAAGCCGGGATTCGAAGGAGGACAGACTCCTCTCTTCCGCCGCCTTCCGAAGTACAGAGGCTTCAACAACCCGAACCATATCTCTTTCCAGGTGGTGAATGTCGGTAAACTCAACGTCTTCGGTGACAACGAGGACATCGACATGATCAAGCTCTATGAAAAAAAACTTATTAACAGTAAGACAAAACCTGTTAAACTGCTTGGTGACGGTGAACTCACCAAAAAACTCAACGTCAAAATCGACCGCATTTCCAAGAGCGCCAAGGTGAAAATCGAAAAAGCCAAAGGCACCGTAACCGAGCTTATGACCGCAGCCGCAGCCGAACCGGCATCAAAAGAAGAAGCTCCCACTCCGGCCAAAGCCAAAAAAGGAGCGAAAGCAAGCAAATAAACGATCGAGCGGGTTCCCTTACCAACCGCCCGGCCGATCCTGCCCTAACTCAAGACCCACCCGATGTTTAAATACTTAGAACAAATCTGGAATTCCAAAGAACTCCGCAACAGAATCCTCTTCACGATCGGTATGGTGATCATTTGCCGTATGCTGGCACAGGTCACGATTCCCGGCGTCAACCTCAGCGCGCTTGAAGTCATTTTCAACCGCAACCAGATTCTCGGCCTCTTCAGTCTTCTCACGGGAGGCAGCGCACACAACTTTTCCATTATCTTGATGGGGCTTTCGCCGTACATTAACGCCTCCATTATCATCCAGCTGCTCACGGTCATCGTCCCCAAACTGGAAAGCATCTCCAAGGAAGGTGAACAGGGGCAGCGCCAGCTCAACAAATACACCCGCTGGATCACATTGCCGCTCGCTTTCATCCAGTCCTACGGCATGATCCTTCTTTTGAACTCACAATCACCGGTTCCTCTTTTTACTGACATCAACTCCCCTGCGGTCATTCTCCCAATCATGGTGACGGTAACCGCCGGAACCCTCCTCTTGATGTGGTTAAGTGAACTCATCACCGAAGAAGGCGTCGGCAACGGGGCATCGATCATCATTTTCATCGGTATCATCGCCAACATCCCTTCCGTCATCGGACAGAACCTCGCGCTGACCCAGCAATCGTCCGAAAAACTCATTCCGTTCATCATCATGCTCCTGGTGACGCTCATCCTCACGGTTCTCGTCATCCTCGTCACGGAAGCGCAACGCAACATCCCGATCATTTACGCCGGCCGCGGCATCCGCGGACGCAGCGACAACTCGACCCTTCCCATCCGCGTCAACCAGGCGGGAATGGTCCCCATCATCTTTGCCATTTCTTTGATCACTTTCCCGGGCATCATCGCCCAGTTTTTACAGAACGCGCCGCAGGATTGGCTGAAGAACATCGCGACCTTCATCACGACGTACTTCCAACAAAACGGCATTCCCTACCTCATCGCCTACTTCCTGCTCGTCATCGCTTTCACCTTCTTCTACGTCAACATCACCTTCAACCCGGAACAGGTCGCTGAAAACATCCAGAAACGCGGCGGCTATATCCCCGGCATTCGCCCGGGAAAACAAACGGCGGAATACCTCCAGAAAATTTCCGACCGCCTCAACCTTTTCGGTGGTCTTTTCATCGGACTCATCGCCGTCCTGCCCGTCATCCTTGAAAACATCTCTTCCAGCTTCTCTTTCGGAAGCGTACCAACCGTCATCAGCGGCGCCGGGTTGATCATTATTGCCGGTGTTGTGCTCGAACTGCTCCGCCAGGTCAACGCACAGCTGGTCATGCACGACTACAATAAACTTTATTAATCCATGGACATCGTCCTCTTTGGAATTCAGGGTTCCGGAAAAGGCACGCTAGGCAAAGCGGTCGCCGAAAAATACGGACTCATGGTTTTTGAAACCGGAGGCGAATTGCGCAAACTCGCCCAGGAAGATTCCGACCTTGGACGCAAGGTCAAAAGTATTGTCGAAGCCGGCAATCTCGTCCCCAACGAAGTGGTCATGGACATCATCGAAAACTTCATGCAAAAACTTCCTGCCGGCAAAAATGTGCTCTTTGACGGTATTCCCAGAAAAATGGTCCAGGCCGAAACCTTCGACGCCCTCATGAAAAAATACAACCGTCAGATGCTGGGTATATTGATCGAAGTCCCGGAAGACGTCGTCATGAAAAGACTGATGAGCCGAAGAATCTGTGAAAACTGTAAAACGGTCTATCCCGCCGCCTACACCAAAGAAACTTGTGAAAAATGCGGAGGAAAACTGGTGGCCCGCAACGACGACAACCCGGAAAGCATCAAGACCCGCATCAAAGCGTACTTTGACGAAACCATGCCCGTGATCGAACACTACGAAAAAGAAGGAAAAATGCTCAGGATGAACGGAAACCTGAGTATTCCCGATGCAACGACGGAAATTTTCAAACTTTTGGACGGGAAGCTCTAATTCATGAAATACAGGCCATGAAATACTGGAGAGAAGGGCACATGAAAATCGGCATCAAAGATGCGGAAGACATGAAAAAAATGCGCGAGAGCGGACGGATTCTCGGGCTTATTCTTCACGAAATCGGTAAACACATCCAACCGGGCATGACCGGAATGGACCTTGACGTCATGGCCGAAAAAATGATGGAAGATTATGGAGTCCTCCCCTCTTTCAAGGGCTACAACGGATTCCCCAACGTCTGCTGCATCAACATCAACGACCAGGTCGTCCACGGCATCCCCACCCACCACGGCTTCCGCGAAGGTGATATCGTCACCGTGGATTGTGGGGTTGTCTATGAAGGATTTCACAGTGACTCCGCGATCACGAAAGGCGTCGGAAAAATAAAGCCCGAGCTCGCCAAACTCATCGCTACAGCGGAAAAAGCACTGAAGAAAGCCACCGAAACCGCCAAGCCGGGAATACGGATCAGGACCATCAGCGGAGTCATCGAGGATATTATCGTAAAAAACGGCTACAGCGTGGTTCATGATCTCATCGGCCACGGCATCGGACACCGCCTCCACGAAGACCCTCAGGTTCCAAACTTTCGGGACTCCGATCCGGGCCCGGTTTTACAGGCCGGGATGACCATCGCCATCGAACCTATCTTTACCATGGGAAACTCAAGGGTAAAAACGCTGAAAGACGGCTGGACGATCGTCACGGTGGACGGCTCTCCCGCGGTCCAGGTGGAACATACCATTGCCATCACTCCCAAGGGTTGTGAAATCCTGACGAAACGACCCGACGAAACCTGACAACTTTGACATAAAAATTCCCTTGCAATGGTCATTTTAGTCATGTAGAATCCTAACGCTCTTTTGTAAAATTTTGTCCTGAAAAAGAGGAAAAACAAGGCATAAAACCTCACTTACATCCAACGTATGGCGAAAGAGGTAATCGAAGTTTTGGGAGTGGTCACAGAAGCCCTGCCAAATGCTATGTTCCGGGTCAAACTTCTCGATGAACGTTATCCTGATCATTCCGTCCTGGCACATATTTCCGGACGAATGAGGATAAACTACATCCGCATCCTTCCCGGAGACAAAGTAACCATTGAACTGACACCCTACGACCTTACCAAAGGAAGAATCGTCTTCCGTCACAAGGATCAGCGAACGGGACCCGGCACCCAGCCGGTACAGGAAACTCCGCCAGCTGCCGCTCCGGCCGTAACCCCTGAGGGAACCCCGCCTCCAGAGGGCGAAACGAAAACACCTGACGAAAACAAGGAGCCGTCAACCGAATCAACCCAATCCCCATCATGAAAGTACGATCATCAGTCAAAAAAATTTGTAACAAATGCAAGGTCATCCGCCGCAAAAACGTCGTGAGGGTCATCTGCGTGATTAAAAAGCACAAGCAAAGACAGGGTTAATTTTTAAACTTAACTTCATCGTTTTATGGCAACGGTTGCCCGTATAGCAGGTATTACACTCCCCAAGGAAAAACGAATCGAAATTGGACTGACTTCCATTTATGGCATCGGCAGGAGTCTGAGCAACAAGATTCTCAAGGAAAGCAATATCAGTCCGGACATCCGGGTGAGCGAGCTTACTGACGACCAACTGAATATCCTTCGCGAAAAAATCTCCAAAATGCAGACCGAAGGTGATCTTCGCCGTAAAATCCAGATGGACGTCAAGCGTCTCCAGGAAATCGGTTCCTATCGTGGTTTCCGCCATCGCCGCGGACTCCCGGTGCGCGGGCAGAACACCAAGACGAACGCACGCACCAGAAAAGGAAAGAGAAAGACGGTTGCCAACAAAAAAGTAGCCACCAAGTAATCGTAACACTCATATTCTCATCATTTACTAACAATGGCAGAAGAAACGACCAAAACGGCAAAAGCCTCCGAAAGCGGTGAAAACGCAGCGGCTGAACAGACCGGGGCCGACAAAGACCAGAAAGCGCCGGCCAAGGACAAAGCTTCAAAGAAAGCGGCCACTCCGGAAAAATCCGCAAAACCCGTAAAGTCCAAAAAGGGAAAGGCAAAACGCCGCACGGTATTGGAAGGAAAAGCTTATATTCAGGCCACCTATAACAACACCATCGTCACCCTGACCGACATGAACGGTGAAGTGCTTGCCTGGAGCAGCGCAGGATCCAACGGATTCAAGGGCGCAAAAAAAGCCACTCCATATGCAGCCCAGGTTTCATCCGAAAATGCCGTCAACAAAGCAAAAGTCTATGGTTTGGAAAAGGTTCATGTTATTGTGAAGGGCGTCGGCTCGGGTCGTGAACAAGCCATCCGCGGACTCCACACCGGCGGACTCAACATCGAATCTCTCACCGACATCACCGCGATCGCCCACAACGGCGTTCGCAAGCGCAGATCCCGCCGCGTCTAAAGCGCAGCGGCTTACCCGCACCTTATATTATCCACCTTATACTGTTCTCACATGTCACGATATACCGGTCCCAAAATGCGTTTGGTCAGAAGAGAAGGAATGAATCTCTTCGGTAACGAAAAGTTCGATACCAACAAGATCAAAAAGAACTACAAACCGGGCATGCACGGCCCAAAGGGAAGCTTCTCCAAGAAGTCCGAATTTGCACGCCAGCTTCGTGAAAAACAGCGCATTAAAATCATGTTCGGCATTACGGAACGCCAACTTTTCAACTACTACAAGAAAGCGAGTACCATGAAAGAGGTTACCGGTAACGCACTTTTAAAACTTCTTGAAAAACGTCTCGACAGCGTTATTTTCAAGGCCGGCCTCGCCAAGAGCCGTCCACAGGCTCGCCAGATGGTCAGCCACGGCCTTTTCAAAGTCAACAACCGCAAGGTCAACGTCCCTTCATACCAAGTGACCGTCGGCGACAAGTTCGAAGCCATTGGACGTCTGAAAAAATCGAAACTCTTTTCAGATCTCGAAAAGCAAAAGTTTGCGCCGGCAAAATGGATCAAGGTGGATTACAAAACCCTTACCGGTGAAGTCACCCGTGAAATCGAACCCCAGGAACTTGAACAGGGTATCCAGACAAGCATGGTGATTGAATACTATTCGAAAGCTTAATATCCCCATTTTAAAGGGGAACTTTCTCCGTCCCGGCAGGGACAAACCAAAAAGGTATGTCATCCTTTAAACCTCAACATAATGCATTACATTCAAGAAGAAATCGGCATTCCAAAGATTAAAACTGAAAAGGTCAGTGATAATCATGCCATTTTCACCGTCAGCCCGCTCCCACCGGGATACGGCATGACCATTGGTAATGCTTTTCGTCGCGTTCTTCTTTCTTCCTTGCCCGGAGCAAGCGTCACCGGCATCAAAATCGACGGTGTGAGCCATGAATATTCCACGGTCAAAGGAGTCAAGGAAAGTGTGCTCGACATCACCCTCAACCTCAAAGGACTTTATATCAAGAAGGCCAGCAAGGAACCTACCACCTGCACGTTGAGCGTCTCCAAGGAAGGCCCCGTCTACGCCAAAGACATCAAGTGCCCGAGCGACGTTGAAATCCTCAACAAGGACCTTTACATCACCACTCTGGAAAAAGGTGCGAAACTCAATATGGAACTCCGCATTGAAAAAGGCGTTGGGTATATGCCTGCCCATGCACGCCAGAAGGAAGACGGCGTGGATCCAGCTCTCATGATCCTGGACGGAGTCTTCAGCCCGGTTAAAAAGGCCCGCTACGATGTAGAAGCTACCCGCGTGGGCCAGATGACGAACCTCGACAAACTCATGCTGGAAGTCATGACCGACGGCTCCATCACTCCGGAAGACGCCGTCAAGTTCGCTTCCAACATCCTTCAGTCGTACTACAACCTCTTCAATCAGGAAAACGCCATGGTTGAAGCGGATTACATGTCCGACTTCAAGAAGATCGTAGAAAAAGAACAGGCAGAAGAAAAGAACAAGCCGGTTCAGGAAAGCTACACTCCGATTGAAATCCTGGGCTTTTCACCGAGAACTCTCAATGCCCTCATCAATGGAGGCATCGGTTCCATCGAACAACTTTCAAAATGCACCGAAAGCAAGTTGACGAATCTCCGCGGGTTTGGTAAAAAGGCTCTCACTGAAGTAAAGAACGCGCTGAAGTCACGAGACCTTATGCTCTCCGAAGAATAATCGACACAATCATTTTAATACTCTCTACTTTCCATCCTCAATGAGGCACCAGCACAGAAAAAACACTTTAGGACTTAAACGTGATACGCGCCGGCTCATGCTCGGAAATCTTGCGACGTCACTGATGATCCATGAAAAAATCCAGACGACTCAGGCAAAAGCCAAAGCGGTGCAGCCTCTGATCGATGAACTGATCAACGCGGCGAAGAAAAAAGAAAAACGTCTCGCCATCCGCTCACTCAACAGCGTCTTGCACAGTGAACTCGCATCCCGCAAAGTCATGGAAGAGCTCACCAAACGTTATGCTGAAAGAACAAGCGGTTTCACCCGTATCACTCCGATCAAATTCCGCGCAGGTGACGCGGCTCCGATCGTCCAGATCGAACTGGTTTAATCTACACCCTATCAATTTCTCAACAGTGAACAAGACTTACTCCCCCAAAAACACCGATATCAAGCGCCAATGGTTTCTCGTTGACGTGAAAGGAAAAACCGTCGGACGTGTTGCCACGAAAATCGCCGATATTCTCCGCGGAAAGCACAAGGCCCTCTATTCCCCTCACCTCGACTGCGGCGATTTTGTCGTCGTCGTCAACGCCAAGGAGATCAGGTTCACCGGAAACAAGACCACCCAGAAGGTCTATTACCACCATACCCGCTACGCAAACGGTTTAAAATCGACCACCCCTCAGCGTTTATTGGAAAAGAAACCTGAAGACATCATTTTCAAGGCTGTTGCCGGCATGATCCCTCAGAACAAACTGAAGAAAGACATCCTGAGAAAACTCAAGGTCTACGGCGGCAGTGAACACAAGCAGATTGCCCAGGAACCGAAACCACTCGAACTCTAATCGAACATCTACAACCTATCATCCTAAAAAATGGCAGAAACCACGAAAGCTAAATCCAAACTTCAGGAATACTACTACGGTCTCGGGAAACGCAAGACCGCCGTAGCCCGCGTACGCCTCTATTCAAACGGCAAAGGCGTCATCACCGTCAACGACAAACCGGTCGATGAGTTCATCAAAACTGCCACCGGTCATTCCGTGATCAAAGCTCCGCTCAAACTCACGGGCATGACCAAAAACTTCGATATCTCCGTAAAAGTAAGCGGCGGCGGCATCAACGCCCAAACCGACGCTATCCGCCACGGGATTTCCCGTGCCCTGCTCGAATACAACGACACTTTCCGCTCCACCCTGAAAAAGGCCGGGTTTCTCACTCGCGACGCCCGCGTCAAGGAACGCAAAAAGCCGGGTCTCAAGCGCGCACGTCGAGCACCGCAATTCAGCAAACGTTAAAAAACGCCTCCGGGCCCATCAGGCGTAACCCAGCACCACACACAGCTGCTAATCGTGTTCAATCACGAGATAGGAGGTATTGTCTTTCGATGACTGTGCCACCGGTGCGCCACCGTCATCGGGATCGTAATACGCCCCTCCGAGAATATTTTCATCGCGTTTTTCTTCGAATAAACGTTTGACGGCGACTTCCGGCGTGTTGCCCTGAACACAGTCGACGATGACGCTGTCTGGCATGATACCGCCGTCACTCATCAATGCAATGCTGTCCCCTTTTTGAAGCTGAAAAGTGTCAAGGTCCGGAGAAAATGCCCCAACCATGGTGGATCCAACGATACTGCGAAGCTCAGAAGTCATGGCCTCCCGTTTTGTCATCTTCCCCATGGCCACCTGCTGGGCCACATAAGTATGTTCCCGTGACCGGTAAACAATCCTTCCGTCACGAACCACGTAAATGGCGCAATCTCCGAGAACCATCGTTTCCATCGCATCGCCATTGAAGCGGACAGCGCACATGACCGTATCCGGAACGGCTATTTTGGGAACGGGAACCTGAGCGAGTTGCCCGTTATCGAACCACGCATCCTGCGAATCGCGGGCTTCTTCCTGGAGCTGTCGGAAAGCGCTGGTAAAAAGGATCATCCGTTCGTGGGCGTTATTCAGGGCCTGTTTGAAATTCGCCCGGGATTTCAGTAAAGACTCGACGGCATAATCCGATGCGTGGGAACCGTTCATGTTTCCGCCGAGACCGTCTGCGACGACGGCTGTATCAATGTTGAATCCGGCATTATCCTCGTTGCAATCGGAATATTCCGTTTTCACGACACCTACCTCGCGGAAACTTCCCAAAGCTATTCTCCGTCCACCGTTTATGGTGCCGGTCAGCAGCACAGCTGTGTCGTCTTCAAAAGATCCCGCGGCACCCCCGGGAATTTTCTCAAAAGACGGCAGTTGTTCTATGACCATCTGCAGCTTATGTCCGCCTTTTATGAGAAACTTCCCCTGTTTCACTTCGATCGAAATATTCTTTGAATTTTTTGCGGGAGTTTCCGCAGACTCTCCTTCAATAAAGTGTTCCCTCGCGATTCCATGCGCGTCCCGCAAAATATACTCGGTGGTATGGGGAACTTTATACAAGCGGGCCACGCAGACCTTCTTTGTGTTATAAAAAGCCAGGGACTGGTCATCCTGGAGAGGTATTTCCTGCCACTCGGGACTCAGCTCGCCTTTCTCAACGATCTTGCTTCGAATCGACGAAATATCGCGCTGACCGTCATCGAGCCGGTAGAGGAGATTCTTGCCTTCGGCCGGAACCTTTAATTCAATATCTCCGTTGTCTTTGACGTCGATGAAATATTGCGACGTACTATGAAAATAAGGCACGGGCAAAAGGATTTTATGCCCGTCAATCATCTCGAGGGCACAGGAACGCTCCCCTTGATTTCCATGGGGGTTTTTCCGCAAAGTCAGGATCGGATTTCCATTGGAACTGAAGACTTCAAGGACTGTCCCCTCCTGAAACTCTTTCTCATTGATGGTGACCGGAATCCCGGCTTCAAGCTCGAGACTGTTCAATGGCTGTTCTGAATTTTCCGATTCCGGTGCAAATTTCTGGACCATAGAAAATGTTCAAACTGCTAGAGTTTATAATTATACCATAATTCATTCATTACAACACCTATGATACAATGACGACAAAGTCTTTTTTTTGTTTCATGCGCTTCGACATCCTTACCATTTTTCCAAATATTTTCGACTCTTACCTCCAGGAAAGCATCATTAAACGAGCCATCCAATCGGAAAAAATCGACATTCACGTTCATGACATCCGCACCTACAGCAAAGAAAAGCACCATAAAGTGGATGCGCCTCCCTTTGGCGGAGGTCCGGGCATGGTGATGATGGCCCAGCCGATCTACGATTGCATCAGGGCCGTCAAAAAACTCAACAAAGGGCCTGTGATCTACATGAGCCCGAGGGGAAATCTTTTTACCCAGCAATCGGCCGAAAAACTCTATAAAAAAATCCAAAAAGGCAAAAAAAACGGCCTTATCATTCTTTGCGGACGCTACGAAGGCGTGGACCAGCGCGTCATCGACCTTGCCGTCGACGAAGAGATCTCGATCGGCAAATACGTTCTGACCGGAGGCGAGCTCCCCGCGATGGTGGTGATGGACGTCCTGAGCCGCTTCGTCCCCGGCGTCCTGGGTGAAGAAGCCTCAACCGAGGAAGAAAGTTTTTCCAAAGCCCTCAAAAGAAAAAAAGAGTATCCCCATTACACCCAGCCGAGAACCTTCAAAGGAAAACCCGTACCCGAGGTTCTTTTGAGCGGACACCACGCCAACATCAAAAAATGGAGACTGGAACATTTACAATAACCTATGTCCCTGAACAAAAATCTCGAGGCATTTCTGAAAAAACACCTTTCAACGCCGAAAGGGTTGAGTTCGGACGAAGCAAAAAAAGTCCTCGCGGAAAAAGGGGCAAATCTTTTGAAAGTAAAAAAGAAACGCCCGCTGATTCTGGAATTTCTCGACCAGTTCAAGGATCTCATGGTCATCATTCTGATCGTGGCGGCTTGTTTGGCTTTTCTGAGCGGGGAGACCGCCGACGCCATCATCATTATTTTCATCGTCATCCTTAACGCCTGCATCGGTTTCGCCCAGCAGTACAAGGCCGAGAAAGCCATCGAAGCCTTACGGAAGCTCATCACCCCGCAGGCCCGGGTGCTCAGGGACGGCAAGCAGATCAAAATCGCGGCTGCCGACGTGGTTCCCGGCGACATTCTGATCCTTGAAGAAGGTGACACCGTCAACGCCGACGCCCTTATCTTTGAAGAAAACGAACTGGAAACCCAGGAGGCCATCCTTACCGGCGAATCCGTCCCGGTTGGAAAATCGTCCATCCTTTATGAAGCGAACTGGGACCATGAACCGGAAAAAATCCATAAGGTTTTCATGGGAACCATGGTCACTCACGGAACCGGGCGGGCTGTCGTGCTCCACACCGGCATGCATACCGAAATGGGAAAAATCGCCAAACTCACCACGGAGACCAAAAAAGATAAAAGCCCGCTCGAAAAAGAACTTCAGAACATCGGCGTGTTCGTGGGAAAAATCACCTTCCTTATTACGGCGGTGCTGTTCGTGGTGGGCGTGCTGCTGCAGAAGAAAGGCATTATCGATACCCTTATTTTCGCCACGTCGGTCGCGGTCGCCGCCGTTCCCGAAGGACTCCCGGCAACCATCACCATCGCCCTCGCCATAGGCGTCCAGCGTTTGGCTAAAAAGAACGCCATCGTCAAACAGCTTTCATCCGTGGAGACGCTCGGCGCGACAACGGTCATCTGCAGCGATAAAACCGGTACTCTCACCAAGAACGAAATGACGGTCAAAGAGATCTACTTCGACCGGTATAATGCTTCGGTCCGCGGCGTGGGCTACGATCCGCGCGGTTCGATCCACATAGAACACACCGACGAAAATTGCATCACCATCGGCAACGCCCAGGACCCGTATGAAGATTATGAAAAAAACCGTCAGGATCTGGCAAAACTTGGCAAGGACCATCCTGAAATGTACGGATCGCTCCATCCCCTGCTCTTGACCGCCGGACTCTGCAACAACGCCGACCTTGAGTACGAAAACAAAACCTGGAAAGTCATCGGCGACCCCACGGAGGCCGCGCTCATCACCGCGGTCAGGAAAAGCGGCTTCAATCTGGAAGAAGCCAAAACCAGATACGAAAAAATCCACGAATACCCTTTTGACTCGACCCGCAAGCGCATGACGATCCTCGTCAAAGATCCCGATTCCGAAAAGGTCTACGTTTTGACGAAAGGATCTCCGGCAAGCATCCTTGGTGCGTGCAGTCACGTGATGCTCAACAATCATCCCGTGCTCATCGACGAAGAAACCTATGACGACTTCCTCAAAAAAAACGAAGTCATGGCACGCGAGTCTCTCCGCTGCCTGGGTTTCGCCTACCGTGAACTCACCCCCCACGAACTGCGCAAACTCAAACATGAACCCGGAGGGGAGTTTCAGGTGGGTGGAAAAATCCAGCTCAAACAACAGGACATCGAGCAAAACCTCATTTTCCTGGGACTGATGGGGATGGTCGATCCTCCGCGCACCGAAGCGGCGGAAGCGATCCAATTGACCCAGCGCGCCGGAATAAAAGTCTATATGGTTACGGGCGATCACGGCCTCACCGCCGAAGCCGTGGCAAAACAGATCGGCCTGGTCCAGGAAAGCGGGCATCGCATCATTTTCGGCGAAGAGCTCGAAAAAATGTCCGTCACGGAACTGAAAAAAATCCTTGCCCAGAAATACCTCGATATCATCTTTGCCCGGGTAAGTCCCGCCGACAAACTCAAAATTGTTTCCGCTCTCAAGGAAAACGGTGAGATCGTCGCCGTCACCGGCGACGGCGTCAACGACGCCCCAGCCCTCAAGCGTGCAGATATCGGCGTCGCCATGGGCATAACCGGAACCGACGTCAGCAAGGAAGCCGCCAACATGATTCTGAGCGACGACAGCTTCGCTACCATCGTTTCGGCGGTGCAGGAAGGTCGCACCATCTACGAAAACCTCAAGAAGTTCATCTTTTACATTTTCTCCTCCAACATCGGCGAGTTAATCCTCATTTTCGGGGCGATTATCCTCAACCTGCCCGTCCCTCTTCCCGCCATCCTCATCCTCTTCGTCAACCTCACCACCGACGTACTGCCCGCAATAGCACTCGGCGTCGAACCGGCCGAAAAAAACATCATGGACCGCAACCCCCGCCACCCCAAACAGAAAATCCTCAACCGCGAATTCATTTTGCATTTTTTCTTCATCGGATTTGTCGTTGGCGCGTTGACCCTTATCGCCTACATGTGGGATCTCTCTCGCCTCCACGTCACCTTTGAACAGACCATAGGGCGAGACAGCATGGCCTACCTCAAGGCGTCCACGCTGGCGTTTGTCCTCATGGTGACCATCGAACTTGCCAACGCCCTCAATTCGCGAAGCGTGGATACCTCGCTGTTCAAACTGAAATTCCTGGGCAACCCTACGCTGCTCTGGTCCATTCTCATTTCCTTCGGTATGGCCTTGCTCATCGTGGAAGTTCCTTTCTTTCAGATCTACTTTCACACCGCAAGCCTGGACGCTTCGGAATGGCTGATTATCGGAGGCTGCAGTATCCTGGTCATCGTCGCCGAAGAAACAAGAAAATTCTTCAAGAACCGCCGAAAACCCAAAGCCAAAATCTCACCAACCATCCATGCTCGCTGAACTGAAAACGAAACTTTCGCTCGGAGAAACCATCCGCCTCCGGGTCCGTGTCATCCCCAAAAGCGGACGACACGAAATCGGCGACCTCATGGCCGACGGCACGCTCAAGATAAAACTCAAAGCGGCCCCGGAACACAGCAAAGCAAATAAAGAACTCATTGAGCTCCTCAGCGATTTCTTCGAGGTCAAATACCAGCACATCATGATCCTGAGCGGAGAAAAAGCCCGCTTGAAACTTGTAGAAATCCATCCCGACATCCAGTGACACAACCTATGATCTATTCAAACACTGCAGAGCTGATCGAACTCCTCAAGCGAGAACATTTATGGGCGCAGAAAAAACTCGGCCAGAACTTTCTGGTCAACCCGGCCGTCCTCGAAAAAATCATCGAAGCAGCACTGATCAACGACAGGGATCTCGTCGTCGAAATCGGACCCGGCCTGGGCATCCTCACTGAACAGCTTTCCAAACACGCCCGCAAAGTGATCGCCGTAGAACTTGACCGGAACATCATCCCGGTCCTCAAAAAAAACCTGACGGGAGTTGAAAACGTTGAGATCGTCCATCAAGACGCGCTCCGTTTTCCCTTACCGGACGAACCATACAAACTCGTCGCCAACATCCCCTACTACATCACGTCGCCCATTCTCAACCACTTTCTCCAGCCTTCCACTCCGCAGGAACAAAGGCCAGAAATCATTGTCCTGCTGGTCCAAAAGGAAGTCGCCCGAAAAATCTGTTCCAAAGACGGCGATCACACCCTGCTCAGCCTGGAGGTCCAGGTTTTCGGGAAGCCCTCCATCGTGTGTAACGTAGGAAAAGGCAGCTTTTTCCCCCAACCCAACGTAGATTCTGCGGTTCTCAAGATCGAACCCTTTCCCCATCCGCGCGTCAACAACCTTAAACTCTTCTTCAGGCTGGCCAAAGCAGCTTTTCACCAACGGCGCAAAACACTTTCCAACTCCCTGCGCAACGGGCTCGGCCTCACAGCGGAACAAACCGCCGAACTGTTCAGGATCAGCGGCATCGCTTCAACCGAACGTCCGCAAAACATAAGCCTGGACGAATGGAATGCACTCATCCGGGCTTATGAAAAAATCACCGCAAAACTATTGTAACGTCTCGTCCGCGATTCTCGTTAAGGTTATTCTCGATCCACCGTCCTGGCGGCTGACGCAGGAAATCTCCAGCGCATAGCCTGTCTTTTTGTACATAACCGTTCTGCCCGTATCGTTCGTCACGTTGGAATTGCTTTCAGGATAATCATTCCACCCGAAAGACTTGGCCATCGTTCCCAACCGGTCGCAGGCTCCCGTAAAGTCCGTGGAGTCGATGACAAAATTAAGGCTCCCGGTATCCTGCGTTCCCAACCAACCGAAATCTTTCCCTTCGGAAAGGCTCGGAACGTCAGCGGGAACTTCAGCTGGGCGTTGATCACCCGAACTCGCCGTTTCCTGCTGCCCTTCGGAATTGGTGAACGTGGAAGTATTCTGGTCAGCCGAACTGTTTTGAGCCGCACCGGCACAGCCGCCGAGCAGAAGCCCGGAGATACCGAGCATCGCGATGGTTCCCGAAAATTTTTTCACGGTCATGACGTGTTTGGTCAAACGATAAAGTGCAACCGATTAGCTCGAGGAAGTGTTGGATCCGCTGCTGTCGTCTGTCGTTTTCGTCAACGTGATCGACGTCACCTTGTTATCGCTATCCGAAGCGCAGGTCAAAGTGAGTCCATACCCGGTTTTCTGATACACAGTGGTTTTGCTTCCAGCGACCTCCATGTTGAATCCGTTCGCGTTTTCCGCCCATCCGGCGCCTTTGATCATCGTGACCATCTGGGTGCAGGCCGTATTGAAATCGGCATTTGTGGTAAAGGTCAAAATACCTCCGTCCTTACTCCCGAACCATCCGTAACCTGTCGCACCGGGCAGGCTTGGCATGTCGGACGGAACCGAAGCAGGACGCTGGTCTCCTCCGCCGATCTGGGCAACGTTGCCCTGGTTGTCTTTAAACGTAATATTTCCGTTTTGATCGCTCATGTTCACTTTACCTCCACTGGCCTGATTGACGACGCTTGAAGCCACCTGTTTGGCGATCTGGTCCTGTATGCTCGCACAGCCGGTTAAAAGAGAAAGAGCAAGGGTAGAAAGAGCCACTGCTCCCATGGTTTTGGATGTCATAAAATTTAGGGTAAAAAATAAACACCCGCAGTATAGCAAAGCCAAATATTCAAAGCCAGAGGACCGTAAACCGAGATAAACAGGTCACATCACCGCAGACAGCTCTTTATTCATTTTGATGACGGCATCCCGGGCCGCATCGACATAATCCTTTTCTGTATAGACATCAGAGGTTTCCCAGGCAAAAATGATGCCCCGTGAACTGTTGACGATAGCCCCGGTTCCGTCTTCCTGGAAGCAGGGTTTCACGTCCTCTGCGGTACCGCCCTGGGCACCGTAGCCCGGAACGAGAAAAATATTCTGCGGCATCAGCGAACGCAGTTTCCTGGCCTGAACCGGAAAAGTCGCCCCCACCACGGCTCCGACCAGAGAATATCCGCTTTCGCCAATCTCGTCGGCACCCCAGGAATCCAGGTACTGTCCCATGATCTCATAGACCGCGGAAGCGTCCTTCATCTCAAGATCCTGCACGTCGCTGGAGGAAGGATTGGAAGTTTTCACCAGGGCAAAAATCCCTTTGCCGTGTTTACGGGCTTCGTCCACGAAAGGCTTCACACCGTCCCAACCCAGATACGGAGCGATCGTGACGGCATCGGCGTCAAAACTGAACACGGATTTTCCGAAAAGATCCACCTTGCCTAAAAAAGCCTTGGCGTAAGCGAGCGCTGTACTGCCGATGTCCCCACGCTTGATGTCGGCGATCGTCAGCAGACCTTTGTCGCGGGCATACCAAAGCGTTTCTTCAAACGCCCGGATGCCTTCATGCCCGTACTGTTCATAAAAAGCGATCTGAGGTTTCACCACCGGAACCAGGTCCGCAACCGCGTCGATAATTCCCTTGTTGAACTCGAGGATCGCTTCAGCTGCAGCCGTTAAGGTGTTCTTGTGTTCCTTGAGTGCGCGTTCCTTGATAAACACGGGAATCTGCTCCAGACGCGGATCCAGACCCACGCACACTACAGACTTTTTTTTATGGATCGCCGCGTTAAGCCGGTCAGCGAAATGAAAAGGTTTTTGCAGTTTTTCATCGCGCTGTTGCCGGGTTTCACGCTCCTGACGCTGGGCTTTTTCTCTGGAAGTCTCTTCCATAAAATTCTTAAGGTTGTATCGATATCTTAACGGAAGAAACGCATAACGGCAAAAAATTCCGACGTCTCCGCGAAGTCTTGCCAAAATCACACTTTTCAGTACAATAAACCTGACTTTTCAAGAATATTATGGATAAATCGGCAAAAGAAAGCCAAAAAGAACAAAGATGGATCGTACTCCTCTACTACAAGTACGTTCCCATCGCAAACGCGGCGAAATTCGCTTACGACCACCTCAAATTCTGCAAGGAACTGGTGCTCAAAGGACGTATTCTCGTCGCGGACGACGGCATCAACGGAACCGTGGGAGGTCCCAAAGAAGCTACCGACAAATACATCGAAGCCATGCACGCTGATCCGAATTTCAAAACCATGGAGTTCAAAACCAGCGAAAGTTCCCAGCCGACCTTTAAAAAAATATTCGTCCGCTACCGTCCGGAACTCGTCACCATGAAGTATCCCGAACCGCTCAATCCCAACAAGCACGGCGGCACGTACATCGAACCGGACGAACTCAACTGTCTCTACGAAAACGAGGAGGATTTCGTCATCATCGACATGCGCAACGACTACGAAGCCGAAATCGGACGCTTCAAGAACGCGATCACCCTCCCGATGCAGAACTTCAAACAACTCCCGGAGATCGTGGATAAGGAACTCGCCAGATACAAAGACAAGAAAGTCGTGACCTACTGTACCGGAGGCATCCGCTGCGAAACCGCAACCGCCCTGCTCAAGAAGAAAGGGTTCAAGGACGTTTCCCAGCTCCACGGCGGCGTGCACGTGTACGGACAGCAGTTCCCCGACAAATACTGGGAAGGCAAACTTTACGTTTTTGACGAACGCGTTGCCGTTCCCATCAACACTCCGCAAAACCGCAAGATTCTCGCGAAATGTCTGCATTGCCAGAACCCGTGCGACGACTACATCAACTGCATCAACGCTCAGTGCAACAAGCAGATCATCATCTGCCCGGCCTGCCGCGCCATCTGGAACGACGCCTGCAGCAAGGAGTGCGCGGCCAAACCTCGTTTCCAGAAAGCTGCTGCTCACCAATAAACAAATAAAATGGATTGTCAGGGAAGCCCGGCGGATTTATAGTAGTTATCAAGAGCAGTTCAACTTTGTGTCTTTTTCACTTTATGTCTCAGAGGGATTTTGAAGGATTGAGAGCATTCGATCACGAACGCGAAGACGGCGACCGTCCGTCCGGAGAAATTCAAAGAACCGAAGAAATTGAAAACCTCCGCCTGGCCGTCCGCCGGCAGCTGATCGTTTTTACGGAAAATGGAGCGGGACGAAGGCTCATCGACCATCAGCGGGAATGGAAAAAAAGAATCGATCAGATCGACCTTTTAAGCCTTTCGGCAGCCACCGATCCGCAAGAAATCGAAGCGCTCGGCGAAAAAGCCAAAGCCCTCATCATCGAAGCTCTGCAAACCAATCCCGCCGCACTCAGAAAACAGGTGATCGAAGACCTGCGGCTTTTGATCGAAAACAACCCCGCGGCTCAACTGCTCGTTCAGGAAGAGCTTCAACGAATCCAGCGCCGGGACCTGGAGCAGGATCTCTTCGGATGAACATCGCCTTTATGCGGCAACCCCGTACTGCTTGCGGTACTCTTTGATCTTCGCCAGTTTTTCGTCGTCGATGTAGACCTGTCCGTCAATCTCGCGGTTAAAAAGATACTCCACGATCTCATCGATGTTGACGATGGAATAAACGTCGATACCGAACTCCTCTTTGAGTTCCTGGATGGCGCTTTTGTCACCTTTCCCTTTTTCCATGCGATCAACGGCGACCACGACGCCGTTCACTTTCGGTGAACCAACGCCTTTCAAAACATCAATGACCAGACGCAAAGCGGTACCGGCGGTAATGACGTCATCCAAGATGACAAGCCTGGTGTCTTTGGTGATGGGCGCGCCGATGAGCATTCCGCCCTCGCCGTGGTCCTTGGCTTCCTTGCGGTTGTAGGCGTAAGCAACGTCTTTGTGGAACTTGTCGTTGAGAGCGATAACGGCAGCCACGGCGAGATGGATTCCTTTATACGCCGGACCGAAAACCACATCATACTGTTTCACGTGCTCCTCAATGGCCTGGGCATAATAAGAACCAAGTTCTTCAATGGATTTCCCGCTGTTAAATTGGCCGATGTTCAAAAAATACGGACCGATGCGTCCGCTCTTGAGCTTGAACTCACCGAACTTCAGTGCTCCGGTCTTGACGAGAAACCTGATGAAATCTTCCTTGTATTGCTGCATGTCGGTATTGAATGTTAAAAATTAAAGCGTGTGCATTTTCCCGGTCTTGTCACGGTGGTATTTGCTGAATTCCGTAATCTTGCGGGCCTGGGCGTTATGAACCACCGGACCCTCCATGCACATACGCTGGCCCTTGGGATCCACGCAGCATTGCCCGCACACCCCGAATCCGCATTTCATGTAACGCTCGACGGAAAGCTGCGCATCGACGTTTGCCGCGAAACTCATGTCGGAAATTTTCTTCATCATCATTTCCGGACCGCAGGCATAGACGCAATCGATGCGGTTTTTTGATGAACCGGACTCCTCAAGAAGATCACCCAAAATAAGCGTGTTATACCCTTCTCGCCCCACGGATCCATCGTCCGTAGCTACGTGCAGTTTCACGTTCTTCAGTTTTTTGATTCTGCTGATATACAAAAGGTGTTCTTTGCTGCGGGCACCGACCACAAAGTCCACTTTGCAGCCATGCTTGATCGCTTTCAGCGTCAAATTATATAAAGGCGCGGCTCCGTACCCGCCGGCCATCATCACGAGCCGCTGACCTTTCTTGAAATCAAACGGTTTCCCGTAAGGGCCGCGCACGCCCACCAGATCACCGACCTTAAGCGTATGCATGACTTTTGAAAAAGGTCCCACCGCGAACATCGTGATCCAGAACTCCTTGCCCGTGTCGTTTGCGATGCTCATCGGCTTTTCGTCAACGCGTGGAATCCACAAATTCACAAACTGACCTGGTTTGGAATTCAGTTCATGTTCAAAGATAAAGGTCTTTACGTGCGGAGTCTCCTGCACGATTTTCTTGATCGGAATGGCTTTGGGGATGTCGTTTCGGATCATAATACGGCGCCTGGCGTGATTAACTATAGTTTTGAAATTTCTTGGAATACGCTCCTGCATGGGCAACGCCACGCAGATCGTGAAGACTCTTCACCTTATGGGCTTTTCCCCATTTCGTCATTTCATCGGTCATTTTCTTGAAACAGTCAACGCCGCGATAATATACGGCCGTTCCAACGCCGACCAGGGTCGCTCCGACCATGATCATTTCCAAAGCGTCCTCCCCGGAAATAATCCCGCCGGTTCCGATGATGGGAACCTTCGGCAGGGCTTTATGGATGTCGTACACCGCCTTTAAAGACAACGGCTTAATGGCTGGACCGGAAACCCCGCCCACTTTATTGGCGAGAATCGGTTCGCGGGTCTCAAGATCAATAAGCAACCCCGGGCCCACTGTGTTGATGGCACAGATCCCATCCGCACCGGCATCCACGACGGACTTGGCAATTTCGGCGATATTCAAAACGTTCGGGGACAGCTTGATGACAATGGGAAGTTTCGTTTTTTTCCTCACGGCTTTCGTAACAGCAGCCGCATCATGGGCGGAGCACGAAAAAGGTTTCCCGAACTCATCCTCCACGTTCGGACAGGAGATGTTCACTTCAATCATATCCGGGTTCAAAGCTGAAACTTTCTCGGCGACTTCGGCAAAATCGTCAATACGGGCCTCCACGATGTTGGCAATAAGGGGCGCGGGTTTGTTTTTCATGTACTCACCGATCTCAATATGAGCCTTGGCGATGCCGGCATCTGGCAATCCGACCGCATTAAGCATAAAATGGTCATTGGCGATGATCACCGGATTGGGATGACCGGTATGACCTTCCCTCCAGATCGACTTGGTCGTCACGCCGCCCGCGCCGTTTTCCACCACATAGCGCAAACTGGCTCCGGTTACGCCTAAAACGCCTGAAGCCAGAACCAGTGGGTTCCTGAATTTCACGCCGCAAAATTCTACGTGTAATTGCATATCCTTGGTTGAGGTCGCCACCATTTAATCATTTTTTTTCCCAAGAAACAAACAAAATATTCATGAAAAAATCATCCTTAACAATAAACCCGCGATACACTATAACAAAATAATGAAATAAAACTGACAACCCATTGTCAGGCAAAACAAATGTGTTATGATAGAAAGCCGATTACAATTGCAATTCCTACCTATCGCCATAATCCCCATGAAAATCCTTGTTATTGAAGATGAAGAAAAAATAGCTTCTTTCATCCAAAACGTCCTGGAAGTGGAAGGAAATACTGTAACAACTTGCGAATCTATCGAGGACGCTTCCACGCACGGTTACGAAATGACCAACGACATTATTATTCTTGATCTCATGCTCCCGGGAAAACGCGGCGAGTTTTACGTGAAGGAAATCAGGAAAAAACGGTTGAATGTTCCTATTCTAGTCCTCAGCGCTCTCAACCGTATCAGCAACAAAATCGAACTGCTCAATCTCGGCGCCGACGATTACATGACGAAACCCTTCGATGCGGAAGAACTGATAGCCCGTGTGAATGCCATTTATCGCCGCAACCTCCATACGGAACGAAAGGATCAGCTCAGTTATGGGGATTTCACCTTTTATCGCAACCAGAACAAAATCAAAAGAAACGGCAAGGAAATTACGCTTACGAAAAAAGAAGGCGAACTCCTTGAGTTCCTTCTCCAGAACGAAGGTAAAACCGTACGCACCGAGGACATTATACGCAAAATCTGGGGAGCAAAAATCACCTATCACTCCAACGTCGTCCAGGCAACGATCCGACGTCTCAGGAAAAAAGTCGATGAAGGATTCAAACACAAACTCATCGAAAACCGCCACGGCATCGGATATTGCATCAATCTTTCCCGCTAGAGAATCACTCCCCTCTTTTTTATTATCGCTTCCATACGGGGAAGGTTTTTCATAGAATAACGATAATGTCATCAATTTATCACAAAATTTTCAGGGTTTTTCCTATTATACAAATAACAAAAAGTTAAAATAAATTATGGCTATTGAAAAAGCTCCTCAAGCTTTTGAAAATGCTGACAAAAAAACAAATATTTTTGTTTTACCGCTCTTTGAGAGTGCCCTTGAAAACGACCTTCGCATTCTTATTCTCACTGACGGCAACAATCGTGCCAGTTTCGAAAATAAAAATTACGACGATGGAGGACAAAATGTCATAAGAATCGCGGAAGAGCTGGCAAAACGCGGCGATGTTTCAATGATGGTGGCATGCATCCTTGGACCGGATAACGTAAAAAAAAGACCTCCCGGTTTCAAAAGAAAAATCATCGGTGCCTTTGACATGTTATCCCGCAGGATAGATTCGAGAGGTCTGTTGGTAAAATCAGAGATCAGACTTGAACCGTACGGAAATTTACAGGAAATGGCCATGCTGAGTCCCGTCGATGAAGAACTGGCTCGGACGATTAATGAAGCCTGTCAAAAAACCGCACACATTCAAAAACCAGCCCTGCGGCTTCTTTTGGGAGTAAACTACGATGAAGACATTGCGATAGATCTGGGCGTCAACATTATATATCGCTCAGGAATGGAAAAACCAGATAACTTCAGAACAAGCGGCATCAGAGTACATGAAGGAATCAGAAACTACGGATCGACAACCCTCTGGCCCGACGTTCAGGCTGAAGAAATCCACACGGCAATCGAAGATGTCCGTTCAAAACTCCAAAAACAGTTCCGACTGGGATACTCGTCTCAAAAAATTCTTGAAATCTTGGAAGCGGTCAATTTGGAAAACGTGAATAAAAATGGAACCCATTCCATAACCATCCCCTATCATTCGTCTTCCAAAGATATGGATTCGATTCTTAATGAATTTTTCAGAACAAAAAGAAGTCTCCGAAACATACTTGTCGAACTCTACGATCGAAATGGGGAAAAAAGGAAAAATTTCGGAAATGTCAAAAGCGAATTGACCATCAGGCTTGTTCACGGAGCAAGCCTTTCAGAAAATAACGACGGAACAGAAGACAACCCGAAAACTTATACGGCATTCGTGGCACCGGGCCAGTCCATCAACGGGGTAACGATACCCATCAGGCCAAAGATCGACTATGCAAACGTCCATACATGTCCGGAGAGCAGTGCGGAAATCATTATGGGGATACGGAAAGCAGTGGATTTCGCAATGGGGACAACGCAATTATTGGGTGCTGAAAGAGAATTGAAGATTGAAGATCTGCCTGAATTTGAAAGATACTTCACTCTGAGAAAAAAACTGAAGGGACAGAAAGGAAAATCCCTTGATGAGATAGAAAAATCGATGGAAGAAGAGCATAGGGTGAAAAATACTGACGAAGATCACTACAACCGCATGGCTGACCTCTTTGCCGCACAGATTCTCGACTGGTCTGAAAATGCAAAAATCAAATGGCCATCTTCTCCGGCCTTCAGGGCCTTTATCAATTACGCTTTTACGAGTTTCTTCTTCGCATATTTTCCAAATCACCCGGAATGGAAAAACGGACTTGAGAAAAATTGGCTGAAAAAAGCCGAGGTTCTAGCAAAATACATGATCCTGACCTATGCCATGGACGACTTCATCTACGACACCGAACTCCCCGAAAATGAAAAAAAAGATTTCATTGCGACGGCGACCGAACTACTCGTCGCCTCGGTTCACAGACATCCTGAACACCATAGACATGCGGAATTCCCGAGTAATAAGGAAAAAGGGGGAAAAACCAAAGCAACATCTGGGGTCAGACCGGCAATACCAAAAATTCTCAGCACGCTTACCGACGAGTTCGCGAAGCTCTCGGCTGAACTTGAACAAATGGCAGACGAAGACAGTTTTAACAGTTGGAAAAAAAGCATGACCGGGATTATGGAGTGCATGTACAACGAATGGCAAAACGAAGTTCTCAGTAATCCTTTACTCAAAAGGGTCGGTGTGGAGCTCGACGAAAAATTCGATGCAAAGTATCTAAACGACAGCATACCTCCAACCGTACGCGAGTTAATCCGACAAAGCCGCGCAAACTACGAATCCGCCGACGATATCCAGAAAAGAAACCATTTTTACGACCTCAAACTGTATACATACCTCGTCGACATCGAAAAAAGCATCGGTTCCGGAAATATCTATAAAACGATGGCATGCATAGATTCCAAAGATACTCCCTTAAGCCAGGAAGCAAGTAAAGATCTGGATACAATATGCGCATTAATCAACTACTATTTTCGTATCGCAAACGACCTTGCGGAATATTCACGCGCTCCAGAAGACCGAGACAGCAAGATCAGTGCCGTCCAGATCCTTTCAGCAAAATATAACTCCAAAAAGAACCCTGAACAAAGTGAATCCCTGGGGTACAAACAACTAAGGGAACTCATGCTCTCCCTTCGAGAATCGCTCTACGGTTCAATTACGGAATTCCAAAAAAGACATCGGACGTCTCCAATCGAATTGGGCATCGGCGTGGCCCTCCAGCGCGCCAGGATTGGAGAGCTCTTTTACAACGGCACACACTACCGTGAAGCGAAGCGCCCAATGGTCAAAAACTTCTTCCAACAACTGCAAAATTGTGGTATAAATGCAGCGTGAGCGATAAAAATAATATAAAATCAGAATATGTCAATGACGTGTTGTTCTTGCAGGACATTTCAAAAATGATCCTTACCAAGGGCAATTTGTCGAGTACAAGTTCAAACATTCTTGAACTTATCAGTCAAAAAGTAAAAACGTTGTTTTACGTCTATTTTTTAATAGACGACAACAACAATTTAGTCCTCCAGTCTTTCACGACAGGCGCTCATAAAATTTTACAGAAAATCATCCCCTTTGACGTATTCAAAATCAAATACCCGTTGACCATGAAGGACACGTTGATCACTCAATGCGTAAACAAAGGGAAAATCGTACAATCCCACAAACTGCGCAGGTTTTTCTCACCTGTTTTTAAACCCGGCGCTCTTCTCGATCTGATTCAGAAACTTCTAGGAATCAAATCATGCGTCGGCATACCGATTCTCCACGGTGAAAAAGTGATCGGAGCCATTGCTTTTGGAAGCAGGAAAAAACAACTGAACAAAAGAGAATTGGACATGCTTGCTTTATACGCAAACCTTTCAGGAATAGCCATCAATAACAGCATCCAGTTCGAAAAACTGGAAAAACAGTATGAGATTGAAAAAACGACGACATCAATTCTGAGCCATGAACTGAAAACCCCGATCGCCATTGCCCATAACAGTTCCCAATTGATCTATTTCCTCCTGGAAAAATCGAAAAAAAATATGGATGAGGCGACTCACCGGGAATTGAGCGCAAAAGCCAAGGACATTCAGGAAAGCATCAATCGAATGGCCGAAATCTGCAACTCCATTTTCAGCCTTCGCGAGGTAGAGGCGAAAGTTCCGCAGGACATCCATAAACTTAACCTTGAACAGCAGCTTGAGGCCATTATCAGAAATTTCCAGCGAAAAGCCGAAAATAAAGGAATTGCTTTTGAAGTGTATATTACTTCCTCAAACAAAAAATATTATGGCGGCATCGTGCAGCTCGAACAGATCATCACGATACTTCTTGATAACGCCATCAAATATACAAAAAAGGGGGCCGTGGTTTTAGAAATCGTCTTGAACAATAAAGAGCTTCAGGCGATTGTGAGGGATACGGGGGTCGGTATCCCTGAAAAAGAACACGATAAAATTTTCGAACAATTTTACCGCAGACACCTGGGGTCGGGGAAAGACAGGAAGGATTGGGACTTGGACTTTATGTCGCAAAAAAGATAGTACACAAGCTGAAAGGGACAATTCAGGTCAAAAAAAATCCAAAAGGAAAAGGAACCGAGTTCACCGTCACGATTCCGGTATATGCCTCACCCAAAAAAAATGAACATTTGTTCACATCTGAAGAAAGTTAAAGTCATATAAGTAAATATCATAAAAATATCACTAAAATGACCTGAAGGCTGATACAGTGACTTCCTTTTACGTTTACATTTTACGTTTACAGATGAACGACAGAAAAAAAATAGGAGAGCGGATTGATGATACATCCCGGACAACAGGCGTTTTTAAACGAAGAGTAGAAACCGGCCATCCGCCACTGAACATAGCAAACACAACCCCGCCCGCCTCTGGGGCAAGGGAAAAAAGAACCACTCCTGACGATGCAGACCCCGACGGAAATCTCCTGCTTGCATGTGTAGTGCATGATATAAAAAACGCGATCGCAACCGTGGTATACAACTTTGAAGTCCTCGAATCCGGTGACTTCGAAACCTGTGAAGAAGGCCAGATCCGTCATGACATCGCTTTAAGTTTACAAAGCGTCCTCCTTATGGCTGACCAGGCTTTGACCGTAAACAGGGCAAAACAATCAAAAAGAATACCGTTGAAAGAGACTCCAAAGAAAAATATAAGTGTATCAAAATTTTTCCATAGATCGCTCGGACCGTTCGCAAAATACTGTAATCTGGTAAACCCCCTCAACATCTCGAACTTCCATGGTTTTGAAAACCAGCTTTCTAGAGCTGTACTCAACCTTGTCAACAATGCAGTCAAACACAGCGGACACGATGAAGACGCGAAGATCGAAATTCTTCTCGACGAAGACGAAAACTTCAGTTATATCAACATCAAAGACCACGGACCCGGGTTACCTGAAAACCATCAGGACATTTTCCAACCCTACCGAAGAGGTGAAACGACCGAAGTAAGCGGCTACGGCATCGGCCTTGCGTCGACAAGAATCATCATGGAAGAACACGGCGGATCGGTAAGCGCCAGAAACAACGATGACGGGCCAGGCTGCACCTTCACACTTTTGCTCCCCAAAACCTAACCAAGATACCCCTTGAGGGCCTTGACCGACTCCGCCAGCATCTCCTGCTCTTTTTGGTCGAGCGGAACTTTGATGACCTCCGAAACGCCGCTGCTGTCAAGCACGCACGGCACGCTCAAGGCGACATCGCTGTGGCCGTAATAATCTTTCAATTTCACCGACAGCGGCACCACGATCTTGGAATGCTGGAAAATATTGGTCATGATCTCTCGGATGACGGTGGCGATGGAATAACAGGTAAAGCCCATGTCGTGGATAATACGATACGCGGCATTTTTTGTATCTTCATAACATTGGTCCGCAACTTTCCGGGTGAACCCTTCGAAGTCGAAAAGACGTTTCCCGGCAACATTTGCGGAACTGAATACGGGGAACGAAGTATCCCCATGTTCTCCCAGGATAAAAGCTTCAATACTTTTCGGGCTGAGGCAAAGTTGCTCGGAAATATGAAAACGAAAACGCGAAGTATCCAACATCGTTCCGCTTCCAAAAACGCGATTTTCCGGGAATCCGGAAAGCTTTAACGCTTCATACACCAGAACATCAACGGGATTGGAAATAATGAGCAAGATACTATCGGGCGCGGCCTTGGCCACTTTGGGAATAATATCTTCGAAAATCTTGCGGTTTTTATCAATAAGCTGCAGGCGGGTTTCTCCGGGAGCCTGCCGCGCCCCCGCGGTGATCACGACCAGTTGGGAACCGGCACATGCCTCATAACCGTCGGAAGCCGTTACTTTGGTGTAATTCACGAAAGGAAGCGAATGTTCAAAATCCAGAAGCAACCCGTGGGCTTTATCCTTGTTTTGATCAACAAGAACAAGCTCGGACGGAGTACTGTCCAAAAGCATGGCGTATGCCGCAGTAGACCCCACGCTTCCGCATCCTATGACGGAAACCTTGAACTGGGTCTGGAATTTTGGCTTCATTGAGCAGGCTTGAGACATGACAAAACGTACAATATAAATATATTATATTATTATACAATAATATTAAACTAAAGTCACGAGCGCCTTGATGAAAATCAGCTCCCGAACTCCACTTCCCTTCCAAGTTCTTGACCAAACGTCTCCCTCCACTCGTACATCTTTGTCCCATACACAAACGTCATCACAGGCCAGCCCGTAAGCATCCAGCCGTGGAACGGCGACCAGTCCGGCTTCGTCCATAAATAATGATGACAGATCTTTTCATGGAGATTCATATCCACAACGGTAAAGTCCGCATCATTCCCTTCAGTGATGGCACCTTTTCGTTTGATACCGTATCGCTGCGCGGGATGGGTCGAACAAAGTTCAACGACCCTTTTCAGGGCAAGCTTTCCTTCATGCACGGCGTTTAAAAGCAGAGGCAGCATCGTCTGCACGCCCGGAACGCCCGACGGCGCCTGCGCGTAAGGTAACTGTTTTTCAGACAACAAATGCGGAGCATGGTCGGTGGCGATCATATCCACGGTACCATCGGCAATTCCCTCCCATAAAGCCTTCACGTCGTCTTCCGAACGCAGCGGCGGATTCACTTTCACCAGGTTGCCGTACACTTCATAATCCTTATCGCTCAAAAAAAGATGATGAGGAGTTACCTCAACGCTCACCAACTCTGCAATATCTTTGGATTGCTCTTTGCGAAATTTCCGTACCAGGGCAAGTTCCGCACGGGTCGTTACGTGACAAAGGTGGACGCGCGTCTTGTATTTTTCAACGAGTCCCAGTGCCGTTTGTACCGCTTCCTCCGCACATTCGGGAGCGCGGATTTTGGAATGAACCGCGGGATCATCTTCACCTTCATGGTCGTGAAAACCCTTCTGGATGCATTCCTCGTTTTCCGCATGTAAAGCCAAAATCCGCTGTTCATCACCATCGGACCCGAAAGCCTTCATCAACGCTTCCAGCGCCTTGACGTCGTCGACGAGAAGATTCCCGGTCGAACTCCCCATGTACACTTTGATCCCGGCGATACCCTTCATAGCCTTCAGATCCTGAAGGTTATCCTTGGTGGCTCCGGCAAAAAAACCGTAGTTCACCAATGCATCCTTTTTCACCAACGTGCGTTTCAACTCCAGAGAAGATTCGCTGGTCGTCGGAGGATTGGTATTCGGCATGTCCAGAACCGTCGTCACGCCTCCGGCGAGTGCGGCTTTTGACCCGCAAGTCCAATCCTCTTTCTGTTCCATTCCGGGCGTACGAAAATGCACATGCGCGTCAATCAACCCCGGCAGAAGATATTTTTCACCAAGATCGATCGCTTCAAGTGTGCCCGCGTACGAACCTTTCTCAACGGTCTCTATTTTTCCGTCCCGAACGACAACGTATCCCGCAACGATCCCGGCGGGAGTCACGATATTCGCATTGTGGAGGACAAACTCTTTCATGAAAAAAACTTTGATGTTACGCAAAGCTTATCAAAAGCGACGGCAAATTGCCATTAGGCTTTCCCAAGAACCAGAGCCAACAGCGCCATTCTCACCGCAACACCGTTCTGGGCCTGGCGGAAGTACGCCGCACCGGGCAGATCATCAACGTCCTGGTTGATCTCTCCCACACGGGGCAACGGATGCATGATGGTGATGTTTGAATTATGTTTCTCGATGAGCGCTCTGGTCAGAACGTAGTAGTGTTTATATTTTTCGTACTCAGCAGGATCGGAAAAACGTTCCTTCTGGACCCTGGTATCATAAATCACCTGAGCGTTTTTTAAAGCGACCTCAAGATCTTCCGTCTCTTCAAACTCAACATTGTTCTGCTTGAGTTTATCGGTAATTTCCGAAGGCATACGCAGTTTTTCGGGAGAGACAAGGATCAGTTTGATTTTAAAATGCGGAAGAAGATGCGAAAGCGAATGAACCGTTCTGCCATACTTCAGGTCACCGACCAGGGCGATCGTCAGGCCGTCGACTTTTTTGCGTTCCTGGGTAATGGTGAATACGTCCAACAAAGCCTGCGTGGGGTGTTCTCCGGAACCGTCTCCTGCGTTGATGACCGGTACCGACGCACTTTCAGCAATTTCTTTGGGCGAACCCGGCTGAGGATGACGCATCACGATGACATCGACGTATTTTTCGATCATTTTTCCCGTATCCCACAACGTTTCTCCTTTGGCCAGGGAAGAATATTCCGAACCGACAACGGTAAGCACACGACCGCCGAGACGGTTCATGGCAGCCTCAAAACTCAACCTCGTTCGCGTGCTGGGCTCGTAGAAAAGCGCAGCCATCAACTTATTTTCGAGCAAGTTGGACGTTTTTTCCTTCAAAGCCACCGGCAGGAACTGCTCGGAAACCTTGAAGATATGTTCAATATCGTCCCTCGATAAATCCGTGGTGGAGAGGATGTCCGACCCGGCAAAGTTCTTCATAGAAGGAGAGTTAAAATCTGGCCGTTCCTTTTATACCCCCAACCCGCTCTAAAAAGAAAGGGGTTTTTACAAATTACCAAGAAGCCCCTTTTTCAAGGGGCTTCTTAACGCACAAAATAAATTCACGCCGGATTACAGCGGCAAGGGTTTGCCGTAATAAATCTGGTACACCGACCCCGCGAGCTCGATCATGTTCTTTTCACTGAGATCGGAAAGCGCGTTGGCTTTCACTGCTCCCTGCGAAACACTGTAGAGATCCTCTCCCATGTACAGCAAACGCTGGATAGTCTTTTCATAGTTCGTATAACCGTTGGTGGCAAGCGAAGCCTGCTCGTCGGCATTATAGTGTGTGATCTTTCCTTTCAGCTGGAACCCGTCGGTCAAATTCACGGTGTAGACGTACGCCCCGTCAAAAACCGGAACCGGGTACACGTTGCTCGGCTGGAGACAGCTGTTAGCGCCGTCACAATCCGTAGTGCATACCTTGATGCCGTTATTATAGGTACATGAAGACGGAACGCAGATCTGCTGGCAGGACGTCGGACAGGTCGAATAGGTATAGTCCGTGCAGGCTGCGGACGACTGCTGCTGATACACCGTGATCGGAAGAGCCAGGAGTTGCTTGTCCTTATCGAAAAGCAAAGCTTTATGATTATCAAGCACTTCGCTGTACGTCCCCTGGTCACCGATGATGGTGGTAAACATCTCTTTCGGATTGGCGAGATTGGTGACGTCAAACATGCTGATCTTCAAACCCTTTTTGGCGTTGTAAGGCAAAAAATCCGTATCCGGAGTCACCAGTGAAGCGTCGACGTCGTAACCGAAACCAAGGATGTGGTTATCGTCGTACGGCTGGAGATATTCGCTGTATCCCGGGATCTTGAGCTTCCCTGCGATCTTCGGGTTCGTCGGGCTGCTCAGATCAAGAACAAAAAACGGATCCACTCGCTTGAAGGTCACGAGGTACGCCTTGTTGCCCATAAATCGTGCGGAATAAAGTTTCTCACCCGGAGCGATATTTTCAATCTTCCCCGTCAGTTTCATCCCCGAATCGAGGACATAAACGTTGTTGTTGATCTCAGATCCTGGAACATACTCGTTCTTGGTGGTGGCGACGCGGAAATAACCGTTGGACTCATCCATGCTGAACTGATTGAGCAACTGGCCGGGAACCTTTCCCTTGGAGTTGTAGGTGATGGTTCCGTTGCCAAGGGCGAACTTGTAGACGGCCGTATCGTAATCGCCGTAAGGGCGGTAAAAACCACCACCCCAGTCATTGGCGGCGACGTAAAGATTATTCTGCGATGCATAGACATTGTCCGAACTCCCGATAACGACACTTCGCGAAACATTTTTCGAAAGGTCGCTCAACGGCACCGCGGCGGTGATAAGATAATTGAAATTATCTTCCTTGGGCAGGATGCGGATCTGCGAACATGAAGCGATGGCTTCCTGTGTTCCCGTTTTCGTATCGACCATCTGCGGGACGAGTGCGGGATCCACGGTCGAAGCGGAAGTCGAAGTGGCAGTACCGCCGCTCGCGGAGTCCACGACTCCCGGCTGCATCGCGCCGTAATACACAATCGGTGAATAGTAATAGTTCATGACCATATAAAGCGTGCTCCCCACTTTTCTCGAGGTGTAGTAGTTCCCGTCGAACTCAACGGACCTGGTAACGACCGGCTTGGTCCTGTCGGTAATGTCGATGACGAAAACCTTGGTGCGGGTTGAATTATAGTAAGGATATATCATCATGTTCGGTGCCGACGTCGGAGTAACCTGTACAGTTGTCCCCTGCATTGCCGGAGCTCCCGTTGCATCGGGCACCGCGGTTCCGCCGGAACCGCTGACAGCACCAGCCGAACCGGTTGACCCGCCCGAAGTCGTCGACTCCATCGGTACCGGTGTCGGAGTTCCATACGGGGTCTTATAGTCGGAGCCGACGACCGTCAGCTGGTTCCCGTCCACGTACATCTCCGTGGGATTAAACGTTTCATCAGGATTACCGAGCGTAAAACTGACAAGCTCTTTGAGGTTTTCCGCCGGATATGCCTCAACGACCCTCAGTTCGCTTCCTTTAATGATATAAATATATTTTCCGTCATTCTTGATGACATCACCTTCATCGACGCCAGCGACCTGAACATTGGTTGTAGAAAAATCCGTGGCGGCTCCTTGTGACGTTGCCGCTCCCTGATCAGCAGAGGAAAGAGCGTTGGATGTTGTCTGAAGCTGGGCGCCCGAGGTTGGAGCCGCCTCAGGGGCCATCTGGCTCGTCGTAGGAACTGGAGCTCCGACCGGTTGTTCCAGCATGACATCTCTTGAAACCGATCCCACTCCTGCAGCGGAATTATAGGCACTCTGTTCGTCGAAACGCTGCTGGAGATCCTGGCAGGAGTTCACTGTCACAAAATTATCACCGACCACTTCGTCGTAGGTTCTCGTGGCTTTATCGCTCACGTTCGCCTTCAAACGATAAATCATCTCCGCCATGGCATCTCTTTTGACATTTTCGTTGAAAAATTCGACGGACAAAGGAATGTCGTTCTTGCCCTGCAGTGCAGTCACGTAAGGTTTAAACCATTGATCACCGGTCTGCCCTTCCTGAATTCCGTAGGCGTTGACGATGATCTTTGCAGCTTCAGAAAAATTTATCGTATCGGCAGGTTTGAACGTTCCGTCATCGTATCCGGAAATAATCCCCTTGGACTTGGCTTCACACACATACGGCGCGAACCATTCGTCCTTCACGTCCGGAAAGCAGTTCGCTCCCGAAGGATTGGAATCAAGGGACCCCATGACAATCTTGGTGAATTCCGCACGGTTGATCTCATCCGAAGGATGATAATCCCCGTCAGGATAGCCCTGAACGACGCCCTGAGTCTTTAAATAATCAATGGCGTCGGCATTGACGTAATCCGAAGAAACGTCGGGAAAAGGGGCCGAAGCCTGGGTCATGGCACTTGACGTTGAAACGCCCGAGCTTGTTGTCGTGGTTGTCGCTGTCTGGGCAAAAGCCGTCGGCAAAAGACTCGCCGCAAGAGCGGCGAGGCTAACGCCGGCCCAAATTTTAAAAATTTTCCGCATAGATTTTTGGGGGGTGAAAATGTAAACCTGTATTCAATAGGATATAACGGTTCGTCCTTGAAAAATTACACAAAACGAAATTTGGACTTGAACAAACATTCAAATATTTTTTAATTGACGTGATATCAAGGAATGGCTACATTGAGCTCCTGTTTTTATGATGTTATGGCCAAGGATCAGTTGTCGGGATCGGAAAAACCGCAAGAGCCAACCCCTTTTCAGAAACAGCTTGCTGAACTGAACCACATGCGAGCGCTCTTTTTTGCAAAAAGACTGAATATGGATACTCCTGAGCATTTTGAACGCTACATCAATAAACTCCCGGCCGAGTTTGACGATCTCAGCCAGCACTTTTCGGTCGAATGGGCGCTGATTTATCTTACAGAGGACGATCCTGTTTTTGGCGTCGTCGCGATCATCGAAGGATTAAAAAAAGAAAATATGGATCAAAATTTTATCGACAAGTTTGAAATGCTGTTTTCCGAAGAATCCTACTTTGAAGAATGGGATCATACCCTGGCCGATCCTTATGAACATGACGAACTCAAATCACACATCGCCAAACTCCGGGGACTGATGGTCCTTTTTGCCATGGACGCAAATTTCATAAAAGTCTGCAAACAACGCTTCCGGCTCGCGCTGGCCGTGGAATGCGCTTGGTTCGGAATCGATATCCCGAACTCCCTCATCGAACTTCTTTCCGACGAAGAAAAAGAAGAGCTCAGTTTCGAAATTGCCGATGCCGCTGAAATGAAAAGCATGAAAAAAGACCCCGATGAGCTACTCAGAGTACTGGTCAAGGAAGGAAAAGTGGACCAGAACGTCCTCCTCATGAGAAAGGACATCCGGGGAAAAATAACAGATTCTTTTGAAGAAGCTTTCATCCAGGATTCAAAAAAAATGGCGGGAAAAGAACTACAGGATCACTGCACGGAACTTCACAGACTTCTCATGAAATACTCTGATCCGGGAGTCATCATCGATATTCTCCTGAAACCTTGAAAAAGCTCTTGCCTGCCTGTACTCCCATCGTTATAGTGTGCAGGAACTAAACACTTTTCATGAAAAAAGGACGACTCGTTCTCAAAGATGGTACCAGTTATGAGGGTTACATCTTTGGTGCAGAAAAAAGCACCTCCGGAGAAGTCGTTTTTTCAACGGGCATGGTGGGATACCCCGAAAGTCTGACCGACCCTTCGTTCCAGGGACAACTTTTAACGTTCACCTACCCGCTGATCGGCAACTACGGCGTGCCTGAAGAAAAAAACGACAAACATAAAATCAGCAAGGTGTTCGAAAGCGACCGCATCCACGCCAAAGGGATCGTGGTCGGAGAATATTCACAAAACTACAACCACTGGAACGCAGCCAAAAGCCTCGGAAAATGGCTCAAAGAACAGGGGGTCACGGGCATCACCGGCATCGACACCCGCGAACTCACCCAGCTTTTGCGCGACAAAGGTTCCCAGCTCGGCAAAATTCTCGTTGAAGACAAAGACGTCGAAGAGTACAACCCCAACACTTACAATATCGTCGAAGAGGTCAGTCCCAAAAAACCGAAAGTGTATAAAGCCGGGAAAAAACGCGTCATCATGATCGACTGCGGCGTCAAGAACAACACCATCCGCAACTTTTTGAACAGGGACATCACCGTTATCCGCGTCCCCTGGAACTACGACTACTTTGCCGCCAAAGAAAAATTCGACGGTGTCTTCATTTCCAACGGCCCGGGAGATCCGGCCATGTGTAAGGAAACCATCAACCTCATCCGCAAAGGTTTTGAAAAAAAGATCCCGACCTTCGGCATCTGCCTCGGCAACCAGCTCATGGGCCTCGCGGCCGGTGCCAAAACCTACAAACTCCGTTACGGCAACCGCGGCCAGAACCTCCCATGCGTTGATCTCGAAACCGGCCGCTGCTACATCACCTCCCAGAACCACGGCTTCGCCATCGACCGCAAATCACTCCCAAAGGACTGGAAGGTCTGGTTTGAAAACGCCAACGACAAAACCGTCGAGGGCATCAAGCATACCAAGCTCCCTTTCTTTTCCGTACAGTTCCATCCGGAAGCCGCTCCCGGCCCCACGGACACGGAAAACCTTTTTGATAAATTCGTAAAAATTCTTTAACCCTTTACCTCACCGTCATGGAAAAACACACCAACAAAATTGTTGCCTCTTTAAGCATGCTCGCCATATACGGGGCATCGTTCGTCAACGTCGCTTCCGCACAGACGGCAACGCAAAACCCACCGCCAACCGCTCACGTGGAACTGGCACAGCTTCTACCTTCGGACATCGACCAGCTTGTTGAGTTCAACACCGGAGCGCCCAATCCGTTCAACAACGACTTCAGTTCGCTTATCGAACAGTTCACCAACGGCGGGATCACCGGTATGTCTGACCAGGACACCGCCACGCTCAAAGACATCCTCAACAAAGAACTCGCAAACAACAAACTCACCGTTGCCACCAAGAACGTCATGATGACCGAACCAGCGACATCCTATTCATCCGCGTACACATATCCTTCACCTGAAAATTACGCTTCCATGCACATGACCTCTGATGATTACGCGACACTCGTCAGCCTGCTTCCGACCGACACAACCGTGACGACCGTGGACAACATGACCGTCTACAGTCCTTCTTCAGATACCTTTATCACGATGATCGGCGATCTGGTTGTCGTAACGGGCACAGAGGACCGCATGACCGGACTTCTCGACATGTACACGCAAAAAACCGGCACCCCGCTCGCACAGACCGACGGCTACATGGCGGTCCGCTCGAAAGACCTCCCGGGAAGCTTCCTCAACATGTACGTTAACCCGAGCATGTATCAAAACAGCGTAGATGCTTCACAAGTGCTTGGACTCGGAGATCTCCTTTCAGCAGAAAAAGACCTTATGGCGGCTCTCAACGCCGAGGGCATCAGCGTTGGTGAGACCGATACCGGTTTCAACTTCAGTGTGGTCGTCAAAGGCGATGATGCCAAACTCAAACAACTCAACCTCTCCTTTGACCGCTACAACTTCATTCCTGAACTCTACAGATACATCAACAGCAACAACGTGATGATCTTCGGTGAAGGGAACAACCTGCAGGGCAAAGTGCAGGATTTCATGAAATTCATCGTGAACGACGCCCAGGCGAACTCCGATTTCACCGCCTGGAAAAACAACTTCAAAGCGGATTCAGGACTGGACTTCGACGCAGACCTGCTTCCTCTCTTTCAGGGGAAATACGCCATGTCCTTCCATAAAACCGATCAAATCTACCCGGCGGCGACACTGGTCGTGGACGTCAGGACCATGCAAAGCAAGGCCGGCACCGTTCTCGTCAAGCTGGTGGATTACGTGGATAAAACCTTCAACGCCATGGAAAAAGACAGCGGCGTCGACTTCTACAACCGCAGCATCGTGACTTCGAACGGCACCGCTTACTACCATCTCACGTTCGATCCGAGCAAATCACCCGATGCCGATCCCCTCATGCAAAGTCTGCCCGGTGACAAAACGCTCTTCACCGTGAACGCCGCGGTGACGACGGACGGACTGCTTGTCATCACCACCTCCCCGAACGTCAACGACGCCTATACGCTGGACGGCAAAGGCATGCTCAATAACGCCACGTTCAGCCAGGCTTTTGTTCCGAATCAAAGTATGGCCGGCGTCGGATACGTCAGTTTCGACAGCATCCACGATTACGCCAAAATGCTCATGGATCTTCTCAGCGCGCCGAGTGACGTCTCAACGTTCATCAACGGACTTCTTGATCCATGGCACGACGTGTACGAAACCGGTTCCGCCACCTCCGACACCGTGTGGGGCAGTGGTTCCGTCAACGTGGACATTGCCGGCCTCCAAAAATACGGTGAACTGTTCCAGAACGCCTTCCAGGTGGAACAGTCCGCACAGAATTACCAGTACGTGCCCACTCCGAAAACCTTCTGCGACGTCCGCTCGACCGACTGGTTCAAACCTTATGTCGACGATCTCTCCAAAGACTACATCATCAGCGGCTACAGTGACGGATGCTTCCGTCCCGGCAATGCCATCACCCGTGCCGAATTCATCAAGATGGTCATGGAAGCCGAAGACATGACCTACACCCCGAACTACGACGGAACCACCGCTTACTTCAAAGACGTTCCGGCCGACACCTCAGTATGGTACGCCCAGTACATCAACGCCGCGGCATCGGAAAAATATATCACCGGTTACAATGACGGCACCTTCCATCCCGACGATCCTATTACCCGCGCCGAAGCCGTCCAGATTCTTTACAACGTCAGCGCGAGCCTCAAAGACGTCAGCCCGGTAGCCAACTTCACCCGGTTCAGCGACGTTTCGTCAGGCGACTGGTTCACCAACGCCATCCACGCAGCCTACGCTGACGGATTGGTCCAGGGCGTAAGTGCCGACAGGTTCGAACCCCACCGCAACATTACCCGCGCCGAAGCGTCCAAGATCATCAAGCTTCTCCGCGACCTCGAATTCGGATCAGCTCCTTCAGGCGGGGACGTCCAACAACCGGGCATGTTACGTCCGATCGACTACACCCAGCAGGGCACCGAACAGACAACCGGACCGAACGTCTACTAAAAATACTTCTCGGAAAATTCACCGGTAAAAAAAGGGAGCTTCGAGAAGCTCCCTTTTTTTACGCGGACAAAAGAAAACCCCGCTAACGGGTAGCGGGGTGAAATTCCGGTCCTTATGGGTTCTCAGGGAAAGAAAAATTTGTGAGAACTCAAGGTATTTTTGTTTTTGGAATTTGTTTGAAGGCTGACGAGCCCGTATATATGCTGGGTTTCGGCTTATTTTTCCAGTGGGGCCAGCCACCGTCCGTTTGGCGTATCCTGAGGCTCCCGAAGGAACAAACGAAGGACACCGGACAACTGTGAACGGCAGGAGCGGAAGTCATCCGCAAGTGCCATTACCGAGCATATATAGCCTGAGCTAAGGCGACGTGTCGCAGTGAAGCGAACGCGACCTGTAGAGGCAGAGAGAAGGTGAAAAGTTCTAGGGCGTTGGTACTCCATCACTCCTGACCAGGTTGTGAAGATTTTACGGAGGACATTGATCCTCCTGAGGCAACCAGTTCACCTTCCCATCAATCTCTGCAGATATTTTATTTTATGTTTTTTTAAGGAACCATTTGTTTTTGTTTTTTGAAACTCCAGAATGTCCAGATGTTAAGAAGGAAGATTGATTTTCCAACTCCGAGGTTTCAGATAATCATATCAAAAAAAATCTATTACGCAAATTTTAGGCATTGGAAGATTACTAAAGTATTTTATAATTTAAAAAAACAGCGAAATTATTGGCTTTTCACCGCAATTAAAAAAATTAAAATTCTACAAGAAACCTCACGAAACAAAATTTCTTGACGGTGAGTATATACTCACCTATACTGAAATTGATATACTTCCTAAGCACGCGCCAATGACCAGAAGATCACCGCAGTTGCGCCAGCAACAACTCTATCAAGCCATCCAGGACTATCTCCAGAACCTCGGATTGGTGGAAAACTCTTTCAAGGGCCGCAAACATTCATCCGTTCACAAGCTTGAACTCAAAGTCAGAAGCCTGAACCTTCAAAGACTTCCCTAACGGTCAAATTTCAGGCAAGATTAATCCATGAAAACGTGCATCGCTCTTGATATTGAAAGTACCGGCTTCGATCCCAGAACAGATCAGGTCATTGAAATAGCCGCCGTAAAGTTCGAAGGAGACAAAATCATCGATACTTTTGAAACCTTCATCAATCCCCAAATCCCCATCCCGCATATCATCACCCATATTACCGGGATCAAGGACCAGGACGTTGCCGAAGCTCCGACACTCGAATCGCTCAGGGAAAAACTTGAAGCGTTTATTGGCGATGCTCCCATCGTGGGCCATAACATCGATTTTGACGTGAATTTTTTGAGAGCAAAAGGCGTCAGCATTACCGGACCGCTCTACGACACGCTCCAATTGAGCATGATACTCCTTCCAGGACTCCCTTCGTACAGCCTCGACACGCTTGGCCGCACCCTCAAACTGCATCACGACCAGAAACACCGGGCCATGTCGGACACGGTCGCCTGTTACAAACTTTTCCTCATCCTTCAGGAAAAAATCCATGAGATCGACGGGACGACGCTCAAAAAAATCCAGACCATTCTCAAAAGAAGCACCTGGCACCTTCGCGAAATTTTTCTTGAAACCGAAACCCCGGCGGCACCAAAAAAAGAACATTCATCCGCATTTCCAAAAGACATCGCAGCAGCGCCGTACGAACAAAGCGCCGAAGAACTCCTGGCGACCTACAGTCCTGAAGGAAAACTTGCAAAGATCGTAAAAAGCTACGAAACCCGCCCCAGCCAACAGCACATGACTGAGCTGATCTTGGAGGCTTTTGCACAGGACAAAAAAAGACTTATTGAAGCCGGTACGGGCGTGGGCAAGACGCTCGCCTATCTTATGGCTGCAGTCCACTACGCCCTCAAACAGCACAAAAAAATCGTCATCTCGACCTACACTCACAATCTCCAGGAACAGTTGTTGAAAAAAGACGTTCCTTTGGTTGAAAAACTCATCGCGCCGTCGGCTTTCAAAATCGCCCTGGTCAAAGGCCGCAGAAACTATCTTTCCTACAAACGGCTCGAACTGCTCATGATGAAAGATGCTTTTGACGACGTCGAAACCACGCTCATCATTAAGATTCTGCTCTGGCTCACCCGCAGCTCGAGCTCAAGCGGGATGTCGTCTTCAAGCGGAAGCGACCAGACCGGTGACCTCGACGAACTCACTTTCGTGGGAAAAGAGTATTCACTGCTCGATGAAATTTGCTGCGCCGAATACGCCTGCTCCCACGACGATCCGGAATTCAAAAACGGATGCTACCTGATGAAAGCCCGCCAGAAAGCCATGAACGCCGATATTGTCATCGTCAACCACGCCCTGCTGCTGCAGGACAGCAACGCCGAAAACCCGATTCTTCCGGAATACGACGACCTCATCGTCGACGAAGCCCACCATCTGGAAAAGGTTGCAACGGACGCCTTCACCGTAGCTCTGGCGTTCCATTCTTTCCAACGTCCGTTCGAGAAACTCAAGAAAAGTCTCGACGTCCTCGGACGTTTCATCAAGGAGGCTTCCGTCCTCGATGAAATCCAGTCCGCACGAAAAACCACGGAACATCTCGTCGGCCGCATCGACATTTTCTTCGGCCTCGCCGGAATTTTCCTGGAAAAACATCTCGGCCAAAGCCAGTTCTACAGCCAGCTCAACCTCTCCGACGCCGACGTGATGAGCAAAGAATGGCTCCAGACGAGAGATGCGGGGAAAACCGTTTCCGATTCCGCGAGAGAACTCATGGAACAACTCTCGAAAATCCATGAAGCGGCGCCGGAAAAAAACAGCGTGCCATGGAAAGAGGTCAAAGGCTACATGTACGAATGCGAAAAAAAACTCGCGGACCTCCAGTCCGTCCTCCAAAGCGAAGGAGAAACCTTCAACCAGATGACCTGGATCAACAAAACCTACGAAGACAACATCACCATCCGCCGCTCCCCCGTTGACGTCGGCCCGCTGCTGACGAACGTTCTTTGGAATCAAAAATCCAGCATCATCCTCACGTCCGCCACCCTACGCACCGATCACACCTTCAACTTCATCCGCGACCAGCTCGGGCTAGACCAGAGTTTCGAAGAGACCCATCTCCCCTCACATTTTTCATACCCCGACCAGGTAAAGATCCTTATCCCCGAAGACCTGCCCGAACCGGCGACCGAAGGATATTTCATGAGCTGCGCCAAGCTTATCAAAAACATCATCAAGGCCAACGGCGGCAGGACGCTTGTGCTCTTCACGGCGAAAAAAGCGCTGTCGGCCACATACCATCAGATCGCACCCGAACTCAAAAAAGAAGGCATTAACGTCCTTGCCCAGCAGATCAGCGGAGGTCGCGGCAAGATCGTCGAACATTTCAAGGATGAACCTGAAACCTCGGCCATCTTCGGCACGCAGAGCTTCTGGGAAGGAGTGGATCTCCGCGGCAACGATCTCAATTGCGTCGTCATCCAGAAACTGCCGTTCGATCCCCCCAACGATCCCATGATCGTAGCCCGTTCCAAAAAATATTCCGATCCCTTCAACGAATACCAGCTTCCCAAAGCCATTCTCAAGTTTAAACAGGGCTTCGGCCGTCTCATCCGCAGCAGCGAAGACACCGGAACCATCATCGTCCTCGACACCCGCATCGTTCAGAAAAAATACGGCCATCAGTTCCTTGAAGCTTTGCCGGAAGGCATCCGCATCGAGTACGGATCGAAAGATAATCTGCAGAAATTCCTGAAACCTAGTTCAGAAAAGTAGGTCCGTCGTATTTGGAACGAAACCTGCTGAAGCGGTCCTGCTGGTCCCTGGAGACCTCGTTGACGTAACGGTCAAATGTCCGTGCGTTGTTGAGCCGCTGAAAGTTTTTCAACGAATAAAAAAGATCCCGTGAAGACGCCTGACGCTCGACCTTCACGGCCTGGAACGAGGACATATAATTTTCCGGAAGAAAACACTCACCGTTTTTGAGTCTGCAGAAAAAACTGAAAGCTTCTTTGTTGCCGGGATCGAGCACCAGCACCTCCTCAACGGCTTTCTCGGCGGAATCGAAATCTTTCATCGCCATGGCGATCTCCACCTTAAGGAGGAGTATCTCCACATTCCGTGGATCCAATCCTGCGGCGCGATCAATATAAACCCTGGCCTGGACAAAATTCTTCGTGGAATAAAAATGAAAGCTTGCGTAGTTGTACAGTCCGGGAAGATAAAACTGATTCAGGGTGATGGCTTCACGGAAAAGTGCATCGGCTTCATCAAGATTGCCGGACATAGAATGAGCGTTGGCAAATCCGACGAGCGCGCGGACATTGCTGGGATCGCGATCAAGAACCTTTTCGAAATTTTCCAACGCGGTGTCACAATCGCCTTCCAAAAGCGCGATCTCACCCAGCCCGCTCATCGCGGGAGGATACCCGTCGATACATTGGAGCGCCTGCTCGTAACACTGAACGGCTTTCCCGTTATCGGAACCAAAAAATCCTTCGGCAAATTTTACATGAACATCGGCAAGTTTTCTTGAAACCACAAAGTCGTCCTCAAGAGACTGCCGCGCTTCTCCGTAACAGAACAACGCTTTCTCAAGATCACCCATCATCACGTAGACGTCACCCATCAATGTGTAAATTTCTCCTTCGTCAGCCAAAAAATGCAATGCCCCTTCAAACGCTTTAAGCGCCTGGGGCAAATGTCCGTTCCTCAAAAAAAGATTGCCGAACCTTTTCAGAAGCAGTGCGTTTTTTCGTCCGTGCTCGGCCGACTCTTTTTCGTGGACGGCATATTCCATGGCATTCGAAACGACTTTGTTCACGCGGATAATGACGTCATCCATGATTTCCAGAAGTTTCGGATAGCGGAGAAAAGCCTCTTCGAGACTCAATCCGTGCAAACTGCTGAAATCAAATCCATCAACCCTGCCGTACGGTGAATTCGCGGCGTCGACGAAAAGTTTTTCCATGAGAGCTTCCAGAATTTTATCGTCGACCAGAAACTCATCCTTTTTGCCGGAAGGACCCTTTTTCCCTTTCGTTTTTTTAAGAATGGATGATTCGTCTGCGGGTGTTTCTAGAGGTAAAAAACGTTTTTTCATAGAAAAATATTTTTTTAAGGCATTATAATACTGTGAAAAAAAAAAATGTCAATATGCGGAGCCTTCTAAAGAGCAAAAGAGGTAAAACCTTTGCAAAAAGGCCACCACCACCTATAATAGCCATGATTTTTTAATATTATCATATGAATACTACCGGTTGGATCATTCTCGCGGTCGTCGTCCTCATCATTTTCTTCGCGATCGGCGTCTACAACAGCCTCATTCAGCTCAAGAACAAAGTCGACGAAGCCTGGGCCGACATCGAAACCCAGCTCAAACGACGTTACGACCTCATCCCCAACCTCGTGGAAACGGTCAAAGGATATGCAGGTCACGAAAAATCCACCTTTGAAAACGTCGCCAAGGCCCGCACCGCGGCCATGGGCGCAGGAACGCTCGCCGACAAGGCCCAGGCTGAAAACGCTTTGAGCGGAACTTTGAAAAGCCTCTTTGCTCTTGCCGAAAACTATCCGGAACTGAAGGCGAACCAGAACTTCATGGACCTCCAGCAGA